>CAKAGN010000001.1:0-1437500 GCA_916438745.1 uncultured Veillonella sp. | reverse complement strand
GATGTGGAGTTTCCAAAACAACTGGGATGTTGGCTTAGAAGCGACCACCATTTAAAGAGTGCGTAATAGCTCACTGGTCGAGAGACTCTGCGCCGAAAAATGTCCGGGGCTAAAATGCAGAGCCGAAGTCGTGGCAATGGTAGTAATACCATTGGGTAGGGGGAGCGTTCTTATTGGATTGAAGCAGTACCGGAAGGAGCTGTGGACTGGTAAGAAGTGAGAATGCCGGTATGAGTAGCGAAAAGAAAGGTGAGAATCCTTTTCCACCGAAAGCCTAAGGGTTCCTGAGCAACGATCGTCGTCTCAGGGTAAGTCGGGACCTAAGCCGAGGCGGAAAAGCATAGGCGATGGACAACAGGTTGAAATTCCTGTACTAGTATGAATTGTTTGATCGATGGAGTGACGCAAACAGGTAGGTTAGCATGCGATTGGAAGTGCATGTTTAAGCGTGTAGGTTGTGTGATAGGTAAATCCGTTACACTGAAAGCTGAGGGCGTGATGACGAGCTCATAAGAGCGAAGTAATTGATCCTAAGTTGCCGAGAAAAGCTTCTAGGTAGAGACATACTACCCGTACCAAAAACCGACACAGGTAGGCGGGAGAGAATCCTAAGGTGCGAGGGAAAACCCTCGTTAAGGAACTCGGCAAAAATGCATCCGTAACTTCGGGAAAAAGGATGACCCATGTAGTGTGAAAAGCTTGTAACGGCTCTAGCATGAATGGGTGGCACAAGAGAGGCGCAAGCGACTGTTTACCACAAACACAGGTGCCTGCTAAAGCGAAAGCTGATGTATAGGTGCTGACACCTGCCCGGTGCTGGAAGGTTAAGAGGAGGGGTTAGGAGTAATCCGAAGCTCTGAATTGAAGCCCCAGTAAACGGCTGCCGTAACTATAACGGTCCTAAGGTAGCGAAATTCCTTGTCGGGTAAGTTCCGACCCGCACGAAAGGTGTAACGACTTGCGCACTGTCTCAACGAGGGACCCGGTGAAATTGAAGTACCTGTGAAGATGCAGTTACTCGCGACTGGACAGAAAGACCCCATGGAGCTTTACTGTAACTTAGGATTGATTTTAGTTAATGAATGTACAGGATAGGTGGGAGACGTGAAGCTAGGGGCGCTAGTCTTAGTGGAGTCGCTGTTGGGATACCACCCTTTGATTAATTGAAATCTAACGGGAAGAGTAACGACCTTCCGGACAGTCCTAGGTGGACAGTTTGATCTGGGGCGGTCGCCTCCCTAAAAGAGTAACGGAGGCGCCCAAAGGTTCCCCTCAGAGCGGACGGAAATCGCTCGAAGAGTGTAAAGGCAGAAGGGAGCTTGACTGCGAGACCAACAAGTCGAGCAGGGACGAAAAGTCGGGCTTAGTGATCCGGTGGTGCCGAGTGGAAGGGCCATCGCTCAACGGATAAAAAGCTACCACGAGGGATAACAGGCTAACTCTCCCAAGAGTCCATATCGACGGGGAGGTTTGGCACCTCGATGTCGGCTCATCACATCCCGGGCTGAAGTAGGTCCCAAGGGTTCGGCTGTTCGCCGATTAAAGTGGTACGTGAGCTGGGTTCAGAACGTCGTGAGACAGTTCGGTCCCTATCCATCGCGGGCGAAAAGAAACTTGAAGGGGCCGCTCCTAGTACGAGAGGACCGGAGTGGACGAACCGGCTGGTGTACCAATTATCCTGCCAAGGGGTACAGTTGGGTAGCTACGTTCGGGACGGATAAACGCTGAAAAGCATCTAAGCGTGAAACCAGACCTTGAGATGAGGGTTTCTCATAGCATAAGCTAGTAAGATCCCATGTAGACGACATGGTTGATAGGCCGGTGTGGAAGTGCTGTAAGGCATGGAGCTGACTGGTACTAATAGATCGAGGGCTTTACTTTAGTAGGGGAGCCAATTTTATGGGAGCGAAGCGACTAATAAAATGTATGCGAGTCACTAGCTCGCGCGTAAGATTTTCCACGACCGAAGGGAGTGAAGAAAATCCACAGCAGACGAGCGGAAGTATACTCAATGTTATATCCCGTAACATAATAACTTGTAAGTTAAATATTATCTTTCTATGTAGTTTTCAGGAACACCCTGACAAATTCAGTGATGATGGCTACGAGGAACCACCTGTTCCCATCCCGAACACAGTAGTTAAGCTCGTAAACGCCGAAAGTACTTGGCTGGAAACGGCACGGAAGGATAGGAAGTCGCTGATTTGCATTAGCGAGGGCTAGCGAATGCTAGCCCAGCTAAATACCTTGGTTCTGCTACAAGAATCACTTGACAAAGTATCAACTTTACGTTATACTGATTAAGTCGTAAAAGATAGGGGTATAGCTCAATTGGTAGAGTAGCGGTCTCCAAAACCGTTGGTTGTGGGTTCAAGTCCTACTGCCCCCGCCAACTAATTTAATATGACTCAGTAGCTCAGCTGGATAGAGTGTTTGACTACGAATCAAAAGGTCGGGGGTTTGAATCCCTCCTGGGTCACCATCTTATGCGGGAGTGGCGGAATTGGCAGACGCACCAGACTTAGGATCTGGCGCCATTGGCGTGGGGGTTCAAGTCCCTTCTCCCGCACCAATTTTGAAGATAAGCGAATAGTGATATTCGCTTTTTGTATATGTAAGGCAAGCATATATTTTGCCAATCTAGTATTGTAAAAAGGAGGTTGCTATGAAAGCTATAGATTTGAACTTTTTAGTATCCGCAGTATCCGGTCTTCGTAAAAACTCGTTGGGACAAAAGAAATTTTCAAAGCATTCTTCTTCGGTATCACTGTAGGTGCGTATCTGATTTATGCGCCCTTCGTTATATTGAAGAATCTACGAATACAGCAATTGAAGAAAACTTAGAATATCGACAAAGGGCTATAGATAACTATAGCCCTTTTATTATCAACATATTTCTGACTAGGCTAATAGTACAAAATGATACTTATAGGACAAAATGGTATTATAAGAGAAAACGAGTTGATTTTTATAGCAATGAGCCTAGTATGTAACTATCATGTACAAGAAAGGACGGATATATGTCTATGACATATCGCCCCTTATTAGATGTAGAAGGATCTATGAAAGATTCTCTTGCTGACTTTTTATAAAAAGGGACCACACAAATTTATGGACTGGGAGGCTCGCAAAAAGTCGTTCCCTATACAGTCAAGCTATGCTACAAGAGTCGCAGACGACCAACCCTCATCATTACTCATGATAAAGTCCATAAAGAGATGTGGGAACGAGATATACAGTGTTTGTTGCCTGAGTGTAATGTGTTAACCTATCCCATTGTAGACAGGGCGCTTTCACAGTGGACGGCAAAGAGCTTGGAGAGCCAGGCGAAACGGATGGAAACCTTGGGGAATCTTGCCCTAGGAAAACCTGTTGTAGTATTGGCTACGGTAGAAGAGGCTAGCCAATTTGTAGGCGCTCCCGTGACTGTGTTGTCACATATGCTTACCCTGCGGTAGAACAAGAGATTGATCAACAAGTCTTGTTAGAACAATTAGTCAATATTGGATATGAACGAGTGGACCAGGTGGAATATCGTGGTCATTTTAGCGTGCGTGGAGATATTGTAGATGTGTTTCCTATCCAATGTGAGTCCCCTTATCGGATTGAGTTTTTTGGAGACACCATCGATACAATTCGACAATTTAATGTAGATACACAGCGTTCTATGGGAGAATTGGAAGAATGTATGGTACTTCCTATTCATACGGACAGCGATGATGAAACATGTTCTATACTGTCTTATTTAGATAGAGGCTTGCTAATTCTAGATGAACCTAAGCGTATTGAGGAGGCCTTAAATAAAGTCCATAAGGAAGATCGTAGTAACGAAGACCTGTATATGTCTTGGAAAGACTGGCGCGCATCTTCTACGGCTCATACGACTATTCTTTTTAGTATGATGCAACGCTCTGCAGGTTGGGGCAAGACAGAGACCATCGGTCTTATGGGGAAAACTATCGCTTCCTATGAGCGTCAGATACCTATGCTAGTAGACGATATAGCGTATCATGTGAAATTAGACCGTCAAGTGGTGTTAGTGTTACATAATCAGCAACGAAGAGAAGCCATCGAGAGAGCTCTCGTAGAGAATGGTATTGCCTATGCTCATCATACACAGTGGCAATGGACTGCACCAGTTGTGTTATTGGTGGATGGTATTCTGTCTGAAGGATTTGAGTTGCCTCATTCTAATATCATCGTCATTACAGAAGGCAATATCTTCGGCTTTCAGAAGAAAAAACTGCGTAAAAAGGCGGAAAAAGGTCAGGAAATCAAGTATTTCGCAGATATTACGGTGGGCGATTATGTGGTGCATAGTATCCACGGTATCGGTAAATATCGAGGGCTTAAAATGATTGAAACAGAGGAATCCATCGGGATTACATTGAAATCGATTATGCGGGAACAGATCGATTGTTCTTGCCGGCGGACCATTTGGACCAATTGCAAAAATATATCGGCAATGAAGGTGTTACGCCAAAGCTACATAAAATGGGCGGTAAAAGAATGGGTAAAAACGAAGGCGAAGGCGCAAAAATCTATCGATGACCTAGCTGATACGTTGGTAGAATTGTACGCAAAAACGTGAGCTTATCGAAGGATTTGCCTTTTGCCGGATCAGCCGTGGCAACAAGAATTTGAAGACCAATTTCCTTACGAAGAGACGGAGGACCAATTACAAGCTCATCCAAGAAATTAAGCAATCTATGGAAGCCCCTCGCCCTATGGATCGACTCCTTTGCGGAGATGTGGGATTTGGCAAAACTGAAGTGGCTATGAGGGCTATGTTTAAAGCCGTTATGAGTGGCAAGCAAGTGGGCCATGTTGGTACCGACTACGGTACTTTTCAGAGCAACATTATAAAAACTTTGTCCATCGATTCTCACAATTTAGCATCCGTGTAGAGGTATTGAACAGATTCCGCACGGCAAAGGAGAAAAAGATATCATTTCCGGCGTACTGAATGGTCAAATCGATATCTTAATTGGCACTCATGCCCTGTTAAGCGAAGCGCATCGAGTTTAAACGATTGGGCTTGTTAGTAGTGGACGAGGAGCAACGGTTTGGGGTGGCAGAAGGAAAAAATGGAAACAATGGGCTACCAATATCGATATATTAACACTCAGCGCACACCGATTCCACGGACCTATGCATATGTCCTTGGTGGGTGTTCGTGAAATGAGTGTCATCCATACGCCTCCGATGGAGCGCTTGCCTGTCCAAACCTATGTGGTGGAATTTGATATGCAAGTGGTGATGGATGCAATTCGCCGTGAATTACAGCGCGACGGACAAGTCTACTTCGTGTACAACAAGGTGCAATCTATCGAGCATATGGAAGACACGTTGCAACGGGCTATGCCCGACTTCACGCATTGCTGTCGCGCATGGACAGATGTCAGGGTCCATGATGGAGCATATCATGCGGGACTTTACAGAAGGGCAGTACGATGTGTTGCTCTGTACCAGTATTATAGAAACGGGGCTAGACATTCCGAATGCGAATACCATCATTATCTACTGATGCAGATCATTTGGGACTTTCACAGTTGTACCAAATGCGAGGACGGGTGGGACGGTCCAGCCAGCGCGCCTATGCCTATTTTTATGTATCGACCAGATAAGGTGTTGAATGAAAGTGCCGAAAAACGGTTGAAAGCCATCCAAGAGTTTACAGAACTGAGGGGCAGGATTTAAACTGGCTATGCGAGATATGGAAATTCGAGGAGCCGGCAATTTATTGGGAGCCCAACAGCATGGAAATATCGCCGCCGTCGGATTTGCTATGTATGCGGTGATGCTAGAAGAAGCCATTGCGAAGGCACAACAACAAGAGGTACCGGAACGGCCATTGCCAGCGCCAGTGGTGGATGTAGGCATAGATGCGTTTATAGATAGCGCTTACATTCACGATGAAGCACGGAAAATCTCTGTGTACCAACGATTGCTCCAAATTTCTACAAAACCGGAATTAGACGATTTTGTGGACGAATTAATCGACCGCTTTGGATCGCCTACAAAACCAGTGGAACGACTTATTAAATTGGCGGGCATTAAGGAACGAGCTCGTGCCCTTGGTATGAAGAGTGTCATTCGCAAGGATGAGCGGTTCTATTTACGTGGCAAGATGAGTCGAAGATGGCGGACTGGGATATGGGCGCTGTCAGCGAAGATATTTGGAAACATATGAAGCACCGTGGGTCTAATCCGACAACTTGGTCCTATCAAGTGCAGGGACAGTAGTATCTTGCGCCAAGTAGAGCAGGTGCTCACCGAATTTGAACGCAAAGGGAGGACTAGTATGACAGGATTTATGAAAGGAGCCATGATCTTAACAGTAGCAGGTCTACTGGTGAAAGTCATTGGCGCTATTAGTAAGGTCATGGTAGCCCGTATCCTCGGCGGTGAAGGGGTCGGGCTTTACCAAATGGCATATTCTTTGTATCAGCTGATTATCAGCATTGGTGCCTGCAGGATTGCCCGTGAGCTCTATCGATTATGATAGCCCGTAAGGTAGGGCGAGAAGATATGGGGGAGCTCGTCATATTTTTCAAAGTAGCCATCACTACTATGGGGCATTATGGGTGTTCTCTTGAGTGTTGGATTTTATCTCGTTATACCTTCTGTGATTTCCGCAGGATTTATCACCGATAGCCGTGCGGAAGGGGCCTTACTAGCCGTGGCACCTGCCATAGGTATCGTGTCCTTGCTAGCCTGCTTTAGAGGGTATTTCCAAGGCTTTCAAAATATGTTGCCCACAGGAATCTCTCAAGTGTGTGAACAGTTGGCACGGGTGCTCGTCATGGTGGGGGCGGCCATCTATTTCTTACCCGAAGGAATCGCCTTAGCATCGAGCCGAGCCGCATTGTCCTCGGTCATCGGGGTCACTTTGGGCTTGGTGGTGTTAATGGTGTACTACAGTCGTGAACGGTTGCCAGAGGGAAAGGTATATCCTTTAGAATCGCCACGCACTATTATACAAGAATTAGTACTCTTAGCCTTCCCCGTAGCCATTGCGAACATCATGATTCCCCTCATTGGGGCCATCGACCTATGGCTTGTGCCACAACAGCTCATACTGTCTGGCTATGGCAAGGAAGAGGCGACCACTGCTTTTGGTTATTTAACGGGGATGGCTACGTCGCTCATTAGCTTGCCAGTCATCGTGACCATGTCCTTGGCGACAAGTTTAGTGCCCCTATCTCTCGCTTACAGTTAGAGGTGCATCGAGAGGAAAATCCATCATCGCATGGGCACAGCACTTCGCATGACCCATGTGGTGACCATTCCCTGCCTTTGTAGGACTATGCGTCCTGGCTAGACCCATCTCAGTGATGATGTTTGACACGCCTCATGCAGGGGCGCCATCGCCGTCTTAAGTGCTAGCATTTGGCTATTGGGACTGCAACAGGTGACTACAGGGGCTCTACAGGGCTTAGGACGGACGGCGCTACCGATGTGGACCTTATTATTAGGGGCCATTGTGAAAGTAGCCTTAAACCTGTACTTGACGCCGATTTAGGGGCATTGAGGGCGCAGACATGGGCTACTAATGTAGACTTTGGCTTAGCGAGGTTGGCCAACTTGATTTATTGCATCGTATGACAGGCTTTCACGTGTCCTACCTAGAAATTGGGAAAATACTATTTTCCTCTCTTGCCATGGGCGGTGGTGCTGTCATGGTCTATAACTTTATGCATACAGTCCTATCCAACACGACGGCAGTGGCGTGACTATCTTGGCAGGTATTATCCTGTATGGTGGCATTAGGATTGACGAAAACAGTACCGAAAGAGGAACTAATTACATTGAGTCGAAAAACTACTGCGGAAAGGTGGTTCAAAATGAGTGAAAAGAAAGATGAGTCCTTTTACATTGGATCCATTGGTAGATGTATTAGCAGAATTGCGAGGCCCTACAGGGTGTTCTTGGGATAAATTACAAAACACATAGCTCCTTGCGAAGATATTTATTAGAAGAAGTGTATGAAAACGTTAGAAGCCATCGATGAACAAAATGTGGATCACCTACGAGAAGAATTAGGGGATTTGCTTTTACAAATCGTTTTTCATGCACGGTGGCAGAAGAAAACGGTCATTTCACGATGCAAGATGTGGTGGATGATGTTACGGCAAAAATGGTGCGCTGTCATCCCCATGTATTTCATACAGCAGACCGAGAAACGGTGGGCGAAACTTTGGCTACATGGGAAGAATTGAAAGCCAAAGAAAAAGGCCATGAACGAACGTCCATCCTAGATGGTATATCTCCCAGGACTACCGGCATTATTACGAGCTCAAAAATTACAAGAAAAAGCGAGTAAGGTTGAAAACTTGATTGGCCAAGTGAGGGAAGGTGTTTGGGCTAAGTTTTACGAGGAAATAAATGAATTTAAACAAGAAATATTCAAAAAGATATAGAAAAAGCCGAAGAAGAGGGTGGAGATGTACTTTTTCCTTGATAAATCTTTTTAAAATGGTATAAAATAGTCGGAGAAAATGCTACACCGTACCAATACAAAGTTTATACAGCGCTTTTCCTACGTAGAACAAGAGGTTCAACAGGTGGAAAAAGTTGGGATGATTTTTCTCTCAGCGAGCTCGATGAATTTTGGGAAGCGGCTAAGGTGAAACTTAACTCGAATGATTAAGTTAGAGGATACTATTTTTAAGGAGGTTCAATCATGAACAAAACTGAATTAATCGCAAGTGTTCTTTTGCTAAAGCTGAATTGACAGATGCTGAAAAAGCAGTGAAAAGCTTTATTCGACACAATTGGTGAAGCATTGGCGAAAGAAGAAAAAGTACAAGTTATCGGTTTCGGTACTTTCGAAGTTCGCTCTCGTGCGACTCGCGTAGGTCGCAACCCACAAACTAAACAAGAAATTACAATTCCAGCGTCCAAATCTCCGACTTTCAAAGCGGGGTAAACAATTAAAAGATCTTGTTAATGGACCAGTTTTGACCTGTTCGTAAAAATAATTCAGGTCAATCCTAAAATAAGAAATGAACGCCACCATTCCGTGCCCTGTGGTTCGGAATCGTGGCGTTGTTTTCATATCTATGACAATCTATGGTAGAATAGACATAATGTGAAAGTGTCAAGTGAGGGTGTCACTAGGACTCAAGAAAGGAGGTCACATGGGACAACGTATTTTAATTGTGTCCGCGTCTATTGGAACGGGCCATACGCTAGCGGCATTAGCCATACAAGAATACTGGCAACAACAAGATCCAACCGCCATTGTGCATCATGTGGACTTCTTGGGGACCGATACATTTTCCTTTGATAATTTGCTGAAAGAAACGTATTTCAAAATGCTCGATTTCTTTCCCTTCCTCTACGATATCGTCTATCGCTGGTCCGGTGGACAGTGGAAGGGGAGTGTGCGCAAACGGTAGTATCTTGGATGTTGAAAACCGCATGGAAAAGAGTTAATCCAAAAGGAAAACCCCGATTTGATCGTCTGCACACCCATTTCTTGTGGTCTCTGCTAGCGTATTGAAACGACATCGGAAAAATTGACGTTCCCATTGCAGCAGTGATGACAGATTTTTCGGCGCACCAATTTTGGCGCTACGATGAAATCGATGCGTACCATGTGGCAACGCCAGCCATGGTGTATGAAGTGCTGAACATGGGAGTGCCCTTGGAAAAAATCCATGTGACGGGCATACCGATTATGCGCCATTTTTTTGAACCACTCCCAGAACCTTATGGTAGCGATAGTTGCAAACGTGTTTTGCTCATGGGTGGTGGACTAGGGCTAGGCTGTGTAGAAGAGGCCCTACAACGGTTAGACAAGGTTCCAGGTATTGATGAAATTCACGTGGTGGCAGGATTGAACGATGCCCTGTATAATTCTTTGCACCACATGAAAGGTTCCTTGCAGACACCGATTTATATTTACGGATATACCAATGAAATTCCGGATTGATGCGCAAAGCTAGCTTGCTGGTGACGAAACGGGCGCTTTTGACACTGCATGGAAGGGGTAACCATTGGTGTGCCGATGGTCTTTTTCAATGCCATACCGGGTCAAGAAAGAGGCGAAATGCAGAACTATTAGAACAAAAGGGATGCGGAAAATGGGCACGCCATATCGAGAACTTGGATGATGTGGTGGTGGCCTTATTACAAAATGAAGAACGATTACAAGCTATGCATGAAGCGGCGAAAGCTTGGAAAGTTGACGGCGCGGCGGAAAATCGTAGAAGCTTGCCAACAAATGATTCGTACATAAAAGAGACAAATCGGAGGAAAACCTCTGATTTGTCTCTTTATGTTTTAGTGTTTATAGTCGATCTTTATTCGTGATAGGAGTCCATCTCCGTATCGTAACGCTCAATATTCTCGTGGCGAATATCTTGTAGCGTTTCCAATAGTTCCTCGACTTTCAATACGCAAGAACAGGTCTTTCAATTCCTCACCGCTAGATAATGTGACACTCCATTGGAAGAGTATCATTATCATCATAAATGGATACGATGACAGGACTTTCCATCGTTTCAGGAATACGTCCATCTTCATCAGAAACAATGGCGTATTGACCGTCTTCCTCTTCGCTACCGTCAGATAACTCGTATAACAGAACATCTCGCTCATCAATTTCTGCAATTTCAAAACCAATATTTTTCAAACTCTGTCTTACGCACCGTGTCAGTGTCCATGACAACCTCCTTATAAAAATAATGAATGTATTACGTTTATTCTAATCCATGAAAGTGGGTGTGTCAATGCAAATCTATAGTTGACATACGTGTAGCACGTACTATAGTAAAGTCGGCAAATAAGCAAAAATCTAAACTTTTCAAAAATATTACAAAGTGCATTAAAAACAAGAATTAGGAATTGTATAAACGAATATGAACATTTTAACATTACAACAAGTAGAAAAATCCTATGGCACACGGCTCTTATTTAAAAGAGGTCAATTTGACCATAGAGTCGACCCATCGCATTGGTTTTGATCGGTGTGAATGGTACGGGTAAAACGACGTTAGTGCAGAGTCTTAGAAGGGAGTGCAAGAACCAGACAAGGGTAGTATCGAGCGCAATGGTAAGGCTACCATCCACCGGTTGAGCAAGATCCGTACATTGATGAAAAGTGGTACTTTACTAGATAATGTGTTACTAGGGGACCACCCGAAACTTTCATTGGTGCGAGAATTTGAACGAGCACTGCAAGATTCAGGTCATGCCAATACATGAAATTACTGGAACGCATGGACGAAGAAGAGGGTTGGATTGTGGAACAAGAAGCGAAGATGATTTTTGACACGCTTGGGGTTTCACGATGTACAAGGCTCGACGAAGAATTTGTCAGTGGACAGCGTCGTCGATTAGCATTAGCTAGAGCCCTTATACCCTTGCGATTTACTGTTATTGGATGAACCGACGAACCATTTGGACGAGGCCACCATTGAATGGTTTGGAACTGTATCTGAAAGAGCGAAAAGGTGCTGTCCTATTGAGCACCGCATGATCGCTATTTTCTTAGATGCTGTGTGCAACACCATATGAGAATTGTCGAATCAGCGAATCTATGAATTTCAGGAAACCTACGAGACTGATGTATCCTTGAAAGCAGAACGAGAGGCGCAACTTGATGCCATCGAAGAAAAACGAAGAAAATTAATCGCCCGACGAACTGCAATGGGTACGCCGAGGCGCGAAGGCAAGGACGACGAAACAAAAGGCACGAGTTGCGGCGGTTTGAACAATTAAAGGCTATGGAAAAACGGCACAAAACAGGCACTGTCGACGTTGGCAATATTGTAGCAACACAGCTGAAACAATACCATATTCGATATGAAGACATGCTTTTCCTATGCATATCAGTGGCAGGTCATTCAATTATCTATAATTTCTGTGTGTGTGGTGTAAATGGATAGTATATAAGATAAGTTGTTTGAAGTACTATCGAACCTACAAAGGAACTATGGGGCGGGGGAAACACATTTCGCATCGGATATTTCTCGCAAATGTTGCCGAACTTCAAAAGAAGACCAACGGGTATTGGACTATATTCGAAATAGGTCTTACCTGCATTTACCAGATAGCAGTTCCTTCGAAGTCTGCGGGTCAGTTGTTAGAACGATTTTATTTCCTCCATCCACATCATGGCTTGCCAATCAGGAAACTGTCGGGCGGTGAAAAACGGCGTCTCTTCTTGTTTGCATATCTTGATGGATGCGCCGATAATGCTCCTTTTTGGACGAACCGACAAATGACTTAGATATTCCTACCTTGGGAAGTGCTGAAGATTTCCTCGACTCCTGGTGGCATTGTGATTGCAGTAATGCCATGATCGTTACTTTCTAGATCGAGTGGTGAGACAAACTGTTTGTATTTGGATCTGGTCACATTGAGGTCTATCATGGGGATATTCCGATTATGTAGAGGACAAGGAAACCAACGGTTCCATAGGTGTCGATACAAAACGCGGTGTGTTACGCCATGCGGTCTCAAGTAAACAGAAGTGCGTTGGACCGTGGGGTACAAACAAACGGTGCGTTGCGTAATGGCGAACAAAGCTCTTTGCTACAAATACTGCGTTCAGTGAAAGGTGAAACGGAACTAGAATCTAAAGAAATTGACCCTAGGGAGGTAAAGAATTAGATGGTACGGAACTGCGCATTTGCGGAACTGGAGGCCTCTTGAAGCTTATGATGCGATGATTGCGCAAAGGGGCAGTGATTATAGCGCATTGAAAGTACCGTGAAAGAACGAGAACAAGTGGCAGAAGGTTAGAAAGCACCACGATGGATGGAATTGGAAGAACGAAAATAAAGATACTATAAACTGTTTGGAATTACTTTTAATTTAATAATAAAGATAACAAAATGAAAATATTTTCGATTGAAATACTTTAAAAAGAATTTACATATTGAATAATTGTTGATATACTCCAAGTAAAGGGTGGAACGAGATAGTCTATATCGGTGCTGTACCGTACGCGAGGAAACTTCGGTACTCTCAAATGATGGTTGCATCGATACTATCAGATCTACTCACGTTATTGGTTTCTTTTTTAGAAAAATTGATATCATGAAAAAACATTTAAGCAGTATTAGTACGCCACAGCAGTGTTGAATTGGCAACTTCGGCGTTTTACGACAAATCCTTTCTCTGATGTGACACCACAAGATTGGTATACCAAGCAGTAGTAATTAAGCGACAAGGCGTAGTTAACGGACCCCTGATGGCACATTCAAAGGCCAAACGGCATCACTCGTTTGAATATGGCTCAAATGGTAGCAAAAAGCAATGGCTCGTCAAGGTCAGAAGTTGACGCTGAACAAAATACGATTATCCAATCGTTGGCTAATTCTCGCAGAATTGAATAACTTAGGCGTACGTCAACACGATGGGAAAACAAAGTAAGGCAACTTCAGAATTCACTGGGGATGCACGTTGCGTTAAACAATGAACGAGGATGTGTGTATAAAGTGGTAAGAAAAAACGGGCGATGACACAAAAATGCTGAAAAAGTGAAGCAAAGGCAAAAAGTGAAAGCTGAAAAGTAACAGCAGCTACTGAAGCCTTGGCAAAAGCTAAAGATGCTGAAAAAGGAAGCAAAGCTAAGAGTTGGAAGCAGCGGTGAAGGCTTGGAGGCTACAAATGCAGAATTTGACAGTGCCGTTGCTTGAAACATACAAGAAGGTAGCGTACTAGATCGTTCAAATTTGACTATCGTGCACGCATTTAACTTCGATGCTACAGTGAACAAAGATACAAAAGTAGGTATTCGTGTAGTAAGCTGCTGATAAAGAATTTAGTAGTGCGGTAGTACAGAGGCAACACTAGATAAAGCGTATATTCAACACTGCTTGATAAATACCTTTACTACAGCGGTCGTCAGCGATGTTGCATTTGGCGGTATGACATATGATGACACATTTGAAGGTGTGACTGCTACTGCGGTACAGACGCATTAAATGTGGGCGTAACTATGGTCATGCTACAAGTGCGGGGAGTGAATGCGATGGGTAAAATTACTCAAGAAAAGTTAAAGAAGGAAATAAAAAGAAATGGTTACTATCAAACACCGTTTTAGCAACTTCTTTATTGGGAGATTCTGCGAAAACCCTGAATTAACAGTGTTGCAAGTGAATGGTAAAGTGGAGTGCTGTGAACTTGGGTGGATTCTATACTAAAGTAAACGTAAAGGTAAAGACAGTGAGATGACTCCATTCGCTTGGCTGTAGCTAGATGTAATGGGCAAAGGCATGACATTCCGGGAGACAGATCGTCCGGTAGAGGAATGGCCTTGATTTCCTACAGGTTCCATGCGGATGCCTAGGTCAGGTGAGTCAGTTCAAAGTGGAAGGCGAGATTTGCTCGTTTCAAAGGATATTAGAGCATTTCCAGTGGCAGGGCAGAGGCAGCGGGCTGTAATCCTGGTGACAAATATGACAGCAGAAAGCGAAGGTGCTTAGGATGTCACAAAGGTTCAGTGGCTTCGACTATGACTGGCTGCATGCACCAAGTCTTCCTCTACAGCATTTGTAACACCCATTCACTCAAAACTACGAAGCTTGGATGGTAACAGGCATAGATATGCAATTGCGGATAATGTTGGCTTAAGCGGATATGCACATTTGATGCAAAGACAAACAAGGTCATGAAGCACCTAATTTAGTTCGTACAGAACTTAACTACAAATTCTAATTTTGTTAGTCAAAAAGAACTCCTTCAGGGGTTCTTTTTATGAGACCATACCTGTATGAAGGCAGTTATATGAATTTGATAAAATTTATTCTAAGCAATAACTATAGACAACATCCCTATTAATAGGAACTATTATTTGCATTTTCACAGCCTAGTATGGTAACATAAAGGAAATATCTTAGTAGATATGGTGATAAAATGGTGAAATCAAAGTTGAACAAAAAGAGGAAACATGGACACTCTATATAGATTGATGAGAAAGTAACCACTATCACTCAGTCTATCCTAGGGATATTAGGTTATTTTTATTTTTCATTGAGAGGTAATTATCATGAAAAAACATTTAGCAGTACTAGCGAGAACAGCGAGTATTGGGTGTAACTTCTGCATTCGCGATCTAACCCATTTGCTGACGTAACTCCACAAGATTGGGCATACCAAGCAGTAGCTCAATTGGCATCCCAAGGCGTAGGAACGGCTACCCAGATGGCACTTTCAAAGCCAAAACAACATCCCTCGTTTCGAAAATGGCTCAAATGGTAGCAAAAAGCTATGGCTCGTCAAAGGTCAAGTTGACGCTGAACAAAATGCTATATATCAACCGTTTAGCTAACGAATTCTCCGCTGAGTTGAATAACTTGGGCGTACGTGTCTCCACATTAGAAAACAAAAGTAGGTAACTTTGCGTTCACTGGCGATGCTCAGTTTTGAAATATGAAGGTGCTAGTAGTAGATGACAATCCTATGTAAATGATGAAAAAGATGCAGTAGAGGTATTCAAAAAAACCTCTAAATTCAGCTATCGTGCACGTGTTCAATTCGACCTGACTGTGAATGATAATACAAAAAGCAGTAGTTCGTTTGTCCACTGATGACGAAGTATTTGGTGATTCTGGCAACCCATCTGCTGATCTTGATCGTGTTTATGTTCAACATAACTTCGGTAAATATGCTACAGCTACAGCGAGTCGTCAAGACTTAGTGTTGGGTAGCGGTTTAACTTTCGACGGAGCATTCGAAGGTGTGAAAAGCGACTGTAGGTAAAGATAATTTAAACACAACAGTAGCGCATGGTTATTTAGCTGACGGATCTTTCAGCTGAATTTGATAAAGATGAAGTTGGTGAAGTTACAACATACCAAGTAAATGCTAAGTTGGATAAATATGTAGATGCATCCGCATACTATGGACAATTCCATAACAATGAGTTTGCTAATTTCCATGGTGTTGCAGTTGATACAAAATTTGGCCCTACACAGCAAAGTATGGGTAGGTGGTGAATTTGCTCGCTATGAATCCAATAAAGGAACTGGCGAAGGTTGGACTGCAGGTGTTGGCTACGGTACATATGACATTTCCAAAGCTGGTACTTGGGGTGTAAAAGCACAATACTTCCGCTTAGGGTGAATACGCACCTGTAATTGCTCCTACATGGAATTTACCAGAAGCATCCCAAAATGACTTCCGTGGTTGGTTAGCAACTGTAGATTATGCAGTGGCTAAAAATGTAGGCTTAACTGCAAATGCACAAGTTCGAGCTAAAGATTTACAAGGCGAACGCATTGATAGTACTACCGTGCAGAATTAAACTACAAATTCTAATTGTTAGAATGACTATAGAAAGAACTCCTTCGGGGGTTTCTTTTTCTAATATTACAATAATAAGATGTTTTATGGTAAATATATAAGTAATCCGAGTGGATACATTTGAGGGTACGGTAGAAATTCAAAAATTATATACATGTGAGGGGGAACAAGGATACTCCATTGAAAGATTGTAGAAAAGAATACACGACCAAGATTGACACTTGGGTTACGTGTATTTTTATTTTCATTGAGAGGTAATTATCATGAAAAACATTTAGCAGTATTGGTCGCAACAGCAGTGATAGGTGTTACTTCTGCATTCGTGACAGAAACCATTCTCCGATGTAACTCCACAAGATTGGGCATACCAAGCAGTAGCTCAATTGGCATCCCAAGGCGTAGTTAACGGCTACCCAGATGGCACTTTCCAAGGCAATCCAACATCACTCGTTATGAAATGGCTCAAATGGTAGCAAAAGCTATGACTCGTCAAGGTCAGAGTTGACGCTGAGACAAAAATGCTGTGATCAATCGTTTAGCTAATGAATTTTCTGCTGAGTTGAACAACTTAGGCGTACGTGTTTCTACATTGGAAAACAAAGTGAGGCAACTTCAAATTCACTGGTGATGCTCGTCTTCGTTACAAAGGAAATGATACTGATGTAACTACATATACATTTGTTGAAGAAAAACTGAAAATGGAGAAACTGTACAAGTTCCACAACCTACAAGCCGTAAAAATCTAAATTTGACTACCATGTAACATGTGTACAATTTTGAAGCAACAGTTAACGATAACACTAAAGCAGTAGTTCGTTTAGCTACTAAAGATAAAGAGTTTGGTGCGAGCAGGTAATCCATCTACATCTGTTGATCGCGTATACGTACAACATAACTTCGGTAAATATGCAACTACTACAGTAGGTCGTCACGATGTTGAAATCGGTGGTGGCTTAACATATGATGATGTATTTGAAGGTGCTACAGTTGCAGTAGGCAAAGAAAAATTAAATGCTTCATTTACATATGGATATGCTCCATCCTTGTCTTATAATGCTGTTGTTGGTAGCACAGATGAAAAACCAGGAACAGATTTCAATAGAAGTTTCCTTATATGCAGATAATCAAGAAGATAATGCACAATTAGCAATCTTCCAAGTAAATGGTAAAATTGGTAATGATGTAAAACTTGGTGCTTTCTATACTAAAGTTAACCGAGTAAATGCAGCTGATTATACTAGTGCAATCACAGGAGTGAAACTTCCTGAAGCAGTAGCAAAAACTGGCTGAAAAATCTTTGGACTTCTACGGATTTAATGCAACTGCGAAATTAGCTGATAAAAGTTACTGTAGATGGAGAGTTTGCTAAGTATAAAGATTTGAAAAATCTAATGCTTGGACTCTTTGGACTTACATATAGTAATTACAATATGAAAAACAAAAGGTACTTGGTCTCTTAAAAGCTCAATATGTAAGTCTTCAACGATTTGGCACCAGTGTTCTCTTCACATTCTGGACACCCATACTAGCAAAACTTCAAAGCTTGGACTGTTCAAGGTAAATATGCAGTAGCTAATAATGTTGGCTTGCGACATATGCAACAATCAATGCGAAAGATCAAGATAACAATAAAGTATCTAACTTCTACCGTGCAGATCTTAACTACAAATTCTAATTTGCTAGTCATAAATATGAAAAAGAACTCCTTCGGGGGTTCTGCTCTATACTAAATGTTGGAGCTACTCATATAAGAGTGGTCGTCAACTATTCTTTTGTGCGTAATATGAAAGAAGTGAAAGATGTGTAAAACCTCTATACTTGATAAAGCCTCGTCCATACAAGTTTAGATACTTATATAGGTAAAAAGTTATCAGTACACATAATGTTTAAAAATATCAAAAGATTGCATTTATACAGTTGCTGTGATATCATAAGTACATATCGAATACGAATAGTATAGATTATCTATTGAATTGTGTTACTACAATGCGAGGAAACGTGGACACTCCATAGAAAAGTAATATAAGGATATAAATGAGTCTAGCTAACTGTAGGAGATACTTTATATTTTTTTATTTTTCAATGAGAGGTAATTATCATGAAAAAACATTTAGCAGTATTGGTCGCAACAGCAGTATTAGGTGTTACTTCTGCATTCGTAACAAACCCATTCTCCGACGTAACTCCACAAGATTGGGCATACCAAGCAGTAGCTCAATTGGCATCCCAAGGCGTAGTTAACGGTTACCCAGATGGCACTTTCCAAGGTCAATCCAACATCACTCGTTATGAAATGGCTCAAATGGTAGCTAAAGCTTTAGTTCGTCAAGATCGTGTTGACGCTGAACAAAACGCTATCATCAATCGGTTAGCTAACGAATTCTCCGCTGAATTGAATACATTAGGTGTACGTGTTTCCACATTGGAAAACAAAGTAGGCAACTTCAAATTCAATGGTGATGCTCGTCTTCGTTACACAGGCACTGACAATGGTAAAGACTCTGGCTTTAAATACCGTGCACGTGTAAAATTCCAAGCAACTGTAAATGACAACACTAAAGCAGTAGTTCGTTTAGCAACTAAAGATAAAGAGTTTGGTGCAGCAGGTAATCCTACAACAGAAATCGATCGTGTATACGTACAACATAACTTCGGTCAATATGTAACTGCAACAGGCGGTCGTCAAGACGTAACTCTTGGTTCTGGACTTGCATATGATGATGCATTTTGAAGGTGTTGTAGCAACAGTTTGGTAAAGATAAATTAAATGCAACAGTTGGTTATGGTTACTTCACAGAAGGAACACCATTCGATAAAGTAGCAGATAAAGATGCTAATAACGAAGTAAATACATACCAAGTTAACTACATGCCATTAAAAAATGTAGCTGTAAAAGGTTATGCTGTAGACTTCCATAATAATAAAATCTGGTAAAAGACGAAAATGACTTCCATGGTGTGGCGACAGATAGTGAACTTCGGTGGTCATGATAAAGTATGGGTTGGTGGCGAATACGTTCGTGCTGAACATGTAGAGTACTAACGGTGAAGCTTGGACTCTTTGGTGTAGGCTACAGTGCGACTAATATTGCAAAACACACGTACTTGGGGTGTGAAAGCACAATGCTTTGATGTGAAAAAGATGCTCCATTGTATTCTACAACGTGGAACTTGTTAAGCAAAAAAGGTGAAAACGGTAAAGAAGGTACTAAAGGTTTCTTAGCAACTGTTGATTACACTGTAGCTAAAAAACGTAGGGTCTTTCCGCTTACGCTACAATTGACACTAAAAATCAAAGCTAATGAATCTAAAGCAGAAGCTTACCGTGCTCAATTGAACTACAAATTCTAATTTGATAGTTATACATATAAAAAGAACTCCTTCGGGGGTTCTTTTTGCTCTTTGTCAAATGTGGGGCTACTCATATAAGAGTAGTCGCCAACATTTATCATAAAACCTAAACTTGAGTTTTTATCTCATATATGGTACTATATAAATATCTTATTTGAATGGAATGTATTATAGTATACTGTTATAGACGTGTGAGGAAACGTGGACACTCCATAAAAAAGTAATAGTATAATATAATTGATCATTCTGAAAATGTAAGATGTATTATATTTTTATTTTTCGATGAGAGGTAATTATCATGAAAAAAACATTTAGCAGTACTAAGCGACAACAGCAGTATTGGGTGTGACTTCTGCATTTGCAGCTAACCCATTTGCTGACGTAACTCCACAAGATTGGGCATACCAAGCAGTAGCTCAATTGGCATCCCAAGGTATCGTTAATGGTTACCCAGATGGCACTTTCAAAAGTCAATCCAACATCACTCGTTTTCAGAAATGGCTCAAATGGTAGCAAAAGCAATGGCTCGTCAAAGTCAAGTAGACGCTGAACAAAATGCTATCATCAACCGCTTAGCTAACGAATTCTCCACAGAATTAAATAATTTAGGCGTACGTGTTTCCACATTGGAAAACAAAGTAGGCAACTTTGCATTCACTGGTGATGCTCGTTTACGTTACACTGGTACAGATGATGCTCGTAAATCTACATTTGATTATCGCGGACGTGTGCAATTTGATGCAACTGTAAATGATAATACAAAAGCAGTAGTTCGTTTGGCAACTGATGATAAAGTGTTCGGTGAAGCTGGCAACCCTAAAACAAGCATTGATAACGTATATGTACAACATAACTTTGGTAAATATGCAACTGCTACAGTAGGTCGTCAAGATTATGTAATCGGTAACGGTCTTGTATTTGATGATGTATTCGAAGGTGCAGTAGCAACTGTAGGTAAAGATAATCTAAATGCTACAGCAACTTATGGATACTTAAATGAAGATACAACTCCTGTTTCTCATTACCAAGTAAACTATAAACCAGTTGAAAACGTAGCTGTAAAGGTTATGTGGTAGATTATCATAAAACAGCAAAAAGGCGGTGCACATGGTCTTTGCTTTTAGATGTTAACTTCGAGTGGACATAATAAAGTTTGGGCTGGTGGCGAATATGCTAGAACAGAAGGCCAAGGCGCAGACAGGGCGAAGCATGGACTGCTGGCTTAGGCTATGGTGAAGCAGATACTGAAAAAGTAGGCACATGGGGAGTAAAAGCACATTATTATAATGCAAAAAGCTGATTCTCCCATGAGCAAACCAACATGGGGATTTAATTGGACCTAATCATAAAGGATTCTTTGCAACAGTTGATTACACTGTAGCTAAAAAACGTAGGTCTTTCCGCGTTTTGCTACAATCGATACAAAAGTTTTTGATAAAGACAAAAACGAATATAAATCTGCTCCAGAATCCTATCGTGCAGAACTTAACTACAAATTCTAATTTGTTAGTTACACATATAAAAGAACTCCTTCAGGGGGTTCTATTCTAAAAGCCCATGTTTAGATTCTTATATACAACTAGGTAGTAGTTGCTGTTGCATGGTGGCGGTATAGCAAGGGATACATTCTTCATGTTATTTTCATCTATCTTGAATTTATTCATCACACTATATATGTATGCATAAATAGATATGGTGTCAAAATAAACTTTCATTAATCAAAAATGTTAAAATATAATGTACAATGAATTGTATTTACATTGGCATTGTGATAAGATAAAGTCAATAGAAATAGGTATAGGAAAAGCGTTTGATGATATGTATTTGCATGTGAGGAAACAGGGAAACTCCATTTACAAATATATGGATGTTAAATTGACAATGTATTGCACCTATTTTATATTTATGTAGTAGGGTTATATGTGAGGTATGAATTATGAAAAAAATATGTAGCCGTGTTAGCGGCGACAGCTGTACTAGAGTGTGACATCCGCTTTTACGTGCACCCATTTTCCGATGTAACAGCGCAAGATTGGGCGTACCAAGCTGTTGAACGTTTAGTGCAGAAGGCGTTATCGAAGGCTATCCTGATGGGACTTTCAAAGGACAACGCAACATCACTCGTTATGAAATGGCGCAAATGATCGCTAGAGCCGATGCGCACAAAGATGAAGTGACAGCGGAGCAAAAGCGACTATCCAACGATTGGCTGTGGAATTTGCCAACGAATTACAAGCATTTGGCGTTCGTGTGAATAAATTAGAAGATCAAGTAGGGAACTTTAAATTTAGTGGGGATGTGCGTGTAAGATACAGTAATAATCCTCGCTAATTTAAAAACTGATGACGAATCAATGTTTAGCTATCGAGCTCGAGTACAATTTGATGGGTGCGGTTAATGAAAAAACAAATGCTAGAGTTCGTCTAAGCACTAGGGATATACAAACTTTTACTGAAGGTGGCCAAAAGTGGAACAAGTATAGATGAAGTATATGTACAACATTCGTTCTCTCCATCTTTACAAGCAAAATTAGGTCGTCAAGATCTATTTGTAGGAAATGGGCTTGCGTATGATAACCGTTTTAATGGCATAGTCGTACATGCGGTGGTAAAACTTTGAGTGCAGACTTATCCTATGGTCAAATTGAAGATAACGGTAAAAATCTGTATCTATTTATCAAGTAAATTATAATCCTAGCGAACATATTGCGGTAAAAGGTTTTTATTTGGACCGTCATGGGCTTAAAAATAATGGAACTACAACTAAGCCTGCCACTGATATCTTTTGGTGGTTCAGTAGATTTTACACTAGGTCGTGATCATAAGATTTGGCTAGGCGGTGAATATCTGAGAAAAAGCGGGTCAAAGGGCCAATGGTGAAGCTTGGACGGCAGTGTATCGGTTACGGAAAGGCGGATATATCTAAACCCGAGTGCTTGGGGAGTGAAAGGGCAATATTTTGACTTAGGAAAAGAAACATTTGTTAAATATTCTACTTGGAATGTACCTCTTCATGAAGGAGAGTTTGGGGAATAAAGATGTCCGAGCTAACTATAAAGGTTGGTTAGTTACAGCAGATTATACATTAGCTAAGAATCTTGGTTTATCTGCTTATATAGCATTAGACAATAAACGTAAAGTACAGGAAAAAAATCAGATATGCCACTGAACCTTCCTAATTATTACCTTGTAGATCTAACATACCAATTCTAATAGGATATACAAAAAGAACTCCTTCGGGGGTTCTTTTTATTTTTAGCTCTTTGTCAAATGTGGGGAGTCGCTCATATAATAAGTTCTTAGCACTAACTATTTAAATAGCTAGTGCTATTCTTTTTGCTTAATAGAAGTATACGAACTCTGAAACGCTCAAAATTACGCAACCCATAACTTATTCTCTTTAATACTTTAATGTTATTATTACATCCTTCGGTAAACCCATTGGAGTATGGTAATACAAAGGCATTAACAATTTGAGGGAACCAACTAACAAAGGAGACTTTAAAATTACTAAACTCCGGTAAATGACAGTTTTTCTACTGCGTTTAGCCATAATTGTAGGTGCCTTTCTATGTTAGGTATGCTGTATGTCTTAAATATCTTCCTAAAGGCTAATCTAAGCCCATATGCACGTCGTAGGTCATCGGATATACGCAATATTTCTAACAGCTTTACTCGCTCGCTTTCAGTTAATTTATTAGGGTTCTTCATAAGAACCCTTCGGTTATATTTGAGCGTTCTAGAGTGTGCCACTAGCCTCTTTTTGCTCACGCTTACGTACACGCTCGAGAGCCCAATCCACCAAGCGACACACATGATAACGATCTGCCACAATATGTGCGTGAGGAAACATAGTTTGCATCACTAACCTAAATAATGGAGACATATCCATAACGATGTATTTAACCTGTTCTCTAGCTTCTTTAGAAAAAGGTTTTAAAGTATTGGATAAGAGCTCGCGTATCTCGTTTAGGTAAAATGTCTACAATAGAGTGATTGTTTTAAATCGGTTATGATAACTTGGTACATTTGGCCTTCAGCATTCCCTTTATATTCGTCAATACCTAGTACAGTAGGTAATTGAGAAGGCTTTTGGAATGGCTAATTTAGAACAATACCGAATAACTGTGGATACAGAAACATCAGTTGCGTTTAGCCATCTCCGTGTAAGATCCTTTTTCTTCAAGTTGTCTAAATAGATACTCCACATTAGTTTTTACTAAGGCGCAAATAACGGCAAACAAAAGGGTTCTTTTCTATGAAAGTGTGATTACATTCCCGGCACTTGTAACGTCTTTGTAAGTAGGTAGCAGTCACTATGTGATGTTGTGTAGCGCCAAACTTAACGTCTCTAGGGCGTTTACCTTTAGACTTTTCTAGTATGTGCTCCGCAATGTGGACATACTTGCTCAGCTACTGGCATCTCAAGTGTGAAATGCACAGAACCATCATCATTTACTTTCATAAATTTAATATGTTCCTCTTTAATTTTTAAAGACAATTTCTGTATAATTGATGTTAGACATATATGACTCATCCTTTCTTAATGGTTTGGTTGCTTTTTAATGATACGGTTTGAGTTTGTATATGTCTATTTTATTGCTAAAAAGAATGTTGGCGACTACTCTTATATGAGTAGCCCCAACATTTATTATAGACCTTTATTTTCGATGCCGAAATGTATATTTTTTTATGTGATATCTACTATAGAGGAATATGTATATATAATATCTACTGTAGTTGAGTATTTCGTAGCCATATCTCAGACTTTCACAGACGATCATTCGTGGTGTATTTTGATAGAGGAGCTTATATATGACGGCAGAGAATATATGGATTAGAAATGGTTAGGTTCGTCCCAGAATCAGTTGCAATCTCCACATTACAATCTATGGGAACCATGATATAATATAAAGTAACAGATTTCAGTGTTAGGAAACGGAAGGTGTTATGATGAATGATTGGCTATTTTCGTTGATTAATGGCTTTGCGAATGGGAATATAATCTTGGATGCGTTCATGATTGTGGTGTCTAAGGCTGTGCCGTACCTCTATATATTGCTATTGGCAGGGCTCTATGTGCATGGGTTCCGTACGAATAATTTCAAATTTCGTGCTGAAAGTTTCGCCACCGGTGTATTGTTGGTGCTTTGTCTCATTGGTAGTTTTATATTAGGGTCCCTATTCTATGAAAATCGCCCCTTTGTAGATCATTCGGATGCGATTCTTATTTTGAATCATGCGGCGGATGCTAGCTTTCCAAGTGACCATGCAGTAGGAACGATGGCCATTGCTTGTGGTATCTTGTTCTATGATTGGAGCCTGGGTACAAAGATGGTCTATGGATCGATTCTAGTAGGTGTTTCACGGGTCTTTGTGGGCAACCATTACCCTGGGGATATATTGGGGGCTTTCATCCTCGTATGGGTTATCACAGCGGTCTATAATAAAACGATTCGCCGAGGGGTTGTTCGTGCCTATAGAGGGTTAGATAAACGATTGATGGGCGAATATATGCGGAGATTTTCGAGCCGTCGGAGATAGTAAAATATAACAATATGGTAGGTTATTAACACAAAAAGATTTAGGACCCTTTATTATAGGGGTAAAAAGGACGGTTATAAGCCGTCCTTTTTGCTTTCATTGATTTATTTTATGTTGCTACATCATAATTATAGTGATAAAAATTAACCTATAAGGTTAATTTTATAGATCGAAGGATAGGTGATGCTTTGGATATTACCTATAAATCTAGAAAGTTAGAAAAAAATATGTGAAGATAAAAAAGTTTCTGTAAAAATCTTATGGGATTGATATGGCTAATAAAATTAAACTTAGGATTAATGAGATTAGGGCATCTGATTCTGTAGAGGAAATGATACAATATCAAATTGGGCGATGCCATGCATTTGGTAGGAGATAGATTTGGAGAGTATGCAGTAGACTTGGTACAACCATTTCGGTTGATTTTCATAAAGGATGATGATACTAAACAAATTAAAGTTGTTAAAATTATGGAGATAATAGATTATCATAAATAATAATATAATAAGGGGCGAAATATGGACAGTAAATCATATATAGCAGTTCCACCAGGTGAATCGATACGAGAGCAATTAGATATGCGATATATGAGTCAAAAAGAGTTTGCCTTACGCATGTCGATGTCGGAAAAACATGTGAGTAATTTGCTGAATGGCAAGGTAAGTTTAACCAATGAGGTAGCCAATCGATTGGAACGTGTGTTAGGGGTGCCAGCTCGATTTTGGAATCGTTTAGAAAACTTTTGTATCGAGAAGATCTACGTAAGGTGGAGGCGGAAAAATTTGGCAGATAAAGAGGTTAATTTTATCGATAGTTTTCCCGTACAATGACATGGTAAAAGTACATATGGTTGAAAAAAGTCGGTAATCATGTGAGAAACATGTGAACTTATGTCAGTTTTTGAGGGTCGCTAATTTGAGCGTATTAGATGATGCACGTGTATGGCCAATTGCTTGTCGCCAATTGGGAGATACTGATAAAAGCTATGCGTGCAAAAATTGGTAGTAGCTCAGTATGCTAAGTTACAAGCTAGAAATATTTCTGTGGATAGTTACAAAAGAGATACATTAGATAAGGCGTTACGTACTTTGGAAAAGAATATACCACATATAAAAAGTTTTGATTTTTTTGATCAGATTCAAACTATATTAGCTCGATGTGGTATTGCTTTTGGTGCTTTGGTGCCACACATTCCGGGTTCTTTTTACAAGGATTGTCTTTCATGGATAGCGGTAGTAAAAATTGTAGTAGGCATTACATTGCGACAAAAAAACGGGCGGATGTATTTTTGGTTTACCCTATATCATGAATTGGTGCATGTTATGGAAGGACACTTAGATAGGGTAGAGGCGCTTTGTAGTGATGATGAAAGTCTAGCTGACACCATGGCAGGGTAATTGGTTAATTGATTCAGAGGCATATCATGCATTTGCGAATCAATCTAATTTGAGTATTCGCGAGATACAGGAGTTTGCAGATGCACAAGAGATAGGTGTATCCTTAGTCATTGGAAGGCTACAAAAAGATAAGATTATAGGGTATAATCAATTTTACGACATATATTGCCACATATAGTGTATAGGAGGTTAGTTATGAATTTTGAAAGTTCGGCAGGTCCGCAACAGTATAGCGATTCTGTGTATGAGGTTGTATTTACGCCGGTGCTAGAACGTCCGGAGTATCAAGGAGAGCCGATTCACTCGCTATTATTGGAATTACAAGATAAAATGGGGGAGTCCGATTTTAATCAGTACATCAATAGCTAATTAGTGTGAAATATAATGGTACGGCTCTGTGGTTGATTACAAAAAGTGAGCGGAATCGTACGCTCATTGAAGGTCGTTTCTTGCCTTTACTTCGTGAAGTGTTCAAGGTCGCAGCGCCTCGTATTATTTCACAGCCGTAATTACTATATATGATAGTAATTATAGATACGGATATTTAGAATATTCATGAAAGCTCTGTCTTAGGATGGAGCTTTTTGTGCTTTCAGATGAGGTAACTTTCATATAAATGAGAAAAATTATCATTGACATAATCCAACCTGTGACGTATGATAGGTAGTAAAGAAGTGTGTTTATGTAACCAGTCAAGCAAGTATTAAATATGGAGGCATATATGAGTCAACGTGGGATTGTGTTAGCAACATTTGGATCGATTTACGGCGATGCAGTGGAATCATCAGTAGGCGCAATGGAGCGTCGCATTGTGGAAATGTACCCTGGCGTGGAAGTGCGTCGTGTGTTTCTATCCGATGCATTGGTGGATAAATGGAACGAAAAATATGATACAAAGGTGTTCACTTTGAGTGGTGCTGTGGAAAACCCTAGCGAGTATGGGAATTACAGATGTATTTGTGCAACCATTCGCATTGGTGTGGGATCAATGCTATGTGCAAATGCGCAAGGAGATTATGAAAGAAGCCCATGACCGTGGGTTGCGTGCAACGGTGGGAAAACCGTTGTTGAACTCCTTAGGGGTGAAGAACTACGCGGACGATTACTCCGATACGATTGAAGCGATTATTAAGCATATCAACATTCGGGCGTTGAATAAAACGGTGTTGTTGATGGCGAATGGTCAAAAATCAATTGGAGTATAGCGCATTACAATTAAAAATGCTTGTATGGGGCGGGCCAAAACGTGGTAGTATTCACGGCGAATGGATTCCCGAACTTTTAAACAAGCATTGACCTTGTTAGAGCGATTGGATCATCAAGATGTATTGGTGGTGCCATTGGCGCTCATCGGGTCGGCACATTTGATGGATTACCTAGGGGGCGACCGATCCGATTCCATCGCTACTTTGCTAGGACAACAAGGCTATGGCGTGTCCATTTGGAACGAAGGATTGGGAGAAAAATCCGCATATTCAAGAACTATTCATGAAACACTTGTCCCAAGTGATTCGCAGTGCAGAACGTCGTACCTTGCGCCAACGCGAAGCGGCATGAAGGAAATGTGAAACAAGGTGCGTTTAGAACGGCTTAAAACTATTTTATTTGTGGTTTTTTCTAATCAAGACTTGACACCATTTCTGACACAAATAAGATTTACATTGCTAAATAATGAATGTATAGTTAAGGTACAAATTGGGTTATGAATCCCAAAAACTAACTTTATAGTATCCTTCGGGATAAAAAAAGAAGAGGTTGTAACAAAATGCATGGTTTAACGCTTTTTGTTGTAGCCTCTTTTGCTTTGTTAATGGGATATGGGGTATAATGAAAGTAATATTGTGGGTTTCTTTTTTGTATGGGAGGGCATATGAAATATGATAAGCCCTTTAAACAT
Source organism: uncultured Veillonella sp. (assembly GCA_916438745.1). Taxonomy (GTDB): domain Bacteria; phylum Bacillota; class Negativicutes; order Veillonellales; family Veillonellaceae; genus F0422. Next base: position 1,409,050 of record CAKAGN010000001.1, on the reverse strand, counting down.
ATAATGAACAAATAGATATGAAGTTATAGTTGGTGAGAAAAAGATAGCATGAATATTCTAATAACGGGGAACTGCGGTTTTTATAGGTAGCCATTTCTTGCGATATATGATGAACACCTATCAGAATGATTCCTTTATATGCTTAGATGCTTTAACCTATGCAGGGAATGAAGAGAATATTAAGGATTTGCTTGGTGATGAGCGTTTGAAGCAGTATGTAGGGACGATTTGTGATGTGAAGTTGGTTGAATCTATCTTTGTGACTCCAAGCCGGATATGGTAGTACATTTTGCGGCAGAAACCCATGTGGATCGAAGTATTGCAGGTCCTCAAGTCTTTTTAGAGACCAATGTGATGGGTACAGGTGTCCTCGTTTGGATGCATGCGTACGGCATGGTAGTGTACGCTTTTCACCATGTGTCGACAGATGAGGTGTATGGCGCCTTGCCACTAGGCGAAGGAAACCCTTTTACTGAAAGTACCCCATTACAGCCAACCAGCCCTTATGCGGCATCTAAGGCATCTTCGGACCTACTGGCATTGAGCTATTATAAGACCTATGGACTGCCTGTGACCGTATCGAGATGTTCTAACAATTATGGCACTCATCAATACCCTGAGAAATTAATTCCTTTAATGATACAAAGGCATTGCAGAGACGAGCCACTGCCCGTCTATGGAGATGGGCTAAACGTGCGAGATTGGATACATGTGCTGGACCATTGCAGAGGGATTGATATAATTCTTCAGAAGGGGGGACCAGGTGAGGTATATAATATAGGGTGCCAATGAGGAAGTGGCGAATATTGACCTAGTGAAGCGGATACTAGACTGTGTGGGGAAACCCTATGGGCTGATTACCTATGTAGACGATCGCTTGGGACATGACCGACGATATGCTATTAATAGTGGAAAATTGCAGACCTTGGGGTGGAAACCAGAGTGCACGTTGGGAGATGCCTTGGGGGAAGTTGTGGAGTGGTATAGATGGAATTAAGTATTTTGCAAGGATTGCAACAGGATATTAAGATATTTTTGTTAGTACCTATTATAGAGGCAATTTTTAGATTATGTTTTATCTATTTTTGCTCCAAATAAGGAATACAAAGGTGCAGAGAAACGGTGGCACGAATGTTTCCCGCTTTGGATTTTGGTGGGGAATGGACCTAAATGCGTATGTATTATTAGTGCCGTTCGTATTCGTAACGTTACCATCCTTATGGGTAGATTCGTTAGTAATCTATGGAGATACTATCCGAGCTGTATTTGGAGTTATGTATGTATTCCTTCTGTATGTGGCATTCTTAGGAAAGTTAATTTTTCTATTACCACTATAAGGATACATATAACTCAAATTTGCGTTTGGGAAAGAATGCAGATAAGAGAAATTTACTAGATATTTTCTTTAACCAAAAATCATGGATGGTGGATACTACTTTCATTGCCGGTATATATAGGTATTACCTATGGAATTGTATCTTGGCTATTAGGTCTAGCTACTATACCAGTACCAACCGTAAGTGAAATGTGGTTATATGTAGTTATCAATGTAGTGATTACTATAGCTACGGTGGTTTTCTTTTATTGGATGCGGTATGGTGGCACGTTACGTCATGATCAAAAACCAGAGTGGGATATAGTCCCAGAAGTTGTTAAGGAAGATAGATTCTTTGCCAAAGCATGCATTAGTGATCTGGTAGCATTTAAATTAGCGTTGCGCATGCATCCACAGGAAATCTTAGAGCATACAGATGAGGAATCTAAGATACTGCTTTCACCAATTATGAAAGTTGATGATGACTTAGTACAATCGATTTGGAACTCTATGAGAAGAACAGCTAAAGGGGCACGGATTCAAAAACCTAAACGGATTTTTTTGATTATCGAGGAGAGTTACAGTCAATTTGCCTTCGATGTCGCGTATGAGGGGATTCCTATTGCCGAAGCGGGAAGAAAGATACGACGGCAGGATCATACAGTTTGTATTGATAATTTTTAGCAGGAGGCTTGATATCGCAACCTTCTATTAGCTCTTTATTTAATGGCATCTATGATGTAGATTTAGAATTAAATGAAAGGGCCTATTTTTGGCAACATGCTTTTGCCAACGTCATTACCAAAAACAATTAGCTAATTTAGGTTACCATTGTTCATTGTGGTATGGTGGATCCTTATCGTGGGCTAGCTTAGGACCATTTTGGTAAGTACTGGATTTCATGAGTTATACTCAGGGATTTGATATTACACCAAAAGGGAGTCCTGCAACGTGGCTAGGTGTTTATGATCATCTTTTCTTTGACGGAATACAAAAGCAATTAGAAGTAGGCGAATCCCATCCATACGAGTTTCATTGTATCTATACAACATCGAATCATGGACCGTTTAAGATTCCCATTGAGAAATATGGTTTTTCTAAAGATACATTACAAAACACAATTGCCAAAGCACTTACAAAAGTTATGCACATTGATATTGGGACCTATGCATATTGTGACTATTATCTAAATCATTTTGTAGAGTATTTGCAAAACACATATGAGGACGGATTAATTATTGTAACAGGGGACCATACAAGTAGACTACCTACACCATGGGCAACTTCTGATAAAGTGCATACATTACGAGAAGATATGAGCACAGCTTTTTATATGCATCATAAAGATTTATATACAGATATGTTTTGCCATAACTCACGTGGTTGTCATATGAACATATTGCCAACAATCATGGAGTTAATTGGAGAAAAAGGTCACGAATACTTTTAGTTTGATGCCATCTTTATTGGAGAAACAAGGTATTATAGTGACACCGTATCACTGGATGGATGAAAATTGCATTGGTTTCTTTAGAGATCAACGTGTTGAAACATTAGATGGGCAACCTGTTACCAATTATTCGATGGAGCCAATAATACAATTGCAGACTGCCTATAAAGAGGTAACAGGAGCAATAGTTCGTAGCTATCGATAAATCTTAGTTGAATGTGATTCTATATCTTGTTACAATAGAATAAGAATAAAAGACTATCGCTTAAGGCGATAGTCTTTCCTATATCAATGAAGATGAGGGGTCTAATGAGCACACTTAGTGTATTAATTTTAACAAGAAATGAAGAAAAACACATTCGTGATTGCATTGAAAAGTCTGCTTGCCAGTAGCTGATGAAGTCATTGTGATTGATGATGGGAGTACGGATCAAACAGTTGCTATAGCAGAAGAATTGGGGGCTAAGGTGGTTCAACATGCATTAGCGCAAGATTGGGCTCAACAACGAATGTTTGCCATAAGTCAGGCAAGCTGTGAGTGGATTTTTGTTTGTTGATGCAGATGAAAAGGCTTTCATCAGAGTTAGCTCAAGAGATACGACATGTGATTGATACAGGTATAAAACAGTCCTTTACGATACAACGTGAAAATGTATTTCATCATAATCGCGCTACACATGGCGTATTACGACCAGATCGAGTGTTGCGCTTAATGCCGAGAGAGGGTGTCACTGTAACTGGTGCCGTTCATGAAACGATTGCTAGCATCTACCCGGAGAAACCATTGAAGGGCTCTATGTATCATTACACATACGATACGTGGGAACAGTATTTTAATAAATTTAATTCCTATACTACTGTGGCAGCGGAAACCTATCGTATATCTAATAAACCTGTATTCTTTGTAAAAGATATTTTAATTAGGCCTTTCTGGGCATTTCTTAAGATGTATGTACTACAAGGCGGTTTTTAGATGGCAAAATGGGATGGGTACTATCAGTCAACCATTATTTTTTTATACGATGATGAAATACGTGAAGTTGTATCATTTATATAAATCTAATGGAAAATTATGACCAGATTAACTAGAAACTATATATAAATTTCGTAGACATAGATTAAAGGAGTCTCATGAGAGTTGCTATATTAGAGAGTATTATTATGCCAGCTGGGCATGAAGTTGAATTTGATAGAATCCTTGTAAATGAGATGAAACGTCAAGGACATGAGCCTATGTTTTTTGTACCAAAAGGGTTTCCGTTTAAAGTAGACTATGGTGCGCCTGTTCATGAGTTATCGGGTGGTCCTGTTGTAACCTATGAAGGGGCTAACTGGTATCAAAAAAACTATGGCGGTCCTTGCAACGTGAAAAACGACGTGTGAGATGGTTTACACATGCTTATGAGTTGGCTAGCTCTGGGATATGTGACGCCATTATTATCCCGACAGCTACGTATCGGTATATACGATCCTTGTTGCGTAGTGAATTAAAACATTCGCCAGTACCAGTACATATTATATTTCATGGCATGCGACCAGATGAAAAAGAGAACTTTATGAAACAAGCACGCCGTGTAGAACGATATGGAAATATTCATTTACATATTATTAGCTTACGTGATGATATTAGTGATGTAGGTTTACAAAATGTAGATGTGATAGAACCGCCAGTATTTTCTCCAGTATATTATGATGTAAAAGACATACCGAGAGAACCAGGGGCCTATCCGCATAGGGTTTTTGGACAGTTTAGAAAAGAAAAGCAGTTGGAACCATTTCTACAAGCCTTTACAAAAGCGGAGTTTTTCAGTGCCGGTTGAACTAGTTGTGCAAGGGTCTACGCCTACTCTGGAGGATACCACTGTATTTGAGGAGCTGATAGCAAAGTATAAACATATTCCGAATATTACATTCCGCCATGAAAGCTTGATTGGAAAGGATTGGGAAGAGGCATTGTTGTCCGTTGATGCCATTGCTATGCCTTATGCTGCAGAACGATATCGCTATAATTGGGGGCTATGCTGTTTACTGCCATTGGTTTTCATAAGCCAGTATTGGCGTCGCAAGAATTAAACCCTGAGGTATTCGAACAATTTAAAGTGGGTGTTAGAATCCAATCCTTAGAGGAGTCCGATATTATATCCGCTATGGAGGAACTTGTGGAGCTATTAAGTGCAAGAAAAAGATGAGACAAGACAGGAATTGGAAAAAGCAAATACCGTGTACAGTCATGAAAAAGCTAATTAAAGCCATTATTTGCTGATGCTATTATGACTACAAGAATGAGCGATAAAAGGGTATTCGCATATACAATTACTAATGTATTTCTATTAAAAGGTGAATTATGATATGCTTTAAGCCATAAAAAAAGTATATGAAGAGTTTGATTCAGCTAGAGAGATAATTTAATTTGATAGTGAATTTTTAAACAATAGTACACATGAGAAATGCAAAGATAGATTATTAAAACGCTGATTCATTGGCATTTGATAGAATATATAGGAGAACTTCTATATGAATATACATAAACAAAAGGTACTCTTTGTGCTGTCAACTACAATGCAAATTGTTACCGCATTACACTTAATCAATAGCTACAGTTTACGAGCCGATATCATCTGTCTAGTAGATGATTTACCATGTGCTAAAGAATATGCTGTTAAATTGAAAAAAATTAGAAATTTTTGAAAGAGTTCGACTTGTATCTTCTAGAGGTAATGAGGATCTTTCACTCCAGAACTATGATGAGATTTATGTAACTAATAATATTTTTGTGGTCCTATCAGAAACAATTGATTCGTTCAAGAGCTAATATATCTATTTTTGATGAAGGGATCATGTGTTATTTAACACGATTTGTTGAAGAATGTTACCGCTGTTGTGAAAAGTAAAAACGATATATTTATATGAGCCAAAACTAGCAAATTTTTATGGGGATAAAAGGTTTTACTATCAAAGAGATACCGAAGATAGAGTCAACGAATACAACGTTATTGAACCAATTGAATGTAGTTTTTGATATTAATGTAACTGAAGTTCTATCATCAGATTCAGATACATTGCATGTATTTTTCTCAGCCATTCGAGCATAAATTGTCTATAAAAAGCTAAATTGCGAAAAATTTTTAAGATTCGTCAATCCCACTCCAATTGGGAATACATATCGGAAGCCTACGGAAAATATCAAAAATATTATAGAAACAATACAACAGACGGGACTTTCCTATACAGAAAGTATCACCCTAGAGAAAAAGAGAGTCACAGATGAATACACAATACAATTGGAGTATCCTTGGGAACTGTATGTATTACAACACCCTCATACGAGGGGTGGTAAAATACTCTTTGTTTTTCTAGTGTGCTAACCTCTAGTTTTGTATTGAGCGATTCCTATGATATAAAAATTATTACTTATACCCTATTGTAGTTAAAGAGTTAAATCGATGTGGATATAAGGATTCTCTTGATAATGATTTGTTAACCTTTTTGATCGTTTAGTGAAAGTAGGGAAGGTAATTCCTGTCTATTCTCTAGCAGAGTTAGAGAGGATATGCCAAAAATGAAGTTTAATATTGGTCATGAATATCTCCTGTTGATTCATCATATTGCCATATTTATCAAATCCATGATTGTATCCATAGGAATGAATGATTTAGAAAGTATTAAAGGTACATTACCTATTTTTAGAAGAATAAGCATCATATCAGAGGTTGTTCTCGTACTCACTGAAGAAAATGGATGATGTTTTATGGAAAAATTATAATCAACACCAATACTCTACAAGTTTTAGTTACTCAAAAGATATTTCTTTGGAAATGTACTTATGGTCATTGTTCCGCACCAAGATGATGAAATGAACACAGCGGTGAGTGTTATTTATGGAGCTCTACTAGAAGGTATGCGTGTCATACTCGTATACTTGACTAATGGAGATTATGAATTCCCATTTTTCTGTGAGGCAAAAGGAAGCATATGATATGGGGCAGAGCGATGGGAATCCCAGAAGAAGATATTATATTCTTAGGGTTTGCAGATAATATTTCTAAACAAATGGTTGAAAATCCCATGGATAATATAACTAGTAAATGGGGGCAAAACAAAACATATGGAAATGATATAATTGCTGACTTTTCAACATTGACGAATGGTGTTCCTAAAACTTATTCTTTACAAAATTATAAGGATGCTATTGAGGAAGTAATTTTACACTTCCATCCAGATGCTATTATAGCTACAGATTATGATAAGCATGTAGACCATCGATTATGTTCTATTATTGTAGAAAAAAGTAGTGGCAAGTTTAGTGAAACGTAAGTTATGGAATGGGAAACTGTATAAGGGACTTGCATACGCCACAGCTTATGAAACGGTAAAGGATTATTTTGCAAAAAATCTCAAATCCACTAAAGTTAAAATCGATATTGCTGAAGATAATCCAGCATTAGAATGGAATCAGCGATTACGATTGCCGGTACCAGATGCATGTAGAACGTATAATATATTAGAGAATCAAATTTATAAGGGAATGTCAAAGCATGTATCACAACATGCATACTCTAGAAGTGGACAATTAATCAATGGAGATCAAGTATATTGGGAGAGACGAACGGATAATCTAGCCTTGTATGCAACAATTTCGGTATCATCTGGTGATGAATCGTATTTGAATGATATATTAAAAATATGATTCACCGCTATTATTAAATGATAAATACAATAGAGAACTTTATATGTGGATTCCCAATGTAGAAGATACGTATCCAATGATAAGAATTGACCTAGAGAAAGCGTGTTTTATAGGTGAGTGTATAATTACTGGAGTTACATTAGAGGAGAGTGTTACAGTTCAGGTCGAAACAAGCAGTGGGCAACTGTATACGATAGATTCAGTGATATTGAAGGATTCTTCGATCCAGATTAGCCTTGATAGCTCTCGTAAGGAAACCTATATTATTATTACTTTTTAATAGCAACAGTATCATGTTGTCTGAAATTGAAATTTTCAGACCCAATACTGTATATAGCTTCTGCCAGATATTAGCCAATGAAGAGTTCTTATATCATTGGACAGTGTATCCAGGAGAACCTATACCGGTAATAGGTGTATATACAAACTTTAAATTGAAAAAGATAGTTTAGAATACACAGAAAAATTATAAATGGCAAATTAACAGTATTGAAGTTCCGTATAAAAAAATATCAATCAATATATTCAAAAATCACTTATCTAACGATATTATGGAAGTGAAGGTAACTAATACGTTAACAGGTGCATTTTGTACAGGAACGATTAAAAAAAGGAAGTTTTTGGGAATTATTAAAATTACGAGGTCATCAAATTGTAGAAAAAAATAAGACTTTGGAGGGAAGGACTTCGTATTAAGCAAAAAAAGTAGAAAGATAAAAAGGTAATGTATAATGCAAGAAGAGAAGTTAGTATCAATTATAATACCAGACGTATAAGACTGAGAGATACATTGAAAAAAATGTTTGAGAAGTGTGCAAGAACAAACATATAAAAAACTTAGAAATTATTGTCATTGATGATAAGTCTCCAGATAGAACTGGAGATTTGCGATAGAATTGCAAAAATCAGATACACGAATTAAAGTCATTCATCATGATAGTAATAAAGGAGTTAGTAGTGCTCGGAATTCAGGGTTAAAAAAATTCGTGCTGGAGTATACATCGCCTTTGTAGATGGGGATGATGTTGTTGCCCCTACATTAATCGAAGACTGTGTTAGATGTATTGAAATAAATCAATCGGATGCAGTCATATTTAATTTAGCAAAAAAATAGAAAATGGCAAAAATCATAGAAAGACGGATTGACGAAAAAAATTTTTATAAATAGTGATACAGTACTTAGAGCAATTATTGAAGACAAGATTCCTAACTATTTATGTAATAAATTTTTTTAGATCCTTTTTGTTGGGATACCATATCATTGGTTGAAAATACAGAGTATGAGGACCTTATGATCATGCCGAAAGTATTTGAGGGAATTAAATCTGTAAGTTATCTTGACAAACAACTATACTTTTATAATTGCGATAATGAAAACTCTATTACCGGCAATATTAGCTCAAAAAGCAAAAATATGGATTATTCTGCTCATTTTTATATAGACAACCATTAGCAAGACGATTAGGTATGGATGAATTTGTAGATAGATGTAGATTCCGCTCTATTAGAAGTGCTGTAAGTGGCATTGGCTTGAATTTAGTGAAGAGAGAACTTTCTAATGATCAAGTAAAAACATATGATGGATTATTTAAAAAGAAGAAGAAAAACTAATGATATGCCTAAAAATAGGACTCAAATATCATATTTTATTATATGGTGCTTTACACAATCAGTTCTTATCTAAGATATATGGAAAAAGCATGTACTTATTTGAGTCAATAAAAAAACAAATTAAATCTTATTGTAGATGAATGGGACTTAATACTCAGTAAATAATATAGAAAGGATATGCCAAAATGAAGTTTAAGATTGGTCATATTGAAGTAGGTCATGGATGTAGACCACTAGTCATTCCAGAAATTGGAATTAATCATAATGGTAGTTTAGCCGTGGCAAAAGAAATGGTCTATGCCGCATATACAAGTGGTGCTAGAATTATAAAGCATCAAACACACATTGTAGAAGATGAAATGAGCTCTCTTTGCTAAAAAAAGTAATTCCGGGTAATGCAGATATATCGATTTACGAAATCATGGAAAAATGCGACATTAAGTGAATCTGACGAATACGAATTAATGAAATACACGGAATCATTGGGGATGGAATTTATTAGTACGCCATTTTCCCGTGCAGCAGCGGAACGCTTAGAAAGTTTTGGAGTGAAAGCCTATAAAATTGGTTCTGGGGAAATGAACAATCTTCCATTGATTCGACATATTGCCAAGTTTGGCAAGCCTATGATTGTATCCACAGGAATGAATGATTTAGAAAGTATTAAACGTACAGTATCTATTTTAGAAGAAGAACAAGTATCTTTTGCACTATTGCATACGACCAATTTGTATCCAACAAAACCAGAGTGGGTGCGTTTAGGCGCCATGCAGGAAATGATGGATGCATTCCCCATATACCGGTCGGACTATCGGATCATACTGTTAATAATAATGCATGTATTGTCTGCTATGGCATTAGGTGCAGTTATTTTAGAACGTCATTTTACAGACTCTATGGATCGAATCGGCCCAGACATTGTTTGTTCAATGGATCCTAGTGCATTGGATGAACTATTGGGAGCGACACAAGAGGTGCCTCTTATGTTAGGGTGGTAAAAAGCTCCTATTCAAGAAGAACAAGTGACTATTGATTTTGCGTATGCTACGGTTGTGACAATTGCCAATGTAAAAACAGGGAGAGCAATTTACGACAGATAACTTATGGGTGAAGTGACCAGGGAACAGGTATTATTTTAGCCAAAGATTTTGAAAGCATTTTAGGAAAAACAGCAAAGGTAGATATTTCCAGTGATACGCATCTCACTTGGGATATGATAGAGTAATTAAGATGAAAACGAATTATATTTGTTACCGGAACACGGGCGGATTATGGTAAGTTAAAGCCATTAATGATGGCAGTCGAACAATCTATAGAGTTTGAGTTACATGTGTATGTGACCGGTATGCATTTATTAGCAGAATATGGATCTACCTTTAAAGAAGTTGTGAAAGATGGATATAACCATATATATATTGCACGAGAAAACATGCCTACCTATAATATGTCTGATGATTTAGGTAAAAGTATTTCCAATTTTACTCGGTATGTGGGAGAAATAAGACCAGATTGTATTGTTGTTCATGGAGACCGTGGTGATGCACTTATGGGATCTATTGTAGGGGCGTTTAATAATGTGCATGTAATTCATATTGAAGGTGGCGAGGTAACAGGAACAATTGATGAATCTATTCGTCATGCCATCACTAGATTTGCTCACTTTCATTTAGTGGCTAATACAAGTGCTGAAGAATTGCTTTTAGCCATGGGTGAAAGTCCGCAACGGATTAAGGTAATAGGGTCTCCTGACATTGATGTTATTATAGGACAGTCATTGGCAACTATTGATGAAGTTAAAGAATCATTAAAGATTCCTTTTGACTCATATGCAGTACTTCTATTTCACCCGGTTGTGACGGAAGTAGGACTTTTACAACAACAAGTAACAGAATTACTTAAAAGCTTGTAAAGAGAGTGGAAAAAAGTTTATTGTCATTTACCCTAATAATGATCATGGTAGCCACATTATTTTGGAATTGTATAAGCAATTAGAGGGAGATGATTCCTTTCTATTCTTTAAGTCTGTACGATTTGAAGAATTTTTGGTTGTATTACAACATGCTGATTTTATGATAGGTAATTCAAGCGCAGGAGTTAGAGAGGCACCGTATTTTGGGGTACCTACAATTGATATAGGCACGCGCCAAATGGGACGATATACCAAAGATGATATCAGTATTACTCATGTAGAATATAATAGAAAAGAAATTTTTGCAAGCTATAGTAAGTTTGCCACGTCGTTATACGGTACACCACAATTGGGGACAAGGTAATAGTGCAGAGCTCTTTATGAATATTTTAGGTAGCGAAGAATTCTGGCAGATACCATTACAAAAGCAATTAAGTTATAAGGAATAAACATATGTATGAATCTATGAAAATTGTTGCTATAATACCGGCACGAGGCGGTAGTAAGGGGATTCCACATAAGAATATTACGAATCTATGTGGAAAACCATTAATTGGGTACACGATTGAAGCAGCAAAACAATCTACATATATAGATGATGTGATTGTTAGCACTGATGATTTAGATATTAAAAAAGTTAGCGAACAATATGGAGCTTTGGTTCCTTTTATTAGAGACGGTGATATAGCATCCGATGAGGCTAAAACGATATCTGTTGTGGTAGATGCGTTACAAAGGTTACAAGCAGGTGAGCAAGAGTATGATGTAGTGATATTACTACAACCGACATCTCCATTACGAACTGCTGAGGAGATTGATGTAGCTGTTGAAGTATTTTTTCAACATCAGATGGAAGGTGTAGTCAGTGTTAATGTTGCGGATATTTCTCCATTTTTGCTACGAACTATTCATAATCATAGGTTACATCGAATTATAGATGAAAGTAGTACGATCAGAAGACAAGATATGCCAACATATTATGAAGTAAATGGGGCCATTTATATCAATAGAGTCGAAGAAGTGACTGAAGAACTAAGCTTTAACGATAATCCAATCCCTTATATTATGAATCGAGATCACTCTGTGGATATTGATACTTGGGATGATTTAACTGAGGCTGAAAAAAATCTTGAAAATTAGAATATAAAAATTATAATATAAAAAAATTATAATATAAAAAAATTATAATAAAAGGTGAGACTAGTGTTATATCATACGATTATTTCAGATAAAAGATAATATGAGAGAAGAAATTTAGTATTGGCAGAATGTAAAAAGATAGGGATTGCTAACCCTCATTTTACAGATGCTATTATGGCAACGCGCATGCGAGATGAAGAAGTGTATACTCAAGCAATCCCAAACACATTTTTATCAAAAAGGTGAAATAGGTTGTGCGTGGAGTCATAAAAAGTGTATGAGCGTTTTTTTAAAGACAGATGAAAAAGTATTCTAGTTTTTTTGAAGATGATATTGTATTTTTCAAAGCAATGTACTCTAGAAGCTTTAGAATCATTGATGGAATATGTGGAACAAAAAAGCGAACCAATTGTATTGGTATTGCAAAAAAGTCGGTGGCATAATAAAAAAGTATGGAATGCAGATGCTAATATTTCAGTGTATTCAAGCAGAAATCAATTCTGTACACATGCCTATATATTGAATCGGTCGGCAGCAGAGATTATTTTATCCATACAAACACCAATACGTTTTGAAATTGATGCATTTAAATTTTATTATTGGTTAGCTGATGTAAATCTATATTGCTTAAATAAAGATTTGGTTGAGCAGTCTATGGAGTTGGAATCAGGTATTGGATTTGGAGGGGTTTGATGCTGACAATCGGACCAAGTTAAAAAAACAAGGCATATAAAGATCTTTATAAAAAGCTACCATTAAAAGGTAAAATTAATTGCATGACTTAAACGATTATCAAAGGCGCTACATAAGCCATTTGAGACCTTAGAATATTAATAGTTATTACATGATGATAGAGATAACTCATGAAATAGTCTGTTAGGTACTGTCAAGAATTTTGTGTAAACTCTTTTAAGAAATAAATGCTCTAAGCAATTAAAGAGATGAAAAGCAAGTGAGCAAATTCTCTATGTATTCTTTTCGAGATGTCGACCGTTATATTCACTTACTCGTGCATAGACAAATCGATCAAGAGAATCTTCTGTAGGGAATTGTTCCTTTTGGTTTGTATAACGCTTTAAATGCTTATTGAAGTTTTCGATAATATTGATACTGTAAAGACTACGTTGGATGCCTTCAGGAAACTGTAAAAAGGTAAATAAGTTTATTACATCTGACAACATCTCACGTAATCTAGGATATTTTCTCACCTAGGTTTCTAAGAAGGACACTAATGCGTTTGTAGCAGCTTTCTTCGGTTGTACTAGAGTAAATAGGTTTTTAAATCATCCAAAATATCCTTAATATCCCGCTTTCTAACGCACCTTTTGACATTGCGCGTGAGATATAATACCCAAAGCACCGTTGGTAAAGGCTAGTAGAGAAGATATTTTTGACATATTTCAGCTAAATCTTTAAAAGCCATCGGAAACAAAGAGCTGTACCTTTTTTTACACCGCGTTCTTTCATCGACGTTAACAGAGATTCATAGTCAGATATACTTTCACTTGGAAACAAGGTATAATCGATAACTTCTTGTTGCCGACCTTAGTACTCCTTTATTAATACATGTAATACTTCTTTTTGTGCCGTATCTCTACGTACTGAAAGATAGGTGATATCACAATATCAATATGGATTGCTTCATTAATAAGATCATTTACTGGTAGTACATTTAATAAATTTGTGTTAGTATTAGTCATGAGAACTGAACCATCTTTCTGTGATTTTTTATTTGACACTTAAATCTTAAAGAAGTTCGGTTCTTTTTTTAATACTAACTAAACATGTTTTCACAAAATATTTTATACTGTTTCATAGTTCTACACTATGTATAATATGTTGTTGAATATAAACTGTAAACTTGATATAAAAATTAATTAAGTTTTAAAGTATTTTTTAAGTTATATTGAAAGAGAATGTTACAGGTAAGGGTTATGATGAATGAGAAGTTGACAGAATCTGAATTTAAGGAGACTTTACTAAAAATACTATTGAAATTTGACACTTTTTGTAAACAGCATGATATAAAAATATTCACTTGGATGTGGGACGGCATTAGGGGCTGTCCGGCATGGTGGATTTATACCTTGGGATGATGATATTGATGTTATTATGCTACGACCAGAATATGATAAATTTGAAAAAAATTATGGAAAGAACATATACGAAGTAATTCAGAACACTTTAAGTTATGGGCAGAAATGGATGAAGAAAAATTACTTTATGGCTTTTTGTGCAAATTTTTTTCGATACTGATACAATACTATATGAACACTTTGGAACGAGGAAAACAATTGAATACGGAGTTTATATAGATATATTTGTATTAGATCATATTCCAAGAGAGAAGACAGAACAACGAATATATTTTTAAAAAAATTTTTATTTTATTGGAAATGGGTTCAACATTTTCAACGGCATTTTCAGAAATGGAATTGTTTTGTAAGAAAGTATAATTTAGCTGTGCCTTCGTTAGATATGATTGCGAATAAACTAATGAATCATAAGAATCGTTACAATCAGCAGTTGACATCACTAGTATCTATTACTCAAGATTATCAGAAAAAAAGAGATTATAATCCATCTATTTTTTTAAATATAAATGGTTTGAAGAGTTTGACGAGATACTATTTTGAAGGTTATAGTTTTCCAATTATTAAATCACATCATGATATGTTAGAAACCATGTACGGAGAATATATGATATTACCCCCTGAAGAAAAACGTATAGGTCATGATGTCGAGGCTTATTGGAGAAAAATGAAAAAGTAATTACATATGGTACATATGATTTATTCCATGAGGGACATTATAATTTATTAAAAAAATGCAAAAATCATTAGGTGATTATTTAATTGTAGGAGTTACTTCTGATTACTTTGATAGATTAAGAGGTAAGTTTAATGTTAGAGAATCACTTATGCAAAAGAATTGAAAATGTTCGTGCTACTGGTTTTTGCTGATGAGATTATTGTAGAAGAATATTTTGGGCAAAAAAATTGATGATATTAGAAAATTTAATGTTGATATTTTTTTACAGTAGGGTCGGACTGGAAGGGTTATTTTGATTATTTACAAGAGTACTGTAAAGTACACTATTTACCTAGAACTGATGGAATTTCGAGCACGCAAATTAGGAACTCTAATACTTTAAAATTGGGGGATTATTGGAAATGAGAAGGTTTTTAGATAGACTTTTTAGATGAGTGCACATTTGTTACGGGTATAGAAGTAGTTGGAGCATTTACTGATGTAAAAGGTTCTGACTTAGAATATAGATCTCAAAAAAATTTAGTTCATTGAAACAGTATGATTCAATAGAAGCATTAATTGATAGTACTGATGCAATATACATTAATATACCCTTATCTGAACGAGATTTGATTATAGATAAAGTATTAGAAGGTAAACGACATGTTTTAACTGAGTTCCCGTTTAGTACTAGTGTTATTAAAACTAAAGAGCTATTAAATAAGGCGAAAGATAATAATCTTATTTTAATGGAGGGGCTAAAAACCGCATATGCACCTGCATTTACTAAGATGATAGCTATAGCTAAAAGTGGACAGATTGGTAAACTTTTAAATGTTGAAGCTAATTTTACTCAAGTCTTAGGAGAGGAATTAAACAATCAAATAAGAATAGCCGGGGGTAGTGTATTGTCATTAGGGGCATATCCATTACTAGCAATATTTAAACTTTTTAGGATTTAATTATAAAAAAATTGGATTTTTGTTAGCTATATACAAAATGGAGTAGATATATTATCAAAGATTAATTTAATCTATGAGGATTCAATGGGATCAGCAACCATTGCTATTAATGCAAAGGCAGAAGGAGATATGGTTGTTTTCAGGATCAAAAAGGATATATATATATTCCAGCTCCCATGGTGGAAAAACAGAATATTTTGAACTTAGATTTGAAGATACCAACAGGAATCAAAAGTATTTTTTTATAAGTTTGAAGGTGAAGGCTTACGTTATGAGCTAATAGAATTCCAAAAATGTATTAATGATGGAGTTGAAAGCTTTTTGATGAGTCATAGCGATATTTTTGGAAGAAGTAAAAGTTTTAGAAGCATATACTAATAATCATAATGTTACTATCATTGCTTAATTAAATGTTAGAGGCTCTTATATAGAGTAATTTTGGGAGATAATAAAATGTATATCAATCAATTAATTGATAAATTAGAGAGAAAGTATCCAGAATGTAATAGAAAAGGATTATTAAGATTGGATATGAATGAGAATCCTGGAGGATTACCTCTCGTTGTTATAAATGAATTAAAGAACAAGATTACTCCTGAATTCCTTGCTACATACCCAGATAAAATGCCACTGTTGAAGTCTATAGTCGCATTTCATGAAGTATCTATTGATAATGTTGCAATTACTGATGGTTCAGAGATGGCTTTAAAGTATATATTTGAAGTATTTGGACGACCTAAATCAGAATTTCTTAGTGTATCTCCTACTTTTGAAATGTATGGTGTATATGCAAACATGTATGGATTAATACATAAAAAGATTGAGATAACAAAAAGAATTTGATATAGATATTAAAAATTTTATTAGATAATATTACTTCAGAGACAAGTATAGTATCTCTTTTAAATCCCAATAATCCAATTGGACGACCTTATACGGATGAAGAGTTTTTGTTGGTAGCTGAAAAAACAAAAGCTGTAGGAGCACTATTAATAATTGATGAAGCATATCATTATTTTTATTCCAATACACAAATTGGCCTACTAAATAAGTACGATCATATCATAGTTTTAAGAACATTTTTCTAAGCTTTTTTTCAATTGTCGCATGTCGAATTGGCTATGCGATTTCTTCAGTAAAAAATATAAAACTGATTAATAATGTGAGACCAACATTTGATACCAATTCTATTGCATTATTGTTTTGCTAATGAGTTGATTAATAATAAGCAATTACTTGAACATCTCATTAGTGAAGAATTAACAGGCAGACAGTATTTAATTAGTGAGTTAGAGAAATTAGGATACACTTATGTATATAATGGAGGAAACTATATTACAATAAAAAAACAAATATAGATGCTAATATTGTGGCACAACGACTATTAACTGATAAGAAGATTTCAGTAAAAAACATCGGGATATGATATATTGCAAGGATATATTCGGGTAACTACAGGAGCTGTTCAATATATGAAAAGTATTTATGGATGGTTTGTGTGAGGTCGATAAGCAGTAAGGAGTAAATTTAATATTACTTATTAAGAAAAAGTTAGTAGTATTTCTGCTAATGACATAACAAAAGTGATTCTTTGCAGGGTTAGATACTATGGTAATAGGTTCAGTAAAGAGTATTACTTTAGATAACGGTAGTGGCTTTGACAATCTTACAGAAGGTTGTAGAGTAATCAGCCCTGTCTACGTTGTTCTCATTCTAATTTTTGATTCACCTTGGCAAAGAGGCATAAATAAACGTGATGATAGACTATTAAGTCGATTTATGCCAAAAAGGTAATGCATTGAGTGATCTTTCTACGAAACTATTAAAGTTGTACACAGTTGTATAAATCGGCTGCCAAGAAGGATTCTTGCATACAAAGAACTAGAGGAAATGTGGAAGCTATTATGTCAATTCTCTTTTTAACTCTGTTATGAGATGCTGAACTATTTGCATCATAGTATTCATTTTTCTACTTGAAATTTATGGAAAATTTAAGTTTTTTTATATTTAGTATTTTTATATTAGTAACAAAGTTTATTGCGTTAGAAAGGTTACTGAAATGAGTTCTGAACATAGAAAAAGTTGGATTTTATAGTGTTGATTTTAAAAAACTATCGTCAGAAAAAAATAATGATGGAACTACATTTGATCAAAAAGTTTTTGTTAGATATTGTTAATTATATTACATCTCTACCGATTATAGATAGACTTTTTAAACTTGGAAAAAGAGCGTAAAACATACTTTTTATATGAATATATTATGGAAAAATAATAAGCTATTAGTTACATTTAAATCATGTAAGTTTGGGCATTTTCCACCATATTTAAATAGTAAAGATGGTACAGAAAGAGCGACGTCCAAGAATGAGTACGAGGGAGAGACAGAAAAAGACACATTTAGTTATTAGGTTAGACTTAAATGAAGCGTACCTAGTTTTTAGAAGAACGGAGAAATGGGATTGGTATATCAAAAATTGTTAAGTATTTTAATGAATTTTCAAAGCGTTATTATGAATCTAACCAGGGAAAAAGCGTAAGTATATTGTTCAGTACACTAGTGTTGCAGGAAAAAGAGTTTCTGAAGGCCCTAGAAGAAGCTGGGGAAATAAAAAGGAGTTGAGATATTTACATACAAGAAAAAAATATAGGAGATGCATTTCTTGGTTTATCGTTAGAAGAAGATTGCTTTATAAAGGATGAAGTTATTGTAAAACTGAAGTCAGTGCCTAAAGAAGGTGTATTGAAACGCACTTGCAATCAGCTGTATAATAGTATAAAGTCTGAAGATAGTAACATAACTAGAATACGAATTCATACGGCTCAGGATGATTTTTCGAGGACCAATTGATAGTAATTTTTAGAAAAAAACTGATAATATTGAGGTGGAATTAGAAAAAATGGTACGGTGAAGTCGTCTTCTATATTTAATAAGTTAATTAGACTTATAGAGTGAGGTCATATGGGAAGGATAATATATGGGCAATGGATAATTCTGATTGAGCATTACTTTAAGATTCTTAGGTTTAATGAGTTTACATATGAAATAGTAATACCTCTTATCAGTGCTTGTTTAGCAAGTTATATTTATAATGAAATAGGATTGGATATACAGGCGTTATCAAAATTAAGAGAGATGCTTCCCACAGCAATATCGGTATTAATTGGTTTTTACAATAATGGCTATTACATTGCTGTCTGCAAGTGAATCAAACACTATCACAAATATTAAGAATAGAGAATCACGAGCAAGTTATTTAAATGGGAAATTAATTAGTATTTATAAGCTTTATGCTTATTATGTTTTCCTATGCTTTAATTGTTGAAATATTCTTTTTATTAGTCATATTTTTTGTTGCATTTTTTTAATAAATGTTTATACATGCCCTATACTTGTAATAATATCATTATTTCTAGAAATATTTTTTTATTACTTCATATATTACTATTAATAGTACGTTCTGTAACTAGTTTATACTTAGTATTATATCATCAAAATTGAATATGAGGTGTTGTAAAAAAATAGTGTACTTTTTCAAGAAATTTACCAAGGCGATACTCTGTATTGCCCTGTTTTTGTTCTATAATAAAAACAGAGGTTCTAACAAAAGCGAAAAAAATATGCATTTTATTACAACCTCTTCTTTTTATCCCAAAGGATAATATAAAGTTGGTTTTTGGGATTCATGGCCCAATCTATACTTTAACTATACACTCGGCATTTAGGAATATCAATATAAGAATATACAATTTTGATACTATAAATTGTACTAAAAATTGCAAGTGGAAATGTTAGTGTAAAAATATTTGTGGGAAAAATAAAATAACAAAAGAAGGTCATCCTTTGTTACAATGAATGTGTTCAAATAACTCAAAGTAAAGGAGACCTTCTTATGGAATTTATTTTACAACAGGTAGCAGATAATTGCACTGACTTTTTAACTTTTCTGATAACAAGATATTTAATGGTGAAGAAATGTATTCATTCTTCCATCTTATGGAAGACTTTTCAACGTTAATTAACGGCATAGAGTTTATGATGTTAGAGAGGTATTTATCTAAGTTAGATGACCAACTCTACGAATTTATTAAACCCAAAAAAAGCGATATCATGTACAAGAGAAAGGTAGAGAACGCACGATTGTTGCTAAATAGGAAGAGGTGAAAATTGTACGAAGGTATTACAAAGACAAAGTAAGTGGTGAGTTTGTATATCTTTTAGATGCAGTATTAGATCTACCTTCTCATAAGCGAATTGAGCCTTATTGTGCCAGTGAAATCATTAGACATGCTATATCTATGAGCTATGCTAAGGCGGTAGAAGCTTCTACACCGTCTAAACTTTCACGGCAATCTGTAAACAATTTAATACATAACTTACAAACACCGCCGACTACCTTGCAAATAGAACTAGATCCAAAGCCTGCTGAAATGGTTTATATTGAAGTGGATGAAGATTATGTAAGATTACAAACAGGTAAGAATATTAACATGAAGTTAGCCACAGTATATACGGGAAAAGTGGATATGGGTTCTAACCGCATGGAGTTAGTAGAAAAAGCATTCTTTTCAACACCTAGAACTGCAATCCCGGGTGTAGAAAAAGGAAAGTAACGGATGGTTACAAGCAATTAAACATGGTGGACGAAGGATTCTTTAGTAACAAAGGAAACCTCTTTTAAAAAGCTAGACAATTATTTTTTTCAACAAAAACTTGATACCGTCATTTTATATAGACTTGTTGACAAAAGAAATACATATTTGCTAAGATTTAACTATAGAAGAGGTGTCCCGCTACCGAAAAAGGTGGAACATTAAAGAAGGTGTCTCACTACCTATGTACTAAAGGTGAAGCATTAAAGTAAACAGAGAGGGAACCTCTCTGTTTTTTAGGAGGATCTATGGGCGATATAGTAAAGTTTGGATTTTACACAATAGAATCAGAATATTTAAGATATTTAAACTCAATAGACTCTGAGGTCTATTATAATTCCTCTTATAGAGATAGTATTAAACCGTTTGTAGGGATTATAGTATTAATAGATTCATTTTAAGTATTTTATTCCTATATCATCGGCTAAGAGAAAAACATATAGCGTGGAGAAATGTATCGGATGAATATTTTTTTGATTTATGAAATAGTAGGTAATGAAGGTGTTAAACAAAAACGGAATCTACAAAGTATATAATAATGATAAATGGATGCATATAATGTCTATATTAGATATAAAGAAAAATGATTCCAGTTCCTGAGGGAGTTTATCAAAGGATAGATTTTAAAATTATTAGAGGATTTTTAAATACAAAGATTTATTTGAGAAAGAGTATAAATTTTGTTTAAGTATAAAAAGCTAAGATTTTATTAAAAGCGGAAAAAAACTATACGAAAAACAGAAAGTTACGGGCGTTGTTAGAAAAGCTAATTGTCATTTTGAAATGTTAGAAAAATGCGATGCTAGAGTGGTCTAAAAACTTGCACCAACCCCTCTATTCTTGTAAAAATAGAATTATAATAAATCCATAATATGTAAAGAACTATAGGAGGAACTGATTATGGCAGTAAAGATTGGTATTAATGGCTTTGGTCGTATTGGTAAATGCGTAATGCGTCTGCTCTTAATAATCCAGATGTAGAGGTGGTAGCCATCAATGATACTGGGGATATTGAAGGATCTGCTTTGCTGTTTCAAGCATGACTCTATTCATGGTAATTTGAGCTGTGATGTAACAATAGATGGTGACTACTTAGCAGTAGATGGTAAACGTACTCGTGTATTCTGTGACCGTGATCCGGCGAATATCGATTGGTCTGGAGAAGGTGTAGAAGTAGTGATTGAATGTACTGGCGTGTTCCGCTCTCGTGAAAAGCAGTGACTCATTTGGGTGGTACTGTTAAAAAAAGTAATCATTTCCGCACCGGTAAAGATGAAGATAAAACAATCGTTATGGGCGTAAATGAAAGCGAATACGATCCTGCTACACATCATGTAGTATCTAATGCAAGCTGTACCACAAACTGCTTAGCTCCATTTGCGAAAGTATTGCATCAAGAATTTGGCATTAAACGTGGTATGATGACAACAGTTCACTCTTACACAAATGACCAACGTGTATTAGATGCACCACATAAAGACTTACGTCGTGCTCGTGCAGCAGCGATGTCCATTATTCCTACTACCACAGGCGCAGCGAAAGCAGTTGCCTTAGTATTGCCTGAATTGAAAGGCAAATTAAACGGCTTTTGCTCTTCGTGTTCCTACGCCAAATGTATCTGTTACAGATTTAGTAGTAGAACTTGAAAAAGAAGCAACAAAAGAAGAGATTAATGCAGCATTCCGCAAAGCAGCTGAAAGCGAGTTAAAAGGCATTCTTGGCGTATCTGATTTGCCATTAGTGTCCAAAGATTTCAATGGTGATGCTCGTAGTTCTATCGTTGATGCAGATTTAACAATGGTGATGGAAGGCAATATGGCAAAAGTAGTAGCTTGGTATGACAATGAGTGGGGCTATTCCTCTCGTATTGTTGACCTAGCTGTGTACATGGGCAAACGAGGCTTATAATCTGCCGGGGACTACGAGAGTAGTCCCTTTTTGTCATGCTTATTGCAAATAGATAGGAGACAGTATGAAACTTTCACTAGCAAATATGAATGTAGCGAACAAGACAGTATTTGTTCGAGTTGATTTTAATGTGCCTCTGAAAGACGGCGTAATCACTGATGATACTCGTATTCGTGCGACCTTACCAACGTTGCGCCATTTAATTGACCAAGGGGCAAAAGTTGTTATTGCATCGCACTTAGGCCGTCCAAAAGGAGAACGCAAACCAGAGTTTACCTTAGCGCCTTGTGCGAAACGATTGAGTGAACTCTTAGGACAGCCAGTTCGTTTCGTAGAAGATTGCATCGGTGATATCCCTGCACAAGCAGTACGTGAAATGAAGTCCGGTGATGTGTTGGTATTGGAAAATCTTCGTTTCTATAAAGAAGAAGAAAAATGATCCTACCTTTGCCAAAGCCTTAGCAGACTTAGCAGAAGTAGGAGTCAATGATGCTTTCGGCGTGTCTCACCGTGCCCATGCCTCTGTGGAAGGGATTACGAAATACTTACCAATGGGAGCTGGTTTCTTGTTAGAAAAAGAAATTCGCTATGTGGGTGGTGCTGTAGAGCATCCAGAACACCCATTTGCAGACCATCATTGGTGGTGCTAAGGTGAGTGACAAAATCGAAGTCATTTCTAACTTATTACCAAAAAGTAGAAGTATTGATTATTGGCGGTGGTATGGCGAATACTTTCGTAGCGACCCAAGGTCATAATGTAGGGTACTTCCTTGGTAGAAGCAGATAAATTTGAGTTGGCTCGTGAATTAATTGCTCGCGCGAAGGAAACGAACACCAATTTATTGTTACCAGTAGATTTCGAAGTAGCCGATGCTTTCAGTGAAACTGCGAATCATAAGGTAGTGGATGCCACAGGGATCGAAGATGGCTGGATGGCATTAGATATTGGACCGAAGAGCCGTGAGCTATTTGCTGAGGCCTTGGCACCGATGAAGATGATTGTTTGGAATGGGCCTATGGGCGTGTTCGAAATGGAAGCCTTCGCTGGTGGTACCAATGCGGTAGCGAAAGCGGTGGCAGAGGCCAGCGCAACTACTATCGTAGGTGGTGGTGATTCTGTTGCGACCATCGAAAAAAAGCGGTTTAAGTCATAAAATTTCTCATATTTCCACTGGTGGCGGTGCGTCCTTAGAATATTTAGAAGGCAAAAGTGTTACCGGTATTGCAGCCTTACAAGAGGCATAGGAGGTTATCATGCGACAACCGATCATTGCAGGAAACTGGAAAATGCATATGACGAATACGGAAGCCACTGTGTTCGTTGAAAAATTGAAAACCTTAGTGGCTGATGCAACCTGCGAAGTCGTGGTATGTCCGCCTTTCACGGCCATCAGTACAGTGGCTGATGTAGCGGAAGATACAAAGGTTCGCGTGGGGGCTCAAAAATGTGTTCCACGAAGAATCTGGCGCCTATACAGGGGAAGTATCTCCGGCGATGTTGACGGATTTAGGTGTGTCCTACGTGATTGTGGGCCATTCCGAGCGCCGTTCTATTTTTAAAAGAAGCAGATCGCTGTGTAAACAAACGTGTACGCATCGTTTTTACAACATGGGATGAGCCCAATCCTTTGCGTAGGTGAAAGCTTAAACCAACGTGAAAGCGGAGAAACGGTGGCATTCATTCATTCCCAATTAGAAATGGGATTGCATGGAGTACCTGTAGAAGAAATGACGGAAGTTGTCATTGCCTACGAACCGATTTGGAGCCATTGGCACCGGTCGTACGGCCACAGCGGAACAAGCGGGCGAAGTATGCCAAAGCATTCGTGAGAAAAATCGCTGCTATGTATACGTCGGACATTGCAGAACAAGTGCGCATTCTTTACGGTGGAAGTGTAAAACCGGAGAATGCGAAAGATATTTTTAGCCCAAGCCCACGTAGATGGTGCATTAGTGGGCGGTGCTTCCTTTGAAGCAGAGACTTTCACAGGCATTATTAAGGCCTGTTAACATAGGTTTGAGGTAAAAGTATGGCAAAAATTAAAAAGGACCAGTGATGTTGACCATCCTTGATGGATTCGGCATTGGGGACGGTCAAGACCCAACAAATGCGGTGGTACAAGCGAACCCCCGAACATTTTTAGACCTATGGGACACGTGTCCTCACACCTTGTTAGAAGCGTCTGGTATGGCTGTAGGCTTGCCGGATGGACAAATGGGAAACTCCGAAGTAGGCCATTTGAACATCGGCGCTGGACGTATTGTGTACCAAGAATTGACGCGCATCACAAAAGAGGCGCAGGAAGGGACTTTATTCACTCGCCCTACCTTGGTGAAAGTGTATGAAGAAGGGACTAAACAAGCTTTACATCTAGTGGGCTTGTTGTCGGATGGGGGAGTTCATTCCCATATTGACCATTTGAAAGCCTTACTTCGTGGCGCTAAAGAGGCCGGCGTAGGAACTGTCTACATCCATGCCTTCTTGGATGGCAGAGATGTGCCGCCACAAAGTGCGTTGGCCTACATTGATGATATTGCTCACTACTGTAAAGAATTGGGCTTAGGCTCCATTGGGACGGTAGGCGGTCGTTATTATGGCATGGACCGTGACCAACGATGGGAACGAGTGCAAATGGCGTATAATGCCATTGTTTGCGGCAGTGGTACTGCTGTAGCGTGTGCTCATGAAGCGGTGGAACGCAGTTATGCAGAGGAAACGACAGATGAATTTGTCATTCCATCTGTGATGGAAGGGTACAAAAGGTATGCAAGATGGCGATGCGATCTTGTTCTTTAACTTCCGTCCAGACCGGGCTCGTCAATTGGTGCGTGCCGTGGTAGATCCTGATTTCACTGGCTTTGAACGGAAACATGTATTGCAAGGTTCCTATGTGGCGAGCATGACTCGGTACGAAGCGGACTTGCCAGTGCCAGTGGTGTATGATAAAGAACTGTTAACAGATACCTTAGGAGAAGTGTTATCCAAGGGCTGGCTATCGTCAATTGCGCATTGCAGAAACAGAGAAATATGCTCATGTGACGTATTTCTTCAATGGTGGCAAGGAAGATGTGTTCCCCGGGGAAGATCGAATTTTGGTGCCATCTCCGAAGGTGGCAACCTATGATTTGCAACCAGAGATGAGTGCTCCAGAGGTAACAGAAAAGGTTGTGGTCGCGATTCGCAGTGGCAAGTATGATATGATTATCTTGAACTATGCGAACCCAGATATGGTCGGTCATACGGGCGATCTCGAAGCCGTAAAACGTGCGATTTTTAGCCGTAGATGCGGGGCTTTCAGAAATCGTGAAAGCCATTCAAGAGATGAATGGACAGTTGTTGATTACAGCGGACCATGGAAATTCTGAGGTCATGGTGGATCATACCACAGAGATTCCGCACACGGCGCATACCACGAATCCGGTGCCACCTAATTTTAGTGGGTGCTCCAGAGGGTGTGATCTTGCGACCAGGTCGGCTCGTGATTTAGCACCAACCATGTTGGCATTAGGGGCATTGAGCAACCTGAAGCGATGAGTGGTGAAAGTTTGTTAGTACAATAAGGAGAAGTAACAATGGCAGTAATTACTGATGTATACGCAAGAGAGATTATGGATTCCCGTGGCAATCCAACAGTAGAAGTGGAAGTATATTTAGAAGACGGCACAATCGGTCGTCTGCTGTTCCATCTGGAGCATCCACTGGTCAATTTGAAGCGGTAGAATTGCGTGATGGTGAATCTCCTCGTTATTTAGGTAAAGGTGTATTGCAAGCGGTAGCAAACGTGAACGACATCATTGGACCCGCTATTTTAGGGTTCGATGCGTCTGAGCAAGTGGCGATTGACCGCATTATGATTGAATTGGACGGTACGCCTAATAAAGCAAAATTAGGTGCCAACGCTATTTTAGGCGTGTCTATGGCGGTAGCTCGCGCTGCAGCTGAATCCTATGATTTACCATTGTTCCAATACCTTGGCGGTACGAATGCAAAAGAATTGCCAGTGCCAATGATGAACATTTTAAATGGTGGTGCTCATGCAGATAATAACGTGGATATCCAAGAGTTCATGATTATGCCAATCGGTGCTACTAGCTTTATGGAAGCATTACGCTATTGTGCAGAAGTGTACCATACATTGAAAGGTGTATTGAAAGCAAAAAGGCTTGGCTACAGGTGTGGGTGACGAAGGTGGGTTTGCCTCTAACTTAGGGTTCCAATGAAGAAGCATTGCAAGTGATTACAGAAGCTATTGAAAAGGCAGGCCTTATAGTAGGTGAAGATATTGTATTTGCTATTGATGCAGCATCCTCTGAATTCTACAAAGATGGTAAATACCACTTAGCTGGTGAAGGTAAAGTAAAAACAGCTGCTGAAATGGTAGAATACTATGCAGAACTTTGCGAAAAAAATATCCAATCTACTCCATCGAAGATGGCTTAGCAGAAGAAGATTGGGAAGGCTGGAAATTATTGACAGATCGCCTTGGCAAAACTGTTCAATTAGTAGGGTGACGATTTATTCGTAACTAACACAGAACGCTTGTCCCGTGGTATCAAAGAAGATACAGCGAATGCGATCTTGATCAAAAGTGAACCAAATCGGCACATTGACAGAAACATTCGATGCTATTGAAAATGGCAAAACGTGCAGGCTATACAGCAGTTATCTCACCGCTCCGGTGAAACAGAAGATTCCACAATTGCCGATATCGCTGTAGCAGTGAACGCGGCCAAATCAAAACTGGTGCACCAGCTCGTTCCGAACGCGTAGCGAAATACAACCAATTACTTCGCATTGAAGACATGTTGGCAGAAACGGCGCAATACCGTGGTAGCGATGTGTTCTATAACATCAAACGATAAGAATAAGTGAAAATGAAAAAGGACCCCTGCGGGGTCCTTTTTGTATAAAAACCTATATGTATTTTCCGTATACTGTTGGAAGTTCCTGTAAGAATAAACTATAATTATTCTCCAAGTAAAGTAGTGAAAAAAATTCTTTAGCAGAGCGACCTTTTCCATTTTCTGCTTCTTTTTATCCCTTGTAAGAGAATTTTTCTAGCTCATCTGTGTGAAGTCTGTTGTAGAAAGTGGAGGACTTTGTAAGTTGCAGTTGTTCATAGAAGTTAATGTCTTTCATAGGTAATGTCTCCTTAGGCACGCAAAATATATAGAATATAAATTGACGAGGTAACAGTTTGTGATATAATATAGTTAAGAAAAGGAGAGCCATCAACGTGTGTTCGGCGTTAGGCTCATCTGAGGAATGAAAAAGACGATACCTAACGTGTTGAGGAGTGGTAGTCCTCATGCGTTAGGTATTTTCATTGTCTATTTACATAGATCAATGATAGCGATTACTAAGGAAACGATTGAAATAATTGTTTGAATCAAAAGTGCTCATAGCATCACCTCCCTTTACTGATAAGGAAGATGAACCCTAACTACACATTAATGGTTCTCCTATTTTTATTATAGCACTCACTTTGTTTTATACAAAGTGTTTATTTTTTTTATAAAATCCGTGAAAGACGATATGTATAATCTGTGATATAATAGAAAGGATTAATGCTGAATGCATTCTATAGAATTATAAGTAAAGGTAACAGGATTAGGAAAGGAGGAGTAGGGTGTACAACAATTTTGAAGTGATTGGGGCATTTGCTTTTGTATCTAGGGCCCTCATGATGTACATCGGGGTATATTATTACCGCAAGTCTAATAGCTAGACGACTATATTTTTAGGAGGTCGCCAGCTAGGCCCTTGGATCACGTCCATGAGCGCAGAAGCCTCTGACATGAGTGGATGGATGTTGATGGGTTTACCGGATTTGCCTACTCAACAGGGATATCGGCGTTATGGATTGCCATCGGTTTAGCCTTTGGGAACGTGGCTGAACTGGGTGTTCGTATCAAAACGATTGCGCAATTACACAGAGGTAGCGAATAATAGTTTGACCATACCGGATTATTTGAAAAACCGTTTTCATGATACATCAAGAATTGTGCCGGTGGTATCTGCTATCTTCATCGTTATTTTCTTTTTAATTTACACGTCTTCTGGATTCGTAGCGTGGTAAATTATTCAATACCATCTTTGGATTGGATTACATGACATCCTCTTTATTACAGCGGGGGTAGTTATTTTTCTACACCTTCTTAGGTGGGTTCCTCAGCCGTAAGTTGGACGGACTGTATTCAAGGGATGATGATGTTCTTCGCCATCTTGTTAGTACCGGTGACAGCGACCATGTATTTAGGTGGTCCTGTTGAAACGGCTCAGCTTAATTGCTACGGAGTTCCCTGCAGGGCTTGTCCATTTGGGGCCCGGAACAAGATACTTTCACCTTGGCGGTTGGTATCATTTCTAGCCTAGGATGGGGCCTTGGCTACTTCGGTCAACCTCACATCTTAGTACGTTTTATGGCGATTTCCGATGCGAAAGAATTGAAAAAAGCTACGAATATCGCCATGATTTGGGTAGTCATCTCCTTGTTGGCTGCGGTGGCAGTAGGTCTTGTTGGTAAAGTATACTTAACAACACCATTAGTCGATGCTGATGCAGAAACAGTATTCCTTGTGATGAGCGAGCATTTATTTAACCCATTTGTGGCAGGCTTAATTTGGTCCGCTGTGTTGGCAGCGATCATGAGTACAGCCTCTGCGCAATTGTTGGTAACGGCCTCTTCTGTGTCACAAGACTTGTACCGCAATGTGTTTGCTCGTGATGCGGAGATCGTGAGCTTGTAATGGTGAGCCGTGCAACGGTATTGATTGTATCTGCTATTGCCATCGTGATGGCAGTGAACCCACAAAGCTACATCTTGACGATGGTAGCCTATGCATGGGCAGGGTTCGGAGCTGCCTTCGGGCCTGCGATCTTGATCTCTTTGACTTGGAAACGGATGACTCTGAAAGGTTGTATCGCGGGTATCTTAGTAGGTGGTATCACCGTCCTTGTGTGGAAAGCAATTCGGTTGGTTCGGCTTGTATGAAATCGTACCGGTTTCATCTTATCTGCCATTGCTATCTTCGTGGTTAGCTTGTTAGACCATGAGCCAAGTAAAGAAATCCAAGCGAGTTCGATGCATCAGAACGCATGCATATTTTATAATTATATACACATAGTAAAACGAAATGTTGGGGCTATTCCTTCGGGAGTAGTGCCAACATTTTTTTATAAAATGTATAGGACTAAGTATCAATACGTATTGTATAAAAGAGCGTAATGGCATGGTAATAGTAATATTAGTATGGAATGTAACTTAGTAGAGGTGGACTGTCATGACAAATGACTGAGGAAAAGATAGGATAGTTATAGCGCAAACGGTTTATACTGTCCCATAAAAATGGTATAATAAATAGATACAATTAGATGAATACGTACGTTAGAAAGGAGGAAAGACATATGGATGCTAGAGCGTTACGAGCATTGCAACATTTTTATGGATACACTAGTTTTCCGGCCAGCTCAAGAGGTACCGGTTACGGCGCTATTAGAGAGCCAAGATATATTGGGTATCATGCCGACGGGGGTAGGCAAATCGATTTGCTTTCAGATTCTCGCCATGTTGAAAGCGGGGATTACCATTGTCTTTTCTCCGTTGATTTCCTTGATGCAAGATCAGGTGGACACCTGAAAGAGCAAGGTATGCCAGCTGAGCATATATGAATAGTACTCTTAGCCGAGAGGAACAAAAATAAAAATACTCTACTTCTTGCGTGAAGGACGTATTAAGTTGTTGTACTTGGCGCCAGAAAAATTAGCGGCTGAAGGATTTTGCAACTTTCTAAGAGACTTGCTGATCAGTCAAGTCATCATCGACGAAGCCCATTGTGTATCCCAATGGGGTCACGATTTTAGACCTTCTTTCACAGCTATTGGGCCTTTTATTAATAGTTTACCTCATCGACCTGTGGTGGGGGCTTTCACAGCGAGCGCTACGGAAGAGGTAGAGCGAGATATGAAGCAACTCTTGGGGCTCGAACAGGCTCGTGTTCACATTACGGGTTCGATCGGCCGAACTTGGCTTTCACCGTCATCCATGAAAGTAAACGCATGGAGTACGTGCGCGACTATGTGCGCAACAATCCCAACGATGTGGGCATTATCTATTGCGCCACACGGGCCAATGTGGAAAAAGGTATACCATGAGCTGTTGCGTTATGATGTGAAAGCAGGCTATTACCACGGTGGGTTGTCTGATGAAGAGCGGAAGTACCAGCAGAATCGCTATGCTTTCGATGAGGTGCATGGTCATGGTAGCCACCAATGCATTCTGGGATGGGCATTGATAAAAGCAATGTGCGCTATGTGATCCATTACCAGATGCCTCGCAATATGGAAAGCTATTACCAAGAGGCAGGGGCGTGCGGGTCGTGATGGGGCACCCAGCGGATTGTATTTTTGGCTCTATAATGGGCAAGATGTAGGAGTACACCAGTACATTTTAAGTCAAAGCGATTTACCCCTGAACGGCAACGCATTGAGCGCAATATGTTGCAGGCTATGATTGATTATTGTCATACACCTATGTGCTTGCGCAAGTTCATGCTGTCCTATTTCGGAGAGCAAGTGCCTTGGGATCAATGTCACCATTGCAGTACTTGTGATGAACCGCGAGTTTCTGTGGACGTGACGCGAGAGGCTGTGGCTGTGTTGCAAGCGATTTGGAATACAGAAGAACGATACGGTGTGACCATGATTACAGATATTGTGTGTGGCAATCGGACGGAGCGTATAGAAAAGTTCCGTTTGCACAGATTGCCCGTATTTGGTCAGCTAAACCGTTGGGCAGATAAAGATTTGAAGGGCTTTTATCAAGCGATTAATCGCCATGGATTTCTCACGTCTTCCGGAGGACAATACCCGATTCTATCGCTGACGGAACAAGGGCATGACGTGCTTGGCGGGCGACTTCCAGTGAAAGACGTGCCTATTGAGGTAGGGGGAACATCGACCACTTCAAAAAACGAAGTAAGTCCAGTGTTCCAGGGGTTAGTGAAAGCCACGAAAGATACGTCCTTGTTTGAAGCATTACGGGTGCACCGATTGGCACTTTCAAAAACAGAAGGCATCAAGCCATTCATGATTTTCTCGGATGCTACCTTGTTGGATATGGTGGCAAAAGAACCATTTACCTTAGGGGTTATGGCGAATGTGAAAGGCGTAGGAGATATGAAATTGCGCAAATACGGCAATGAATTTTTGAAGGTCATCGCCGAGTTTAAGGGCAGAAGATAGATGTCAGTGTAGACAGCTATATACATACAACTGAAGAGCGTTACATAGATGTAAAGATAGATATACATGGAACTACAGATAGAACTGTAGTGTAGATTTCTATTTAAGGAGGCATAGATGAGTGCAGCAGATACGCAATATTTGCGGATTATAGAAGATATTTTAGACCACGGGTATTATGCCAACAATCGCACAGGCATTGCGACGTATAAAACTACCGCATCAAGTGATGCAATTTAATTTAGGGAGGAATTTCCTATTTTGACAACGAAATTTGTGGCTTTCAAAAACGGCTATCAAAAGAATTGCGTTGGATTTGGCAACTGCAATCTAATGATGTGCGCCAGTTGCAGGCCATGAATGTGAAAAGTCTGGGATGAATGGATGCGGGAAGATGGCACCATTGGTAAGGCCTATGGGTACCAAATTGCAAAAGTATAAACAATTGGATACGTTGCTAGATATGTTGCAAAAGGATCCGCAAAGCCGTCGCATGATTGTGACTTTGTGGAATATTGAAGATTTTGCCAGATATGGCGTTGCAAACCATGTGCGTACGAAACATTATGGGATGTCACGGATGGTCGACTTAATTGCATGCTTGTCCAACGCAGTGGAGACATGGGATTAGGGGTGCCTTTTAATACGGCACAGTATGCAGCATTGGTGCATATGATCGCTCATGTTTCTGGATTGCAACCAGGTCTGTTTACGCATATTATTAACAATGCTCATATTTATGAGAACCATGTAGAAGCATTGCGTACCCAATTAGAACGAAAACAGGAAGCCTTAGAGGCTCCTGATGTTATGATTGAACCGAGGATATTAAAAATTTCTACGATTTCAAACCAGAAGATATTACCCTAGATGGCTACGAGCATTTAGGAAAACTGTCTATGACAGTCGCTGTGTAAGGTATGCATAACAGTACATGGTGAAATCTAGTTTTGAATCTATCCTGGTATATATGCTGATATATAGGTGGATTGATGGAGAATTAACAAGATACAGGAGTAGTATATGTTAGCAATGATTGTAGCAGTGGCTGCGAATGGCGTTATAGGCAAAGATAATCAATTGATTTGGCGCATTCCAGAAGATTTGAAATATTTTAAAGAGCGTACGACGGGGCATGTCATCATTATGGGGCGTAAAGACATTAGAGTCTTTGCTGTTTTTACTGCCCTAACCGAGAACATTGGGTGATTACGTCGCAATTGGACTATGTACCACCTTATGCAGGAGTGAAAGTCTTTCACAGTCCAGAGGAAGCGGTAGCATCGGCGAAGGATTTAGACTTGGTATACTGCATTGGAGGCGCTCAAGTGTATGCTAGCATGGCACCTTATGCAGAGCGTTTGTATGTGACGGAGTTGCAGGACACTTTCACAGGAGATGTGACGTTTATGGAACATAGAAAGCCGGAATGGATCGAGATTGAGCGCATACCGGGACAGGACCAAGATACATTAGCCTACGATTTTGTAACCTATGAAAGGCGGAAATAGAATGGAAATACATGTAGTGATAGCCCAAGAATTGGGGGTTAAACCGCATCAAGTAGAGGCAGCCCATCACATTATTAGATGAAGGAATACGGTGCCTTTTTATTGCACGGTATCGAAAAAGAAGTTACGGAAGAATTAAAAGATGAACAGTTGCGGGACATCGAAGAACGCACGAAATATTTGCGTAATTTGTTACAACGAAAAGAAGAGGTAACGAAGTCCATTGAGGAACAGGGGAAATTGACGGATGAATTGTCTGCGCGATTGCGAAAAGCTATGAAATTGCAAGAGTTGGAAGACTTGTATTTGCCGTTCCGTCCTAAGAAACGCACTCGTGCGTCCATGGCGAAGACAGAGGTTTAGAGCCATTGTCACAGGGCCTTCTTCACGATGAAAAACGAAGAGGAATTACGCCAGTAGTCGCAGAGTATATTACCGAAGAAGTGCCAACAGTGGATGATGCCTCACAAGGGGCCATGGATATTGTGGCGGAAGATGTGAGCGAACGAGCAGATATTCGTCAATACTTGCAAAGCCAGTGGGAAACAGGGCATATGAAAACGGAACTTGTAGGTGAAGAAGAAGTCAATCAGGATTCTGCAATATAATGAAGAATACAATGAACCGATTCGTCAAGTGCCTTCCCATCGTGTAATAGCCATGAATCGTGGAGAAACACTAGGGGCCTTAAAAGTTGGATTTGTCGTGCCCGATGATGCCTTTGTGCACTACATGTTTGACGTAGTAGAAGGAAATCAAAATCTGGAGCATTGTTTTGTGCGCAATGCCATCGTAGATTCCTATAAACGATTGATTTACCCATCTTTGGAGAGGGAAACTCGCAACACTATGACAGAGCAAGCGGAAGAGCAAGCTATCAAAGTGTTTGGTACGAACTTGCGCAATCTGTTGCTGCAAGCGCCTTTTATCAGGCCATGTCATCATGGGATTGGACCCAGGGTATCGCACAGGTTGTAAAATGGCGATCATCGACCGAGAAGGGAACGTCCTCGATTACGGTGCCTACTATCTCACAACGAGTGATAAAAGCAAGAGACCGGGCGAAACAAGAATTAGCGAAGAAAATTCGCCAATATGGTGTTACTTTGATTTCCATCGGCAATGGTACAGCATCGTATGAAACGGAACAATTTGCATCTGCTATGATTGCTGAGGAAGGGTTAGATTGCCATTATATTATCACCAACGAAGCGGGGGCCTCTGTGTATTCGGCGTCTAAATTGGCCATCGAAGAATTGCCAGACCTCGATGTATCTATCCGTGGTGCCGTCTCGATTGCCCGTCGTGTGCAAGATCCATTGGCGGAATCCGTGAAAATCGATCCGAAATCGATTGGTGTAGGCCAATACCAACATGATGTGAATCAAAAGCAATTGGGAGCTACCTTGGATCAAGTGGTGGAAACTGTGGTGAACCATGTAGGGGTAGAACTCAATACGGCGTCTCCTGCAATTTTGAAACATGTATCAGGCATTTCCAATACAGTGGCGAATAATATCATTGCCTACCGCAAGGAACATGGGGCTTTCACAAATCGTAAACAATTGTTGAAAGTAGCCCGTTTAGGTCCAGCTGCGTTTACGCAATGCGCAGGTTTCTTGCGCATCGGCAAAGGGGAGAACCCGTTAGATGCGACACCAGTCCATCCAGAGTCTTATGAAATCGCGCAAGGTGTGTTGGCACAATTGGGCATGTCCTTAGAAGATTTGCGCAATAAAGAGACGTTAGCCAAAAGCGAAAGAAAAGTTGCAAGCTGTCGATGTAGAAGCCTTGGCAAACCAATTAGAAGCGGTACCGACAGTGCGAGATATTGTGGAAGCTTTGCAAAAACCGGGTCGAGATCCACGGGAAGACTTACCGGCGCCAATGACTCGCAAACAAATTATGAGCTTGGAAGATATTCAAGTAGGCACAGTGGTGAAAAGGAACTGTCCACAATGTGGTGGACTTTGGGGCCTTTTGTAGACTTTGGTGTAAAAATCAATGGCTTGTTGCATAAAAGTGAGTTCTGCGGACGCCAAGAACATCCATCGGATGTGTTGGCAGTAGGGGATATTATCGAAGTAGAGATTATCTCCGTTGATGCGAAACGAAACCGCATTGGTTTATCTATGAAACGAGAGAAACCTAAGCATACAAATCGTCCGGTACGTCAACGTGGTGGCGATGGTAATTCTCTTCGAGACAAACAACATAATTACGAGAGAAAACCGGCTAGACATAAAAAAGATAACTCAGGAGCTGCACAAGGTGGGGCAAGAAAACCGCATCGAGATACACACAGAGGAAACGGTGGCAAGCGACACGAGAAAGAGCAAGACTTAGGGGCTCTATTACAACAATGGGCAGACCGAGGAGGACGCAAACGATGATGTATATCATAAGCATCCTAACTTTTTTGTTTGATCAACTCACAAAATGGTATGTACAACAACACTTCCGATTAGGCGAGTCTGTGCCAGTGATACCCGATGTATTTCACTGGACCTATATTGTAAACCATGGTGCTGCCTTTGGCATGTTGATGCATCAACGGTGGATTCTCTTGTTGGTGGTGGTACTTTTGCTAACCGCTATGTACATAGGTCGGAAGAAATTAGCTACGGCGCCGGTCTATGCTCGAATTGGTACGGGCACTCTCTTAGGAGGGGCTCTGGGCAATGCCTGGGACCGTCTGTACTTAGGTGGCGTGGTGGACTTCTTTGACTTTCGAGTGTGGCCCATCTTCAACATTGCGGACATCGCCATTTGTATCGGTGTGCCCTTGTTGATTCTATATTTTTGGTCCTGTGAAAGTAAGAATACATGAGGGTAAATGATGGAAACGAAACAATATATGGTGGACGCTCAGGATGAAGGTACGCGATTAGACGTGTACCTTACGAAAGAGCTAGGTCAGTCACGTAGTTATGTGCAATCCTTGGTGAAAGATGGTCATGCTACAAGTGAATGGCAAAACAGGTAAATCGAATTTAAAAACTTTCACAGGGAAGCGATATCCTTGTGACAATTCCAGAAGTGCACGAGGTGGAGGTAGAACCAGAAGATATTCCACTGGACATTCTCTTCGAAGATTCCCATATGATCGTGGTGAATAAAGCTCGTGGCATGGTGGTCCACCCAGCGGTGGGGAACCATTCGGGTACCTTGGTGAATGCACTCCTCTTTCATTGCAAAAGATTTGTCCGGTATCAACGGGGAAATTCGCCCTGGGCATCGTGCACCGCCTAGATAAAGATACATCAGGGGTGATGATGGCGGCGAAACATGATGAATCCCATTTAGGATTGGCGGAGCAAGTCAAGGAGCATAGTGCAACGAGAACCTATTATGCGTTGGTGCAAGGCAATATTGCAGAAGAAAAAAGGGACGATTAAAAGCGCCTATCGGTCGTCATCCCTAAGGACCGTATGAAAAATGGCGGTAGTCTTCGAAAATAGTAAAGACGCTGTGACCCATTTCCGAGTACTAGAGCGGTATGGAAAACATACACTCATCGAATGCCAATTAGAAACGGGAAGAACCCACCAAATTCGGGTACACTTAGCCTATATTGGACATCCTGTGGTGAATGATCCATTCTATGGATTCCGCAAAATGGACTTTTCCTATTGTAGGGGCAAGCCTTTGCATTCTAAAAACATTGACAGTAACACATCCGATAACGGGAGAGGTGCTACACTTTGAAGCACCATTACCGACTGATTTCTTGGCATGTATTGACTATGCAAAAGAGCATAATCGATAAGGAGGACCTATGGGAGAGCGCATTTTAATTGATGAAGCGGGTATGATGCGGGCCATTCGATCGCATTGGGCATGAAATTTTAGAACGAAATAAAGGTCTATCGAATGCACTGATCATTGGCATTGAGCGCCGTGGCGTCTCATCTGGCGAAACGATTACAAGCGCAGATTGAAGCCATCGAGGGGATTCAAGTGGATGTAGCGACTATGGACGTATCTTTGTATCGTGATGATCGAGGTAATCAACCGAAGGAAGGTTCTCCTTTCACGATGGATACAACCGGTAAAATTGTCATCTTAGTAGATGATGTACTTTTCACGGGGCGCACTATTCGATCTGCCTTGAATGCATTGATGGAAGCGGGTAGACCTAGCGCGATTCAACTAGCTGTATTGGTGGACCGAGGTCATCGGGAACTGCCCTATACGGGCGGACTATGTGGGGAAAAATATTCCTACGTCCCATCTAGAAACGGTGAAAGTACATGTTCACGAAGTCGATGGTGACGATAGTGTTGTCATTTTCTAATTAGGGGGTGTTCATTGTGCATGGTATGGGGAACCATCATCAATGTGGTGTTAATCATTTGCAGGAAGCCCTGTCAGGGCTTATTCATTCGACATCGCATGAAAGAAAATTTGAAAGAAACACTTATGATGGTATGCGGTATCATTATTTTGTTGTTGGGCATGAGCGGCACTATGCAATATATGTTGGTCATTGTCAGCGACAGTCTGCATACGACAGGTCCTATGATGATGATTATCTCCATGGTCTTGGATGCTATCATAGGGGAGATGATCGATTTTGATCGTCGCATTACAGCCATTGGAGAATGGTTGAAGTTAAAAACAGGGCAATAGCCGTGATCCACAGTTTACGAATGCTTTCATTACCGCATCCATGACATTTACCGTAGGTGCCATGGGGGTCATTGGATCCATCCAAGATGGTTTGACTGGCGATTACAGCACGATGGTGGTAAAAAGTATTCTAGACGGCATTATCGTTATGGTTATGGCATCGTCTATGGGAAAAGGGGCGCTGTTCTCCTTTTTACCGGTCGGGATTACCCAAGGAATCATTACGGGCTTAGCCCACTTGGCGGCGCCACTCATGACACCAGATGCCATCGACAATTTATCCTATGTGGGATCTATTTTGATCTTTTTGCGTAGGTATCAACGTATTGTGGCCGAATAAAATTCGAGTGGCGAACTTGTTGCCGGCTATCTTTATTGCAATGCTCCTAACATTTTTACCAATTCCCCTATAGATATATAGGGGGCTAGGGATAGGCCTTACATCTTATAGGAACGTTGATACAGCATTATATAAGGCAATCTAGATATATATATTATCATAGAGGAAGGTTGAGTACGTGGTACTCACTTTCCTCTATTTTTGAAAGAGAATTGAGCCTACATAGTCCATATCTGGGTACGACCTTTTTTTAACTATCGGGGCTTTTGTAAAACAACGTCTGGAAGATGGTATATACTACGGTTATACCGAGATGAGCTATTGATTGAAAGAAAAGAGCCGATATCTTGGAGGCATAGTTTGTATGTATTGTGAAAAAAAGGAGGTGAAACGTATGCCATTGTTATTTTTAGCATGCCGCCCTGCTGTGGGAACTGCCCTAGAAATGTTTGTTACTGGTTTGGTAGCAGGGGGTCGTATTGTCCGAGCCAGCAGTTCGCATATTAGCGGAATAATGCTGGAGTCGTACGACTCAAGTGGTGAAAGATATAAAAAGGAGGTGAGAGTATGGCTTACGGCGCAGGTGTATTTGTGGCGTAATGCTAACACTATATCGTGTACTACGCGATTAGTGCATAGAAAGCATAGAATCCGCATCTAGCATAGCTAGAGATAGCGGATTTTTTGTGATGAATTACAATGATTTTCATCGTATACTTATGATAAAAATAAATAAAACCTAGATGCGAAAGTGATTAGAAATAATAGATAGAAATTATACTTGTAGGAAGCTGATAGAGCCATGAAAAAATGATAGCTGAGGTGTTAGTAGTGGATCAAGAGAGTAAGAAACAAAGAGCTATAGAAGATAAGCGCATGAAGGAATTAAAGACTGTGCGTAAAAATGATAGAAATCTACTGCAGAGGGCAGCACCGACGGAAGTCCGGTGACCTTTGTGAAAGTTGTGCAGAGTTGATGTACTATGCAGAAGCACAGGGTGGAACGGTGCCCGCATATGGAAGTAAAAACTTTTTGCGCCATGTGCAAGACACATTGCTATGCACCTACCTATCGGGAACGAATTAAAGAAGTCATGCGCTATAGCGGTCCTCGCATGTTGTGGCGACACCCAATCATGACCATACGACACATATTACTAGGAAAAGGTTTGTTGAAATAATATGTGATATAAATTACAATGAATTAAAAATCAAGTAAAAAACCTTTACACTATATCGAAAATTATAGTATACTATACATAGACAAAAAGAGCGCCCATTATAGGTTGCTCTTTTTACTGTAGGAGGCACGACATTCGTGAGGGAAACTCCTAAGCGTATATTGGGTATAGTTAAAGGGCGTATAACATGAAATTAAAAATCGTAGGATTACTAGTCTTGCTGGTTATTTCACTCGTAGTTGCGCCTCAATTTGGGGGCTTCGTTTATACCGGTGTGGGATATGTACCAAGCATTTACCAGTCCAGTGCCAACAGATGATATGAAAAATGTTGAGTACTATTGTGCAAGATATTCGATTGCCACGGTTGTTGTATTCTGTGCTGACTGGCATTGGATTATCCCTAGTAGGGGTATTGATGCAGACGGTGACACGAAAATGCACTAGCCGATCCCTATGTATTAGGCGTATCGTCAGGGGCTAGTACAGGGGCAGTCTTTGCCATTATCATGGGAGGATTACCGTTTTTGGCATCCTATAATGTGCCATTCTTTGCGGCATTAGGAGCAGGTATATCTATCTTGCTTGTACTACTTTGTGTAGGGCGCATGCCAAAGTCCAGTGAAATTAATCTTAATCGGTATGGGCATGACAGGTATTTTCTCATCCATTACGATGATGATCATTTATGGAGCGAAGCATGAAGCACAAGTGCGAAGTGCTATGTTCTGGTTACTCGGTAGTTTTTGCGGGCATCCAGTGGAGAGATTTACCATTAACAGCTATCATTATTGGATTATTAATGCTCTATATGTATATGTATAAACAGGATTTTTGACGTCCTTTTGTTAGGGACAACAGGAAGCAAAACAAATGGGCTTATCTGTGAAATCCTTACAATTATCTATGGTGATTGTATCCTCAGTGGCCATTGCAACCTTGGTGGCAAAAAGTGGGCGTTGTGGGCTTTATGGGCCTTATTATTCCACACTTGGCGCGCATGGTAGGGGGACCTAAACATGGACGATTACTTATTTTTGCGCCACTCATTGGCAGTATTGTGATGATATGGGCAGATGTACTTTCACGGGCCATGTATAGCCCTGAGGAAATTCCTATCGGCGTATTGACGTCCTTACTAGGGGCACCGCTATTTATTTGGATTATCATGACGAGATACCGCCATCAGGGGTAGAAAGTAGGGACTATGTACGAGGTAAATTCATTGTCCTTTTCTTATGGAAAGCGACAAATTTTAGATGACGTAAAGCTCACATTTCCAACGCGTAAAATGACGGCTATTATTGGGCCTAATGGGTGTGGTAAATCCACACTTCTTGGACATTTGAGCCAATTGCACCCCACCGATACGATTACATTGGATGGTGTGCCTTTACAAACTATTGATGGCCCTACCTTTTCACGGAAGGTGGCTGTGCTAGCACAAATGCATGATGCTATGATCGATGATTTTTTTAGTGAAAGATATTGTCCTCATGGGACGATATCCTTATAAAAAAGTCATTTTGGAAATTATACAGCGGAAGACGTTGCCATTGCCCAGTCCTATATGGATCAAGTGGGTGTATCTCACTTGGCAGAAGAAGAAATGGGGCATTTGTCGGGCGGTGAACGGCAACGGGTGTTTATTGCAAAAGCATTGACACAACAAACAGAGGTATTACTGTTAGATGAACCAACGAATCATCTAGACATGAAATACAAGGTAGCGCTCATGAAAGAATTGCAAAACTTTTCGGGCACAAGTATTGTAGTTCTTCATGACCTGAATCTAGCAGACGCGCTATTGCGATCCATCGTATTGATGAAAGATGGCAAAGTGTTGCAAACGGGAACGCCTCAAGAGGTATTGACACCGGAATTGCTAGAGCCTATTTTTTGAAGTGCCATTCCATGTGTCCATGGAAGATGGCGTGTATCATTTATATTACTAATCGTAGTAAGAAAGGGAAGATTATGTTAAAGTAATTGGAAAAAAATCTAAAGGCTTTGTATTAACAGCTTTAGTATGTGGCGCTTTGGCAGTGGCAGGCTGTGGTTCTGAAAAAGAACAACCAAAAAAACTGGTACAGAGGTAACTTGGAGCCAAACATTTTGAAGGCAAACAAACAGAATTTGCTGTAAAACAAGCGCCTACACATGCAGTATCTATGTCTCAATTTACAACAGAAATGATGTTACAATTGGGCTTGGAAGATAAAATGGCGGGTACAGCTTTCCAAGAGGAAGAAATCTATCCACCATTACAAGAAGCCTATGGCAAAGTAAAAGTATTAGCTGAAAAATGGCCTTCTTATGAAGTGTTCATGTCTGTAAAACCTGACTTCGCAACAGGTTGGGAAGATTCTTTCAGTAAAGAAGGGATCCCAGCAGATAAAATGATTGCTCAAAAAGTAAACATCTGGATTCCAGAATCTGTATTATCCACACAAGCTGATTTGGAAACTAACTTCAAAGATATGATTAAATTGGGCGAAATCTTCGGCGTGAAAGCAAAAGCAGAAGAATGGGTAAAAGGCCAACGTGCGATCTTAGAAAAAGTACAAGCTAAATTGAAAGACCTTCCACATAAACGTGTATTCGTTTACGACTCTCAAGATGGTCAACCGTTCACAGTGTTTGAAGGTTACACAACTAATGTATTGCGTTTAATCGGGGCTGATAACGTAATGAGCGGTTTAGGTGTAGACAAAACTTGGGCAAAAGGTTCTTGGGAAACAGTAGTTCAACAAAACCCTGATTATATCATCATTCCTGATTATGGTAATTCCATCCGCAACGATGATGATTTCCAAGCAAAAGTAGCTAAAAATTAAAGCTGATCCTCAATTACAAACCATTAAAGCGGTACAAGAAAAATCATTTCATCCGTGTAAAATTATCTGAAATTACACGGTGTTCGTACAGTAGAAGCGTTGAAACGTTTAGCTGAAGAAATTCATGGTATCCATATCGACTAATTAGTTAGTCTGAAACATATTAAAAGCCGTCACAGCTGTGGCGGCTTTTTCTGTCAGATATTCTAGGATCTGGTGGGTAGGGAATTTTATGATTTGTGTCGAATACTTATAAAGGTATAGCCTTTTTGTAAAATGAGGTAATTTGTACATCATTTGTAAGTTAGAAGTTGTATAAGGAGGAGATACTATGCTAGTATATACAACACAAATGCCAATATCGAGAAGCTGTAAGGAGAAAGAGTTCGTACAGTTGGTCATCGATTGGATTCATTCAGATCAAGTACAAAATGATATGCCGTCACATATGGGGAAAGGATGCCCCTATATTGGAAGATATAGTGTGGGACGGAACGTCGAATCATATTGTGCTAGGCAATGAAGCGTTGAGCTTGACTATCCAACGGGCAAACCGTGTGATTCTTTGCGCGTTCAGCAGTTATGATACAAGTGGGTAAATATATGTTGGATTTTGTCTATTCACTGGTGGATCATTATTTGACTATGTCTGTCCACGGGGAAGGGCAACCTATTGATGGAGAACATTTTTTGCCAGTCTTAGCAAGAAGTTTTGCCTCTTGGATCATCGAGATGAATGTGGGTGGCTATGATAATAATCTGCGCATCGCTTGTACACCGAGACGAGTGGATAACCCTGCACGGCATATAC
The DNA here is from genome assembly GCA_916438745.1 of uncultured Veillonella sp. GTDB lineage: Bacteria > Bacillota > Negativicutes > Veillonellales > Veillonellaceae > F0422. The sequence continues at coordinate 1,366,112 of CAKAGN010000001.1, read as the reverse complement.
AAAAGTTGCTAGATGGTGATAGTGAAAGTAGAATGCCCATTGCCTTGGTGACCCTTTCAAAAATCGGGAGAAGCACCATTAGATGTGGCAGATTTGGCGCTTTCAGCAGTGGGATTAGCCCATGTATTTATGGTGCCCTAGTGACGATGGAAAAATCAATGACAGTCTATCTCGTTGGGGCGGTAACAAAGATCGGATGGCACATATTATTATATTTTTCCCTACCGATGTATATGGACAAAAAGGAACCGGTGTGGATTCCTATTGATAAACATGGACACAAAGCGATTGAGGCCTGTGTACAAGCCTTACAGGACCATTCCAAAATGCGTCCCATGGAATCCTTGCAGACATGGGATGGGGTGACCATTGCTTTATTACAAGAGCAAATGAAAGCATTGCAAAGTCCCACCGCAGTCAGTCAATCGGTTGTGCTTGGTAGTCCACAGTTCAGCAAGTCGGAAACCATTGTGGAAGAGGAGCCGGTTCATGAAGAAGAGGACCTCTATACAGAGGTTGACATAGAGGATTGCGACCTAGATGGGGAAGAAGTAGAGTCTGATAGTATGCCTGTGGAATCCATGTCGGGAGAATGCGGAGAAATGCTGGTGCAATCTATGAAAGAAGGCACAAAAGCAGGCGTATTTGATGTCATGCGTATGACACAAATCGAGGCGGGGATGACCTTGATGCGCTTACTCCGATTCCATCATAAAGATGTGCATGAACGACTATTTTCTACGAATCCGGTTCGTAAAAAGTCTGTACTTCGTGAGATGAAACCGAAAAAGTAGGCTACTTTTACAATGCTAGAGAAACTAGAAGAGCTCATGAAACGATTGAGCATCATTTGGGTTCGCAAAGAAGCCTATGATCTAGTGGATGGCGAGTTAGTGCCACTACGAGCTATCCGAAGTGAAGACCATATGTTACCATGGGATATTGAAGTGGTTGAACGACCAGATACCATAGAAAATCCATCTGTATTTGCGCTAGCACAGGGCCCTAGAGGCGAGTGGGTCTATGGATGTATATACTACCTATGCTAGAGGTGTAGCGGTGTTAGTGGCCCATGAAGAGCGAATGGCAGAAGAAGAGGCGAAGCAACAACGAGAAGAGGAAGAAAGGTTAGAACAACAGCGTTTAGAAGAGGAACGTAAAGCCAAGCTACAACGACAACGAGCAGAAGAGTTGCGAAAAGCCCAAGAAGTGGAAGAAGAAAAAGCATGAACTTTCACCAGAAGAAATCAAAGCTCTAGTGGAAAAAGTGAAAGAGCTAGAAGAGGAAAAATGAGTCCTTGCGCGAGGCATACACCGCATTGGAAGATAAAAATGAGACATTGCTAGCAGAAAATAACTCCTTGCACAAGGAGAATAAACAGTTGCATATCGATTATGATCGGTTGTTAGAAGAATTGGATGGACATACGGATCCAGATGCGCCAGATACAGTACAAACACCGCATGGCGTGGCGTACACAGATGAGCAAGGCAACTTATATATGTCGAAAGTGGGACGCTTATTTGATGGTGACGACAGCGATGAGGATATGCCAGAAGGAGACTTCATCTTGCTTCGTGGGGAAGAAAAAGACCTATATCCGCATGAAGTGCGTGATTTAGTGTTAGATATGTTGGCAGATTATAAGAAATTATGCGCCCCAAATTCTCGCCGTGAGCATGTCATTCAAGATTTGTTAGAGGCAAACCATTTTAAAAAATTCTATTCGCAAACGCCGTGAAGAGTTGAAGAATAAAATTCGCACCTATCGTAAAAATGGACTCTAGTTTCGAATCCTATTTGCGTAGCATTGGATTCCAAGTGACTGGAAAAAGGAAAACATTATAAATGGACCTATTTTTGATGACCCACGGTATGTAATTACCGCGAGCAAGACTATCAGCGATGGTTGGTGTGCGGGGTTGAATATTTACTCTGTCATTGAACGATTGATGTTGTAGTCGTATTGTATAGCGAATGCATGTAAAAAGTACACAGGTACATACAATCATATAAAAAGCCTATAAAAAGCACATAAAAAGAGGAAAGTTGATTCGCATCAGCTTTCCTCTTTTGTTAGGAGATTACTGTGACAGCTCCTGTTAGTTAGAAGGATTTATTTTGTAGTACTTTGTTATTTGTTGACCCCTTCTTGTAAGGCTTGTAAATAGCCTTTGACAGGGTTGATATCGTTTTTACTGCATTGTAAGAAATGAGCTAGGATACATTGCAGTGTTTCTTCGGAATAAGATTGTAATTCACCAGTCATGTATGTTTCCACAGACGTATGGGTCATGGAATTATCCTTGGATTGAATCGGTCTATGATGTGTATCATAGCCCCGGGTGTTTCTGCTTGGATAGCCAGTTCCCATTTCATGTACAGTGCCATAATGGCAGTCACTAAGGAAATTTTAGTGGAGGACATGGGTGGTAATTTATCTTTGATGGACAAGAATTCATCAGGGTGAGTGAACGCCATCATATAGCCGTATTTAAAAGGTAACTAAGTTGTGCCCTCTCATACGTGCCACTTCTAAATCGTGCAAATAGGATTGTAACACCGGTGTGGAATACATAGACCAATAGGCATGGCGGGACACGATGAAGTTAGCCATTTGATCCCGGCAAGGAGAGCGATGGCCCACATTTTGTGTACTCGTAAAGAGAGGCCATTCTTGTTGAATGATGGAAATAATTAAATCGTCTTTCATAATAGAGCTCCTATTCTACCCAAGAATCTTCTCCACGGAGAAGTGGATCTTGAATGCGTTGAACGACTTCTTTAGCTTGATAGGTCAAGAAATCAATGGGACTTGTGCTTAAGCCATTGCGCTGTAACTCTTGGATAATGGCAGTACATAAGCGATCGATGTGAGGTTTTGTATCTCTAATCGGTGCATCTAGTAATTCGGCAATCCCATGTTTGACCGTATTTCCTAAGATGGGAAGGGTACAGCTGTGGCGATACAGCCATTTGTAGAATGGCGCATAGGATTTGTTCAATAGATGCACAAGTAGCATGTAATGGTGGACAAATTGATGCAATGCTAAGCTAGCGGCAATGGTATCACCACGTTGTAACATGCGAGGTAAGTTATACTGACCAGACTGTGCTAGTTGGTTTAATTCATAGGCGATTTTACGGAGTCTAATGTCCTCTGGATAGTAGGCCAATAAGCGCTGACGAATATGTGTGAAAGAACCGAAATTGTCTAGAAATACTTCCCCATTGGTAGCGGTACAAAGTAAATCTTGAGGGATACGGCGAAATTCTTTTTCACATTGCGGTCCTTCAGGATACAGTGTATATCGCTTGTAAAAGTCGGAAATGCTTTCAATTTGCACTGCGCCATAGGCATAGTTCTTAAAGTAGCTGTGAAGACGATCTGTATTAGCTTTGTAGGTGTCAGCTGGTAGGAATAGCTGGCATCGTTTTTGTAAAAGTCATGGTCTTCAGAAATGGCATCATCAAAGCCTAAGCATTCTGATCCAGTGCCCACAAGAGCTAAGCATATATAGGGTACTAGGTCAGGTAGATTGAGTTCTATATCCTGCGCTACTTGATGAGCTAGTTCTCTACCTAATTCTAGTCCTGTTTGTCGATGACAGGGCGTCTCTTGTTGCAGTGTTTTGATGAGATCTTTTACATAGTCAAGATTGTGCAACACCGATTGATAGGCTTGGCTTTCTACACCGTAATTATGTTTTACAATAGGTAGGGCTTCGCGATATAAATTGAGGGCCACATCGTAGTGATGCTGTTCCATTTCGTAATCGGCCCGATTATTTAGGACCGCAGCATACATAGGATGTTCCGTACCGACTTCCCGGCGCAAGATATAAGCGGCTTTATCTAAATAGATTTGTGGTGATAAAGAACGGCCTTCTTTCGTATGCTTGCTAATTTCATAGAGATTATTGTAACTAATCGCAAGAGGTACTTGGTACTCCGTAGGTTCTAATAATTGGACGGCCTCTAGCTGTAGCGCATAAGCGGTCTCATAATTATTGGTATCTCGATAGAGTAGAGATAAATTATTGAGCAAGCCAATATAAGCATAGGATGTATCCCCAACAGATTGGAAGATCTCTTTGGCTTTTTAACAGATGTGTTTCTGCCTCGAAGTAGGACTTCTTTTTCACGGTACGTATTTCCTAAATTGATTAAAAATCGTAGCATACGTTTGCGGCGTATAGGTGTCGCTCTGTTCATAGATGCGTAAGGATTCATCAATGGCAGCAATAGCATCGTCATATCTACCTACATTGCGTAGGGAACCGCTGTATTCGTTTAAGATTTCAATCAGTTTTTTTTGATTATTTTGAACACGGCAGAGATGAATGGCCTTTTCTAGATAGTCGATCATGCCTTGCTCATTGCCTTGGCGCCATAATGTATGCGCTTGTTTCAGTAGAGATTGAATTGATTCCATAGAACCTCCTATAACAAGGTGAGTAATTCTGATGAAGGGTCTGAAATATGGGCGTAGCTGACAATTTCTTTTGGATACAATTGTGAAAGTTCCTCTTCAATGGCTTTTAAATCACTATAGGAAGCAGAGATGGTAAGAACACTTTTTACCACATAAACCAATTCCAATTTGAAGACCTAGTAATTGCACCTGATGATGCCAAGCTATGTGATTAGCTAGATGAAAGACCGCTACTGATGTGTTACATTCATAGATACCCTAGGTGAGAGACACTAGGTATTTTTTTGTTTTGATGCTGAAATGTGGAGAGCACATCAGGGGTGAAAGCCCCGTAATAGTTTTATACTGAATCTGTTTTTCGGATCCTAAGATGAGTTCGATTTGTTGTATCACATCGGTATCTGCAATCAGGACAAAAGAAAGCTTTTGCGGGACATATACGGTAATGTTTGACAAAAAGAGATGGGATAGTCTTTTAATAACCGATCTAAAAGAGCAAATCCAAATGCGATACGATTGGTTTCCCAAAGACATATAGCCGTGTGCGATGTCATGGTAATCACCTCCTGCATATAATTACTTTCAGTATAAAAGAGAAATATAAGGGACTGCAATAGATGAAAGAGAAGAGGTATTTATAGTACCGTGGTTAAGTTTGAATATTACCAAGTTATGATGAAATTACATAGTAAGTATGATAATTTTTAAAAAGTATAGATGATAAGAGCATGAAATAAACAAAAACTAGAGGTTTGTATTTTTACAAAAAATTTGGATTGTAAATTCTTATCAGTTAGACCCTGAAAATGTGGTACTATTTTCGTAAGAAGCATGCGCAGTATTCCATTTACGCATATATAGGAAGAGAAGCATGCAGAGTATTTTTTTACGTTGTAAGGAGGTTAACACATGCTAGAACGAGGATTTAGTAAAACCAACAGAACGAATTGAAAAAGTTAAGAAAAGTAATTATTGATGCTGTACCACAGGTCGAATCAGAACGTGCAGTTTTAATTACAGAATCCTACAAGGAAACCGAAGGTCAACCTACGATTATCCGCCGTGCTAAAGCTGTTGAAAAAAATCTTTAACGAGTTGCCAGTTACAATCCGTGATAATGAACTTGTAGTTGGTTCTATCACAATCAACCCACGCTCCACAGAAATTTGCCCAGAGTTCTCCTACGATTGGGTAGAAAAAGAATTCCATACTATGCATAAACGTATGGCTCGATCCATTCGAAATTTCTGAAAAAGTACAACATGAATTACATGAAGCTTTCAAATATTGGGAAGGCAAAACAACTCACTCCTTAGCAGATTCCTATATGGAACCAGATACAAAAAGACTGTATCGCTAATGGCGTATTCACAGTAGGTAACTACTTCTTCGGTGGTGTAGGCCACGTAAACGTAGACTACGGTAAAATCTTAGAAAAAGGTTTCCGCGGTGTATTAGAAGAAACAATTACAGCATTACATGCACTAGACGAAGATGATCCTAGCAGCATTAAGAAAAAACAATTCTACAATGCAGTTATTATCTCCTACAATGCAGCTATCCGATTCGCGCATCGCTATGCTGAAAAAGCTCGTGAATTAGCAAGTCAAACATCTTGCCCAACTCGTAAAGCAGAATTACAACAAATCGTCGCTAACTGTGATCGCGTACCTGAATTCGGTGCTCGTAACTTCTGGGAAGCATGTCAATCTTTCTGGTTCTTACAAATTATGGTTCAAATTGAGTCCAATGGTCACTCCATCTCCCCAGGTCGTTTCGACCAATACATGTATCCATACTTAAAAGATGATCCAATTGATCGCGTAAAAGCTCAAGAATTAGTAGACTGCATCTGGGTTAAATTGAACGATATCAACAAAACTCGTGATGAAATCTCTGCACAAGCATTCGCTGGTTATGCAGTATTCCAAAACCTTTGCGTAGGTGGTCAAGATTCTGAAGGTAAAGATGCAACAAACGAAGTATCTTACATGTGTATGGAAGCAGTAGCGCACGTTCGCTTACCAGCTCCATCCTTCTCTGTACGTGTACATCAAAAATGCTCCAATGGAATTCTTATATCGCGCTTGCGAAGTATCCCGTTTAGGCTATGGTGTTCCAGCATTCTACAATGACGAAGTAATCATCTTGGCTCTTGTATCTCGTGGCGTAGCATTAAAAGACGCTCGTGACTACTGTATCATCGGTTGTGTTGAACCACAAGCGGGCCATCGTACAGAAGGTTGGCATGATGCGGCGTTCTTCAATATCGCAAAAGTTCTTGAAATTACTCTAACAACGGACGTTGTAAAGGTAAACAATTGGGACCTAAAACTGGCGAGTTAGAAGAATTAGATACTATGGATAAATTGTTGGCAGCATACCAACAACAAATGGAATACTTCGTTCGTCACTTAGCAAAAGCTGACAACGCTGTTGACTACGCTCACATGGAACGCGCTCCATTGCCATTCATGTCTGCTATGGTTGATGATTGTATTAAACGCGGTAAATCTTGCCAAGAAGGCGGCGCAATCTACAACTTCACAGGCCCTCAAGCATTCGGTGTTGCTGACGCGGTGACTCCTTATATGCAATCCATATTTTCGAAGACAAACGCTTTACATTAGCTGAATTGCGTGAAGCATTAGAAGCTAACTTCGGTTATAGCGATAGCGCAGCTCCAATTTGCACTCCATCTATTCCAGAATCTACATTAGATGAAGCTCAAATCTATGAAGCAGTTAAGAAAATCTTATCCTCCACAGGATCTATCGATATTGCTACATTGGAATCTCATTTGAAACAAGGTACTGGTACAGGCACAAGCTGTGGATGCAAATCGCAAGCAGACCCTAGCAAATATGCAACTATCCGCAATATCTTGAAAAACACTGATTCCTTCGGTAATGATATTGAAGAAGTAGACGAATTCGCATATCGTTGCGGTAAAATCTACTGTAATGAAGTGGATAAATACATGAACCCTCGTGGCGGTCAATTCCAAGTCGGTATCTACCCAGTATCCGCTAACGTATTGTTCGGTAAAGACGTAGCTGCATTACCAGATGGACGTTTAGCAACTGAACCATTGGCTGACGGTGTATCCCCTCGCCAAGGTAACGACGTAAACGGTCCTACAGCGGCTTCTAACTCCGTAGCAAAATTAGACCATGCACAAGCATCTAATGGTACATTGTACAACCAAAAATTCACACCAGCTGCGGTAGGTGGCGAACAAGGTTTGAAAAACTTCGTATCTATCATTAAGAGCTTCTTCGATAAAAAAGGTAGCCATGTTCAATTCAACGTTGTAGATAAACAAACATTGTTAGATGCACAAGAACATCCAGAAGATAACCAAGACTTGATCGTTCGTGTAGCAGGTTACAGTGCTCACTTCGTAACATTGGCTAAAGAAGTACAAGACGATATCATTAATCGTACAGAACATGAAATGTAGGTACATAATATAAAGGATAAGTTCGTATGGAATCAGTAGATTATAGTGTACAAGGCACTGTATTTGATATTCAACGCTTTTCCATTCACGATGGACCAGGAATTCGGACAATCGTTTTTTTGAAAGGCTGTCCATTACGATGTAAATGGTGTTCTAATCCAGAATCACAACAATATTATCCTGAAGTAGTGTATCGAAAACAACTCTGTATTGGTTGTAAAGCTTGTCAGGCAGTTTGCCCTAAACAGGCCATTGCCGATAGTAACCCGTACTGGATCGACCGTACACTCTGCGACAACTGTTCAGAGTGTACCATGGTCTGTCCTACCAGTGCACTTTCCATGAAAGGTAAGTTGATGACCGTTGAACAAGTGGTGCGGGAATTGAAAAAAGATGCAACGCAGTATTTCCGCTCTAATGGCGGCATCACCTTATCTGGTGGAGAGGCATTGACACAACCAAAGTTTGCTAAAGAAATCTTTAAAGCTTGTAAAGCACAAGGATGGCATACCGCAATAGAAACAGAAGGGTATTATGACACAAAGATTGTAGAAGAGATTATGCCGTACATCGACTTAGTTTTACTAGATATCAAAAGCGTCAATCCAGAGCAACACAAAAAGTTCACTGGTGTGGATAACGCAAGAATCAGAGAGTCGGCTAAAGTCATACAGTCTATCACAAATACAACAGTGCGTGTTCCTACGATTCCTGGGTTTAATGCGAGCGAAGAAGATATTCGTGGCATAGCAGAGTTTGTGAAGGAAAATATGCCTAATGTTCATGACATACACTTGTTGCCATATCACAATTATGGGCAAGGGAAATATGAACTATTGGGACGTGAATATGAATTAGAAAATACACCAAAGATTCCAGAAGAAGAAATGGAAACGTATAAAAATAGTAGAATCATATGGTTTAAACTGTATTATTGGTGGTTAGGAGGTACTATGGATACAGCATTATTAGAAAAAAGTGATGGGTCAAGTATCAGAAGAACTTGGCATTAAAAAAGTAGCAAGGCACAACAGCAGAGATCCATCGGAGTTACTGAATTTGTAGGGACTGCAATGGGCGATACAATTGGTCTTGTGATTGCCGCGTGGATCCATTATTAACAGAAACAATGGGATTAGGAAAATTCAAATCCATCGGTATTATCGGCGGTCGTGTAGGCGCAGGCCCACAAATTATGGCTGTGGATGATGCTATCAAAGCAACGAATACTGAAATTATTACAGTAGAGTTGCCTCGCGATACTAAAGGTGGCGCAGGTCATGGTTCCTTGATCTATATCGGTGCTCATGATGTATCCGATGCTCGTCGAGCTGTTGAAATTGCATTAGAAGCTGTTCCAAAATACTTTGGAGATGTATACGCTAATGATGCAGGTCACTTGGAATTCCAATACACAGCACGCGCAAGCTATTGTTTAGAAGCCGTATTCAACACTCCATTAGGTAGATCTTTTGGTATGGTATGTGCAGGTCCAGCAGCAATTGGTGCCGTACTTGCGGATACAGCAGTGAAATCTGCCAATGTAGAAGTTGTTTCCTACGCATCCCCTAAATCTGGTACAAGTTTCTCTAACGAAGTGATCTTAACATTCTCTGGAGATTCTGGTGCGGTTCGTCAAGCTGTGAAAGCAGCTCGTGAAGTGGGTATTAAATTGCTTGGTGCTTTAGGTGACACACCTACATCGAGTACAACACCATACATTTAATAGGTTAGTATAGAAACATAGGAGGATATTATGGTTTCAGATGCATTAGGAATGGTAGAAACAAAAGGTTTAGTAAGTGCGATTGAAGCAGCAGATGCTATGGTAAAAGCTGCTAACGTAAACTTAGTAGGCTATGAAAAAATTGGTTCTGGATTAGTAACAGTTATGGTTCGTGGTGATGTTGGTGCAGTAAAAGCGACTGTTGAAGCTGGTGCAGTAGCAGCTCGTGCAGTAGGCGAAGTTGTATCCTTACACGTTATCCCTCGTCCTCACATCGATACAGAACGTATTATTCCAACTCTTAAAGCGTAATGTAGCGTGGCATATGAGGCATCGTCCTTATATGCCACTACTTTAGAGGAGGCACTATGAAAGATAGAGACCTATCTAGGCTCCTAGAAGACATGGTGGCACGTATTTTAGCAGAACAATCTCATGAACAAAGTGTAAGAAAATTATATGTTGTCTTTGATGAACAGTGGCATCATGAAAATTATGCGTTAGCGAATCAACTGACTACATGTGACTTCACACAAGTTCATGCCATTGTTCCTAAGAACGGTGATCCAGAAATGGAACGCCGAGTGAAAGAAATTCATCCTTTTCTTATGCAATATCCCTATGGAGAGGAACCAGCTTTCACAGAACACGATTGCATAGTATTACCTTATATAGGAAGAAATGATGTTATTCATATTGCGTTAGGCTATAGTCAATCGGATCTGTCGGAAGTGGTAAAGAAAGCTTTTACAGCAGGTGCTAGTATCTATGTATTGCCAACATCCATAGAGCCTTTATCAGGAAAAAGAACCGGGTCCCTACCAACAGATGGTGCAAGGGTACTATCAAAAAATATTTGAATTAGGGATACGATACATAGACCATATTCGTCATATGAATTGAGTCCTATGAGATAGGAGTAAGCATGTATTTAGCAAAAGTGATTGGTAATGTTGTAGCAACGAAAAAAAGTGATACCCTATTAGGATATAAGCTGATGATTGTACAGCCTGTCGATGCATCGCTTTCGCCAGCTCATAGAGAACAAGTAGCAGCTGATTTTGTAGGAGCTGGTGTAGGTGAATATGTGCTAGTTGGAACGGGGTCTTCAGTACGTGTGGAAGAGAACCGAAAAGGGGCTACCATAGATTTAGCAATCATTGGTATTGTAGACTCTGTTGTTATTTAGTAAGGAGGCAAAATATGGGAACCCAAGGGGGATATTTTCCTCAGTAACACAGGTTGTGCATGCGTCAAAAACAAGCATTTCACATCTATCAAAAGTTGAGCCTACGGGAACGAAAGCAATTAATTCAAGCCATCCGTGAAGGATTGCGAGGCTATTGTCTAGAATTTGCCACACTAGCTTGTGAAGAAACTGGTATGGGTAAAAGCCGAAGATAAGGCAATTAAGATTAAACTTGCTTTGGAAGAAACGCCGGGCCCAGAAGACTTGATTACAGGAACTACGCAAGGGAAAAATGGAATTGTTTTAACAGAACCATTTCCATATGGTGTTGTATGTGCGATACATCCAAGTACCAATCCTTGTGAAACGTTGATCAACAATACAATTAGTTTGTTGTCAGCGGGAAATGTAGTGATTCATTGTCCACATCCAAGAGCCATGGAAGTATCTAAATATATTACGAAAGTGATGAATAAAATTATTTTTAGATAAATTTGGCATATGTAACTTGATTACTACACCAGATACTTGTTCCTTAACATATCTTAATGAAATAATGAATCATCCTGATGTGGAATTAATTTTGTCTACCGGTGGGTCAGATGCGACTGAAGTGCATTAGCCTGTGGTAAGAAAGTCATTTCAGCGAGTCCAGACGAACCCTACATTTGTGGTAGATGAAACGGCTGATATCGATCGAGCGACGTATTGCATTCACAAAGGTGCATCCTTCGATCACAATATTACTTGTACATCGGAGAAAAATGTCATTATTGTGGGCTCTGCATTGCCAGCATTTCGAGAGGCCTTAGAAAGACTCAATGTGTATTATGTGGATTCAGTGGGAGAAATGTTGCAATTATCGAAAATTCTCTTGACTGAAGATATGGAAGTGAATCGTCAATATGGCGGTAAATCGGCAGATGAGATTTTAAAAGATGCAGGAATCCATACGGATCGTTCCTATGATTTGATTGCTGTAGAAACAGTTAAAATCCATCCATTTGTGACACAGGAAATATTAGCTCCATTGATTACAGTGGTGAAAGCTAGTAACTTTGAAAGTGCTCTACAAATTGCTGTCGATGCAGAACAAGGCTATCACCATACAGCGGTATTCATTCTCGCGACACGGAACGGTTGCGACAAGCGACCAAAAGCGTTCCGAACTACGATCTTTGTCAAAAATGGATGTTCCTTAGATGGGATTGGTATCTGTGGCGTAGGCGCTACGTCTTTCACGATTGCCAATGTCACTGGTGAAGGGGCTATCACGGCGAAAGATTTAGTCCGTCGCAGACGATGCGTGTATGTAGAAACGCTATGTTCTTATACATAATAGCTATGATTAAATTTCATGATAAAAATCACATTTTTAAGCATGATTTTGGTAATTACTGTCGTATACTATAAGTAGAGATATTTTTACATATTGTATAGGAAAGGTAATGAAAAAGGAATGCCACGAAATACTTTTTGAAGACAATCGAAAATGAAGAATCACGACTGGATATTATGACTGTTATAGGTCATGATTTATTGGAAGGGATCCAAGAAGCGGTTGCCAACGTGACAGGAATAGCTTTTTGTGACAGTAGATTATAAAGGTGATGTATTAACAGAAGCAACACGGTTTTGCAACTATTGTAAGAAAAATAAGAGATAACCCTACATCGTCATTATTGTGTAAGTTATCCGATGCATCTGGTGCGATTATTGCGACCACGAACAAAGAGGTGAGCATTTACATTTGTCCTTGCGGACTCTTAGAAATTGCCATACCGATTATCGTGGATGGTCTTTATTTAGAGCGGATTTATCGGCGGACAGATTCTATGTGATGATGTACCAGATACAATAGTCCGATTGAGTAAAAAAATATGGTGCACGGTGGAGCGCAATTGGTGAGCCAAGACATCGAAACTACGAATGCGGAAGAGTTAGCAGACATTAAACGGTATAGCTATAGTGAAGTGCTGTCCATTGCAAAACTAGTGGAGTTTATTATTAATCAACTCACGAATCATGAAATTGTATCGAATAGAAATAAACAAAAGAACTTAAATCGTATAGAAGCATTAGAAAAAGAAGTATTAGAAGCAGAAGATAAGATTTGCTGCTTACAAAGTGAGCTAGAAAAGTATAAGCGCTATGTAGATATGGTGCGTAACTGTAAATTACTTAGCGTATTAGATAGCTTATCTGTAGTTGAAGAAGCAGAAAAAACCGAAGCAGCGATTCTCGATTATATTCATGTATTAGCACTTCATCATGATAGTTTATTTGAAACAAGTATCAAAGAAGAATGCTCGCGCATCGAATCTACAGTAGCTCTCTTAAACTATCGTGAAGATTGCCACATAGGTTGGCATATGGATGTCGATGAGAGTCTATGGCACTACATGTTACCGTCCTATAGTGTATGGCAATATGTATATCAAGTGGCTGAACGAGCACAACAAGAGGGGCATGCAAAGATTTCTATGAAACTACATGCAGAGCTCCAAGGTGATCAAGTCTGTATTGTCTTAGAAGATGACACATTGCAGATTCATTCTGAGGAAGTACTTGTACTACACAAATTACTACAAGATGTGACGCGATTAATACATGGAGATACGATAGAATCAAACTTATCTCCAACAAGTCAAGCTATTTTAAAAATTACACCAGACGTTTATAGAATACCATGGCACTTCTGCTAAAGTACATTGTTATCCATTGCCAGAGGGTGGGATGCGGTGATGTTATCCTATCCAGTAGAATAAGACAAGGAGGTATTTTTGTGATGAAGATACTTTTGGTAGATACCGATAAGTTGCATATGAAAGCACTACAAAAAGCGAATTGCACTCCATATGCAAGCGGAGGTCATCTGCATTAGTACATATCAAGAAGTACTTTCTCTACCGAAGGAAGAAATAATTTCTGTCGCTTATATAGCAATGGATATTAGTCATGAAAAAGCGAGTGACATAATTCGACATATGTATTACACCTATCCAACATGCCGGATTGTAATGATGTTGAATAAAAGAAACACAAGCTGTTAACCAAATGACTATGAAATATTCTGGAATTGGATATTTATATAAACCTTTTAAGCTGGGATGAATTTTTATAAATGGATTCCAGAAAAGGAATGCCCAAAGAAACAGAGATCACAGGGGAATCCCTAGATCTGTTGGACGGAATTGTACAAGGCTTTCAGCAAGGTGATTTTGAGGTAGCCTATGACAGATTATACCAAGTATGTCAGTATACACAGGAACATAGTGATAGCCAGTCAATTGCCAATGAATTGTATGCACTAGTAGATCAGGTACAACAAAAGGTCTTGAGACACCAACACATCGATGATACATACGATGGAGGAAAGATACCGTTGGAACCTATGCATACAAAAATATGCAGAAGGGCTAGGTATATGGACATTTAAAAATGGTTGATTTCCTGTTTATGAAACTATATCAAGGGAAACAAGACATTTTGCATAATGTTCTCTACTATATTCATACACATATACAAGAAGACATTTCCTTAAAAAGATATAGTTGTTTCTTGTAATGTAAGCCAAGGCTACATTAGTCGTATATTCAAGCATAAGTTAAATATGACGATTATGCAGTATATACACAAGAAAAAAATAAATTTAGCGAAGGAATATATACTTGGAACGGAAAAAGAGCGGATCCTATATTGCCAACATATTGGGGTATAGTGATGTGAGCTATTTCTGTAAAATTTTCAAAAACATGAACATAAAAACAATCTCACAATATCGAGATCAAGTCATTAATGGATTGGTGAAACCTATGAAACAATCTGAGTATTTACATTTAGTGACGGAGCGCGTCATAGCAAAGTTACAAGAATTGAATAGATGTAGCGTACCAATTGGTGTTTCAAATCGTCATGTTCATGTATCAAAAGAAGCATATACCGTTTTATTTGGACAAGATGAACTGACAAAAAAAGTAGACTTGAAACAACCAGGGACAATATCTTTGCAAATGAAACAGTAACTCTAGTAGGACCAAAAGGTAGTATTGAAAAAAAGTGCGTATTTTGGGACCTTTTAGAAATGATACACAAGTGGAGATCTCTCTAACAGATTCATTTACGTTGGGAGTACCGGGCGTGATACGTGAATCTGGTGATTTACGGAAACTCCGGTATAACGTTACTAGGACCGAAAGGAAAAATTAACGATTTCTCAAGGTGTGATCGTAGCGCATCGACATATCCATATGCATCCTGACGATGCAAGACGTATGGGCGTGGTCGATAAAGAACGAGTGACAGTGACTGTGCATGGAGAACGAGAACTGACATTTTCCAATGTGATTATTCGAGTATCGCCAAAATTTGCTTTAGAAATGCATATTGATGTAGATGAAGCAAATGCGGGACGCATAAAAAACAATGATATTGGAATTGTATCGAAGTCATAGAGGAGATACAAATGAACTTAGAAATGATTGAAAGTATAGTAAAACAAGTAGTGAAAGATTTACAACAAGAAGGCGTAGGTATGGAAACAACTCGCTATGAATATGGCGTGTTCGATACCATGGAGGTCGCGATTGATGCTAGTGAAGTGGCACAAAGAGAGTTGTTAGCCTTTTTCATTACAAGAACGCAATGCATTTGTGGATGCCATTCGTGAAACTGTGTTGCAAAAAGATCATTTAGAAATGATTTCACTCATGGCAGTAGAAGAAACAGGCATTGGTAGATATAGTGATAAATTGATTAAAAAACCGAGTAGTCGCGGTGAAAAACACCGGGTAAAGAGGTGTTGGAAACTCGCGCTATGACAGGTCATGATGGATTGACAATTGAAGAATTTTTGTCCATTTGGCGTGATTGGTGCCATAACACCAACAACGAACCCGACAGAAACAATTATCAACAATTCCATCTCCATGATCGTTGGTGGTAATACAGTAGTATTCAGCCCACATCCAAGAGCTAAAAAAAGTATCTACCATTTTAGTGCAAATGATCAATAAAAGCATTAGAAGCGGCAGGTGCTCCTAACAACTTGGTAACAATGGTGCGCGAACCATCAATTGAAAGCACACAATGTATGATGAGCCATCCAAAAAGTAAGACTCTTAGTAGCTACAGGTGGCCCTACGGCATTGTAAACCAAGTGTTATCATCTGGTAAAAAAAGCGATTGGTGCCGGTGCTTGGCAACCCTCCAGTAGTTGTAGATGAAACAGCACATATTGAACAAGCGACAAAAAGATATCGTAAGTGGTGCAAGTTTTGACAACAATGTTCCATGTATTGCTGAAAAAGAAGTATTTGTTGTGGAATCTGTGGCAGATCAATTGGTATACCATATGAAAAAGAATGGTGCTTATGAAATTACTGATATGTCTGTGTTAGATACATTAGTTGAAAAAGTAACTAAGAAAGATGGTAAACCAAATCCAGACTTTGTAGGTAAATCGGCTAAAGATTTATTAGCATTAGTAGGTATTGTGGTAGATGACAGCATTCGTTTAATCATTGCTCGTACATCAGAACATCATCACCTAGTAACAGAAGAAATGATGATGCCAATTTTACCAATCGTAGCAGTTCCAAATGTAGACATTGCTATCGAATGTGCGTATCGCGCAGAATTGGGAAATCGTCACACAGCGATGATGCACTCTCAAAACTTAGAAAAAAATTATCTAAAAATGGCACGGTTACTAGAAACTACAATTTTTGTTAAGAATGCTCCATCCTATGCAGGTATTGGTGTAGGTGGCGAAGGTCACACTACATTTACTATTGCGGGGACCAACAGGAGAAGGCATTACTTGTGCAAGATCATTCTGTCGTATCCGCCGTTGTGTATTAAGTGAAGCATTTAGCTTGAGATAAGTGAGGCTTATATGAATCAATCGTTAGGACTATTAGAAGTAAAAGGCTTGTTAGGCGCCATTACCATGTCAGATGTCATGGTAAAAGCATCTAACGTGCACGTAGTAAATATTGATAGAGCTAATGGTTTTGGTTGGTTTACTGTGAAAGTAGTAGGCGATGTGGGAGCTGTACAATCAGCTGTTGAAGCGAGGCGCTATGGTGGCAAAAAGAGATGGGTTGTTTCGTAAGTTCTAAAGTAATTCCAAGAGTTTCGCAAACTGTTATCGATGTCTTCTTACAAGAAGAAACGGTACCTGCGAAGGAAGAGCCCACAGCAGAAGTTGTAGAAGAACCTACAGTAGAATCGAAGGAAGATACAACTTCTACTCCAGCTGCAGAAGTGGAAACACCAGTGGTAGACACAGTGGTTGTGGAAACTGTTGTGGTAGAGCCAGTAAAAACAGTGGAAGACACAGATGCGACGATGGCAAAAGCCATTTCTGAGCTAACAAACATTGTGATTGGTGAAGAATCTACACCATCTACAACAGAAGTAGCACCAAAAAGCTACAGGATCTAAGAAATCAACAAAATCGACTAAAACTAAAAAGAAAAGTAGTTCTAAAAAAATAAGGAGGTTTATCATGAATAACGCATTAGGCATGGTAGAAACAAAAAGGTTTAGTAGCGACTATTGAAGCGACAGATGCAATGGTAAAAGCATCCAATGTAGAATTAACTGGTTATGAAAAAAATCGGTTCCGGTTTAGTAACAGTTATGGTTCGTGGTGATGTTGGTGCTGTTAAAGCGACTATGAGAAGTCGGTGCAGTAGCAGTGGTAACGTAGGCCAAGTTGTATCTACACACGTAATTCCTCGTCCACATCACGATGTAGAAACATTGTTGACTAAATAGTAGGATAGCCTTTAGTAAGGAGGATGGACATGGATATTTATGATTCAGTCCGAAACATTATTGCCAACATAGAGCGCGTGCCATCCACTACACAAGAGGGATCGCCCCCATTGGACGAGCAGCACAGTGGTCTCGACATACAGGAATTACCGTTGAATCCGTGGTGGATACTATTGTTGAAGCCTGCGAAGAAGAAGCGAAACGCTTAGGAATTCCTGTTGTGGTTGCCATTGTGGATGCTAGCGGATCGTTAGTGTATCAACGGCGTATGGAACGAGCTTTAGGTGTGAGCATAGAACTAGCCCCTAACAAGGCCTATACAGCAGTAGCTTTTCGGTGCGGAACAGAAAAGCTAGGAGCCATAGTGCAACCAGGGACTCCTCTTTATGGTATTGAGACGATGGTGAAAAGACCCATAGTCTTATTTGGCGGTGGTGAGCCACTAATGCTAGGAAATCATCTAATCGGTGGTCTAGGCATTAGTGGTGGCACTGTAGAAGAAGATGTGCTCATAGTGAATGCAGGGCTACGAGCTTTTCAATCTTATATACAAGGGGCGTAATCATGGAATCATGGTCATTTAAAACGCAAATTTTTACAGGACAAACAGAACACTCTGCCAATGGTACTAAAACAGATGCTTTAGAAAGACTTCGCTTATTAGAAGGAGAACGTATTTTTATCATCTGTGACCCATTTTTAGAAGGAACACCAGCATTACAGGCAGTGATTGACTTGGTGAACACAAGCAATACCTATGTTGTGTATTCTGATATAGTACCAGATCCACCTATTGATTCCATTGTCAAAGGGGTAGAGGTATTACAGAGAAAAAGCCACCGTGCTGATCGTCATTGGCGGAGGATCTGCCATTGATACAGCGAAAAGGTATTAACTATTTCTAGTAAAAACAATTTATGGCATCGGCGTTAAAAAAATTTATTGCCATACCAACAACGAGCGGAACTGGATCTGAAGTGACATCATTTGCTGTTATTACAGATACTAAAAACAGGTATAAAAATATCCGTTGGTAGATGACAGCTTATTACCAGATGAAGCGATTTTAACAACATTCTTTGTAAAATCAGCGCCAGTAAAGGTAACTGCTTATAGTGGAATGGACGTGTTAGTACATGCTATTGAAGCATTAGTAGCGACAGAAGCTAACCATTTTACTGATGCATTAGCTGAAAAAGCAATAGAATTAGTCATTAAAAACTTACCAACATGTGTAGACCGTGGAACTGACGAAGCAGCACGAGCAGCGATGCACGAAGCATCCTGCATGGCAGGGCTAGCTTTCAATCAAGGCTGGGTCTAGGCATTACCCATGCCTTAGCACATCAATTGGGCGGACAATTTCATGTACCGCATGGCCTAGCCAATGCGATGCTATTGCCCTATGTCATTATGTATAATGCGACCAACTCTAATGAGGCTAAATTAAAAATACATTTCGATTGCACAAAAAACTCTCCTTAACCACCGAATCTGATAATGAAAGTGCACAAATCGCTGCTTTAGTACGATGTGCACAATCTTTAGCACGTCGAGTGGGTTGCATTATAACAATGAAAGAGTTTGGTGTTGATGAAGTTTCCTTTAAGGAATCTTTCCCTACATTAGTGCAACAGGCTATGGTGGATCGTACCTACCCTGGTAATCCATACGCGGCCACAAAAGAAGACTTAACACGTATATTAACATGTATTATATGAGGTAACGCATATGGATGCTACACAAGTGTATGTTAGTGAATTTATCGGAACAGCTATTTTAATGGCTTTCGGTAGTAGTTGTAACGCTGGATTATTACTTAAAAATACAATCACAAGCGCAATTAAAACAAATTGGATCGGATTGATGTTTGGTTGGGGATTTGCAGTTACATTTGCAGTCTATGTGGCCGTTCACTTAGGTGGTGTAGGACACTTGAACCCAGCATTAACGATTGCTTTTGCAGCAGGTGGATTATTCCCTCCTGAGTTAGTATTGGGAGCTGTTATCGCTCAATTATTAGGTGGCTTTGTAGGCGCAGGCATTACGATGCTGCATTACTATCCTCACTTCAAGATCACTGGTCCAGATGAAGGAAACTGTGTAGGTATTTTTGCCACAGGTCCAGCTTGTGATGAACGCGCTTGGAACTTACTATCTGAAGTGATTGCCACGTTCTTATTCATCTTTTGTGTACTTTTCTTGGGACCGATGGCTGATGGTTTAGCACCACTTATTATTGGTTTCCTTGTAGCAAGTATCGGTTTCTCCTTCGGTGGAACTACAGGCTTTGCTTTGAATCCTGCTCGTGATTTTACTCCACGTTTGGCATATGCAATTTTACCACTTCCTAATAAAGGAACTGCTAACATGGGTTATGCATGGGTACCGATTGTAGGACCAACTATTGGCGCATTGTTAGCAGTGGGTGCATTTAACTGGCTACATGCAGCTTTACATTTATAATTGGAAAGGAGGTTATATCCTATGCTAGATAAGCAACGTATCATTCAAGAATCAGTACCAGGAAAACAAGTCACATTAGCACATGTGTTGGCGAATCCAAAACGGGACTTATACAGTAAATTAGGTTTGGATAGCGAAGGTCGTAGTGCTGTAGGGTATTTTGACGATTACTCCGAGAAGCGACTATCATAGCGGGAGATATGGCCTCTAAAGCAGCGAATGTACATATCGAATTTATTGATCGATTCTCAGGGGCTGTGCTGATATCAGGAGATGTTTCCAGCGTAGAGGTATCACTCTCTAGTGTATTACAGGGATTTTCGGAATTGCTACAGTTTAGCGTAGTTCCTCTTACAAGGAGCTAACCGTGGATACCTTGCGTAGTACTCTGTGGGTTGGTAGCACCTATAGTCATGTGGAAACCGTGGTACAACGTCTTTTGGGCGTAAAGAAGATCTTATCACGACCGATGGCGGTGTATCGTGAAGGCAATTGTGTGCTAACTCCTGGAGAGTATATTGAAAATCCTTGGTATTTTTCTGCTCTTTTAGTGTCATCCTACGATGTGGATACAGTGGTATTGGGCTACCGCTTAGGAGAACCGTTTAATCCCTATCCACCAGCTACGGCAGGAGCCTTTAATCGCAACGTAGTAGGCGTTGTGATTACGAATGATGCATTAGATACGTCTCAGATTGGTGAAAGTGTTCGCCTACTGCGACTTGCGGGTGCTAATGACATCTGTGTCGTAACAGAGTCGGAAGAGGACATAGCAGAACAAAACTTAATACAAGATATGCAAATGGTGACCTATGGATACGAAGCTCTTAGAGAGATGCTATCTGTAAAGAAATAAAATCACCATGGTGAGCGGATAGAAAAGCACCTTCCTTTGTGGCGGTGCTTTTTTGGTACACTGATGATAGTTGATAAATAAAATTTTTTTACTACCACATGAGACCTATAGTATGATACACTAGAAGTATATTCTTTCACGCAATGAATGAGTATGAGTAATTGTATATTCAAATCCTTTACGTAAAAGGTAACAGACTGTGTTCCACAATGGGCATGTGAACACAAATGGTTAGTAGCCAAGCGCTACAGTTAGGAGGCAGTAATGATGAAAGGGAAGGCATTACGTTTAGCAGTTCTGGCGAGGCATCGTAGGGTTCTACGGTGAGTGTTGTAAGTGCGCAATCTGCCACAGACTTGGATACAGTGACAGTACTTAATCCGGTAGTTGTAACAGCGCAACGATTTGAAACAAAAGATTTAGATACACCGGCATCAGTCACTGTATTAGATCAAGCAGATTTGAAAAAATTCAGGAGCTAAAAAGTATTTTTTTGATGCAGTAGGGACAAGCGACTGGGATTACTACATTTTAGCTACGGACCTTTGGGGTTAGAGTTTGGCGGCATGGAAAGTCGTACGAATATCCGTGGTTTTAGATAGAAGTTCTTTAGTCTTAGTGAATGGTGCACCTATCAATTTAGATGGTAAAAAAATAGTTTAAATGGCTTGATGATGGATAATGTGGAACGCATCGAAATCGTTCGTGGTCTTTGCGTCTGCACAATATGGTTCGAAGCATTAGGGTGGCGTTGTGAATGTGATTACAAAAAACACCAACGAAAGCGCACGGTACAATTGAGACCCGCATTGGTAATGAAGGGTATAAAAAAATATCTTTGCTACTGTAGGCACTGAAAAAAATTGAAATCTCCACATCAAAAAGAGTACTATGGGGCACAAGCGAGAACATCTCCAAATAGAACAGGGCGGGATTATTACAATACACGCGATAAGGGGTATGCTCATAATATAGCGGTGAATGTGAAACCACATGACTATGTAACAATTAACTATATGCGTCAACAAAGCGACTCTACATATGGACAAATTAGTACGATACCAAAAGGCAAAAATGGACGGCGAAAAATCAGCTTTAACGGAAACTAAACAGTGGCATTATCGTGATATTAAAAATAATGGATCTATCGTCTATGATGATGCAACAACGAAAGCAAGCGTATTCTTTAATACTCGTCGATTAATAGGTGAAAGCAACAGTTTAGCTAAACCGGTGTATGTGCAAAGCCCATATAATTATGGTGCTTATAAAGTAGGTACAGAGGCACAACATACGTGGAAGTTACACAATGATACAGCAAAAAGCTGTGTTAGGGTGTACAAAGGTGTACATGAGGGCATATCAAGGTATTTCTGAAACGAATAAAAACTGTTACAGCGACTCGTAATACAGTGGCTATTTATGGGAACTATGAATTCCAAATTACACCATCTTTCAGTACTACTATTGGTGGACGTTATCAAGCAATCAACGACCCTATTAATAATCAAAATGTATTTACACCACAATGGCAAACACTGTATAAAATTGATGAATCCAAATCCATTTATACGAATGTAGGCAAAGCTTTTACCATGCCAAATATTCATGACGCTTTCAAATGGGTGACAGACCTTAAGGATAAAAATGTTGCCAACTACATTAAAATTCCAGGTGGCAACTTGAAACCTGAAGAAGGTTGGAACTATGAACTCGAGTTATAAACAAGCAAATAAACGTGATTCTCGGAAAGTTAGCGTATATCATATGAGATTTAAAAACTTCTTTGATTGGGCGGATAACCCTCTTGATGGAAATCGTAAAACCATTCGTATCAATGGTGGAGAATTCCGCAATACAGGAATTGAAGCAGAGTATAAATCGTATGTAACCAGTGATTTAATCATGACCTTAGGTGCATCCTATTCTAATCCTAAAAAAACAAGATGTGAATAAAAAAAGATTGGGTACAAACAGCGCCTAAATTAGAGTTAAATCTAGCGTTAGATTATGAAAAAGGATAAATGGCAAGCCGGTTTAGACTGCTTCTTATTGAGAATTCGTGCTTACAATCGAGATAAACAACGTAATCCAGAGTATATCAATGTGAATGCCCATGTAAACTACAGCCCTAATGAATCGCAAACGATTGGATTCTATGTCAATAACGTATTGAATCGCCAAAAATGTAATTTCTCAAGGTGATTGGGAATACTGGGATTTACCACGTAATTACTATGTAAACTATTCCTATCATTTCTAGTAGGTAATGTTATGAAGTATTCTATCTTAGTCATTACCTCCATGACGAAACATTGGCAGTGGGCTAAAGAAATAGAACAGAAGTGTACAGATGAGACTATGTCCTTGGGCATAGTCTTTCTGTCATGCAATGATATAGAGTTGGCAGATGTTCAGCGCGCTATTGATGCGGCGGATACAGTTCTATTTACGCATGTAGGGAGTACCTTAGATACTCCGTTGGTAAAAGGGATTCATAAATATATTACACAGAAACAAGTTCCTTATGTATTACTATTCCATGATTCAGCGTCGGATGTACAGCGATATGGTGTTGCAGATGAGGACATTGATCAAATTAAGGCTTATTTGCACCAAGGTGGAACAGAAAACTTTTATGGACTGTGCCAATATATGCTATCCTTACAAGGCTATACAGGGCTAGTGGAACCGGTGAAAGAACTACCATACCAAGGTATTTTAGGTAGACAAGGGGAAGTGTATCCATCCTATGAGGCATATCGTAAGGACTATGATCATGGTGGTCCAGTGGTAGGCATTTTCTTTTATCGAGATGAATGGGTGCAAGGTCAATTAGACTATCCCTATGCACTGTATGATCGTGCATTAGAACAAGGGTTATCGCCGGTATTAGTATTTGGTCAATACAGCAGTAAAGCTGGTGGACAATTACGGTGGTACGATTGTTGGCACACGTTGTTTGATCATCAAGTGAAAGAGACCATATCTCTCATCATTAATACATGCAAGTTCTCCATCATTGGCTTGCAGGGAGCGAGTCGTGATGAACTGACGGATTTAGGGATCCCTATCTTGCAGGGCTTTGTTACCTATACTACCCTTGAAAGCTGGCAAACACGTTCACAAGGGTTAGAGCCTATGGATATATCCTTTTCCTTGTCATTGCCGGAAATAGATGGGATTTTAAACGGTCATATTGTAGGGACCAGAACGTACTCAGAGGAAAGAGGTTACTATTTCAAACCATACCCTAAGGGGATTCAAAAGTTAGTAGACCAAGCGAAACGATGGATTGCATTGCAACAGAAACATAGGTCAGAAGTAAAGATTGCTCTATTCCTTCATAATTATCCTCCCAAAAATTCACATATTGGCAATGCCTGTGGGCTAGACACGCCAGAATCTGTACTACGGTTGTTGCAAGAATTACAACAGAACGGATATACAGTGGAGGGGATCCCTCAAACGAGTGAAGATCTAATGACGATACTGACAAAACATGCTACGAATGACGTAGGTTGTTTGACAGATTCAGCCGTAGAGAAAGCCCCAAAACTACCGAAAGAAGTGTATAGGACATGGTTTTCAAAGTTGGATAGTGCTACCCAAGAATCACTACTACAACATTGGGGACAGCCCATAGGGGAGATATTTGTAGAAGAGGATGAGCTCATTATTCCCGGTGTGGCCTTTGGCAATGTGTGGGTATTAGTACAACCGCCACGTGGATTTAGTGATAACCCAGATGCTTTGTACCATTCGCCGGACATTCCTCCTACGCATCACTATGAGGGAGTATATCATTGGGTGCGTACTGTATTTCAAGCCGATGTGGCCATCCATATGGGCACTCATGGTAACTTAGAATGGTTGCCCGGTAAGGGAACGGCTTTAAGTTCCTATTGTTACCCTCAGTTAGGTATCGAAGATATACCTAATCTCTATCCGTACTGGACGACTATTGTCGGTGAAGGTATACAAAGCAAAACGGCGTAGCCATGCCGTCTTACTTAGCTATTTATCGCCACCTATGAAGCGGTCTGGCTTGTATGGTGTCTATGAAACATTGGAGCGGTATTTTTGATGAATATGACCATATGAAAGCGCAGGAGATGGGTCAAGAGTCTGTGGTGCTAAGTTATATCTTATCTTCCGTGAAAGAGTGCCATTTAGAGCACTTGTGCGAAGCCTTCGACTGGTATCAAGAGGGTGGTCAGGAATACTGCGAGCAGATAGAATGGTGACAGATGAAGAATGGCGCCACCTAGCAGAGACGATTGATAGTGACGAGGCAGAAGAACTGTTAGGGGATATTCACAATTATTTGATGGACATCCAAAATCGTCATATTCGTTGTGGCTTGCATATTTTGGGGAAAAAAATCCAACCACAGAGGAAGAAGATGGATATATTGATGCTTTCATAGACATGTATGGTGTGCCAGACGATACACAGAAAGAAACGCTGTGTGAGACCTACCTTGCAGGGGTTACGCCAAACCACAGAAGAAATGCGCCAATTGTTACGAGGTTTTAGAAGGAACTATATTCCTTCTAATATCGGTGGCGCTGCTACTAATAGTGGTATCGATGTGCTACCGATGGGGCGCAATTTT
The DNA here is from genome assembly GCA_916438745.1 of uncultured Veillonella sp. Lineage (GTDB taxonomy): Bacteria > Bacillota > Negativicutes > Veillonellales > Veillonellaceae > F0422. The sequence continues at coordinate 1,340,575 of CAKAGN010000001.1, read as the reverse complement.
TTTATGGCGTCGATGAACGGACCTTGCCGACCGTGCCTGCCTATGCCATCGGTTGTGAACTAGGCGATGCATTGCTCAATGAATATATTCGAGAAGAACAGCGATATCCAGAGGAAATTGGTATTGTCTTGTGGGCGGACAACACGCAACGCACTCATGGACAATGTATTGGTGAAGTATTCTATTTATTGGGTGTACGACCAGTTTATACAGGAAGTCGTGTGTCCGATTTAGAAGTCATACCTCTAGAGGAATTGGGGCGACCACGCATCGATGTAACAAGCCGTATTAGTGGACTATTCCGAGATATGATGCCTTCCGGTGTCATGTGGATTGCAAGAGCTGTGCAAATGGTAAACGCTCTTGATGAAGATCATAGTGTGAATTACGTAAAAAACATATAGACCTAGATACAGCTACGTTAGTAGAAGACGGTATGGACTATGAAGAAGCAATCAAAGCAGCCTCTATTCGTGTCTTTGGCGATGCACCAGGCGCTTATGGGGCAGGAGTGAATCAAATTCTAGAACAAAGCAACTGGTCTACTCGTGAAGACTTAGCCAATGCCTATGTCACCTGGGGTGGCTATGGATATGATGAGCAAGGGGAAATTATTCCAAGCCATCAACAGTTTCGCAAGCGATTAGGTTCCATCGAAGTGACTGTGAAAAATGAAGATAATCGAGAGGTTAGTTTGTTGAGTACAGATGATTTCAATGCCTACCATGGGGGCATGATCAGCGGCTGTGGAGGCGGTGAAAGGTACTAAGCCGAAATCATTCATAGGCGATACAACGTACCGCAAAAGATATTTTGGTGCGGTCATTAGAAGATGAAATTCATCGCCAGTTCCGTAGTGAACCTATGAACCCTATTTTTTTATAGAGGGTATGATGAAACACGGCTACAAGGGGGCGGCGGATATGGCTTCCTATGTACAACATACCTATGAATGGGACGCCACTAGTGATATGATTCAAGATTGGATATATGATGCCTATACAGACGAGTATGTCATGAATCAGGACGTACAGGACTGGATGCGCCAAGTCAATCCTTGGGCATTAGGGGCCATTTGTACTACTTTATTAGAAGCAGAACAACGAGGACTTTGGAAGGCCAGTGCGGAACGTAGAGAAGGATTGCGCGATGTGGCAATGTCCTTGGAAGATGACCTAGAGGGGTATTATGATGAAACGTAATGGAACCTTGTGGATAGCCAGTCTATTCCTTGTGCTAGGACTCCTTGTAGGATATCATCCTTGGATTGTAGGGAATGATCATAATGAGTCATCGAGTGTAGTAGAAGGGGCGCAACGTATCGTCATTGATGATTGGGGGCGTTCCGTCTCAGTACCTGTAGAGGCAAAGCGAATCGTCTCCTTAACCTCTGCCTATGAACCTATCTTACTAGATATGGTAGGACCTAATCGATTAGGGGCAGTGAGCTTTCTATCAAAAACAAAGGGATATGGGCCGAACTATGAACTGGCAAAATCTGTGAAAGTCTCTTTATACTCCTATGCGGTGGAGAAAATTGTATATTTACACCCTGATTTAGTCATTGCTCCAGAGTATACAAGTAGGGACGTATTAGATGGACTAGAGCATATGGGAATCCCCGTAGTTATCATCAGCAGTCCTAAAACAGTACAAGAAACGATTGAACTAGTAGAACGATTGGGCCATGTGGTAGGAGCAGAGGACAGCGCGCGCAATATGACCACTAAAATGAAACAAGATATAGAAGACGTGAAAGCGCTATCTTTAGAAACAAAAAGGGCAAGTAGTAATTTCTATGTCATCCATGGAAGGCTTTTCGGGAACAGGGAGTCTCTTTGATGATATGACCCGTGTCATGGGTCTTGTAAATGGACCGAGCCATTTAGGATATGCACCTAGGACAGCTTTCACAGAAGAGCGTATTATTGAAATGGACCCCAATGTGATTCTCATACCAGTCTACGATAAAAGCGAAATGGCCTGGCAAACCTTGTACCGCTATAACCCCGGCCTACAAACGGTAAGAGCCGTTCGAGATGGTCGAGTGGTCACCATGCCGGCAGCGGATTTATATACGGGGAATCAGTTTATTGGTGAATCCATGAAAGATATTTTGCGCATCGTTCGTGAGAGCGAGAAAGGAGAAGGCACCCATGAATAGACCGTGGTTCTATATGGTGGGCATGATGATATTGCTATTGGTGCTTATTGTCGTGTCCTTGTGTATGGGCATTATTCCCATCAGTGCTAGTGATTTCTTGCATTTAACAGAAGAGCAAGAACGAATTTTATATTTTATACGCTTGCCTAGAATTTTTAGTGGCTATTTCTATTGGTATGGCTTTTGGCCATTGCGAGGGGCAGTTATACAAGGTGTATTTGGCAACCCGTTGGCGGATCCAGGCATAATGGGCGTTGTATCAGGGGCTTCCACGGGGGCTGTGATTGCGGTAGCCTTGGGATTGTCATCAGTGAGTGCCTATTATATGCCGTCCTTTGCATTTATCGGCGCCTTGACAGCGCTGGGTATTACGATGCTCCTCAGTTGGTATAAAGGACGGATGGACCCTCGTATTTTATTGTTAGCAGGGGTAGCGATCAGCATGCTATTGGGGGCCTTAACATCTGGTATTTTAACGTTGATGAATGAATATCGCTTGAAAGAATTTCTATTCTGGATGGTTGGTAGTTTAGAATATCGCCGATGGGACCATGTGGCTATTGCACTACCTACTATTGCGGTAGGCACAGCGATTATTATAGCCTTGAGTAAACATTTAAACATTTTAGTGATGGGCGAAGTAGAAGCGAGAGCTGTAGGCATGAATACCAATCGGTATCGTATGATCTTCTTGCTTTTGTCTGCCATGATGACGGCTATTTCTGTATGTGTAGGCGGTAGCATTGGCTTTGTGGGTCTTGTGGTACCACACATGGTGCGCCTCTTAGTAGGCCCTGACCATCGCCTCGTGATACCCGCTTCTGCCTTAGGGGGCGCTTGTTTTTGTGTTGTTGTGCGATACATTGGGGAGAACCTTATTCCATCCTGTGGATATACGAGTGGGCATTATGACGGCCTTATTAGGAACGCCATATTTCTTATTCCTATTACATCGTTTGAAAGTGAAAGGAGGTTCTCTATGAGTGACGTAGTATTGCGCTTAGAACAGGTGTCTGTATACCGTGATGGACAACCGATCGTTCAAGATGTAACCAAAGACTTTTACAAAGGCGAATGTATCGGTATCATTGGGGCGAATGGGAATGGTAAAACCACGTTGCTAAAAGCGATTCGCCAGCTATTACCCTATGAGGGGCATATTTATGGAAATGGACAAGATTTGGCAGAAACAGTCGGATACGTTTATTGCTAAAAACGATGAGTTATATGCAACAACAAGTGGAGATTCCTTACGCTTTCAGTGCCGAAGAAATCGTCATGACTGGTCGCTATGCGTACCAATCTTGGTGGGATAGTGAAAGTGACGAAGATCGCCGTATTGTGCAAGAGGTGATGGCATATACAGGTGTATCACATTTAAAAGATTACCGATTGGAACAGGTCAGTGGTGGAGAAAAACAGCGCATTTTGTTAGCTAAATCTCTAGCCCAAGAGACAGATATTATGCTCTTAGATGAGCCAACCTCTGCCCTCGATAAAGGTCATAGTGATGATATGTTCCGATTCTTTCAACATTTGTGCAAGCAAGGAAAAACTATCATTACCGTTGTACATGATTTAGAATTAGCTGCTAAATACTGCACACGACTATTGCTCATTGGGGAACATCGTGTCATTGCAGATGGTACGCCAGAAGAAGTGTTGCAGCCAGAGTATATTAAACGGGCCTTTGATATGGATACAGATGTATTTAGAGATGAACGGTATGGGCAGTTGCGCATAGAAATTATCCCTACCAAAGGACGTTGGCAAGGAGACTAACATGAGTACAATATATCCTTTTACAGCCTTAGTAGGACAAGATCAAATGAAATTGGCATTGTTGCTAAATGCGGTAGACCCACGGGTAGGTGGTGTATTGATACAAGGTGATAAGGGAACGGCAAAATCGACGGCGGTACGAGGTTTAGCGAAGGTATTACCTATGCATCATGATGGCACACCGATGAAAGTGGTGGATCTTCCATTGCATTGCACGGAAGACAGATTGGTGGGAACCTTGGATATTGAGCGGATGTTGCAAGAGGGGAAGCAAGAGTTTTCTCCAGGCATTTTATTTGAGGCTCATGAAAATATTCTCTATGTGGATGAAGTCAATTTACTAGAGGACTACTTAGTGGATACATTGTTAGATGTGGCGGCCATGGGTGTGAATCGGGTTGAACGTGAGGGCATTAGCCATAGTCATCCATCACGATTTATTTTGGTGGGTACCATGAACCCTGAAGAGGGGGCCGTTCGCCCGCAATTACTAGATCGTTTTGGTCTATCGGTGACTGTGAAAGCAGAAACAGATGTAGCGTTGCGGATGGAAGTATTGCGTCGTCGATTGGCCTTTGAAGATAATCCAAAAGCCTTCATTGAATCCTATTGTAAGGACGATGAAGCATTGCGTAAAAACCATTGAAACAGCGCGCAAAGCGTTGCCTACCATTAGGGGTAGATGCAAATCTATTAGAATTGATTGCCAATATATCGATTACCCTAGGCGTAGAGGGACATCGTTCAGACATTACCTTGCTCAATAGTAGCCGTGCTTTGGCGGCCTTACAAGGGGAGCCACATGTGACCATGAATCATCTGAAACAGTTGACACCGCTTGTGGTGGCGCATCGGATGAAGCGGAAACCTTTTGAGCAACGTGAATTTGATGAAACTATGCTAGAGAATCTATGGGCTACCTATGATACATCCTACAAATAGTAGAAAATGTATTTCATAGATACCGTAGTTAGCGAATCTAATATAACTAGCGTAATAGTTTAACTAATAAAGATTTTTGTTAAAGGAGGTGAATGGCATGAGTGTACAACTGAATACAGGCATTCACCTCTTTTTGCTAAGAACCTTTGTTGCAGACATTACTGATTTCAGGTGAAGTGGGTACGGGAAAAAAACGTATGCCCTGTTACAAGCATTGCATGATAGGGGCCGAACCTATACGACTATTACATCTCATATAGATGTGGATGCTATGCAGGAAGCGGTGGATATACAAAGGACCTTAGAAACAGCTCAAATTGTAAAACAAGCACATCCTTGGGATGGGTATGATTTGCTCATTTGCGAAGGATTGGATCACTTTGACCGGTCCATGTGGTTACGGATTCTTTACGAGCAAAAATCGGCGATACGAAGCGGGAGGCCACTACAAATTATTGGGACCTATACGGGAGTAGAAGGGCTTTCAGAATGGGTCTATGATATGGATGTATGGATACCCGTAGAATCACCGGATGTGGACACTAGAGTGCGGGTACTAGCAGATAGGGACGATGCGGAAGCAGTAATGGATACCCCAAGAAACCCAATGGTGCATGATAGCATATATACATATATTTCCAGTCTAGTAGAGATTCAACATTTCCTTTATGGGCATGGAATATATTTTACTAAAAAGCGGCCATAGGTTTAGCTAGAGAAAAAGGTCATCAGTTTGTGGAGCCTACTGATGTAGAAACAGTACTCCCTTGGACACTACCACAAAAGATGAAGAACCTAGTGAACTCTCAGACACAGCAAGAGGGAGGCACAGGAACCATCAGGTCGAAGGACATCCGGTGAGACAAGAACAGAACAAGAGGAAAGAGAAGAGAATAGTTCAAACCGAGGGGAAGAGAATAGTTCCCCGCAGAAGGTGACAATGGCCAATTGCGGGATGGGCAAGGGAAAGAAGTCCTCAGGGAATGCGATCAGATGGTGATGGATCGTATGAGATACAAAAAGAAGTAGAAGAGGATATTAACCAAGATACAAATCAGGCAGAGAAAGAAAATGGTTCTGTCCATACGGAGTTAGATGGACCACTGGGAAATGATGCAGATAGAGAGGTCGCAATACATCCCATAGAGATGAGGTAGAGGAGTCCTTTGTACTTTCAGAAGCTGTGGAAACACAGGTGTTACATCTATATGGGATGTTGCAATCTGGGCCGGCAAAGAAACACATAGACATCAGTGATGACGGTCGAGGGCCCCTAAGATACATCGTCAAGGAACGACAGGGGAGAACCATTGCACGGATACCAACGATAGTACAAGGGATTGTACGCAGTCGGCAAGTACCGATTCGGCTAACTATAGAAGATGTCAGATATGCTATGCATCAGGAAATGCCAAAAAGAAGCTATCTATTTGGTAGTTGATACAAGTGGATCTATGGGGCAGAGACAACGATTACAGGGGACAGAGAAGTTACTTTCACAATTGGTACAGATGATGTATGTAAAACGACAGTATGTATCACTCATCACCTTTCAAAAGCAAGGGGCGCAATGTGTGGTGCCGCTGACACAGCGAATCGAGACCATCCCCAAAGCATTGGGAGAAACTCGCATTGAGGGGCAGGACGCCCTTTGTAAAAGGCATTGAGGAAGCGGTCAAACAGATAGGCATAGACATGTCGCAAATGGGGCATGTGCGAGGCAAAGGTCGTAATCATTACAGATGGGAAGGTCACCTCACAAGCACTGCGAGGACTAGACGACATCGGTAGATGGCTTGCGAATCAGGGGATACAAACGACGGTTATCGATACAGATACCAGTTTTGTTCGGATGAATCGTGGGAAAGAGATTGCTTGCATGTTAGATGCAGAGTACGTCAGAATGCAAGATATATAGCTTTTCATGCATGAATGTAAAGAGCTCCTCTATATCTTACTAGATAAATAATGAGTCCTTTTTGCAATCTTAGAACTTACATTATAGAAATTCATCGATATAGATGCATTAACTAGTGATAGAATATATAGGTAAATACATGCGCTATATGCTACAATAGAAAGTAGAATCTAAATTTGGTTTGGTAAAAGGTAAAGGTGTAATTATATATGGAAAAACGACAAGATTATTTGCAAATGATTGCAGGTGAGTCGGTATCCCGTAGACCAGTTTGGTTTATGCGTCAAGCGGGACGAAGTCAAGTGGCGTATCGCAAGATTAAAGAACGATATAGCCTATTTGAGATTACTCATCAACCAGAACTATGTGCGAGGGTGACCGCACTTCCTGTTCATGAGTACGATGTGGATGCGGCGATCTTATACAAAGATATTATGACGCCTTTGGTGCCAATGGGGGGTAGATGTGAATATAAAATCGAGGGATAGGCCCCGTTATTTCCAATCCCATTCGGTCGAAAGAAGATGTGGAACAGTTACGGGACATTGTGGTAGAAGAATCGTTGGACTTCATGGTAAAAACCATTCAAATGTTGACGAAAGACATGCTCAATGTTCCCTTGATTGGCTTTACAGGAGCTCCTTTCACCTTGGCTAGCTATATGATTGAAGGTGGCCCGTCCAAGAACTACCCGAAAACTCGTCAATGTTTAGTGGCGGCGCCTGAGATTTGGCATGCGTTGATGGAGCGGTTGACCACCATGTCTATTACATATATGGAAGGTCAAATTCAGGCAGGTGTGAATGCGATTCAAATTTTTGATTCCTGGATTGGAGCTCTTTCTATGGAACAATATGAAAGTGGCGTATTCCCTTATATGAAACGCATTATTGGGACTATCAAGGAACGTTATCCGCATATTCCTATCACCATGTTCGGTGTAGGTACTAAGCATTTATTCCCGGTGTGGAAAGAATTGCCACTGGATGTCATCGGATGCGATTGGCGATGTTCTATTGCAGAAGCGAGTGCGATGGGTATCAAGCAAACATTGCAAGGGAATTTAGACCCTGCCTATTTATTTGCAGATTGGAAGACAATTCAAGGTGAAATTGACCGCATTTTGGCAGAAGGCGCTGCGCATGGAAAACATATCTTTAACTTAGGCCATGGTGTTGTGCCAGATGCGAATCCTAAAATATTGAGAAGCATAGTGGAGTATGTACATGACAGAGGATAAAGAGACACAACAAGTTTGTGTATTGGTATTAGATTATGGCTCTCCCCGTTCCTTAGAAGATGTGAAAGAGTATTACACTCGCATACGGAGAGGTCATGCGCCAAGTGACGAAGAATTACAAGGATTGCGACATAAGTATGAACGCATTGGTGGACAATCTCAGTTAATGGAGTCCACCGCATGGCAAGTAGCACGATTACAAGAAGAGTTACAAAACGAACTACCTTTTTGCAAAAGGTAACGGTGGTACAAGCACATAAATATATAGAGCCACTCATCGGGGATGTAGCCAAGGAATTGGGTCACTATGATACCGTTGTGGTGCTCATGATGAATCCCTATGGAACTGATATATTAAATGCATCCTATATAGAGCCCCTACAACCGTTTATGAACGACCGATGGAAGGTAGTGCCACATTGGGCGTATGCACCTTCATTAGTTTCGTCTTGGGTAGATCGAGTGAAAGATACATTGTGTACACTGCCATCTGGGGCTAACCCGTACTATGTGTGTACGGCTCACAGTGTGCCGCTCATGAAAGGGATTACCTATGATGGGTATGTGCATAGCTTACAACAAGTGATGCAGTCCATAGCAGATCAATTGCAGTTGCCTCATCCTACCTTAGCTTGGCAAAGCGCAGGCACTGGTGGGGAATGGCTAACACCTACGGTAGAAATGGTAACGGAACAAGCGGGTACAAAAGGACATACCCATGTGGTATATATGCCTATCGGATTTACCTGCACCCATATGGAAGTGTCCTATGATTTAGATATAGAACGACGGGAGCAATGTGAACAGTTGGGGATGAGCTATGTGCGAGTGCCTATGCCAGATCGTGATACTCTCTTTGTGAAAGCCATGGCATATGGTGTATTAGACACTCTCTTGAAGGAGGGGTAATATGAAAGTAGCAATTATTGGCGGTGGCCTAACGGGCTTATCTGCAGCGTATTATATGGGCAAAGCATTTCCTAACTGGGAGATTCATGTCTTAGAATCTTCGAATCGTTGGGGCAGTAAAGTACAGACAAAACGCCACGATGGATATGTGGTGGAAGTAGGGCCCGATTCGTATTTAGCGAGAAAAACGGCCATGACAGATTTGGTGAAAGACGTCGGATTAGGCGATACCTTAGTGCGCAATGCCACAGGGGAATCCTACATTTACCATCAAGGTCAAATGAAACCCTATCCCAGGGGGCTCCATCATTGGTATTCCTACAGAATTTCTACCGTTTGCCACATCTACTTTATTGAGTTGGTCCGGTAAAGTGCGTGCTGGATTAGATTTCTTTAAGAAACCCTATCCAGGAAAGAGCGATATGAGCATTGATGCGTTTTTCCGCTACCATTTAGGAGATGAGTTGGTAAATCTCTTGATTGAACCACTCTTATCGGGTATTTATGGTGGCGACTTGAAACGATTGAGTTTATTAGGAACCTTCCCAGAGTTTCGTCAGTTAGAGCAAAAAGCATGGAAATTTGGTTAAAGGCATGATGGCTATGCAAAGCATGCGCAACCGATCTGGAGCCAATGCAGAAGGTCAATTTGCACAGCTCACAGGTGGTTTAGCCTCTTTAGTCGATGCCCTCGTGGAGCAAATGCCGAAGAACGTGTCTTTACACACATCGACTGAGGTGCTAGAGGTAGTATACACAGATAACAGATATGCAGTACGAACACAAGATGGTACAGAATCGTATGACCGCCTTGTAGTGACAACGCCACCGAAATCCTATGAATCATTCTTTGTAGGAGATGCGAAGTTTGATGAGTTGCGCCATATGGAACAATCTTCACGCGCCATCGTGATTATGAGCTTGCCGAAGTCAGCCTTTACAAAAACCATTGCAAGGAACAGGCTTTGTCATCACTCGTAGTACAGATACACCATTGACGGCATGTACCTACATTTTCTAGTAAATGGCCACAAACGACACCACAAGACAAGGCAGTACTGCGCGTCTTTTTAGGAAAAACCAACAGACTCTACAGTAGATACGCACAGTGAAGAAGAATTGTGTGCATTGGCGCTTTCAGAAATACGGAAGATATTAGGGGTTCAAAGGCGATCCGGAGTGGACAGAAGTGGTGCGATTACAAAAAGCATGCCTCAATATGAAGTGGGTCACAAAGACCGAGTGGCAACCCTCATGGACCATGTACAAGAACGTTATCCGGGCTTGGCGCTCATTGGAACGCCGTTTAAGGGCGTAGGCATGCCAGACGGCATCAAACAAAGTTATGAATTAGTGGAATCATGGAAAGAAGAAACTAAGGAGGTAGATCCTATGGAAATACATACAGAACACAAGCGGGAACATCCAGAGCCTAATCATGGTCATCCACGGAGCCGTGTCTATGGAAGGACGTCCAGAACCGACAGGATTAGAAAAAGTGCCGGAAACCTATGAAGGTTGGTTCAGCTTGCACGCCAACTATTCCATCAATTTTGAAACATGGAGACATTGGACGCCGGAGCAACGAGAAGAAGCCTTACAATCCTTCAAGGACTTTATTGGCGGATTGGAAACGGCACATGAAGCTCGTGAAAGTAGTTATGCTATGTACCAAATCAATGGGCACAAGGGAGATATTATGTTCTGGTTCTTGCAACCAAGTTTGCAAGAGTTGAATGAAGTAGAGTTGCAATTGAAAAAATTACCTATCTTCAGTGTGTTACAACCAGAATCTTCCTTCGTATCTGTCATTGAAGTGAGCAATTATGTAAAAAATCCCCGAAAGACCATCCAAAGGTACAAGCTCAGTTATATCCTAAAATCCCACGCTTGGCATGCATGTGCTTTTACCCAATGGCAAAACAGCGTAATTTGACGGATAACTGGTATATGTTGGACCGTCAAAGCCGCGGTAAAATGATGCGTTCTCACGGTCAAATTGGCAAAAAATATGAGGATACTATCAAAGAGTTTACTACTGGGGCCTTTGGCATGGACGATTGGGAATGGGGTATTACCTTGATGAGTGATGATCCTATTCAGTTCAAAAAAATCGTCAATGAAATGCGCTTTGATGAAGTGAGTGCTCGTTTCGGTATCTTTGGGCCATTTACGATTGGCACACGGTTGACCTTAGAAGGGGTAGATCATCTGTTTATGGTATAATAAAGACGATGATGAAGGAGTGATGTCATGAAATTATTAGCCATAGATTTAGATGATACGCTGTTACGAGATGATAACACCGTGTCTGACTATACGAAGGAAGTGCTACGGAAGGCACAGGACAAAGGCATAGAGGTGCTGATTGCGACAGGTCGCATGTATCAAACAGCGTATCCCGTGGCGCATCGCTTAGGCTTAGGGGATGTACCGATGGTGCTCTATTCTGGTGGTGTGATCCAACGGGTAGAAAGTAAGGAACTCATTTGGGAACGTGCTATATCACCTGAGGTGGCACGCAAAGTGCTAGCATTAACAAAAGAACACAACATCTACATTCAATCCTATATCGATGACGAACTATTAGTGCACAGTGAGACAGAGTTCTCACGTCTCTATGAAGAGGTGACAGGTGCAAAAGCTGTGTATGTAGGGGATGCCATCTATGAGCCTAAAAAAGGTACGAATAAATTGTTAGTGGTGGAAAATCCTGACCGGATGGCAGAGGTAGTTCGTATACTTTCACAGGAAGTGGGAGATGTGGTAGATCTTGTGCGGTCAAAGGTGAATTTCCTAGAAATCGTGGCCCCTCATGTGTCGAAAGGGGAAGCCCTAGCTTTCATGGGCGAACGATTGGGCATTGGACTCGATGAAATGGTATCCTTTGGGAACTCGGAAAACGATATTTCCATGTTGGAAGCCACGGGTCATTCTGTAGCAGTTGGAAATGCAGAGGTCCATGTGAAAGAGATTGCCAAGGAAGTATGCGACACCAATGAAAATGATGGCGTAGCCAAGTGGATCGAGGGCAAATGTGTTATAAAGTGATGTAGGAGGGCCTCATGGAAGGGTTTCGTTTAATTATAGTGACCGGCATGTCCGGTGCAGGTAAAACACAAGTGATGCAAGTATTAGAAGATATGGGCTATTTCTGTATCGATAATATTCCCCCTGTGTTGATTCCTAAATTTAGTGAAATTTGTCGCCAAACCGGTGGCACAAAGGTCAGTCAAATTGCACTAGTCGTAGACATTCGCAGTCGTGAGTTCTTCGATGACATGAATAGTGCCCTCGAAGACTTGAAGGCTATGAATGTACCCTATGAAATTGTCTTTATGGAAGCTAGCGACGATACCTTAATTCGCCGCTATAAGGAAACTAGACGTAGCCATCCATTGGCGCCATCTGGTCGCATCATTACAGGACTTACACAGGAACGGGCTCTGTTAGAAGATGTGCGCGACAAGGCAGATCACATTATCGACACCACAAACATGAAAACATCGAGTTTGAAATCCTTTATGCGCCGTACGTTCAGTCATGTGAAAGAACAAACGGATGGCATGGCCATCACGGTGGTGAGCTTTGGATTTAAGTTTGGCATGCCTATTGATGCCGATATGGTGTGGGATGTACGATTCTTGCCGAATCCCTACTATATTCCAGAATACCGTCATAAATCAGGTCGCGTACCGGTGGTAAAAGACTATATCCACTCCTTTGAAGTGACTGATGAATTTAAAAACATTTCTTCAATACCTTGGACTTCCTTGTGCCCAATTATGAGCAAGAAGGAAAGAGTCAGTTCATCAGTAGCTGTTGGTTGTACAGGCGGTATGCATCGCAGTGTCGCTATGGCAGAGGCCTTGTATACCCATTTGAAAGAAAAAAAGGTTGCAATGTATCTGTAGAGCATCGTGATATGATGCGCAACCATGTGGAAGAAGATGTGAATCCACGTTCTAAATCTGACCTATAAGAAAGGAGACAGGCGAGTATCGTCTGGAAAGCCTATGAAATATAACAATTGGATGCGTTGGTTTGCGCCGGGCATTAATATAAAACGTTGGCTCTTTCTTTTTCCTTGGGTACGATTTGGCTCATGGTGGGAGTTCTCATGATGATGAACTACCAGTGGATCAGTAATTTTGAAGATATCTTTTTAGAGTTTTTATTCCATCTTACGGGGTCCTATAACTATACAGTTATTGCTAGTTTAGGGTTCTTGGGCATCATGTGAGGCAGTATAGCGATGCTCTGGGGGATTCGGAAACTCATTCAAACCATTGTGAATGCCATTTTACCAGATAGAGAAGATGGAGTGAGTGATTACATCTTTGAAAAAAATTCGCTTAGGACAAGGTCCTAATATTGTCGTTATCGGCGGTGGTACAGGATTGTCCATGTTATTGCGAGGGTTAAAAAGTAAAAACCACGAACCTGACAGCTATCGTGACGGTGGCTGATGATGGAGGATCTTCAGGGGCGCTTGCAGGGAAGACTTTCAAATGATTGCTCTGAGGATTTACGAAATTGTTTAGTGGCGCGCAGAAAAAGAAGGGCTCATGGAAGAACTCTTTCAGTATCGGTTTACAAAAGGTGTAGAACTATCAGGCCATAGTTTCGGCAATTTATTTTTAACAGCTATGACCCGAGTATTACATGATGATGTGGAAAAAAAGCCTTAGAAGCATCGAGCAAAAATTTTTGCAAGTTCGAGGGCGTGTCATTCCTTCCTCTACAGAGGAAATCAAGTTGATTGCGGAGTTGACGGATGGCACCATTGTGGAAGGGGAAAGTAATATTCCTCATGGTGGAAAGCCTATCGCCAAAGGTGTATACAGAGCCACATAGACCATCCCCAGTGGGGGCGGCCTTACAGCCATTGATGAAGCGGATGCCATCATATTGGGGCCGGGCAGTTTATATACATCAGTGATGCCCAACTTGTTAATTGATAAAGTGGCGGATCATATTGCCAGTTCCAAAGCGGCTAAAATTTATATCTGTAATGTTATGACCCAACCAGGAGAAACCGATGGTTACACTGTGTCAGACCATGTGAAAGCCATTGAAAACCACAGTGAGGTGGGGATTATTGATACGGTCTTGGTCAACGACAATCGCATTCAAGATGCGACATTAGAACATTATAAACAAGCGGGACAAGAACCGGTGGAAGTCGATATGGATGTCCTACAAGGTATGGGGAATCCGTACGATTCGAGCCAACCTTGTAGATAGTCAAGACAAAAGCGGTGCACAATTCAGCGCGATTGGCAAAAGTTGTGATGGATGTGGTCTATGCTTTACAAACCGATATTGAACCACATATATTAGAATATTATTTACAACGTGAAGATCATTGATAGAGGAAGTAGAGCCTGTAGGGGCTCTATTTTCTGCTATCTCATGGATAAGAGAGGAGAGGCTATGTCATTTGCAGAAGATGTAAAAAATGAATTATGCCAATTCAAAACAGACGATGCATGGGCTGCTAAAGTAGAAAGCCTCTTGTTTATTGCGCATGGGTGGATCCATATTACTGGGGGATGCAAGGCCGTGTAGGGGGTGCGTTTGGTGACAGCCAATAATGCCGTAGCTCGTCGAGTGCTAGCCATTATTAAAGAACAATACGATTTACCTACCTCCGTACTAGTCCGTAAAGGACTGAACCTGCGGAAGAAAAATATGTACACTTTGACAGTAGAGCCTAGCGAGGCAAGTCGACAAGCATTAGAAGAATTACAGTTGTGGCCCGTAGATGCGATGATACCCGATGAATGGTTGAAAGATATGGAATCTAGACGAGCCTTTTTGCAGGAGGCGCCTTTTTAGGGACGTGGATCTGTGAACAAACCGCAGAGCAATTACCATTTGGAATTTATGACATCTAAAGAGGAATTTTGCGAATCAAATTATTCGCGTCTTAAAAGATGTTTCGCCTCAATGGACGTAAAAATCGAACGAAAAGAAGAGTTTGTCGTCTATTTAAAAGAAGGTGATGCGGTGACGTCACGCTTGCAGATTATGGGCGCTCAATCGGCGTTGATGAATTTTTGAAAATGTGCGGATCATGAAAGATGTACGAAACACTATTAATCGTCAAGTGAATTGTGAAACGGCGAACCTTCAAAAGACGGTAAATCTTTGCGGTACGACAATTAGATGCGATCCGGATTATCGACAAGCACCAAGGCTTAGATTCCTTGCCAGTGCGCCTCTACGAAATAGCCATATTGCGCCAAGAATTGCCAGATGGGAGCTTGCAAGAGTTGGTAGACCTCTATGAAGAACGTTACCATCAACGGTTGACAAAGTCTGGCATTGGACATCGTTTACGCAAATTAGAGGCAATAGCATTGCAGTGGGAACCTCATGGATTGGAGATAGAATAGAAGCATGATGAACAGAAAACGGTGGCAACAATGGTTGCTAGGGAAGTGTGCTAGCCCTACTAGGCATGAGTAGTGTCTATGGACAAGCACCGAAAACAGTGAATATTGATGACTATACATTTACGCCCTTAGCAGTAAAAAAACGGTGAAAGAAGTAGATACCTTGCTATTATCAGATAGCCCTGAATATGTAAAAGAACCGGGCATCGTAGCGGCGGGTACATTGCGAGGGAAAGAGTCGCATTTACTTTTACCATGTCAATGAAGGAGAAGCACCTATGAAAGTAGGCATATTGTTGGAAAAACAAAGGCACTATGCCACTTTCATCGATGTAGAACGAGCTATCTATGCAAAACCAAGTCCAGATTATTTTTAAAGTAGGGGCGAGAACTATCCAAAGAGGAGATTCGTACAACCGCTATGGAATTAGGGTGAGTGGACCCGCTTAGGGTGTGAAGATCCCCGTGCGTTCTAAAAGCGATGAAAGAGGTCATAAAAAGGATGCAGAGCGTATTCAAAAAGAACTGAAAGCACAGGGAGAAGCGTAGAGAAGAAGCGATTCTTGACAGTCAGGGAATCCCGCACTATTTCTTTGGTCAACAACGATGATACAGCGACACAGTTTGTATTGCAACCGGGAGAAGTACGCCCCATATTTCATGACTTAGAACAGGTGTTGGTTAAGAAGGATGATCTCTTCAGCGGTATCGTTGATTTCAGCAGTACGGAACCAGTCTATGCCTCAGTGGCCATGATGGAACCAAAGTCTACAGTTCGCTATGGATTAAAGTTACTACCCACACATCCTATTGATGATGTAGAATTGCGAGGCACCTATGAGGGGATGCGTCGTTTCCATGTGGTAGAGCCACAGTTTAATAGTGATGCGAGGACCAGTTTGCTTTTGAAGTTGCCAATGATCGAGAAGATGCTTTTTATCAGTGGAGTTGATGAAACAACGGATAATAAAGTGGTAAAAAAATAAAGGAAACTATGGTGTTTCCAATGTGTACTGTATTGCGCACAGAAGGGAAAACTCCATTTGCTCTTTACTTTAATCCATTAGGTGGTGCCTTTAGCGGTAGTTTCAGAATTACATCCTCCAAAGGAAGTCGCACCTATGAGGTACCATTGAAGGGGCCTTATTTAGGACATAAAACAGTGTATGATACACAGTTGTTAGATGTCTTTGAGGCACCTGAGGATTTTGCTAGTGGAATACATGTCTCCGGGAGCATCGAATTTTACCGGTTCGATTCTTGTTAATACCACAAGTAGCTAAGGAAATGAAATCAAGTACCGAAACACCGCAATATGTAACAGAGTTAGTAGCTAGGATTTTAGGAAAAATAATCAATTGCTATCATATACAATCCATTTTGGATAACGTGAAAAAGATAAAAATTAAATATATTATATGAGCAAATTATCCCTATAATTAGCGAATGTATGCAGAATGAAATATTACATTAATTACTTTATAAATCAAAAAGACAAAACTAAATATTGACAATTATTGCCAATAGAAAATATAATGAGTATTAGAAATGATACTCAGATTAAAGTAGGCGATGTAGTTCGGTGAAAGAGGCCCATTTGTTAGTCATACGAGACAACAAATGGGCTTTTTTGAAAAGGAGGAGCATGAGTCAAAGTTGTATGAATAAAAATGGAAAAAGTTCAAGCCGAGGTGATGGATTTAGATATGCTGTCTACCACCGAGGTGGAACATGGTACTAGTGTATGAGATGAATACACCACAAGGCAAGGCAAAGATGTATAGTTATCCTGTGTTCGGTGGGGTAGAATTAACGTTCCAAGAAGTGACTATGAAGGAAATTCGCCACAAAGCCAAACCATTGGAAGGTATGTTTGAAATCCATTATTGTAAGGAAGGGCGCATAGAATGTGCCTTTGATAATGGAAAGGTTTTATATATGGATGAAAATGATATTTCCGTAGGTTGGAAGGAATCCCCAAGTTATGCGCATTCTACAAAATTCCCAACGTCCTATTACAAGGGTATTAATTTATCCATCTATATTCCTAAGGCTCAGGAGATGGTGAATAAGTTCGTAGGTCATGATCGCATCGATTTACGGGACGTATGTAATCGTTTTTGCCGGGAATTTTGAATTTGGTTTTGTCTGTCGTAGGGAATCTCGATTAAGTGAGATTTTTAAAAAGTTTCTATGATGTACCAGAAGAAGTGATGCCCAATTTATTTCAACTGAAATGTATGGAAATCATATTGTTATTAAGCACCATCGCGTCAGATGATGATTGCTGTATGCCATATTTTGAACGAAAACATGTAGAAAGTGTAAAAATGTATGCACGAATTTTTTTGATGAAAAAATTTTGCACCAAAAAAACCGACTATTGAAGAATTGGCAAAAAAACATATGGATTAGCGCCGACAGCATTAAAAATGTTTCAAAAGGAATTTATGGGAGCAGTATTCATCAATATATAAAACATATGCGCATCAAAGGCTGACAAAAGATTTAGCAGAACACAGATGATAGTATTCTCAGCATTGCCAATAGGTATGGCTATGAAAATGCCAGCAAGTTTGCTAGAGGCATTTCGGGTTATTACTGGATATAAACCTAGTGAGTATAGGAAGAAAAAGAAAATGTCGGAATGGATTGACTAGGAGCTTTTTAGAGTAGATTTGAAAATATTAAATCTGATATGATAACTATAAGCTGATAAAAATTATCATATTTTTTTATGGAGGTAAGAACATGGACAGCCTTTTATACATTGTACATTTTATTTAACAGCGGTGGATTAGTAATGTATCCATTAGTGATTTTATCCATTATTGTTATTGCTATTGGAATTGAACGTTTTTCCTATTTCAAAGCAAATACAGCTTTGTTGAAAGAGTTCAGTCATGATGTGTACTTTGCAATCAAGGAAAAAGATTGGGCGAAAGCTAAGGAATTATGTGCAGCGAATCAAACGGCAACAGGTCGCATTTTGAATGCTGGTTTAACATATTCCCAAACAGAAACTAGTATGAAAAATGCTTTCTCCGAGCAAATGATGATTGAAGCATCTCACTTAAAAATTCATTTGGATTACTTAAGCGCTATTGTAACGATTTCTCCATTGTTAGGTTTGTTGGGTACAGTATCTGGTATGATCGGTACTTTCAGTGTTTTAGATAATGGCGCAGGTGCCTCTGCCATCTCTGGTGGTGTTGGTGAAGCCTTAATCGCGACAGCAACTGGTTTATTGGTAGCGATTTTATCTTTCTGTGTATACACATATTTCAGTCATCGTATGGATTCAATCATCAATGATACAGAAACATTATCTGTAGTGTTATTAAATGGTATGAAAGAACAATGGAGTGATTCTCATGTTTCAAAAATAGTCGATTAAAAATGAAACCTGAGTTCATGATCGTGCCAATGATTGATATCATTTTCTTCTTGCTCGTTTTCTTTATGATGAACAGTATTGAAACGGTGGCACAAAAGTCCTTGGGTGTACAATTACCACAAGCACAATCAGCAACACAAGTCAAACAAAGTCCTGTGATTTTTAACATTGGATAAAGAAGGTCACATTTTGATTGACTCTAAACCATATAGTATCGATGAAGCTCGTAACTACATTACTAGCAAAAATAGGAGAAAATCCAAATACAGCGGTACTATTACAAGCCGATAAAAATACGCAACATGGATTTGTGGTTGCCATTATGGATATGCTAAAAAAACGATTGGGGTTAAGAGTTCTCAATTGCGACTAGCTAGAAAGGATGAAACATGGAACAATATATTTCCGGAAAAAAATCCTACATAATCTCCATTGTGATTCACATTATCCTAGCTGTTGTGTTGGGTCTTGCCTTGGTGTCAGTAGTGGAACACAAACAAACGGAAAAACGCCTTTTGAAATTGATATGTCCATATCTGATGATTTGAAAAGCATTTGCTGGTGGCGGTGGCGGCGGTGGTGGAGTATCCTTCCCACAACCACTGACACAAGAAGTTGTGCAAAGCAAAAGTGCAAGCGACTCAACAAAAGCATGTCGGCTCCTGTTCCTATTGATGATGCGGTGAATGTGCCAACATCTAACAGTACGGCGACTGGAGCTAGCGATGGAACATCTACCAATCAAGGTAATGGCGGCGGATCTGGTGGCGGTAACGGCACTGGAAGTGGCACAGGTGATGGAGATGGAGTAGGCTCTGGCAGTGGCGGTGGTTCTGGTTCCGGTAGTGGCGGTGGTAATGGCGATGGTGTTGGTACAACATCTGGCAATGCACCGTTTGACTGGGCAGGATTTGTAGCGACTGTACAAGGTCGAGCGCAAGGTACTTACCCTCCGATGGCGGTAAAACGTAATCTACAAGGTAGTGTTACAGTTAGCGTAACCATTGATGCGAGCGGTAATATCACCTCTGTTTCGGCAGGTGGTGGGCCTGGCATATTAAATAGTCACACCCAAGACGTTGTCTATGGTATAGGTAACTATCCAAATGGTAGTGGCAGACAGTATCTAATACATTCACTGTGTACTACACGTTGAATGGTGATGAATAGTGCATTAGCACGGAAGTAATTCAGGAGGAATTATGGATTTAAAGACTTTATTTGACTCCATGTCGGAGGAACAACGCAATATCCAATTAGGTTTTGACACAGCAACGCCGTTGACACATGCTTTCACAAGCAAGCGCGCTGTCCATGCGAGGCCTAAGTGGACGACCTTTAGAAAAAGATGAGGCACAACGTGTATGGAATGAGATGATGCAACAGTCCCCAACACCGGGACAAATGCAAACAGCATACATTCACATTCCGTTCTGCCAAACAAAATGTACGTACTGTGGATTCTATCAACATGCTACAAATCAAGAAGTAGAAGATAAATATGTAGATATGCTATTGAAAGAGATGCAAATGGCATCGGAACAACCTCGTTTCCGCGATGGTTTGATTCACACTATTTTCATCGGCGGTGGCACCAACATCCTTATCTGCGAACAATGCTAAACGTATGTTGTCTGCCATCCAACAGTATTTCCCATTAGCCAATGACTATGAATTGACATTGGAAGGTCGTATTCATGACTTAGTTCCTGAAAAAATGGATGTATGGATGAGTCATGGCGTGAACCGTATGTCCCTTGGAGTACAATCTTTCCATACACATGTACGTCGCCAATTGGGTCGTTTAGACGATCAAGAGACGGTGATGTCTCGTTTGGATCAATTGAAAGCGTACCAACAATGTTCTGTTATTGTTGACTTAATTTACGGCTTTGCCAGATCAAACAATGGATGTTTGGATGGAAGACTTAAAACTTCTTGAACAATCTACGACGAGATGGCATGGACTTGTATCAATTGAATGTCTTTGAAAATAGTGATTTGCAAAGCTTAATTGAGCGTGGAAAAGTGAGCCCAGCTGCAACAACGAAAGAACAAGCCTTGATGTATGAAGCGGCTGTAAAATACTTGATGAAACGTGATTTCACGCGGTTAGAGTCGCAGCCCATTGGAGCCGTGCACCTCGTGAACGCTCTATGTACAATACAATGGCAAAAGTCGGATATCCAATGTATCCATTTGGATGTGGTGCGGTGGTAATTTAGGGCGGTTACATGACTATGTTACCGTGTATTGCCTCCATATGAAGCCCTTGTAGAAGAAGGTAAGAAACCATTCATGGTTCTTATGAAACAATCTGAACTACAAGACTTCTCCAACTATGTGATCAGTTCCTTGGAACGAGGTGTTCTAAATTTAGATGCATTAATTGAAATGGATCCAAAAATTGGAAGACTTACGTCGGTTGCTTGATACATGGGTAACTCGTGGATTCTTTGGAATATAATGGCGTATTATATCGCTTAACAACAGCGAGGCGGTTTCTGGCATGTGAATATTACGCAAACAGTTATCGAAGCTGTGCAATATATTTTGACTGGTGAAAGCACAATGTTACATGAAAACATTGCTGCCCAAAACCACGGTGGTAGACCGAAAGATCATCCACATGTAGGCGGTCATCCTGAAGGTGTTGCGAAACATCCACAAGGTGCCGGTGGACACCCGGCAGGGTGTTCAAAAAGGTCATCCAGAAGAAGTACCAATGGGTGGACATCCAGAAGGTGTACCTAAGCATCCACACGGAGCGGGCGGACACCCGGCGGGTATCCCAAAAGGACATCCAGAAGGAGTGCCAATGGGCGGACACCCAGCAGGTATCCCAAAAGGTCATCCAGAAGGAGTGCCAATGGGCGGACATCCGGCTGGCATCCCAAAAAGGTCATCCAGAAGGAGTGCCAATGGGCGGACATCCAGCTGGCATCCCAAAAGGTCATCCGGGGGATGTAGAAACTACACGTGCTCATGGCACAGTAGGACATAGTCCGTTTAAGAAAAAAACATTTAGGGTAGTATCTATTACAGGTGAACTCCTACACACTTACCAAACCAAATATATAGTTTCCTGTAATAGTTCTATAGCCACTCACTGAGTGGAATCAGATATACCAAATCAAAGTTGATAAGGCTAGTAGCATGCTGTAATACAGTTTAAAATCACTAACTTGATGAGCGTGTAGCATCCGCAAGCATAGCTTGCGGATGTATATCTGATACATTTGTATCCGAGGATACAGAATGTGACATAATAATGACGTATACTGAATATATAAAGTGTATAATAGATAAAGGAGCACATTTCCTAGAAATGTGAAGATATGTATGAAAGCAATCGTAATTTACTCTAGCCGTACAGGCAATACAAAATTAGTAGCAGAAGCTGTAGCAAGTGCATTGCCAGCTGGTACTCCATGTGTATCTGTAAAAGAAGTTCCTGCAGATTTAGCATCTTATGATGTAGTATTCATGGGTTTCTGGGCTGACCAAGGTAATGCGGATAAAGCAGCACAAGCAGTGATCAAAGAAATCACAAATGAGAAAGTAGCTTTATTCTGTACATTAGGGTGTTCCACCAGTATCTCCACATGCACAGGAAACAATTGATGCAGACTAGTAAATTATTGCTAAACGAACAAGTACCAGTAGGGTACTTTCAAATGCCAAGGTAAAGTAGATCCTAAAGTTATCGAAATGATGTACAAAAATGTTCCCAGAAGGACATAGCCATGGCAAAAAGCGCTGAACGTGATGCACGTCATGCACAAGCGACATCTCATCCAGATGAAAAACGATTTAGCAAACGCAAAAAGCATTTGCTGAAGAAGTAGTAGGCAAATTATAATCGACCCCGTACCTATTCGTAGGTACCGGAATCACACATAAGGATAAGAGCCATCTAACCGTGATCATAATCATGGATAGATGAGCTCTTTCCCTATAAATATCCTTGACGTTTCGGGCGTTCTCCTATATAATATTAAACAAGCTTATACAATCGGTACGAGAGACCGAGGAGCGTAATTTGAACCTTTTAAATTAGTCCTGTGAGGCTAGAAAGGGAACATAGTATAGGGAATTTGTCCATCTTTTTGTATGGGTGGATTCTATCACAATGACTGAGACTATGCGACCCCTTGCCTTCTGGCAAGGGGTCTTTTGCGCAGTAACAGGTATGACAAAGGAGGCTATGATGGGAGAAGTTAGCTTAAAAGGTAAGCATCTGTTGGGACTGCAAGGTCGCACAAAAGAAGAAATTGAACTCATTTTACGAGTGGCGAAAAAAGATGAAACAAATCATCTTGTCTGGGGATAAAAAATACCCCCTATTAAAAGGCAAGGCCATCATTAATTTGTTCATGGAAAAATAGTACGAGAACGAGAAGCTCCTTTGAATTAGTCGGTAAATATCTTGGGGCAGATGTCATTAATATTACTAAAAGTGGCAGCTCCATGGCGAAAGGCGAAAGCTTTTAGAGATACATTGTTAACTGTGTCGTACATGGGAACGGATGCTATCGTGATGCGTTCTAGTGAAGAAGGATCTCCACTATATGCGACCAAATGCGTAGACCCTATTATCATCAATGCAGGGGATGGTGCCCATGAGCATCCAACACAAGCCTTGCTTGATATGTATTCTATTCTAGAACATAAACCTAGCTTAGAAGGTCTAAAAGTCGTTATCGTAGGGGATATCATGCATAGTCGTGTAGCTCGCTCCAATATTTATGGATTGAAAAACGATGGGGGCTGATGTACACTTGGCAGGGCCCTAGAACATTGGTGTATCCAGAACTTGAAAAAAATGGGTGTAACGGTGCATCACGATGTGCGAGAAGCTGTGAAAGATGCGGATGTGGTGAACGTGCTCCGCATTCAATTAGAGCGAATTAACTCTGCTTTATATCCAACGAACCGTGAATATGCACGTATTTTTGGTATCAATAAATCTGTCTTAGCCAATGCGAAAGACGATGTACTAGTACTACATCCGGGACCAATGAACCGTGGTTTGAAATTGCTCCAGATGTAGCATACGGTGACGAATCTGTCATTCAAGAACAGGTGCGAAATGGTGTAGCTATTCGTATGGCAGTATTATACTTAACAATTATGGGAGGTGACGGCAGTGAGCTTATTGATTAAAAAAATGGTACGGTAGTGAATCCGGCAAAAGGACAACATGAAATCGCAGATATTTTAGTAGAAAATGGTGTGATTACAGCCATGGGTCAAAATTTAGAAGCCCCTCAAGCGGAGGTATATGATGCAACAGACTTAATCGTGGCACCGGATTAATCGATATTCACACGCATTTGCGTGAGCTCGGTCAAGAGGCGAAAGAGGACTTTCACAGTGGTACTAGCGGTACCGCTGGCGGATTTACGCGCATCGCTACGATGGCGAATACAAACCCAGTAGTGGATAATGCAACCTTAGTTCGTGGCTTGCGCAAACAAGCGGAACTGACAGGCGTTGTGAAAGTAGAATTTATGGGCGCTATCTCGAAAGGTCTGCAAGGAAAAGAATTAGCAGAAATGGGAGATATGGCAGAAGTCGGTGTGGTAGGTTTCTCTGATGATGGACATTATGTAGAGAATGCGACTTTTATGCGTCGTGCCTTGGAATATTCATCCATGTTTGGAAAAAAATGGTCATCGACCATGCGGAAGAATGCAGTTTAACGTGTGAAGGTCATATGCACGAAGGTATTGTATCCTACGAAATGGGCGTGAAAGGTCGTCCAGCCATGGCGGAAGACTTGGCCGTAGCTCGTGACATTATGTTAGCGGAGATGACTGGCGGTCATATCCACATCGCCCATGTAAGTACGAAAAGTGCTGTAGATCAAGTGCGCCGTGCCAAAGCACAAGGCATCAAAGTGACTTGTGAAGTGACCAGCCAACATTTGGCTTTCACCGATGAATATTTACGTGATTATAATACTGATTTTAAAATGGCTCCGCCTATCCGATCGGAAGACCATCGCCAAGCTTTGTTAGAAGCCCCTTAAAGATGGCACCATAGATGCGATTATTACGGACCATGCACCGCATGCGTACGAAGAAAAAGACGTGGAGTTCTGCTGTGCGACCAATGGTTTCACGGGATTAGAAACATCCTTTGCGGCGGTGGTGACCCATGTGTTGAAACCGGGTATCTTGTCCATTGATGACATCATCAACTTAATGAGTACCAAAACCCGGCGCAGTTGATTGGCGTTGATGGAGGTGTCTTGGAAGTGGGTAAACCGGCAGATATTTCTGTATTATCCTTGGATGAAACGTGGACGGTGGATCGCAATCAATTCTATACGAGAGGTAAATCTTGCCCATTCGATGGAATGACAGTCACTGGTAGACCAAAATTAACAGTAGTAGACGGACAAATTGTAATGAAAGACGGGGTTGTAGTAGCGTGAGAGGAAAATTAGTACTTGAAAATGGAACTATCTTCGAAGGTACCTTGTTAGGCGGGATGCCTATCGTTGGCGAAGTAGTATTTAATACGGGTATGACAGGATATCAAGAAATTTTGACAGACCCATCCTATGCGGATCAAATTATTACATTGACCTACCCATTAGTAGGCAACTATGGTGTGACACGTGAAGTGGACCAATCTTCTAAACCATACTGCAAAGCTATGATCGTAGGTGAATTATGTTCCTTCCCAAGCAATTGGCAAAATGAAGGGGCTTTTGAAGAGTATATGCGTATGCATGGTATTCCTTGCTTATACGATGTAGATACACGGGCGATTACTCGTGCCATCCGTAGCCACGGCGTTATGAAAGGTGTTATTTGCCCAGTAGATACAGAGCAAGAGAAAAATCGATGCTCTCTTGGCGCAACCATTGGCAACTGACCATATCATGCGAGTGACTACGAAATGGGAAGGCCATCGTGGCGACTGATACAGCGGAGTTCCATGTGGCGGTATACGATTTCGGTATTAAAGAAAATATTTTACAATCCTTGGAAAAATGAAGGTCGCAAATTGACCATATTCCCAGCCAATACGAAAGCGGAAACAGTGATGGCTTGCAATCCTGATGGTATCTTCTTGTCCAATGGACCGAGGGACCCAAAAGATGTACCTGAAATTGTAGAAGAAATTAAAAAAATTAATCGGTAAAAAAAGCCGATTTTCGGAATTTGCATGGGTCATCAGTTGATTGCTCGTGCCTTTGGTGGAGACACATATAAATTGCGTTTTGGTCATCGTGGATCTAACCATCCAGTGAAAGACCCTAGACACAAATCGCGTGTACATTACCTCTCAAAATCACGGCTATGCTGTAGATGAAGCGAGCTTAGAAGGATCTGGTTTGCGTGTATCCCATCGCAGTGTGAACGACGGCACCGTAGAAGGCTTGTTGCATACAGAATTGCCGATTATGTCTGTACAATATCACCCAGAAGCATCTCCGGGACCAACAGATAATGTATACTTGTTTGAACGTTTTAAAACATTAATGAGAAGGGGTTAATCATGGAAAAGAAAAAGTTCTTGTCATCGGTTCTGGTCCTATTATTATCGGACAAGTAGCAGAATTTGACTACTGCAGCACACAAGCTTGCCAATCCTTCGTGAAGAAGGTTATGAAGTAGTGTTGGTAAACTCTAACCCAGCTACGATCATGACAGACCGTGACATTGCGGATCGCGTATACATCGAGCCGATTTCCTTGGAATTTGTCACAGAGATTATCCGCAAAGAGCGTCCTTATGGCGTCTTGGCAACCTTAGGCGGTCAAGTAGGCTTAAATATGGCGGTGGAACTTTCAGAGGCAGGCGTACTGAAAGAATACAATGTCAAATTACTAGGGCACTACCTTAGAGGCTATCAAACAAGCGGAAGACCGTGAATTGTTCAAAGAAGCGATGAAACGCATCAATCAACCAGTGCCAGAATCTGATATTTTCAGCGATGTAGCAGAAGCGGTGGAATTTGCGAATCGCATTGGCTACCCTATCATCATCCGTCCTGCCTACACATTGGGTGGTACTGGTGGCGGTATTGCAAACAACGAAGAAGAAATGTATATGATTGCACTTCGTGGTATTAAATTGAGTCCTATCCATCAAATTCTTGTAGAACGCTCTGTAGCGGGCTGGAAAGAAATTGAATACGAAGTGATGCGTGACCGTGCAGATAACTGCATCATCGTATGTAATATGGAAAATATCGACCCAGTAGGGGTTCATACAGGGATTCCATCGTTGTGGCACCGTCTCAAACATTGAACGATACACAATATCAAATGTTGCGTACTGCCTCGGTGGACATCATTCGCTACCTTGAAATCGAAGGTGGCTGTAATGTGCAATATGCCTTGGATCCATACAGCAATCAATACTATGTTATCGAAGTAAACCCTCGTGTATCGCGGTCCTCCGCATTGGCATCCAAAGCGACAGGCTATCCAATTGCTAAGGTAGCGGCGAAGGTGGCAATCGGTATGACATTAGATGAAATCACCAATGCTGTTACAGGGGAAACAAAAGGCTTGCTTTGAGCCATCCCTAGACTATGTGGTAACTAAATTCCCGCGTTGGCCATTCGAAAAATTTAACTTGGCAGACCGTACATTGGGCACACAAATGAAAGCTACTGGCGAAGTTATGGCAATTGACCGTACATTAGAAGGGTCCTTGCTAAAAGCAATTCGTTCCTTGGAAATTGGTTTAGACCATATTGAATTGAAAAAAATCGCCCATGAAACGCCAGAACAATTGATTGAACGCTTTACAATTAGTCGATGATGAACGTTTATATGTCATTGCGCAAGCACTTCGATGCGAGAATCAGCGTAGAAAAAAATCTGTTACATCACAAAAAAATAACATCGTTCTTCATCAATAAAATTAAAAACATCGTGATGGTGGAAAAAAAGATTTGACAGCCAATGGTGTAACTGAAAGTAACCTTCGATTGGCTAAAAAATACTCTTTTCCCAGATAAAGTCATCGCTCGTTATGCGAATTGCTCTCCTGAGGACGTATTGGCAAAACGGAATGAACTAAACATTCATCCAACCTACAAATATGTAGATACTTGTGCTGCAGAATTTGAAGCGCACACACCATACTACTACAGTGCGTACGCTACGGAAGATGAAGTAGTACCACGTGGTGAAAAATAGTGTGATCGTTCTGGGCTCTGGTCCAATTCGTATCGGTCAAGGCGTAGAGTTCGACTATTGTTCCGTACATTCCTCTTGGGCATTGCGCAAAGCGGTATGAAATCTATCATCATCAACAACAACCCAGAAACAGTAAGTACAGACTTTGATACATCTGACAGCTTGTACTTTGAACCGTTGACAGTGGATGATGTGATGGAAATTGTTCGCAAAGAAAATCCAGTGGGTGTCATTGCACAGTTCGGTGGACAAACAGCCATTAATTTGGCAGGTCCATTGGCAGACCGAGGCGTAAAAATTCTTGGCACATCCGTAGATAGCATCGACATGGCGGAAGACCGTGAACGTTTCGATGAATTGTTGGCTAAGTTAGAAATTCCTCGTCCAGTAGGTGCTTTGGTAACTAGTGATGAAGAAGCATTAGACGCAGACTAAACGCTTGCAATATCCATTGATTGTTCGTCCATCCTATGTACTAGGTGGTCGTGCTATGGAAATCGTGTATAATGACCAAGAATTAGATCGTTACATGAAAGAAGCCGTAGTGGCATCGAAAGATCACCCAGTGTTAATCGACCGCTACATGGTAGGTATGGAAGTAGAAGTAGATGCTATCTCTGATGGTATCGATGTATGCATCCCCGGTATCATGGAACAAGTAGAACGTGCCGGCGTACACTCTGGTGACTCCATCGCCGTATATCCAGCACAACATTTGTCTGAGGAATTGACAGAACAAATCGTAGATTATACACGTCGTATCGCTAAAGGCCTGAATGTAAAAAGGTGTGCTCAACATCCAATACATCGTGGTAAATGGTGAACTTCATGTCATCGAAGTAAACCCACGTTCTAGCCGTACTGTGCCTTTCATCAGTAAAGTAACAGGTATCAACATGGTAGAATATGCGACACGTATCGCTTTAGGAGAAACATTAGAAAGCTTTAGGGATACCAACAGGCCTAGTGCCAGCTCGTCCACATGTGGCGGTGAAAGCACCTGTATTCTCTTTCTCTAAAATGGGCTTAGTAGAAATTGCCTTGGGACCTGAAATGAAATCTACAGGGGAAGTCATGGGTATTGGTCGCACTTATGCAGATGCTTTATTTAAAGCCATCCACGGGGCCAATATGCGCATCCCAGATAAGGGCAATATCTTGATGACCGTAGCAGACCGTGACAAAGAAGAAGCTGCTCGTTTGGCAAAAGGCTTTTATCGATTTGGGATACCATATTATGGCTACTGGTGGTACAGGCCGTTACTTCACAGAACATGGTGTGAATTGCACAGTAGTTAATAAAATTTCTGAAGGTAATCCAAACTGCGCTGACTTCATTCGAGAAGGTAAAGTGGACTTGATGTTGAATACCTTGACATATGGTAAAAAAACCAGAGCGTGAAGGATTCCAATTGCGCCGTTTGGCCGTAGAAATGGGTGTACCATGCTTGACATCCTTAGATACAGCTCGTGAAGTATTACACGTAGTGGCAAGCCGTGCTACAGCAGGGGATGCTATCACGGTAGATGCTGTACAAGATTATGAAATGGAGTAATCACGAATGAGTGGATATGTAGAAATGGGTCGAGTGATCCATAATACACAAATAGGTAGCGATGTATGGCGCATGTTAATATATGCACCAAAACAAGCCAAAGAGGCACAGTTAGGACAATTCTGTAATGTTCGCGTCACAGGGGGCACAGCGCCCCTGTTACGCCGCCCTATTAGCTATGCTGGCTTTGATGCAGAGGCGGGCACAATCGACTTGTTGTACCGTGTAGTA
The DNA here is from genome assembly GCA_916438745.1 of uncultured Veillonella sp. GTDB lineage: Bacteria > Bacillota > Negativicutes > Veillonellales > Veillonellaceae > F0422. The sequence continues at coordinate 1,310,866 of CAKAGN010000001.1, read as the reverse complement.
GGCAAAGGGACAGAGTTGATGACGAAATTGCAAGAAGGGGATACCCTAGATTGCTTAGGCCCACTAGGAGAGCCTTTCACAACAGCTGACCACATGTTATTAGTGGGTGGTGGCGTAGGGATTGCGCCCATGTTATGTATTGCGGATCGATTAGAACCAGGCCAAGAAGCCCATGTTATATTGGGATTCCGGAACGAAAGTGAATCTTTCTGGGCGGATTTGTTCAAAGACAGCCCTGTGACAGTGCATATTACTACAGATGACGGGTCCTTGGGAACGAAGGGATATCCGACAACAGTGATGGAAACGCTAATGAAAGAACATCACTTTGATGCGGTATTAACGTGTGGACCGACGCCGATGATGAAAGGCGTAGCCGCCGTGGCACAAGGTATGCAGGTGCCATGCCAAGTCTCCTTGGAGGAGCGCATGGGCTGCGGAACTGGTGGTTGCGTAGGCTGTGCTTGTCAAGGTAAAAAGTGGCAAACGTTATAAAGTTTGCAAAAGATGGTCCTGTATTCCCGGCTGAGGAGGTGTTTTTCTAATGGCAACAGTAGACCCTAGATTAGCCGTAGAGTTTTGCGGTATTTCTATGAAAAAACCCTATCGTAGCAGACATCGGGGACCTTTGGATTTGGACTCGAATATGATGGCTATCTAGACTTGAATACAGAGGTGGGTGCTATTTCTGTGAAGGGATTAACACCCACAGCTAGACCGGGTAATGCAGGCGTTCGTATTGCAGAAACACCATCTGGCGTATTGAACTGCATCGGCTTGGAAAAATCCAGGGGCAGAAGCCTTTGTAGCAGATATTTTACCTACCTTGGCACAGTATGATGTACCTATCTTTGCGAACATCTCAGGAAACACCCTAGAAGAGTACGAGTTCATGGCGAAAACATTGACCGTAGAAGGGGTTGCAGCACTGGAAGTGAACATTAGTTGCCCGAATGTTAAATGCGGGGGCATGGCATTTGGTGTACAAGCGGACAGCGCAGCGCCGTTTGTAAAGCTGTGAAATCTCATACAGATTTGCCGGTGATTATGAAATTGTCGCCGAATGTAACGGACATCGTAGAAATCGCTCGCGCCGTCGAAGCAGCTGGAGCAGATGGTATTAGCATGATCAATACGTTGTTGGGCATGTCGGTAGATTTGCGGACACGAAAACCATTGTTAGGGAATATTTACGGTGGTTTATCGGGCCCGACGGTGAAACCGGTAGCATTGCGATTGACACACCAAGTGGCGCAAGCCATCGACATTCCTATTATGGGTGGTGGCGGCATCATGACTGGTGAAGATGCCTTAGAATTTATGGTAGTAGGAGCTGACATCGTGTCTGTGGGGACGGCTACGATGGTAGATCCACGAGCTATCGGTATTATTGCTAGTGAAAATGAGCGCTTACTGTGAAAGTCAACACATCGACCATGTGTCACAGTTGGTTGGTAGCATCATCATGCCTTAATCAGAGAAAACAAGAATATTCCACGGAGGAATCTACAGAGAATCTGGACGATACATCGTTCATGGTAGTTGGCTAGGAATATATTGAGATAGGTAATAGCCTAGAGAAGAGAATATTGAATGTTATAAAAAAAGGACTGTTCTGGAGAACAGTCCTTTTGGATTATATTTTTTTGTAATAATTCTTCTTTTTTTCTGTTGAAATTCTTCGTCCGTAATCGCGCCTATATCGAGGAGTTCTTTTAGTCGCTTGATGCGGTGGATAGGATCCTCTTGAACAGGGTTGGTATTGGATTCTACAGACTCTGAAGGGTTGTTTCTACTACTTCGATAGCAGATGGTTCCACTGGCGACTGCATCGATGGCGACTTTTCACAGCTGCTGTGTTTACCCACAGTCCTCGCTGTTGTTGATCGTAATCATAGGCTACTTGGCCTCGAGATTCAATCCAAGCTTGTAAATTTTCGTTCACTAAATTGGTGAGTACATCCAAGGTAGCCAAACATGTGTCATGCCCTTGAATGAGCAATACACGATGAGTACGACTTACTTCTTTGTTGTCAATATGGTGGATATCTTTGTCATAGAACTTAGCTCGCGTACCGTAGCGACCACGATAGGTAAATAGACCTGTTTGCGTGTTGTAGGTAATCTTTACTTGTAATGTATGGCCACCAGGGGGCGTAACTGATGATGTGATCTGGAGTTTGTTTAAACCAATCGAAGAGTCCCATAGTGATTATCCTTTCTTAGGTTGTGTAGGCCAATGTGAAGGAGCGCCATAGCGATTGTTGCGTTCTGTGCCGAGAAAGAAGATCAGGGCTCCATGAATGATATAAATGACGATGAGATGTAAAATATATGTATTTTTTAATGGAATGTATAAATTCGTGCAAATGATGTACATCCCCAACAGGATACCGATGGGGAATCCAGGAATGGAGATGTCATTGAGACGTCTCACATATAATGTATAGTAGAAGGGGAGTAACACAATATAGCCCGCATAGGCCAGTGCTTTCACCCCGAAGTAAGCGGGTAAAATAACGACAACATCTAATAACTGCTGAATCAACATAGTAAATATATGCATAGTGGCGGATAGAAACAGAATACCGATAGTAAATTGTAATCGGTTGATGCGTCCAGTAATAGTCATCCATCCATGACTATGTGGGGCGATCCAGCGCGACAGAAAGAGGGCGATAATGCCAACCGTGCGGAAATCCCCATATTGATAACTATATCCATAACGTACCTCCTAAATGCTATGCATTAGTATACCATAGTTTGGCGTATATAGCGAACCATAGTGAAAATGAGTACAATTGATAGAGATTCTTCATTAAAATCTTAAAAAAAGTAATGTACTATGTAGAAAGTTATTAGAAAAAATAGGCAAAAATAGCGCTTCATTGGTATAATAGTAAAGATAGCTAAAAAAAGTGGTTCACTTTTTCTTTCAAACTACGATTATATAGTTATGAGAGGAGGAAGTTATGGAACCTATATCAACACCTATGGAAAAGCGTATTCGCATGGTTCGTGCTTGGCTAGATGCAGCGGCGAAGTCCTATGCTACAAAAGGCAGTGTGAAAGGAAACTTTCACTTGTTCTTGGCGCAAGCAGAAATGAAACAGATGAATGAAGGACGCCCCTCGATTGTTACGTATTTTCAACGTATCCTATGGGGGTTGGTTGCGGTGGGTATCTTAGGAGCTACACAATGGTGGATGTCCCATGACAATACACCGAATGTCGTAGACACACCTGTGGTGCAGCGCAGTGTGGACACAACACCTGCTACAGAAACACCGCCGGTGATTCCAGCAACTCCCTCAGAGCAACCAGAGTCTAACAAGGTAGAATCAGTTTCAGAACCGGCTCGTGTTACCCCCGTAGCACAGCCAGTGGCGGAGCCAACACAAGCTCCTAGCATTAGTTCTCAAGACATGTTACATGCAGTACAAGTCGGTGGACGTATTTTGCGGGATTAGCACCTTTTATATCTTAAGGAGGAACGTATATGAAGGGAAACCTATCTTATAAGAAATTTTTAACCTTTGCTGTGTTAGCGGCAATCAGTACAACACCTGTATTCGCCGATACAGCAACTCACTCTGAAAGTGGTAAAACAATTGCGAAACTGTCTATGGCAGACTTAGGAAAGCAAAAATACTACACGTCAAGAAGCAGTGGCATCTGGCGATGCAGAGAACGGAAGCGACCATTGCGGCGACTCGTGATGGACTTTCAGAAGCGGCAAAAACGTGACGCTATTGAAGAGCAACGCAAACGGGTGGATAACTCTTCCTTGGCGACGAATGACCAAAAGTAAAAACCATCACAAAAGCGGGTGGCGATAAATTAGAAGAAGCGCAAGCGAGGCGTGGAAACAGCGATTCCACAAGTGCAAGCTCGTTATTTTACAAGCCTTACAGAAGAAACATTGCAAAAAAATATGTAGGCAAAAACGATTACTAAAATTTCCATCGACGGTCTTGACGCAGTGACGATTCCTCAATTTGCTAGCTTGTTGCAAGGCAAAATTGGCGATGTTGTATCCGTGGAAGGCATTTCTAAAGAAATCGCTAATTTAGGCGGTTCTGGGGTGCTTTCAGAAATTACACCTGTATTCACAGAAGTGCCAGAAGGGGTGGCAGTATCCTATCATGTGACGCTGAACCCAGTGATCAAAAAAATGTATCTGTGGAAGGCAACACAGTGTATAAAACAGATGTATTGGTTCAGTACTTAGGGGTACAACCTAATACGGTATTAAATACAATTTCCGTTGGTGAAAAAGTACAAGGTATTAATGCTGCGTACCAACGTGATGGCTATATCTTGGCCCATGTGAAAGACATGGCTGTGGATGAGCAAGGCGTGTTACATGTGGTGGTTGTAGAAGGTATGGTAGACCGTATTACACCGCATGGTAATAAGAAAACAAAAGACCGAGTTATTACTCGTGAGTTCAATCAAAAAGTAGGTCAACCATTCAATAAATTCTTGGTGCGCCGTTCTGTTGAAAAAGTATATAACTTAGGTTTCTTTGATGATGTAAACGTACGTTTAACCCAAGGATCTACAGCGGAATCTGTGAATATTGAGGTAGACGTATTAGAACATAAAACAGGTACTGTTACACTAGGGGCTGGTTATTCTGGTTCTGATGGATTTGTTGGCGTTGTAGAAGTGGGCGAAGAAAAACTTGCGTGGTACTGGGGACAAAGTGAAAGTACACTGGGGAATTCGGCGGTTCTGCAGGGTATAAAAACTATTCCATTTCTTACTTGCGCCCTTGGTTAGACAAAAAAAGGTACGTCCTTAGGGCGTGACATACTACGATCAATTGAACGAGTACACTGATTACAACGAAGAAGGTAAAGCTGTGGCTACATACGATCGTAAGTCCGACGGTTTCAATATTTCCTTAGGTCGTCAAACAGCGGAATTTACTCGTGATTATGTGACATTAGAACATCGTAAAGATAAATACATTTGGGATGACAAAGATTCCGCTGGTTTCCGTTATGATACAGATAGAGCACAAGGAACTCGTTGGAATAACCATGGGTATCCGTTCTTGTCAAAAGGATACATAGCAAATAACTTCGGTACTACCAACAGTATTAGCTGGCAAAAAGTATATGATTCCCGCGATAATGTATATGAACCAACTCGTGGTAAACGATTGTCCACTACATTGCAATGGGGTGGTCATGGTTTAGGTGGTGACTTCAACTTCTATAAATTTACTGGTGAAGCTAGAACGTACAAAAAAAGTAGGTAGCAAACAAGTTCTTGCGTTCCGCGCTCGTTTAGGTTGGGCCTTAGGGTGATTTACCATATAGCCAATTATATACAATTGGTGGTTCCGATTCCCTACGTGCTTACGAAGATGATCAATACCGCGGTAAGAAAATGTACAACTTCACAGCGGAATATCGTTTCCCAATTTGGAACAAAGTTAGTGGTGCGTTATTTGCAGACTTAGGGGATGCATGGGATGCTCCAAATGTACCTTGGTTCAATCATTCTAAAAACATTCAATGCCTCTGTCGGTGCCGGCGTGCGTGTAACAACACCAATTGGTCCAGTGCGTATCGATTATGGTATTAGCAAAAACCAAAATAAATTCCACTTCAGCTTTGGTGGACAATTCTAATTGATGAAACTTTCACGATGGATGGGAAGTGTAGCCCTCATGACTATGTTGGGGGTCACTTCCATCTATGGGAGCGCCTGTTCAGACTGTGCATGTGGACCCGCAGAGCACAACAGGAGCCATTCCCAGTGCCCTACATGCTCGTATGGTAGCGAGTATTCAAGGGGCCGCCTCCTATATTTATGAAGGAAAAGAGAGTCACAGATTCAAGGGCTTTACTTTCTTATAAAAAAGCAACCGTGGATGTGGTGGACAGAATCTTATATGGATATACGGTGAAAAAAACCTCTCCCTTCAGGTGGGCCAAGACATGACAATCCATGTGCTCTTGGAGCCTTATGGAAAGGTAATGAATGAAGTACACACAACGGTACATTATGGGAACTTATCTCCTTATGGACAGCGATTGATTGAGCATGACATGGGCGCCTTAGACACTCGATTAGAGCAGATTTTGTTGGGAGCCTCCTTAGACTCGTTAGATTGGATTACGCCACTGGCGCAAAAAACAGTGCGTACCGACCTAGAAGGGTCGTTACCGGAGTTTACACCGCAGATTCAAATTCAAGGTGGTGCAGTGGGAGAAGTGACAGTCTATCTAGTGCCGAATGGCGACAGTATTGGCCGTACCGATGTAAGATTGGAATCCAATACATTGCCAAGTGCACTCTTTTACGGGCTTCGTCAACATTATGAAGAGCGATTGCGACAGTTAGAGGGCTTGCCTGTTTCCTTTGTACGGCGCCATATACTACAGATTGAGAGGGACCTACAAGATGAATTAAATGGAAGTCGATGGGTCACACAATTTGGCATTACTATGACACCGAGGTTAGAAGTCAATACAGAGACTATATTGCACATTCACATAGACTCGTCGAAGTATATTTTGCGTGGCGAAGGCTATTTAGATATGGGCAAAAAAGTTGATTCTGTAGGACTGAAACTATATACAGGTGTGCATAGAGGGCGCAGTGAGTGGTACTTGGAAACAGAAGTGTTGCCTAACCGATTGCAGTGGATATTCAAACCCACTTATACGTACCAATTCTCGAAAGATACGCGCATCGGGTATCAATATAGCAAGGATCATCACCGAGCCATGGTATACCAAACCTTGGGACCACGATGGAAAGCTCGGTATGAACGAAATATGTCATCTAGAGATAATGAATTTGCTCTATCCTATGATGTACATGAATATTTACGATTAGAATATATATGGGACGAACATTCTACATGGTTACGTCTCATTGGACGAATATAAAGAAAGAAGGTAGATACACTATGATGCGTTTATTGAACAATAAAAAGAATGTAAAAACAGTGTCTATCATTGTTGGCGTTCTTTTTGTCATCAGTGTGGGCGCGTTGGCGTATACACAAATGGCAGGACACGGTGGCCCTAGTTCTGTGAGCAACATCGGAGTCATTGATATGCAACGAATTGTAGAAAGCAATCCAAATTTAGTGCAAGATGCACAACAGGAATATGCGACTTACAATGAAGAGTTGCAAAAAGAGTTTAATGAAAAAAATCTGCAAATTTAGACGAAGAAGGTAAAAGCAAAAATTATCTGATGAAATGCGTCAAAAAAATGCAAGATAAACAACAAACAATTCAAGAAGGCCTAAAAAAACGCGTTGATGAAGCGTCTAAAAGTGTGGCGGATGCCAAAGGTCTTAGCGTTGTATTGAGCCGTGAATCTGTACTGTTTGGCGGTACAGATATTACAGAGCAAGTTAGCAACAAATTAGCTGAAACTAAATAAGGTGGGATCCAAATGGGAAAAGGCCCTATCTTGGCAATCATGGGCATCTTGCTTTGTACGGTAGGTATTGGCGACTATGTGTGGCATACACAAACACAAGCCGTGCAGGGAACCGCGCATAGGGGTAGTTCGCTTGCAAGATGTAGTAGAGAAACATCCAAACTTTCACAGTTATGATGAGCAAAAGAAAGCATTATTGCGATTAGAAGCACAGCGTGACAGAGAAGAGGAAGTACTGCAAAGCAAGTTGGGCACTGAAATGGGTAAATCAGAGGAAGAGCTAAAAAAGCTGGAAGCTAGTTTATCCGACAGTGTGCAACAGGGAACTGCAAACGAAAGTGGCCTTGCGTGAAGCGGAGTTGCAACAAGCGCTAGCAAATCAGCGACAAGAGTTGCTTTGGATCGGTATCGCAAGGACTATAAAGTGGACCCAACGCGAGGCTGATATAGAGATTGTGAATTTACAATTAGCCTTGACAGCCATAGCGAATACGGTGCCTATCGATGAACCACAAAAAAGCGCCGTTGGGAGGCGGAAAAAAACAAGCAAAAAGAAGCAAAGTTATCGGACTTGCTAGCCCAACGGAACCACAGTGTAACCGGTTCTTCTGAGTGGGAATCCATACAGAGGCGTGTGGCCCAAGAGATGCAACCCGCCTATGACAGAGCCCATCGCCAGTTAGCAGACTATGCAAAGGAATTGGCAAAAAGAATTAGGGTGGACAACGAGACCGCTCTATGAAGCAAGTGGTGGATTCACAACAAGATGTGGTGAAGAAAGTACATCAAGAGGGAACGCAACTGTGGAATGCAGAGTGGGACCAACGATTGGCGCAAAAAAACGAGATGAAGTACAGGCCCTACATGATGCAATTCTAGAAGATATTCGAGTACGGGCGAGGGCGTGATTGCTAGAGCAAAACACTTGGATTTAGTGCTTGTAGATCATATAACAGATAGAACAGGCATGGATTTGACAGATGAAATTATCAAGTCCTATGGACAATAAAGGAGTATAAAATGAAATCAATGTGGAAACGTATGGCAACTGGAGCTATGATGGTATGTGCTTTGGGATTGGTAGCAGGTTGTGGCTCAACTGATAAAGTCGGTGTGGTGAACACTGAGAAATTAGTCCAAGAAAGCCAAAAAAAGCAAAAAGATATTAATAAAGAGATGGAAGCAAAAACAAAAAGAAGTAACAGATCGTTTAGCACAAGTGCAAGGATCTCAAACAGAAGAACAATTCCATCAAACACAAATGAATGCACAACAAGAATTGCAAATCTTTGGCCAAGCAAAAGGCAAAGAATTTAAAGCCTATGTGGAATCTAATATCCAAGCCGTAGCGAAAGAAAAAGAGTTAACAGTCGTAGCGAATGACCAAGCTATCGTTACTGGTGGTGTAGATATTACAGAAGAAGTGCTTAAAAAAATGAATGAAGGCACAGGTTCTGGAGAAACTAGTAAATAAGAAGAGATGATTAAGTAAGGAGGCTTCATAGTGAAGTTTTCAGTGGAAGAGTTAGCCAAATTAGTCGATGGTACTGTATATGGCGATAGTTCTGTAGAAATTGAAGAAGCTCGTAGTTTAGATCAAGGGGCTAAGCAGGCAATCAGCTTTGCCATTGGCGATTTTCGAGAGGTAGCAAAAGACAGTAAAGCAGGGGGCTTTACTAGTGGATGCGGAAATTGAGGACTGTGAGATTCCTCAAATCGTCGTTTCCAATGCGAAAGCATCCTTTGCGAAATTGCTCGAAGTATTTCATCCCCCAGTAGTATTTCCAGATGGTATCCATGAAACGGCTATTATTGGAAAGAATGTTACCATTGGTGAGAATGTTAAAATTGGACCCTATTGCGTAGTCTACGATAATGCCATTATCGGTGACAATGTAACATTACATGCCTATGTTTACATAGGTCACAATGCGCGCATTGGTGAGGGAACGACTATATATGCGAGCTCCATCGTTCATGAAAATTGCATACTAGGAAAAACGTGTGGTGTTGCGTGCTAACGCAGTCATCGGTGGCGAAGGATTTGGTTTTGCCACTGAAAATGGCAAGCATACACACATCCCACAAGTGGGCAATGTAATCTTAGAAGATGATGTAGAAGTAGGCTCTTGCTCTTGCATTGACAATGCCACTATGGGGTCAACACTGGTGCGTCGTGGTACAAAAATTGATAATTTAGTACATTTAGGGCATAATGTAGAGATAGGGAAGATTGTTTCTTAATCGCTCAAGTGGGGATTGCAGGCAGTACAAAATGTGGCAACCATGTAATCTTTGCAGGCCAAACTGGCTGTACTGGACATATCACTATCGGTGATAATGTAACCTTTTGCTGGAAAAAAACAGGAATTACTGGCAATGTGCCGTCCAATGGACTCTATGCAGGATTCCCGATGCGACCACATAAGGAATGGTTGAAATTAGCGGACCTATGAAAGTCGTTTACCAGATGTGGTGAAACAAGTGAAAGCCTTGGAAAAAGAATTAGCTCAATTGAAAGCTAAATTAGAAGAAAACTAGGTGTAAGTATGTTATATACCTGTATGAAAGTATTAAGTGCTATCATCTGTGCATTACCTTATCGCGTGCAATACGGTATTGGATGTATACTGGGGCAGTTGGGTTGGTTGTTTACGCCAGCAAAGCGCAAACGATTAGCTATCGGTCAAATTATATTTTGTCGCATTACGGATGATCTAGTAGAGGCGAAACGCATTGCCAAAGCTAGTGTAACCCGTTTTGGACGCATGATTGTTGATGTATTGCGGTATCCAGAAATTAAAGATGGAAAATACAAAGAGATGTTCACCATGGAAGGTCGTGAATATCTAGAAGATGCCAAAGCAGATGGAAAAAGGTGCGATTATGATTGCTCTCCATAGTGGAAACTGGGAATTACTAGGAGGCATACTCGCATCAGAAGGATTTCCATTGATTTCTGTGGCTATGCAACAACAAGGAGATGCGGACAAATTTATCAATGAATACCGAGAGTTGATGCACCAACATGTGACCTATAAAAACGGGGGTACGAGAAATGGTGAAAAGAATTGCAAAAAGGTTCTTTCATCGGCTTGATTATGGACCAAGATCCGGTGATCAAGGCCAGCTAGTTCCCTTCTTTGGCTATGAAACATTGACGCCAGTAGGTCCAGCGACGATGGCGCGCATGCAAGATGTGCCCATCATTCCTGTGACTATCCGCTTTGATGAATATACCCAAAAACATGTGATTACAGCGCATGCGCCGGTATATGCAGAAAAAACAGACGATAGAAAACGAGATATTGCCGTTACATTAACACACTTAAATGAATGGCTAGAAGATTATATTAGACGATATCCAGAAGATTGGTTCTGGTTACATAACCGATGGAAATGGACTCGTCGCTTATATGGTGATACCATTGAAGTACCACCAGACGTGATGCATGAAAAACCTTAGAAAGGAGGCCCTTATGAAACAGCAAACGATAAGTAAAGCCATCACATATAGTGGCAACGGTCTACACAGTGGACTGCTAGTACATATGCGTATAGTACCAAGCGAGGTCAATACAGGGATTACCTTTGTAAGAACTGATTTGCCAGGGGCTCCTTCTGTGAAAGCAGATATTCGCAATGTGACAAATACGATGCGTGCCACTACATTGGAAGATGGAGAGGCAAAAGTATTTACCGTTGAGCACATCTTAGCGAGCATTTTACGGAATGGACATCGACAATTGTATCATTGAATTGGACTCTCCTGAACCGCCTATCGCAGATGGGGGAGCTGCTACCTTTGTGGCGCTCATCAAAGAAGCGGGTATCGTAGAACAAGAGGCAGAGCGCTATGTGCATGTACTACAAGGATCCTACGGTATCTATGATGAAGATAAATTTATTACAATTCGTCCCTATGATGGGTTCCGTGTGACTTTCACCAGTATGAATAGCCATCCTATGTTGGGCACACAACATGCAGATTTTGAAATCAATCCAGATGTGTTTGAACGGGAAATTGCACCGGCTAGAACTATAGGATTTACGAAAGAAATCGAGCAATTGCAAGCTATGGGATTGGCGAAAGGTGGATCCACGGACAATGTCATTGTCTATGATGACACAACTACGCTTATCAGAACTTAAATTCCCTGATGAATTAGTACGTCATAAGATTTTGGATATATTAGGTGATTTATTTTTAGTAGGCCATTTGAAAGGTCATATCATTGCAGTCAAATCAAGTCACAATTTAAATTCGCGCTTGAGCCGAGAAATTTTAAAAGAAATGCAAGAGGAGGCATAACATGATTCTTACAGTTGAAGAAATTATGGAGATTTTACCACATCGTTACCCATTTTTTTGTTGGTAGATCGTATTATTGAAATGGAACCTATGAAACGTGCGGTGGGTATTAAAAATTGTACCTTCAATGAACCACATTTTATGGGCCATTTTCCGAAACCCTGTTATGCCAGGCGTGTTGATTACAGAAGCGATTGCGCAAGTAGGTGGCATTGCTTTATTGTACCCAGAAGAAAATCGTGGTTTAACACCAATGTTTACTGGCATTGATAAAGTACGTTTCCGTCATCCAGTAAAACCGGTGACCAAGTTCGTATGGAAGCTGATGTGGTAAAAAAATCAAAAGGCCGTATGGGTAAAGTAGAAGGCCGTGCCTATGTGGGCGATAAATTGGTGGCAAGTGGTGAGTACATGTTCGCCTTAGTGAAACCAGAATAACTTTCAAAATGTAAGGAGTGACACAGATGATCGTAGTTGGCATGGAAAATGCAACATCTGAAATTCATAGTACTGCAGTCATACATCCAGATGCAAAGATTGGTAAAAAAATGTTATTATTGGTCTGGTGCAGTCATTGGAGAACATGTTGAAATCGGAGATGGGACTAAAATCGGCGCCAATGTAGTCATTGGTGGATGGACGACAATCGGTAAAAACAATGAATTTTTTTCCCGAGGTTGTGCTGTCGGTTTTAGAGCCTCAAGATTTAAAAATTTAAAGGTGAAAAAAAGTTATTGCGTCATTGGCGATAATACAGTGGTTCGTGAATTTGTAACTATCAGTCGTGCTACGGGTGAAGGGGAAGAAACGCGCATCGGTAACAATTGTTTGTTCCAAGCATGTACCCATGTGGCCCACAACTGTATCGTCGGCAATAATGTCATTATGAGTAACTGCGCTGGCCTTGCGGGTCACGTAATCGTAGAAGATCGTGTGGTGATCGGCGGCATTGTCGGTGTACATCAATTTGTTAAAAATTGGTCGCAATGCTATGGTTGGAGGTATGGCGAAAGTTGTACAAGACATCCCACCATATGTGATTGCAGATGGACAACCGGCTCATGTAATCGGATTGAACTCGGTGAGGCTTAGCTCGTGCGGGCGTATCTGAAGAAGTACGCCGAGAATTGAAAAAAGCATTCCGTATTATTTATCGTAGTGGATTTAGTTTATCTAAAGCCATTGAAGAAATGGAATTAAACTTAACTTCTTCCACAGAAATCGAGCATATGTTGCGATTCTTGCGCAATGCAGATCGTGGCATCATGCGTGTACGCAGAGATTAAGAAATGATGAAAAATACATGTTGAGAGTTTAGAACATAGGCTCTTAACATGTATTTTTATTACTAATATACATGCCATAGAGGCTTGTTTATGGTATAATATAGATTAGGATTTTTTTATAATTAAAAAAGTAAGTAGGAGGCGTTATGTCGAAGGTAGGATTGATTGCGAGATTGGTAATCTGCCAGTAGAATTTATGCGAGCGACCCAACGCGAAGGGTATGAAGTTGTTGTCATATCTGTCGTGACAGATGGCGCTCCCGAATTACAGGCAGAAGCGAATTCGTACTATCAGATCAGCGTCTTTAAATCAGATACAGTGATCAAGACTTTCAAAAAAGAAGGTGTCACCGATGTGACCATGTTGGGGAAGGTGACAAAAGAACATCTCTATAAAAAGATAACCACCATTCCAGATATGCGAACCATCAAGATTTTAAATCGTCTTCGCAATCGCAAAGATGATACCATCATGTTAGCCATTGTAGAGGAATTGGAAAAGGAAGGACTTCGTGTGGCGGACCAAACAAAATATATGCGGTCCTTGATGCCAGAGGTGGGAGTTCTGACCAATCGCAAACCAACGGAATCGGAATCCTTGGACATTCAATTCGGATTTACCTTGGCAAAACAAATGGGGGCCCTCGATATTGGTCAGACCGTGGTTGTAAAAGAACAAGCCGCTATGGCCATCGAAGCTATTGAAGGAACAGATGCTTGCATTCTAAGAGGTGGTGCTTTGGCACGTGAAGGTGCGGTCGTTGTGAAGACAGCGAAGCCTGATCAAGATGTGCGATTCGATGTACCTGCAGTGGGTATGAAGACCTTGCAGTCTATGATTGATAGCCAGTGCAAAGTGCTAGCCATGGAAGCGAAGCGAACTATTTTTGTAGAACAAGAAGCAGTATTACACAAAGCAAATGAATTAGGTATCGTGATCTGCGCCGTAGAGGGAGCAGACGAGGAGTAAGAATGAAAATTATGTTTTCTGCTGGTGAAGCATCTGGCGACACCCACGGTGCTAGTATGGCGAAAGCCCTCTTAGCGACCTACCCAGAAGCCCAATTATTTGGCATGGGGGAGACCTGATGAAGTGGCGGTGTGGATATTATCTATGATATTCAAAAAACTAGGCTTTATCGGTATTGTTGAAATCATTGCACATTTGCCTACTTTTTTTAAGCTCCGTAGCCTATTGAAAGAAGCGATGCTCAAAGAGAAACCAGATGTGTTGGTATGTATCGACTATCCAGGGTTTAATATGCGACTCGCTAAAGTGGCAAAAGAATTGAATATACCCGTGGTGTACTACATTGCACCTACCATTTGGGCTTGGAATAAAGGACGTGGCAAAGATATTGCTAAGACAGTGACAAAAGTAGCGTCTATCTTTCCCTTTGAAGCAGAGGCATACCGTGAATATGGCGTGGATGTTGAATTTGTAGGAAACCCATTGGTGGACATTGTACATCCTACGATGACTGAGGAAGAGGCATATCAATTTTTTTGGAGCGACCCCAGAGGACAGAAATATTTTGTTGATGCTAGGAAGTCGTCAACAAGAAGTGGCAGGCTTATTGCCAACCATGCTAGAAGGGGCGGCAAAATTGTGTGAAACTCGAAAGGATTTAAAGTTTTATTTACCAAGAGCCCATACAATTCCTAGAGAGGATCTAGAAAGGATTCTTCAAAAGTATTCTGTACCTGTAACGATTACAGAAGGGAATAACTACGATTTGATGCAAATCTGTACCGCTTGTATTGTCGCATCGGGAACAGCCACGTTAGAAACGGCGTTGATGAATGTGCCTACTTTACTAGTCTACAAAGTTGCAGAGACTCACCTATGGTATCGGCAAGTGCTAGTCAATATTAAGGACATCGGCTTGCCGAATATCGTGGCAAAACGTCGCGTTATACCTGAATTATTGCAAGGCGAAGTGACACCTCAAAATATTGAACGAGAACTAGGACGAATTTTTAGATACACCATCTGTGTACAAGCAGATGAAAGCAGACTTAACACAAGTGAAACTAGATTTAGGAGCACCGGGAGCGGTGCAACGTGTAGCTGATGTCATTGCATCAGTAGCAATGAAGGAGGCATAAATGGACAGATATAAACAATTACTTGCTTTTATCAAGCCCTATAAGATGCGATTAGCCCTCGGCGTGGTGTGCATGATCGTGGCGGCCCTAGGCTATCTAGTGGTGCCATGGCTGATCCGCAACGTGGTGGATGGGGTCTTGCAAAATAAAGATTTAGGACTCTTAACGCTTATCGTGATTGCCATCCTTATCATATTCTTGATTCGTGGATTTGCTACATACAGGGCAAAACTATATGATGGCCTATGTGGGACAACGAGTGGTCATCGATATACGGGAAACCTTGTTTAAACACACCGCAACGACTAGATCAAGCCTATTTTGACACTCGCAAAACAGGGGTCATTATGAGTAATATCACCAGCGATGTAGGAGCGTTACAACAAGCCATCGTAGATAATCTCATTTCCTTTATGACAGAAGGGGTTACCTTAGTGGGCTCCTTTGGTGTTTATGTTCTATTTGGACTGGAAATTATCCCTCTTGACCCTCATTATCGTGCCCGTTGTGTTGGGCTTGACCAATGTATTTGGGAAACGATTGCGTTCTGCAGGCCACGAGGTGCAAGGTAGAACGGCGGATATTACAGCCTTTTTGCAAGAGGTTATTTCCGGTGCTCGCGTCATTCGTTCCTTTGCTCGTGAAAGTTTCGAGTTCAAAACGCTTTGAAAAAGAAAATAAAAAAATAACTTTGATGCGACCATGAAAGCTACAAAATTAACGGCTATCATGGGACCTATGGTGGAATTTTCTGCGACTATCGCAGTGGTTGTCATCCTTTGGTACGGCGGTTATTCCGTAGTACAAGGGTACATCACGGCGAGTTCATTGATTGCCTTCCTCATTTATGCCATTAACTTGGCAAATCCTGTGAAACGGTTGACACGGTGTACGGAAATATACAAAAAAAGCATTGGTCGCCGGAGACCGTGTTATCGACATCCTAGAAACACAGCCACATGTGAAGGAATTACCAACAGCTAAAACAATGGACCATGTGAAAGGGGAAGTACATTTCGATAATGTACAATTCTCCTATGATGCAGAGAATTTAGCCCTTAAAGGTGTCACACTGCATGTGAAGCCAGGGGAAACAGTGGCTATCGTAGGCCCTTCTGGAGCAGGTAAGTCCACCATTGCTAACTTATTGCCTCGTTTCTACGATGTAACGGGTGGTAGCATCCGTATTGATGGTATGGATATTCGAGAAGCTACTTTCACGTCATTGCGTGAAAATATTGGCTTAGTGCCACAAGATACGATGCTATTCAACGCGTCGGTGCGGGATAATATTTTGTATGGTCGTTTAGATGCGACGGATGAAGAAGTCCTCGCAGCGGCGAAGGCGGCGAATGCCATCGAGTTTATCGAGAAATTACCACAAGGCTTTGATACGATGGTAGGGGAACGAGGTAATTCCTTGTCTGGCGGACAACGTCAACGCATTGCTATTGCTCGCGCTATTTTGAAAAATCCAAGCATCTTGATTTTAGATGAAGCTACGTCTGCTCTAGATACGGAAAGTGAAAAGATTGTACAAGAAGCTTTAGAACGCTTGATGAAAGGCAGAACGGCGCTTGTCATCGCCCATCGTTTGAGCACCGTACAGCATGCAGACCACATTGTGGTATTGCAACAAGGTTCTGTTGTAGAAGAAGGTACACATGATGAACTATTAGCCCTACAAGGCTTGTATAGTCATTTATACACGGTTCAATTTTCTGCTAAAGGATAAATTATGTATTGGATATATAACATACTACTTCTGATCTATTGGATAGGACTCGTTCCTATTCTGCTATATCGGATGGTTGTGAAAGAAGGATTTTATGAACGTTTAAAACCAAGTATGGGGTTCATGACACCGGCTTTACAAGAGCGAATCGCGGGAGACCTGTCATTTGGGTCCATGCAGCATCTGTAGGGGAAATCGTAGCAGCTAGCCCAATCGTGAAAGATATACAGCGAGAGTTTCCACAAGTGGCGGTCGTAGTATCGGTTGTGACCAATGTGGGCTATGGTATGGCAGAACGTATTTTACCAGATGCAGAAGGGATTATCTTCTTTCCCCTTGATCGGCCCTTCTTCGTCCGTAGAGCTTTACATTTGTTCAACCCATTAGCTATTTTACTAGTAGAAACAGAATTGTGGCCGAACTTTTTGCGCATTGCCAAGAACGAGGAAATTCCTGTCATGATGGTGAATGGACGCATTAGTGGACGATCCCATAAACGGTATATGCGGATTCAATCCTTTGTGAAAGGTATGTTAGGATCCATTGATCGATTCTGCATGCAATCTAATATAGCCGCAGAGTATATTACAGACTTAGGAGCTCATCCGAGTCAGGTGACGGTGACAGGGGAATACGAAGTATGACCAAAACCCTATGCCACTGTAACAGAGGCGGAAAAAGAAGAATTATTGAGTGAATTCGGCTTTGCTACCACTTTCCTATTATCGTTGTAGGAAGTACCCATAAAGGGAAGAAGAAATCATCCTACAGGCTTTTTACGGGACTGTTACAACAGTATCCAAAGGCACGGTTGCTCTTGGCGCCACGACAAATTGTTCGCGCTGAAGAAATTGTGACCATGTGTGAATCCTATGGATTACAGGCTGTGCGCCGTAGCACTATGGGCAGACCAACCGATGAAGCGACACCAGTGGTGATTCTAGATACGATTGGCGAGCTAGGCCGTTTGTATGCCCTAGGGGACATCATCTTTGTAGGTGGTTCCTTCGTGCCAGTAGGTGGTCATAATATTTTTAGAACCTGCCGCCCATGGAAAACCGATTGTGGTGGGGCCTCATATGTTTAACTTTACAGAGATTTATCAATTGCTCAGTGACAGGGGAGCTTGCGGGATGGTACATAATGCTGAGGAGTTACAAGCAGAATGGACTCTACTTTCAGAGCGAGGGAAGAAGTGCGTACAGAACGAGGGACACACTGTTTAGAACTAGTGGTCGAAAACCAAGGCGCTACTCGCCGAAATGTACAGGAATTACGTCAGTTGTTGGAAACATACAACAGACTTCCCTAATCTAGATTTCATGAATTTTTTTAATGTCCTAGGCTATACTAGACAGATGGATAAGGAGGTATACTCATGAAAGGAGAACGACTCTTTAAGCATATCATTAGTGGACAGTTCGAAGGTGCTGTAGGGGGATATGTTGCGTACAGGGCTTGGAAAAAGCTAGTACCGTCTATGAAAAGGTAGTAGAGTATCGTAATACACGGTATAATGATCCTAAACGAGTATGCACTATGCCTGTACCAGTGATTAGTGTAGGCAATATTACAGTAGGTGGTACAGGGGAAAACACCGATGGTTCGCTATGTGTGTGAACAGTCGGCGAAGAAAGACCATCATGTAAGCGTGTTAAGCCGTGGATATAAAAGCGGACAATAACAAGAAACCTATCGTTGTATCTCGACAAGGGACAGTGGATGTGTCCTCTTTCATCAGTGGCGATGAAGCATGGTTGTTGGCAAAAACATTACCTCATGCGAATGTCGTCATTGGGTCGAAACGAGTGGAATCCGCAAAGATTGCTGTGAATGACCCGCATTCAGATGTGCTCGTCTTAGATGATGGGTTTCAACATAGAGCCTTGCATCGTGATGCGGATATTGTGTTGATTGATGCGAGCCATCCATTTGGATATGAAGCGGTCTTACCAAGAGGATTGTTGCGAGAGCCATTGCATAATTTGGATCGCGCTACCTACATTGTGTTGACGAAAACAGATTTAGTGGATAGTGACCAATTGGAAGGTTTGCGCCAACGGATTCATAGATTAGCTCCACGGGTACCAGTGGCAGAGACGATTCACCGTACATTGGGGTTCCAAACGTTAGAGGAATGGAGCCAAAATGGGCCGATTCATTCCATGGAAGAATATGATCAAACACCATTACTCGCTATCAGCGGTATTGGACAGCCAGGGTCTTTCTTGTCGAATTTAAAAGGCTATGGATTGACTGTATCGGATATGATGAGTTTTGGTGACCATCATGATTACACAGAAGACGATGTGGTGAAGATATGGCAACATTGCTTTAAAACGGGCATTAAGGGCATTATTACAACGGAAAAAGATGCTGTTAAATTATCGCAAGTGCGGGCTATACGGGACCTAGAGATTCCCGTTTACGTCCTAGTCATTGGTATCGAGTTTACAGAAGGTGAAGATGAATTTACATCCTATGTGTTACGAGTAGCAAAGGGGTCATAATATGCAAATCGCTTGTATTATTCCAGCTAGATATGGGTCCACCCGATTGCCGGGCAAACCATTGGCTATGATTGGTCAAAAACCGATGATTCAACGGGTCTATGAGCAAGTGTCAAAAGCTAGCAAGATCCAAGAGGTCATTGTCGCCACCGATGATCGCCGTGTCTATGATGCGGTACAAGCCTTTGGTGGGCAAGTGATGATGACTAGCCCCTGACCATTTGACGGGTACAGACCGATTGGCAGAAGTGGCGCTGACAAGACCAGATATTGATGTGATTATCAATGTGCAAGGAGACGAACCACTCATTGATGCATCTGTTATCGATGCATTGGCAGAGCAGTTTCAAGAAGATACTACATTGCAGATGGGTACTGTAGGATGTCCTCTGTTAGAGGAAGAATATGATGAGCCTAGCGCTGTGAAAGTCATCATCAATCGCTTGGGAAATGCTATGTATTTTTCGCGATCCTTGATTCCCTATCCACGAAATGCCTTTTGTAGTGCCTCCATTGAAACATGTGGGTATGTATGGATATGGTCGTCAATTCCTATTGGACTATGCCAAGATGGAACCTACACCGGCGGAATTAACGGAATCCTTGGAACAATTACGGGCCCTAGAAAATGGATATACCATTCGAGTGATTACTACAGACCAACGATTTGTGGGTGTAGATACTCCAGAAGATTTAGAACGGGTCAATAACATATTTCAAAACCCTAGAAGGATAATCCTTCAGAAAGGACATACTATGAAAAACAGTTCAAGTAGGCAACCTCACATTAGGTGGCGGTAAAGGTTTATTTTTTATTAGCAGGCCCTTGCGTCATTGAGGGCTATGATCGCACATTGGCTATCGGCCGTCGTGCAAAAAGAGATTTTGCGAAAAAGTGGGTATTCCTTATGTATTTAAGGCATCCTTTGACAAAGCGAATCGCTCTAGCTATTCTTCTTTCCGTGGTCCCGGCCTTGTAGAAGGCTTAGAAATTTTTGAAAGCTATCAAAGAAGAATTGCAAGTACCAGTGGTGAGCGATATCCACGATATTACCCAAATTGAACCAGCTACAGAAGTGCTAGATATTCTTCAAATTCCAGCCTTCTTGTGCCGTCAAACAGATTTGGTATACGGAGCAGCGACTACGGGTAAAATGCGTGAATGTAAAAAAAGGTCAATTCATGGCGCCTAAAGATATGAGCAATGTGTTGAAAAAAATGGAAGAGTCTGGCAATCAAAATTTAATGCTTACAGAACGAGGCTTTTAGCTTTGGTTACAATAATCTTGTGGTGGACATGAGATCCTTCCCGATTATGCGATCTTTCGAATATCCAGTTATTTTTGATGCTACTCATTCCGTACAATTACCGGTGGAGCGGGTACGGCGTCTTCTGGACAACGTGAATTTGTAGCGAATTTAGCGCGTGGTGCCGTGGCTAGCGGTGTAGATGGATTGTTCTTTGAAGTCCATGACAACCCAGAAGAGGCGCTTTCAGATGGACCGAATATGTTATATCTTGATTCACTAGAAGAGTTATTAACAGATTTAGTGGCTATCGACAAAATTGTGAAAAAATAGTACAGATGTAAAGGATGCAGGTGAACTATGAAGATACTTGAACGAGCATCACAAGTGCTCCAAGAAGAATCAAAAAGCAGTATTAGATTTAATCGAAACATTGGACCATCGCTTTGAGACGGCAGTAGAATTAATTCTGTCCTCTAAGGGACGTGTGGTCTGTACAGGCATGGGTAAATCCGGACATATTGCGCGCAAAGTGGCGGCTACCTTGGCTAGTACGGGGACACCTGCATTATTTTTTTACATCCCGGCGAAGGGGTACATGGAGACCTTGGAATGGTGACCGCCGATGATGTGGTTTTGGCCTTCTCTAATAGTGGAGAAACAAGCGAAGTCATCAGCTTGTTGCCATCTTTACGCGCATTGGAGCAAAGTTGATTTCCGTAGTAGGAAATCCGAGCTCCACATTGGGTAAAAACTCCGATGTAGTACTCATCGTCTGCGTAGATAAAGAGGCGTGTCCATTGGGATTAGCCCCAACAAGCAGAGACTACGGCGCTCTCGCATTAGGGGATGCCTTGGCCGTTTGCTTGCTAGACCAACATCAGTTTACACCAGAGAATTTTGCCGTATTTCACCCAGGTGGATCCTTAGGGCGTAAATTGTTGCTCACCGTGGAAAATATCATGCATGGTGGGGAGAACAATCCTATTATTTACAAAGGTTCTACTGTACAAGATGCGCTATTTGTGATGACTCACAAAGGATTAGGCGCCACCAATGTGGTAGACGAAGAAGGACATTTAATTGGCCTTGTCACAGACGGAGATATTCGTCGTGGCTTAGATTCGGGCAGTAACTTCCTCGTATGGCCGGTAGAAGATATGATGACGAAAACACCACGTACGATTACGAAGGACAAATTGGCGGCAGAGGCTTTACATATGATGGAAAAACATCAACCAAGACCAATTACTGTATTGCCTGTTGTCAGTGAGGATGGTAAAAGTTTGGGCTTAGTACATATTACTGATTTGTTGCGACGAGGCATTATATAATGGGGATACGTTGTTTAGTGCTAGATGTAGACGGGGTGCTCACAAAAGGTGAGATCACCTACACATCTTCTGGAGAAGAACTGAAAACCTTTCATGCCAAAAGATGGCATGGGCTTGGCTATCGCCCATGCGATGGGATTACAGACGGCGATTATTACAGGTCGTACGTCCTCTATCGTCGAGCGTAGAGCCAAAAGAATTAAAGATTTCCATGTACAAATGGGAAGTCATAATAAAAAGTGCGAGGATTGCAAGTGGTGTTAGATACCTTGCAAGTAGCACCGCAAGAAGTGGCCTATATGGGCGATGACCTCAATGATCTAGGCGTCATGTCTAGGGTAGGATTAGCAATGACACCACAGGATGGTGTACCAGAAATCAAAGACATAGCTCACTATATCTGCCAAGCTAATGGTGGAGAGGGGGCTGTGCGAGAAGCAGTAGAATATATTTTGAAACGAGAAGGACTTTGGGAAGAGGCGCTACGCAAGTATCGTGAAGAATCTTACCAAGCAGGTCAATAGAAAGGAGGCTTTCATGGCAGGAGAATGGCAATATAAGGCATTAAAAAAACAATCAGTAAATTAGTTTGTACATTGCCCTATTCTACAATTTTATCCATCGGAGCAACTCTGGGACCTTTATATAAATTAGTAGGGAAAAAACAGGTCAAACGGGGCTTACATAACCTCATGATTGGCCTTTCCATAGATGAAACAGAAGCCATGGAGATCATGGACCGTCTGTTCCAAAAATTTAGGAAATCTGTATTAGAAACGCTGTATATGCCGAACCTAACACCGGAGTTTATCAAAGAACATATTGAAATCTGTGGGGCTGAACATTTAGAGGCAGCCATGGCAGAAGATAAAGGCGTGGTCATCTTGACGGCGCATATCGGTAACTGGGAATGGATGGGAGCAGCCTTTAGCGACCAATGGATATCCATCTACGACGATTGTAAAGAATCAACCTAATGCGCAGTTTACGCGTTTGATGAATGAATACCGTGAAATGGTAGGCCTCGAAGTATTTGCCCGTGGTGGGTCCGAAATGCGAGGCGCTGCACAGGCTATGAAAGCTAAAAAACTATTGGGTTTCTTGGCGGATCAAGATGGTTGGTATCAAGGATTGCCGGTGATGTTCTTGGGACAAGAATCGTCGGCGGTAACGGGACCCGACATCGTTTGCTAAAAAAATTTAAAGCGCCCGTAGTGCCCGTGTTTGCCTCTCGTAAAGAGAAGGGACACATTGTACATATCTTGCCAGCTCTACATTACAAAGATACAGGAGATGTGGAAAAAGATATGTTCCGCCTTACGGAAGAAACAGTTAAGGTTACAGAAGCTTTCATCAAGGAACATCCAGATGAATGGTTGTGGTTCCAACATCGATGGAATACGAAATTAGAAGACATTCAAGATATTGAACGAAAAACTACAAGTGCGGGAGGCAGTGCATGAAGAACAATAAAACAGTACTCGCCGCTATTGTGGGAGCCCTTGTGATTCTAGTAGGATTGGGCTATTTTCTCTATGGCGATGTAGAGGTAGCTACAACGGGTCCTACGGGTAATTCCATTAGTTTTAATGGAACAGAATTGAAAGAAGAAAAATGGCCAGTTAATTTGGTCTGTAAAAGCTGAAAAAATTAGCGTAGACCAAACGACGAAGGTGATTACCCTCGAACAGGTAACAGGCACATTCCATAAAGATGGATCTGTATTAACGGTAAAGGCACCTCATGGAATTGTATCTAGCGACCATGGCAAGATTTCCTTAACGGGTGGCATAGAAGCTACTTCGGATACAGGTGCTATCCTTCGCACAGATGGGCTGGAATATACAAGCAAAGAACAAAAATTTTACGTCTACCTCTAAATTTATCTACACAGATAGTGAGTCATCCCTAGAAGGTGATGCTTTGGAGGGGGATGTAGTATTGCAAAAAGTAATTGCAAAAGGTCATGCTAAATTAATTCGCAAGTAGGAAGGAAACGGATGAAAGTACAACATTTACTCGCAAATTTTGCTCTTGTGGGCGGTGCAATGATGATTCCCTGTATGGGCGACTCCTACGGATAGTAACCTAGCTGGAGCAGGTAGTATCATGATAACAGCGGACCAATTGGCTTATGATGGAGCCACTGGCCGTGCAGAAGCGACAGGTAGTGTAGTCATTACGAAAGATGACAAAAACAATGACTGGTGCGTCTGGTTGGTATAATACAAAACACAGAAGAAGGCTTTTTAACAGGTGGCGTCAGCATGATGGGGACGAATATGTCCATGGCGACTAGCGAAGTCCATGTGGTGCAAAACCATCAATTGACTGCTACTGGCAATGTACATTTACAAAAGGATGATCGCCAATTATATGGAGATCAAGTGACATACAATACCGATACAGGATATGGTGAAATCACGGGAAATGGACAATTGGTACTAGCCGACAGCGTACTTACAGGGAACCATATTACGGCTTTCACCAATGAAATTTCAGCCACTGCCACAGGAAATGTGACATTATCTAGTATAAGTCGCAATGTGAATGCTACGGCTGACCAAGCTACGTATCGCCAAACGCCAAATCTTAATGATGGGGTAGCCTATTTGAAAGGCAATGCACGAGCTGTGCAAAATGGCAATGTGTTGGAAGCGCCAGAATTAAAAATTGAACTCAGTGATAATAGTGCAGAAACCCTTGGAGGACGTAGCACATTAATCATTACTCCAAAGTAAGGAGCATGTATGTATATTCAGACAAAGGATTTAGTAAAAACGTATAAGTCACGAAATGTGGTGGACAGTGTCAGTGTTCGTGTAGAAGAAGGGAGATTGTCGGTTTATTGGGGCCTAACGGTGCCGGTAAAACCACAACATTTTATATGATTGTAGGCGTAGAGAAACCAAGCGCAGGGAGTATCTATATTGGGGACACAGATATTACCCATATGCCTATGTATAAACGATCTGCCCATGGTATCGGATATTTACCGCAAGAAGCGTCCATTTTTCGTAATTTGACGGTGGAAGACAATATCCTTGCTATGCTAGAAACGACAACTCTATCGAAGGCTGAACAACAGGCGACGATGGAATCCCTCTTAGAAGAGTTTCACATTACTCATGTACGGGATCGTTTGGGCATCCAATTATCTGGTGGGGAACGGCGCCGTGTAGAAATTGCGAGAGCTATCGCCTTAAACCCTAAATTCATCTTGCTAGACGAACCATTTGCGGGGTGGATCCTATCGCCGTAGCCGACATTCAATCCATCATTCGTCATTTGAAAGATAGAGGGATTGGTGTATTGATCACAGACCACAATGTGCGTGAAACTTTGGGGATTGTAGATAAAGCATATATATTGAATAGCGGCACCATCTTGCTAGAAGGCACTGCCGATGAGGTAGCCACTAGTGAGATTGCTCGTAAGTTTTATTTAGGTGATGATTTCCGGATGTAGGAGTGGATATGAGAATTTTAGATAAATATATATTGAAAGCTTTCATAGGCCCCTTCCTATTCGGTATTTTTGCCTTTACAAGTATTTTTGTGGGGACGGGTACATTATTTCGAATTGCCCAATATATTACAGAATATGGGGCAAGCATTTGGTCCGTTACACGTGCCTTTTTGTTGGCATTGCCAAATATAGTCATTTTAACATTCCCTATGTCCGTTTTGTTGGGGTCCTTGATGACCTTTTGGACGACTTAGTGGGACTAGTGAAATCATTGTTATGCGTGCAGGGGACAAAACTTTTTGCGCCTTGCTACACCGGTGTATGTGATGGCATTCTTAATTTCTCTATTTTCCATTGCTTTCAATGAATATGTAGTGCCTCAGGCGAACCATGCGTACCAAACGATCATTCGTGAAGAAATCATTAAACAAGCTACGCCACAAACACAAGAA
The DNA here is from genome assembly GCA_916438745.1 of uncultured Veillonella sp. Classification (GTDB taxonomy): domain Bacteria; phylum Bacillota; class Negativicutes; order Veillonellales; family Veillonellaceae; genus F0422. The sequence goes on along the minus strand of CAKAGN010000001.1, from coordinate 1,284,996 downwards.
CATATTGTGTTGAAAAATGTAGCAGATCAAAAAGATTAATACCTTGATGTATGCTCGGTAAATATGATGGGGCTACTAAATTGCTGTCAGATATTACGGTACAACAATTTACCAATGGAGAAGTGACGCAAATTGAGCGCGCGAAAACAGCCCATTGGAATGGACAATATTGGATTATGCATGATGGTGCCATCTATGATATCAATGCCTCTGGGGAGGGCATCGATCGGACCTTGAAATTCGAAGAGCAAGTGTTGCCCATTGCCCAAGAACCTGAAAAAGTTAAAACATTTACAACAAAAAGCCAGAAGAGATGACCATCAAAGAAATTCGCCAACATATCAAAGCTATGGAAGTGACAGATGGGAAGATAACAGAATGGCAAATGGAAATGTATCAACGCTTTACCATTCCTATTGCGAGCTTTATTTTTTTGCCTTAGTGGGAGCTCCGTTGGGTTTACAAAAAACAACGGTCTAGTTCCTCCATTGGATTCGGGATTTCCGTGCTTGTTATCTTCATTTATTATGGGGTGATGACATTATCAGGAGCCCTTGGTAAAGGGGGCGTTATGCCACCATTATTGGCAGCGTGGATTCCTAATCTATTAGGCGTTGTAGCTGGTTTATATTTAAACTGGAGAGTATCCAAATAATAGGAGAGTATAGGACCATGTTAGTAGGATTGCGAATACTCCTAGTAATAGCGATTATGGGCGGGTTGATCGCGTTCTTAGGAGACAAAATTGGTACCAAAGTAGGGAAGCGGCGCATGTCATTATTTGGCTTGCGACCGAAACATACATCGATTATTGTCACCATCGTGACGGGGATACTCATTTCTGCTTTTACTTTAGGGATTTTGAGTATTGCCTCGAATAATGTGCGGACCGCTCTATTTGGGATGGAACAGTTGAAAGCCGAAATGGCACAGCTATCAGCAGATATCGAGTTAAAAACAAAAGCATTACAACAGAGTAATGAAGAGTTAACTAAGAAATCAAAACAATTGCAACATGTACAACAAGATGTACAGGCTACGGAAAGCGAATTAGAGGAAACTCGACAAGCCTTAGCATCTATGGGCGATCAATTGGTGTCTATTCAAGACGCCTATGCAGAGGCAGACCATAAATTGGCAGCTTCCAACGCTGAGGTAGACCGCTTAGAACAAGTACGAGCAGGCCTTGAAAGTCATGTGCAAGATTTACAAATCACCACGAAGGAATTGGAACAAGGTATTAACTATGTGCGAGAAGGTAATGTAGTATTCCGGAATGGCGAAATACTTTCACAGGCGGTGATACGTCCGGGCTTAGGCGAAGTGGAAGGCATGGCAGCCCTAACGAGTTTCTTGAAAGATACAAATCGGCTCATTTTGAATCGATTCCATATGGAACAAGAAAAAACATTGATCTATGTGAGTCGAGACAATCTGAACGAAATAGCCCATGTCATTGCGACTTCGGAGAAACCGATGATGATTCGTGTGACAGCGGCGGCGAATATTATTTATGGCGAACCTGCCTTGGCAGAAGTGCATGCATACCCTCATGAGTTAGTGTTCAAAAAGGGACCGTTCTTTGGTCCTCACAACTAGCGCAGGACATGAATGCACAAGATGCGGTATTGTCTTTCTTGAAAGAGGTCAATATAGAGGCGAAACAACATGGCATTTTGCCAGATCCGATTACTGGTGAAGTGGGATCCTTGCCGAGGGCAATGAATTGTTCGCCACCATACAGAAAGTAGAAAATCAACGAGGCCGTGTGCGCATTGAAGCGGTGACCCAAGAGGACACTTACACAAGTGGACCAGTACAGATTTTACTGCGCGTTATTTCTGCAGAAGAGTGAGGTTAGGCATATGAAGTTAATAGGGTATGTACTAGCCGTAGACCCAGGCCGAGAAAAAACAGGGATTGCGATTCTTTCAAAGGAATCGCAATTACTTATGATGGACATTGTACCCACCGATTCCATAGAGGCTAAATTGGTAGCAGTACTAAGGCAGTATCCCACCATATCACATATGATTTGTGGTAATGGAACGAATCACAAAGTGGTAGGATCTATTGTCAAAGCAGTAGCTGTGGCACAAACAAAATCATTTGCCTTGGTTAATGAAAAATACACCACAGAAGAGGCGAGACGCCGTTATTTTTGAAGTACACCCCCAACTGGGTGGAGAAAGTTAATGCCGAAAGGCATGTTATACCCTCCCGTGCCCGTAGACGATATTACGGCATGGATTATTGGAGAACGTTGGTTATTAGCAAATAAGGAGTGAGTATCCGAAGGATGAAAGAACACAAAAGCAGAAAAACGAAGACTGATAGACATAGCTATGCGATATATTATGATGATTATTGGTGCGACTATTTATACCTATGGACTAGATGTATTTCTAGTGCCGAATTACCTCATCGATGGCGGTGTTGTAGGTATTGCCTTAATGGCGAGCAAGTTATCAGACATATCCTTTAGTATTCTAGTTATGTTGATCAATCTACCATTTTTGTATGTAGGGTACATGCAGATTGGTAAAAGTTTTACCATTTCAACCCTATTCGCCATTGCGTGCATTTCCGTATTTTCTGCTTTCATGCATCAAATACCGCCACTTGTACATGACCCCTTGTTGGCGGCTGTATTCGGAGGCATCATTCTGGGCCTTGGGTAGGCATTATCATACGAAATGGTGGTTCCTTGGATGGATCTGAAATCGTAGCCATTATTTTTGATAAAAAAAGCTCCTTTTCCGTTGGGGAAATTGTCATGTTCCTGAACTTTTTCATTTTAGGAGCGACGAGGCTTTGTATACGACTGGAATAGTGCTATGTATTCCTTTAATCGCCTACTTCGTAGCCTATAAAAATGATGGACTTAGTCATTACCGGGGTGGAGGAATCAAAGGGTGTTATGGTCATTACGGATAAAACGGACGAAGTCGCCGATGTGGTGATGCATCGACTGGGCCGTGGTGTGACCTTACTCTATGGAGAAGGGGCGTATGCGAAAAACACCGAAACGCATTATCTACTGCGTGGTGACGCGCCTAGAAAATGACAAAGTTGAAAGATATCATTTACGAAGTGGATGAGAATGCTTTCATCACCATCAATGATGTACATGATGTATTTGGTGGTCAATTTGGTAAAAATCAATCCATTAATCAATATATTTCTAACCGTGATACAATGGTATCGCAAGAACAGGAGGTTCTATGGAAAAAGATACAACCATGGGAAGTCAAATTGTGAAAGAAATTCGAGAATGGGTGCAAGCTATTGTGGTGGCGCTCATCGTAGCCATGTTGACGCATATTTTTTTATCGTGCGACCCAACGCGTGTATCTGGGGAGTCTATGGAGGACACCTTGCACAATGGAGACTTTTTGTTGATCAGCAAATGGTCCCATGTGATGCGAGACACACCGGACTATGAAGATATTGTAATCATCGATAGTCGTGTGCATCGCGAACGGTCTTGGAAAGATGATGTGAAAGAACCACTCATGAACTATGCTAGCGTAGTGGTACCGTCCCTACAGGGCCACGATGTGTGGGTGAAACGCGTCATCGGTCGTCCTGGTGACACTTTAGAGTTTAAAGAAGGCCATGTGTGGAGAAATGGTACAAAACTAAATGAACCGTATACGAAGAAGGAGACTATGAAGTTTGAGCGCTCCTTGCCGATTACTGTCCCAGAAGGACATGTATTTGTGATGGGGGATAATCGCAACCATTCCTCGGACAGTCGTTTCATCGGATTTGTGCCAGTGGACCATGTGCTTGGCAAATTAGCGTACCATATACGCAATCCATTTTAGTAATATAATACAGTTCGAGAAATCCTGTGCCGTTGCATGGGATTTCCATATCTCCTAAGAAAGGTGGAGACTTAGATGGGTGAAGGTTTAATTCTAGTAAATACTGGCGAGGGCAAGGGAAAGACAACCGCGGCTCTTGGAGTGGCGTTGCGTTCTGCTCGGTTGTGGTAGAAAGGTACTGATTCTGCAATTTATTAAAAAGTGGTGCTAACTATGGTGAACTAGCAGGGCATCGATCTATTGCCAACTGTAGAAATCCGCTCCATGGGAAAAGGGTTTATCTTTCATAAACAAGAAGAATCAGAAGAGAAGATGAAAGAGCACCAAGCGGCCGCAAAAGAAGCGTGGGCTATGGTGGAAGAGGAAGTACAGTCTGGTAACTGGGATTTGATTATCCTCGATGAAATTAACTATGCTATTCATTATGGATTGGTAGACGTAGAGACGGTGGTAGACTTATTGAAACGCAAACCGAAAGAGACCTAGATATGATCCTCACAGGACGCAATGCACGGCCAGAGATTATTGAACTAGCACATACGGTGACGGAAATGAAAGTTATCAAACATGCATACCAACAAGGGATTAAAAGCAAAACGGGGCATTGAATTTTAAAGATACATGTTTAGCTATGCACTTTGCTAATAAAGCATGCAGAAAATAGAAGACCTATGCAAAAGGCATATCGAAAAAAACTTAAAAAAATAGTTCTTGCACATGTGAGAAAAAAACAAGTACAATAGGAGTGTACTAATTTAGTGCTTTACATGGAAAGGTTTCCATGTTTGGATATGATATTAATTCAAGGGGGTTATACCTATGGCTATCACAAATTATGTAAAAACAGCTGAATTTGCAACAGAAAAAACACGTTCCAGTAATCACAGCACCTGACACTGTAAAAGCTGGCGAACGCGTAGTGATCGAATTAGAAGTGGGTAAAGAAATTGCTCATCCTAACACAGTAGAACATCATATTTCTTGGATCAAATTGTACTATGTAGAAGAAGGTACAAAACTTCCTTACGAAGTAGCTCGTCTTGAGTTCAACGTACACGGTGAAGCTCCTACAGGTGCTAACGAAGGCCCTGTACATGCAGAAGCGCTGGCGTTATTACAGCATCTTTCAAAAAAATCTGGTCGTTTGATCGCAACTTCTTACTGCAACATCCACGGCTTGTGGGAATCTGAAAAAAAGATATCGTTGTAGAAGGCTAATCTTAGATTAGACAAATAACTGAATCGAGTTATCATAAGGACTGTTGACCCTTGGGGAAACAGTCCTTTGTTGTGTGCTACGGTTGAGGTATAGGGAGAAAACTGTTGCATATCATAAAAGAATTGGTATAGTGATTATCTACTGTAAAAAGGACATTTGTATAATAAAAAAATAGTAAAATGTTACAAAAATCCTTTACTTTAGTAGCGTAGTATGGTAGATTAATATAGATATTATTTTATACTTTGTATCTTATAAATGAGGGATTGCAGTGGCATTAATTGTGAAAAAAATTTGGCGGTAGCTCTGTAGCGACGCCTGAAAAAAATATTTAACATTGTCAATCGCGTGTTGCGCGATAAACAACCAGATGATCGTATTGTGGTTGTAGTTTCTGCCATGGGCGATACAACAGATGACTTGGTGAGCTTGGCGAAAGAAGTCACATCTATGCCGTATGGTCGTGAAATGGATCGTCTTCTTTCTACTGGTGAGCAAGTGACGATTGCATTGATGGCACTGGCGTTCCAAGCGAAAGGTCATGCAGCGGGTGTCTCATGACGGGCGAGCAGCAGGGGATTGCGACTAGCGATACTTTTGGTAAAAGCACGTATTTTTAGATATTGAACCGAAACGTGTGCTAGACGCGTTAGACGCTGGCAATATTGTAGTCGTAGCAGGTTTCCAAGGTATGACAGAAGCAGGGGATATCACTACGTTGGGACGTGGTGGATCCGACACAACAGCGGTGGCATTAGCAGGGGCTATGCAGGCTGATGTATGCGAAATCTTTACAGATGTAGATGGGGTATACTCCACAGACCCACGGGTAGCACCAGGGGCTGTTAAATTGAAAGAAATCACTTATGGTGAAATGTTAGAAATGGCGCGCTTAGGGGCAGGCGTTATGCAAACCAAGAGCGGTCGAAATGGGACATCGGTATGGGGTGCCAATTCATGTACGATCTACTTTCAGTGATGAAGAAGGCACGATAATTCGAGAGGAGTATACAATGAAAGCAAATCAATATGCTATTACAGGCGTTGCAGATGATACAAATGTAGCAAAAGTGAGTCTTGTAGGTGTGGAAAATGTACCAGGTGTGGCACATCAAGTATTCCAAGCATTAGCAAATAAGAGTATCGACGTAGACATGATCGTACAAAGTATCCGGACTACAGATGATAAACGAACAGACATTGTGTTCACCATCACTCGTGATGATGTGAACTTGGCGAAACAAGTCCTTGAGGACCTTGGTAAATCCATGTCTATCGAAGAGTGCGTGATCAACGAAAATATGGCGAAAGTATCCATCATTGGTGCAGGCATGCTTGGACAACCAGGTGTGGCAGCGAAGATGTTTGGTATCTTATCCGATGAAGGCGTAAATATCGAGATTATCAGCACTTCTGAAATCAGTATTTCTTGCCTCGTTGGGGAAGAACATATTAAAACTGCAGTACGTGCGATTCATGATAAATTAGTATTAGACGGTAGAGGTTAAGTAACGACTAGAAAAGAAGGTATGGGAATGAACGACAAGAAAAAGGAACGATTTATACAACTAGGGTTCTTGAGTGGACTCATCGCACTAGGTGTGCTAGTGTATGTCCTTGTTCCTGGGTTCTATGATGACATGTGGGAACTAGCCCTTTCTGGCGATGTACAACGCATGGCAGAGGTGCTACAATCCCTATGGCCCGTGGGCAATGGTGATTAGCTTTTGTTCTCGATGTACTCATCAATGCGTTGGGATTTTTACCATCCATCTTTTTCGACCGCCAATGGTTTGCTGTTTGGCGTGGTGCCGGGGATTATTATCTCATGGCTAGCAGAAACTGTGGGTGTAGTACTGAGCTTTTATGATTATGCGCTACATCTTGCGAGATACGGCACATAAGGTCATCGAGAAGAGTGAGTTTTTATTGAAAGTCGATGACTTTAGTGGTAAAAATGGTTTGACCGTCATGCTCTTTGCCCGTGCTATACCGTACTTTCCAAGCGGCATCATTACTGCATTGGGGGCGATTAGCCAAATCTCTCTCAGAGATTATATCATTGCAAACTTGGTGGGGAAACTCCCATCCACAGCTCTAGAAGTCATTGTCGGACATGATGCGGTGCTGTTACAAGATAACCTAGGACGATTAACAGTTGTTATACTCATTGCATCGGTGGTTTATTTCCTCTTGTGGAAAGGATACCGGCGGTGGGTGAAGCAGAGGTAAGCAACTAAGGATATCTTGTACCATTGTAAAGGTTGATTATGTCTAATCGGCATGTATCATGACAATGAAATAGATAGTCTTGAAAAAGTATATGAAATAGAAAGAGGAACGTTGATAGAGTGTTATCAGCGTTCCTTTTTTGTGTGTATTGAACGATTATTGACAACAACAGTACTACTTACTATAATGGGTTCAACAAAAGATAGCAAATTTCATTTCGAAGTTACCCTTGTAGCGAGGAAAGTATTCTCTTTAGAGGAACTTAGGAAAGATGCCGGCAAAGAAGTTATTAATACAAGAATATTAGAAGAGGGTGTCTTTTTATGCGACTCAATCTTGAGAGAGGTGTGATTCTAAAAAGAATCTGATGTGAGATAACTGCAGGTATATTAATGCATAGAATTTGATTGTTTTACTATTCTACGATTTAATTAAAGGAGGCCCTCATGGCTAAATACGACTGGTGTACTGATGAATACCTAGAAAAAGAAAAAGAATGTTTTTGATGCTTGTTTAAGTAAAGAATTTTTACAAGACTTGCAGGGAATTGGTACGTGAGCATTATGATTTCGATGATGACTATCGCATTGGTAACTGGGACTTTATGGATGAAGATACTGTGGGTGTATACCGATTTGTCGAGACCTTAGCTGAAAAAAACATGGTGTTCAGGAACTGATTACCTTTTAGACTCATTGGATTGGTGTGAGTATGATCTTGCAATGGATACCATGTTTGTTACCTATGGTAGAAAGTTTCATTTGTTTACGCCAAAAACGGCGCTATAGAAATCTATTTAAAGCAAAAAGCTTTACATTATAAAGCTTGGATGCGAGAATTGAGGAAAAAAATAAAATGATTTACTTTACCAGCGATTTGCATTTCGGTCATGAAAATGTGATTCGCTTTAATAACCGTCCTTTCAGAGATGAAAGGGAGATGTCAAGGGTTCTGATTACGAACTACAATAGTATTGTAAAAGCCTGATGATACAGTGTATTTATTGGGCGATCTAGCTTATAAAAATTGGAGCAGATCAAGCGAATGCATACTTTCAACAGCTGAATGGACGAAAGATTTTAATCATAGGCAATCATGATCGCTATGAGGAGTATGATCAATCATTATTTGAGGAGATTACGCATTATACATACCTTCGTACAGAGGGTATGAGCTTGGCTCTCATGCATTATCCTATTTTGGATTGGCAAGGTGGGCGCAACAAGGGTGGCCTTATGTTGCATGGACATATGCATAATACGCCGGAATATAACGCAGAAAATCGAGCGAATGGTATTCGGCGCTATGATGTGGGTGTGGATGCGAATTATTATTTCCCTGTGTCCTTGACGTATATTAAAACAATTTTTGGAATTGAATAAGGGATGGATTAGATTAGACCGTGGGTGAAACGGTCTAATTTTTGTTCAAAGTAAACTTTCACGAACCATGTTAGTAAATTGTATTTCACCCTCTTCTCGTGTATAATAACAACTATAAAGATTTTTAAGGATAAAGAATTAAACAGGAGGCATGGAATGAATCGATTCCAAATGGAACTTGCTGGTCGCACGTTATCGATTGAAACTGGCGAGTTAGCAAAACAAGCAAGTGGTTCTGCATTAGTACAATATGGTGATACGGTTGTCTTGGTGACAGCAACGGCATCTAAGGAAGCAAAAGACATTGATTTCTTCCCATTAACAGTGGATTATGAAGAAAAAAATGTATGCTGTAGGTAGATTCCCGGTGGGTTTATTAAACGTGAAGCGCGTCCGCCAGAGTCCGCTATTTTAAACAGTCGTTTAATCGACCGTCCAATTCGTCCTTTATTTGACAAAGGTAGCCGTAATGAGGTACATGTAGTAGCTACAGTATTATCTGTTGATTATGACCATGCACCTGAAATTTTGTGCATTGATTGGTGCATCTGCGCCTTGTCCATTTCCGATATTCCTTGGGCAGGTCCTATCGCTCGGTGTGCGCATGGGTCTTGTGGACGGCAATATTGTGGTGAACCCAACAAAAAGCACAATTAGAAGTAACTACATTAAACATGGTTGTAGTCTGGGTACAAAAGATGCAATCTTGATGGTAGAAGGGGAAGCAAAGGAAATTCCTGAAGACATCATCTTAGAAGTCATCATGACAGCGCACGAAGAAATTAAGAAAAATTGTAGCGTTCCAAGAAACTATGGTGGCTGAAATCGGTCATGCAAAAACGGGCGTTCCCAATTAAAAGAAGTGGACCCAGTTGTGGCAGAAGCAGTTCGTGCTTACGCACATGCTAAATTAGATGTGGCAGTTCGCTGTGCAGATAAAGTGCAACGTGAAGAGCAACAACAAGCTGTGTTCAGAAGAAGTATTGGTTCATTTCGCAGAACAATTTCCAGAACAAAGCAGCGATATCTACGCTACATTAGAAAAAATGGTGAAAGAAATTGTGCGCCACATGATCACGGTGGAAAAAATCCGCCCAGATGGCCGTCAATTAGACGAGGTTCGCCCTATTTCTTGTCGCGTTAGCGCATTGCCACGCACGCATGGTTCTGGCTTGTTCACGCGTGGTCAAACGCAAGTATTAAAACATCTGTACATTGGCCCCATTGTCCGAAAAAAACAAACCATCGATGGCATTGGCTTAGATACGGAAAAAACGTTATATTCACCATTACAATTTCCCATCCTTCTCCGTAGGGGAAACTCGTTCCTCTCGCGGTCCTGGACGTCGTGAAATCGGTCATGGTGCTTTGGCTGAAAGAGCGTTACTAGCAGTACTTCCAACAGAAGCAGAATTCCCATATGCTATGCGTCTAGTATCTGAAGTGTTAGAATCCAATGGCTCTAGCTCTATGGCCAGCGTATGTGGTTCCACCTTGTCCTTAATGGATGCAGGGGTGCCAATCAAAGCGCCTGTGGCAGGCGTTGCGATGGGTCTTGTCACACAAGGTGAACACTATACAATCTTAACAGATATCCAAGGTATGGAAGATGCCTTTAGGCGATATGGACTTCAAAGTAGCAGGTACTACAAAAAGGAGTAACTGCGATTCAAATGGATATTAAAAATTTCCGGTTTGTCCCGTGAAATCTTAGAAGAAGCTTTTAGCACAAGCTCACAAAGGTCGTATGCACATCATGGGTAAAATGATGGAAGCTATCCAAGCGCCACGTGAAGAAATGTCTAAATGGGCGCCACGCATTGTGACAATGAAAATTGATCCAGACAAAATCCGCGATGTCATCGGTACAGGCGGTAAAGTCATCCGTGGCATCATTGAGGAAACAGGTGCTAAAATTGACATCGAAGATGATGGTACTATCTCCATCGGCGCGGTAGAAGCGGAAGCGACTGAAAAAGCTATTCAAATCATTACGAATTTGACGAAAGAAGTAGAAGCGATGCGAAGTATACATGGGTAAAGTGACACGGTTGATGAACTTCGGCGCTTTCGTAGAAGTATTGCCGAGCAAAGAAGGTTTGGTTCATATTTCCCAATTGGCAAGAGAACGTGTGGAAAAAGTAGAAGATGTAGTGAATGTAGGCGATGAAATTATGGTAAAAGTCATCGAAAATCGATGATAAAGGCCGTATCAATTTATCCCGCAAAGAGCTATTGAAATAATTGAGGGTGAACTATGGATATTCGTGGATTTTGAAGTAGTATCTGCCTTTGAGGGGCAAGGCATTAATTTGCCGAAACGCAAGACCTCTGAAAGTGCAGGGCTATGATATTGAATGTGCGGAACCAGTCGTGGTAGGACCGAAACAAACGGTATTGATTCCTACAGGGCTGAAAGCGTTCATGCATTATGATGAATACTTGGCCATCCACGTTCGCTCCAGTATAGCGATTAAACGAGGCTTGATGCTAACTAATAGTACAGGGATCATTGACTCCGATTATTACAATAACGAAGATAATGAAGGTCATATTATGATCGCTTTGTACAACACAACGGATACACCAGTTTCCTTGGAAAAAGGAGAACGAGTGGCACAGGGCATTTTCTCAAAAGTATTTATTGACGAATGATGATGATGCTTGTGGTGTTCGTACCGGTGGTATCGGTAGCACAGGTCGCAAATAACAAAGTATAACCACTAGAGGGTCTTACCTATGAGGGATAAGGCTCTCTAGTTTTTTGTGCGCCCTTTCAGTACATTGAAATTCACTATATAAATAGGGTATAATATAGGTTGATATCATATGTCGTAAGGAGGACGAACTGTGTTTAGTGATGCAAAGCAACAATGGGAATTAGGAACAACGATATATAGAAGTCCCTGGATGGCGAGAGAAAAAGAACATTGGTATTTGTTTTGCGTGCTTTTGAAATACAAATCTCAGATGAAACAGTTAGAAGAGTTTTTTTGACTCCTACACAGCCTATCCGAATCTATTAAAAAGAACAGGAAGGGATTTGGGAAGTGGTGACCCGTGTGTTCTTATACAAGAACTCGACGGCGAGCAGAACGAACCGATGCGATTATTCATCACTTTTCTATGTTGCCACAGTATTTCACGACAGATGCCATTCATCGTATGTATACGAATGCAGAAACTGGTGTGATTTTATGGAAATCGGAAGAACTGGAACTAGATGCGACATTGTACTTCATTCCAGGCCAAAGAAAAGAAGGCCTTTTGACTTTGTTGCTTCGTTACCAAGATCATGGCTTATATCACATGAACCTTCGTTTTGGCAAAGACCACCAAGGCAATTCTTGTATCTGGGTAGGAACGATCCAAGGTTACAAAGATGGATTAGAGAGAGCCAAAAGTTGACGAAATGCATGGTTATCGCCCTAAGAATTTTTATCTTTTTCTTGTTGCGACAATTGGCTACGAACATGGGGATTGAACATATCTATGCCGTCTCTGATGAAGGGTTCTTTTCTAACTCTCATGCCCTACGCTTTCACCGGCATAAACTAGTTACGTTTAACGAGTTTTGGGAAGAGTTAGGGGGCCAAGTTTGGTCGGAAGATGCCAGATTTTTCACGATTCCTATTGAGGAAGAGCGCAAGACCTATGAAACGGCGAAAACTCACAAGCGCAACATGTATCGCAAACGATATGAAATGCTAGATACTTTTATAGAAGAAATACAACACCAAGGGAAGTCTTTCTTGTGTGATGAGATAGGAGGATTGTCTATGAAATGCCCGTATTGTCATCACGATGACATTAAAGTGACAGATTCACGCTCTACGGACGATAATAATATTCGTCGCCGTCGTGAGTGCATGAATTGTGGAAAACGATTTACAACCTATGAAGTCATAGAAGATTTACCGATTATGGTGATTAAACGAGATGAAAAAGAAAAGAATTGTTCGATCGCTCTAAATTGATGAATGGGTTGTGGAGATCCTGCAGTAAACGTGGCATTTCTACGGATCAATTGGAATCCATTGTGAATGAAACGGAAAAAAACAAATTCGCATGGAAGTAGAACAAGAGGTGACTACGGAACGCATTGGGGAAATTGTTTTATCCTTGCTCAAAGATGTAGACCAAGTGGCCTATGTACGGTTTGCTTCAGTATATCGTCAATTCAACAATGTGGAAAGTTTTTTTACAAGAATTACATGATTTAGTAAAAACACGATGGAAAGGATACACAGCATGAGTGATTTACATCCTATCATTGGGAACGCTTTTTCCGACCATGTGGATACATTAAGTGCTACATTAGAAGTGATGCCCGTGTTAGAAGAGATGGCAGAGCGATGCAAAATTGCCTTGGCATCGGGTAATAAAAATTTTATTTTGTGGTAATGGCGGATCCGCGACAGATTCTCAGCACTTAGCGGCAGAATTGGTGGGACGCTTTCAAAAAAGAGCGCAGAGCTTTGGCATCTATTGCGCTTACTACAGATACGTCCATTTTGACAGCTGTAGGCAATGACTATGGCTATGATGATGTGTTTGCACGACAAGTGCAAAGCTTTGAGGGCCGTTCTGGTGATATTTTTAATCGGCATTTCTACGTCTGGGAATAGTAAAAAAATGTGGTGAAAGCTGTAGAAGTGGCTCGCACTGTAGGTATGCATACTTTTGGATGGACTGGTGAAGGTGGAGGAAAAATGGCGGAATTATGCGACTTGCTATTTCCAGTTCCTTCCAAAGTAACAGCGCGCATTCAAGAAATGCATATTTTAGCAGGTCATATTTTATGTGAATTGGTGGAAGAAGAATATGCCCTAGTCGTACATTACAATCCTTTTTGCTCCGTGATTTGCCGTCTTTGCAAGTAGGCGTCATGGGCGACTGCATGTTGGATCGTTATATTTTTGGGGATGTAAGCCGTATTTCTCCGGAATCTCCCGTGCCAGTGAATGTGGTGCAACGGGAAACGGAAGTCTTAGGCGGAGCGACCAATGTAGCCAACAATCTAGCTCAATTAGACTGCCGAGTGCATATTGCGAGCACGGGTGGGCAATGATCCCCATGGAAATGTGTTGCGTCAACTATTGGCGGACAATGGCATTCATGCTACGGGTATCGTCACGGAAACGTCGATTCCGACCACTACGAAAAACACGCATTCTAGGTGGTCAACAACAAATTGTTCGCTTGGATTATGAGGTGAATGCCCTCTTTCCGAAATAAGTGAAAGTGTGATGCTAAGTCGGCTAGAGACCCGTATTCAAGAGGGGATGCAGGGCCTCGTTATTTCCGACTATGGGAAAGGTCTGTGCCAGCCATCCCTATTGGCGAAGGTCTTTGCATGCACGAATAAAGCTGGTATCATCACGATTGTTGACCCGAAAGGGGCAGACTGGACGAAAATATAACGGTGCCACATGTATTACGCCGAATGTGAAAGAACTCAGTGAGGCGGTCGGTCATGAAGTGGCCAATACAGACGAGGCTGTGGTGCAAGCGGCTACGCAAATTTTAGAACAAATGGATCTAGAGTTTATCGTTGTCACTCGCTCCGCTAAGGGTGTAACCTTAGTGAGAAAAAGATGGTCGTATCTGGCATAACTCTGAAACGAAACAGCAAGATGTATTTGATGTGAGCGGTGCTGGCGATACAGTGGTAGCCATGATGATTACGAGCCTCATGGCGGGGTTATCTATCCAGCGTCGCCTTAGTGGTCGCCAATGCATGCACTGGTGTAGTAGTGTCCAAAGTGGGTACGTGCCCAATTCATCGTCAAGAACTATTGGAATTGCTGTCTAAAAATGAAAGCTCGCAAAAGAAGATAATGAGCCTTTGTACTCCGTACCATGTTTGGCGAAAAAGATTCGACTCTGGCAAGACCGCGGGGAAGTTGTGGTATTCACCAATGGTTGTTTTGATATCTTACACAGAGGTCATTTGATCTATTTGAAAGAGGCCGCACTCTAGGCGATCACTTGGTAGTGGCGTTGAATTCCGATGCGTCGGTAAAACGCCTAAAAGGTGAGAGCCGTCCTATTAACCATGAGCTCGACAGAGCCTTATTGATGAGTTCCTTAGGCTTTGTAGATGGGGTGGTCCTCTTTGAAGAAGATACGCCGGCGGAAGTACTTTCACAGTTACGCCCTAATATATTGGTCAAGGTGGCGATTACAAACCAGAAGAAGTAATCGGCAAAAGAATTTGTAGAAGAAGTACAGATTCTGGAATTCCAAGAGGGCTATTCCACGACTAGTATTATTGAACGGATTCAAAGATTAGTAGAGGAAGGAACACTATGATTATTGTGACAGGTGGAGCTGGATTTATCGGCTCCAACATTGTGAAAACAATTGAATAATAAAGGTCGTAACGATATTTTAATCGTAGACGATTTAACAGATGGTCGTAAAATTTGCAACATCGAAATGTTGGATTTTGCGGATTACATTGATTATGAAGATTTTGATATAGCCGTAGAGCAAAAATACCTTTTGATTGTGGTCCAATTGAAGTAGTATTCCACGAAGGGCCTGTGCAGATACAATGAATTACGATGGCAGATATATGATGAAAAATAACTATGAAGGGTCTAAAAACCTCTTTCATTACTGCCAAGAACGTCGTGTTCCGTTCATCTATGCATCCTCTGCGTCTACCTATGGACATGGTACGAATGGATTCCGTGAAGATCCTCGCCTGTGAGCAGGCCTTGAATCCTATGCGTATTCTAAATTGTTATTTGATCGTTATGTGGCGAAGTTTAGAAACCATTTGCAGTTGCAATCCCAATGTGTGGGCTTGCGCTATTTCAATGTATTTGGACCGAATGAAACGCATAAAGACAAGATGGCATCCTTGGTACGCCAAATGTATTATAAATTGATGGAAACTGGGGAAATTACTCTGTTCAAAGGTATCGATGGGTATGGTGACGGCGAACAAACACGGGATTTCATCTATGTGAATGACGTGGTAAATGTGAACTTCTATTTCTGGGAACATCCTGAAATTAGCGGTGTATTCAACTGTGGTACAGGTCATGCCCATACGTTCAACGAATTTATGAAAGCCGTCATTTCCTATGCGGGAAAAGGCTCTATTCGCTATATTGATTTCCCAGAGGTGTTGAAAGGTAAATACCAAAGCTATACCCAAGCGGATATAACCAAGTTGTTGGCAGCGGGTTATGACAAAGGATTTACACCATTAGAACAAGCAGTTCATGAATATTGTGAGTTATTAGCGACTAATGAAGGGTATGTAAAAATAATGGAAACTAGAAATGTATTATTTTTAGACCGTGATGGGGTTATTAACGTAGATGTAGGATATTTAAGTGATCCTGGGAAATTGGAATTTATTCCCGGCGCTATTGAGGCTATGCAAGAGGCGCAACGCCGTGGTTACGATATCATTGTGGTGACAAACCAAAGTGGTGTCGCTCGTGGATACTACACAGAAGACGATGTGCATACGCTACACGAAGAAATGTCTCGACGTTTAGAGGCAGAAGGTGTGAAAAGTATTGGCGTACTATTACTGCCCACACCATCCAGAAGGAACGGTGGCAGAGTACAAGAAAGACTGCGATTGCCGCAAACCAAATCCGGGGATGTTAACGAAAGCAATTCAGGAATGGAATGTAGACGTGGATGGCAGTTTCTTAGTGGGCGATAAACCGTCTGACGCGCAAGTCGCGGAGTCCATTGGCATGCGTGCCTACCCATTTGAAGAAGAAAAACTTAATGACATTCTTAGAGCCTATTTTTGCTTGGGAAGAAGGCAGAAAGCTACTAGGTCTGTAAGATATTGAAAAGAACACTCAATTGACATTGCTCATAGGGGTGTTCTTTTTTTCGTGATAGTGTAAGAAAAAGTTACATTTTATGATTGACGGAATAGCTGATTTGTACTACTCTATACGAGGAACTAACTGTATAGTCTGTATCTAGAAGAGCAGAACTGAGTTCCATTTTTTAATAGTGGTTCGACTTATATCCTAAGGGAATAAGAACGGAGGAAAACATGGAAAAAGAAACAGCGTTGCAAGCACAGCCATCGCAAAAATTTACGGTACGTCAATTGACAATTATTGGTTTATTGGCAGGGATTACGATTGTACTTGGCATGACAGGATGGGGCTTTTGTGCCAATCCCACCAATTAGTGGGACCATCTTGCATATTCCAACCCTTTTTAGGTGGTATCGTAGAAGGTCCCTAAAGTGGGGATGTCAGTAGGGTTCTTATTTGGTGCTTACAGTATGGTACGAGCGTATATGTCACCGAATGTTTTATCTTTCGTGTTTATGAATCCAATCATTTCTATATTACCAAGAATGTTGATTGGTTTAGTAGCGACGTTGGTATATATGTACTTGCCAGTTAAGGTAAGAGCTATCCGTATTGGTGTAGTACTTTCTTAGGAAAAGTCACAAGTACTATCCTTGTATTGACTGGTATTTATACAATCTATGGTGTAGAATTTGCAAAGGCAACACACATTTCACAAGAAGCTGTATTTGATGTGGTGATGGGTATTGCATGGTCTCATGGTATTCCAGAAGCACTATTAGGAGTAGCCGTTGTAACACCTGTGGCACTAGCTGTCATCAAAAATTAAATGATAATGAAATTGAGTGTATAGACTGCTCATGCATTCAAGTACGGATTTTTAAATCGGATATAATCAAGAAGTGAATTAGCAAAGACTGATCACTTCTTGTTTTTTATATGTTAGGAGGAGTATACTCATGAATTGGAAAAACGATTAATCTACTTTGTGGGTGATAAACCTTCTGATGTACAGGCTGCTGAAGCGATTGGAATGCGTGCCTATCCATTTGAAGAAGAAAATTTAATGACATTCCTAACACCTATCTTCGCTTGGGAAGAAGGCAGAAAAATTGTTAGGGCTGTAATGGTAGAACGAACACTTGTATGAGGCACCTCATAAGGTGTTCGTTTTTCTTGTAGTGTAAGAAAAGTTACATTTTTGATTGACAGAAGCGCTGTTTTTGTACTACTCTATACGAGGAACTAACTGTATAGTCTGTATCTAGAAGAGCAGAACTGAGTTCCATTTTTTTAATAGTGGTTCGACTTATATCCCTAAGAGAATAAGAACGGAGGAAAACATGGAAAAAGAAACAGCGTTGCAAACGCAACCAGCGCAAAAATTCACGGTACGTCAATTGACAATTATTGGTTTATTGGCAGGGATTACGATTGTATTAGGCATGACAGGTTGGGGCTTTGTGCCGATTCCACCAATCAGTGCGACGATCTTGCATATCCCAACGATTTTAGGCGGTGTCGTAGAAGGTCCGAAGGTGGGCATGTCCGTAGGGTTCTTATTTGGTGCATACAGTATGGTACAAGCCTACATGGCGCCTAATATTTTATCCTTTGCGTTTATGAATCCAATCATTTCTGTATTGCCAAGAATGTTGATCGGTTTAGTAGCAGCGTTAGTATATATGTATTTGCCAATCAAGGTGAAAGCCATCCGTATCGGTTTAGCGACTTTCCTAGGAACAGCGACAAATACAATCCTTGTGATGACTGGTATCTACACAATTTATGGGGTAGAATTTGCTAAGGCAACACACATTTCACCAGAAGCGGTATTTAATGTGGTGATGGGCATTGTATGGTCTCATGGTATTCCAGAAGCCTTGTTAGCGGTAGCGGTTGTAACACCTGTGGCATTAGCTGTCATCAAAAAGTTCAAATGATAATGATATTGAGTGTATAGACTGCTCATGCATTCAAGCACGGATTTTTTAAATCAGATATAATCAAGAAGTGAATTAGCAAAGACTAATCACTTCTTGTTTTTTATGTGTTAGGAGGAGTATACTCATGAATTGGAAAAAAACGATTAACCTCACTTTTGTACTAGGAGCTACCATGGTAGCCACTGCAGTTGGCATTGCTGGCTGTGGCAACGATACAAAAACAAGCGACACCGGCTGAAAAAATGAAAGTTGTAACAACGGTGTTCCCTGTGTATGATGTAGCGAAACAAGTAGGGGGCGATAAAGTAGATGTGTCTTTATTAGTACCTCCAGGAGCAGAACCACATGATTGGGATCCAACAGCAAAAGATTTGAAAGAAATCGGTACAGCGAAAGTATTCTTATACAGTGAGTGCGGGGCCCTAGAGCCAACTGAAAAGATTTTAGAAAAAGATGTACTTCAAAAAGCTGAAGCTGTGGAATTATCTAAAGCGTTGACATTGTTGCCGACTCTGATGAAGACGAAGATGAACATGATCATGACCACGATAAAGATCACGACCATGACAAAGATCATGAAAGACGACAAACATGACAATGACAAAGCGCAAAAAGAAGATAAACATGAGCACGAACATGAACATGGTGAATATGATCCACATGTATGGTTAGATCCAATGAACGTTGCCAAAGAAGTAGATGCAGTAGTAGAAGCGTTCTCCAAAAGCAGACCCTACGAATGCAAAAATACTATGCAGAAAACGGTAAAGCGTACAAAGAAAAATTACAAAGCTTTTACACGCTAAATATGAAGAGTTTGGCAAAACACAACACGACAAACATTTAGTAGTTAGCCATATGGCATTTGGTTACTTAGCGAACGCATACGGCTTTTGAACAATTAGGTATTATGGGCGTATCTCCAGATGCAGAACCAACACCAGAACGCATGGCGGATATTGTGGCTTTCATCAAAGAACATAATGTAAAAGCTATCTTCAGTGAAGAATTAGTAAGTCCTAAATTGGCGAATGCTATCAGTCGGAAACTGGCGTAAAAAGTGTATGTATTGAACCACGCAGAAGGTTTAACAGAAGAACAAGCACAAAAAAATGTGACATACCTAGACATTATGGAAGAAAACCTTAAAACATTGAAAGAAGCATTAGCTCACTAATTCCTGCTCCTTGTGCTTGCTTGAAACCGTATTAGATGATAATATAATAGAGTAAGTTTGTGCTTAGGAGGAATAAAAGATGTCTAAAACGTATTCGTACAATTAACACTGAATCCTACAAAAACTGCTAAAACAGGCGGTTGCGGACTGAATGTCAAACATCCTGCCAATCTGCTTGCAAAACTAGCTGTACAGTAGGCAACCAAGTGTGCAAACAAAAAAATAATCAGTAGATTAGTAAAAAGCTGTTCACCATTCGGTGGACAGCTTTTTTGCATACTATAATTTTAGAAAAAGTCTTAAATTGCAAGTCGAAATTGAACACTTTAATATAAATAATTAAACATCTCATAGTAGAGCTAAAAAGTGGGTTAGCATAATAACTTAGATATTTCTTGTATGAACATCTCCTCTGGTGTTTTTGTATCCAAGAAGCTTTTCTTGGTAATCAGTTTTATCCAGTTGTGTACAATCTCGAGCGTCTCTCTGTAGTAAGATCACTCAATGCTTTGCCTTTTGGTATAAATCGTCTTAATAATCCATTGTGACGTTCATTTGTTCCTCGTTGCCAAGGTGAATTAGGATGCGCAAAGTATACTGGGCAGAGCTACTCTACAGTCCTCTGTAAGGTTAGCAAAACTCACTACCATTGTCTGAGGTAATGCTCTTTACTGAACCCATTGCCATAGTACTTTAACCATGCGCAATAGCTTTTGTTACGTCATTAGCAGAACCACTATCTGCTAGCAGTTGTACATTAAATCGTGTTTTTCTTTCAGCCAATGTTACTAGCACAGAGTTCATGCTTTCTTTCTTTCCTCAGAATCGTATCCACTTCCCAATGCCCAAATTCCGTACGTTCATCTACTGCAGGGCTACGATCATCAATGCTTAACCCAAGATTACGTTTACGAGTACGTTGGATATACTTGGTTCGTTTCTTTTTAACAATACAAGGAAAGTCAAGGGATATGTAGAAAGAGACCTTCATGTACGTAGTTGTACAAGGTTTGTTTGCTGCAAACCATCATATCTAATGTAAATAACTTTTTCTTTACGTGCTACACCAACACAAGCATCAATAGACCATTTATCGGCCCCTTGGATCTTATATTTTTGCCCATTCTAGAAATGCACTAGCATTATTAATTTTTAGGCGAGAAAAATGATCCCGCTCTACTTTTTCATATGCTAGTTTGTCCTGTTTCGGCGAAATATAGGCTAACTAGTTTATCCTTTTTATCTGGTCGACTGTACCACGCTTTTGTTTCGTAATAAATAGTCGTTCTAGACCGTTGCAGATCAGAGGCAATAGAAGATATTGATGCTCCTAGTCGAAGACGTCTTTCAATGTAAAATCGCTCTTTTTAACGAAAGATGTTTATTTGTCCGTGTTTTCTGTGTTATGATTAGTATTATCCATAGTGATTACCTCGTGATATCTTGTAATTTAGCACTATAATCATACCACGAAATCACTATGGATTTTTATATTCTATTGTTCAGTTTCATTATACAATTAACCTTTTTAGAAAAAGTATACTCTATATTTATAGCTTTCTACTACGTCATGGGTATAAAGTGATATAATAAACGGTAGACTTTAGTAGAGTTAATGGAGGTATGAATGTTAGAATTACAACCGATGATTCATAAATTTAAAATGAAAGATAAGTTCTTTCTACTTGATGTAAATAGTGGCATTATCCATGTCATTGATGAGCTTATCGATCGCGTATTAGATATCTATAATGGCACAAACCGTGAGGCTGTACACAGTGCGCTAGATGCCACAGAGGATGCAGCTGGAATTAGATGAAATTATGGATGAGTTAGATGAACTCATCAAAGAGGAAATGCTTTTTGCGCCTATGTCTCACAGAGTTCGAAACTCGTAGTGGCTGAAAAGCCAATTGTAAAAAGCTCTTTGCTTAAACATCGCACATGATTGCAACTTAGCTTGTAAATATTGCTTTTGCCGCCCAAGGTGATTACGGCGGAGTGAAACGTGAATTGATGAGTTTTGACGTGGCGAAACGGGCTGTAGATTTCTTGATTTCCATGAGTGGCCCACGCCAACATTGTGAAATCGACTTCTTCGGTGGTGAACCATTGTTGAATTGGGATGTAGTGAAACAAACCGTAGAATACATTGAATCCATTCAAGAAAAAAACATGGAAAAAAATCTTTTAAAATTGACATTGACCACTAACGGCATGTTGTTGACACAGGATAAAAATCGACTATGTGAACGAACATGATATGAGTTTAGTATTATCCCAGATGGTCGTAAGGATGTTCATAATAGTATGCGCCCAAGTTCTGGTGGCAGAGATACATAGAAACAGTAGCGAAAAACTTAGTCAATGCTGTGAAACAGCGTGAGGGCCGTGAATACTATGTGCGTGGCACTTACACGCATAACAACTTAGACTTCTGCAAAGACGTAGAAGCTATGTCTGACTTAGGGTTCGAGCATTTGTCTATGGAACCAGTGGTTGGCGAAGACGGCGCCTATGTGTTGCGCCCAGAAGATATGCCGATCATTGAAAAAGAATATGAAAAAATTGGCGGACCTATATTTAGAACGCCAATTGGTACGGATGGGGCGAGAAGTTTAACTTCTTCCACTTCCGTATGGACTTGTATCGCGGACCATGTATGGCAAAACGTTTACGTGGTTGCGGAGCGGGTCATGAGTATATGGCGGTTGTACCGAATGGGGATATTTATCCATGTCACCAATACGTAGGTAAAGATGGGTATGTGATTGGTACAGTATTCGATGGTTTTGAAAAAACTACGACATACCAACGCAGTTTAGAAATACTCACGTATTTACAAAAGAAATATGTGCCAACTGTTGGGCGAAATTCTTCTGCTCTGGTGGTTTGCCATGCCAACAATGAAACATTAGGTGGAGACCCTAGCACACCGTACGAATTGGGATGTAAATTACAGAAAAACGTATCGAATGTGCTATTATGATTCAAGCTGAACTCGATGCGCGGGAATCCGACAAGAAAATCATTAAAATTATATAACAGAAGGGAGGCGGGTTCTATGAAAGCATACACCATACATGTAACAGGTATTGTACAGGGCATAGGGATTCCGCCCTTTGTATCTAAACTAGCCCATGAATTAGGAGTCGTGGGCACAGTGAGAAATGACACGACCGGTGTAGAGATACATATACAGGGTAGAGATGAGGATTGTCAAACTTTTATTGAACGATTGCAAACTGATTTGCCTATCCATGGACGTATTGATACCTTGCGTGTAGAACCAACCACAGTACAATCATTGGACTCGTTTACGATTATTGTATCTCAAGGAGTGAAAGGCAATGCTTTCATTGGCGCCGATATGGCACCTTGCGAGGCGTGCTTGAGGGATATACAAGATCCTGAGAATCGACGCTTTTCACTATGGGTTTACGAACTGTACGAATTGCGGTCCTCGATATACGATTATTGAAAGTACACCCTATGACCGTGATAAAACGTCTATGAAAGTATTCCCTATGTGCGAAGATTGTCAGAAGGAATACGAGGATCTCGAAGGCCGGCGATACCATGCCGAGCCCAATGCTTGCGAGCACTGTGGGCCTATGTTTACTTTGAAAGGTGCAGATGGAACGGTGCTCGCTAGTGGACAGGATGCCATAGAGCAGGCCAAGCAGTTGATACAGCAAGGTGCTATTGTAGCATTAAAAGGCGTTGGTGGCTACCACTTGGTCTGTGATGCTTTACAAGAAAGAGCGGTACAAACCTTACGACAGCGCAAAGGGCGACCTCGAAAACCCTTAGCTGTCATGGCGGGAGTCTTTGGAAACGGCAAAGCAGTATGTACACATATCTGAAACAGAAGAAGAACTATTGTTGAGCCCTGCAAGACCAATTGTGTTGTTGCGAAAGGTAGCAGAGTATAGTACTGATGCTGTACATACGGAATCATATGGCACTTTTGAGAACGATGCGACTTCTAAAGATATATCTAATAGAAATCAGGAACAAACTAGTTCTAATGAGGAATGCCATGTTGCATCAGAGCGGAAGGCTGATAAGATTATTGCGTCACAGAGGGTGCCTGTTGCACCTAGTGTAGCCCCACGTATGGAAACCTTAGGCATTTTGTTGCCCTATGCGCCATATCACTACAGTTTAGTACCGTCTGATGCTATATGGGTCATGACTAGTGCCAATCGCAGTGGTGATCCTGTACTCTATGATGATGCACAGGCGACGGAGGAGCTACAGGGGATTGCAGATTATATATTGACTCATAATCGGGAGATTATTTCTCCAGTGGATGACTCTGTGGTGCAAGTGGTTCAGAATGAACCTATTTTCATTCGCCGTAGCCGAGGGTACGTCCCTTTGTCCATTCCTGTAGTAGCATTAGAGAAGAGTTCTACCATGTTAGCTATGGGGGCGGATATGAAAGCCTCTTTCGCTATGAATCGTGGGTCTCATGCAATCCTCAGCCCCTACATGGGGGATATGGAACGTGAGCGAGTACAAGACTTGTTGTGGAGTACGACGAAGCGTTATGAAGAGTTATTTCAGTTACAACCTACGCAAGTTATGGTGGATGCCCATCCAAGCTATTACACGTCGCAGTGTGGTAGAGCCTATGCAGAGGAGCATAACTTGCCTGTTATGGAGGTACAACATCATCACGCTCATGTGGCAGCGGTACTGGCAGAGCAGAGACATAACAGAACCAGTCCTAGGTATTTGTTTTGATGGTACAGGCTATGGAACAGATGGCACCCTATGGGGCGGTGAATTTTTACATTGCTATCAAGAGCATATGGAACGATTAGGCCATTTAAGTTATGCTTCTTTGCCGGGCGGTGAAGTGGCAGTACGAGAACCGTGGCGCCAAGCCTTGTGGTATGTGAATGAACTCTATCCACAGAGGCGCCCACAGTGATAGAAGGGTGGAAACAATCCTTGCCTAAAAGGTCGGCAACTATTGGAAACAATGATGCCCCATATGCAGATGGTACAGTCTTCCAGTGGTGGTCGCCTATTCGATACGATAGCATCCCTACTGGGTTTTAGGACATGTCCACCTCTATGATGCGCATCTTGCCATAGAGTTAGAGCAAATGGCGCTTTCAGAGGAAGGAAACATCCTAACTATGAGGATGAACGAAAACGTATTAGATACGATGAGTCTAGTACGATCCGTGATAGAACAATTAGAATGTGGTGAAAAGTGTAGCAAAAATCTCAGCGGACTTTCACAGAACTTTGATATATTATATAGGACAGATGGCGAAACGATGTTGTGAGGAACGACACATTTCGCAGATCGTCTTGTGTGGGGAGTATTCCAAAAATCGCATTCTCTTAGAAGGAGTGATACACGAATTAGGGGAATACAAGGTCCACGTTCCTACACAAAGCCCGATGAATGACGGCGGAATCGCCTTGGGGCAATTGTGGTTGGGAAGTTACAAGCAAAGATAGGAGATACTATGTGTTTAGCAGTACCGCACAGTTGGTGCATATAAATGAAACGATTGGTACCGTAGAACTAACAGGAGTGCAACGGGAGTGCAGTCTGTTGTTGGTACCAGAAGCAAAAATTGAGATTGGCTATTAGTCCATGCGGGCTGTGCCGTACAAATTGTAGATGAGGAGGAAGCGCGTTTTGACCCTTGAGGCATTCCGCGAATTAGAAGAACTTGAACAAGATTACTTTAACAGAAAAATCGAAGGTCGCATGACTAGTTTACTAGAGCGCATTCACGAATTACATAATCCAGAGGAAACAGTGCGGTTCATGGAAGTCTGTGGAACGCACACAGTGGCTATTTTTCCGTGAAGGTATCCGCCAAATGTTGCCGAAAGGCATAGAACTCATCAGTGGCCCGGATGTCCAGTATGTGTGACAGATCAACAATATATGGATCAAGCCTTGGCGTATGCCGCTCGTGAGGATGTAGTCATCGCTACCTTTGGAGATATGCTGAAGATTCCCGGTACAACAGGTAATTTATGGCAGTCGAAAGAAAAATGGAGCTCATATTGAAATTATTTATAGCCCCATGGAAGTACTTGGATTAAGTGAACAATATCCAGATAAAAGATTATTTTCTTGGGCATCGGATTTGAAACGACTATTGCTGTTATTGCAGCGACCATACAAGCGGTACATGCTAAGGGGTTAAAGAATGTATTTTTCTTGATTTCTCATAAATTAGTGCCCCCTCGCCTTGCGTGCCTTATTGAGTAATCCAGACCATCAAATTGATGGATTTTTATTGCTCGGTCACGTAAGTGTTATTATAGGGGAACAGCCATATCAATTCTTAGCTGATGAATATCATATGCCAAGTTGTATTGTCTGGCTTTTGATGGTGTAGAAATTTTAGCCGCCATTGTAAATTTATTAGAACAACGGAAAGAACAAAAATTTTATGTAGGCAACACCTATCGGTCTGTGGTGGCAAAAACGGGAAATGCCGTAGCACAACAGCTGATGGATACCTTGTATGAGCCCTCTGATGATGGTTGGCGTGGTATTGGCACATTACCCGCATCAGGGTTAAAGCTACGTGGCGAATGGTCTGCCTATGATGCATTGGTACAGCTACCTTTGGAAACATTTACAACTAGCGATGGACCAAAAAGGATGCCAATGTGGCTCCGTCATCCAAGGGATGATTCATCCAGATGGATGTCCTTTATTTGGTAAAACTTTGTACGCCAGAGCATCCGGTGGGGGCCTCGCATGGTCTCTGTCGAAGGCAGTTGTTCGGCATGGTATAAATATGGTTTTTCCAGTGGTGGAATGACTCGGGAGGAATAAATGGAACGTATTCGCTTAGTCCACGGTAATGGCGGTAAATTTAGCCATGAATTAGTGGATCAATATATTGTGAAATATTTTTCAAATCCAATATTAAATGAATTACATGATGGTGCTGTATTCCCTGTCATAACAGGGCGCATGGCGATGAGCACGGACTCCTATGTGGTAACACCGCACATTTTTCCTGGTGGCAACATTGGCAAGCTAGCAGTATGCGGTACGGTCAATGACTTAGCCATGATGGGCGCCGTGCCTCAGTACTTGTCGTGCGGACTTATCTTAGAAGAAGGATTGCCTATTTCTACCCTAGAAACAGTGCTCCAAACCATGTCGGATATGGCGCGGCTTTCAGGGGTGTCCATTGTGACAGGAGATACGAAGGTGGTAGAAAAGGGGTCCGTTGACGGTATCTACATCAATACTGCCGGCGTAGGTATCGTGCCTGACTATGTGCAGTTGGGGACATCCCATATTGAAAGTGGCATGAAAGTCATCGTGTCTGGCACTTTGGGAGATCATGCGATTGCGGTCATGGGCACACGGTATGGCCTCGATTTGCCTGATACGATCCAAAACAGACTGTGCCCCACTCCACGCCATGGCGCACAAGGTATTGGAAACCTTTGGCAAGGACATTGCATTTTTCCGTGATCCTACCCGTGGTGGCTTAGCCACTACATTGCAAGAGATTGCCAATTCTGCGCAAAAGGGGATACGTTTGCAAGAATCCGCCATTCCTGTTCGTGAGGAAGTGCAAGCCGTATGCCAAGTGTTGGGATACGATTCGTTGTACTTAGCCAATGAAGGAAAAATGATTGCCATCGTCAGTGCCGATGTAGCAGATGATGTAGTGCAGTTGATGCGGACTTTCACAGAAGGTCGTGAGGCAGTCATCATCGGCGATGTGGTGAGTGGCAATGCGGTGAAGGTTGGATTGCAGACAGCCGTAGGCGGTATACGCCTATTGGACATGCTCGGAGAAGACCAAGTGCCACGCATTTGCTAATGTCCTAAGTTCTTCATGAAAAAAATCATCTATAGAAGGTATACTTTTCATATAGAATATTCATCTATTTTTTTGATACAATGAAAGGGAAAAAGGAGGATATTACGATGAAAAAGAAAATCGTAGTCGCTATGGTAGCATTCTCAGTTGCCACTGTAGGGGTTGTGGGGAGTACAACAAGCACAGGCATTTAATTTAGGAAGTCTATTAGGCGGCTGTATTGAAAGTGGGAGGCGTAAACTTCGTCATCGATAAATACGCAGATTCGATCAATGGGTTCTTAAACAATTTATTGAAACAAAAATAATTTAAGCACTACTTATTCTACAAAAGTAGTTCCTATCGTCAGTCTTGGCGGAGGGGCGCATATTGGTGCCGCACAGGTCACAGGACCGAGCAGTGAAGTAGAACGAGTGGAAGCAGTAGCGCAAATAGAAGCTAGTTTTAATTCCGTGGCTCGCGTAAAAGGACTAGTACCGATTGATAGCAAAAACCCATCGACAGCAAATCGTATTCAAGGGGTTGGCATATCGGCAATTATAGATTTGAAGATTTAATAAAGTAGCACGGGCTTGCCCGTGCTCTCATGTGTTAGTAGAGATGAGGAGACACTATGAAACGTTTTGCTGTAGTGGGAGCTATGTTAGCTCTTGTAACAACAAGTGTGTGGGCAGCACCAGACACAGTATTGGAAAAAACAGAAGCTTTGGAAAGCACTGTATACGGAAAAGTACAAGTGGGGGCATTAACGGATCGTGTCCATCAATTGCAAGATACAATTTATGGAACGAAGCAACAAGGCAGTATCACTGGACAAGTAGAGGCGTTGTTCAAAGCTGTGGAAAGCCAAAATGCAAAGGTTACATTGCATCAAGAAGTGAATGCTTTGGAGTGGATGTACTACGATGAAGTTCATAGTGGTTCTTTAGTAGAACGCATTGGAGAAATGGAACGCAGTGTGAACGGCTTGGAATCCAAAGGTTCCTTACAAAGCCGTATACAAAAATTGAAACAAGCTATTTTTGGCACCCAAGTAGGTTTGCGCACGAAACAGGGAACTATCGGAGCTGATCAAGTATTTAGTTTGGAATTAACAGAACCAATTACATCGCAAAAAAATCTAAAAGATGATGTAGTGCATGTAAAAGTAGCAGAAGATATCATGGACGGTGAAACCTTATTGATTCCGAGAGGAACTGTAGGTACAGGTCATATTACAGAAATTACAAAAAGCTCGCTCCTTTGGACGTAATGCGAAATTAAACATTGTTTTCGACCAATTACAAGGTATTGATGGTACTGTGTTTACTGCCATTCAAGGGGAAGAAGCGAAAAGCAAAACAAAAGAAGAATATAAAGCGGCAGGTGCCTCTGTGGCAGGGGCAGTCCTATTGGGCCCTGTCGGTTTAGTAGGCGGTTTCTTTGTAAAAGGTAAATCCATCGACTTACCGGTGGGCACTTTGGTATATGTACAACCAGAATCTACAGTGACTATCTCTGGTGTGGAAGTCCATGGTGTGGATACAGCAAGCATCAGTACGTCCAGTAGAGCCTGTTACAACACCGAAAGAACACCCGAAAGAGTGCTCGCACCAACAGCGAAGCCAGCAGAAGTAGCTACTTCAAAAAGCGGTTGAAACCACTAGAAGAACAAGCTGCAAGTGGCACCGAATGATGCTTTAATTGAAAAGCCCGTGATCATTGTAAAACGTGAAAAAGAGTAGGAGCCGGGCATGAAGAAACACTATATCATGGCGGGCACGGCATTGGCTGTACTAGCATGTACAAATGGACACGCGCAAAACCCCTAGATACTACAACAGGGGTGACAACAAATGTGCCAGTCCAGTCCGACACATCCCAATTGCCGCCACTACCAGTTCGTATTGATGCGGATAAGATGTATTACAATGATACAACAGGTGCTGTTTGGGCCACTGGATCCGTAGAAGTATCCAAGGGTAACCAACAACTGCAATCCCCTCGTATTGAAGGAAATACAAAAAGAACAAACCTATAAAAAGTGTAGGAGATTACCACTTTCTAGAAGAGAAAGGGACTCTTAAAGATTTAAAAGGAACGGGGATTACCTATAACGCTAACACTGGCGCTGCACATACGGAAGATGTATTTGGCTATGCCGATCCATTTTGGGTGAAAGCGAAAGTAGCGGACTTTGATGGTAAAACAGGGCACATTGAAAAAGGGTGGTTAACCACAAAAACATGCCATTGCTTTCAAAGGGGATCCGGACTATCGTGTGGAAGGCGATTCCATTGATGTATACCCAGAGGATAAAAGCCATCATTCACAATGCCAGATTCTACGTGAAAAAATACGAAGATTTTATCGATGAAGTCTTATAAAGTGTCTTTACGTCATGATCGACGAGGTCAAATCAGTATTTTCTCCTTATTGCCAAGACCTAAGTATAATTCTACAGATGGGATTAGTTTAGAAGGAAGTATTGCCTATCCAGTTGGCAGTCGTGGAGAAGTCTTTTTAGACTATACATGGGGTTCCAATATCGGATTTAAAACCATCCTTCGGATATATTCATGACTTACCATGGGGTACGGCTCGATTAGAATACTCGCGTGATTCCGCTACATTGGATGCCCGCACTGTATGGGTTGAAAAGAAACCAGAGTTCTCCATTGATACAAAGACATACCAGGTAGGCAAGACGCCTTTTACAGTGCGAGGAGGCCTTAGCTATGGTCGTTGGTATGAAGGAGACATTCGAGGCACCCACAGCAAATACTATGGGGAACTTTCACATCGTCCTATACCAGTGGGAACTCACTCAGAAGTGACAGCCTATGGCGGTTACCAACGAGATTATTATGGTTATAATTCTCTAGTGCGCACCATGCCGTATTGGGGCATAGGTGTGACCACGAAGGTAAGCCCAACGGTGAAAGTTTGGGCAGGATATCGCCAAAACAATGTGTCTGAATTAGCAGATTCCCCTGTATCCATTTGACCAAGTAGATGTGAAGTATAATCTGTACTATGGATTCAGTGTACAAGCCACAAAAATTAGATCGTTTTAGCATTCAATTACAACGGGACTTACAAACCCATGACTTGCGTTATGTGGACTTGACATGGCATAGAGATTTGCATTCTTTTGAAGGTACGTTGACGTATCGCGTGAAACAAAAAGAAATGGGAGTATACATTAGTAGCGAAAGATTTTTAATCTAAGGGGATACTATGAAAAAGGTTAGAAAAGCCGTCATTCCTGCCGCAGGCTTTGGTACACGCTTTTTGCCAGCCACCAAGGCACAACCAAAAGAGATGTTACCCATTGTGGATACACCGACAATACAATACATTGTACAAGAGGCTATCGATTCTGGTATCGAAGATATATTAATTATTACAGGGCGTAATAAGCGTGCCATTGAAGATCACTTTGACACCAGTGTAGAGTTGGAACAATTGTTGCAACAACAAGGGAAACAACAACATTTAGAAATGGTGCGAAATTTGGCGAATATTAAAGTGCATTATATTCGTCAGAAATCGGCTCGTGGACTAGGGGATGCCATCTATTGTGCAAAGTCCTTCATCGGCGATGAACCATTTGCGGTACTCTTAGGAGATGATGTGGTGTATAATCCACATACACCATGTTTAAAAGCAACTCATCGACTGTCACTATGCCCACGATGGTGTGACCATATTGGGGACACAATTTGTGGCACCTGAAAAAGGTGAGCTCTTACGGCATTGTATCGGGAACAGAAATGGAACCGAATGTCTATGAGGTAGCGGGATTGGTAGAAAAGCCATCCCTAGAATATGCGCCATCGAATCTAGCCGTTTTAGGACGCTATATTCTGACACCGGATATCTTTGATGAATTGGAAAAAACACCGCAAGGAGCGGGAAATGAAATTCAATTGACTGATGCCATTGCGAGACTTTCATCAAAAGTATTAGCCTATTCCTATGAAGGCAGACGCTATGATATAGGAGATCGATTAGGCTATTTAAAAGCCACTGTAGAATATGGATTGCGAAATCCACAACTGGCAGAGGCTTTCAAAAGCTATTTGCAAGATCTCGATATCGAGTCTGTTATGAGTGGTAAATTATAATTGAATACTAATTGTGAACAGATGCCTAAGTGATGGGCATCTGTTTTTGCATATCTATTCGTTTACACTAGCAAGCGCTGTGATGGATGTCACAAATACTTGCGTTTACTAGATAAATTGGGTATACATGATTGGTCTCATATTGTGAAATGTTTAATTAAAATGATAAAAATAATAGAATATACATAAGTATAGTATGTTAGAAATGATGAGGACCTAATATGTCAACAAGATTACATTGGAAACGTTCCGAAATTAAAGAAAAATACTTTATTTTCCAAATTGAGAAGTACCATTGAAACAGCTTTTTATGGAAACAATGTGACACCTGTTACAACGATTGCACAAGCCTATGACTTGGCAACCAAAGAGCCTGGTGTCATTGTCTTAGATATGCCTGTATACCGTGCTGAAGAGCAAGGCTTACCAGAAGGCGCTAAAGTATTGGTGACCAATAATGGCAAAAACGACAGGCCGTTATGCGAAAGCCCGCCGTATCATTGGCGATGAAGGGATCAACGAAGTAGAATTATGCGATATCGCTCGTGATGCGGTATACGATAGCCGTCATAAAGAATGGATTTCTGCACAAGCCATCGTGGGATTGGACGAAGCTTTCACAGCTCGTGCGCACTTGATGATTCCTAAAGAACATGCGTCAATCCTGTACTCTTGGGCGATTAACTTTCAGTTCTTCAACGAAGAAGTGAAAGCATTCTACAAAGATAGTAAAGAATTTCCTGAAGGGATATTTTCATCTACTCCGACCCAGATTATGTAGTGGAAGGTCACCCGTGGGGATTGGCGATTTTTGACCCACTCATAACTGCGCTATGATTTTAGGCATGCGTTATTTCGGGGAACATAAAAAAGGCACCCTAACATTAGGTTGGTCCTTGGCAAATCGTTACGGTTATGTGGCCTGCCACGGTGGTATGAAACGATACAATTTGAAAGACGGTTCTTCCTATACGATCGGTGTGTTCGGTTTGTCTGGATCAGGTAAATCTACGTTAACCCATGAACAACATGAAGGTCGCTACGATATTTCCGTTCTTCACGACGATGCGTATATCATTCATACAGAAAACTTGTCTTCCATCGCATTAGAACCAACGTATTTCGATAAAATGCAAGACTATCCAGTGGAACACCCAGCAAACAAATACTTGTTAACATTGCAAAATGTGGGCGTTACTTTGGACGAAGATGGCAATAAAGTGGTGCTTGCCGAAGATGTGCGCAACAACAACGGCCGTGCTATTAAATCTCAATTCTGGACAGACAATCGTGTTAACTTTGTGAAAGATCCAGTAAATGCTATCGTGTGGTTGATGAAAGATAAAACATTGCCACCGATTCTAAAAAAATTGATGATCCAATTTTGGCTACTACTATGGGTGCAACGTTGGCAACACGTCGCTCTACGGCAGAAAAAAATTAGATGCTCACGTGGATCCAAACGCATTGGTCATCGAACCCTATGCAAACCCATTCCGCACCTACTCTTTTACGGACGGACTATGAAAGTTACAAAAACTATTCACTCAATCCGGTGTAGATTGCTACATTATGAATACTGGATTCTTCTTGGATAAGAAAATTCCAAAAAGAAGTGACATTGGGCTTGTTAGAAGGTTTAGTTGAGGGTAGCCTGAACTTTGAAACCATTCTATAAATATGAAAACTTAGAATATGTAAAAAGTAGAAGGTTTTTGAGCCGGACTTTTACAGTGCGTGAGTACCATCATATTCTGCATAAAAGCATTTGAGTTCCGCTATGATTACATCGAAACATTAAAAAGGTACAAAAAGATGAGTTGCTAGACGAGGTATTAGATGTATTAAAAATCATCATGTAAGGGGGAATAGTAATGAATCAAAAAAATTATCTTGGGGTTCCGTAGCCTTTATTGGAACCATGCTATTCGGCATGTTCTTCGGAGCGAGAAACTTAATTTTCCCAGTTCACTTAGGACAAGAGGCAGGGTCAAGCATTATGGCCCAGACAACGTTGGGATTCTTAGCCACAGCGATCGGTCTTCCATTCTTGGGCATCGTCGCTATGGGCGTATCTCGCAGTAATGGCTTACAAGACTTGGTAAGTCGCGTACATCCAACATATGGTAAAATTTTTACCTTGTTATTGTACATCACGATTGGACCTGCATTTGCCATTCCAAGAACGAGTACAGTGTCCTATACCATTGGATTTGAACCATTCCTTGGTAGTGTCAATCCAGACCTTGCGTTAGGCATATTCTCAGCGGTGTTCTTCATCATTGCCATTTTGTTCTCCTTGAACCCTGGTAAATTGATGACTTACATTGGGAAAGTATTAACGCCATTATTCTTAATATTCCTAAGCATTTTTATTAATCACTGTTGTGGTTATGCCAATGGGAGATTACGCAACAGTAGCGCCACAAGGTGAATATGCGACACATGCATTCTTCAAGGGCTTTACAGAAGGCTATAACACATTAGACGTATTGGCATCGTTGGCATTTGGTATCATTGTTATCCGTGCCTTGCAAGGTGTGGGAGTTACAGAACCCTAAGGATATTGCTATGGGCCTTGTGAAAGCTGGCTTTGTGGCATGCTCTATTATGGCTGTTATCTACGGTTTCTTAGCCTACAGTGGTGCTACTAGCGTGACAACATTAGGTCTTGCTAAAAACGGTGGTATCACTATGGCGCAAATGAATGCGTTCTACTTTGGTAATGTAGGCGCAGTGCTATTGGCGATTATCGTTACCTTGGCATGTTTAAAAACATGCGTAGGCTTAATTGGCGCTTGTGGCGAAACATTTGATGAAATGTTCCCGAACACATTGGGCTACCGTGGCTATGCATACTTAACAACAGCAGTGGGTTTCTTAATTGCTAACGTAGGCTTAACAAAAATCATCGAATTAGCAATCCCAGTATTGATGTTCTTATATCCATTGTCCATTACGATCATCTTGTTGTCCTTTGTGGCGCCAATCTTCAAAGGAAGACAAGCGGTATATGCGTGGACAACAGCCTTTGCCTTATGGGCTGCCTTAGGTGATGCGATGGCAACAGCGCCAGCATTTATTAACCAATCTGGATTCGTACAATGGGCATTGCCATATTATGGCATGCTTCCATTTGCCTCCATCGGCATGGGCTGGATTGTACCGTCCATTATTGGTTTTATTATCGGTATGGTGCATATCGCATTAGTGCGCAAGTAGTAAAATGTATTCCTAGGTGCTCTATCTAGCATTCTTAGAATCCTCGGCATAGAGTATCTTGCAAAACAAATCAATAGTGTAGTATACATAAAACGACTAGGTCTTTTTAGATCTAGTCGTTTTTGTCCATGGTGAAAGTAATTTTAATTTCCTTCGTATACACATAGGACATCGATTTTGATGTCCAACATATGTTACATAAAAAGAGTGGAGTGGATTCTATAGAAATTGTAATTTGCGTATTTTATATTACTTTCACATGTGGTATAATCGGTATATCTTTCCCATAGAAAGACTGTAGGAGGTAGCGCGAGGCTACCAATGTAGTATAGTAGAAAGGAGATTTTTATGTGGAAAAAAAGGACTGACCCTGTTGGTGGTCTGTCTGGTGGGATTCTTGGTATGGCATGAATCGTCACTAGAAGCACCAGGAGGAGGCAAGATGTACCGAGTAGGTATCTTGCAATTAACGGAGCATCCTGCACTCGATGCAGCGAACAGAGGTTTCGTAGATGGATTGCGTGAAGAAGGATTTGTGGACAATGTTATATTGGACCAACAAAAATGCCCAAGGCGATCAATCCAATCTAAAACACCATTGCCCAACGATTTGTGGCGCGTAATTCCGATTTAGTAGTGGCCATTGCAACCCCAGCGGTACAGGCTATGGCAAATGCAACGAAGGACATTCCTGTGTTAGGAACGGCAGTCACTAGCTATACCACAGCGCGATTAGTGGATAGTGATGAACATCCGGGGGCAATGTGTCGGGTACTACCGATATGGTACCCATGGAAAAACGGGTAGAATTAGTACATCAACTCTTGCCGAATGCGAAAAATCGGTACTATCTATTCTTCCAGTGAAGTTAATTCACAATTACAAGCAGAGCGCTTTCGAGAAGAAGCTAAAAAAACACGGTATGGAATTAGTAGAAATTACCGTCTCCAATGTGAATGATGTACCACAAGCGGCGAACCAATTGTCCATCATGGGCATCGATGCGGTGTACTTTCCAACGGACAATATCATTGCTTCGTCCTATGCAAACATTGTCACCATATTCAGCAGTGCCAATTTGCCTGTGTTCCCTCTGATGACACATGGCTAAAAACAGGTGGTCTTGCAGACCTATTCCGTAGACTTCTATAAATTAGGCGTTCAAACAGGTCATATGGCGACTCGTGTGCTTCGTGGTGAAAGTACACCGGACAGCATGCCAATCGAAATGCAAGAACCCATCAAATTTGTGTTCAACCAAGATGAAGCAGATCGCTTGCATATCCAGATTCCAGAGTCATTGCGACAACAGTAGTATAGTAGTGGGGGCAACCCCTGAGTAGGAGGATCTATGACAAATTTAATTATTAGCACCATTGCACAAGGCCTATTGTGGGCACTGTTGGCATTGGGTGTATTCATTACTTTCAGAATCTTAGACGTAGCAGATTTAACAGTGGAAGGTAGTTTCCCTATGGGTGCTGCCATTTCTGCGGTGCTCATTACCATGGGTGTGAATCCGTGGATTACAGTCCTTGTGGCGGTGTTGGTGGCATGATCGCCGGTGCCGTAACAGGTTGGATTCATACGAAGTTAAAGATTCCCGCGCTGTTAGCCGGTATCTTAACCATGATTGCCCTCTATTCCGTGAACTTACATATTATGGGAAAAGCAAATATCTCCCTATTGCGCATGGATACAGTGTACTCTGCCATTCATAGCATGGGTATTTCGAACTCCGTGGCATTGACTATCATCGGCGTGGTGGTAACTATCGTGGTGGGCTTGTTCCTATTCTGGTTCTTCGGCACAGAACTTGGTACATCTATCCGTGCCACAGGGGTGAATCCACAAATGATTCGTGCCCAAGGAGTGAACACAGATTCCATGATTGTCCTTGGTTTATTATTATCCAATGGATTCGTAGCTGTGTCCGGTGCTTTGATTGCCCAATCCCAAGGCTTTGCAGATATCGGCATGGGCGTAGGTACCATCGTGATCGGCTTAGCATCAGTGATCATCGGGGAGGTGCTATTTGCCTCTTCCTCCGTAGTGCGCAAACTATTCGGCAACTCTTCCTTCGTGTTGAGCTTAGTAGCCGTTGTATTTGGCCTCTATTGTGTATCGTATCGTGATTGCAACAGTGCTATACCTAGGCATGCCTCCAAATGATTTGAAATTATTTACCGCTATTTTAGTAGCGCTTGCCCTATCCTTACCAACGTGGCAAGGTAAATTTCGTCGTGGTTAAGAGGAGGGTATACACATGTTAGAATTAAAAGGAATTGTGAAAGCCTTCCATAAAGGCACTGTGAACGAAAAAAATTGCTCTTCGTGGCATTGATTTACGATTAGAAGATGGCGACTTCGTGACCGTTATCGGCGGTAACGGAGTCGGTAAAAAGTACGTTGTTGAACTCCATTGCGGTGTATTCTCCGTCGATGAAGGCTCATTGCATATCAATGATGTGGACGTAACGCACATGGCGGAGTACAAACGGGCCAAATACATTGGTCGCGTATTCCAAGATCCAATGTTGGGCACAGCCGGTAATATGCAAATCGAGGAGAATATGCTCCTTGCCTTACGCCGTGGCAAACAAATGGGCTTGTCTTGGGCTTTCAAAGAAAAATGAAAGAGACTTGTTTAAACAACAATTAGCCCGCCTTGGATTGGGCCTAGAACATCGTCTGTCCTCTAGTATGGGATTGCTCAGTGGCGGACAACGTCAATCCATTACCTTGCTTATGGCGACTATGTTGAAACCAGAAGTGTTATTACTAGATGAACATACGGCACTTTAGACCCGAAAAAACAGCGGAAAAAAAGTGTTGCAACTTACAGATGAACTAGTCAAAGAACATCATTTGACAACCTTGATGATTACCCATAACATGCGCGATGCCTTACGATTCGGTAATCGCTTGATTATGATGGATAATGGGAAAGTGATTTATGACGTAAAAGGGGAAGAGAAGGCGAACCTCACTGTACAAGACCTATTGGAACGTTTTGAAGTAGCCGCGAAAATACATTGAGCGACCGCATGATGTTGGGCTAAGTACTTTACTTTTACCACAAAGTATAGTATTATAGATAGCGATGTATTAACCTAGGCGAGGTAATTGAGTCTCCGCCCATTACTTTGGCCTATGGAATTGTAATTTTTAGGAGGACATGAAACATGTTAACTACAGAAGCTAAAGCGACTATTATTAAAGAATTCGCTGTTCACGAAGGTGATACTGGATCCCCAGAAGTACAAATCGCGATTTTGACTAACCGCATTGTATACTTAACAGAGCATTTAAAAGAGCACAAAAAGATCATCATTCCCGTCGTGGTCTTTTTAAAAAATTAGTAGGTCAACGCCGTAACATGCTTGACTACCTTCGTCGTAAAGACATCGAACGCTACCGTGCGATCTTAGAAAAAAATTAGGCTTACGTAAATAATTTACGGATTCTACAAAAAGTGGCTTCTGGCCACTTTTTTTGTTGTTAAGAGTCTTTTGCATGCCCTGATGCAAATTAAGGGAATAAGAAAATATATGTTGGTAACCTCGGCGATGGTTATTACAAATGGCTACTTTTTATATTCTGCACAGTAGTTAGGGTGATGAAGAGGATAAAGAGAAATGTTTGATACCTCTATGGGTAGTGGTATAAATTATGTAAAAATCCTTGAAAGTACCAGAAAAAGTATGGTATAGTACTAAGTAGAAACGGACGACAAATGTTTTTATAAAAAACTTTTATAAAAGTGGCCTGTTTTTCGAAAAAAATCTAAAGAAAATCAAAAAGATCGTCGGCCCTATGGTTGTGCGGTTTGTAGCACTTTTTGAAATGCGATGTTACATCAAAAATTCAAGATGAGCGGAGATCGTCGGAAAGTGCATTTTGAGAGGCTTGGTTATGCGGTTTCTAAAGGGTGCCCTTTAGAATTATCTCCCCATTGCGGGGACTGAAACATTCTTATGTATAATCGTAAGGCTTTTAATCAAATCTTTAGAATTATCTCCCCATTGCGGGGACTGAAACTATTACCGACTTCGTCACGGAAAATTGTCATAGTCTTTAGAATTATCTCCCCATTGCGGGGACTGAAACGAGCTGTTTGGGAATGCTAGATTAATTTGCTTTCCTTTAGAATTATCTCCCCATTGCGGGGACTGAAACACCACCAATTACCAGTAGCGTCTGATTGCCAACCCTTTAGAATTATCTCCCCATTGCGGGGACTGAAACTCTTCAGAAGTAATATCTACGCCACCAAGACGACTTTAGAATTATCTCCCCATTGTGGGGACTGAAACTAGTAGGTAAAAGATGTATAACCATTTCCACCTTCTTTAGAATTATCTCCCCATTGCGGGGACATCAGGATACCGCTAGCCTTTTTGGATAAGTCCAGATATCTGTGCGTAAATAGTGTATCGCACTATTTTCGTCCACTAATGAGGGACAACAAACCTACATGACAAGTAAGAACTACTTTTCCACACGGCAAAGTAGTTCTTTTTTTATCTACTGATGCAGATTAAGAAAAAAATACAAAAAAATATATCACTAACCACAATATTGGTTATAAACTATAAAACGATACAGCTACCAATGATCTAGCCGTATCGTTTTTGCTTTCATAAGAACTATCGGAACTTTTTGTAATTTGTGAAATCAATCATGGGATATACTAATTACACAGTCAGGGACGGACATGACAAGAGGCTAGCATTAATGCTATGTGTTGCTAGCAGTCGAATAGTTCATAACCCCGCATTGAGAAAGAGGAGATGTAACTATCGGGACTTTTATAATTTAGAAAATCAATCATAGGGTATACTAAGTACACAGTTAAGAAAGGTGGTGAAAGTATGGAAGAATTACTTTTGTTGTTATTACTATCCGGCGCACTTGATGACTAATCGGTGCGACCGATCATTGTATGAATGGAAGAAAGGATGTGAGAAAATGTTAGGATTACTTTTACTAGGAGCATTGTTAGCGGACTAATAGTTCGCTAGGTTTAGTTAAAAAAATGAAAGGTGGTGAGAGAATGTTAGGGTTACTATTATGGGCATTGTTAGATGACTAGCAGTTTGCTAGTGTTAGTTAGATAAAATGAAAGGAGAGTGAGAGATATGCTGTATGGAATACTAGCAAGCTTAGTATGTGCAGTGGCAGGGTTCTTAGCGCAGGAGCAATAAGACCAAGATATTGATCTGATGAAAGGAGTGTAATACGTTGTTACATAATAAACTGAATAGACGAAGATAAAAGTACAGCGATTCTGAGGAATGGCTGATTTTTTTATGTTTAGTAGCTGTAGTTAAGTGGTGAGGCGAGTAAAAGAAATGTTTGATATCTCTATACTTCATATATAACAAAAAAAACACGTGCTCATGGGCAAGTGGTTCTTTGTGTATGTATCTACTTTCATAAAATGATTTACAATGCTAGTTATAAGTGGTATTCTAATAGAAAACTAAATGTTTGTTTTACAGTAAGAAGGGAAGCACAGAATGAAACAAGTGAAACGAAATGCAACGCAATTGCTATTGTTATCTATGGTTACGGTAGCGTTGGGCAGTTATACAGGGTATGCACATGATGCGCAAGAGGTAGAAGAAACGGTGATTTTTGCCGGATGTGACGGTAACGGCTACGAGAACGTTGCGGGATATTGCCAAAACGCCTAGTTCAGTGTCTGTGGTGACAGCGAAGGATATTGAAAAATCGCAAGGTGGATACGGTGGCGGATGCTATTCAATTGTTGCGCGGGGTGTATAAGAGCCAAGCCTCTGCAGGGGACATTCAAATCCGTGGGTTTGATTCCAAAAATATATCTGTACTCATTGATGGCGTGCCAATGAATAATTCTTTCAATAATAAAGTAGATTGGGAAGTGATTCCTGTGCACTCCATTGATCGTATTGAATTGGTACGTGGTGCTAGTTCCTCTTTGTATGGTGGTAAAGGGGTAGCAGGGCGTATTGAGTATTACAACGAAACAAATTGCACCGAAGGCAAATCGTCAAGGGATTCGTTGGCATGGCAAGGTCAATGGCGGGACTTATGGCACTTGGAACAATGAGCTAGGCTTTGATGCTCGTGTGTCGGATAAGGTAGCTATTGGTGTATCTGCAGAAGAGCGTCGTACAAATGGGTTCCCAGGATTTTTCGTGACAGATAAGAGTAAAGCAATTACTAGTAAGGTAAAAAGCACTCACACCAGATATGCCGTTGGAACAATTGAAAAGTGGCAAATATGTGTTAGGGAATCGTGGGGATAAATCGTCGCATAATAAGAATTTGTCTGCTTTATATTACGGTGAACCTAGGGCGACAAAGAAACGCTAACCTATCGCTATGTATATGCGAACCATAAGTACTCTTACCACAATCCAATTAGTGCGGTTACAGTAAATGGAAAGACTGTTTTTACAGGGGATATCAAGGTTAGTGATAAAAAAATATGTATCTCTTAATGGCAATAGTTTCTTAGGTCATGATGCCGAGCGAGAATATCATTCCCACAATTTGCAATATAAAAATGAAGAGAATAAATTACAGATTTCTTTTGGTTATTTAGATAAAAAGAAAGATGGCTATTCTGTGCCAGAAAAAAAGCTACAAATGGTGAGTATGACGGGGCAGGTTCTCATTCATTCTACCCAGGAAAAAGCGTACAATCTAGATGTGCAAAAAGCATGGAAACCAGAAGGTAAACACCAGATTGTGGGGGATTCAACTGGAAACAAGAACGATTTGATCAAGAGAAAAATTTCCTTACAACATTGGCGCGATAAAAAAATTCTAAAGATACTAAGGTATTCCCCTAACGGTGTGAGTGAAACGAATACCGGGGCATCTCGCACGATGGCAGTTTTTGTACAAGATACGTATCGTCCGAATGATGATTGGGCTATCTATGCAGGATTGCGTTTAGACCACTTTAAAAAAATATGGTGGGTCTCACGGGGAGTACAATAAGGAAACAAAGTCCCTACGATGTGGTACATCATAATGACGGATCTTACACAGAGTTGAGTCCTAAGTTGTCCGTAGAAAGATACCTTGATGATTCTACCAACGTCTATGCATCCTATGGACATTCCTTTGCACCGCCAACGTTGTACCA
Organism: uncultured Veillonella sp.; assembly: GCA_916438745.1. Classification (GTDB taxonomy): domain Bacteria; phylum Bacillota; class Negativicutes; order Veillonellales; family Veillonellaceae; genus F0422. The sequence continues at coordinate 1,243,092 of CAKAGN010000001.1, read as the reverse complement.
AGTGTACCGCTTCGGTCAAACATCTAAAACTCCTATTTATGCAAATCCGAGTTAGACCCAGAACATTCCGATACCTTTGAACTTGGTTTGAAAAAAATCTTGGAATGAAAGTACAAAAATTAAATGTAGCGACTTTTTATGTGAACACAAAAGATAAAATTCAATATGTGACATTTAAAAAAGCAGATGATACAGATAATTACAAAAAATATATCAATGTAGGATCAGAAACACGTCGTGGTGTAGAACTAGAACTTCGTCACAAATTGTCTAACAAATGGTCTGTCTTTGGAAACTACACATGGCAAATGGGATATATAGAAAGCAAAGCTTTGGATAATACAGATCAAAGTGATGGAAAAGAACAAAACTTTGAAATTCCAAGGCACCTATTCCATGGTGGTTTTGAATACAATAGTGGCAAGTGGAATGCCTTATGGGATATGCAATACGTTAGTGCACGCCAGGTAAAGATACTGCCGGTGGTGAACCAGAGGCAGAAGATGCGTACTTCTTAACAAATGCTTCTGTAAATTACAAAGTATCCAAAGAAGCGACATTGCAAATCGGCGTACAAAATATCTTCAATCGTGAATACTATGCGAGAGAAGCAACAGGCGTACTGTACGTACAATGTGGGTATGAAATTCAAATTCTAACCGTATATAGGAGTCTATAAAATGAGATATTCATTATATGAATGTCTCATTTTTTTATAATAACTAATATTCATTGTATGATGACTTTCAATGATGAAAATTAATGCTATACTATAGAATAGGGTAATTTATTTTAGTATAGAAAAAGGGGCGTACGTATGAAAACAAAAATGAGTAAGACACAATTAGTGTTACTATCCATGATCTTGTCTGCTATGACGGGTCAAGCTGTACAGGCAATGGATACTTCTGTAGCAGAGGAAACGGTTATATTGCCTACGGTAACAGTGACAGCAACAAGAACGATGGAAGACATTGCTAAAACACCTAGCTCAGTATCTGTAGTGACAGCAAAGGACATTGAAGCCAAACGGGTGGATACTGTAGCAGATGCGTTACAACTATTACCGGGAGTATATAAAAAGTCAAGTTGGGAATGGTGGTTTACAAATTCGTGGCTTTGGTTCTACTAATATATTAGTATTGCTTAATGGTGTACCAATGAATAATACTTTTAATAATGGTGTAGATTGGGAAGCTATTCCAGTACATACGATTGATCGTATTGAATTGGTGCGAGGTGCTAGTTCCTCACTTTATGGTGGTAGAGGTGTAGCCGGTGTTATTAGCATTCAAACAAAAACAAGTAGCACCTAAAGAATCTGTACAAGATATTCATTGGCATGGCCAAATAGGACATAGCTCCCATGGCACATGGAATAATGAATTAGGGTTTGATGCGCGCGTATCTGATCGTGTATCTGTAGGCATTTCTGCAGAACAACGTAGGACAGGTGGATTTCGATGATTCTTTATCGTGGGAGGTGCATACGAGTTAGAAGCGGGTGATAAAACAATTACTCCAGATGCTCCTATTCCGCAAACAAAGGATGGTGACTATTTATTAGGTAGTCGTGGAGATAAAGCTTTCAATAATAAAAACTTGTCTGCTTATGCCACTGTGAAATTAAGAGACAAGGAATCCCTAACATATTCTTATTTATATACTAATAACACATATGTATATAAGAATCCTATGAGTACAATTACAGAAAAAGGGAAACCTGTATTTGCTGGTATTGTAAAAGTAAATGACAATGAGGGAGTAGAACTTAAAACATATAGATATTTAGGATATGATGGATTACGAGAATATCATTCTCATGGTTTACAATATAAAAATGACGCTAATAAAATACAGGCTTCCTTCAGTGTATTAGACCGTAAGAAAGATGGATTCTCTAGTCCCTGCCAATCCGACTACATCAGACTATAGTGGACCGAGAGATGATTCTTTTTATCCAGGAAAAACCATTAACTTTGATGCTCAAAAAATATGGGAACATATAGGAAAACATACTGTTGTAGCTGGTCTTAACTGGAAACAAGAAAGTTTTGATCAAAAACGCAGAGACTTAACCAATTGGCGAGACCATAGTTCTCATGATTCTACGACGTATCCAGATGGGGTTTATGAAGTGAATAAAGGGGCTACTCGTAATGCAGACGTTATTCTTACAAGATACGTATCGTCCAAATGATGATTGGGCTGTGTATACAGGACTTCGTGTGGATCGTTTCAAAAAAATTTGATGGTCAGCATACTACTTTTGATACAGGTACGAAAGAATATAAGACAGTACATCATGGGGAAGGGAATTATACAGAATGGAGCCCTAAAAATTGGGGTAGAACATTATGTAACAGATTCTTTAAATGTATATGCATCCTATGGACACTCCTTTAATCCACCGCCATTAAGTCAAGTCTATCGTCACAGTGGTACTGTGAAAGCAAAACCCAGAGTTAAATCCGGAAAAATCAGATACCTTTGAAATTGGCTTGAAAAAAGCGTGGGATACGAAGACTACATTAGGGATAACAGGCTTCTATGTAAGAACAAAAAGACAAAGTGAAACTTGTAACATATTATAAAAATAAAAAAAGTTGATTATAAAATGTACAGTAATGTAGACTCTGAAACTCGTCGTGGCGTGGAACTAGAGCTTCGTCATCAATTGTCTCCAAAGTGGTCAGTGTTTGGAAATTACACATGGCAAACAGGACGGGTCAATCATAACGCTATTCCGCAAACTAATGCTAAGGCATATGAAGAAACTAATTTTTGATATTCCTAAACATATCATCCATGTCTGAGGGTTGAATACACGAGCTCTAAATGGAATGCTCTTTTTCGATACTCAATATATAAGCCGTCGACAATCAGTGGATGAGGTTACTGGACAATACGGTTCATTTGATAGCTATGTTATCTCGAATCTCTCTGTGAATTATAAATTATCAAAAGAAACGACAATTCAATTCGGAGTGCAAAAATGTATTTGATCGTATTTTTCTTTGATGATGAAGCCACAGCAGTCGCACATATTCTGGAAGTATGAAATTCAAATTCTAATACAACATAATATTAACAACATGAGACGTTCCAACGAGGGGCGTCTCATTTTAATTGACTTACTAGATGTTGTATGACCAATTGGAATAGTACTACCATAGGCAATACCCCCTACCAATGGTATACTAAAGGGGATATAAAGATATTCATAGTAGAGGTCCAAGTGATTCGTAAGGGGAGTATGTATGAATTATAAACGGAATGTATTAGCAGGACTTGTTATGGCATGTTTGAGCGCTGTACCGCTTGTGTATGGAGCGTCGGCAGAGGTAGACTTTCAACAGGTTGTGACGCAACCGGAGCGCATTGAGGTGAACACGGCGGGGCGAGCGGGTGGCGATGCGCAAATACCATGAGGTGCTCAACTATCCAGAGGGATTGCATATTAAGGTGAGCGGTGTAGGGTATGACACGGCAGAGCAGAAGCATCACAATGTAACAGGTATTTACGTGTTGGATGGCACGAAGCTAACCGTGCACAAGGGCTTGCAAGTGGATGTAAGCAATGCGCACCCCTATGACCAAGCAGATGAGATGGCACATTATTATATGAGCGGCATCTATGCAGAGCTTTTGGGCGCAAGCAAGTAGATGATCCTAAGTACGACACAAAGGTGGTTGTCCACGGTCCGACGGTGATTCATGCCATTGGGAATGGGGTGCAAGCGAATAAGGACAGTTATATTACCTTGGATGGTCCCTGTTACGATTGAAACAGTGCCATTCCAACAGGCTGATGTGTATGCGACCATTGCAGAGGAAGGTAACATCGGCATTGGTACATCCCAACTAGCGGACACCTATACAGCTACGTCCTTAGGAACGGGTGCCACAACTACTCCGGTAACAGTGCAAGTAACAGGTAATCTTGGGGTGTTAAATAAAAATTATGGATTGAATCCGAATCGGGTCGTCATGGTTCGTTCATCGATTTGCATTTGGAAACGACGGACTCTCATTGGACGGGGCGGCTTTGAACGAATTTGCTGAAAGTGGCAATAACCCTCATCATTCTGGTGTAGTAGTTCACCTCACTCATCAAGGAACGTGGCATAATCAATGGATCGGTGCAAAAACGCCATAGAGCGGTCATGAAGAACTCCTCAAAAAGACAGGAAAAGGATATGCTTTCACAGGAAGTCATATTGAAACTCTATTCGGTGGTGATACGGAACATACGGCGGGTACCATTTACCAGGAAGATGAGAATCCCATCGTTATAGAACGCCTCGTGGGACATGTGAATGTGGTAGACCGTCGTCAGAACCAAGGAAATTCAACACCTTTGGTAATTGTGAAAAAAATAATGAAGGAGAACTTCATTTTTCTCAAATAAGTATAAAAAATATCACATTTTAATCAAGAAAAAGCTTGCATACTATAGTCATATTAGAGTATAATTACATGGAAGTATTATTACTTGGTCATAAAAGGTGGTTATATGAGTCGTATCAAGAAGGAAGAACGGCAGCAGTTATTGCGCGAAAAACTGAATATAAGTCCCTTCACGACAGATGAGGAATTGGGCCACATGGTTTAATGTAAGTGTGCCAACCATTCGATTGGATCGTTTGGCCTTAGGCATTCCTGAATTACGTGAACGGATTAAGGCAATGGCACAGGAGCATACAGATGACCGACAGCATATGGATCGTACGGACGTGGTAGGAGATGTGATTGATTTATTGGTTGGACAATATGGAATCAGTGTTCTGCGTACGACGAAAGACATGTTAGATAGCTCTGGTTATGTGGAGGCGCAGTATTTATATGCTCAAGCAAATTCCTTGGCGCGCGCTATTGTAGGAGTTCCTACGGTAATCGCTGGGGTAGGCAATATTAAATATAAAAGCCTCGTCAAGAGCGACGTCAATTTAGCGGCGAAAGCAGAGTTAGTGCGACAACGTGGTGAAAAATTCTTTATTAAGGTAACGATCAAAGATACTGTGAAAGAAGTGTTTCGCGCTAAATTCATTATGGAATCTGTGATAGAATAAAGGGGAACTATGAAGATTGCAGTAGATGCTATGGGTGGCGATTTCGCCCCTCTGGAAATAGTATTAGGAGCCATTGCCGCTGTGCACGAATATGACAATATGGAAGTCGTGCTGGTCGGTGATGAAGAAAAGATAAAAGAAATATTAACAACAGAAGGTGAAATGGAGAATCCAAGAATCTCTATTCACCACGCTAGTGAAGTTATTGAAATGCACGAGCATCCAAGTATTGCGTTGCGCAAGAAAAAAAGATGCCTCCATTGCAGTGGCGACAAAGCTAGTGCGTGATAAAAATATGTGATGCTGTGATTGCACCGGGTAGCACTGGGGCGCGGTGGCATGGCTCTATTGGGATTGGGGCGCATTAAAGGCATTGAACGTCCTTGCATTGCCACACCTCTTCCAACGGCGAATGGTGTAACCATTATGTTGGACTCTGGTGCCAATGCCAATAGTAAACCAAAACACTTGGTACAAGGTGCCATTATGGGATATAACTATGCACAGTTGTTGCTTGGTAAATCTAATCCTACAGTGGGCTTGCTCAATATTGGGGAAGAATCTACTAAGGGGAACGATGTGGTGTTGGAAACATACCCATTGTTACAACAACTGAAAACAATTCCTTTCAAAGGCAATGTAGAAGGCAGAGATATTCCGAAGGGCACAGTGGATGTTGTCGTATGTGATGGATTTGTAGGAAACGTAGTTCTGAAATTTGCAGAAGGACTTGTTTCGGTGGTACAAGACATCCTGAAAGATGGCATTAAACAAAGTAGTATTATCTCTAAACTAGGAGCCTTGTTAATCGTTCCTGTGTTTAAGAAAATAAAAACGTCTAGATCATACAGAAAATGGTGGCGCTCCGTCGCTTGGTGTCAATGGTGTATTTATCATTTGCCACGGCAGTTCTAAGTCGAAAAGAAATTATGACTGCCATCAAGATTGCTGGAGATTTAGTAGAGCGGAAATTGATTGAACATATTTCCAAGTATTGAAGAAGAAGGGAACCTGAAATATGACAATGCTGAATAAAGCAGTTGGAATTATTGGTACCGGTAGCTATGTGCCAGAAAAAGTTCTTACAAATGCAGATTTAGAAAAGATGGTAGATACCGCGATGCTTGGATTCAAGAGCGAACAGGCATTAAAGAGCGTCGTATTGCGCCAGAAGGTATGAATGCATCGGATATGGCTACAGAAGCGGCAAAAAGCCTTGGAAGCTAAATTTGACGGCAGAAGATTTGGATTGTATCATCGTGGCAACCTTAACAGGTGACATGGCAATCCCTTCTACAGCGTGCTTAGTACAGGCTAACCTAGGTGCCAAAAATGCGTGACCTTTTGATTTGTCCGCGACTTTGCTCTGGGTATGTATACTCCATGATTACAGCTAGTACGTACATCAATGCGGGGTTATTTAAGAATGTCTTGGTGGTAGGTGTAGAGGTATTGTCTCGCGTTGTAAACTGGGAAGACCGCAATACTTGTGTATTATTTGGTGATGGCGCAGGGCGTGCATCGTGTCTTCTGTAGAAGAAGGCTATGGTATGCTCGGTATGGATATGGGTGCGGATGGCACAGGCGGTATGCACTTATGCATTCCATCTGGTGGTACAGCATTGCCAGCCACGAACGAGCGTCGTGAAGAAGGCTTGACATTTGTCCACATGAATGGACAAGAGGTATATAAATTTGCTGTGAAAACAATGGGTAAAACAGTGTTGAAAGCCCTAGAAATGGCAAATATGGAATTAGATGAGTTAGATTTCTTTATCCCTCATCAAGCGAATACTCGTATTATTTCATCTGCGACGGATCGTTTGCGCTGACAGAAGATAAAGTATTTATTAATTTACCTAAGTATGGAAACACATCAGCAGCATCCATTGCCATAGCTTTAGATGAAGCAGTGCGAGCAGGAAAGTTACAAAAAGGTGATAATCTTGCCGTTGCTGGATTTGGCGCAGAGCTTGACTTGGGCAAGTCTAGTAATGAAATGGTGCTAAGGAGGAAAAAGATGATTAAGACTGATATTTGTGATTTGTTAGGGATAGAGTATCCTGTTCTTCAAGGTGGTATGGCTTGGTTGGGTACAGCGGAATTAGCGGCTGCTGTGTCTGAAGCTGGTGGTCTAGGAATTATCGGGGCTGGACATATGCCACCAGATGTATTCCGTGCAGAAATTCATAAATTAAAAGAGCGTACGAGTAAACCATATGGTTGTAACATCATGTTGATGTCTCCCTTTGTGAATGAAGTTATGGACGTGGCTTTAGAAGAACGCGTTCCAGTAATCACAACAGGAGCGGGCAACCCATCTACATGGGTACCAGCTTTCAAAGAAATCGGTACAAAAGTGATTCCTGTAGTAGCATCTGTACTATTAGCAAAACGTTTACTTCGTGGTGGTATTGATGCGGTTATCGCTGAAGGTACAGAGTCTGGCGGTCACGTTGGGGACATTACGACTATGTGTTTAATTCCTCAAATCGTTGATGCTGTAGATGTACCAGTCATCATCCCGGCGGTATTGCGGACGGTCGTGGTATGGCGGCAGCCTTTAGCATTGGGTGCTAGTGCGATCCAAATGGGATCTCGTTTCGTAGTATCCGAAGAATGTATTGCTCATGAAAAACTATAAAGAAGCAGTATTGAAAGCGAAAAGACCGTTCCACTGTTATGACAGGTTTGACAACAGGTCACCCTGTTCGTATCATTGAAAACTTATTAGCTCGTAAATACCAATCCCTTGAATTTAGCGGTGCTCCAAAAAGAAGCCCTTGAAAAACTTAGGCGCGTGCACTCTTAGAAAAGCGACTATTGAAGGGGAAACGAAAAACGGTTCCGTTATGATTGGACAAATTGCGTGTATGTTAACAGACATTAAACCTTGTGCAACAATTATTCAAGATATTGTTCGTGAAGCAGAAGAAGTTATGTTGAACCTTAAATCTGTTATCCGATAAGGAGGAGGAAACCTTATGAAAACAGCATTTGTATTCCCTGGTCAAGGGTCTCAAAAAGTAGGTATGTTAAAAGATTTATACGAAGCATACACTATCGTTAGAGAGCGTTTTTGCTCAAGCAGATGAAGCATTGGGATATTCTATTTCACAATTATGTTTTGAAGGTCCAGATACGGAATTAGTAAAAACAGCGAACACACAACCAGCTATTTTAACAGCTAGTGTGGCATGTTATGAAATTTTAAAAGAAAAAGGCTTTACTCCAGATATCGTGGGTGGTCATAGCCTTGGTGAATACAGTGCATTAGTAGCTGCCGGCGTTCTTGATTTTAAAGACGCTGTGTACGTTGTGCATAAACGTGGTGAGTACATGCAAGAAGCGGTGCCATTGGGCGAAGGTGCTATGGCGGCGATCTTAGCATTACCTCGTGAAGAAGTGGTTCGCATCTGCGAAGAAGTGAACGATACAGTAGGATCTGTACAAGCAGTTAACTTCAACTGTCCGGGTCAAATCGTAATTGCTGGTGCTACAAAAGCAGTCGAAGTGGCAGCTGAAAAAATGAAAGAAGCCGGCGCAAAACGTGCAGTTATGTTGCCAGTGAGTGCTCCTTTCCACAGTCGCTTGATGGAACCAGCAGCCAAATGTTTACAAGAAGAATTAGATAAAATCGAAGTGAAAGACGCTCAAATTCCAGTGGTAGCTAATATTACTGGTGAAATCCTACACGATGGAGTAGCGATTAAAGAAGCCTTGGTAACACAAGCGAGCTCCAGTACTTTGGGAAGATTGCGTTGCTACTATGGTGGACTTTGGTGCCACTCGATTTGTAGAAGTAGGCCTGGTAAAGTGTTGACAGGATTCACGAAAAATTAACAAAGCAATGGAATTAGCAAATGTAGAAGACGAAGCATCCTTAGCTTCCGCAATTGCATTCTTACAAGGAGAATAAGATGGATTTAACAGGTAAAGTAGCATTGGTAACAGGCGCTTCCCGCGGTATTGGTCAAGCCGTAGCCGTGGAATTAGCCAAAGCTGGTGCAGATGTAATTGTCAATTATATTGGCAATGAAGCTGTAGCACAAGAAACAGTGGAAAAAGTGGAAGCATTAGGCCGTAAAGCGCTTAAAATCAAAGCGGACGTAGGTAATGCAGACGAAGTACAAGCAATGGTAGACGAAGCACATGCTGCGTTCGGTCATATTGATGTATTGGTAAACAATGCAGGTATTACCCGCGATGGCTTGTTAATCCGTATGAAAGACTCCGATTGGGATGATGTATTGAATATCAACTTAAAAGGTGTATATTTAGTATCTAAAGCTGTGGCTAAGCTCATGGTAAAAACAACGTTCTGGTCGCATTATCAACATGACATCTGTATCTGGTGTAACAGGTAATGTGGGTCAGGCTAATTATGCAGCTGCAAAAGCAGGGGTGATTGGCTTCACAAAAAAACATGTGCTAAAGAATTAGCAGCTCGTGGTATTACTGTGAATGCAGTAGCACCAGGATTTATTGAAACAGCTATGACAGATGTATTACCTGAAAAAAATCAAAGAAGGTATTGCGACGACTGTGCCACTAGGCCGTATGGGTCAACCAGAAGAAATCGCTGGTGTGGTAACATTTATAGCGTCTGACTTTGCACGTTATATTACTGGCCAAGTTCTCAATGTAGACGGCGGAATGGTGATGTAAAAGCAAGATCCTATAGATAGATTACGTGAAAGGAGGTGTACGGAATGAGCACATTTGACAAAGTAAAAGCTATTGTTGTTGAACAATTGGGCGTTGACGAATCTGAAGTGGCGATTGACTCCACTTTCATCGATGATTTGGGCGCTGACTCTCTTGACATCGTTGAATTGATCATGGCATTTGAAGAGGAATTCAATATCGAAATCCCTGATGATGTTGCTGAAAAAAATCAAAACTGTAAAAAGACACAGTTGATTACATCGATTCTACAAAAATAAGGCTTAGCACTTATGCACCACTACAGGGGCAAGGCCCCTGAGTGGATTTGCACATAGGAGGAATTATAGTGAAACTCCCTGAACTTAGAATAGGGAAATTGGTAGCCAAAGTACCGGTGATTCAAGGTGGCATGGCAATCCGATTGTCTACAGCTCGCTTGGCGGCAGCCGTTGCAAATGAAGGTGGTATCGGCCTGATTGCAAAGCATCTGGCATGCCCTTTGATGAATTGCGATACGAAATACAATTAGCAAGAAAATTATCGCCTACGGGCATTATTGGTATAAATGCAATGGTAGCCGCTACAGAATTTTTTTGGGCCTTGTGAAAAACGGCCATTGAAGAGGGAATTGACCTTGTTGTAGCTGGCGTCTGGATTCTCCAGAGATATGTTTGCCTTTAGGACGTGAGTCTGGTACACCGATTGTACCGATCGTATCCACGCCTAAATTAGCGCGCATCTCTGAAGGATTAGGAGCTTCTGCAGTCATTGTGGAAGGTTGCGAAGCAGGTGGTCACTTAGGTACAGATCGCTCTTCTCGTGAATTAGTACCAGAAGTAGTGGCAGCTGTTAAAAATATTCCGGTTATCGGCGCGGTGGCGTTTTAGATGGCGCGGATATTGTAGAGATGTTAAAACTCGGTGCTAGCGGTGTACAAAATGGGTAGCCGTTTTGCGCCTAGTGTGGAGTGTAACGCCTCTGATGAATTGAAAAAAATGTATGTTCGCGCAGATGCGCCTGACGATATTGTCTTGATTCAAAGTCCAGTAGGCCTTCCGGGACAAGCGTTGCGCAACAAGTTTGCGGAAACAGTGTTAGACGGTACAGTCCGCCTCCCTACAGAATGTCATCGATGCTTAAAGCATTGTTCACATAAATTCTGTATTATTAAAGCGCTTTCACGGGCACAACAAGGTGACGTGGAAACAGGCTTGGTGTTCTCAGGTAATAATATGCGTAAAGTAGAGTCCATATTACCTGTTAATGAAATTTTTGCTCGCCTCATTTCCGAAGCGGCAACCATTGATTGATGAAATATAAAGAGGTGGAATCATGGAAAGACGTGTTGTTATTACTGGTTTAGGTGCCGTAACACCTGTGGGAATCGGTAAAGATGACTTTTTATAATGCATTGTTGCGCGGTGAATCCGGTATCGGTCCTATTACTCGTTTTGATGCGAGTGACTATGCTACTCGTATTGCAGGGGAAATCAAAGATTTCGACCCTACACAATTTGGTATTGATAAAAAAGAAGCGCGCCGTATGGACCGCTCCGCCGCATTCGCTATTGCAGCGAGCAGTATTAGCACAAAAAGATGCAGATTTAGATTTAGATAAAGAAGAGGCAGACCGTTGTGGTACTGTAGTTGGTACTGGTATCGGCGGTATCGACTCCATCCACGATGTATATGTAACTTTATTTGAAAAAGGCCCGGGTCGTGTGAGTCCTTTCGCAGTTCCTATGATGATTGCTAACATGGTATCTGGTCGTGTATCCATTCAATTGGGATTGAAAGGTCCTGTAGAAACGGTTGTGACAGCTTGTACATCTGGTACAAATGCTATCGGCGAAGCGTTCCGCATGATTGCTCATGGTCAGGCAGACGTAATGTTTGCAGGCGGTACAGAAGCAGCTGTATCTCCAGCAGCAGTGGCAGGTTTTGCTTCTATGAAAGCTATGTCTACACGCAACGACGAGCCTACAAAAGCATCTCGTCCATTTGCAGCTGACCGCGATGGTTTCGTTATGGGCGAAGGTTCTGGTATGATCGTATTGGAAGAATTAGAACATGCAAAAGCACGTGGTGCGCATATCTACGCAGAAGTAGTAGGGTATGGTACAAACGGCGATGCATATCATATTTCTTCTCCAGCTCCAGGTGGTACACAAGCTCGTAAATGTATGGAATTGGCATTGAACGATGCAGGTATTAAACCTGAAGAAGTTGACTATATCAATGCTCATGGTACATCTACATCCATTAACGATGCAAATGAAACATTGGCAATTAAACAATTATTCGGGGACCATGCTAACAAATTAGCAGTGAACTCTACAAAATCTATGACAGGTCACTTGTTGGGCGCAGCTGGTGCTATCGAAGCGATTGTAATGGCAATGGCTATTGAAACTGGCAAAGTACATCCAACGATTAACTTAGACAATCCAGATCCTGAATTGGACTTAGATTATGTATCTGAGGGTGCTCGCGATATGAAAGTAGACGTAGCTCTTTCCAACTCCTTTGGCTTTGGTGGACACAACGGCACTATCGTTGTTCGTCGATATGAGGCGTAATGGTGAGTGCTTCTAATAGTAGCAAAGCAATTAGCAAGGCTCGTGAAGAATTACTTCACGAGCTTATTGCGAGTTTAGGTTTGCCATTACAAAAATATCCATACATTACATCGTGCATTGACACATTCTTCCTATGCCAATGAACATAAGTTATCTCATGAACATCACAATGAGCGATTGGAGTTCTTAGGGGATGCTGTGTTAGATCTCATCATAGGAGAATATTTATTTACAACATATCCAGAAATGACTGAGGGTGAACTGACCCGTTTGAAAGCTTGCACCGTGTGTGAAGGCTCTTTGGCTGAATGTAGTCGTACCCTAGGATTGGGGAACTACCTACGTTTAGGTAGAGGAGAACGGCACTGTGGTGGTGCGGATCGAAACTCGATTTTTAGCAGATACCTTTGAAGCTGTCTTAGGTGCCATCTATTTAGAATGTGGCTACGAAGTAGGTAAGCAGTTCGTTTTGAGTCATTTGCTTGGATATCTCCAAATGGCACTTTCAGGGAAAAGTAGGAAAAGATTTTAAGACATTGCTCCAAGAGTTAGTACAACAAAAGGGGGAATGCGTGATTCAATACCATGTCATTGATGAACAGGGACCGGATCACAATAAATTCTTTACTATGGAAGTTGTTATTGATGGAGCGCCATCAGGGCGTAGGTTCTGGGCGGAATAAGAAAATCGCGGCCCAAGCAGCTGCCCAAGAGGCTTATGAAAAACGTATAGAACAATAAGGATTGAGGGGTGGGGAACCACTCCTTTTTCTATTCTAATGGTCGTATAGAATCTATTCTCATGATAGGATAGAATGTATTCTTGTGGTAGGATAGAATCTATTCTCATGGTACAATAGATAGGTATGTACAACTCATACTATAAAAGAGTTAATCATTCATAGAAAATCACATGAAATAGATAAGATATAGATAAGAGATAGTATGAATATACGTACCATATACAATAGAGGAGGCTTTGTATGAGGAAAGTAAATAAAGAGAAAACTAGATTACTTCCATTTTTTATACCTCATATTGGCTGTCCCTATATTTGTGTATTTTGTAATCAACCACGTATATCGGGGCATCAAGAGATGGTCACAGTGGATACCATCCGTAGGGTCCATCCAAGAAACAATCGCTGAGCAAGGAAATCGGGGACAATGGGAAGTGGCATACTTTGAGGTAGTTTTACTGCTATTCCAAAGGACCTACAGGACCAATTGCTGGCACCCGCTACGGAAGCCTTTCAACAAGGACTCATTCAAGGTATCCGGGTATCCACAAGACCGGATTCTATCAGGAAAGAACGATTGAAAGAACTCTATGCTAGTGGTGTGCGCACCATAGAACTAGGTGTGCAAACATTGCAAGAGGATATGCTCATAGAGGCAAAAGCGAGGTCATACTGTAGCAGATGTGGAACGGGCGTGCCAGAAAAATACGGGCACAGGGCATGACCTTGGGTATACAATTGTTGCCGGGATTGCTGGAGAGACCGGGTCTACCTTAGTACAAACGGCGGTGAAAGCGGGCCGATTAGAGGCACACTTATGTCGTATTTATCCAGTGATTGTCATCGAAGATACAGAACTAGCAGATCGAGTGCGAGAAAAAACCTACACGCCTTTGTCACTAGAACAAGCAGTGGTATACAGTGCCTTTTTGAAAGAGTATCTAGAATATAAGGGGACACAGGTTATTCGTGTGGGATTACAAAGTACAGAAGATTTTGATGCGGGACGTGGCATCGTAGGTGGCCCCTATGCACCCTGCCTTTAGGGGAATTAGTGGTGAACTATACATGGCGCCAACGGATTCAGCGAACAGTGGAAGAACACCTCGAAGTATTTGGTGTGACCCATCAAGTGACAGTAACGTATCCTAGAGCTTTCACATCGAAAGTACGAGGATTGAAGAATAGAAATATAGGGTATTTTTCCGAGTCCTATAGTACAATAGATTGGGAATGGCAACAGCATAAGCGACCTTCCGTACAAACAGTACAGGTACAAATAGATAGGATTGTATATAGCCTAATACCATAAGTATAAGATAGAAAGGAAACAGTCATGCAATTATTGCGATTAGAAATGAAAGGATTCAAATCCTTTGCCGATAAAAACTGTAGTGTCATTTTCTCCCGGCATGACTGGGATTGTAGGACCCTAATGGAAGTGGTAAAAGTAATATTACTGATGCAATCCGTTGGGTCTTAGGGGAATCGAATGTACGTCATTTGCGTGGGCAAAAAGCGGAAGATATTATTTTTTTCTGGCACAGAAGCACGTCGTCCTCACAATACGGCAGAAGTGAACTTAATTTTTGATAACAGCGATGGCACATTGGGCAAAGAATTGGCGGAAGTCGTCATTACACGCCGTATGTATCGCAATGGAGATAGTGAGTTTCAAATCAACAAGCGGAACTGTCGCTTGAAAGATATTCATCTATTATTGGCAGATACAGGGCTTGGGTAAAGATTCCATGGCCATCATTGGTCAGAATCGTATTGATGCTATTTTGAACAGCAAACCAGAAGAACGACGTTTAATCTTTGAAGATGTAGCGGGTATTTCTCGCTTTAAAATGAATAAAGAAGATGCCATTCGCCGTATCCATAGCACGGAGCGCAATATGGAGCGCTTAGACGATGTGATGAGCACGTTGGGGAGACCAATTGGTAGACCTAGAAGCAAAGGCGAATGTCACTAGAGAGTACAATACATTGGCGCAAGAGAAAACGCAGTTATGATGGAGCCATCGCCTTTCACGAATATAAAACGGCAGATCGCTTGTTCACGCGCCAAGAAAATGAAAACTTGGCATACCTACGTGAGCAAGAAGAGTCGGAAACTAGTTTAGATACTATCCAAGAGGCCTATAAGGCGACACATGATGAGTTGCAAACATTCCGTGAAACCCACCGAAGTATGGAAGATGAATACGCTACCTTACAAGGTAAACTAGGGGAATTGACGGGACAAATTGAAGTAGCACGTCTAAAAGAAACCAACATGATGGAAGAGTTAAAAGATGGCGAAGAACGTCTAACAACTTGGAAACAGGAGCTTACAGACAAAGAGGAACAGTCGAGCCGTGATACGGCGTCTGTGAAAAGAACAGGAAAGTACCTTAACAAGCATTGGAGAGGACTTGAAGACAGCCGAATCTGCCTTGCAAAACACTCGTACGTCTCTGAGCCAAGTGAAATCTGATTTAGAGGGCATGCGTTCTGCAGAGCAACATGCTCATGAACGTCATATTACTATCGTTCGTGAAGTGGAAGAAGCACGCCATCAGCTTGCTAGGGCGAAAGAATCTGAAGGACAAAAGACGAATGATGCACAGCGCTTGGCGGACACATTGCGAGGATGTGGCACAATCCTTGTCACAGGTACAAAACAAAGGTAGCAGACCAACAAGCCATTGTACATACAGCGAAAACGGCATTAGATAGTGCACGTCAGTCCTTACAAAGATTGGAAGACACACGTCGTCAACGGAATCAAGAATTGGTGGATACACAGCGCACCTTGCAATCGAAAGAAGGTCGCTTGGAATTATTGCACAACTGGGAAGAGCTCCACGAAGGCTATTTAGAAGGCACGAAAACATGTGCTCCAAGCGAAAGAACGTTGGTCATCGCAGATTCGAGGTGCTATCGGCGATGCATTTACAGTGGAAGAAAAGTTCTTATTGGCCATCGAAACAGCCTTGGGCGGTGCCATCCATCAAGTCATTACAGACACGGCGAAGATCGCCTCGGAAGCGGTGCAGTACTTAAAACGTACGCAGGGGTGGTCGTGTTACATTCTTGCCGATGGACATGGTGAAAGGGAAAACGACTAGATCACAAGGCGCTACAATCTCCTTATGTATTGGGCTTAGGCGTGGACTGCATTCACTTTGATGCACAGTACACAGGTGTATTTAATCAATTACTAGGGCGTACTTTGATTGTAGATACATTGGAACATGGCTTGGCCCTGCAGAAGGAATACCACCAACAATTGCGCATTGTCACCTTAACAGGCGAGCAATTACAGCCGGGTGGCGCCTTAACAGGGGGTGCTACGAAACGTAAGAAGGCGTCTATTTTATCTCGTAAGGAAGAGCAAGAAACGTTGGAAACAGAGATTCGTACGTTGCGAGATACGATGAAAAGCTGTACAACAGACCTTGCAGGGACTTGGAACAGGACATTGAAACTTTCACAGAAAGTACTAAGGAATTGCGCCAAACCTACGAGCAAGAAGAGTTGCAGTTGCGTAGTTTACAACAAGAGCAACACCGTGTAGAAGGGGAGCAAGCTAGCTTAGGTGGCATGGTTGATACCTATGACCAAGAACTGGAGGAATCTCGTCAAAAAGCAAAGTGACCTTGACGGAAAAAGATTGCTGGATTGGCGGAGGAGCTTTCACAGTTAGAGAATCGCGAAGGACGTCAAGATCAAATCAATGCTTTGGTGACGAAAGAAGGGACCTTGCAAGAACAGGAACGCACAGAAAGTGAAACCTTGCAAGCATTGCGGTTGCGTTGGGAACAAGCTAGAATGGAACTAGCACAGAGCCAAAAAGAGGTATCCCAATTAGAGGAACAGATCAAAGATAAGCAAATGGATATTGCTAGCCTAGATTGTCGTCTTAGCCAATTAGGGTGAAGACGTCATACGTTTAGGCGGTGAACCGGTTTTAGAATTAGAAGCAGAGAAACAAGCTATAGAAAAACAGAGTAGCCACCATTGGAGAATCTCGTAAGAACGGCCAAGAGACAGTTCGTAAAGGAGAATTGGAAC
The DNA here is from genome assembly GCA_916438745.1 of uncultured Veillonella sp. GTDB lineage: Bacteria > Bacillota > Negativicutes > Veillonellales > Veillonellaceae > F0422. Next base: position 1,225,972 of record CAKAGN010000001.1, on the reverse strand, counting down.
TGACCCGACTGCAAGAAGAGCGAACCCAAAAAGAGCAACGCCGACGGGTGGTGCAAAAAGAAACTAGTAGACTTACAAGAAGGGTTAACAAAATATCAATTGCAAGGGCCAACAAGCATTGGAACAATTGGAATCTTTAGGGTATACTAAACAAGAGGCACAGAATATCCACTTAGGTGGATCTGTGAGTGAATGGAAACAAGAGCAAGCAAAATTTAGTAGAGCGCATTGAAAACTTAGGTGCTGTCAACCCTGAATGCCATTGCGGAACATGAAGAGGCAGTGGAAAAAAACTATCCTTCTATGAAACGCAAAAAGGAAGATTTGGTCACAGCAAAAAGAGCAATTAGAAGGCGTTATCGCTGAGATTGACGGAGCTATGTCCGAGCAGTTGCAAGGTGTTCTAGAGGAGATTCGAGAGAAATTCCAGCATGTCTTTTCCCAATTGTTTGGAGGCGGTACGGCGCAAATTGTGGCATCGAATCCAGACTCTATTTTGGAAAAGTGGCATAGACTTTTACATTCAACCGCCAGGGAAAAAGCGACAACAATTGAGCTTGTTATCTGGTGGGGAACGAGCGTTGACTGTCATCGCCTTACTCTTTGCCTTGTTGGATTATCGGCCGGCTCCATTCTGTGTGCTCGACGAAGTGGATGCTCGCCTTGGATGATGCGAATGTGGAAACGATTTAGCCAATATTTGCATAATTTAGGAGATGCCACCCAATTTATCGTCATTACCCATCGTAAACGGACTATGGAATCTGCCTCTGTCTTGCAGGGGTGACCATGGTAGAACGAGGGGTATCCCGGTTATTAACCGTGGCCTTTGATGAAGTAAAGGAGAATACTGATTATGGCATTTAGTTTTTGACCGTGTGAAAGCGGGCTTAGAAAAGACAAAGAATAATTTTGTAAAAAAGTGGAAACCATCGTTATCGGTTATGCTGAAATCGATGATGATTTTCTAGATGATTTAGAAGCGACCATGTTGACTGGGTGACTTAGGCCCTAAAAACTACGACGTATTTGATGAAAGAAATCCGCCGTGGTGTAACAGAAGGAATTATCAACAACACCAACGAAGTTATGCCTTTCATGGAAGAGCGCATTACAGAGATGTTAGGGGCTCAAGAAGAAGTGCTAGAGCTCCACAAACCAGAGGTGATCTTGGTAGTGGGTGTGAATGGCGTTGGTAAAACGACGACTATTGCAAAATTAGCCCATTACTATGCGGAGCAAGGGAAAAAAAGTTATCATCGCATGAGGGGATACATTCCGGGCAGCTGCGTCTGAACAATTATCGATTTGGGCAGACCGAGTGGGTGTATCCATTGTAAAAACATAAGGAAGGCGCTGACCCAGCAGCCGTTGTATTCGATGCTTGTGCATCGGCTCTTGCGAAAGAGGCAGACTTGGTCATTGTAGATACAGCAGGCCGTTTGCATACGAAAGTAAACCTCATGGAAGAATTGAAAAAAATCGGCCGTGTGGCAGATAAACAAATTCCAGGGGCACCGCATCAAACGTTGTTAGTACTGGATGGTACAACAGGTCAGAATGCAGTGAGCCAAGCAAAAATTGTTCGGTGAAGCAGTGCCTGTGACAGGGATTGTAGTGACGAAATTAGATGGCACTGCTAAGGGTGGTGTAGTTATCTCTATTAAAGAAGAATTGGGCGTTCCTGTGCGTTGGATTGGTGTAGGTGAACAAATGGATGATTTGCGTCCTTTCAATGCGAAAGAATTTGCCAATGCCTCTTTGACAAGGGAGAATAGTGGACCATGACAAGAAAGAAATTATATGAATACGTTATGGACCAAAATGAGATGAATGGCTATGGTATCGACGAGGAAGGCATTGAATGCGCCGTAGATATTATGGAATTTGTAGGCGGTGACTTGTACCGGCCCCTCACGAGATTGCTCTTGAGCAATTGGAAGGAAATTGCTAGCCGTATTGAAAGCTACACTGATGAGCAATGGAACTTTGTCCATCGTATAGCAGAGAATATGAAGCGGGCCTTAGAACATGACCACGGTGATGAAAGTCATCATTTATCTGACTGTGGTATTGCCATCTTCATCGAAATGTTAGAAGGCGATGACACAGCCACACAAACCTTGCAAGGAGATACGCCAATTACAGAAGAAGAATTGCGCCGTATTCGAGGCAAAGGGTAGCTGTACGTTGCATATTAATAGAAATACAACAATAGATAGCAAGTAATTGTAGGCATTATTTCCTAGACCTTATTGAGTCTAGTAATACAATTAACATATAGCAGATAGTGAAAGAAAAGTTGGATCTTTGATTCAGCTTTTCTTTTTATAGTATCTCCAGAACCAGAAGGACCGGCATCATCTGAAGAGTCTCACCTGCCGTTTCCTTCTGTTCCTTCATCAGTAGGAACGCATGGAAATTTATATATTTGTATCGAACATACAGTACAATAAAATGGACTTTCATGGTATAATATAGAAGTTACTAGATATAGAATTAACAGTGAACTTTCACAATTATAGAGATAGATATATAAGGAGGGACTATGAGCGGATTGCATCATTTTCCTGAAGAAGGCATACCCTTTCAAGTAGAGGCACCGTATTCGCCCATGGGAGACCAGACCGAAGGCCATCGAGTCCTTGGCAGAGGGAATTGAACGAGGGAATGGGCACAGGTATTACTAGGTGCTACAGGGCACGGGAAAAACATATACAATGGCGAAACTTATCGAGGCCGTGCAAAAAGCCGACCTTAATCATTGCCTACAATAAAACATTGGCGGCCCAATTGGCGAGTGAGTTCAAAAGCTTTTTCCCTAAGAATGCAGTGGAATACTTCGTGTCTTATTACGATTATTACCAACCAGAGGCGTACATTGCCTCGACCGATACATATATTGAAAAAGATGCGTCCATCAATGAAGAAATCGATAAGTTGCGCCACTCGGCGACAATGAACTTATTTGAGCGGAAAGATGTGATTATCGTCGCATCTGTTAGTTGCATCTACGGCTTGGGGGACCCAGAGGACTATAGTACCCTCTGTGTATCCTTGCGACAAGGTCAGGAATATAGCCGTGATGACATACTTCGTAAATTGGTGTCTATCCAATATACCCGAAATGATATGAACTTCGTGCGAGGTACTTTTCGAGTACAAGGGGATACGTTGAAATTTTCCCTGCCGGCACTAGTGAAAGAGCCATTCGAGTAGAAATGTTTGGCGATGAAATCGATCGTTTAGTGGAAATTGATGTGCTTACAGGAGATGTTATTGTGGAGCGGAAACACGTGGCCATCTATCCAGCCTCTCACTATGTAACGACGAAGGAAAAGTTAGACCTTGCCATCGGGCGTATCGAAAGCAGAATTGGCTGAGCGTTTGGCATACTTTTAATGAAAAATGGTCGTCTCTTAGAGGCACAACGATTGGAACAACGAACACGATATGACATTGAAATGATGCAGGAAATGGGCTATTGCTCAGGCATTGAAAAACTACTCCCGGCTGTTGTCCAACCGCCAACCGGGGAAGCGCCCATGACCCTCATCGACTATTTTACAGATGATTTTCCTTATCATTATCGATGAATCCCATGTGACCTTGCCACAAATTCGTGCTATGTATAATGGTGACCAAGCGCGGAAACATAATTTGATCGACTATGGATTCCGCTTGCCATCGGCGGCGGATAATCGGCCTTTAAAATTTGAAGAGTTTGTGGAACGAATCAATCAAATCGTCTATGTATCGGCTACACCAGGGCCTTATGAAATGGAAGTGCAGACGAATGTGGCGGAACAGATCATCCGACCTACTGGCCTATTAGACCCTATCATCGAAATCCGGCCTATCAAAGGGCAGATGGACGATTTACTAGGAGAAATCAAAGACCGCGCAAAATCTGATGAACGGGTGTTGGTCACTACATTGACGAAAAAAATGGCAGAAGACTTAACGAATTACCTAAAAGAAATGGGTATTCGAGTGCGCTATTTACATTCCGATATTGCTACCATTGAGCGTGCCGATATCATTCGTGATTTGCGAGCTGGTGTCTTTGATGTCCTCGTAGGGATTAACTTATTGCGGGAAGGCTTAGATATGCCAGAAGTGTCTTTAGTGGCTATCTTAGATGCCGATAAGGAAGGTTTCTTGCGCAGTGATACGTCCTTGATTCAGACCATAGGCCGAGCTACTCGTAATGAAAAAGGGAAAGTTATCATGTATGCGGACCGTATCACGGGCTCTATGCAACGCGCCATGGATGAAACAGAACGTCGTCGTGCCTTGCAAGAGTCCTACAACAGAGAGCATGGTATTACACCACGCACAGTGCGCAAGGAAGTGAAAAGACTTAATTGAATTGACTAAAGTCGAAGGAGAAGTTGCTACTCCTAAAAAAAGGTCGTAAGCCTAAAGCCGAGACTTCTGTGATGTATGATAGTACAGTGCCCACAGAAGTGGTGGCAGAAACGGTGCAATCACTTTCACCGAAACTGCAGTACGAAACGAAAGAAGATGTGTTCAATGCCATTGAAGAGACCACACGCCTCATGAAAGCAGAGCAGAAAACAATTAGAATTTGAACGAGTCGCAGAGTTGCGTGATGAATTGGGCAGATTGCGCCAAATTTGGTCAGACATGAATGAAGAATAGGAGTTATTTTTGAAAGATCAATTAATTATAAAAGGAGCCCGTCAACATAATTTGAAGAATATTGACGTAGCTCTACCAAGAAATCAATTCATCGTATTAACAGGATTAAGTGGATCTGGTAAGTCATCCTTAGCCTTTGATACAATTTACGCAGAAGGACAACGCAGATATGTGGAGTCTTTATCTGCTTATGCTCGCCAGTTTTTGGGGCAAATGGATAAACCAGATGTAGATTACATTGAGGGGCTTTCACCGGCCATATCCATCGACCAAAAAACTACGAGCCGTAATCCCTCGGTCTACGGTGGGAACGGTGACAGAAATTTATGACTATTTGCGATTATTATTTGCCCGCATCGGTCGTGCGTACTGCCCTACTTGTGGAGAAGAGATTGCTCAACAGACTATCGAGCAAATTACAGATTTGGTCATGAAATTACCAGAACGCACTAAAATTATGGTGATGGCTCCCGTGGTACGGGGTAAAAAGGTCGCCATGAAAAAGTGTTGGAGCAAATCCGTAAAAAATGGCTTTGCTCGCGTTCGCATCAATGGAGAGATTCATACCTTTGAGGACGAAATCAACTTAGATAAAAACAAGAAACACAATATTGAAATTGTTGTAGACCGTCTTGTTATCAAGGAAGGCTTTAGAAAGTCGTTTGACGGACTCCTTAGAAACGGCCATTCATCATGGGGAAGGCTTTGTCATTATTCAAGAGGTAGATGGTCCAACTCACCAATTCAGTGTTCATTTTACCTGTCCTAATGGTCACATTTCCTTGCCGGAAATTGAACCTCGTATGTTTTCCTTCAACAGTCCTTTTGGTGCCTGTCCATCCTGTTTGGGATTAGGCAGTACCATGGAGGTAGATGAAGATCGTGTCATTCCAGATCCAACGGTGTCCTTTATGGATGGGGGAGTAGCCCCATTGAGTTCGAACCCCTAATGCGTGGTTCATGCGACAGTTAGAGGGATTGTTGAAAGCGCATGGATATACATTAGAGGCAAGTTTTTTTCAGAACTGCCTACGGCCTTACAAAAAAGAAGTCATGTATGGCAGTACTGAGAAAGTGACTTTCGACTATGAAAAATATGCGTGGAGAGGTGAAAACTTTCCACACCGAATATGAAGGTATTTTGCCAATGGTGAAACGCCGTCATGCAGAGGCCACTACGGACAGCATACGGGAAGAGTTTGAATCCTATATGTCTATTAAACCATGTACAGCTTGTAAGGGTGCTCGTTTGAAACCGGAATCCCTTGCCATCCGTGTAGGGGGAAAAAAATATAGATGAAGTGACACAGTTGACGATTAGTGAAGCGGTGGACTATTTTGGCAATTTACAGTTGACAGAACGAGAGGCTTTCATCGGGGCTCAAATTTTGAAAGAAATCAATGCTCGTTTGGGATTCTTGAACAATGTGGGCTTAGATTATTTGACCATGAACCGCAGTGCCGGCACCTTATCTGGTGGGGAAGCACAGCGCATTCGATTGGCCACACAAATTGGTTCGGGCCTCGTTGGGGTTTTTATACATTTTAGATGAACCGTCTATCGGTTTACACCAACGTGATAACGATCGTTTAATTGAAACACTGAAAGGCTTGCGAGATTTAGGGAATACCTTATTAGTGGTAGAGCATGATGAAGATACGATGCTAGCGGCGGATTATTTGGTAGATATCGGACCAGCTGCAGGTGAACATGGTGGACAAATTGTGGCACAAGGGACAGTGCCAGAGGTGATGGCTGTGAAAGAGTCTATTACAGGTCAATATTTAAGTGGTCAAAAATATATTCCATTGCCAAAAGAACGTAGAAAGCCTACGAAATCCTGCTTAGAAATCCGTGGAGCCAAAGAGAACAACCTAAAACAAGTGAATGTAAAGTTCCCTATTGGTTTGTTTACTGTTGTAACAGGTGTGAGTGGATCTGGTAAATCTACATTGATCAACGAAATCTTATATAAAAGGCGTAGCCAATGCACTCTACAGAAGTCATCATAAGGTGGGGGCGCACAAGGAGATTCGGGGCTTAGAGTATGTGGATAAAAATCATCAATATTGATCAAAAGTCCGATCGGACGAACACCACGTTCTAATCCAGCCACCTACACAGGTGTGTTCGATGCGATCCGTGAGTTATATAGCCAAACTAATGAAGCGAAGATTCGTGGCTATAAAGCAGGGGCGATTTAGCTTTAACGTCAAAGGCGGTCGCTGTGAAGCGTGTCGTGGTGATGGTATCATCAAAATCGAAATGCATTTCTTGCCAGATGTGTATGTACCGTGTGAGGTATGTAAAGGAGCTCGATACAATCGAGAAACGATGGAAGTGAAATACAAAGGTAAAAGCATTGCCGATGTATTAGACATGGTCGTGGATGAAGCGGTAGATTTCTTTAGCGCTATCCCAAAAATCCACCGTAAATTGGTAACTTTACAAGAAGTGGGCTTAGGCTATATTCGCTTAGGCCAAGCGGCGACTACCTTATCTGGTGGGGAAGCACAACGTGTGAAACTAGCTACTGAACTGGCTCGTCGCAGTACAGGGAAAACCTTATACATCCTAGACGAACCGACTACGGGCCTTCATGTAGAAGATATCCGGAAATTGCTAGAAGTATTGCAAAAGCTCACTGATGGTGGTGATACTGTGGTGGTGATTGAGCATAATTTAGATGTCATCAAAAACAGCGGACCACATTATCGACTTAGGTCCAGAAGGGGGCTTCCGTGGCGGTACTATCGTGGGCACTGGCACACCTGAGGAGATTGCCGCTTACCTGAAAGTTACACAGGCAAAATTCTTAGGGTCCTGTGTTAGAGAAAACTAGGACCTATATGGAACAACATCCGTTGCATACTGAGGACACACCATGAATCCTATCGACAGACAATTGCAAGCAGAAGAGGTAGACTTTCAGCCGTCTCGTCAACAAGATATGATGATGGGGGATGGGGAGCAGACAAGCCTATATTTTTGGAAAAGGTAAGCCATCTGCCGACTACACCGGGGGTCTACTTGTGGCGTGACAAGTACCAGACGCATCATCTATGTAGGGAAGGCCATCAATTTGCGCAATCGAGTGCGGTCCTATGTGCACAAGATGTGAATCGATCGGTGAAAGTGACTGCCATGATGCGCCGTGCTTGGGATGTGGAAACAATCAAAACGAAAACAGAAATGGAAGCCCTTATCCTAGAGGCGACTTTAATCAAGGAGCATCATCCGAAATATAATATTATGCTCCGAGATGATAAGACATATCCTTATGTGAAAGTGACGGTCCAAGAAGAGTATCCCCTGCTTGTTTATGACTCGTCGTTTAGAACGAGATGGAGCGAAGTATTTTGGGCCTTTCACAGATGTGACAGCGGTACATCATGTACTGCGTATCTTGCGCTCCTATTATCCATTGCGCACTTGTAAAAGTATGAAAGTAGAACGACCTTGCTTGCAATATCATATGCACTATTGTGAAGGTCCTTGCATGAAGTATGTAACGGTGGAGTCTTATCGCAAATACATCGATGACATTGTAGCCCTTTTTGAAGGGAAACAAGTCCAGGTTATCCAAGAGATTACGTCCAAGATGGAGCAAGCCTCAGAGGACTTGGAGTTTGAGTTAGCAGCGAAATACCGTGATGACCTCTTGAGCATCCAAAAGGTGCAAGAAAAGCAACGCATGGTTACACAGCGAGGCGATATGGATGTACTAGGTATGGACATCGATGGTCCTATGGCTTGCATTCAACTGTTTTTTTCATTCGCAGTGGTCGTTTATTGGGACGAGAAAATTACTTTGTCCAACATGAAGGAGATAGCCCAGAGCTAGTGATGACGGAGTTTATCAAACAGTATTATGGAGGATCTACATTCATTCCTAAAGAATTATTATTGCCCATGGACAGTGTAGACCGTGAATTATTTAGTGAATGGTTCACCTCTATGAAAGGGCAACAAGTAGAGGTATCTGTGCCACAGCGGGGCTATAAAAAAAGACCTTATCAAGATGGCGGAGGAAAATGCCCAGAACTTCTTGGCAGAACGTCGTCGTCAGTGGCAATACACCATCGATAAGGCCGGTGGGGCCGTGAAAAAATTAGCAGAAGTACTCGACTTGCCACGATTGCCTGAACGTATGGAATGTTACGATATTTCCCATATGCAAGGGGCAGAAACGGTTGCATCTATGGTCGTCTTTGAAGGTGGAAAGCCGGCGAAACGAGAGTATCGAAGATTCAAGTTGAAAACAGTACAAGGGAAGCCTGACGACTTTGCATCTATGGCGGAGATTATGGAACGGCGCTACGGTAATGAAAAAGATTGGCCTATGCCAGATTTGATTATCATCGATGGTGGTAAAGGTCAGTTAAATGCAGCATTACCAGTTATCCGTGCTATGGGAGTTACTGATGTACCCTGTCATATCTTTGGCAAAACGAATCGAGGAAGTATTCGTAGAAGGGGAATCAGAAAGTATTATTCTAGAACATCATACGCCAGAATTACAATTGCTCCAACAAATTCGTGACGAAGCCCATCGCTTTGCTATTACCTATCATCGTAGATTACGTGGAAAGCGGAACTTAGAATCTGTTCTCGACCATATCGAGGGGATAGGACCGAAACGAAGAAAAGCGCTGTATAAGCATTTTGGGAATTTAGATGCCATGCGAGTGGCGGAGTTGGAAGAATTGGAGAGCGTGGAGGGGATGAACAAAAAAGCGGCTTTGACTGTGTATGAGTTCTTTCGGCGGAACTCACGCTAGGGGAAACGAGCAACAGTGGTTTGTGGCGTTTTGTATGAATTAGATAAAGGGAAGAGCACGACATATTCCTACGCAAACTGATACAGTGGTTAGGTTTGCTCCGGAACATGTCGTGCTCTTCTTATGTATATGTCATTTAGGTAATAAAAAAACGCCGTAAGGTCTCTATCCATAATAGCATATCTATATGAGGGGTTGCTCGTTTCTTGCATAGATTAATTTTGATGCCCTACGGAAAGAACTCATCCACAGGTGGGGCGCCGAGGGGAAAGGATACTTTGTCTATTTTTCTAAAAAATATTTTTCAAATCATAACGTTTTGCATATTTTGTGCTATAATGAAAAATACAGAAGGATCACCGACGTGAGTTGGGCTCATCTCTTCCTAATTATGGGAGGAGGTGGTACTATGAAAAAGTTAGCAATTGCATCTTTTATTGATACAAATTTGTATGCTTATCATAGCATTTATCGACTTACTGTTTAAGTAAGGAAAAAGCCTAACGGATAAGGTCTTGTACACCTTAACACGTTAGGCTTATCCATTTCTACATTCTTTAGAGATGAGCCTAACGCCATCGACACGTTGGTGACCCTTCTTTTTATTACCTATAGTATACCACAGTTTTATAGAAATTACAAAAATTCTTACTTATAACTCTTTTGTCGCTTATGAACGACGTATGATATGGTAATAGTATACACATAAGAGAATTTGTCAAAGCATGGTACAATCAAAAAAAGATCACGGTATTCTCCTCACAAATGGTAAGTCATAGTATTTGGGGGACATCGTGAGTCTTTTTTTATGTTTGTGGCTTAGTTAGTATCGCTTTCATCGTCATCGCTAGGTGCCAACATGGAGTAGAAGGCCCATAGTAGGATGAACCAGAATGGTGTAAACATGAGGGCGATGCGTGTGTCGCTTTGTAATGCTAGTACGACCAAGATGAATAGGAAGAACGCTAGGATCAGGTAATTCATGAATGGGTACAATGGCATTCTAAAGGCAGACTGTTTTGCCAATTCTGGGTGTTGTTTCCGATATTTGAGGTGACATACGACGATGATGGCCCAAATATAGATGAAGCAGAATGTGGAGATGGACGTAATCATGATGAACACGCTTTCAGGCATGACATAGTTCAAGACTACGGTAAATAGTAAAGGCCGCAGCGGAGAATAGTGTTGCCTGATAGGGTACGGCATGGTTCGTCAATCGTTTCATTCGACTCGGTGCATGTCCACGTTTGGATAGTGCATAGATCATACGGCTTGTGGAGAAGATGCCAGAGTTAGTAGCGAGATGCCGCCGATGTTAGAACAACAAAGTTTACGATGCTTGCAGCAGCCTAGGATGCCCACCGCATTAAATACAGCTACGAAAGGACTAGAGTTTGGGTCCACTGCAATCCATGGGTAAATGCTCATGATGATCGCAAGAGATCCAATATAGAATAGAATGATTCGCAATGGAATGTTGTTGATGGCCATAGGGATAACTTTTTTTGGATTTTCCGTTTCTCCCGCTGTGAGGCCAACTAGTTCAATGCCTGTGAAAGCAAATACTACCATTTGGAAAGACAAGATGAAACCCATCGTTCCATTTTGGGAACCAACCGCCGTAATTCCATAGGTTTTCAAAGGCAGCTGCCTCGCATTGGTAGTGAATCCTGTAAGAATCATGATAAGACCAATGATGATGAGTGATACGATGGCGATTACTTTTATTAAAGCGAACCAAAAATTCCATTTCACCGAAATGTTTTGACTGCTGTCAAATTCATAACTAGTAATATGCCTAGTACGATGAGGGCAGGGATCCATTGGGGCATCCAAGGTATCCAGTACTGCATATACAAGCCGACCGCAGTTAGGTCCGCCATGGCCAGTGAAAGCCAACAGAACCAATAGGTCCAACCTGTGATGAAGGCCGCTCGATCACCTAAATATTCTTCTACAAAAGTCGATGAAGGAATGGTGATCTAAATTGGAAAAGTAATAACTCTCCCTAAGGCACGCATCATAAAGAAACAGATAATACCTGTAATCAGATACGTGAGGAGGATAGAGGGTCCCGCTAAACTAATAGATCTCCCAGAGCCAAGGAATAAACCAGTGCCGATGGCACCACCGATGGCTAATAATTGAACGTGGCGATTTTTAAGACCACGCTTTAACTCTTGTTGCGAGTCCATCATAGTAAAAACCTCCTTAAACAATATAAACTTTTATATTTGATAATAGTAAACTATTTTCTATAGAATGTCAATGAATGCTAGTAAAATGGCGTGGATATATAAAAAAAGAACGACAAATTGTATTTATTTACTAAACTAGTGGTTAATACGATAGGTGTCGTTCTTTTTGGATGTTACTTTTTATATCTGCGTCAATATAGGTATAAAGGTCAGCAGACATGCATATTTAAATACACCTCAAGTACACGTAACGTACAAGTAAAGTAAATATAAAATATTTATAACGTACACATGCGTGCTATAAGCTATACTAAGTTTTTATGATAGTCCTCTAGAATGCGTTGAGCCACGCTTTCAGGGGTCCCTGTATTTTCAATTTGTACTTGTCGGAATCTTGCGTACAGCGGTGCTCGTTCTGCGTATAGCTGTTGCAATCGTTCTATCCCACCGGAGGAGAGAACACGTCCTGTTGTATCGAGCTCTTTTAAGGGACGATAGATTTCATAGATACGTCCATTTTGTCTTAAATGAGCAAAGTTCTCCGGTATGGTGATGGCACCTCCACCGGTGGAGATGATCAGCCCTGTTTGTTTGCCCACATCGGTGATCATCTTGGATTCTATGGCACGGAATGCAGGGCTCGCCGTGCGTCAAAAATATAATCGCTAATGGACCCGACTTCCTCTGTAATGGGATGGTCTATGTCCACTAGTGTTCGTCCTGTTAGCGTTGCTAAGGTTTCTCCGATGGTACTTTTTACCAGACCCGGGCATACCGATGAGAACTATATTCTCTTGATCTTGTCGGAACTGTTTGTATAAATCTGTAAGGATACTTTCATCATAGGTGCGATGTAAGAATAAAGCACTAGCAGCAATGGCTTGTGCCAATAAGAAAACTAGTCCATTCACATGAGGAATGCCGAGGGATTCCGCCTCTAACATAATGCCTGTACGATGGGGATTGTACACTAAGTCGATGACACCCTCTAAGTGTTTAAAAGGTGCCAACTGAATACTTTGATTCGGACAGTGCGGATACATACCTACAGGCGTACAGTTGATTATAATTTGAGCTCTCTCGTAGAACTGTGCGATGTGCTCATACTTAGGAAACTGATGACGGCTGATATGAGTAATGGATGCTGCGCCTAGACGCTCTAAGGCAACATGAACTGTATTTGAAGAAGCCCCATCACCAAGGATGAGGCAATGTTTTTCATGGACTGCAATATTAGACCAAGATAGTGTAGCTAAGAATCCATCATAATCCGTGTTAGTTCCATACCAGGAACCATCTTTTTGTTTCACCATGGTATTTACACAACCAATGGACTCGGCTATATCACTAATACTTTTTACAAGCTTGTAGGGCATTGATTTTTGTAAGGAATAGTAATATTTAAGCCTTGCAAGTCAGAACGATTAAAAAAATCTTGTAGTTGGTCGGGTTCTATTTCAAAATATGTCATAGGATGTATTTCCTAAGGCTTGATGAATCATGGGGAGTAGGTATGGCCCAAGGTGCGACCTAATAATCCAAACATTTACACCTCCAACGTACGATGACTGAAATGACGGAATACATGTGGATCATGCTCCAGCACAAAAATCTAAGAGCACAAGAGCCGTCAGAGCTTCTGCCACAGGCACGGCACGTAGGGCTACGCAAGGGTCATGGCGACCTTTGAATTTGTAATACTTCTGCACTGTGGTTGCTAAGGGACACGGAAGATTGCTCATGGTAGATGGATGGCGTAGGTTTAATACCAACTCTGCATGACAAGGGGCATGCCGTTGGTAATACCACCTTGAATGCCACCGCTGTTATTTTTCTCTGTGCGAATGCCTTCGTCAGTGATGATGAAAGGATCGTTTTGCTCGCTTCCACGGGAGGCACAGCCAGGGAAACCAGACCCAAAGGAAATGCCTTTTACCGCGGGCATACCGAAGAGTGTAGCGCCTAAGCGATTTTCAATGCCATCATAATTGGGATTCCCCATGCCGATAGGTAAACCAGTGGCGAAGACTTCTACGATGCCACCAGTGGAATCGCCCGATGTTTTTAACTCCAAGACGAGTTGCTCCGCGGTATGACGTTGTACACGGTCTAGCATAGGAATGACCTCTGTGCTGATACTAGCGAGCTTGTCCATAGGTGGGTTCGTATAATCGACGGGCACATCTTGAACAGTACCCACTTGTGCTAAGTGCGCTCGCACATGAATGCCAATGGATTCTAATAGTTGTATAGCAATGCCACCAGCTACGCACACAGGGGCAGTTATACGAGCGGAGAAATGACCGCCCCCACGCATATCTACGTACTCGCCGTAGCGCATGCGGGCGGTGTAATCCGCATGGGATGGGCGTGGTATATCTCGTAGATTATCGTAATCGCCACTTCGTTGTGATGTATTTTGAATAGTGAAAGCCAAAGGAGAACCGCTCAGTCTGCCTTGTACGATGCCTGCTTGAAACTCAGGGATATCTGCTTCTTTTCGTTGTGTTTGCAATTGATGTTGCCCTGGAGCCCGCCGCTTCAGGAAGGATTGCAAGGCTTCTAGGTTGACTGGAAACCCGCGAGGGAAGTCCGTCCATAACTCCGCCAATAGCTTGACCATGAGAGGCTCCGAAAGTGGAGACTTTCACATTACGACCGAAATAGGATGCCATAATTACTCCTTATTTGTGTGATAGATAAAAATGTAGTAGGTATATGACTATATATTAGTAGATAGGATTATAAATAGTATAGTAATGTGTTATGACAAGGAAAAATCTTGTATCCTATGATATGAGGAGCGACGATACCATTATATAGTATGTGTTTCTCCGCCCAATAGTTTCCAATCCTCAAAGAAATGAGGATAGGACTTACTGATGGCTTCGCTGTCCTTTAGGATCATAGGAGATGTGGCGATGAGTGCATTCAACGCACCGACCCATGACGAGGCGATGGTCATTGACACAGTCCACGGTGCCTCCTGTAAGAGTACCTGTTCCAGTGATGTACAGATTATCTCCTTCGATACGAACGGTGCCTCCAGAATCGTGAACTAGTCGCGCTACCGCTTCTAAACGATCGGATTCTTTCAATCGAAGGCGAGCCCCATTGATGAAAGAAGATTCTCCTTCGATGGAACAAGCTAAGCTAGATAGGATAGGTAATAAATCTGGCATTTGTTCTAAATTCACATGGATTGGCTGATGGGCTTTGCCCGTAACCGTTACAGTCGTGCCATTCCAGGTACAAGTGACACCCGAGCACTTTCCAAAAATGGAAAGGATTCGTTTATCCGCTTGTACAGAATCAGGGCGCAATCCTGTGACAGAGATCGATTGACCTGTCATAGCGGCTGCCACTAGCCAAATGGCGCCATTCGACCAATCTCCTTCAATGGGGTAATGCTCATTGCCGTGAAACTCTTGGTTCTCTTCGATCATGAAACTTGGATATCCTTCGTCGGTGGTATTTTCTGTTACTTGCACACCAAAATCTTTCATCGTTTCTATGGTCAATGTCACATAGTCTTTCGATTGTAAAGAACTGGTGCAATTCACGGTGCTGTGTCCCAGTTGTGGTGCCGCCAAAAGAAGACCGGAGAAGAATTGAGAACTTACGGTGCCCGTCATGGAGAAGGTACCACCCTGTAATCGACCTGTCATAGTGAAAGGCGGTGCATCTTGTGAAAAGGATACGCCATGGTCTTTCATTTCGCTCAGCAATGGTTCTAGTGGACGTTCTGGTAGACGCCCTTTGGCATCGACTTTCACGGTATCGCAACAGAAGCGGACACAGGTAAGAGCAATCGCAATGTGGTGCCTGATTCGTGGGGCAATACTTGTCCCATAGTAGGAGCGAGGGCCCGGAGTGACATGAGCCACACCATTTTCATAGGTAATCGTGGCACCGAGGGCCCGCAGGGAATCCATAGTAGCATCAATATCCTTAGAAGAATGGGAAATTAAAAATGGTGCTAGGGCTCGTAGCAAGGGTCGCTGCGATGAGTGCCCGATGGGCGTGAGCCTTAGCTGGTATAGATGGGATTGTGCCATGTAAGTGCACATTAGAAACATGTTGCATAGGGATCCTTTCTGTTATGGTTGTGTTATCACCATGAGATGATGGTTACAAGATAACGATAAAAAGGTAAGTATAATTTGTTTGATATATAATAGTTGCTATATTAATGATAGGGGCTAGTTAGACAATGCAGTACTTGGCTAATTCTATAAATGTCACCTGTTTTAGTACCGATGTACCATACCCAGTAGGAACCACGATGGTAATGGAAGAGCCTGAGGCTTTTTTTATCATGGCTAGCTTCTTCTAAGATGACATCTTTTTGCAATCGTCGTAGTAGTGGGCAATTCATGGACTACTAGTAGCTGTTCAATACTAGGAATAATGGTAGAGTCTAGCTCTTCGTGGGCTACGGCGCCTCTTGCCATGATAAGCAATCCCAAGGCAACTGCATTGCCGTGAGGGATGGTGAAAGCACTACCATGTTCTATGCCATGTCCAAAGGTATGCCCTGTGTTCAAGGTCGTACGAAGACCGCTTTCTTTTTCATCGACTTCGACCACATGGGGCTTTGATACGCACGCATTGAGAGATGATAGAATCTACATTTTCTGGATATTGTAAGAGTGGTCGATCCCGGAGTTGATCTAACAATTCGGGATGGCCTAAGAAACCGTATTTTTATGATTTCCCCGCATCCATTAATCCACTCGTCCTTCGGTAAGGTAGAAAGTGTTTCTGGGTCGCAGAGAACAAGGATAGGCTGTTTGAAAGCCCCCCATAAATTTTTACCACACTCTAGATTAACAGCTGTTTTACCGCCTACAGAGGAATCGACAGCCGCCAAGAGTGAAGTAGGTACTTGCACATAATCGATGCCCCGCGGTAGGGTGGCGGAAAGCAAATCCTGCTAGGTCGCCCACAACGCCACCACCTAAAGCGATAATCAGGTCTTTACGAGTTAATTTTGCATGGCCCAATGTGTCTACTAGATCCATGAGACGATGACCGTTTTTTTCACTTTCACCATGGGGGAAGGTGTAGGTGTGAACGGTGTATCCTGCTTGCTCTAGGGAATCTGATACGGTGGATGCATAGAGGGGCCTACATTGTCGTCGGTCACAATCATGATGGAACAAGCAGGTTTAATTTGTTGCAAGTGCTCGCCGATGCGTGGCAAGCTATGTCGTTCGATGATTACATCGTAGGATGTGGAGGCCTGAATATGAATTGTATCCATAAGTGTGACCTAGTTTTGACCTAATGCATCGCGAAGTGTGAATACTTGGTTAGCCAATGTTTCGAATTGATCGGGACGTAAGGATTGAGGACCATCACAAAGTGCTTTTTCAGGATTGTTGTGCACTTCGATCATCAATCCATCAGCGCCGCCACCAACAGAGGCTAAGGATAAAGATGGAACCACACGGCTCATGCCCGCCGCATGACTTGGGTCCATGATGATTGGTAAGTGGGATAACTCGTGCATCATTGGGATCGCTGTCACATCCAATGTGTTGCGAGTACGTGTTTCAAATGTGCGGATACCGCGTTCGCAAAAGGACGATTTGCTCATTCCCTTCACTCATGATGTATTCCATGACCATTAACCATTCTTCGTAGGTAGCGCATAGACCACGCTTTTAATAAAAATTGGTTTGCGCAATTTACCAACTTCTTTTAAAAAGAGTGAAATTTTTGCATATTACGGGCGCCGATTTGTAGCATATCTACATTGTCGAAGTATTCCAATTGAGATGGATCCATAACTTCGGACACGATCGGTAGACCAGTTTCTTTTTAGCGCCTTCTAATAGAGCTAAACCACTTGGTCCCATGCCTTGGAAAGAGTATGGGGAAGTACGAGGTTTGAAAGCACCACCACGTAGAATCGTAGCACCAGCAGCTTTTTACAGCTTTAGCAACTTCGATGACTTGTTCCGGTGTTTCTACGGAGCAAGGACCGACGATGATAGCGAAGTGACCGCCACCGATTTTAGCATCTCCTACAGTAACCACAGTGTCTTGTGGGTGGAATTTGCGGTTTTGCTTTTTGAAAGGCTCCTGAATGCGCATTACTTTTTCCACATATGGAAGGGATTCAATGGTGCGTAAGTCCACACGAGACGTATCGCCGATCAAACCGATGATATCTTGTTGTTCTCCATGTACAGGGTGTAATGTAACGCCAGTGGCTTCTAGTAGTTGACGTAATTCTGCAATTTGTTCTTCTGTTGCTGTAGTGTGTAATCGAATAATCATAATGTCCTCCTAAATTAATTCTAATAGTATTTCTAGGTATTCGTGAGTGGTGGTATAGGTAGACATATAAAAAGGGCTACCCGCCCTATACCTTAGTACGGGTAGCCCTTACCACTATTTAAAGCCACTCAGTGATGATACCTAAATTAGCGTAGCTCAAATAGTTCTTTACCCGTAGTTTGGATAAAGAACCAATAAAAATGTATTTGCATTTGTAGCAACTAAGTTGATTTTGGTTCATCATAGTAGTGACTCCTTTCTTTCAATAATTGGGTTTAGTATACTCCTTTTGTATGAGTTTGGCAAGAGAAAAATTTTCAAATTGGGCTCAAAATTGGGCTCAAATGTAAAAAAATGGATTCTCAACAACAGTGAGAATCCAGTGATATCAATGGTGCGCCTAGCAGGAATCGAACCCGCGCACCCGGTTCCGGAGACCGGCGCTCTATCCCCTGAGCTATAGGCGCTTGCATACCGTTAAAGTATACCATGAAATAGTAGGTAGCACAATAGGAAGGATGAATGTTCTAGTGCTCTATCATCCTCTGATATACAAACCGATATTCTTTGTGATATAATATACTAATTCGCATGATACATACAACATTTTAAAGGAGGACCCTTTCATATATGCAAATTAAATTTGAAGATTTACACATTAGCGAACCCATTTTTACGAGCTTTAAACGACATGGGATTTGAAGAACCAACACCGATTCAACGTGAAGCCATTCCGTGACTGAAGTCCGGTCAAGACATGATTGGTCAAGCACAAACTGGTACTGGTAAAACAGCGCCTTCGGTATCCCAACGTTAGAGAAAGTGGATCCAACTATCCAAGATCCACAAGTATTGATTCTTTCACCTACACGCGAATTAGCAATCCAAGTGGCGGAAGAGTTAAAATAAAATGGCACAACATACAAATATTCAAGCCTTGCCAATCTATGGTGGACAAGATATTGGACGTCAATTCCGTATGTTGAAAAAAACATCCACAAGTGATTGTAGCTACACCTGGTCGTTTGATGGATCATATGGAACGCAAATCCATTGCCTTTGACCAAGTGAAAGTTGTCATCCTTGATGAAGCGGATGAAATGTTAAACATGGGATTCGTGGATGACATCAATAAAATTTTTGACAGCTGTACCAGAAGAACGTCAAACATTATTGTTCTCTGCTACCATGCCAAAGGCCATCCAAGAATTGGCAGAAACATACTTAACAGAGCCAACGTTAATCCGTATGAAACCGACACAAGTGACAATGGATTTAATCGAGCAATATTACATCGAAGTACAAGATCGTCAAAAATTTGATGTATTGTGCCGTTTGTTAGACATTCAAGCTCCTGAATTGGCCATCGTGTTCGGCCGTACAAAACGCCGTGTAGATGAAGTAACAGAAGCGTTGAAAAAACGTGGTTACATGGCAGAAGGCATTCACGGTGACTTGTCTCAACAAAAACGTGACTCTGTAATCCGTCAATTCCGTGAAGGCACTATCGACATTCTAGTGGCTACAGACGTAGCGGCACGTGGTTTAGATATCAGTGGTGTTACGCATGTATATAACTATGACTTGCCACAAGATCCTGAAAGCTATGTACACCGTGTTGGTCGTACAGGTCGTGCTGGTAAAGCAGGCGTAGCGATGACATTTGTTATCCCTCGTGAAATTGAGCATTTACATGCTATTGAACGTTTGACAAAACGCAAAATTGCTCGTCGTAAAGCGCCATCCTTGGGTGAAGTATTAGAAGGTCAACAAAAAATTGCCGTAGAAAAATTAATTGCTTTAGCAGATAATCGTGAAGAATTAGCAAGCTATCGTTCTAGCGCAGAAGAATTGTTGAACGATATCGACTCCGTTTCATTGTTGGCGCAGCATTAAAAATTATTGACAAAAAGAGCCAGACACAACACCTGTAAGCATTACAGAAGAAGCACCTCTTCGTGTTCGTCGTCGCCGTGATGGTGGACGTCGTGATAATCGTGATGGCCGTCGCCGTGATGATCGTCGTAGAGATGGTCGCCGTCGTGATGACCGTCGTGACGGAGATAGAAAACGTTCTTCTCGTGATCGCAATCAACGCTCCAATGGGGGAGAACGCCGTTCCCGTGATGGTCAAAAACAACAAAAGCATCAAGGTAGCGGTTTCAAACCATACTTTAAAGAATAATTTCGTTAAGTAACGATATTTAAAAATTAAACAATTCTGATTATTGTTTGGGAATAAACTTTCTGATATAATATAGTAAGAGTAGTAGTGTTTTAATCTCACAGTTAAGCTTCCAAGTGGAAAGGATGTGCTTTATGGATATTGCACAAAAATTGCGAGAAGAAGGTTATAAAGTAACGCCACAGCGTATTGCCATTTATAATGTTCTTTACGCAGAAAAACAACCATCCCACTGCGGAAATGATCTACCAAAGTTTGCGGGAAGACCATCCAAGCATGAGCTTGGCAACTGTATATAAAACGATGGAGATTTTTTTGAACGCATTGGTTTGGTTCGCGTCTTGGACTTGGGCGATGATTGTAGCCGATATGATTGGGATACAAGAAATCATCCACATGTACGCTGTACCATGTGTAATCGTATTAATGATTTGCACGATGTACAAGTGAACTGTTTACGAGACGAAGTGGCACGCCACAGTGAATATGAAATTACAGGACTCCATGTGTCTTTTGAAGGCATTTGTCCAGAATGTTTGCGTAAAAGCTCACATTAATTAGTAATTGAAATGGAATAGAGGATAATTGCTTATATAAACAATTGTCCTCTATTTTTTTATGCCTGTAAAGACATAGTCATAACATGATATACTTACAAGTAAGATAGTGAATCAGTAAGAAAAGGAGTTATATATGAGTCAATTAACAATCGGATGTCATTTATCCATTAGCAAAGGCTATTTACACATGGGGAAGGAGGCCCTCTCATTGGGGCCAACACATTCCAATACTTTTACGAGAAATCCCCGTGGTGGAAAGGCGCGTGCTTTTGACGAAGCAGATATGAAAGCTTTAGATGCATTTTTACAAGAACACCAATTTGGCAAATTACTAGGCCATGCGCCATATACCTTGAATGCTTGTGCAGCCGACCCAGGGTTGCGTGAGTTTGCGAAAAACTCCATGCGAGAAGACTTGGAGCGCTTGGAATATTTACCGGGCCACTTATATAACTTTCACCCTGGGAGCCATGTGAAACAAGGGGTGGACCAAGGCATTGAATATATCGTAGACATGCTGAACGAAGTGATTTTTTTCCAGGAATGAAGACGACAGTTTTATTAGAAGCCATGGCGGGGAAAGGAACAGAAGTAGGTCGTAATTTTTGAAGAATTAGCGCGCATCATTGACGGCGTGAAATATAAAGAATATATCGGAGTTTGCGTAGATACGTGCCATATCCACGAAGGTGGTTACGACATCATTGAAAATTTAGATGGCGTTTTGGAGGAGTTTGACCATTTTGTGGGCTTAGACAGAATCCATGCGGTGCATTTGAATGATTCCAAAAATCCGAGGGGAGCCCATAAAGATCGACATGAGAAAATTGGGGAAGGCCATATTGGCATTGAGGCCATTGCTAATTTCATCACTCATCCAAAATTACGTCATTTACCATTCTATTTAGAAACACCGAACGAACTAGATGGATATGCGAAAGAAATTGCTATCTTACGGGAGATTTATGCAAACGAGGTGTAAGTATGCGCATACTACATACAGCAGACTGGCATTTAGGACGACTCTTTTATAACGAACATTTAACAACGGACCAAGCCCATGTACTGGAACATCAATTTTTCCCTTTACTGAAAGAAGAACACATTGATCTCGTGGTCCTTAGTGGGGACGTCTTTGACCGATCCGTCTGCCCATTGAAGCCATTGAGCTATGGGATTCCGTGCTCCATCGATTGGCTTTCACCGAGAACATTCCTATGGTGGTCATTTCAGGTAATCACGATAGTGGACCCCGTTTAGCTATGGGCCGCAGTGCTTGGGAAACGCATGGTATCCACTTGTTAGGCCATGCCCATCAAGGGATGAAACCTATAACATTTCAAGATGCTCACGGTCAACTTGATGTATGGGCATTGCCCTATGGGGAAGTGCGGGATATGCAACATGAGTCGCAACGGCAAGGTATAGGGAATGAGATAGCAGAATTTACAAAGGATATTAAATCTGATACGAGTTCTAAAAAACGCAGTACACAAGGTGAATCGGCAGATTTATTTGCCTCTTTGAGTGATGAAGATGTTACGAATCTAGACAATGATTCTTATAACGATAATGCTGATATTTCTAGCATCGATACTGTGGAAAAATGATATCTCCGTTGATATAAACAAATACAACATGACTATCGCAGATGCCTACCAACAGTGGGCATCTTATGCGATGAGTCGTTCACAGGGTCACCGCAGTCTTTTGTATGGCTCATGCCTTTGTGGCGGGAGGTGCTGAAAGTGAATCGGAACGGCCTCTTTTTGGTGGGTGGTTCAGGACAGGGTGCCGACCACTGTGTTTAAGGACTTTCACTATACGGCGTTAGGCCATTTGCATAAACCGCAACGAATTGGGGCGGACCATATTCGCTACAGCGGTTCCTTACTAACCTATTCCTTTGATGAGGTGGGGTATAGTAAAAGTTTCACTATCGTTGATATGGACGGTAAAGGGTCTACAACAATCAGCGAGATTCCTATCATAGGGCGCCGTCAATTTGTCAGTCTTACCGGTTATTTTGATGACCTGTTGGCTGATGAAAGTCTCCATTCCCAACATCATAATGATTATGTAGAAGTGCGCTTGCTCGACACGGCACCAGTGGTGGATGGAATGCGCCGTTTGCGAAAAGTATTTCCCTACTGTATGCGCTTAGAATTGGTGGGACGTATGGAAGTCGTTCGTGATACAACAGGGGCGAAGCGCTTCAAGGAATTAAATGAACGAGATTTGTTTGCCCAATTTGCCAAGGAAGCTCGGAATGAAGAACTTTCAGAGGAAGAATTAGCATATATGGAAGGTTTGTGGCAACGCGTATTAAGGGAGGATGAAGCATGAGACCCTTACGATTAGAAATGACAGCCTTTGGACCGTACCCCAAGGAAGTGATCCTTGATTTTTGCTGTGCTAGCCAATCAGTCCATGTTTTTTGATTACCGGTCCCACAGGAGCTGGGAAGACGAGCATTTTGGATGCCATTGTGTATGCCTTGTATGGTCAAACCAGCGGTGGGCTTCGTGATGGCGCCGATATGCGCGCCGATTATGCCGATGCGACCACACCTACAGCGGTGGTATTTGAATTTCAGGTGGGGGACCATCGATATCGGATGGAGCGGACCCCGAAACAGGAGTTGCAGAAAAAAAGCGTGGCACCGGTACAAGAACTGTATTGGCAACGGTGGCTATCAGCGAATGGATTAATGAAGAATGGAAATTACTCACCACGAAAGCCCAAGAAATTCGTGATTATGTACAACAGATTATCGGATTTAGAGTAGACCAATTCTTGCGGTGGTCCTATTGCCACAAGGTGATTTTTAGAAAACTGCTAGTAGCACCAACATCGGAACGAGAAGTGCTATTACATACGATTTTTAAAAACCTCTGTGTATAAACGCATGCAAGACTTACTAAAAAGAAGAACTGTCCAAGGCTACTGTAGGGATTCAAGATACGTTACAAAAAGGTTGAGTTCTTACTGGGTACCTATACGGTGGATACGCTAGCAGATTTAACGGCATTGGTGAAAGAGGAATCTACAGTATTAGGGGGATTGTGAAAGAGAACGGAAGGAGAAACAAGTTCAATATGAAGCCCTCGCAAGCTGATTATGCAAAGTATGAAACGTATGCCAATCTGGTATTGCGCAAGGAACAATATAGTCAGGCTCTAGCTACTCACCAAGAGGGAGAAGCGACGCATCTAGCGATTAGGGGAGACCATTAGCCGTTGGGAGCGATTGCAAGAAGTTCGTATTCGCATGAAGGAATATGATAAATTACAGGAAACTTTCAGACAGAATGGAGACAAGTTAGACGCCTTAGACGGGTCTTTGCAATCTGTAGAGGCAAGCTTGCAACAGTGGGAAACACAATTCCAACAGTTGGTGTCCCAAGAAGATACTTATGCCAAACAGCAAGAACAATATTATCAATTACAGAGCATGCAACAAGAGGTAGAGCGGTATCGTGAGATTCTAGAAAAACGGACTGCACTAGAGGAGACGGTTGTAGAGCAGGTGGAGGCACACAAAATTAAACAACAGGAGATAGGAACTAGTGGTGCAGACTTGGAAGGAAAGCGTCATACTTTAGCAGAGTTGAACCGTGAGCTACAAAGTTATGTTTCAGTGAGCGAGGAAAAGTTATGTGCCAGTGAATTGCGAAGTTGGTGGGACTCCTTAAAGGGGTTGTAGATACACTCCAAAACCGCTTGGGATAGACTTACTTTGCACCGTCAGCAGCTGTCTCAAGAGCGTCAGATATGCACAACTCGTGAAGGGCTGTTTTCATCATAATGAGCAGTTGTTGCGACAACATCAAAGCCTATGAAGTGAGTTTGCAATTGGAAGAGCAAGCGCCATGCCCCGTGTGTGGTTCCTTGGACCATCCACAGCTAGCGCAAGCTCCATCGGAAGACATTGTGCGTGAAACGGTGGATCGCCTTCGTGAGGAGTTCCAAGCCAGTCAAACACTGGTGGCAACCACAGAAACTAAGTTAGGGGCACAGTAAAGAAGAGGTAGAACGGTATCGCCAAGAATGGGATCGTTTATGTGAGACCTATCCAAAGGTAACAGCAGGAGTTCAAAGAGAGTCTATCTTGCAACTGGGGACTATCTTGGACCGGGCTGTCGAAACCAAAGAAATAGAAACGGTAGCTGAACGCCTCTCTTGGTGGAATGCAAAGATAGATGAAGCAAACATAGACCAAACTTTCAGAGATATACAGAAAGAGTTGGACCATGCAGAAACTAGAAAACTAGAGCTAGCAGACACCCTAGGAACACTACAAGAAACTATACAAACAGCGGAGGCCAAGGTTCACGAAAAACAACTGGAATTGAAAACTCTAGAGGGACAGTTGGAGTCCATACAGCAGGAAGTGCAGAGACGTAAAAAGCAGAAATGAGCCGTATTGAAACTAGCATTGCCCCTTTCACAGTGGAATCCTATACGACAGAGGTAAAAAGGATTGGCAGAATCTCTGAAACGGTATGAAGCGGACCGTAAAGCGGTAGACGAAGGGCGACAAACATGTCAGGAGCAAAAAAACAGCTCTCGTAGCAGAACTAGGAACCCTCAAAAGAGCAACAGGAGCGCATGGACCGAGATATAGATGGCATGTGCAAGGAGATGGAACAGGTATTAGGAGAGGAATCTCTTACTATCTGCACCTTCAAGGAGCAATCCACAGCTTTTGATACATTGCCAACTTGGAAAGAAACCTTTAGTACCTACCATAATGAATCGTTGCGGTTGACTGCTCTTTTAGAAGGAGTCCAACAGGACTTAGCGACCTATAGTGCAGCACTCAGAGGAAATTCCGAAAGAGTCGGTGGAAGCATTGCAACAAGAATTGAAAGACCTAGGAGAAATCATCGGCATCTTAAAGTCGCAAGTGACTGCTAAGGAGAAAACTATCCAAGAGATTTCCAAGCTAGAAGCGGCTACGAAAGAGTTGTCGGATCGGCGAGCCTTTATCTTTAGTTTGGCAGATTTGGCGAATGGTGGTGATTCGGGCATGAAAGGGATTAGTTTTGAACGGTATGTGTTGGGGGCTATCCTAGAAGAAGTCTTAAGTCTTGCGAACTTGCGCCTTCATGATATGAGTCGTGGTCGCTATCGATTGGAACGGTCCTTAGAAGAAGGGGGCCGTGGTGCACGAGGCCCTAGATATTGCTGTCTTTGATGCCTATACGGGGGCGAGTCGTCCTGCCAATACCTTGTCCGGTGGAGAAACCTTCTTGGCATCCTTAGGTCTTGCCATGGGCTTGGCAGATGTGATCCAATCCTATGCAGGAGGCATCCATTTAGATACGATGTTCATCGATGAAGGTTTTGGCACCTTGGATCCAGATACTCTTGATGTAGCTATGGAAACATTGGTGGCATTACAATCCCAAGGGCGGTTGGTAGGGATCATTTCCCATGTGCCAGAATTGCAACAACAGATCGGGGCCCATTTAGTGGTGACAAAAAAACAGATGGTGGAAGTAAGGCGTACTTTCAGGTGCCATGATTGTATTCCCGTTGCACCTATGATAGAATAATACTGTTAATCACTAGGAATTAAGGAGGAAGTATGAAATTTAGCTTTGCTCACAATAATATTAATGTGAAAGAGTTGGACAAAAGCTTAGCCTTCTACAAAGACGCATTGGACTTAGTAGAAGTAGGTCATATTGACGGCGAAGATGGATCCTTTAAAATTGTTTATTTAGGGGACGGCACCAATCCACATCGCTTGGAGTTAACATGGTTGCGCGATTGGAATCGCCCGTATAATTTAGGGGATAATGAATTCCATTTGGCATTCTATGTAGATGATTACGAAGGTGCCTTGGCAAAACATAAAGCGATGGATTGTGTGGTCTACGAAAATGAAGCGATGGGCATCTATTTCATTGCTGATCCAGATGGATATTGGACAGAAATCATCCCATCCGGAGCGTATTAAGATGGAGCATATGTTAACACGCCTACAATGGCTAGTGGGGGAAGAGAAAATTAAAACCTTGCAAGGTAAGAAAGTCCTTCTCTTTGGATGCGGTGGCGTAGGTTCTTTTGCTCTAGAAGCGCTAGTTCGTTCTGGGGTGGGTCACATTGTCATCGTCGATGGTGACCAAGTGACGGTGAGCAACATCAATCGTCAGCTCATCGCCTTGCCTAGTACGGTAGGTCAACGCAAGGTAGAGGTGGCGAAAGAACGCGCTCTATCCATCAATCCTAATCTGCATATTGAGGCCTATGATATGGTGTATACCGGTGAAAGTCACCCTACTTTCATCACAGATATAGCCCCAGATTTTTGTTATTGATGCCATCGATATGGTAAGTGCTAAATTATCCATCATCGAAACGTGTTATAATAGTCATATACCATGTATATCTTCCATGGGGACGGGCAACAAAAATGTGGCCAGATCAATTGAAGATAACAGACATTAGTAAGACCCATACATGTCCATTGGCGAAAGTGATGCGCAAAAGAATTGCGTCGCCGTGGCATTAAAAAAAGCAAGTGGTATTATTCTCTACAGAGCAACCGATGACGCCGAATCGAGATGACGATTCGAGAAGTCCTGGGTCCCTGCGGATTTGTTCCGTCTGTAGCGGGATTGCATTTAGCGGGTCATGTAATTAGAACTTTTTTTGGAGGTAGAATAATGAAAAAGCAATTATTCATATGGAATACGGTGACATTGTTGTCGAATTATTTGAAAAATGAAGCTCCCGGTACAGTAGCTAACTTTGAAAAAAATTAATTAAAGAAGGTTTCTACGATACTTTGAAATTCCATCGTGTTATCCCTGGTTTCGTAGCTCAAGGCGGTTGCCCAATGGGAACTGGCGTAGGTGGTCCTGGCTATACAATTCCTTGCGAAACAGAAGGTAACCCACATAAACACGTTCGTGGCGCTTTGTCCATGGCACATCGTGGACCCTAACACAGGTGGTAGCCAATTCTTTATCGTATACGAACCACAACCTCATTTAGATGGCGTTCACACTGTATTCGGTCAAGTTATCGAAGGTATGGATGTAGTGGACAAAATCCAACAAGGTGACCGCATGCAAACTGTTGAGGTAGTAGAAGCGTAATGGCAGGCATTAAACGCTATCGCTTAGAGCACCCTGAATGGTTACAAGTAAAAAAAGGATGGGAATTTTTTTCCTACGGCTATGACCAAGAGTGGTACGAAGATGCGTGGAAACGATTAGCGGGTTGTGGACCTACAACGGCGACTCAGGTGATTTCCTATGTCCTCTTTCGGGATGGTCATTTGCCGTTAGCTACTGTGGCAGACGGCGACCAAGCCTTAGCGCGCATGAACCAAGTATGGGAATACGTGCGCCCTCGCTATGGCGGTGGACTCTATAAAAAGTACTTGGTGGGAACAAGGGGTGAACCAATATATGGCAGATACTACATTGCCCTATACGGTGAAACGATTGCCTATTTTCCCTTTGCAAGGAAGCCCTTATAGCGTGGAGGAAGTGACGGCTTTCATCCAACGTGGGTTGGAACAGAATTGTCCAGTAGCGTTTTTTTAAATCGCCATCGTGGGCAAGAAGAAGGTCTATCTACTTGGCATTGGGTGCCCATCGTGTCTATGCAGGTCAATAACGATGATACGAGATGTGTTGTCTATGATGAAGGCATGGAACGAACTTTTTCCCCTACGCCGTTGGTTACGAGATAATTTGTCTGGGTGGAGCCTTTTTATACATCCGACCACAAAGTGAGGAGTAAGACATGACACAATGGATTAAAGAAATGCAATCCCTCATCTTGCGTTAAGCGCAGAAGTGGATGAAATTTTATATTCTGGAAAGTCCGACTTTCAAACCATCGAAGTCGCTCATAGTTTAGAATACGGTAATATGCTTGTTTTGGATGGAGTGTTTCAAACATCAGAACGAGAAGAATTTTGTGTACCATGAAATGATGAGTCATGTTCCACTATTCTTGCATCCAAATCCTAAGCATGTATTGATCATCGGTGGCGGTGATGGTGGCGTTGCTAGAGAATGTGTACGCCATAGCTGTGTTGAAACGGTGACAATGGTAGAAATCGACGGTAAAGTAGTGGAGTTGGCAAAACAATACTTGCCTTCTATTGCTGATGCTATGATTCGCCAAGATCCAAAATTGACAGTTACCATCGGTGACGGTATTGGTCACGTAGCAGAAAAAAAGAAAATTACTATGATGTCATTATCGTAGACTGCTCTGACCCAATTGGCCCTGGAGAAGGCTTGTTTACAGAAGAGTTCTACAAAAATACATACCGTGCCTTAAAAGAAGATGGTTTATTTGTACAACAAACAGAATCTCCAATGATGCACCAACAATTAGTATCTGACGTGTTCTACTATGTGAATAAACATTTCCCTATCACTCGTCTATATACAGCGTTCATTCCACTATATCCAACAGGAATGCACTGCTTTACGATGGGCTCTAAAACGCACGATCCATTAGAGTGGGATCCAAATCGTGCTCAAGACTTTACAACGAAATACTATAACTATGGCATCCAAAAAAATCTGCATTCGTATTGCCAACATTTGTAAAACAATATTTACAAGCAAGAATTGCAGAATAGGACTTATACCTAGGAGTGCTATAGATTTTGCAACAATGGACTAGCACTTTCATAATGGAAGTGCTAGTTTTGCGTATGGATTATAGAGTCGAACAGGGTTAGCATTCATAATAATAGATAAAAATCATGGTATTTTTGTGAGTAAGGTAGATATATTAAAATATAGTATCTAAGTGTAGCTAGTTAAAAACTTGTGGAAACTATGGAGTTAAAAAAATTGTGATATATAGTATTGAAATTCCTAGTAAATAGGTATACAATAAGAACACTATTGTATTAACAATGAAATATATAACATACTTTTTATTCATGTGAATTAACAAAGGGGAGACAAATATGAAACAATATGACTTACTCGTTATCGGCTTTGGTAAAGCTGGTAAAACATTAGCTGCCACATTTGGCAAAGAAGGAAAACAAGTTGCTTTAATTGAACAAGATCCAGCTATGTATGGTGGTACATGCATCAACATCGGATGTATCCCTACGAAAACAATGATTGTAGGTGCTGATAAAGGTAAAAGCTACGAAGCGACTAAAAGCGACTCGTGATACAGTAGTAGGCAAGTTGAATGCGAAAAACTTAAACATGTTAACATCGAATCCCAATGTGACTGTGTATACTGGACATGGTAAATTTACGTCCAATAAAGAAGTAGAAGTAACAACAGCAGAGGGTGTGGAAACATTGACAGCTGAAATTATCATCATCAATACAGGGGCTACTAATGTGGTTCTACCAATCCCAGGTCTATCTACGTCTAAATTTGTGTACAACAGCACTGAATTGCAAGCCTTGCCTACATTGCCTAAACGGTTAGGTATCATTGGCTGTGGTAATATCGGCATTGAATTTGCAAATCTATATGCGCGCTTAGGTGCTGAGGTGACTGCCTTTGAAAGTGGCGATAGAATTTTTAAAACGAGAAGATGCAGATGTAGTCGCGTTAGCGCAACAATACTTAGAAGAAGATGGCATTCACTTCCATTTCAATGTGGTAACAAAAGAAATTAAAAACGTAGGTGATACTGTGGTGGTAGTGACTGAAAGTGGAGAAGAGTTCGTCTTCGATGCATTGTTACATGCGACAGGTCGCAAAAGCTAACACAGAAGGACTTGGCTTAGAACATACAGACATTCAAGTGCGTCCTAATGGATCCATCGTAACAGATGACACGTTGATGACGGCTGTTCCTAATGTGTTTGCCGTAGGTGATGTGAACGGGGGACAACAATTTACATATGTATCCCTTGATGATTTCCGCATTGTGAATCGTGTATTGCACGGAGATGAAAGTTATAAACTAGGTAACCGTGCACACGTGCCTTATTCTACTTTCATCACACCGCCTTTATCCCATGTAGGGTTTACACGAAGAAGAAGCGAAAGCACAATACCCAAATGCAGTTACCGTTGCATTACCAGTGAACAATATGCCACGTCATGCAGTGAACCAAGATCCACGTGGGGTGTTTAAGCTAACAGTTAACAAAGACACAGGCCTCATCTTAGGTGCAACCTTATTTGGTAAAAAAACTCGGAAGAGTTAATTAACATCATTAAAATGGCGATGGATAACGATATTAAGTATACATACTTGCGCGACCAAATCTTTACACATCCAACAATGGCTGAAAAATCTAAATGACCTAGCTAAATTGGTTTAATGTAAAAATAATGTAAAATAATGTAAATCGAGGCATGTAGGGAGAACCTTGCGTGCCTCTTTTTTTATTTGTATATGAAAGATTTATATGAAAGTAGTAATGCACCAATATACTTGAGAAATAAATGGATTGCAATACTAAATATGGGACATCAAGATATGTTAAAAAAGAGATGAGTTAAAAAAATTAAAAAAAGGGGGTTTACAAGAAATAAAATGTTTGATATACTGTAAAAACATCAGCGGTACACGGTGATATAAATCATGAGTAAACGTAGATGTGATGCGATATTGAGTTAAAAAGTTTTTAAAAAAAGTGGTTGACACGAAAAAAACATTAACTGATATACTAAATATCGTTGTAAGGCACGACAGTGCTAAACAGAATAAATATCCTGTGGTGGGTATGGTGAAGCGGTTAACACGGCGGATTGTGGCTCCGTTATGCATGGGTTCGATCCCCATTACTCACCCCACAACACAGGGGTGTAGCCAAGCGGTAAGGCATCGGACTTTGACTCCGACATGCGATGGTTCGATCCCATCCACCCCTGCCATTTTATGACCCACTAGCTCAGTTGGCAGAGCACCTGACTTTTAATCAGGGTGTCCCGCGTTCGAGTCGCGGGTGGGTCACCATTTACTACTTATGTAGTATGAGGATATAGATGATCTTTGAAAACTGAACAATGTAAGGTAATTACTTCGAAAGAAGTAAACATAAGCCAGAGTGCGGGTTTCACATAGTTGAAACCAACCAAAAAAATTCTGCCAAAGCAATTGGCAACAAGGAAAAATGAATGAGCTATCAAATAGCTTCAAGATATCTTGGAGAGTTTGATCCTCGGCTCAGGACGAACGCTGGCGTGCGTGCTTAACACATGCAAGTCGAACGGACAGACAGAGAGCTTGCTCTCTTGAAGTTAGTGGCGAACGGGTGAGTAACGCGTAATCAACCTGCCCTTCAGAGGGGGATAACAACGGGAAACCGTTGCTAATACCGCGTACGATTCACAGGCGGCATCGCTTGTGAATGAAAAGGTGGCCTCTATGTATAAGCTATCGCTGAAGGAGGGATTGCGTCTGATTAGCTAGTTGGAGGGGTAACGGCCCACCAAGGCAATGATCAGTAGCCGGTCTGAGAGGATGAACGGCCACATTGGGACTGAGACACGGCCCAAACTCCTACGGGAGGCGACAGTGGGGAATCTTCCGCAATGGACGAAAGTCTGACGGAGCAACGCAGCGTGAGTGATGAAGGTCTTCGGATTGTAAAGCTCTGTTAATCGGGACGAAAGAGTTCTGTGTAAATAATGCAGGAAAGTGACGGTACCGGAATAGAAAGCCACGGCTAACTACGTGCCGGCAGTAGCGGTAATACGTAGGTGGCAAGCGTTGTCCGGAATTATTGGGCGTAAAAGCGCGCGCAGTGACCTATCCAGTCTGTCTTAAAAGTTCAGGGGCTCAACCCCGTGATGGGATGGAAACTGCTGATCTAGAGTATCGGAGAGGAAAGTGGAATTCCTAGTGTAGCGGTGAAATGCGTAGATATTAGGAAGAACACCAGTGGCGAAGGCGACTTTCTGGACGAAAACTGACGCTGAGGCGCGAAAGCCGGGAGCGAACGGGATTAGATACCCCGGTAGTCCCGGCCGTAAACGATGGGTACTAGGTGTAGGAGGTATCGACCCCTTCTGTGCCGGAGTTAACGCAATAAGTACCCCGCCTGGGGAGTACGGTCGCAAGGCTGAAACTCAAAGGAATTGACGGGGGCCCGCACAAGCGGTGGAGTATGTGGTTTAATTCGACGCAACGCGAAGAACCTTACCAGGTCTTGACATTGATGGACGAAACAAGAGATTGTTTTTCTCCTTCGGGAGCCAGAAAACAGGTGGTGCACGGCTGTCGTCAGCTCGTGTCGTGAGATGTTGGGTTAAGTCCCGCAACGAGCGCAACCCCTATCTTATGTTGCCAGCACTTCGGGTGGGAACTCATGAGAGACTGCCGCAGACAATGCGGAGGAAGGCGGGGATGACGTCAAGTCATCATGCCCCTTATGACCTGGGCTACACACGTACTACAATGGGCTTTAATAGAGGGAAGCGAAGCCTCGAGGTGGAGCAAACCCCAGAAACAAGCTCTCAGTTCGGATCGTAGGCTGCAACTCGCCTACGTGAAGTCGGAATCGCTAGTAATCGCAGGTCAGCATACTGCGGTGAATACGTTCCCGGGCCTTGTACACACCGCCCGTCACACCACGAAAGTCGGAAGTACCCAAAGCCGGTGGGGTAACCTTCGGGAGCCGACCGTCTAAGGTAAAGTCGATGATTGGGGTGAAGTCGTAACAAGGTAGCCGTATCGGAAGGTGCGGCTGGATCACCTCCTTTCTAGGGAGACATACACTAGCACACGATGTTAGATGTCACACTAGGTCGACACTTTGGTGTAATGGATAGACGTAGCATATGCGCTAGCTGTATCCAACCTTACATGTTCAGTTTTGAGAGATTATCTCTCATATGTGAGCCCTATAGCTCAGCTGGTTAGAGCGCACGCCTGATAAGCGTGAGGTCGGTGGTTCAAGTCCACTTAGGCCTACCATTTTAATTACATACCTTTTTCATGGGGGCGTAGCTCAGTTGGGAGAGCACCTGCCTTGCAAGCGGGGGGTCAGGAGTTCAGAATCTCCTCGTCTCACCATATTTTTTTCTAAATAAAATCGATGGATAACAGAAGTTAGGCGCGATTTTATAGAAAAAAATAACATGTTCTTTGAAAAAACTGCATAGAAGATAATAATAATTTATGATTTGGTCTCTTAGAGTTTACTCTAAGGGTTAGACCAAGCACATAGATTCTCTAAATTAACTTATAAGGTGAGAGCATCCGAAAGGATGACTCTAAAAAGCAAAAGACATAACCATATGTCACTATCAAGTAAAGATAGTAAGGGCATACGGTGGATGCCTTGGCTATACT
Source organism: uncultured Veillonella sp. (assembly GCA_916438745.1). Taxonomy (GTDB): domain Bacteria; phylum Bacillota; class Negativicutes; order Veillonellales; family Veillonellaceae; genus F0422. The sequence goes on along the minus strand of CAKAGN010000001.1, from coordinate 1,192,025 downwards.
GGCCGAAGAAGGACGCGGTAGTCGCGAAAAGCTACGGAGAGGTGCAAGCGACCATTGACCCGTAGATATCCGAATGGGGGAACCCGGCAGAGAAAAAGCTCTGTCACCCATACCAGAGAGTATGAGGAGGGCACACGGGGAACTGAAACATCTAAGTACCCAGAGGAAAAGTAATCAAACGAGATTCTCTTAGTAGCGGCGAGCGAACGGGGAAGAGCCCAAACCGGACTGGTTCGCCAGACCGGGGTTGAGGACTGCTAACAAGCATAAATGGGATAGACGAACCGACTTGGAACGGTCGGCCGAAGAAGGTGAAAGCCCTGTAGTCGAAATCACTGCATATGTGGAGCGAGCATCCAGAGTACCACGAGACACGTGAAACCTTGTGGGAAGCAGGGGACCACCCTCCAAGGCAAAAATACCAGTATGGACCGATAGCGCATAGTACCGTGAGGGAAAGGTGAAAAGCACCCCGGGAGGGAGTGAAAGAGAACCTGAAACCGTATGTCTACAAACAGTCGAAGACCGTATAATTGCAGGTCGACGGCGTGCCTATTGAAGAATGAACCGGCGAGTTACTGTCACTAGCGAGGTTAAGCGGAAAACGTGGAGCCGAAGCGAAAGCGAGTCTGAATAGGGCGAAGAGTTAGTGGTAGTAGACCCGAAACCGTAGTGATCTATCCATGGCGAGGTTGAAGCACAGGGTAAAATTGTGTGGAGGACCGAACTCGTGAGCGTTGAAAAGCTTTGGGATGAGTTGTGGATAGGGGTGAAATGCCAATCGAACACGGAGATAGCTGGTTCTCCCAGAAATAGCTTTAGGGCTAGCCTCATGGTAAAGAGTATAGGCGGTAGAGCTCTGATCGGGCTAGGGGCCCACACCGGGTACCGAACCTAGTCAAACTACGAATGGCTATACTTATACATGGGAGTCAGACTATGAGTGATAAGGCCCATAGTCAAGAGGGAAACAGCCCAGACCACCGACTAAGGCCCCAATGCTTGCATTAAGTGGCAAAGGATGTGGAGTTTCCAAAAACAACGGGATGTTGGCTTAGAAGCGACCACCATTTAAAGAGTGCGTAATAGCTCACTGGTCGAGAGACTCTGCGCCGAAAATGTCCGGGGCTAAAATGCAGAGCCGAAGTCGTGGCAATGGTAGTAATACCATTGGGTAGGGGAGCGTTCTTATTGGATTGAAGCAGTACCGGAAGGAGCTGTGGACTGGTAAGAAGTGAGAATGCCGGTATGAGTAGCGAAAAAGAAAGGTGAGAATCCTTTCCACCGAAAGCCTAAGGGTTCCTGAGCAACGATCGTCGTCTCAGGGTAAGTCGGGACCTAAGCCGAGGCGGAAAAGCATAGGCGATGGACAACAGGTTGAAATTCCTGTACTAGTATGAATTGTTTGATCGATGGAGTGACGCAAACAGGTAGGTTAGCATGCGATTGGAAGTGCATGTTTAAGCGTGTAGGTTGTGTGATAGGTAAATCCGTTACACTAAAAAGCTGAGGCGTGATGACGAGCTCAAAAGAGCGAAGTAATTGATCCTAAGTTGCCGAGAAAAGCTTCTAGGTAGAGACATACTACCCGTACCAAAACCGACACAGGTAGGCGGGGAGAGAATCCTAAGGTGCGCGGGAAAACCCTCGTTAAGGAACTCGGCAAAAATGCATCCGTAACTTCGGGAAAAAGGATGACCCATGTAGTGTGAAAGCTTGTAACGGCTCTAGCATGAATGGGTGGCACAAGAGAGGCGCAAGCGACTGTTTACCACAAACACAGGTGCCTGCTAAAGCGAAAGCTGATGTATAGGTGCTGACACCTGCCCGGTGCTGGAAGGTTAAGAGGAGGGGTTAGGAGTAATCCGAAGCTCTGAATTGAAGCCCCAGTAAACGGCGGCCGTAACTATAACGGTCCTAAGGTAGCGAAATTCCTTGTCAGGGTAAGTTCCGACCCGCACGAAAAGGTGTAACGACTTGCACTGTCTCAACAGGGGGACCCAGTGAAATTGAAAGTACCTGTGAAGATGCAGGTTACCCGCGACTGGACAGAAAGACCCCATGGAGCTTTACTGTAACTTAGGATTGATTTTAGTTAATGAATGTACAGGATAGGTGGGAGACGTAGAAGCTAGGGCGCTAGTCTTAGTGGAGTCGCTGTTGGGATACCACCCTTTGATTAATTGAAATCTAACGGGAAGAGTAACGACCTTCCGGACAGTCCTAGGTGGACAGTTTGACTGGGGCGGTCGCCTCCTAAAGAGTAACGGAGGCGCCCAAAGGTTCCCCTCAGAGCGGACGGAAATCGCTCGAAGAGTGTAAAGGCAGAAGGGAGCTTGACTGCGAGACCAACAAGTCGAGCAGGGGACGAAAAGTCGGGCTTAGTGATCCGGTGGTGCCGAGTGGAAGGGCCATCGCTCAACGGATAAAAAGCTACCCCAGGGGATAACAGGCTAATCTCTCCCAAGAGTCCATATCGACGGGGAGGTTTGGCACCTCGATGTCAGCTCATCACATCCACGGGGCTGAAGTAGGTCCCAAGGGTTCGGCTGTTCGCCGATTAAAGTGGTACGTGAGCTGGGTTCAGAACGTCGTGAGACAGTTCGGTCCCTATCCATCGCGGGCGAAAGAAACTTGAAGGGGGTCGCTCCTAGTACGAGAGGACCGGGTGGACGAACCGCGGTGTACCAATTATCCTGCCAAGGGGTACAGTTGGGTAGCTACGTTCGGGACGGATAAACGCTGAAAGCATCTAAGCGTGAAACCGAGCCTTGAGATGAGGGTTTCTCATAGCATAAGCTAGTAAGATCCCATGTAGACGACATGGTTGATAGGCCAGGTGTGGAAGTGCTGTAAGGCATGGAGCTGACTGGTACTAATAGATCGAGGGCTTTACTTATAAACTTGTGAGTTAATATATTATCTTTCTATGTAGTTTTTCAGGGAACACCCTGACAAATTCAGTGACGATGGCTACGAGGAACCACCTGTTCCCATCCCGAACACAGTAGTTAAGCTCGTAAACGCCGAAAGTACTTGGCTGGAAACGGCACTGGAAGGATAGGAAGTTGCTGATTAATAAAAAGAACACCCAGCAGGGTGTTCTTTTTTTAATATAATAAGTTACATACGAGTAGGTCGACACAGGGATCCCAGTGAACCATCTTTGAAGGAACGAAGTGACGCACAAAGATATGTGAATCGGGGAGTTCCTAGCGTAAGATTTTGAAGCCCAAAGGGCGCACAAAATCCACAGCTAGGAACATATAGGAAGTTGCAGATGATAAGGTATAAAAATTCTTATTTCTATCTAGTGAGATACTATTAGTAACTAATAGTAACTAATAGTTGACACTACTTGCTTACTTTTTGTATTATCAAGCTATAAAATAAGTGTATATATTAGAGAATTATTTTTGGTTAATTGTATAATGAAATTGAACAATTAACCAGTAAATATTGTCGTTATATTACAGAGAACACGTTTTATGCCTATTTGTGGCAGACGATAGAAAAAGGTCAGCTATAACTTCTTTACCAACGATCATAATTTTAGCTTAGACAGTTCTGCAAAAGCATTCCGGAGGGTTTTGGAAGAAGTGCGGACGGAAATATCATAAGAGAAATAACTCTCTTGTAAAAATGCCCGAAAACTGAAAAGATTAGAGGAAAAGCGCTACAGTACAAAAACAGCTATAAAATGCCAAAGAAGACCTCAAAAAGGCCGTTTGAAAAGGTAGATGAATTGAAAACTAAGGGTGCTTCGATTAACAGAGTTAAATAAGCTCTTTGATATGGAAGAGGTGGAAAAAAATGAAAAATGACAATCCTCTTGTGGAAGATGTAAAGAGGGCAATTATTGACTTCCGCAACAGAGAGTATGAAGAAAACTATAGCTATGATGAGTTTGACACATTGTACCCTGATTTAAAATATATCGGAATCGCCTATACCAATACACCGGATGAAAGGTATGGGATTCTGTATGAACTGAACTTAGAGGAGAAAACTTGGACACAGTACATTGATGATACTCCTATTAAAACAGAGAGCTTTGACTATGAGAACAAAGGAGCGAATAAGGCTCTAAAGAACATGAAAAAAATGAAATAGAAATGTCCTACTTTAGTGATTTAGTTTATATTGATTCCGAAGATTTAAGAGTAGCAACGGGACTTTATATTGATGATGAAGGCAACTTCTATAATCCGCTTTTCAAAGACCTCGATAATGATGATATTACTGACAGATAGGCCTTGTTGATAGTTAATTTTTCCTAAATAATCTATCGTTAGGAGGACTGAATAATGAATCAGATAAAATGTATAAATTGTGGATTTTTCTTGTTATAAGTATGGATGTGTTAATGAAAATCCACAGAGAAAAAACAGGAAGTTGCTAATGATAAGGGTATCTTAGTAAAGTGTTTTTATTAGTGCTAAAATGTGTACTATTTTTAGCTATTTTTTTATTTATCTAGGTTATACTTAGTTTTTTTATGATATAATCTGATCAAATTAACTGTATACGTAATGTAATGAGTGGACTTATAAAAATTTTAGGGATTTTATTATGACTAATATTGATATATTTAAACAACAAATACAAGAAATGATGAATACGGACTATTGTTCATTTGTAGAAGCTCTAGTGAATATCGAAACAGGAGAAACAAATAAAAAGTATTAGAATCTTTTGTATCTCACATATATGGATAGAGATGATGTAACATTACTGAGTAATTTCTTTTTATAAGCAATAGATATATTAGTAATAAAATATTTTAGACAGCTCAAAAGAGGTGTGCTCCTTACTACTATATGGTTTCTTGGATCTTGACATCCTTATATATATGATCTACTTAAGATATGAACTTTTATATCTTAAGGAGAAATTATTATGCAAATTGCTACAGGCTGTAAACAAATTAAAGAAATATTTCCTATAGGCGATGGTCCAACTTATGTAGTCCCAATTTACCAAAAGACCATATACATGGGAAGAGTCTAATATTACTGATTTCTTAAATGATATAAATGTGAAAATGATGGTTATTATATAGGAAATGTTTTATTGATTGAAAAATGATCATAATAACTCTAATATAAAAAATACAAGAAATTGTTGACGGACAGCAGGGGACTGACTTCTATAGCTTTAATTTTAATGGCTATTTTTATAAACTACATGGTTTTGTTTCATCTGTAGCGAGAGATCAACTTTCAGATCTGTTACTATACAATCAGATATTAAACGTAAATTAACTAATGAAAACAATAGTGTTTACGCTTTGCGGTTACTAAAAAGATAGTATTGTATTTAATGCTATTTTTGAATTTATTACTGAAAAAGTCAATTTTTGATAAATTTGATGATGTTCTGTTTTTAAAATAATTGTAGTGAGATTAAATGTGATAAAAGACGTTTTAATGTGGAAGCGCTTTATTGATATTTTTAGAATGGTTATCCGAGAATTGTCATAGTTATGAAGATATAGAACGTTTTTTTATAGAAAGATGGATAATTTAACTATTGTTTCAATCACATGTAATGATCTTGGAGATGCTTTTTCAATTTTTCCTCTATAAACGCAAAAGGGTTACCACTAACATTAATTGACTTAATGAAAGTGGAGTATTTATCTGCTGTTGGAACATTGGATGATGATCTTATTAAAATATATGAAGAAAAGTGGATAGAATTATTAGATATATTTAGCGAAACTGAAAAGGATTCTAATCATAGTAAAGTTATTCAATTTCTACAAAAATTATTATGATACATTTATAAATTTGACAGCGTCTTCAATAACTAAGAAGGAAGCATTGAATGAATATAAAAAGGTATTTGCTCGTAAAGGTTCAGATTTTATTGATGAATTAATAAAGCATGCAAAGATATTTGTTGATATTATAAATAGCGAGCATATTATAAATGATAAAAGCTGATGCAAATGTTATTGATGATATTAATGTTTTAACTATTTTAAGTGAACTATATAGAGATGGAATCATCTTCTATATATCCATATTTAATGTTTTTTAGATTTATATACTCAGCAACGTATAGCATTAGATGATTTAATTTCTATCCTTACTACTATAAAGGCATTTTATATTAAAAGAAATATTATGGAAAAACCAAAATCTTCGAATATCCGGTCAAGAGTATTAGAGTCTATACGTAGCTTTAAAAATATCAGTAGTATTGAAATTATCAATTCTGCTATATCTAGCTTATTAAAAGATATTTCTGTGAGTGATGAACAGTTTAAACTGGCATTAGAGGCACCTTTATATAGTAAATCAAACTCTAAAACATTACGAATAATACTAATAGATTTAGCAAGGTATTATAATAACGGTTATTTTTCTAAGTCCAGAGAGGATACGTTAGATCTTTATACATCTAAACAGACTCCTCGATCAATGTATAAGTGGACTATAGAGCATATTTTTACCAGATGGTAAATTAAATTATGATTGGATTCAGTCGCTAAGTAAGGGTGATCAGCAAAAAGCTGAAGAAATTCAAGAAAAATATAAGAATACATTAGGCAATTTAACGCTAACACCTTATAATTCAGAAATGAGTAATTCATCGTTTGTTATAAAGCGTGATTATAATCCAAGTGGATCAGAGTATGAGGGACTAAGAAGTGGATTATTTTTAAATGAATCAATTGTAGATATAAATCAGCAGGGAAGATATTAGTGAAAAAGATAGAATGGACTGAAGCAGATATAAAACAGAAGAACTAGTATACTAACAAATCTAATTGTTGAATTATATAAGCTATAGATTTTTGGTAATAATAGATTAATAATACCTTTATTGGAAAAGGACATCATATGGACCTAAAGGATATAGAACTTTCTGAGACTGAAGTAGCTGATACAAACGAGTTAATACATTCCAAATCAATGTTGTCTCACTCAAATATGACTTTAGTTCAGGTATATTTTGTAGCAAAAGATGATGCGTTCTTATACTTATGTGAAGATATAATTCTTCATGAAGGAGATCATGTTTATGTCTCTGGTAAAATGAAGGATACGTTAGGTATAGTTGTAGATGTACGTCATCAATTTAAAGTGAGACCTTCAAAATATGAACGAGTCATTGCTAAGATCGATACTCAATTAAAAAGGGGAATTTAAAATTTTTAATCGACTGTTATTGAGCTTTGATCGAAAAAGTTTAGGTAAAGAAAAAATCAGTCAATGGTTTTTTTCTCCCCAAGGTGAAGAACCCTATATTTCTACATAGACCGGATCCATTTCCACTGGATGATCTAACTCAGTTTCCTATAGAGCATGCCTCGATTGGAAAGAGGATTACAATATTACAAAGAACAACGAGTTGTATATATGTGTATCGATGATAGATATGGATATGCTATTGTACGTGGATCAGAGCACTATGAGGTAGAATTTGAATATAACAATGGAATTATTGAAGATATCTCATGTAGTTGTATGTGATGGACATTGTAAACATGAATTTGCAGTTTTATTAGAGCTACAGTATATGCTACAAATAGTAGAAAGAGAATTTAAAAATGAATACAACAAAAATAGATATGTAGCTACGATTGATAAAGATGTGGTATGGCAGATGAGTGTAAGGTGGACTAATAAAGGAACTATTTCCTTTCATAATCAAATAGACCCTATTATCGTAAATTAAGGAGGACCCATGCGAGAACATAAACTTTCATCAGAAGTAAAATTCGATGGTAAATTAATTAAAGTAACATACGACATTGCCGATGTGAATGGCAAGGAGGCGTGGCGTGAGGTGGTACATCATCCCAGGGGGCTAGTGCTGTTGTAGCCATTGATGAAGACAACCGCATTATTATGGAAAAACAGTTCCGCTATGCTTTAGAGGATTATTTATTAGAAATTCCTGCGGGTAAGTTGGATGTCTGGTGAAGATCCTTTAGTATGTGCTAAACGTGAGTTAGAAGAAGAAACAGGTATTAGTCAGCATGAGAATGGATTAGTCTTGGGACCATTGCTACGTCCCTGGATTCTGTAATGAAGTCATCCATTTGTTTGTAGCGAAAAGGACTTTCCAAAGGCGAAATCCATTGGGATGAAGATGAATATGTAGAAGTAGAACGCTATACCTTTTGAGGAATTGTTACAACGCATTCAGGAAGAAAAAGATTAAGGATAGCAAAAACCTTATCTGCGTTGTTATTAGCTATGCCGTATTTGAAAATAGTGAAAGAATGCCTAGGGAGTCTAATTTCCTAGGCATAGCTTGTTTACGAGCGATTAATAGAGAGGAGGTCTCTATGTTTAAACGAATCATTACGATTGTCACAGATAGTGTAGGGAATTGGACACAGTCCAGATGCGGAGCGCTTTGGAGATAGTGGCGCCAATACATTGGGCCATATTGAAGAGGCGGTAGGGGCCCTTACAGATTCCTAATTTGCGAAAATTGGGCATCGGTAAGATTGCAGATATTACACCACAGGCAGATACGGTGGTGGGCGCTTTTGGTCGCATGCATGAGGTCAGTACAGGAAAAGATACTACTAGTGGTCATTGGGAGATGATGGGGCACCCCTGTGAAAGTTCCTTTCCCAACGTTTTATGACGGGTTCCCACAGGAGTTGATGGATACTTTCACGAAAGAAACTGGCTATGGATTCTTAGGTAATGAAGCGGCATCGGGGACGGAAATCATTGAGCGTCTTGGGGAAGAACATATGAGAACGGGGAAACCGATCGTGTATACGTCAGCTGATTCTGTGTTCCAAATTGTCGCTCATGAAAGTATCATACCCTTTAGAGGACCTATACAAGATGTGCCAAATAACTCGGGACCATGTGTGTATTGGGGACTATTATGTGGGGCGCATCATTGCTCGTCCATTTGTGGGTGAACCAGGTCATTTTGTTCGCACTTCGAATCGTCATGACTATAGTCGTTTACCGAAGGGCGATTTGTCTTGCAAGCTTTGCAAGATGCGAAGGTACCGACCATCGGAGTAGGGAAGATTGGCGATATATACGCTCATATTGGGTTGGATCAATCGTATCCCACAAAATCTAATTCGCATGGCATGAACCTAGTGGTCGCCTTTGTTGGGGCATGATACATCTGATACTACATCGGAAGGTAGATTTACTCATGGCTATATGATGGTGAACTTGGTAGAGTTTGATAGCTTGTATGGACATCGTCGTGATGTACAGGGTTATGGTCGTGAGCTAGAACTATTTGATTACCAACTGGGTGGGGTCAGCTAGAGTTACTGCAAGAAGATGACTTGCTTATGATTACGGCGGACCATGGTAACGACCCGACGTGGGCGGGAACGGACCATACACGAACTCGATGCCAATCTTTGGCGTATTTACCATCTTTCACAGGACCCTATTGACCTAGGGGGATAGAAGTAGCTTTGCAGATATTGGACAAACCATATTGGAAAAACTTTGGGGTGACAGAACCATTTGTAGGGAAAAGTTTTTATATGGGATAGTGAAATAGTGAACTACTTACTTTTTATAAAGTTAGGGCGTATAATGAAGCTAAGATATATGATAAAAGTGGAGGTGAGAAGATGTGTACTATAAATATCAGTCAAAATGAAGAATTAAAAGCCCTTGTAAAATTGCTTATTGATGGAGCAACAGAGTCAATTATTTTTACAAGATGAGAGTGCAATGCAGAAATAAAAACTAGTGAAAGATGTACCACAACCGATACAGTTTGGATTAGGAAGAGGATTATTTACCGTTCCAGATGATATTCATGCAGGGGATGAAGTGATTCAAGAAGTATTTAAGGAGTACATATGAATATTCTATTAGATACACATATTTTATTATGGCTTTTATTTGATGATAGTAAACTTTCAAATAATTGCAAAAATATATTAAGCTCACAAGATACATATATATTTTTAGTGTTATTTCTCTTTTGGGAAATTGAAATTAAGCATAATAAATATCCAGATAGATTTCCTTATGATGCAGAAATTGTATATAAGTTAGCTAAAACAGTCTGGGTTACGATTATTATCTTTGTCTCCGGAAAATATTTTTATGATTAGTACCTTAACTAGAATAGAATCAGCAAAAAGCACATCATGATCCATTTGATAAGATTATGATTAGTCAAGCTAAGTCTGAGATAATGCAATTTTATAACACATGATGAACTATTATTAGGGGTATAATGAGCCCTGTATTTCATGGGTGTAATAAATACATTGATACAGTAGGGTTATACATAGCAAAAGAGGCTATCAGTATTGAAGAATATTCTTCCTGACTGATAGCCTCTTTTTTGAGTACATGTACCTTCAAAATCTTACGCGCGTGTAATTTTATCAGAACGAAGGCAGCGTGTGCAAACGTTAACTCGTTTAGTTTCGCCGTCTACAATTGCTCGTACTCTTTGGATGTTTGGTTTCCAAGTTCGTTTGGAACGGATATGGGAATGAGAAACATTCATACCCGTAGTAGTGGATTTACCACATACTTCGCAAAGGTTTGCCATTTGTTTCCACCTCCAAAGTGTTTACTACTAATATAACATATGTATTTTATCATAAAAAGGATAGGGAATGCAAGTACATCTCGTCTTTTTCAGATAATATTATATTAGCCTATTAACTATATACTAAAACTTGTAAAGTCTGTCAAATTTTATTAAAAAACAACTTGCGTTTATTTTACACCAGATGTATAATCTAAGTATAATTAAATATAGAAGGACACTTTGTTACAAAGCCTAACTCACGTAACTCTTCTATAAAAAGTGTCCTTCTGTGCCTTTTTAGAACAAACTATTCCTACTAGATACAATTATACTTACCTATACCTCTTATACTTAGTGAGATTCATGCCTAGTCCATAGCTCTCATACTTGGTAGATTCATACTCAGTGAACTTATTCTTAGTAGACTCATCCCTAGTAGATTCATACTCGGTGGACTTACACTTGGTAGACTTATACGGGGAGTAGACGGGTTTGTGGTATAATAAACATCATAGAGTGCCTACTATAGGATACTTAGTAGCGAGTTATAGTCAGGATACTTTAAGAGAACAGCGTAGGATAGGAAGAGCATGAACGAACAATTGCAATCGATCAAGGGTGTGGGCCCGCGACAGAGTGAAACAATTACATAGGTTAGGAATATACAGGATGTGACAGGGATTTGTTACATTATTTTCCTCGTACCTTTGAAGACCGTCGCAAGGTCTATTCTGTTCATGAAGCACCTCGTGGTGAGGTGGTAGGCGTGACGGGACAAGTGGTACAGGGTGAGTGAGAAACGCCCGAAGCCAAGAATGCATATTTTAGCTTGTAACTTATTTCCGATGGTGTACGGAGTCTAAATTTAATATTTTTTAACCAAGCCTATAAGAAAGAACTTTTATAAAAAAGGACAACGTTTGTATGCTTATGGGCAAAATAGAGTTCAACTACGGTCAGTTGCAGATGAACACGCCTCAAATCGAGAAATGATAGAGGAAGGGCAAGTAGATGGACCGTGGGATTGTGCCTGTTTATTCCTTGACGGGAAGGCATGAAAACAATGGGGGCATTCGGATGGCGATTAAAAATTGGTTTTGACCATCATCGTGAGCTAGAGGATGTAGTGCCCAGTAGATGTGATGGGTGATCGATTTACGATGAGTCGCTATGAAGCGTTCCGGAAATGCATTTTCCTACGTCTTGGGAACGGCATCAAGAGGCACGGAAACAATTGGCCTATGAAGAATTGTGGATTATGCAAATGGGGCTATTATTCATTGCGTGCCCATGAGCAGAGCCACGGGGGACTTTGCTATGATTGCGATGGATCCTTAGTGGACAGGATTCGTAAGGGCTTGCCTTTTACTTTGACGGGAGATCAAGCAAAGGCCTATGCAGACATTGCTAGAGATATGGAGCAACCGCAAGCGATGCAACGGTTAGTGCAAGGCGATGTGGGCTCTGGAAAAACGGTGGTGGCTGCCTTTGGCATTGGCGAAGGCCGTAGAAAAATGGATTTCAAAGGGGCTATCATGGCACCTACGGAGATTTTGGCGTCTCAACATTTTGAAAGTTTCAAGACTTGTTCCGTGATGCACCTATACGGATGGCGTTGATTAACGGGGTCTACGAAGAAAAAGGAAGACCTCTATGTAGCGCTAGAACAAGGTGACATCGATGTGATCGTGGGAACCCATGCGTTGATCCAAGAGAAAGTGAACTTTCACAAGTTAGGGCCTCATCGTGGTGGATGAGACAACATCGATTTGGTGTGGAGCAACGGGCGAAGTTGCAGAAGAAGGACGACCATCCCCATGTGTTAATTATGACGGCGACACCTATACCTCGCACGATGACATTGTCTATTTATGGCGATTTAGAAGTGTCCTTGATTAAAGAAATGCCGCCAGGCCGTAAACCAATTAAGACCTATGCTAGTGAACTCATCGCATAAAGAAAAATGCTAGAGTTTTTGAGCGAGAGATGAAAGCGGGCAGACAAGTATATGCGGTATGCCCTCTGGTGGAAGAGTCTGAAAAAATGGATTTAGATGCTGCAGGAGCAAATCGTCTATGCTTATAAGGATTATTTTGAGCCGCACTATCGGGTGGGCATGGTTCATGGTCGTATGCGACCGAAGGAAAAAGAAGAGGTGATGGACGCCTTTTATCGTCATGAAATTCACCTATTAGTATCTACTACGGTTATTGAGGTAGGTGTGAATGTGCCGAATGCGACCATCATGTGTATCCATAATGCGGAACGGTTTGGGCTATCCCAGTTACACCAATTGCGTGGGCGGGTGGGCCGTGGATCGGCGCAGGCCCTATTGTATGCTCGTCAGCGATAGTAAAAATCCAGACAGCAAAGCATCGACTGTCATTGATGGAACAAACACAGGATGGATTTGAAAGTTGGCGGAAGAAGATTTGCTCATTCGCGGGACCGGGGAATTGTTTGGCTTTGCCCAATCGGGGATTTACCAGATTTGAAAGTGGCCAACATCATTAAGGATATTCTATTTTGTGGAAGCGCGAGAGGATGCGAAGAAATATTTACGAGCCAGGGGATTTGAGGAAGTACAAGCGACACTGCGCCATCAGATGGAAGCTCGATTTGGACCGCAATATATGCGTATTTTATATACTTAAAGTTGTTTAGTGAGTGCCAAATATGATACAATAGGTGAGATTCTATCTATAGCACAGTGCTAAAGATATGTAGTGGTGAGGGAGGATAAGCTCATGCCTATTATTCATGTAGAATTAGTAGAAGGTCGTACTTTCGAACAAAAAAAGCTCTTGGTGAAGCGATTACAAAAAGCAACTGTAGAAACTGTAAAGTTCCGGCAGAAGCGGTAAAAAGTAATTTTCGTGGACATGAAAGCTGACAACTATATGGAAGCTGGCGTTATGCGCTGCGAGAAAAAATAATTAGGAAAGACTACCTACCAGAAGGATAGGTCTATAAGGAAGCAAGCCTTTCTTGTACGTCCTGTCCTTCTTGTTTACGTACTAGAATAGATGAGGTGAATGGTGCAAAATCAAATTGATGTGCTATCCGTCCCTATTGATGTGGTGACAATGACGGAAGCCGTAGATAGAGTGCTTTCATTTAGTGGGGCAAGAAGGATTGCACATAGTGGCCACGGCCAATGCAGAAATGGTCATGATGGCGCAGGAAAAATCAAAAGATTGTTTAGAGGTTTTTGCAAAGAGCAGATCTTGTCGTGCCCGATGGGGCAGGTGTGTTGTGGGTCGCTGAGCAAGGGGCAAACAGTTTCCCAGAACGTGTCACAGGATGTGATTTATTACAACATCTATTGAAAGCAGCTACAAATGCACAATATCAAGGTATATTGTGTGGGCGGTGCCGAAGGTGTGGTGAAGACAGCTATCGAAAATGCTACAGCCGAATTAGGTGAGTTACCAGTGGTGGGCTATCATTCGGGGTATTTTACGCCAGAAGAAGAGAAGCAGATCATAGAGGACATCGACCGCAGTGGCGCACAACTAGTCTTTGTTGCCTTTGGAGTACCTAAGCAAGAATTTTGGATTCAAGATAAATTATCCCATTTACAAGGCGTAGTAGCCATGGGGAGTGGGGGATCCTTTGATGTGACTGGCGGGCATGCTGAAAACGAGCGCCACTATGGATGCAGAGAAAACCGTTTAGAGTGGTTGTATCGCTTTGTTGTTACAACCAAAGCGTATCATTCGCATGTTGGCATTGCCTAAATTTATATGGGCCGTATGGCGGCATAAATAAAATGTTGGAAGTGTATACATGCATCTATTTTGGAGATGCATGATGTGCCTTCTTGGGCGCATAGAAGAGGTTAAGTATGGGTTTAATTGTAAAAGATGGATATCCCTTAATAGGAGCATGCCTAGGTATCGCTGCTTTTGTGGGGTACTTCGTGTCTTGGTGGTTAGGAATTATACCGTTTATATTGGCATTATTCTTTACGTATTTCTTTCGGAATCCTAATCGCCAAATTCCCACGATGACCATGTACTGGTTTCCCCAGCGGATGGGAAAGTCATGGAAGTGGTGGAAGTTTTTGAAGACACGTGTTTACATCAACAATGTAAGAAAGTAACAATCTTCCTATCTGTATTTGATGTGCATGTGAATCGTGCACCTATGGCGGGAGAAATTACGTTCCGCCAATATACAGAAGGTCAATTTTTACCAGCCTATAAAAGATTCTGTAGGGCTACGAAAATGAACGACATACGATTAGCATTAAAAATGACAAGATGGAAATTGTGGTTACACAAATTGCTGGGCTTGTTGGCTAGACGTATCGTTTCTTGGACAGATGTAGGAGATACCTTAGAACAAGGTACCTTGTATGGTATGATTAAGTTCGGCTCTTGCACAGAACTATTTGTTCCTTTAGACGTAGACATTTGCGTTACAAAAGGGCAACATGTAGTGGGTGGAGAGACGATTATTGGGAGGGTGAAAGATGAATAAGTCTATATTTCCCAATCTTTGTACAGCAGCCAATTTAGCCTGCGGTGTAGTGGGGATTAGTTTATCGGCAATGGGTAACTTTTACAGGGGCATTTGCGATTTGCGTGTTGTTGTCCTTGCTAGCGGATGGCTTAGATGGTACGCATTGCTCGTGCCTTGGGCGTATCTGGCGATTTTGGTCGTGAATTAGATTCTCTAGCAGATGTGGTTGGTTTTGGAGTATCTCCAGCGTTCATGTTGTACATGATGAGCTTGGATCACTACGGCTGGCTAGGCTATGTGCCATTGTTGGTATTCTCCGTATTAGGGGGCTTTCAGATTGGCACGATTCAACATTATGACAGAAGAAGTACATGGCTATTTCCAAGGGATTGCCTATTCCTGCAGCAGGGTTGTATGGCAGCTACTTATGTATTAAGCGGTGTGCGCATTCCTGATGTGGCATTGATGCTAGCCATGATCTTTGTAGGCTATTTGATGGTCAGCAATGTACATCATCCTGATTTTAAAGGAAAAGGTAGCGATCCTATGCAACCCATAGCTGTTGGCATTACAGTAGGTTGTGGCGTATTTTGTCTATTGATGGATTATCGTTCTTGGCCAGTGTTGATTTTTGTGTTGTATGCAGTATATGGTATTAGCAATACTATCATCAACAACATTCGTAAATAGGAAGGAACTAAGATGAATTACGTTTGGTTTGACCTAATTATGATTCCTATACAAGTCATCATCGTATTTTATACCTTGTATTACTTTGTGTTGATGGTCTGCGGTATGTGGCATAAAAGTGACAAAAAGGAATGTTCTCCGAAACATTCTTTTGCCATTATCGTCTGTGCTCATAATGAAAGCGCCGTGATAGGTCAATTGGTGAATAATCTGCAAGTGCTTGATTATCCTCGCCATTTATATGATATTTTTGTTGTAGCCGACAATTGTAAAGATGATACTGCTGAGATTGCTCGCGAAGCGGGAGCTGAAGTGTATGAGCGCTTTAATACCGAAGAAGTGGGTAAAGGCTATGCCATGGGGTGGATGTTTGATAAAGTATTCGCCATGGAACGCCACTATGATGCGTTTGTCATCTTTTGATGCAGATAATCTAGTGCATCCTCATTTCCTCTATGAAATGAATCGTCATTTGGAAAAAAAGGGGGAACCCGTGATTCAAGGGCTACCTGAATGCGAAGAATCCAACTGATACATGGGTAGCTGGCACCTTTGCCATTGCCTTTTGGATGGTGAATCATATGTGGCACTTGGCGAAATATAACTTGGCCTTTCTACAGCTTTGGGTGGCACAGGTATGTGTATCCGTACAGATATCATCCGCGATTATGGTTGGTCTTGTAATAGCTTGACAGAAGATATGGAATTTTCTTTGAAATTGTTGATCCATGGGGTGAAAACAACATGGGCTCACAATGCCATCGTATATGATGAAAAACCATTGACTTTCATGCAGTCCTGGAATCAACGGAAACGTTGGGCCCAAGGTCATTTTGATACAGGAGAACGGTATATTCCGAAACTTTTTGTACAAGGTATTAAGAAAGGGAAATGGACAATCCTAGATGGAATTGTGCAGATTACACAACCCTATTTCTTGTTACTGTCCGCCTTTTTATATTATTATGACCTATATCAACGGAATCGTGCCGTTGTATACGAATATTATCTACCAAATTTTGCCAGTGCAAGTATGGCAGATTATCGGTATTGGACAATATTTATTTCCACTCATTGTGTTGGCACAAATCAAAGTGCCACCAAAAGTTTGGATCTATTATCTATTGTACCCATTATTCATCTATTCTTGGGTACCCGTTACCTTCTTGGGATATTTGAATCGTCACGACAAAGTATGGTCCCATACACAACATACCCGTGGGGTAGAACTGGGGGAAGTGAAACTAACCCTGAATGGGCGATACCAGTCGCAAAAACAAAAGAATAAGTAATAGAAGCAACAGGATGTTAAAGTTCTGTTGCTTTTTGTGTATGTGTTAGAGGTAAAGTTAGATATATTATGAAATCATCTATTGACTTTTTGCACCCAAAAGTATATAATTTTGGGTGCAAGGAGGTGAAAGAATATGACTATAGCCAATCAAATAGAAGATAGTATGACAGAAAATCGTGGGAAAAATTTTTTCCATTCATGATTTCTATCATCTCGGTACAAAAATACAGTTAAATCAGCATTATACCGTTTACATGAAGAAAAATAAAAATAGTAAGACTTATAGATGGTTTGTATACAAAAACCGAAATATAGTCAAGTTTTTAAAAAGAATATACATATCCAGATGCAAGTGTTGTTGCTGAAAAAAATTAGCAGATAAATTTTTCTTGGACCATAGCACCTGCAGGTGAAACTGCTTTAAACTATACGGGGACTGTCTACACAGGTTCCTAATGAGTATATTTATATCTCCGATGGGGCTTATAGAAGTATTTATATAGGGGTAAAAAGATTGTTTTTTAAAACGCACTACCAATAGGCATATAACAACCTACTCAAAAGAATTATCTATATTAATACAAGCTTTAAAGGCCTTAGGAAAAGATAAAAATTGGAGATAATGAGATACAAAAACTTTCACAAATTTGCTAAACATGTGAAAGAAGATTTAAAAAGATATTCTAAAGATTCCATTTTGGATGCAAGAAATTTTCACAAGAATACAGGAGCTTAATTATGAGTAAATTGTTAGAAATCTCAAATGAAGAGCTAGAACTTGTTATTGATAGCACATCGGATAAACTTAATATGTCCAAAAGCTATTGTAGAAAAAGATTTGTGGGTTTTGTATGATTTTGAACTATTTATTTAGTGAATTTAAGTATAAAAGATGCTATCGTTTTTAAAGGCGGAACAAGTTTATCAAAAAGTATATAAACTAATCGAAAAGATTTTCCGAAGATATTGATCTTGCATTAGATTGGAAAGTGCTAGGATACGGAGCACAAGAACCTTATGAAGATAGAAGTAATACTAAACAAATAAAGTTTAATGAAGCATTAAATAATGACACAAAAATGTTTCTTAAAGATGAATTACTTCCTATTTTACAAAAAGGACTTTAATAAGATACTAAAAAAAGATAAGTCATGGCATTTTTATATTGATGAAGTAGATGGGACAGACTATCTGCTTCGATTATCCTAAAAAGTTATACAGATAGTTCCATATTACAAGTTATACGATTAGAAATTGGGTGCTTAGCAGAACCAATTCAGTAAATAATCGAACAATTACTACCTACATTGAAGATGTGCATCCTGATGTATTCAATGAACATATAGAAGTCATTGCTGTAGACAGTTTAAGGACTTTTTGAAAAACTAACAATTCTTCATAGAGAGGCAAATCGTATTAATGGAAATTATCCCGACACGATACTCTAGACATTTTTACGATGTGTATAAAATGTTATTAACAGATATTAAAGAAAAAGTTTTGAAAATATTCAGTTACTAAAAAACGGTGATTGAATTTAAGAAAAAGTTTTATGCAAGTAAATGGGCAAAAATATGATGAAATTTCTAGAAGGCAAATTAAAGTTAATCCCTACTGAAGATGGATTAGCAATTTTTTCAGAAGATTATAATAGTATGAAAAATGCTGTTTGGTGAAAAATACCTTTTGATAAGATCATTAAAGACTCTGCAAGAATATGAGTATGATTTAAACGAGAGTTATCAAAAATAAATAGCTATATTTTTGATATAGACAGTAGTGAAATGCTATCGTCTTTTTGTTTACATTAACTGTCATCACATTTCAGTCCTCAACAGGGCGATTTTGTATGCACCTATCGGGACTTTTGTAATTTCAAAAAATTGTACGTTCTATATACTAATGAAGCAAAAGATTTTTGAATTTCTTATTGCCAATGACATAATATGTCATTCTTGATGGGTATACTGTACCCATGCTTAGTATTTTACAAGTGGTACAAGACCACGGAAAGGAATGATTATGAATTTTTTGGAAAGTATTAATGGAATCGATTACGGCAAAACAACAAAGGGATCAGCACGTACAGCAAGACAACGCAGTGGTTTGATGTATCAGAAGACACATCAAAGGTAGTAGTACCTATGCCATATCCTAGTCAACATGAGAAAGGATGCTGAGTGTGTATGAACAAGCTACAGTTAGCATCAATGACTGGGCTAGTCAATATCCCAAGAGATATCTGATACTAGTTCGGAAGTAACCGTTGTAAATGATTATGGGGAAAGCTATCTAGCGAATCTTCGCAAGGAGAGTCAACACAGAACGATGGTATAGCTAAAACAGAGGTGGCAGTACCATCAGAGCAAGATGACACAATTTCCGCATTGTCTGGCGCAGTACATTGTGCGGTAGAAGCCTTTGCACGATTTGGTCGAGCTGATATGTTAGTGCAATTGGCGAATGACCATGCTGTACATCAGGATATTGAGTACTTGGTGGGATCTTTGTGGAGACTTTGCTGAGGCAGCGCATTTATGCAAAGGGAGATGATATGGATTTTGCGGTACATGCGATTCGTCAAGGTATTAAAGACTGTGATATGATTACGGCAGATAGTGAAGTAGATACAGCTTTTCTTGCAGTACTTGCCAACATTGAAAAGAAAGTTTAGGTGACTTATTAGATGCATCGGTTCACAGCCAAGAATTGCAGATTAGCCATGATTCAATGGTGCTTAGCAATGTGGTTTATACCAACAATCGGTTACGTTAAGTACTAGAATGGGTGCCAACAATCTTGTTCAATAAAGGGTTTACTATACAGACCGCAAGGATATGGAGATACTATTTAAAAAGGAAATCGAATCGATGCGACGCACGTGGAAAGAGTGTTTTGTCATTACGTACCGTGATTATGCAGGGTAACAAAGCAGTCAGCGTCAGCAGGGGCGATACAGTGGGATGCAGAATTAGCGATCATCCGCGATGAGTTGCGTGGAGCTACTAATAAAAAAACAAGTGACAAAAGCCTTTGAGAAATTTCTCCTATAATAAAGATAAAATTGTACCATTTATCCTAGACTTGTATCCTGCCTATTTGTATGTACAACAAAAATGTACGGTCGGTGGTAGATGCTCATGTATTTCCAATCACAATTTCCAGAGATTGACACGTATTTACGCAAATATTATGAAATCCAATGCACGAGTGTGAGCTACAATAAAAAATATTATCAATTCTTACAACAAAGTGCATCGGATTACGGCGCTTTCATCCGTCAATTCTTGCAAGCACCAACAGCAGATTTGGTAGAACAATTTGATTTGCATCAATCTGTTAGCTTTGAAGAGGAGGATCATGAGGAATCCTTAGAATCCGTGGCTGTGGAAACGTTCCAAAAAAACAACGCATCAAGTTGATCCGTGATTGCCAAGCTATGTTAGCCTATGGTAGTGCAAAAAAACAGATTTACCGCAATTAGAAGCGTTACAATTCTTGGTAGAATTTCACTACATTCGCCATCTTCGCAACAATATTAACCATGCAGCGGATAAAACATTGGTTATCACAAGCGATATGGTGAAAAGAATCTGTAACAACGTTAGTATCGTCCTTACAAGCTGGGTCAGTGGTTGGGGACTTTCACAGTGGAAGAAAGAATTGGAAAAATAGAAATATTATTTAAAAAGTATTGCCAATGACAAAAATATGTCACTTTCATATGGCATACTAATAGCATAGAGCACATAGTTCTAATACTTGGGGACATAGAAGAGAGAGACATGTGATATCTAGTTAGAATATTGTTAATCATTTAAGGAGGATGTATGGAACAAAAAAGAAACAGTGTTGTCTGCTGTAGAACAGGCAAAAGGAGAAAAATGAATGCACTCCTAGAGGATGTGAGCCGTTTTGAAAGCTATCAATTTGATGCGGGAAATAAGGATTTACTATACTTTTTCGGCGTAGATGTGATTGCAGCACTGGAATCTAGAGAGGATGAGCATAGTACTGAAAGTGGGGCTCGTAAAGCAGGGTCTAACATATTTCATAAACAAAGTGTATAGCAAACGAAAAGAAGCTGTGAAAGAGATGATTGCTACCTATGTAGAGCGGACGCTAAAACGATATGACTGGACCTATGAAGTGGAATATGTAGCGGACCCATTCGGACAAGATGATGATACAGAAGCATATCAAGAAATCCTACGAGAAACAAAGTTCCCTGTACGTAATTATCTTTCCTTAGAATCGGATGGTATTTACCAGCAATGTAACGAGCAGGTTCGTCAAATTTTACAAGAATTACAGGACACTATCGTAGCTACTTGTGGTGATAGTATTTCATGGGATAGTCAGTTCGCACAATGCTTTGTAGTACCGTCCCTGCAAGAAGTGCTGGATTCGTTGAATAGCTTGGATACGAATGCCTATTGGGTGAACACGATCGTGCAAGACTTTGAAAAAGGGTACTATCATAAGCCTGAACGATATATCGACTATATTGAAGTACACGATATGATACGCGATAAAGGGTTTTTATCCTTACTTGGTTTTGATACTTGTTATATCTATGGCGACATGGGGAGAGGCTTCGATGGAATTGTCGAAGGACCTAGCACGGTGCCGTGGAACTTAGCGATTTAAACTTATATGTAAAAAGAGCAGGTGCAGTTGCTGATGAAAGAGTACGTGACGGCTGTGAAAGCCTTAGTTTGATGCCAAATGTCAGTCTCTTATTGAACAAGTAGCATAATCTATAGCGTAACCTATAGTAGGTAATCCCGACAGAGAAAGCCACCATCTTGCCTATGACAACTTCATGGTGAGACGGTGGCATTTGTGTATACACAAAAAAACTATTGCCTTAGTTGATAGAGTTTTTATAATTAAAGTTAATTGGTATTTCTAGAGTAAATACTTTCATATGAGAAAGGACAAAAGAGATGAAACGATACATGGTCAAATTTCACTATCCTAATAGCACGACAGTACATACTGCCTATGAAAGCGCCCATTCCCGTAGTGAGGCAGCCAACAAGGTGAAAGCCCGTGAAGCAGGTTGCGGTCGGATTGTAAAAATTATTGCTACAGTGGAGCGATAAGATGAAGCAGAAAAATAGACAAGACGCAACGAATTTTTAACGATGCAACGTCGTCTATTACAAGGGGAAGTATTACGTAAACCAGAACTGGCGGAAGAGTTTCGGATTAATGAGCGATCCGTGCAACGAGATATCGACGATTTACGAGCGTACTTGCATGATGAAAGCACCCTCTATGGGAACGAGCAACTCATCGTGTACGACCAAAAACGAAAAGGCTATGTCCTAAGTCATGGCGATGAGGGCATGTTTATCTATCAACGAACTAGTGGCTATTGCTAAGATTATGCTAGATAGCCGTTCCCTGCTCAGAGACGATATGGGGCGCATATTGAATAAATTGTTGAAAACATTCTTGCCCCATGAAGAGGTAAAACTGGTAGAAAATCTGATCCGTAATGAATTGCACCATTATGTGGAATTACGGCACAAGAAAAATGTGTTGCCTTTATTAGAAGATTTGTCGAGAGCCATACAGGAACAGCGGTATATTACAATTTCCTATGAGAAGAGCTGAAACAAAGAAGTGGTGACACGAAAAATTGTCGCCTTTAGGTATCTGTTTTTCAGAGTACTATTTCTATCTAACTGCCTATATGGACCAAGAAGAACGGTGTAAAATTCCAAAAGAATTGCAGGACTTGCCAACTATTTATCGCCTTGATCGTATCCATAATTTAACCGTAGAAGAGGAGCACTACCAAGTGCCATCCTATACATCACGATACCAAGAAGCGGAATTTCGTAAACGTATACAGTTTATGTACGGCGGTAGATTACAACGAGTTACCTTTACCTATGTGGGACACGACATCGACGCCATACTTGATCGATTGCCAACAGCGACCATTACTTGGTATGAAGAAGAAACACGCACCTACCATATTCGTGCAGAAGTGTATGGTACGGGCATCTGGCGGTGGATACGGAGCCAGGGGGATGCTGTGAGGGATGTTAGAGTGGAGGAGATGTAAGGCAATAATTTCTTTGCTTTCACTCTACGCAGTCTCCCTTCTCTATGCTATAATGTATATTACGTATCAAATCTTAGTATTACCATATAACAGTGTTGCACAGTAAAGGAGACATATCATGACGCCAGAGTTAGAAGAACCTCACCAATCTTCAGGTTCCGCAGTAAAAAAACGTATTATTGGAGTTAAGCCGGGAAATTCGTCAAAGGTATTGATGGATTAAAAGGGTCTTGCCATTATAGGCGTCACGATATTTCATTTATTTTCCCCATGTAGCAAGTGGTGGCTTCATGGGGGTTTTCCCCTCTTGTTATCTGGCTAGTTTATTGGCTTTTCACTACGAACCAACAGTGGAAGTTAGGAATCTACACGATAGGGACGCTATTTCACGCGAAGAGCGGAGCGTATTATGATTCCGCTTATCTTGATGGTTGCCACTGTACTGGGTGTGTGGTATATGACATTGCCAGAGAAGTTAGCCGGTATTCATGGAGAAGTCCTTTCTATTGTTCTGGGCTATAATAACTGGTGGCAAATCGGGCAAAATGCAGATTATTTTACTCGTTTGGTCAACACGTCGCCATTTACCCACATGTGGTTCATGGGTGTAGAAATGCAGTACATTGTACTATGGCCAATTCTATTTTGGACCTATTATAGACTGAAACAGGCTTGGGGGTTTACAAAATAGGCCTTGTTTGGATCGGGCTTATCACGGTGGCGACCTCTGGGATTATGCCTCTACTCTATACGGAAGGAATGGACGTATCCCGCTTCTACTACGGCACAGATACACGGATATTCGCCTTACTATTAGGCGCTTACTTAGGTCTTCATCGAAGTGAACAAAAACTATACCATGTGGCGACGGTACAACAAAAAGGTACTGACCACAGTTGTATTCTTGGTAGGCGTTATTATGACGGTGGCAAGTTTCTTCTACGTGGATGGGCAAAGCCCACTTCTATACACCTATGGAATGGTAGCTTTCACCTTATTATTTGGCCTTATGGTGTGGCTGGTGGAACGGCCGAATACGCCGCTTGGAAAATTGGTGGATATGCCTCTGTTACGATGGCTGGGCAAGCGCAGTTATGGATTATTTTTATGGCAATATCCAGTGATTTATCTATTTGAACAAAAGGGCTTGCTCCCTCTGTTCGGGTCGCCCATTGCCTATTATATGACGATGGTGGCGGTCATTGTGTTGCTCACGATTTGGACGGAAGCAGTCACAGATTGGTGCATTCAGCACAAACGATTATCTGCCCTATGTTGAAATAGTACAGTCCTATTTTGTGAAAGTCACTTCTGTTTTTGGCGCTCTTTGTATCGTTCTAGGCGTGTATGCGCTGGCAACGGTGCCTACGGAAAAGCAACAAGATGTGACGGAGTTACAACAGCGGTTGACGAAGAATGCAGAGGAACAGGCTGCAGAAAATGCGAAGGAAATAGATATTTCCACCGTAGATGATCCACAAGGTATGATTCACATGGCCGCCATTGGTGATTCTGTTATGCTCGGATCAGCTCATGCACTGCGCCATGATTTTGCAGGCATCCAAATCGATGCGAAAGTATCTCGCTATGTAGGTGCTGGCTTAGGGATTGCGAAACAATTTGAGGCGAATCAACAATTGGGCGATGTAGTTCTCATTGGACTCGGCACAAATGGCCCTATTACGGGCTACTACGAAGGAGAGACGAAAAGCGTTACTAAATTATTTGGGACCTAATCGTCAGATTTTTGGGTCAACAATTATGCACCGGCATCCAATGGATTGAGGGAATAATGCATACCTAAAACAATTGGATCAGGGAGTATCCAAATTTACATATCATTGATTGGGCTAGTCTAGCGGCTAAGCATCGAGATTGGCTAGGAGATGATGGGATTCATCCGAATGATACAGGGGTGAAAGAATATTCCCAATTTATTCACGATGAGATTAAAAAGACATTATTACAAAAATCACAAATAAGATAGAGGAAAGTTGATTAACAGGGTCAACTTTCCTCTTTTTATTCTTTATCATATGTGAGGTCGCTTATATGAAATATAGTATAGAACCTATTTTTGGAAACACCAAAATATAGGGTATAACTCCTTTTGCTTTGGGCTATTTTTGTGTCCGAATGGATTATAAAAGTAGCACTGACAGTGAACGTTGACTGTTAGGAGCGTTTTTCGAGGAATTTTTCAAAGGAATCTAGAATACATACAGTGTAGGCAAGTAAAGGAGGTGATGACATGTACCATGTGGAATTAGAATTAGATTCTTTCTTTCAACAGAGCCTATGAAAGAGGTGCCAGTGATATGCATTTCGATACAGTAGAAGAGGGTGTATTGGTTCGGTTCCGTCTCGATGGACGATTGCAAACGATGACGACCATTCCTAAAACAGACGGCGAGTTAGTGATGAATCGTTTAAAAAGTATTAGGTTCCATGGATATTAGTGAAAAAAAGGTTTGCCCCAAGATGGGCGTTATGTATGGGCCCATGAGAACCATTCAGGAACGATACGGATGTCTTCCTTGCCTTCTGTCTATGGGGAAAGCTTTAGTGTGTCGCCTATTTTGGCACGATGCTGGATTCTTTCATTAGAAGAATTGGGCATGCCCTTGGACATGAGCCATGCGGTACAACAAATATTAGAAAGACCACATGGTTTATTACTTGTTTGTGGCCCAACAGGGTCTGGTAAAAGTTCTACCTTATATGCATTGCTGCAATTATTAAACGGTGAGGAAGAGCAGATTATTACCTTGGAACACCCAGTGGAACGGATTGTGGAAAAGGCCGTTCAAATTGGTGTGAATCCATCTATTGGGATGACTTTCAGTCGTGGGTTACGCGCCATATTACGAGCATGATCCAGACACGATTGTGGTAGGAGAGATTCGCGATCAAGAAACGGCAGAGCTAGCGGTACAGGCGGCACTAACAGGACATAGAGTGCTGTCTACGATCCATACGAATCATGCCACTGGTGTGGTGGAACGCTTAGTGGATATGGGTGTGGAAAAGTACTTGGTTCAAGCTACGGTGATAGGTGTGATTTCTCAGCGGTTAGTGCGGCGATGTGTAGAGGGGGAAATGAAAGGACGGTCTGGTATTTTTGAGGTCTTGTCTATACCGAGAGAAGGTTGTCGATGGGGATGCGCTAGACACGCATTTACTATGCTCTTTGCAAGAGTCTGCCCAGCGATCGGTGGACTTGGGGATTACCACGGAAGAGGAAGTGCGACGAGTGGGGGTATTATTGTGAATTGGAGCGACATCATTGGGTCCGCTATACAGGCGGGAGCCACAGATATTCATATACAGCAGGGAGCCATCTTTTTGGCGGATAGGGATGGACATGGTGAGTACAGACTATGTGGTCACAGAGGATGACATACTTCAATTTATACAGGAACATACCACGCTAGAGACGAAAGAGAGCATGTCCTATGATGGAGCTATGACCTATGAAGGGTTGCGGATTCGGGTTCATCTATTTCGGTGGCGCTGTGGATGGGGTGGAACATTGCGGATACTCTACCCACCTACAGGGAGGGTCTTGATACATCAGAAGAGGGAAAATTATTGCGGAATATTTCTACTTTCAAAGAAGGCCTCGTCATTATCGCTGGCGCTACTGGTTCTGGTAAATCTTACACATTGACATCGTGTTTGATGTATATTAACGAAACTATGCAAAAGGCATATTATTACCTTGGAAGACCCCATCGAGTATGTGTTGGAACATCAAGAATCTTTGATTCATCAACAGGAGTTGCACACGCACTTTCATCATATGGCGGACGGTATTCGAGATGCATTGCGAGAGGACCCAGATGTGATTTTTGATCGGTGAAGTGCGTGATAAAGATACGCTAGAAGCGACCTTGCATGCGACGGAGACAGGCCATTTAGTATTTGCCACATTACACTACACAACGGGCGACCATGTCGATTAATCGGATGATATCCATGTTTCCAGCCCATCAGCAAGAGGAAGTGCGCACCCAGCTATCGCAGGTGTTGCGCGCCGTGATATGCCAACGATTAGTGGTCTTAGGAGAACAGTTTATTCCTGTGCGAGATATTTTTGATTAATACACCGCTGTAGCAAACTTGATTCCTGACGGAAAGAACCCCAAATCGTATCCTACAGGAAACGCAACGACCTATGAAGACCTTGGAAATGGCAGTGGCAGATTTACGAGCCACCTATGGAGCATCACCAGTATTGGATGCGGTATTGCAAACAAATTAGGAGCGTGCAAATGAGTTGGTATAGGTATGAAGGATTTTCGAAAGATACGGAGCGAGCAAAGGGGACTCTCTGGGGCGATTCTGAAGAGGAAGTGCAGGCAAAACTAGACTACCAAGGGATTAAAACCGATACGCATAGAGTTAATAGAAACAAAAACAGAAAAGCTCCGATTGGGGGCATCGCCCTATCATTCAGTTTGCCTATCGCTTGCACATGCTCTTAGGGTCTGGGATTTCTTGCGCAAAGCCTTGGATATGATGGTGACTATGAAGGGGACGAAGATTCCCTACAGGGATATTCGGGAAGATGTGGGCAGAGGAATGGCACTGTCAAAAAAGTGTGGCTAAGTATGGTTGTCCTACCATTGCTGCCACTATATTAGAGGCTGGCGAAGCCTCAGGGACCTGAGTGGAAGCATTGGCAATGATTCAAGGTTTGTATGAAGAAGAACGGAAATTGCGACAACAGTGGATTTTCGGCTTTGACCTATCCATCTTTTTACTGAGTCTTGATGGGAGTCTTTATTACGGTGGCGGTAGGATTCATTTTGCCACAGTTTAAAGCTGTATTCGACACGATGCAAATTGAGTTACCCCCTTTTACGGCAGCTTTGTTTGCAGGTGGTACCTGGTTGCAACAGTACGGATTATATGTAGTATCATTGTTCCTAGTTGTACTTGTGTTGCTGTGGAAGGTATATCAACAAGAGGCGATCAAATTGTCTGTGCATCGCAGGATTTGGGTGTGTATGCAATCTAGGGAGTGGCTTATATCCTACACGATGGTACGCATGTGTCAGATTTGGAAGTTGCTTTTACAAAGTGGGATTCCTCTGTTGCAAATGTTGGCTATGACGGAGTCACTGTGGGGAAATCTATGGGCCACTCAATTACAGCAAGATGTAAAACAGTATATTTCACAGGGTCATCGATTGACAGAATCCTTGGAAACCATGCAATTAGGGACCTCTTTCTTACATGATTTACTGCGGATCGGGGAAGAAACAGGGGATCTAGAAAGTATGTTACAACAAGGATACATCTATTACCGAGGAATATTAGACCGGACTATGAAAAAAGGAGAACAATTACTAGAACCGATTATGTTAAGCATGATGGGCCTCATCATCGCTATACTTGTGGTAGCAGTTATCTTTGCTGATGTTTAATTCTATTTCAGCCATACAATAGGGAGGTATGATGGAAGCAATTCGTCAGCGTTTGTCTCAACGTAAACAACAAGAAGGATTTTACCTTAGTGGAATTAATGGTAGTTGTCGCTATTATTGCGATTTTTAGCATCTTTGGCAATGCCTCAATTTTTTTAAATGCATCCAATAAAAGCGAAGGAAGCAAAAATTAAATCCGATGTGACTACAATTTCTAATGCGGCACAATTGTATATGATGGAACAATCTACTGACACAGTACCGACGGTAGATACATTGTACAAAGAAGGATATTTGACAGAACATGTGAAAACACCTAAAGGTGGCGAATACACGGTAACTAGTGTACCAAAAATGAAGGTGGCAAAGGGAAACATATTGCAGTCACTGCGACGGATGCTGAATAGGTACTAGAAGGAAGAGGGAATGATGGAATATGTGGTAGGAGGTATGGCTTGTATCTTCGGTGTGGCAAGCCTCTATCTCATCGTGTCTTGGTCATATATGAAAGCGCACACACCGTGGCTACTGTGGACCATAGTTCCTCATATCATAGGAACAGTAGGGTTACAATATGCATACCAAAATGGGTTGGATTGGCAATATCTATCAATTGGGACTACTTCATATGTCGGAGATTACACTCTTTTGGGGATCTACCATCGATAAGCTGTATTATATTCTTCCTGATGAAGGAGCGGTAATAATTTGTATATGTGGTTGTCTTTACCAATGGATGAGCCATAGTATCGATTTGAGCGTGCTGAGGAATGCCCTCTGTATGGGTGGATTGTGGTGGTCTTTACGATACATGAGCCGTGGTGGCGTCGGACTAGGGGATATTAAATGGTTAATGGCCATTAGCATTTGGCTGTCTCCCCTAGAATGTCTACTTCTTTGTGGGCTTTCTTCTATGGTTGGCATCGTCTACAGTTGTATACATCGCTATACCGACCCTGCCCATTCCTATATTCCCTTTGGTCCTTCTGTAAGCGTGGCCACAATGGTACTTCTCATCTATCCTCTTGCGAGGTATCTATGAGGATGGTGAATATGAAAGCCGACGAAGGATCCTTGCTAGTAGAAGTGCTATTGTATGTCAGTATCTGCTCTTTAATCATTGGTATGGTATTACTGTTAAATACACAGGAACGGAAGGAATACTATGCATTTGACCGAGAAGGACGTTTACTATTTGCGCATATGAAGCGGATGCAGATGGCTATCCTGTATGGAAAATTGCAGGTAGATGGCGGTGGCAATCGGATTGTATTGGAACGAAACAGCTATGGATATATTGATAGCCACAATACATTGGCCTATCGTCAGTTGCCAAAGTCTATGCATATAGAATATACAGGGGGACATCCTATTATCTGGTTTCATAAGGTGAAAAGGGGTGGGACGCATCTATACCCTAACATTAGTAGATGATGTGATTCGCTATAAACGAACCTTTATTTTTGCTAGGCAATCGGGTCGCATACGTTGGGAGGAATCAAAATTTTGAAAGAACAAGGAGAATCGGGATTTCTCTATCTTGATGTGTTAGCGTCCCTATTGGTGATGACTCTGTTTTGCTCTCTTTTATATGTCATGATCATGAGCAGTGTCAAGCAATATGGCACTATGTTACGGGAAGAACAGACATTGCAAACTATGATTTTATATATGGAAGAGGGAAAAGCAGATTGGATGCATCATAGAACGTTGGGAGATGAAGTATTACCAGATGTTGGGGAAACTAGTTTTCACAGAGAGATAACTAGAAGAGAAGATGGTCTATATGAATTGCAGGGTCATTGCCTATCGTCATGGAGAAGAAGTGCATCGGTTTAGAACGTATTTGTTAGAGCCAGCATATCCATAGTAGGTAATCTCACTAGCAATCTTAGAAAGAAATTAAAGATATGTAAGACATCTATGGAGTGATACAAGGCATTTATGAAGAGGCAAGAGTACTAGTATGTGGATCTCAGGTGGAATAAGAAAAAATAACCTATGGAAAAGAAGAATACGATACAAGGACCAAGCTGGATTTATATTGGTGGAAGCCTTAGTGGGAAGCATATTATTGGTCATCATATTGACGGGATTTTTCTGTTGACCGCTCATAGTGTCAAGTGGATTCATATGCTGCATCACCGTCATGAACTACTACTCGATGCTAGGTTTAGTCGCATTCAAGTGATGAATCGGTTGAAATACAGTGAAGTAGAACCGCAGGTAGGTGTGGATGGTATGGTGCTCATAGGGCCATCGCAGTGGCGCTTAAGTTTGTATCAAAATGCGTTGGTTACCATGCTTTCAGATGGACAGCAACAGGAGATTACAGAAAAAGAGATTAGCCCTCACATCGGTAAGATTCGGGTATACCCTACTGGGAATACCATGTTTGAAGCGCATAATAATGGACTTATCGAACTTCATTGGTATTCTGAATTAAAACCCTATTGGGAACGTGAATCACTTCGATTGATGGAAG
Organism: uncultured Veillonella sp.; assembly: GCA_916438745.1. Lineage (GTDB taxonomy): Bacteria > Bacillota > Negativicutes > Veillonellales > Veillonellaceae > F0422. The sequence continues at coordinate 1,161,066 of CAKAGN010000001.1, read as the reverse complement.
GTGGTCATCATACCTACACGGTACATACTGGCATATTGCCCTATGCAACCTATGTGAAGGGGATGCAGGAGAAAGAGAAGTAACTATGAAAGCATGGTTGGTATCACGGAAAAAACAAGGTGGTTTTATATCATATATGATGCTCTTCCTAGGAATGGCTACGGTGGGCATGTGGGCAGCTTGGCAGAGTACGATGGGCATTAGTTATCAAAGTATGGTAGATGAATACCGGTTGGTGCGCTGTCAATATGGTATAGAACGGGGCATTGTGTTAGGGGACTCAAAGCGAGTACTTTCAAGAGCGCCAACATGAAATTACCGGTGGCGGTTCGCCAGTGTATGTATTAGAAGAAGAGGATGGGGAACGAATTGAGGCCATCTATTATAAGGAACGAGAGGATCGATATTGTTTGCGCGTTATGTGCATACATGTGGAATCGGAAAGCAATGTAAAAAAAGATGTGTATATTAAACCTATCTATAAAGATGCAACAGTAGAACGTATAGAAATACTCAAGATCAATTAATAGGAGGGAATCTATGGAAAAGAAGCGAGTCATGTCCATAGCCATGGGGTATAAGGAAATTGTGGGCATCATTTGTTATATGCTAGAAGGAACGATGATCATTGAAAATGTAGTATCTAAACCCTAGACGGGGTACGATACTAGAAGATGTGGAGGAATTTTTTTCGGCCTTTACGGAGATGAAACTATCCCTGTCGCTTGCGTACAGGAAGGACCTTTACGAGCGGTATGTCTAGAAACACCTAGAATGGATAAACTGGATCAATATTTGTTTTCCCGACAAGAAGGGCATCGGCAGTTTGAAGACGGCGAGGTGGAAATGGCCGTTGATTTTGCATCAAGACCGCATGGCAACAATATGCTCATGCTCATTGTTGCCTTAGAACGCAAAAAGGTGAGAGCTATGGCACGAGGGATCCAAAGTGGAAATGGAGATATTCATCTCATTGACTATTGGACAAACCCCTTGGTACATAGCCGAGGCAAAGAAGAGTCCATGCTATTTGTAGTAGGCGAGAAGAAAGGAATCCGTGTGTCCTTGTGGTCTAGAACATTTTGCCTGCCCACCGATTGGTAACAGCTGATCCGGAAGCAGTATTAGAGGCATGTCATACAGTACTACAAGAGGGAGAAGCCTTTGGGGTGGTACATCCGAAGGGAGCTGCTATTGTAGGACTAGGCGCAGAAGGTGAGGAAACCTATGAAAGTGTTTTACAAGAATATGGTGTGTTAGAGCAAATTAATGTACATCTAGTCGACCAAGGTCAGGACTATGACCCTACCAATATAGTTCATGAAATGGCCATGGGATTAGGAAGACGGTTGTTGGCTTATGTGGACAGATACGAGTGTTAACTTCATAGAACCAGATATACAGTGGACCTGTTGGTATATACGGTACAGGAAAATCTGGTGGGGACTCCTAGCAGGAGCCCTCCTTAGTTTAGTGGGAGCCGTTGCTGTCAGTACCTATATGTATATGGCGTATCAAGATGTGGTGGCAAAACAAATGGAAGTGCAATCTCACCACGTAGATGCTACCGAAGCCCATCAGATGTATAAAGGGTATATAACACATAAGGATACAAACAAAACACACACATTTGGGAGTGTCCGAGATTGTATTTATCTTTTGGATGCGACCAATCGATTTCATGTGCAACTTATTGAGTGGTCCACCATGGATCAATGGTATATTGAGGCACGGGGGAGCAATGAAAATGAATTGCATCAATTTAGCGGGGCTTTAACGAAATTAGGGGGACAGCGTCATTATGATGAAGTGGTGGAAAAAGAACCGGGAACTGCAATGTATCGGGCTCGCATTACAGGCACTGTGGAAGGCGCTGCCAGTGCCAAAAAGAAGTCTACTCGCCGCCTTAGCACCTATCTACTTGTGATCTGTCTTTCTTTAGGAAGTGCCTATTATTATCAAGGGAAATCAAACGAATTGAGGCAGATATAGAAGAAGAAACTGTGTTGCAAGAAGGGGAACATGCATTTTTGCAGAGTGGAAACTTTCAGTTTGTGAAAGGACTGGATGAGGAAGTGTTAGATATGGAGGGGATGTATCATGTGGTGGTAGGATCTATTGCTGATACACCGCTCAGCATCGTAAGCACCCACAAGGAAGATACAAGTATTGATATCGTATTACAAGGTACTACGATCGATATGTTGCAATGGATGGCAAGCACCCAGAACAAACACCCTACCATCCGATTTGAAATAGAAAAAATTATACATTCCCAAGGTGTCACTCATTTTCAATGTAAGATTTCTGAAAATGCTAAAAAAATAGTCGCTTATGTTTGTCAAAGTATAGTCATATATAGTAAAAATAAAGTAACAATTACTAATCATTAGAAGACGAGACAGAACATACAATGAAAACGACTATCAAGCGAAATATTATCCTCATTGGATCCATGGGGAGTGGAAAAAGTCACTTAGGTCGAAACTTAGCCGATGCCAAGGGGCTGGCAGTTTGTAGATACGGATCGGATGTTAGAAAAACGATTTAATATGTCTATTGCTGAGATTTTTAAGACTATAGGTGAAAAAGCATTTCGACGTGCTGAATTTGAAATTATAAAAAAAGGTGGCTATGTACCATGAAGCGGTCATTTCTGTGGGAAATTTTTCCCGTGAAATGCGCACACTCAGATATATGCAGAAATATTCTTTCATCGTTGGCATTCGCGTCGCCACTATCGAATTGTACATCGTGTGAATCGGTGGGTGGGGAAAGCGACCAACCATGAATTATGATGATGTATCTGGTTATGTGGCATGGATGATGCGCAGATGGAGGCCACTGTATCGTAAATGCGACCACGTATTAGATACAACTCATAGTCATACAGATGAGCTAGTGAGCAGCATCGACGAATCCATTCGATCAAAAGGGATATATTTTAAACGGCGAAAAGTACACCAAGGTGAATGATATGAAACGAATCGGTATATTAACAAGTGGTGGAGATGCACCAGGAATGAATGCAGTTATTCGTTCTGTGACAAGAAGTGCGATATATGAAGGCCCTCGATGTAGTAGGAATACAACGAGGCTTTTTGGAGCGTTTTGAAGGGGACTTTGTGCCTTTGACGAGACGCAGTGTTGGAAATATTGTCAACAAAGGGGGCACCATATTAAAGACATCTCGATGCCCTGAATTTAAAGAGCCTGCACAGCAACAAGTGGGGTATGACAATCTACTTCGTCACGGTATCGATGGATTGGTTGTAGTCGGTGGCGATGGTTCTATGTGTGGAGCTAGAGTACTGTCTGACCTAGGTTTGCCGACAGTGACGATTCCCGGGACTATCGACAAAGATATGAATGGGACGGATTATACCATTGGTTTCGATACGGCGCTAAATACCATTATTGACGGTGTTAGCAAAATTCGTGATACATCCACGGCCCACGATCGTGTAGCCATTGTTGAAGTGATGGGGCGCCATGCGGGACATATTGCTGTCTATGCGGGTGTAGCTTGCGGTGCAGAGGTGGTCTTGACTCCTGAAGTGCCTATGACATTAGAGGAAGTAAAACAGTCCTTAGAAAATACTACGAAAAATGGAAAGAAAAACAGCATTATTATTGTTGCGGAAGGGGCCTATAGTGCCTATGAAGTGGCGCAGTACATTAAAGGAGCATACGACGTACTCTCCATCTGTGACAGTGATGGGGTACTTTACAACGGGGTGGATCTCCATCCGCCTATGATGCATTGATGGCGACTCGTTTAGGTGAGGCTGCTGTGAAGGCTATGTTAGACGGATGCAAACACCATTTAATTGGGGTGCATTGCCATCAAATTAGTCCGATTGCTTATGAAACAGCCGAGGTATCAGCCTTTCCGTTGGATACGTCATTATATCAATTAATTCGTATATTAGGACAATAAATTGAAAGAGATGCGTGAGGAAAAAGAAAACTGATAGAGGTTTTTCTTTTTCTTTTATTGAAAGCACGATTAGTATGTAGTATGTCATAGATTCTATGTGATAGATGGTATGGACTATAAAAAGGAGACACTATGTGGAAACAAAAATTCTGGGCTATTCTAGTAGCCGTAGTACTCGTGGCCTTAGGTGGCTGGATGTGGTTTGGAAAAAGGTGACGAAAAACAACGCCTAAGTATACAACAGGGACTGTAACAAAGGGGAATATTTCCTCTACTATCAGCTCTACGGGAACGATCAATCCAGTCCGTTATGTGGATGTATCTACAAAATATTCCAGGTAAATTGGAATCTGTGTTGGTAAAAGCGAATCAACGTGTCATCAGCTGGTCAGGTGATTGCCACTATCGATTCACGTCAATTGCAAGCCTCTGTAGACAATGCTCGAGCTACACTCAATCAAACATCTACCGATTTAGATCGGTATCGCACGTTAGTGGCTCAAGGTGCGGTGTCACAACAAACGTATGATAATGCGTTGGTCGCCTACGAAAAAGGCAAAAAGCAAGTTATGACCAAGTGGTGGCGAATTTAACAGATAGTACGATTACGGCGCCTATGGATGGAACGATTATTGGGGAACCTTTGAAAGCAGGCCAAACGATTGCCACTGGTATTTCTACACAAATGATTATCGCCACGATTGCTGATTTATCTGATTTAGAAATTTACTTGACTGTGGATGAAACAGATATCGGCAATGTAAAAGAAGGGGCAAAGGTTGATTTCACTGTTGATGCGCACCCTGGCAAGACGTTCACAGGGACGGTAAAAAATATTTCCCTTGGCACAAAAGGCACTATGGGAACGACTAGTTCTTCTGTGGTCTATTATACAGTGCGCGTGGCGATTCCAGCGGAGGATGTAAACAATTTCTTCCCAAGTATGACGGCCCGTGCCACCATTCATGGGGAAGAAAAACAAAATGTATTGTTAGTGCCATTGGCAGCGGTTCGCTCTGATAAAAGTAGGCGAGTTTGTCTATGTCATCAAGGATGGCAAAGCCGGTTCGTACCAGCGTGAAAAACTGGTATGACAGGAGAGTCCGCTATCGAGATTGTGTCTGGCCTCGCAGAAGGTGATGAAATTGTTATCAGCGGTGATGTGGGCGAGACGAAAAAACAACAACAGAGGGGGCCATTCTAATGAGTATGCCTAAACAAGCGGTGATTACCTTAGAGGGCATCAAAAAAACATATGTGAATGGAAAGCTGACAGTCCCAGTGTTGCATGGTATTGACCTATCTATCTACGAAGGGGAATTTACCTCCATCATGGGCCCTCAGGGTCGGGTAAGTCTACGTTTATGAATATTTTAGGCTGTTTAGATCGACCTACGGAAGGCTCCTATCGCCTAGATGGTCAGGAAGTAGCCCATTTAAGTGATGATGAATTGGCTTATGTGCGGAATAAAGCGCATCGGTTTCGTGTTCCAAAAGTTTTAATCTACTGCCTAAGTTGACAGCCTTAGATAATGTGGCGTTGCCTATGGTCTATGCAGGGGTGTCGAAACAGGAGCGAAAAGAACGAGCTAGTCAGCTCTTAACAGAGTTAGGGTTTGGGGACCCGTTTAGATCATATGCCAGCAGAGTTATCTGGCGGACAACGGCAACGTGTTGCCATCGCTCGTGCCTTAGCCAATGATCCGGCGATTATTATGGCCGATGAGCCTACAGGCAATTTGGATTCGAAAGCTAGCCTCGATGTAATGCATATTTTTACAGAATTGTATGAACAGGGGACGAACGATTATACTCGTTACCCACGAACCTGATATTGCGGAATATGCGGGGCGCAATGTAGTCCTCCGAGATGGACTCATCGTGAAGATAGACAGAACTTTCACATGAAAGGGTTGCAAGGAGGTGAGCCCCATGTATAAAGAAGGATTTCTTATGGCTTGGTCCTCACTGATTGCGAACAAGATGCGGTCCTTGCTGACCATGTTAGGCATTATCATTGGGGTGGCAGCGGTGATTGCCCTTGTATCGATAGGATATGGAGTACGCCAACAAATTACAGAATCGATTTCTAGTTTGGGCAGTAATTTATTAATGGTCTATCCAGGGCCTCCTCGCACACCGGGGATGCGACCTGTAGCAGGGCTAACAAAACTTTGAAACTGAGCGACTATGAAGCTATTTCCAAGATGGATACGGTAGATTCTGCCTCGCCCATTGCAGCGAATACCTACTTAGTAGTGTATATGAATAAAAACTGGACCACCACGGTAAATGGAGCGAATGCTAACTTACAATATGTTAACAACTGGACCTTGAAAGAGGGGCGGTTTATTACAGATGTTCAAGTGGAGCGACGAGAACGGGTAGCAGTCATTGGCGCTACGGTGGCGAAAAACTTATTTAGTGATGAGGATCCTATCGGCAAAGATATCCGCATTCATAACAATCCTTTTAAAAATTATCAGGGGTCCTCGAAGAAAAAGGGTCTGGTTCCTTTGGTAATGATCAAGATGATATGATTGTTGTGCCTTATACAACGATGATGGAACGTGTGATGGGCGTAGATTATTTGCGCACTATTTTAGTTAAAGCTAAAAGAGGGTCAAAATTTAGAGCGCGTACAAGCAGATGTGGAAAATATCATTCGTGTTCGCCACGGCATTAAAAATCCAGAATTAGATGATTTCAATGTGAACAATATGGCATCCATAATGAAAAGTGTGGAAGAAAGTACTAGAAATATGACACTCTTTTTAGGGCAGTAGCGGCTATCTCTTTGCTAGTCGGTGGCATTGGTATTATGAATATCATGTTGGTGTCGGTGACGGAGCGAACTCGCGAAATCGGTGTCCGCAAAAGCCTTTGGGGGCTACCTATCGGACCATCATTATGCAATTTTTGATTGAAGCGGTGGTCATCTCCTTAGTAGGTGGCGCCATCGGCATCGTAGTGGGCATTGGAGCATCGCAATTGATAGCCCTTGCATCAGGATTGAAAACCGTGGTCACAGCGGGACCAATTCTATTGTCCTTGGAGTATCCATGGTTATAGGTTTGGGTTTCGGCTTGTATCCAGCTAGCAAAAGCAGCCTAAATTAAATCCTATTGATGCCTTACATTATGAATAAGTACTTTCACCATGAAAATATGGTATAATATATAAATTGAAAGGATGTGTGTCTATGAAAATTAGTCAAGAGGAAATTAAGAATATTGCCTTATTATCCCGATTAGAAATTAAAGATTTAGAGGTCGCAGAAAAGGCCCTAAGTAATATCCTTACTTATGTTGAGGAATTAGAAGAATTAGATTTAACAGATGTGGAGCCAATGGCTCATGCGGTGCCATTACAAAATGTGTATCGTCCAGATGAGATGAAACCATCATTGCCACGTGAAGCGGCGTTACAAAATGCACCAGAAGAAGAGAATGGGTATTTCAGAGTACCTCGTGTTGTACAGAACTAGGAGAAGATACATGACTCTTTTTGAATTACATCAAAAATTAGTAACTAAAGAAATTTCTGCCCTAGAGCTTACAAAAGCTGTATTGGCACATAAAGATAATGTAGAGCCAACAGTACATGCGTACTTGTCTGACTCTCACGAAGCGGCATTAGCACAAGCTGAGGCTGTGGATGCAAAAATCGCAAAGGGAGAAGCTATTTCTCCATTAGCAGGGATTCCTGGGGCGATTAAAGATAATATTTGTACAAAAGGTGTGGCGACTACTTGTGGATCCCATATGTTGGAAAAACTTTGTACCACCGTACAATGCCACTGTTATCGAAAAAAATTACAATCTCAAGATGCAGTCATCTTAGGGTAAATTAAATATGGACGAATTTGTATGGGTAGTTCCACAGAGAACTCTGCCTTTAGGTAAAACGACAAATCCTTGGAATCCAGATTACGTACCGGGCGGTTCTTCCGGTGGTAGCAGAGACTGTTGCCGAGCGGTAGCGCTATTTGGGCCTTGGGCTCCGATACGGGTGGATCTATCCGTCAACCAAAGCATCCTACTGTGGTGTAGTAGGCTTGAAACCGACCTATGGTAATGTATCTCGCTATGGCTTGATTGCCTATGCATCTTCGTTGGACCAAATCGGACCCTGTCACACGAGATGTACGTGATGCGACCCATCGTTGAATGCCATTACTGGTCATGATTTCCATGATTCTACATCCATTCCGAGGGACCGTGTAGATTATACTAAAAGCTCTTGTGAAAGATGTAAAAGGCTTGCGCATCGGCGTGCCAAAAGAATATTTTGGTGACGGCTTACATCCAGAAGTGCGCAGCTTTTGGAAAAAGCCATTGAAACCTATCGCGCAATGGGTGCTACTATCGTAGATATTTCCTTGCCAACTACAAAAATATGCATTATCTGCGTACTATATCATCGCTTTAGCAGAGGCTAGTTCTAACCTAGCGCGTTACGATGGAGTTAGCTATGGCCTTCGTGTACCAGCTGACAATTTAGTAGAAATGTCCACTAAAACTCGTACCGCAGGCTTTGGTGAAGAAGTACAGCGCCGTATCTTGTTGGGTACGTATGTATTGAGCTCTGATATTATGATGCATACTATTTGAAAGCCTTAAAAGCTCGTCGTTTAATTAAAAATGAGTTTGATGCAGCTTTCCAAGAATGCGATGTATTGTTGACACCAACAGCGCCGAATACAGCTTTCAAATTTGGTGAAAAAATCGATGATCCATTGACGATGTACTTAGAAGACGTATGTACGGTACCGGTTAACTTAGCGGTATCGGCATCAGCATTCCTGCTGGTTTGGTTCTAATGGTATGCCAATCGGTATGCAATTATTGGCGCCTGCTATGGGTGAAAGTACATTGTTACAAGCGGCGTATAGCTTTGAACAAGAATGTCCTGAATTTACGAAATTGCCAACTATGGGAGAATTGAAACTATGAAATATGAAACAGTCGTAGGCCTTGAAGTTCATACTGAACTGAAAACAAATTCAAAAATATTCTGCTCCTGTACAACGGCCTTCGGGGGCGACCACAACACACATGTATGTCCTACTTGCTTAGGCTTGCCAGGAACGATGCCTGTGTTCAACCAAAAAGTATTGGAATATGCTATTAAAGTCGGTTTAGCTTTGAATTGCGAAATTGTACTATTCAATAAGTTTGACCGCAAAAACTATTATTATCCAGATTTGCCTAAAAACTGGCAGACTTCACAATTCGATTTGCCTATCTGCGTGAATGGTCATCTTGATGTAGAAGTGAATGGGGAAACTCGTCGCATTCGCATTAACCGTATTCATATGGAAGAAGATGCGGGTAAATTAGTGCATAGTGGTGCTACCATTTCTAGCTCAGATAGCTCCAATGTAGACTACAACCGTACCGGTGTGCCATTGTTGGAAATCGTATCGGAACCAGATCTTCGTTCTGGTGAAGAAGCGCGCCAATATGTGGATAAAATTCGTGCCATTGTACAATACTTAGGGTGTTTCTGACGGTCGTATGGAAGAAGGTAGCTTTGCGTTGTGATGCGAAATATTTCCATCCGCCCTGTAGGGGAAAACGAAATTAGGGCACGAAAAACTGAAATCAAAATATGAACTCTTTAACAGGGATTCAAAAAGGTATCGAATACGAAGCACTTCGTCAAGCGGAAGCTTTGGAAGATGGAGAAACGATCGTCCAGAAAACTCGCACTTGGGATGACAGCAAAGGCATTACTCTTTCCATGCGTAAGAAAAGAGAAAAGAAAACGACTACCGTTTCTTCCCAGAACCAGACTTGGTGCCTATCGTGGTAGACCCTAACTATGTGACGAGATTCGAAAATCCTTGCCAGAATTACCAGAAGCGAAAACAAGAACGCTTTTATGGAATCCTATGGATTGTCCAGTGAAGATGCTCGCACATTGACAAGTCAACGGTCTACAGCAGATTATTTTGATGCCGTCGTGGCAGGCTGGAGCCGATGCAAAAACTGCGTCTAACTGGATCATTGGTGATTTGGCAAAACCTGTGAACGATGCTGGGCATTTCCTATGGTGATAGTAATGTGAAACCAGAACAATTGCGTCGCTATGATTGGGTTAATCAACAAAGGCACTATTTCTGGTAAAATTGCGAAACAAGTCATTGTGAAAATGTTTGAAACTGGTAAAAATCCAGATAAAATCGTAGAAGAAGAAGGCTTAGTGCAAATTACCGATACAGGAGCTATCGAAGAAATCGTTAAACAAGTAATCGCAGATAATCCAAAATCTGTAGAAGATTTCAAAGCGGGTAAAGGTAAAGCCATCGGATTCTTGGTGGGACAAGTAATGCGTGCCTCGAAAGGGTAAAAGCAAACCCCGGTGTCGTTAACGAATTATTGGAGAAACATTTACAAGCTCTATAGGAGTTGCCATGAATCAAGAACAACAGTATGAAGAAGGAACTCGAGTTCTTTCTGAAGAAGAATTACGTGAATTTGAAGGTACTACTATCGATGAAGAGGGGCGACATATGAGGCTCCTCATCATCAATCTTCTCAACAGGAGCAACAGACATTCCAGACCATTCCCAACTTAAAAAGTATTCCTATGGAATGCTCTCGATTGGAAGTGGAAAGCGGGTATAGCCGTCGTAGGTGCTGTGATGATTTTGGTGCTATTTACATTGGCTAAATTTATCCTTGCTGGTGCGTTTATTCTCATCTTGGCTTGGTTAGTGGTGCGCTTGTTGGGCCGACTTTTTTTCTAATAACATAATACAGAGGTTTTATTACTATGGAACAAACATTTTCATGGAAACGCTTTGTCTGGTTGAGATAGGAACCTTTCTATTCTACCTGTGGATGGCGTGGGCATTGCCTATTACAGACACGGTTGAATCAAACTATGCTCTTTCGGCTGTGACCATGATGAAACATGGAGAATTTTTTTATCTCCTATGATTTACGATCTCTATTGGTTTGATAAAGCCCATTATGGCATACTGGGGATTACTATTGTCCTATAGTATCTTTGGGGATGTCCGACCCTAGCCGCTCAGAATGCCATCGGTGGTAGTATCTACGTTGACAGTCTTAGCCATGTATCGAGTGGCTCTTGCCATCTACAATGTGGAACGCATTGCCCTTTGGAGTAGTATTGCTCTCGGCACGGCCTTAGAGTTTTGGTATATCGGCCACGCTGTGGTGACAGACGGGTACTTTATTTCTCTTTTCCTTAGGGATTTTTACTACTCTATCGAGGTGTCACTGGTGAAAGTCACCGCCACATGGTTTACGCCTACATTTGCGCCGGTTTAGCGGTGTTGACTAAGGGTCCCTGTGGGCATTGTCTACCAGGGTATTATCTTAGTTCTATATGTGGCGTTAAATCGCCGTATGGATTGGTTCAAATATGTCTTTTTCTTGGAAAGGCATAGTGGCCTTTATCTTGGTGGTGGCACCTCGGGTATGGTATACATGTACCATGTACATGGCGAGGCTTTCATCAATGGATTCTTAGGGTTACATAATGTAACGCGAGCTACCGTCCCAGAACATCCTACACGTAATTGGTGGTATCTATATTTAGTATTATTGCCAATTTGTATGTTGCCGTGGACAAGCTTTGCTAGTTCGTGGATTAAACGAACAGAAACATGCCTATATATGGTATTGGTCTATTTTCTGGCTAGTGGGAACTATCTTGTTCTATACTTGTATGGCTACGAAATATATGACATATACCTTCATCATGATGATTCCTTTATCCTTATGGGCAGGGTTGGGTATCCATGCCTGTGTAGAACGATATAAAGCATCTGCTATGCCTTTGAAAGCATTCGCTTTGTATGGAGGTAGTGGATATGTATTCTTACTAGCATTGGTCATGGTAGGATTGCAGTATGACGTTCTAGAGTCCACCTATTTGTGGATCAGTCTCGTAGTGACTGTGGTCATGCTCATCTATACATTGATGAGACGGTCCGGACCTGTCTTAGTGTGCGGTATGGCGACCAGTGCCATCGTGTTCTATATGGCATTAGCCCCAACTATTGTGCCTATTGTCAATGCTCAATCAGGGAGCGCTTTGGTAGAGACGATTCACAAAATTGGAAGGGATACACAGTTAGATATTTACCAATACGGTACGTATCGTACATCCTGTCCTATTATTTAGGTCGCACGACGATTTACTTGGATGAACATGACCCTAATAATGTATGGGACCATGGTAAGAATATCATGCCCATCGTATCGCCCTAGCTGATTAGAGGCAGACAAAGCCTATTATCTCGTGCATTGATTTATGTGTCGAATAAGGAACTGGATTCTTTCAAGAAACAATCCCTATATGGACATGTGAAAGCAGTAGAAACAGATGCATTTGGTGTCTATTTCCGAGGTAAATAAGAAGGTTTCATCTAACTACAACTATAGATATACAAAAAGAGGAACGTAGCCGTTATAGCAACGTTCCTCTTTCGATTATTTACCGTCTGTATCTTGTGATAGTGGTTGTGTTCCTAACATTGTGGTTAAGTTATTGATGTTAAAGCGATAGGCTTTGTTGGAAAAGTCTCGTGTCGCATCATAGTTTCCGGAAGGAGCATGGATAATACCTACTAACATGTCATACAATAAATCGTTGGTGAAATATTGTTGTTCATGCGGGTTTTTAAGGTTCTTGCCGTTTCCGGATAAGCATTGCGATAGGTAGGAGATAAATAGACCCACATAGGAATGCGCGTCATTCCGAAATTAAAGATATCTGGATTGTGAGATGTTTTAATATTCTCTCCATGATCTGAGAAATACACCATGGCTTGTAGATTTAAGTTGTCTTTTGCATAGGTATAAATCTCTTGTAATAACCAATCTGTATATAATTGACTGTTCGCATAGGGCTTCAATTCCTTCAGGGTTAGGACCTTTTTTTCCATTTACTAAACTCATGTGGATAACGGTCATTGTAGTAAATATGACTGCCCATGATGTGCAATACGATGAAATTGTTTTGGTTCTTCGGCACTTCTTTTAATAGAGGCAATAAAGCGCCGTCATATTGATCAGAGAGGCGTAGGACTCGTGGGCCCATCGCGGTGTATCGCTAGCTTTTAGCGATGAGGGAGATGTGCAGTATCATATTCGCCATATACCCTTGATTCGATAACCACGATGTATGGTATCCTGCTTTTTCGCTACATCAATGATAGTGGTTGCATCAAAGAATGGTTTATCGTCGTATTGGTTTCGCTCTGTTAATGCTCGTTCCAAGGTTGGCACCGTTTGCACATAGGAGGAGTAGGCGTGTTTAAATACGTTGAAAATCTGGATTTTCGTACAGCGAACCTTGCCAAGGTGTATCGTCATAAGGGAAGTCTGGTGTATACATTTTCATGTAATCACGAGAGGACGATTCGCCGATGACGAGGATAATCGTACCCGGTGTTTTCTGTGCGACTGTTTCCGTAGTGCTCAGTTGTAGCTGATTGTAAACACTCACATGTTTATCGTTGTAGGATTGCAACTCTTTCATGTAGGCACGAACTTCTAGCCAGTTGCTCACAATGTCTGTGCGTGGGAATAAGTAATATCCGCCATAGACGATGAGCGCAATGGACAGTAGCCATTGGATGTCCGTTTTGTACCGTTGAAAGAATGGCAAAGTACATGACTCTACCTGGTCTGTAGTGGATACTTTCAGATGACATACATACAGTACCCCTAGTAGGAGTACAATGCCTACGATAGCGCCACCAATGCCGCCTATACCGATGATGTTTTTCACAAAACCTAAGGCTTCCTCTGGATTTGTTTGATACAAAGCCATCATTGTGGCAGTGTGATGCAATGCCAAGTAGATAGATAATAGTCAATTTGACCACTGGGATTAACAGTAATAGTACGTCAAGAACGCTGTACAGTCCTGCCCAAAAGTTGTTTCCATTTCCCCATTGCAAAAGCCAGTAATGACTGACTTGAGCAAACAAAAAGATGACGAGACCAAATAGAAATCATTGGCAAATTCGTAGAAATAAAATGGTTTTTCATAGGACCAATGGAATAGTAAAGGGAAGGTTAAGGCCCAACTAATTCCCACTAAGGCATGGCCCCAAAGATAGGCTTTGGTAAAAGAACTTCGGATGACATATTGTACGGCAGTCAGTCCCAGTATAGTAGGTCCAAACAATGTGAGTATGTCTTCCAAGTCAAAGCCGAGTGTAATTGGTTCGTAAATGTAGAATAGTGCCACCCCGATGATGGTGGACACGATGGTATACAGCCCTAACTGTTTCCATCTTTGACGATGCATAGGGTCGCCTCTCTTTCTGGGTGTAGCAATTTTCTCCCATATCATTTATAATACATACAGATACATACGCAAGTATGTCTATGTATTATTCTAACCGTTTCCAATGGGAAATGCAATTTTTTCATACAAGGTGTGGTGAAAGCCATACCTTATTTTTGCTAGAAAGGAGTTTTCATGAATACCTACGATTTTAAATTAGATATTTTTGAAGGCCCTTTGGATCTCTTATTGCATTTGATTGAAAAGAATCAAATAGACATTTATGATATTCCCATTGTACATATTACATCCCAGTATATGGATATTCTACAGAGCCGGAATCAATTTGATATTGCCTATAGTAGTGAGTTTTTTTAGTGATGGGTCGCCACCTTATTGCAAATTAAATCTCGTCTCTTGTTGCCAAAAACAAACGGGGAAAGACGAATCTGAAGGGGAGGACCCTCGTGATGAATTGGTGCATCGTCTTGTGGAATTTAAGCGCATAAAAGAGTTGACCTTAGTCCTCGAAGAACGAGTGTCAGAAGGGTCCTATGTATTTAATCGGCCAGAGGAGCTCAGCCAAGTGGGATTGGACTTAGTGTGCACCGTGGAATGGGATGCACTGGTGGCATGCTTTCAAGGTGCGAGAGCGCTATGAGCGACCAGAAGTCGAGGGCCCCTAAAGTAGTGATGGAACGAGAAGAATATACATTGGAACAAGGAATCGAAGATTTATTATTAGCAACGCAGAGAAAACAAGTGCCTTGTATGACTTTGTTTGAACAGACACAGACAAAGGAAGAAGGAGTTGTCACGTTTTTAGCGTTGTTGGAGTTAATGAAACGACAATTGTTGCGCATCATTGTAGGTGACCATGATGTATATAGTATCATTGTAGAAGGTATTGAGGTGAAGAAGTACAGTGAGTGAAATAGGATTACACCAGCTAGAAGCAGTTTTGTTTGCAGTACCACGCCCTTATCAGTGGACACCTTAGCTGATATTTTTGAGTCCATGTGCCAACTATGGAAGAGGCGGTCGTCGCGTTATGAGCAAGCTTTGGTGAGACGAAGGACGAGGGATACGTATTCGTACCAGTGCGTCTGGCATCGAATTAGTAAGCGCTCAAGAGTGCAGTGAATATGTGACAAAAAATTCGTCATCGTGATGAAAAATTATCCGGACCCAGACCCATGGAAACATTGTCGGTGATAGCTTTCAAACAACTGATTACAAAAGGCGAAATTGAAGAATTTCGTGGTGTAAATTGCGAAAAGGTACTGAAACAATTACTCGCTCGTGATATGATAGTGGAGTTAGGGCGTAAAGAAAACGATCGGACGGCCCGTTATTTATGGTACCTCTGATAATTTCTTGAGAACGGTGGGAGCCAATTCCATTGAGGAGTTACAACATTCCTTGGATATGGGCGATACCATAGAAATACCAGAAAAAGGAGAATAATATGGAATTAGAACGTTTACAAAAAAATATTGCCCGTTGTGGTGTGGCATCACGACGGAAAGCAGAAAGAGCTGATTACCGGCAAAGTGTTGGTGAATGGTAAATATGTGAAAAGAATTAGGGTTCAAGGTAAATCCTACGCGTGACCGCGTTAAGGTGGATGGACAATTATTAGAGCCAGAAGCGTTGAGTACTACATTTTCAACAAACCAAAAGGAGTTATCACATCGATTACAGATCCAGAAGGTCGTAAAACGGTAATGGATTATGTACAAGGCGTGAAAAGCTCGTATCTATCCAGTAGGTCGTTTGGACTATCATACAGAAGGTTTGTTGGTATTGACCAATGATGGAACATTAGCGCAAAAACTTGGCGCATCCATCAAAAAGGTGTGGCAAAGACCTATGAAGTTAAAGTAAAAAGATCGTATATTGGACGAACATTTGGAGCAATTGGCTGTAGTGTAAAAGCTAGAAGATGGGATGACATCTCCTTGTGAAATTACTGACTACGGATTTAGTGGAAAAACAGGCTTAACTACGGTAGAGATTACAATTCATGAAGGCCGTAACCGCAAGGTGCGCCGCATGTTTGAATATGTGGGCTATACGATTCATAATTTGAAGCGCATTGAATACTGCTGGATTGAACTTAAAAGGGTTGAAACGTGGGGCATTCCGAAAATTAACTCGTGAAGAAGTGAAACAATTACAGGCGATTAAATAAGGATATATATGAAGGAAATTATCGTTATCGGCGGTGGTGCTTTGCCGGGTTAATGGCAGGGGTACGAGTCGCGGAGCTAGGGCGCCTCTGTGCGAATCATTGAAAAAATGAAGATGGTAGGCTTAAAAAATGGGTATTACAGGCAAAGGCCGTTGTAATGTGACCAATGCGACGCCTATGGAAGATTTTTATTAAGCAAACACCGTGGGAATGGTAAATTCCTGTACAGTGCATACCAACAATGGACGAACGAAGATGTCATCAGTATGCTACATGCTTGGAGGTATTCTTACGAAGGTAGAACGAGGGGGCCGTGTATTTCCAGAATCTGATAAGGCTACAGATGTGCGCAATGCTTTTATGGACCGCTATCGCAAATTAGGTGGCAAACTGCACTTAGAAGAATCTGTTACTCAGATTCTAGTGAAGAACGGATCCATTACTGGTGTTGTGACCAACAAAGGTACCTATACTTGCGATGCAGACCATCATTGCTACGGGGCGGCATGTCCTATCCGTTGACTGGCTCTTCTGGAGATGGCTATGAGATGGCGAAATCAGTGAGCCACTCCATCGTAGAATTACGACCTTCTTTAATCCCGTTGGAAACGAAGGAATATTGGGTGAAAGACTTGATGGGTGTCAGTTTAAAAATGTAGAGGTCTCTATTATTGCCAAGAACAAAGTGCAAAACCAAACAATTTGGAGAAAATGTTATTTGCACACTTTTGGTGTGACAGGCCCTATTATCTTATCTGCCTCCCATACAGTGACGAAACTGTTAAAGAAAAAAGTAGATCCAATTATAATAGAAATTAACTTGAAACCCGCCTTAACTCGTGAAGTATTAGATAAGCGTGTGCAACGTGATTTTTCAGAATCTCAAAATAAACAGCTACTCAATGTATTAAAAGGTTTGTTGCCATCCAAAATGATTCCAGTCATTTGCCAACTAGCGGATATTGAAGGAACTAAGGTCATTCACGATATTACGAAAGAAGAGCGATTGCGTTTGGTAGATACTTTGCAACATATGCGCCTCACAGTGCATAAACCAAGACCTATTGCAGAGGCTATCGTCACAGCGGTGGTATTTCGGTGAAAGAAGTAGACCCTAAAAACGATGCAGTCAAAATTGGTGCAAGGTTTATACATGGCGGGGAAGTACTGGATATTGATGCTTTTACAGGGGGCTATAATTTACAAGCTGCATTTTCTACAGCCTATGTGGCAGCAACCCATGCAGCAGAAGGGGGAGAGTCCTAATGAATCGACGAATTTCAGTCGCTATTGATGGACCAGCAGGCGCTGGAAAGAGTAGTATTTCCAAAATCGTAGCGAAAGAATTGGGCTATTTATATATCGACACAGGTGCTATGTATCGTGGCATCACTTGGGCCTTATTAGACACAGGCGTATCCATCGATGATACGGAGGCTGTAGCACAAGCGTTGCCGCATATTCAATTGGAATTGCAAGCTACTGAAAGTGGCCTTGTGGTATTGGTGAATGGTCGTGATGTATCTCAAGCGATTCGCACACAATATGTGACCAGTCATGTATCACAAGTGGCGACACAAAAAAAGCAGTGCGCACCAAATTAGTGGATATGCAACGACACATGGCAGCTACGGGTGGTGTAATTCTAGACGGTAGAGATATTGGATCCGTCGTATTGCCGGATGCAGAGTTGAAAGTCTACTTAACAGCCTCTGTGGAAACCCGTGGGCATCGCCGTTGGTTAGAGTTGAAAGACAAAGAAGATATCACCCTAGACGAAGTATGTCGTACAGTGGCTGAACGTGATGCGATGGATATGAATCGCACAGAATCGCCCCTTATCTGTGTAGACGATGCAGTGGTGGTGGAAACAGATCATTTGACCATTGAAGAAACAGTGCAAACTTTAATTGATTTAATTCGAAATGCTGAGTCAGGAGGGCATCATGGATAAATTCTCTGAATTTCTATGGCGATCTGCCTTTACTATCGTCTACGGATGGTGGTTTAGAACAAAAGTATATGGGAAAGAAAAATGTGCCAAAAGAGGGCCCAGTCATTATCTCTCCGAACCATAAGAGTAATAATGATCCCCTTTATGTGGCTTTGCGTTGCCTCGACATGTGAATTTTATGGCAAAAGAGGAGTTATTTAGAAATCCTATTTCTAAATTTGTTTGCTCCTGGTTAGGGGCCTTTCCAGTTCGTCGTGGCGGTGTGGATAAATTAGCCATTCGCCATGCTATGAATTTGTTGAAAGATAATTTAATGTTAGGCATTTTTTTCCAGAAGGAACTCGTCAAAAAGGAGATAGATTAGGGTCGCTTTCACGATGGCGTAGCATCCATGGCATTGCGCACAGGCGTACCCGTGGTACCGGTAGCAATCGTGGGCAGTGATAGAATGGTGCGCGACGAAGTGGCGGTTATCATCGGCGAACCCATTGCAGTGACAAAAGGAAAAGCGACGGTAGAAGCCATTGCCGAGGTGAATGACATTGTGAAAACAGCCATTCAAAAGATGATTGATGATTATAAAGCTGGAAAGTATAACTAGATAGAGGTGTACTATGTTTACAATACGATTAGCGGAGAACTGTGGCTTTTGTTATGGCGTGAAACGCGCTGTGACGATGGCAGAGAAAGCATGAATACTGAAGATGTGAGTTATACATTGGGGCCTATCATTCATAACCCTCAAGTTGTGGGAAAAACTAGAGGATAATGGCGTCTATGCCATCAATGAGTTAAGTGATGTAGATACGGGAACTGTGATTATCCGGTCTCATGGAGTGGGACCAGAAATCTACGAAGAAGCTGATCGTAGAGGTTTGCCGGTTATCGATGCCACTTGCCCTCATGTGCAAAAAGGCGCTGACGAGACGCCAAGTCTGTGGTGGATGAGGGATTGACATTGATTATTTTGGGAGAAAAGAAACATCCTGAAGTAAAGAGTATCAACTTGTGGGCAGGCAACAAAGGGATCATTGTAGAAACTGAAGAAGATGCCAAAAATATTCAATTCGTGGAAAAAAATAGGAGTTGTAGTACAAACGACCTTTTCACAATTTAAGTTTCAAAGTATAATAAAAATATTAGAACAAAAATCTAATGATCAAAAGATCTTCAAGACAATCTGTCAAGCAACGGAAGAGCGTCAAAAATTCGGCAGTGGCTTTGGCGAAGGAAGTGGATCTTATGATCGTGGTAGGTGGGAAAAACTCTGGCAATACGACACGACTTGCAGAAGTATGTCGCGATGTAGGGTGTACTACATACCACATAGAGACTGCTACTGAAATACAAATGGCGTGGTTTAAGGACGTCACAACAGTAGGAGTTACGGGTCGGTGCATCGACACCAGACTGGATAATTAAGGAGGTCATTTTGACGATGGAAAATTTTGCAGAATTATTTGCGACATCAGAAGCGCAAGCAGAAGAATTTAAGAAAGGTAATGTGATTGAAGGGGAAGTTGTACAAATCGACGACGAACGTGCATACGTATCCTTTGGCTACAAAAACAGAAGCTCAATTAGAGAAAAAGAGATGGCATACCCAACTCCGACTTCTGCGAAAGATGTATTACATTTAGGGTGACAAAATCAAAGCTGTTATCCTTAACCACATCAAAGAAGATAGCCCTATCTATCTTTCTATCACTCGCTTAGCGAAAGATGAAGATTGGCAATATGTTATCGAAGCACAAGAAAAAGATGAACCAATCATCTGTACTGGTGCAGAAGCAATTCCTGCAGGTTTAGTCGTTACTGTTAAGTCTTTACGTGGTTTTATTCCACTTTCCCAAGGTGATGTACATTTCGTAAAAATCCCTTGATAACTTAGTAGGCACTGAATTTGAAGCTAAAGTATTAGAAGTTGAAGAAAAGAAAAACCGTTTGGTTCTTTCCTGCCGTGAAGTACTTGAAGTGGAACGTCAAGCTAAATTAAAAGAAGCATTAGCAAATGTAGAAGTTGGCGGTACATACAAAGGTACAGTTCGCAAAAATTATGCCATATGGTGCATTCGTTGACATCGGAGGCATCGAAGGGTTTACTTCACATTTCCGATATCTCTTGGCAAAAATTAAACGCGTTGAAGATGTATTGGCAGTAGGTCAAGAAATCGACGTGAAATTACAATCTTTCGACGAAGAAAACAGCAAAAATTTCTTTATCTTTGAAAGCATTGACAAAAAGCCCATGGGATATGGCTGAAGAAAGCATCCATGTAGGCGATGTTGTAACTGGTAAAGTAGTTCGCACAGTTCAATACGGCGCATTCGTTGCTATCAATGATGATATTCAAGGTTTACTTCATATCTCTCAAGTAACTAAACAACGCAACGCAAAAAGTAGAAGATTACTTAAGTCGCGGTCAAGAAGTTGAAGTAGAAGTAATTTCCTTCAATAAAGATGAAAAAGAAATTAGGGTTTAAAAATTAACTGAGTTAATGGAACCAGTAGCTACTGAAGAAGAAGCTGAATAATTTCAATATAGAAGAACAGTAAGTCCATTGGGCTTACTGTTCTTTTTTTGCTTTCATTTATGTGATACAATATAGGTTGAAGAAGTATGTGATCTAACCTCCCGCCGTGGGAGTTACAATATGAGGTGAAAGTATGTCAAAACCATTAGTAGCGGTCGTAGGACGGCCAAATGTAGGTAAGTCTACATTATTTAATGCCATTGTTAATAAACGAATTTCCATTGTGGAAGATATTCCTGGTGTAACACGAGACCGTATTTATTTTGATGCGGAGTGGTTACAACGTGAATTTACAATGATTGATACAGGCGGTATTGAATTTATTACTGCTGATAGTCATGAGATTCCAAAAATGATGCGCTTTTCAAGCACAATTGGCTATCGAAGAGGCCGATGTGATTCTATTCGTCGTAGATGGCAAACAAGGGATTACCATTGCCGATGAAGAAGTGGCAAACTTATTGCGTGCTAGCGGTAAGCCAGTGATTTTGGTGGTGAACAAAATCGACAGTGTGAACCAGGAAGCTAATATTTATGAGTTTTATAATTTAGGGCATTGGCGACCCTATCGGTATTTCTGCGAAAAAACTTGATGAACTTAGGGTGACTTATTAGATGATGTGGTGAAACATTTCCCACCACAAAGCGCCAGTGAAGAAGATGAAGATACCATCCATGTAGCTTTGATTGGTCGCCCTAATGTGGGTAAATCCTCTCTAACCAATGCATTGTTAGGCCAAGAACGTGTTATCGTCAGCGATGTGGCGGGCACTACACGGGATTCTATCGACACCCATTGGAGTCATGATGGACAGGGACTTTGTCCTCATCGATACAGCGGGAATGCGTCGTAAATCACGTATTGATGCTCCTGTGGAACGATATAGTATCGTTCGTTCTTTGCGTGCCATCGATCGTTCCGACATTGTTGTCTTGGTATTAGACGCGACTGATGGCGTGACAGAGCAAGATAAAAAAATCGTTGGTTATGCCCATGAATCCGGTAAAGGTTTGGTCATCGTTGTGAATAAATGGGATTTGATTGAAAAAGATGACAAGACCACTTTACGATTTACAGAAGATATTTATGATGAAATGGCCTTCTTGCGATATGCTCCAATTCTATTTGCCTCTGCGTTGACGAAACAACGTGTTCATCGCTTGGCAGAATTGATTAAATACGTATCTGAACAACAGCATATGCGTATTTCTACAAGTGTGTTGAATCAATTGTTGTCTGATGCGCAAAACAGTCAACCCAGTACCGTCTCGTGGAGGACGGATTCCTCAAAATTTACTATATGACACAGGCTAGCGTAAAACCTCCTACATTTATTTTATTTGTAAATGAAACCAGAATTAATCCATTTCTCCTATATGCGTTTCTTGGAAAAATCGCTTGTGAGAATCTTTGGATTTGAAGGAACTCCAATTCGATTAGTGCTTCGTGGTAAGAAGGAACGGATGAAGAATGATGACTATGGAAATCGTAGTATTATTGGCGGTGGCCTATGGTAGGGTCCATACCTACAGGATTGATCATTGGTAAACTATTCTTTAAGACTGATGTGAGACAATTTGGCAGTAAAAATATAGGTGCTACGAATACGTATCGCGTATTGGGATTGAAAGCGGATTACCAGTCTTTTTAGGTGATGCAGGGAAAAGGTGCCATTGGCGTCTTGTTGTTTTCCCCAAACCCAGAGTGGATGATTGCAGGTGGCTTATTGGCTATGATTGGACATAATTGGTCTATCTTCTTAGGCTTTTCTGGGGGACGTGGCGTAGCCACTGGACTAGGTGTTCTTATCGCATTGTCACCAGTGGTGGCAGCCATTTGTTTTGGCCTTTTGGGCGATCATTGTGAAAGTCACTTCCTATGTGTCCTTAGGGTCTATCGTAGCGGCTACATTAGTGCCGATTTTGATGTTCTTTTCTCGGAGCCACTTCCCTATGTATTGTTTGGGGCTGTAGCAGCCGCCTTTGTGGTGTTCCGTCATCGGGAGAATATACAACGGTTATTACAAGGAAAAGAATTAGCTGTCAAACGTATTACAAAGGATGAGTAATCATGAACATTGCAGTTATTGGTTCCGGTAGTTGGGGCACCGCATTAGCCCTGAAAGGTGTGGCGGCAGGTCACAATGTGACGATGTATTGCCGTACAGAAGAAAAAGCTAACTATTTACGAGAATATCGTAGAAATCCATACTTACCAGAGGTGGAGTTGCCTAGTGAATTGTCATTTTCCCCACTCTATGAACAGACATTAGACCTAGCAGAAATAGTTTTACTCGGTGACTCCTTCCGTCTATGTGCGCAGTACTTTACAAGATATACGTGCATATATGACAGAGGATATGGTCGTCGTAGGATGCTCAAAGGGGCTAGAAAAAGAAACGGAAAAAACGCTTATCTTTGGTGATCGATGAGGAAATTGAAGCAATCGTGAAAGCAACGGCTATACTATCGGGGCCCGAATCACGCAGAAGAAGTAGGGCGTAATTTGCCGGCTGCCACGGTGGTAGCAAGCACTTCTGAAGAGGCGATTCATAGAGTACAACAAGCTCTGGGTAGCTCTAGTTTTAGAGTGTATGGAAATACCGATGTAGTAGGTGTGGAACTAGGTGGTGCCACCAAGAACGTCATCGCCTTTAGTCAGCGGGCATTGCTCATGGTATGCGACTAGGGGACAACTTGCTAGCGGCTTTGCTGACGCGTGGTCTTCATGAGATGACGAAGTTTGGTGTAGCTATGGGCGCTCAAGCAGAAACCTAGCGTCGGACTTTCAGGAATGGGAGATTTAATCGCTACCTGCATGAGTCCTCATAGTAGAAACCGCAGAGCTGGTCAAAAGCTAGCAGATGGGGAAACGATGGAAGAAATTATAGAGAAATCACAAATGGTTGTAGAAGGATTTTTTGCAGTTCGCATTGTCTATGATTTAGCGAAAGCAAAAAGGCGTAGATATGCCTATTACCAATGCATTATATGAAGTTCTCTACCACCAAGTTCCACCAGCAGAAGTATTACTGCGATTGATGAATCGAGATGTAAAACAAGAAGTGGTGAAAGATTAAAAATCTATTGTACCCTGTAGTAAAATCATGTAGAATATACGAGTATAGGTAATAAAAGTATGAGAATAATTTCAGGCACAGCAAAAAGGGCATACCATCCGAGCCCCGAAAGGTATGGACACAAGGCCCACCCAAGATCGAGTGCGGGAGAGCATTTGCAATGTGATCCAAAAGTCGAAAAAGGATTTTTGAGACTCGTGTCTTAGACCTGTTTGCGGGTACTGGTGCTTTGGCTATTGAATCCTTGAGCCGTGGTGCAGAACATGCTGTAGCCGTTGATACACGCACAGAAGTATGTATTCGAAATAACGGGATCCACTGTAAAGTGGCGGATCGATTAGAGATTATGAAGTCTACTATGGAATCGGCTCTTTCTCGCTTACAAGGGAAGCAGTTTGATTTGATTTTTCGGATCCTCCCTATGAAAAAGGATATGTACAAAAAAACAGTAACACTAGTGAATGACCTAGATCTACTGGCAGAAGGGGCTTTTTTAATTATAGAACGTCACAAAAAAATGAAAACGTTAGAATTGTCGCCTTCTTGGACTATTGTAAAAGAATTGTCTTTCGGTTACACGAGGGTGGATATAATCAGTCGTGAACCATAGAAAGGGGCTTATATTGTGAGAATAGGAGTTTGTCCGGTAGTTTTGATCCTGTTACCAATGGCCATGTTGATATTTTTTTGAACGAGCTAGTAAACTAGTGGATAAATTAATCGTTGTGATTGCGGAAAACCCCAATAAAAAAACTATTTATTTACCTTAGAAGAACGGGCAGAATTGATTCGACAATCTGTGTCCCACATTCCCAATGTGGAAGTAGATTTTGGAGAGGGCTTGCTCAATGAGTATGTGAAATCTCGCAATAGCCATATTATCATTCGTGGATTGCGTGCGTTGAGCGACTTTGAGTACGAATTTCAAAGGGCTTTATTTTCAAAAATTTTTAGATGATGATATTGAAACAGTATTTATTATGACCAATAATAAGTACGCCTTTGTAAAGCTCTACAGGGATTCGAGAACTTGCTAAATTCGGAGGCAAGTTAGAAGGGTTAGTTCCAACTGTTGTGAAAGAAGCATTAGAACATAAATTTAGTCAGATCAAAAGAAATGTAGGAGGACACCATGAAAAACTGAAAAATTGTTAGAAGAATTGGAAAAATTTAATTGAAACTAGTGGTCATATGCCATTAACCAATAAAAATGATCGAAGAAGAAGATATCATGCGCATTGTAGATGCTTTGACAGAATCTCTTCCATTGGAATTAGAAGAATCTCGTCGCATTGTAGCAGAACGTGATCGCATCATTGCGGAAGGTCAAAAACAAGCTGAAGCTTTAATTGAACAAGCGAAAGAATATATTCAAAAATTAACAGAAGAAAGCGAGCTTGTAAAACAAGCGCAAGAACATGCTAACCATATCATTGCTGAAGCTAATAAATCTTCTGATGAATTGAAAAAAACAGTTCTGTTCAATATGCTTGCGATGTATTAAAATACGTGGAAGCTAACTTTAGAAAAAGAATTAGAAACCATTAAAGAAAAACCGCAAAACATTGCAACAGCAATAAGAAGAGTAACACCTCTTGGACTGATGGAGTCTGGGAGGTGTTTTCTGCATAGAGTTTACGAAAATTGAAAAATAAAAAAATTTAAAAATTAAAAGGAGTTTTCCAAAAAGACGTCGAATACTACTAATATGAGCATCCTGTAATACTATAAGGAGGAGTACTTATGAACTTTGAAATTCGTAATGGTCATGACTATATTGATGAAGTAAAAGATTTATTTGTAGAATATGTAAAAATCCCTTGGAGTATCGGCAACTTTGAGAGAATTTCATGGATTGGAAGATAAATATAAAGGTGAAGGCGAAGCGCTGTACATTGCCTTTGTTGACAATCAACCGGCAGGTTGTGTTGCGTTGCGACGGGTAGATAAAAATACAGCCGATATGAAACGCTTATATGTACGACCAGCTTTCAGACATAGTTCTTTAGGTACGAACATGGCTAAAAATGATCGTAGAAGATGCTCGTGAATTTGGATATAAAAACATTGCTATTAGATAGCTTGCCAAGCATGGAAAAATGCAAAAAGAGTTATATACTACATTAGGATTTAAAAAAGTAGATGGTACAAAGAAACCAGTAAAAACTGTCGTTCATTTGTCCTTGCCTTTATAACCCCATAAGGGCAGATGTATATATTAGTATTTCCTGTTGTTTACAGGAAAAATAAGCTGTGACATGAGACTAGCGGATAGCTCATAGTTACAGCTTATTTATTATGTATTCCGTGGATAATTGTTGTATAATAGGAAGAGAGAGAAAGCAACTTTTTGGTGAATAAAGGAAAGGTGACAATCTTGGAAGAGACAACATTGAGAACCACTCTAGATCATATAAAATGGAGATGGTCAATACAATTTACAGGGTAAGCATATTGTGGTAGGTGTAACAGGTGGGATTGCGACCTATAAAAGCAGTCGACTTGGTAAGTCGTTTGCGCAAAAACAGGAGCAGAAGTGAAAGTAGTGATGACAAAGAATGCTACGAAACTTGTAAGTCCTCTCGTATTTGGAGAAATTAGTAAACATCCTGTAGCAGTAGATATGTTTGAAGATGTTCATGACTGGAATGTGGAGCATATTGCCTACGCCACATGGGCAGACGCGTACATTGTAGCGCCAGCTACAGCGAATATGATTGCTAAAATGGCCCATGGCATTGCAGATGATATGCTGTCAACGCAACTATTAGCAACAAAGGCGCCTATCTATATCTGTCCGACTATGAATAGTAATATGTACGAGCATCCCGCAACCCAAGAAAATCTTGAATTGTTACGTAGTCGTGGTGTCCGCGTGCTAGCACCTGAAAGTGGTCTTCTTGCATGTGGCGTAGAAGGGAAGGGCCGTTTACCAGATCCTCAGAAAAATTGTAGATTGGCTATATTATGAATTAGGGTAAAAATAATTTGC
Organism: uncultured Veillonella sp.; assembly: GCA_916438745.1. GTDB lineage: Bacteria > Bacillota > Negativicutes > Veillonellales > Veillonellaceae > F0422. Next base: position 1,134,093 of record CAKAGN010000001.1, on the reverse strand, counting down.
TAGCAGGCAAAAAGAATATTAGTTAGTGCAGGAGGCACCCAAGAGGCCATTGACCCTGTTCGCTATATTGCCAATCGATCCAGTGGTAAAAATGGGACATGCCATTGCGTTGAAAAGTGCGCAAGCGGGAGCGAAAGTATTTCTTGTATCAGGTCCAGTAAATTTACCAGTCCCATTCGGCGTCGGTCGAATCCCTGTGACAACAGCAGTAGAAATGAAAGAGGTCATCGATGATTTCTATAAGTCTGTAGATGCTGTCATTATGTCTGCGGCAGTAGCGGACTATGGAGTGGCTGAAGTGGCGGATCAAAAAAATTAAAAAGCAAACATCTATGACATTAGAGCTAGTTAAGAACCCTGATATATTAGTTTGGATTAGGGGAACGAAAAACACATCAAAAAAATTAATTGGTTTTTGCTGCGGAAACGCAAGATGTTATTGCCTATGGCAAAGAAAAGTACGTAAAAAGAACCTCGATATGTTAGTGGCCAATGATGTGAGCAAAGAAAATGCGGGATTCGACGTAAGCACCAATGAAGTGACATTTATCTACCCTGATGATCGAATCATTAATTTGTCCAATATGTCGAAATTAGATGTGGCAGAACATATTATTCAAGCCTTGGCAGAGCTGTAAGAATGTGATATAATCTTAAGTAGTGATTTTAAAACTAAGTATTATATGTATGATACAGTCTCATCAAGAGTAGTGGAGGGAAAGGCCCTTTTGAAGCTACAGCAACCATTCCGTAAGGAAAAAGGTGCTAAATCCAACGATGTTAAATCGGAAGATGGGGATATAATTCCTCGTCTTTGGGATGAGGGAATTTTTTTATTGGAGGTTTACTCATGGCAGAAAAACACGTATTTTTCACTTCTGAGTCTGTAACAGAAGGTCATCCAGACAAAAATTGCTGACCAAATTTCTGATGCTGTATTGGATGCGATTTTTAGAAAAAGATCCAACAGCGCATGTTGCTTGTGAAACATTAGTAACAACAGGTCAAGTTCACGTAGTAGGTGAAATTACTACAAAAAAACATATGTAGATATTCCTCATATTGTACGTGATACAATCCGTGAAATCGGTTACACTCGTGCAAAATTTGGCTTTTGATGCTGATACTTGTGGTGTTAATGTAGCTATTGATGAACAATCTGCAGACATCGCTATGGGTGTTGACGAAGCATTGGAATCCCGTGAAGGCGGTAGCGACGAATTCGATAAAATTGGTGCCGGCGACCAAGGTATGATGTTCGGTTTTGCATCTAACGAAACTGAAGAATTAATGCCTATGCCTATTAGCTTGGCTCATCGTTTATCTCGTCAATTAACAAAAAGTTCGTAAAAGATGGTACATTGGATTACCTTCGTCCAGATGGTAAAACACAAGTAACTGTAGAATATGTTGATGGCAAACCTAAAACGTATTGAAACTATCGTTATTTCTACACAACATGGTCCAGAAGTAACATTGGAACAAATCCAAGCAGATATTAAAAAAATATGTTATCGACCCAGTACTTCCAGAGGGATTTATCGATGAAAATACAAAATATTTCATCAATCCAACAGGTCGTTTCGTAATCGGTGGCCCTCAAGGGGATGCTGGGTTTGACTGGTCGTAAAATTATCGTAGATACTTACGGCGGTATGGCTCGTCATGGTGGCGGGAGCATTCTCCGGTAAAAGATCCTACAAAAGGTTGACCGTTCTGCGGCGTATGCGGACTCGTTATGTAGCTAAAAATATCGTAGCAGCTGGTCTTGCTGATAAATGTGAAGTACAAGTTGCTTACGCTATTGGCGTAGCAAAACCTGTATCCATCATGGTTGAAACATTTGGTACTGCAAAAATCGAAGAAGAAGCTATCTCTGCATTAGTAGCGAAACATTTCGACCTTCGTCCAGCAGGTATCATTAAAATGTTAGACTTGTTAAAACCACATTACACAGCAGACCCTATGGACATTTTGGACGTACAGATGTAGATCTTCCTTGGGAACGCACTGATAAAAGCAGAAGCGCTTCGTAAAGATGCGGGTCTATAATACATACATGATAAGCGTATAACTGTACTAACAGATTATATAACGTAAACTATAGAGGATAGGGATAATTCCCTGTCCTCTTTTTGCATGTAAATCAAGAGGTCAAAATTAGAAGTTAAATTTACCGAACAAATATAGACAGTAAATTTAGATAGCAAATTTAGACGGCAAAAACTAGGCGGGAAATATCGACACTAATCTAGATGACAAATCCGTATGGCATATCTGATGGCATATCTAATAGTTACATATGGTTGATTGCTAAAAAGTATAGTAGAATCCCCTATTAGAGTAGGAATGAAGGGGCTAATCATGGTATAATGGAGAGTGTTTAGTCAGGAGGTTACAATGCTATTAGGTGAAATAATTATCAATCGTCTCGCGAAACAATTAAATAAACCATTAACCTATGAAATTCCAGAATCCTTTTGGCCATGTGGCGATAGGAACACGTGTATCAGTTCGCTTTAGGGGCCTCACGTGACGAAGGGATTTTAGTGGGTTATAGTACGATAGAAAAATCCACCTTTTAAAAATAAAAATCATAGATGTGTTGGATCCCATTCCTTGGTTTTCTCCAGAGATGATGGATACAGCTCGCAAACTGAGTGAATATTATATGTGCACCTTTTGCTGAGGCCTTGAGCTTATTCACGGTAGACAAGAGCAAATTAAAAATCCTATGACAGACCGAAGGTGGAGTGGTTAGTTCTCACAGAGGCTTTTTCGAGTAGACTACTTTGAAACGCGCAAACGTAAACAACGGTTACTAGCGGAGTATTTGCTAACCCATGGGCCTACACCGATTCCAGAATTAAAAATCAGCGAGGGCTTTGCGCTCCCTGTGATTCGACAAGTGAAAGAATGCCCTCATATTCATGTGGATTTGCGCTATGAAATGACCACGACGGCATATAGTGCCATCAATTCTGACCAAGACATTCCCTTAACAGAGGCGCAATCTTCTGTGTATGAGAAGATTCATGAAAAGCTTAGAAACGGGGCAGAGCAAAAAACCTTTTTGCTCCATGGTGTGACAGGGAAGTGGCAAGACACAACTCTATTTAAAAGCGACACAGGAAACGATTGTAAAAGATAAAAATCGTCATCATTTTAGTGCCGGAAATTGCGTTGACTACGCAAATCGTCAAACGCTTTGTAGAACGATTTGGGCAAGAAGTCGTTGTCTTTCATAGTCAGCTCACAAAAAGGGGCGCGCTATAACAATTGGGAGCGATTGCGCCGAAAAGATAGCCATATTATCATCGGAGCTCGGTCAGCTATTTTTGCACCTACAGAAGATATCGGTCTCATTGTGGTCGATGAAGAGCATGATCCGTCCTATAAACAACAGGATATGACTCGCTATGATGCTCGTAAAGTGGCAGAGTGGCGCAGTGAAGCGAATGGTTGCCCCTTATCTTTTGGGTCTGCCACACCATCCATAGCGACCCTATTATAAGGCGCAACAAGGTGAGTATGAGTCGCTGTCTCTCCAACATCGTATCTTTCATCAACCGATGCCGAAGGTATCTGTTATCGACATGAAAGAGGAAATGTTCTATGGCAATTATTCCGTATTTTCCTCTGCTATGCACACGTTGATTTATGAAACTTTGCAAAAAGGGGAACGCCATTCTCTCTTGTTAAATCGTCGAGGTCATAGTACTTTTTGTGATGTGCCGTGAGTGTGGAAAAAGCATACAATGTCCGCATTGCGATATTTCCATGGTCTACCATCGGGCAGGTCAAGATTTACACTGTCATTATTGTGACCATCATCAACGAATCCCAAGTATATGCCCTTATTGTGGAAGCAAAAATTGGCTTTTTCGGGACGGGCACGCAAAAGGTGGAAGAAGAGTTGAAAAAAACGCTTTTTCCAAAGCTAGAGTCGCTCGATTAGATCAAGATACGGCCTCTAAAAAGGAGAATCAGAACGGATATTAGAGGACTTTTGCACAAGGACACTATGATATTTTTTATTAGGTACACAAATGGTGGCAAAAAGGTCACGATTTTTTTCAAATGTAACGGCAGTAGGGATTATTACTGCAGATTCTATATTACACATTCCGGTGTATACAGCGAGAGAACGAACTTTCAATTTACTGACACAGGCCGCCGGTCGTGCAGGGCGCGGTCAAAAAGAAGGACGTGTGGTGGTACAAACCTATAGTCCTGAACATTATGCAGTTCGACATAGCACAGCCCATGATTATGAAAGTTTTTACGCTGAGGAAATCGAAGCCCGCAAGGCTTTTGCTATATCCACCCATTGGTGAGATGATTCAAATTATCTTATTAGATGCCAAAAATAGATGGGGTCAAACAACGAGCTACAGAGTTAGCAACCCAGTTGCGCCAAGTGGCGAAAGGCCACGGTATCGACGTCTTAGGACCCTATGAAAAATGGCGCGTTTAAGATACGAGATATGTATCGATTATGTATTATGATTCGCGGAAAAGATGTAAGTTCTGTGAAAGCTTACATGTATGATTCCGATATATTTACAATGCCCCACATGTATATTGATGTGGATCCAGTTTAGGAGGGACAATGGCAGTTTTAGAAGTTATGACAACAGGTCATCCTGTATTAAAACAAATTGCAGAACCAGTGGAGTTCGTGAATAAAAAGATTCGTCAATTATTAGATGATATGGCGGAAACTATGTATAAAACAGATGGAGTTGGATTGGCGGCGCCACAAGTGAATGTGTCGAAACGCATCATTGTATTAGATGATGGGAATGGACTCATTGAAGTCATCAATCCAGAAATCGTTAAAAAAGAAGGAACCCAAATTGGCTTAGAAGGCTGTTTGAGCGTGCCGGAACTATTTGGCGATGTAGAGCGATACAATAAAAATCGAAGTCCATGGTATCAATCGTAATAACAAGAAAAATAAAAATTAAAAGCAGAAGGATTTTTTTGGCTAGAATTTTTTCAACATGAAATTGACCACTTAAACGGTATATTATTTGTTGAAAAAAATTAGTGAACCCTAATGAAATTTTCATTCATAAAAAGGAACAATAAGATGAACCCACTTCGTATCGTATTCATGGGAACTCCCGATATAGCAGTTCCTACGTTGGCAGCGTTACTAGACAGCTCCCACGATGTAGTAGGTGTATTTTGCCAACCAGATAAACCAAAAGGGCGTGGCAATAAATTGCAAATGCCACCGACCAAAGAGTTGGCTTTAGCTCACAATATTCCCGTGTATCAACCACAATCTTTGCGCAATGAAGAAGCAGAAACGTTACTCAAAGAGTTAGCACCAGATATTGTCATCGTCATTGCTTACGGGAAAATATTGCCACCATGGTTGATCCATCAACCGCCATTGGGTTGCATTAATCTACATGCATCTTTATTGCCTAAATATAGAGGGCCGGCGCCGATTCAATATGCGGTATGGCACGATGAAAGAGAAACTGGCATGACTATTATGCATATGGATGAAGGCTTGGACACAGGCGATATTCTCTGTATGGAGCGCATTCCTGTGACAGAAGAGGACACGTCGGGTACTTTTGTTTGAGACTCTAGCAAAACTAGGTGCGCAAATGATTGTCCCTACTGTAGAAGCCATTCAACGAGGCGAGTTATCAAGAATTCCACAATGTCATGAAGAGGCCGTGGAAACAGGCAAAATTACAAAAGAAATGGGCTTGCTTGCTTTCACAGAACCTGCAGCAAAATTGGCGGCGAAGATTAGAGCCTTTAATCCGAGCCCTGGATGCTATACATTCTTAGAAGGAAAACGCATTAAATTCTGGCATGCTAAGGTGAATCATGAGTCTATGTATAGTCCAGAACACTTACAGGGCGCCTGTGGATATCCAAAAGAGGGCACTGTGGTAGAGGTAGAGAAGGATTCTTTCAGTGTGTTTACCGGTCATGGTGTATTGCGAGTGACAGAAGTGCAACCAGAGAATAAAAAGCGCATGAATCTCGGTGATTTTTGCAAGAGGCCATCAGCTGACAAAGGGAGTTTGCTTTGGAGATGTATAAATCTTATGGCTTATACTTACGATTAACAGCACTGGCAATAGGGCTCATCACAGGCCTATGGAGCTGGGTGGTATATATGATGCATCCTAGCTTGATGGCATGGGGTGTAATTGCGGGTATATTGGTGGAAAGTATCTTGGTATTGCCCATCATTGTGGGTATGCTATGTGGATCTATATGGCATTAGTTACGATGTATCCCATTCAACATCCTATTTTGCTACGTCTGTCGAATCGAGGCTTATATTTGCTCTTTCCTTTTGTGATTCTATTGGCAAAAGCACTAGGGCGTACGTCTGATGAAGTGAGTCAATCCTTGATTGCTTTGATCAATCATTTAGTGAGTACCCAAGTCTATCAAGTAGAACCACATCGCTTATTATTGCTGACGCCGCATTGTATACAATTATCTGACTGTGTACATAAAGTGACTACGGATGTACAGAATTGCAAGCGCTGTGGGCGATGCCAAGTGGGGACATTACTGGAGATAGCGGATACCTATGGATGTCATTTTATAGTGGTCACTGGAGGAACTTTAGCGAGATTAAAAATTAAAGAAATACGCCCCCCAAGCGATTGTTGCCATTGCTCGCGAGAGAGATTTAGTGAGTGGCATGGCGGATGTATTTCCCATACCCTGTCATTGGCGTATTAAATGAACGCCCTTGTGGACCTTGTTGCAATACAAGGGTCAACACAGATGACATCAAGACTGTCATAGAAAGGTTACTGTATGGAAACGATAGGAAAACAAGAACATAAGAATATTCGTAGATTGGCCATGAAAGCCTTGGTGGAGATCCATCGAGATAAAAAATATGCCAATATCGTATTGCCACAGTATATGATACAAGAATCATTGGGCGATTTAGATCGCAGATTTTTACAGAATTAGTATATGGTGTGGTGCGCCGTCAAAATTATTTAGATGCTATTATCGTGCATTTGACGAAAAACCGATTAAAAAACTATCACCTATGGTCCTTGAAATCCTACGACTAGGCATCTATCAGTTGCTATATATGGATAAGGTGCCGTCTAGTGCTCGCTATGAATGAAAGTGTAAAATTAACGAAAAAGTGGCTCTCGGAATGGATCGCTTTGTGAATGCAGTGTTGCGTAATGTGGATCGGAAACGAGATGACATCGAGGGTAGATGCATTGGCTACTACAGAGGCGGAACGGATTTCCTTCATTTATAATCAACCGTTGTGGTTGGTTACATTATGGATAGAACAACGAGGCGTAGAAGAGACAATCGACCTTTGTGCTTGGTTTAATGAAACGCCGCTCTTAACGGCCCGCGTGAACACCTTGAAAATCAGTCGAGAAGCGTTGTTAGACGAACTTTCAAAAGGCACAATGGGTGGTAGAACCAAGCCATATGTTGCCAGATGCGATTTTGATTCACTCTCATAAAGGGCAATTGCAACATGCCAAAATGGGTGCGAGAAGGGTTACTCACATTTATGGACGAGGCTTCTATGACTGTAGCCTATGCAGTAAACCCAAAAGCGCACATGCATGTATTGGATACTTGCGAAGCACCGGGCGGAAAGACGATGCACATGGCTACCATAATGGGCAATACAGGATCTATTGTGGCTACAGATATCCATGAGCACAAGGTGGAATTATTACAAGCCAATGCTACTCGGTTTGGCATGACAAATGTGCAGGCTACCGTGGGCGATGCCACACAACTTCGGGATGATTGGAAAGAACAGTACGACGCAGTTCTCGTGGATGCGCCATGTTCTGGATTGGGTATATTGCAGAAAAAATTAGACATGCGATGGCGCAAAGAACCGTCTCAATTAACAGAACTGCCTATCCTACAAGAGAAGATCCTAGACATTGCTAGTAACTATGTCAAAGTAGGTGGCCACTTGGTGTATTCTACGTGTACCATTAATAGCTTAGAGAATGAAGAGGTGGTGCAATCATTCCTTGCCTCACATCCCAATTTTGTACTTGAAGATGTAGCGCCATTGTTACCATTCGAGGCAGAAGGTCCCATGGTGACATTATTGCCACATGTATATGATATGGATGGATTCTTTATAGCCCGTTTACGTAAGGAGACAGCATGATAGAACTAATAGGGTCTGTCATTACCAGCGTTAAGTAACGTTGTGACAGAAGGGGGATTCCCTAAATTCCGTGCAAAACAAATTATGGATTATATCTACCAACGTCACGTATTTTTCTATGGAAGAGATGGTGCAGCTTCCAAAGACAATGCGTGAATGGCTAGTAGAACATTGTACCATCACAGTGCCTACGGTGGTGCGTGAAAGTACAAGCTCCGATGGAAATACGAAAAATTATTGCTCCGTTTTCGGAGATGGCAATCAAGTGGAAACGGTACTGATGAAACAGCATTATGGCAATTCTGTATGTTTGTCCTCGCAAGTGGGCTGTGCTATGGGTTGTATCTTTTGTGCCTCTACGACGGAGGGTTTATTCCGCAATTTAACGGTGGCTGAAATTGTAGGGCAATTGCTGTTATTTTGAAAGTATCATCAAAGAAGAAGTACATTCTATTGTTGTGATGGGCTCTGGGGAGCCTTTGCAAAACTTTGATAATACCATGGATGCCTTGCGATTCATTCATGAGAAGGAAAGTTTTAATATCGGCTATCGGCGTATGACAGTGTCCACTTGTGGATTAGTACCAAATATCTATCGATTTGCAGAGCTGGAATTGCCCATAACATTGGCACTGTCCTTGCATGCTACCACAGATGCAACACGTAAAGAAATCATACCTATTGGGGCCACCTATCCCTTACAAGATGTATTGGATGCAGTGGCAGAATATTATAAACGTACAGAACGACGAATTACCTTTGAATATATCTTAATTCAAGATGTGAACTCTTCTGAAACAGAGGCACATCAGTTGGGAACGATTGCAAAAGAGTTCCCTCATTGCAATGTGAACTTAATTCCCGTGAATGGGAATGAGCACATTCATTTATATAAGCCATCTATGAAGGCCATGCAGCACTTTAAATCGATTGTAGAATCCTATGGAGTGTCTGTGACGATTCGCAAGGAAATGGGTGATGAAATTCAAGCAAACTTGCGGTCAATTAAAAATACAACATCAACAATCTTTGAAAGAAGGGATGTTATGATTAGTTTAGGGATCAGTAAAACAGGTCTAGTTCGCCAGCGTAACGAAGATCGATTCTACGCCAATGGACCACTCCTTATTGTCGCTGATGGCATGGGAGGTTATACAGGCGGAGAATATGCGAGCACTATGGTTGTGGATACGATTGTAGAAGTGGTACAGGGCAGCACCAGAGATAACAACAGCTGTACTGGAACGAGCCATACAAAAAGCGAACCATATGGTCTATGAAAAAGTAAAACCTATAAAGAGTTAGAAGGAATGGGTACTACTGCGGTGGTAGCTTACCTACAGGACTCTATCTTATATTGGGCCCATGTGGGTGATAGCCGTCTCTATCACTATGATAAGAGTGGCTTGCAACGGTTGACCAATGATCATTCTATGGTGCAACAATTAGTGGAAGCGGGAACGATTACAGAAGAAGAAGTAATCCATCATCCGAAGCGTAATATGCTGACAAGGGCGATTGGAGTGTATGACAAGGTAGAAGTAGATACTGGTATGATAAAAGTTCATGAACAGGAACGGATCCTACTATGTAGCGACGGTTTATCTGGTTATATTGAAGAGTCTCGTATTGCAGAGGTACTTTCAGAGGAATCCAATGAAAGTAGAACTCTCGAAGATTTAGTGCAACTCGTCTATGACGCGAGGGCACGGGATAATGTAACAATCGTACTTGGTCGTATATAAAGAGGTGACTTATGGATAGACATACATTAGTGGGACTGGTCTTTGATCATCGCTATGAAGTACAAGAGAAAATTGGTATTGGCAGCATGGCCGATGTGTATCGCGGTAAGGATACACTATTGGGCAGACCAGTGGCGATTAAAATTTTGCATCAAAACTTTGGCAGTGATCAAGACTTCGTAGCGCGTTTTAAACGAGAAGCGCAAGCAGCGGGTAAATTGAATCATCAAAATGTGGTGAGCATGTATGACGTGGGCTACGATCAAGGCTTTCACTATATTATTATGGAATATGTAGCGGTTGTACGTTGAAAGAATACATTCAGCATCATTCTCGTGTAACCATTCAAGAAGCGGTGAAAAATCACTATTGCCATCGCAGAAGGTTTGGAGCATGCACATATGATGGGCATTGTTCATTGTGATGTGAAACCTCATAATATCTTAATTACGGATGCTTGGTCGTGTGAAAGTGACCGACTTTGGTATTGCGAGAGCTATCAATTCGGCGGCTACTATGATGTATACGAACTCAGTGATGGGGTCGGCCCATTATATTTCTCCGAACAAGCTAGTGGGAAAACCATCAATGTGAGCACAGATATTTATTCCCTAGGCGTCGTTCTCTATGAGTTATTAACGGGAGAAGTGCCGTTTAGAGGGAAACTCCGGTCAGTGTCGCTTTGCAACATGTGAAAGATCAGGGTTATTGCACCACGCATAAAAATAGTTTGGTGCCACCACAATTAGGCAGGTGGTATTAACGGCTTTGGAAAAAGAACCGGGCAAACGATTTGGATCGATTTCTGAAATGATTCAAGCTTTGCGCATGTCATTGAGGCTATCGGGGAGGTACCTCGGCGAGACCTATGCAACATGATTTTGCCACACAAGTGTTGCCTCCATTGGAAGAAGAAGTGATGGAGGAAGAGGAAGAACGTCCAAGAAGGCTTACTTGGCAAATTGGGCAGTTTACCGCAAAAAAATACATCATCGGTGGCGCTGTGTTTGCCTTTTATTTTAGCATTCTTGGGGCCTTTTTAAGCTTTGGTAATTTCTGGAGTAACTCCACCGTAGATGTGCCGAATGGTGGGGAAACAATTGAGCGTAGCCACACGGTTGTTGGAAGAACGACATCTGCGTGTGTCTAGCTCGGAAGTGACCAATTCCGATGTACCAGCGAGGACAGGTTATTTCACAGAGCCCAGAACCCGGCGAAACGGTGAAAGAACAGCGCATGGTGCATTTAGTGGTCAACAAAGGTGCCGGTGATATTACGATTCCAGACTTACAGGGCATGAGCTTTGATCAAGCAAGAGAAAAACTGAAAGCATTAGGCTGTCCATCGGTAAAAATCTCTTATACCGACGATACGAGCAAAGATGATGGAGTAGTCATTAGTCAAGGCCTACAAGCGGGTGGTAAAAGCCTCTAAAGGAGCCACTGTAGACATTACGATTAATCAAACTAAGTCGACTATGGTGGAAATTCCTAATGTGGTAGGCATGACGATTAAAGAAGCGAAAGAAGCCTTGGGGTAATTTGGGCTTTAAGCATTAGTAAAATTTCCGGTTCCAAACTGAAGATACAGCAGTGGTTTCCGCTGTGAGTCCAAAGCACCGAGGATCTACGGTAAAACGAGATGAAAGCATAACCTTAGTAGGGACAGCCAAAAGACGGTAAGAAAGACACCAATAAAGCCGGTGGTACTACCAAAGGTACTGTAGATATTACGGTTCCTAATGGTCGCAGTGCACAACAAGTAAAAATAGTGCTCATTGACGATGAAGGTGGTCGTGTTGTCTATGATGGAAGCAATGCGCCAGGAGATCGCATCATTAAAAATGTATCTGGTACAGGTAATGTGCGAGTTCAAATTTATTTAAACAATGCATTAGTGCAAGAGCAATCCTTATAGGAGATACGATGAAACAAGGTGTTGTGATTAAAAATATGAATGGCTACTTTTACGTGCAAACACCAAGTGGTGAGGTGCATGAATGTAAAAGTGCGTGGTCGATTAAAAAGGCACGCTACTCTTTATTAGTAGGCGATACGGTAACCATTACCGATGATGGTTGGATTGATGGTATTGAGGAGCGCAGAAATTCTCTGCGCCGTCCTGCCATCGCCAATATTGACCAAGTGATGGTGGTAGTGGTCGCGAGAGAACCAGATATTCATCCTTTGCTATTGGATCGTTTACTAGTGATGGTCCATCATAGTGGGATTCCTCCTATATTAGTCATCAATAAATATGACTTACATACAGAGGATACCCTAGCTTTACAAAATATTTACGAAAGGATAGGATACAAAGTTATCTGCACCTCTACCTACACAGGGGAAGGCATTGAGGAACTGCGGCAGGCCCTACATGGTCACATCAGTGCCTTTGCTGGTCCATCCGGTGTGGGTAAAAGCAGTTTGCTCAATGCAGTAGATCCGAACTTTGCCTTCCAAACAGGGGCTGTGAGCGATAAGATTAAGCGAGGCCGTCATACAACGCGCCATGCGTCCTTATATAGCTTAAACGAAAGTTCCTTTATTATGGATACACCGGGATTTTCCGCTTTAGAACATACGGGTATGACATTGGATGATCTCATCTATGCCTTCCCAGAGTTTAGCGACTATGATGGGGGCTGTAAATTCAGCCCTTGCTCTCACAGTCACGAACCGATTTGTTCTGTAAAAGAAGCCTTAGAGAGTGGTCATATTAGTCAACAACGGTATCAATCCTATTTGACCATAAAATCTGAAATTGAAGACCAAAGGAGACGATAAGATGATTCAAATTGCACCTTCCATGCTGTCAGCAGACTTTTTCAAATTTACGAGAAGACATTCGCACCATTGAAGAAGGGGAGCGGACTTACTTCACATTGATGTGATGGATGGACACTTTGTGCCCTAATTTAACTTTCGAGCACCAGTGGTAAAAAGCCTTGCGCCCTCATACATCATTGCCGTTCGATGTCCATTTAATGGTGGAAAACCCGAGGGATTATGTGAGAAGAATATGCTAAGATTGGTGTAACTTATTTTACCTTTCACTGGGAAGCAGTACCCCATGCCCATCGATTAATTCAAGCCATTAAAGCCAATGGTATGAAAGCAGGCATTTCCTTAAACCCATCTACACCAGTGTCTCTATTAGAAGATATTGCAGAAGATTTAGATTTAATCTTAATCATGAGTGTCACCCCGTGGTTTGGGGGACAATCCTTTATCCATAATGCGGTGAAAAAGTAAAAACAAGCACGACAATTGCTAGACTCTGTGGGCAATACACAAGCCGTTGTCGAAGTCGATGGTGGTATTAACTTGGAAACAGCGCCTTTAGTGCGTGAAGCAGGAGCTACACTATTAGTGGCAGGGGTCTGCCGTATTCGGTGCTCCTGACCGAGCAGATATGATTCGCAAACTACGAGGCTAATATGATTCGCGTTGGAACAGATATTATAGAGATTCACCGTATGGAACTAGCGATGCGACGAGACAGCTTTCTTCGCCGTGTGTTTACAGAGTATGAAAGAAACTATGCATGGGGACGGAACAAACAAGCGGCGTCCTCCTTTGCGGGTATCTTTTCTGCCAAAGAAGCCTCGCGTGAAAAGCATTAAGTACAGGATTTCGCTATGGATCTTGGCAGGATATCGAAGTCACACACGATGCCTGGGGCGCACCGGTGCTGACCTGTAAAGGTTATTTCGCGGAGCAGATGAAAGCCTTAGGGTATGAAATTTTGCAAGTCTCTATTAGTCATTGTCGTGAATATGCGACAAGTACAGTCATTGTATATTAGAGGGTAAACCTATGCGACTAGTAACACCAAAAGCAAGTTAATATAGTAGATCAATATATTGAAAGTTTAGGACTTCCAGTGTCTCATTTGATGGAACATGCAGGGACGATCTGTGTTTGAGGTCGTACAGAGATATATACAAGAAGGTAAGGGACCTAAAGGAGTTTTATTTCTTTGTGGTATCGGCAATAACGGCGGTGATGCTCTAGTGGCAGCTCGCTTATTAGCAGAAGTGCCTGAAGTGACTATCTATGTTGCTCTATTAGGAAATCCAGAAGAAGGTTCTCCCTTTGTTTCAGCAACAATGGAAGGTGGTAAACACCCTAGATGATATTACTGTTAGGATTGTAACTGATGCGATGATACAGTCTAGTGGGAATCTAATCCCTCCACATGTATTACGGAATGTAAGCGTTGTAGTGGATGGTGTGTTTGGCACAGGCTTTCACGGTTTCTTGTCAGAACCGATAGCATCTATTTTTGACCAATGTCATGAATGGCGTTCGCATAGTGATACACGAACATGTATTGCCATCGATATTCCGAGTGGCGTCAATGGATTAACTGGATATGCAGATTTTTCTGCATTCAGAGCAGATGAAACCATTACATTGTTAGCGCCTAAAGTGGGTATGCTTTTCTATCCGGGAAGAGAACGTGTAGGAAAGTTGAGTATAGGCAGTATCGGATATCCATTTCCGCATCAGGGCTTATGGAAATCAGAGCATAATTGGCCTGAAATCTATTGGAATAACGCAGAATCCTTGCATGTAGAGCCTCGTTCTCCCATTGCCCATAAAAGGAACCAATGGACACGTCTATATTGTCGGTGGTTCTCCAGGAATCTATGGAGCCCCCATATTAAGTGCTGAAGGAGCCTTTACGTAGTGGAGTGGAAAAAGTAACGATTATATCTAGAACGGACGAGTTAGATGCATTGCAGTCCTTGAGTCGCCCTGAAATGATGATTCGTGATAGTAAAAGATGTAGAACGATTAGATGGAAATAGCACAGTCGTCATTGGTCCCGGTGGTGGTAGAAGTAATCGTGATAAAAAACTATTTACTTCAATGCATGCAATCTGTTACAGATAGCCATATGGTCATTGATGCAGACGGGCTAATGGCGATTGCTAGTGATCTATCCGTGTTAAAAATGGTGCTCGGCCACATTAGGTAAAGAAGAGCGGGCGCTCGTCCTAACGTCGCATTTCGGCGAATTTTCTGCACTGACCGGAATAAATATTAGAGACCTATATGATGATCCTATTGGATATGCTAGAGCATTTGCAGAAGAGTACCGCGTTTATGTAGTGCTCAAAGGGCAACCCACAATTCTTGCCACTCCATTTGATGCAGTTTACGTAACAACAACAGGTAATCCCTATATGGGTACTGGAGGCATGGGTGATGTATTAGCGGGTGTCATTGGTTGTATGCTGAATCAAAATCTAAAACCCTATGAATACTATGAACGCTATAAATATTGCTATATATGCGCATAGTCGTGCTGGAGATCTAGCCCTAGATGATCTTGGTCCAGGCTTTACTCCTACAGAGGTAGCACAGCGAATTGGTCGTGTACTACGAAGCATAGATGGATACAAGCGAGGATCTAACACTGTAATAACGTTGTAATACATAGAGGTTAGAAAGTACTTACATATGAAAAAAACAATATATAAATATTTACTCTTGTTTGGTGTATTGGTAGTAGCACTACTAAGTCTAGTAGGCTGTGGAAAAGAACTTTCACAGGTGAATGCAAATGTTGCAAAAGACAGAAGTTAGTCAATCTACGCAAACACCAACGGGAACCATGAAAGTCCATGTATTGGATATTGGACAAGGCGATGCTATCTTAATCCAAGTAGGGGATACATTCTCCATGATTGATACAGGGGATATAGAACATCGACCTCAAGTGGTGGCGTTATTAAAAAATATGGTGTCACAGAGTTAGAGAATGTGATTTTAACCCATCCCCATGCGGATCATATTGGTGGTTTTTATGCCATCGCCAAAAGCGATTCCCATCAAACATGTGTATGATAATGGCATCGACATCGATAGTGGTACATACCGTACCTATTTGAAAATGATTGAAACGAAACATATCCATCATGAAACGCTCCACAAGGGAGACCGCTTAGATTTTGGCAATGGTGCCTATTTCGAAGTCTACGCTCCATGGGTAGGGAGAAGTATTGGGTGATAAAAAGGGCCAAGTACATCAAAATAATAACTCCATTGTTGGTAAATTGACCTTTGGCAAATTCTCCATGCTCATGACAGGTGATGCGGAGAAAGAAGAAGAAGCACGCCTCATTAAAGAGCAAAATACGAAGATGTCTAGTAAAAGTGTTGAAAGTAGGTCATCACGGTAGTAATGGGTCTAGTGAAAAAGACTTCATTCGCTCTGTACGACCTGAGGTCGCGGTTATCTCTGCTGGCTTACACAATTCCTATGGACATCCGGGGGTGAAAAGCGATGGAACGACTTTCACAGGGAAAAAGTAGATATCTATCGTACAGATACGATGGGAACGGTCACTATACGAACTGATGGTAAAAACCTACGATATTCGAACAGAACGATAGGGGAATATACCTTTCAGATTTATTAGAATTGCGGTATAATTTACGTAGCAAGTATGCATTAGACACTGTGTAAAAATAGGAATTATAATTATGAATATATGTGTAACAGGGGAGCTGGGTTTATAGGCTCTCACTTAGTAGATCGATTAATTCAAGAAGGACATCGTGTACTAGTCATCGATAACTTAAGCAGTGGGGCATGAGAATTTATCAACCCTAAGGCGGAGTTTATGGAACTAGATATACGAGATGCTAGCATCCTAGAGGTATTTCAACAATTCAAACCAGACTATGTATTCCATGAGGCTGCGCAAACTGTGGTATCAGAATCTATGGTCAACCCAACAGAAGATTGCGATATCAACCTTATGGGACTGTTGAATTTATTGCAGGCCTCTGTGAAAGTAGGCGTCAAAAAATTTCTCATGCCTTCCTCCGCCGCCGTCTATGGCGATTTAGAGGAGATGTCGCTCACGGAGAACATGATAGGCATACTCGCTCCCTCGCTATGGCCTAACGAAATCGACCACAGAAGGCTATTTAAGAATCTATGAAGAATCCTTTGGTTTGCCGTACATCTGTTATCGGTACTCCAATGTGTATGGGCCTCGACAAGGCAATGGCGGAGAAGGTGGTGTGATTAGCATCTTCTGCGAACGTGTCGCCAATGGAGAGGGGATTACCATTTTTGGAGACGGTGAACAAACTCGTGACTTTGTTTACGTCGATGATGTAGTGGAAGCCAATCTACTGGGCCTCGATAATGATGTGACAGGTATTATTAATGTCAGTACAGAAACAGGTATCTCTGTGAATGCTTTAATTGATACATTAGAAACGATTGCGGGGTGCATGTGACGCGGGACTACAAAGAAGCTCGCATCGGTGATATTAAACATTCCTTGTTGAGTAATGAAAAAGCAAGAAACGTATTAGGTTATGCGCCTAAATGGAACTTGTCACAAGGATTAGAAAAAAACATATGACTATGTGAAACAGAATAGATAACAGCATAGGAGCTTTGTCAGAGGCAAAGCTCTTTGTTGTTGAGGAGGAATTATGCAAATTAATGCGAGCCGTATTAGAGGTGTTTGATTTTACATCTTCTATGCCAGCCTATTCAGACTATCCTATGGAAATTGATGGGCCAGATATACAGAGTTATTTAGAAATGCATGTGATGAAAGCCCTACAAGATCCGGGGGCACGGACAGGATATATCTCTGAACAAACGCCGTGGGGACGAAAAAAATCAAACAATTTGGTGACAAGGAGATAAGCCTTGTAGAGTTTGGTCGAGAACTAGGAGAAACTTTATTTACCTACATGGCACAAGCCATGGATCCTTGCGTGTTGGATATGATTGTCTGTGATGCCCAAGGGGAGCAACCGTATCTTTGCATTCTCCTCTGTAAAGCTCATGCGATGGATATACCCATCAATTAATGGCAGAAGAAAAATGGTTCATTGGCGACGAAACTCGTAGAACATCGCGCTGTATTGCCGACGGTAACACAGAAATTATATGGCTTTTTGCTAGCATTAAATTGTCTGATTTATCCATTCGTGTGTTTGAACCAAAAGGCGAATTTGATGGTGAAAAAAATGCGCTTTTAGAGGAGCGAATTTTTCAGGTATCTATGCACCCATCTTCGAAAGATACAGTGAAAAAAGTGCGTACCGTTGTGGATCGTGTATCAAAAAGCGCATGAGCAACCCAGGGCGTAGAAGCTATGGCAAAGACGAAAGAACTGTTGGCAAAAAAATGCAGAGGTATCTGATACTATCGAAGCCCGTCAAATTATTGAACAAGTATTTGAGTCCAATCCGATTCAAAAAAACAAGCGACTTTTGAAAGAGTTGGAAGAAGAAGACTTACTAGGCCCATTGCCAGTGAGTCGCACCTATGCTACGAAGATAGGCAAGCAACACAAGATAAAAACAGACACAGGTATTGAACTTTCATTTCCAGTGGAATATATGAACGATAGAGAATTTATAGAAATCTCGACGAATGAAAATGGTACCTTGCGGATTGAGTTGAAAAAAATATTTCTAAGATTACCAATAAATAGGAGTTCCTATGAGTAAAAAGGACATAAGAAAACCAATGCCCTACGCATGTTAGATACCCATCATATCGCCTATGATGTGTTGACCTATGAATGGTCAGAAGAACGTGGCGTGAGGATTCATGTGGCAGAATCATTGCATATTCCACCAGAAGAAGTATTTAAAACATTGGTAGGAAAAGGAAATGTGACAGGACATGTAGTATTTTGCATTCCCGTGGAAGGGGAATTAGATTTAAAACAAGCTACTCGTGTGAGCGGTAATAAATCGGTAGAACTCATTGCGGTGAAGGACTTATTACCTCTCACAGGATATTTGCGAGGGGGCTGCTCCCCAGTGGGTATGAAAAAAGCATTCCCTACATTCTTTGACAGCACCATTGATACCTTGTCTACTGTGTATGTTAGTGCAGGTCTACGAGGTATGCAGGTGAAAGTATCTCCTAAGGAGTTAATTCAAGTAGTGAATGGTCAAGTAGTGCCATTGACAATGGAGTAAGTATGGCGAAAAATATTATGCAGTTCGAGTCGGCCTTACACGTGTATTTATCTGACTTGGCCAGACTGTGAACGACAAGTGAAGGGATATCCCGGTGCGCAATATAAATCGTTTCCTACAGAAGCAGAGGCTAGACAATTTGCATACGGTGATAGCACTGCAGGGAGTCTTGTTGTAGCAGGTTCTAGAGGAGCTACAAGGGGAACCAAGAGGGCATCGAAGGTACCGGCTACTAAGGATAGGGCTCTCTTCGCCCATGATACAGCAGAACTGATCGCCTTTATCGATGGTAGTTTTAATAAACAAAGAGGCATTGTGGGGTCTGGTGGAGTTATTTTAGTAGATGGTGAAGAAATCGAGTTTTCTACAGGCACTAGGGAAAAATTTTTCGAGACTATTGGAATGTATCTGGTGAACTATTAGCGACTATTCATGTTGTGAAATATGCCATCGAAAAGGGCTACCAATCATGCTCACTTTATTATGATTACATGGGTATTGAAATGTGGGCAACGGGCCGATGGAAAACAAATAATCCTCTGACTACCATGTATGCAGAGAAAAATGAAAGCATGGAAACAACAGATCCGCATCGACTTTCACAAGGTACAAGCCCACTCAGGAGTGTATTATAATGAGCGGGCTGATGAATTGGCGAAGCAGGGCTATTACTGAGTATAGAGAGAATCCATAAATTTATGAAAATTTCTTTCATCTCGAATCAATATGGTGTACAATAAAAGATACGATACAATCATACTGCGTATAGGAGGGCTCTATGAAACAAATTCAATTAGAATCTGGCTTTATTTATGATTATACAAATATGATGTTACCAGAGCAGGCATTACGGAATCTGATGTGAACCAATTGGGTCCAGCCATTGCAGAGGCCTTGGCGATGACAGAAGAAACACGCCGTACAGGTGTGGTGAAAGGTCATTTGTCAAAAGACGGTGAACCAGAATTGGTGCTGTTCCCACAATTGCCGTATGTGGTGGAAGGTCATATCAATAACCCTAAGGTGATGGCTCGGTTAGAGGCATTGAAAACCAAACAAGTGAGCACTGTTGTGAGCTTTGGTATTGGCGGTTCCTTCCTTGGTGGTAAGGTGTTATTCGATGCGCACTGTGGTGAATTTTGGAACTACATGAGCGATGAAGAGCGAAACCATCGTCCACGCATGTATTTCAGTGGCAATAACGTGGATCCTATTCGTACTCAAGATTTAATTGAACAATTGAAACGGGAATGGAAAGAGCAACAATTTTTAGAAGACCATGCGCATGTACCAAACCAGTATAAAGTGCTGTTGGTATTGATTTCTAAATCGGGGTCAACCATAGAGCCAATGACGAACTTCATGATTGTAAAAGAAGCCTTAGAAGTGGCAATGATTGATTATGAAGTATTGGTGGTCACAGATCCTAGAACAGATGAAAAAGAAACATTACTTCACAAATTAGCTGTAGAAGAAGGCTGGGGCGATTCTATCTTTGCCGTTCCTGATGGCGTGGGTGGAAGATTCTCTGTATTCTCCGAAGTAGGCCTTGTCATCGGGGCTTTATTAGGTTTCGATATTCAAGCTTATTTAGAGGGAGCGAAAGCAGACTGATATAGCAGCGCAAGAACAAGATGTCTGGAAAAATCCTGCTCTATTGAGTGCGGTGTTGAAATATATTGGGTCTGAACAATATGGCCGTCATATTGAAGTGTGCATGCCTTACGCAGATCGTTTGAAATCTTTATCGGAATGGTATGTACAATTATTGGCAGAATCCTTAGGGAAAGAAAAATCTGATGGATCTGGTCATTACGGTCGCGACCCCATCGTAGCAGTAGGAACCACAGATATGCATGCGCAAACACAGGAACATCAAGAAGGTCGCTATAATAAAGTAGTATCCTTTGTAGATGTAGAAGATTGGCATGTGTCCTTACCAGTCCCACATATGTATGACCAATACAGTAAACTAGAAGCCTTAGCAGGCCTTGATCTGGGCTTCATCAATCGTGCAGCTTTAGCATCTAATGCAGAATCGTTGGCTAGTGATGGTCGCTTTAGTGGCAGATACCAATTGCCCACTATCAATGCTTTCCATTTAGGAGAGTGGATGTTTACGATGTGTTGGGCTATCTACTTTGAAGGTCAATTAGCCGGTGTTGATGCTTTCAATCAACCGAGGGCGTTGAAGTGTACAAAAATTGTTGGGACCTAAACTTTCAAAAGCATAGGAGATGTAAGAATGAATATTTTAGTGACAGGTGGCGCGAGGGTTATATTGGAAGCCATACGGTACGAGCTCTATTAGGCGCCGGTCATCAAGTGGTGATTGTGGATAATTTATCTCATGACCATAAGGAATCGATTCCCTGCAGGGGTCCCATTCTATGAAATGGATATTATTGACCCTGCATTAGGCGAGGTTATTGAAAAACACAAAATCGATGGTATTATGCACTTTGCGGCCCATTCCCAAGTAGGCGAATCCATGGTGAATCCATCCATTTATTATGAAAATAATGTGGTAGGTTCCTATCGTTTGGTAGAAACAGCACGTAAACATGGCGTGAATCGATTAGTGTTCTCTTCTACGGCGACTGTCTATGGAGAACCAGAAGTAGTACCGATTACAGAAGATGCGAAATGGAATCCAACCAATGTGTACGGTCGTACGAAATTGATGATTGAAGATATCGTCAGTGATTATAGTAAAATCTACGGATTTAAGTTTGTAGCCTTGCGTTATTTCAATGCAGCAGGTGCTGATCCATCTGGTGAAATTGGGGAAGACCATACACCAGAAACGCACTTAATTCCTCTCATCATCGATGCAGCCTTGGGAAAACGGGAATCTATTACTGTCTTTGGTACAGATTATGATACAGCGGATGGCACATGCGTACGTGACTACGTACATGTGAATGATTTAGCCTCTGCCCATATTCTAGCCATGGAATATTTGTACAATGGCGGAGAATCTGATGTATTCAACTTAGGGCTCTGGTAATGGATTTAGCGTCAATGAAATCGTAGTCGCTACGAAAGAAGTAACAGGCGTGGACTTCCGCGTTGATTACGGTGAGCGCCGTCTCGGTGATCCAGGCACGCTCATTGCATCATCTGAAAAAAATTCATGCAAAAACTTGGTTTGGAAACCAGTACATAGTACAGTGCACGAAGTCATTCGCGATGCTTGGCATTGGCATCAATTGCATCCAAAAAGGATATTAATCGTATATAGGAGGGCATGATGAAAGTATCATCGGTGCAAGACCTCTACAATCAAATAGAAAGATATATGCGTACACACGGTCGTCTCGTTTTCAGGGGCGACCGTTTTATTATGCCTCATTTTCTATCTTGTTTGGAGAGAGTCAACATGGTCAGAAGTAGAACATTTGGAAAGTCCTATGCAAGTACATGCAAAGCAAGAGGCTAAGGGAGCGACAGCTAGAGAGGGTATGAATGATGCAACTGTAGAGGAAAAATAAGGATACTACTGTAGAAGGACAGGGACAGAAGAAGATGAAGAAAAAATGGTGATTCAAAGTATAAAGGAAAAGCTAGGGACGATAATAAAGCTAGATCATCACAAGATACCCCGACAGAATCTGCGTTACGCTATTCTGTGCGGTCCGTCATTCGCGCCTACCCTTTAGTAGATAGTTTTTCAAACGAAGTCGTGCCTAGGCCGAGTAAAGAAGAGAAAGAAACGTCAGAAGGTACTGCACGAAAGAAAGGTGACACACTAGAGGGGGACCTCGTCCTTCGTATCGCCATAGATCCCATAAGGGGCGTAATGACTATGGAGACGGACCGACAGTAGGAGAAGGACCACGAGTTCCCCAAGCGCCACCAGTGCGCATTATACTTCAAGGAACCGTGGTTGGCGATACATCCGTGGCAGTACTATCTATTAACGGTACATCCTATGTGTTAGGCGAAGGAGAATCTTCAGAGCAAGTGACAATAGAATCCATTCAAGAACATAGGGTACTCATTCGGTATAAAAAATGAGAGTCGGTGGATAGAATAGGAGTAGTGCCGGATGTATAGCTATTCATAAACATATAGACGGATATGTAATACATAAGATTTATGATAAGGTATGTTACATGATAGAGAGGAGTGTTGTATAGAATGAGATGTAGATGGTATGACAAGCAAGGAGACTCTACTCAAGCACAGAGCGGTATGTACCAAATGGTGCAACGTATACTATTAGCATTGGCTGTAGTTATATTGGCTATGACTACCGTAGAGGCTAAAGCCAATTCATATGATTGCAAAGGATATGCCTTTGCAAACATTAGTGCAAAACCATAGCTCGCGGGTCGGGACTTTCAGTGGTGGGATTAGAAAGTCTGGAAGGATCTGTGTCATTAGAGGTGAAAACGAAGAATCTGGTAAGACGGCGATTCACAAATTAGGGGAACGATTGGGGTTTCTTGTCTATGAAGAGGGACAGACCTTGTTATTAGAAGGAGGGCCCAAAGAAAAAGAACAGCGTCACCTACGAAGAGTTGTGGCTGACGTATCGACCCCAGATGAGCTAAGCATGGTAGTAGAAACGATTGTACAGAAAGACCATGTGCATATATTATCTACTACAAATGAAGTGTTATATTATGGAACAGTGAAAGAGATTATAGAGGTGGAAAAAAAGCCTTACAATCTTGGCATACGATCCCAAAAACAGGTGCAATTAGATGTGGGCAGTTTGGGCGATGGAAAAAAAGGATATGCTAAAGAATTGGGCATCCAATGGTCCTTTCGGTGGTTACATACGGGCGGCACTCGGAGCGCAACTGCTAAGGACAGTTCTTCGCAAAATGGCAACATCTATGTAGGGACATATGCCGTCAGGGGTGACCTATTCCGTGTTGGCTCATCCGGAACTATCTGCCAAAGAGAGCGATAGTCGCATGGCCCTCATAGCTCGTCCTAGCATTGTGGCATTGAACGGAGAAGAGGCGAGCATACTCATAGGCGAACGAGTGCCAGTGACGGTAGAATCGATTCAAAATGGAGTGTCGAGGACGAGCATTCGCTATGAAGAGGCGGGTATCCGCTTACGATGTAAACCTTTTGTGGTACAAAAACAATCGAATTGATACGGTCATAGAAGCGGAAGTGAGTAATCCCACATTAGTACCGGAGATGAAAGCCTATCGTATTACGACGAGACAAGCCAAGACGAGAGTACGTATCGGAGATGGAGAAACCTTAGTGATTGGGGGCTTGATGGATCGGCGAACCATGACACAATGGCAGAAAAATTCCTTTATTAGGGGATATCCCTTTGATTGGTAAACTCTTTTCAACATAGTCGTAAAACAAAAAGATGAAGTAGAATTATATATTTTAGTTACTGCTAGAGTTATTCAGTAATTAAGAAAAAAACAAAAATACCATATATACACTTTCACTATTCCAATATACCTTATCAATATGATAAGATTAAAAATATGGAACATATCGGGTTTTAAAGGTATGGTCATTAAGTAATAGAGGTATTGATATGAAAAAAGAAAGAAAAGAACTCTTAACGTTATGGATTACATTGTCTTTGCAGTTGGGAACCTATGCGCATGGGTGGCATTGTAAGTCAAGAGGTAATGGTGGACAATAGTCAATCTGTCCCAGTTATACAGATTGCGAGTCCCATCCATGGAGTATCCCATAATCGGTATGAGTCCTTTTCTACAGATACGAGGGGCTATCTTTAACAATGCGACTACACCTACAGTTAACACTCAGATTGGCCCCATCAGTGTAAACCCTAATTTACGAGAGTCTGCCAATCTTATTGTCAATGAAGTAGTTGGGACCTCTTCCTCACAGCTAGCAGGGGCTTTTGAAGTGGCAGGACAGCCAGCAGATGTGGTCATAGCCAATCCCAATGGGATTTCTATTAAGGGGGTTCATTTTATAAATACGCCGAAAGCCACGTTTACCACAGGTGTTCCCCATATGGTGGATGGTCGTTTAGAAAAAGTTTACCATTGAAAAAAGGCAACATTGATATAACAGGAGCTATCAATGTACCTGCAGAACATAGTGGAGCTAATGTATATACTCCTATTTCAAAGGTAGATTTACTAGCAAAGACGATACGTATCAATGCAGACGTGGTGGCACAAGATTCTATTCGTGCTGTCACAGGACGTAATACAGTGAACTATGCGGATGGAACTGTAACAGCCATGGAATCTGGTGAAAGTACACCTACAGGAGTTGCCTTAGATGTAGGTGCTCTTGGTGGCATGTATGGAAACACCATTTCCTTAATCGGCACAGAATCTGGAGTTGGAGTTAATATCGGTGGATCTATCGATGCCATAGCGGGTGCACTACACATTGACACAGCGGAAATCTCACTATCGAACAAGGTGGTTCACAGCAAGAGCCTACAAGCATTCATAGTGCTAAAGAAGTAGAGATTCGTAGCAAAGAATTTCATAATCACGGCAACCTAGTGGGTGATGAAGCAGTGACAATACAAAGTGGTACCCTTACCAACGATGGAAACCTACAAGGAAAAAACAGATTGAGGCAAATGTGACCAATCTTCGTGGTCAGGGAGTGATTTCCAGTGCAGAGAATATAATGATCCAAGGCACAGACTCTATTGTGTATGAAGGAGGTATACGCTCTCAATCTGGAGATGTCACTGTACGAGGGAAACAGGTAGAAGTAGACCCAAATCATATACAAGTAGTTTCAAAAGATAAACTGCATATAGAGTCGGAAACACCTACGCCAGAAATACCTGTAGATAGCTCAAAACCAGTTTTAGAAAATCCTTTACATACGCCGACTATACAACCTATCCCTCATATACCTAGCAAGGTGTTGGTAGAGGAGACACAAGAAGAGTTACCTATTGTTGTAGATACGAATAGCCTCAAGAATCGTCAACCTATCCTAGATACGACGCGAAATGGTATAGATATCCTACATATTGCTCCAGTTACAGGAGATGGTATTTC
This sequence comes from uncultured Veillonella sp., assembly GCA_916438745.1. Lineage (GTDB taxonomy): Bacteria > Bacillota > Negativicutes > Veillonellales > Veillonellaceae > F0422. The sequence continues at coordinate 1,108,205 of CAKAGN010000001.1, read as the reverse complement.
TCACAATCTATACACACAATTTAATGTGAAAGAGCGAGGCCTTATTCTCAATAATGCCACGAAATATACGAAGACTCAATTGGCTGGTTACGTTGATAAAAATATGTTCCTAGCTGGAAATGGTGCTAAAACTATCATCAATGAAGTGACATCTACAAACCCATCTACCTTGAAGGGATATATAGAAGTGGCAGGGAATCCAGCAGATGTAGTCATCGTAAACCCGAATGGTATGACCGTCAATGGATTGGGTGTAATCAATGGAACTCACATGACCCTGCAAGGCAAAGATCACATAGACATCGTAGGAAAGGGTTATGGGGACAGCAGATAGATAGCATTTTCATCAGTGACCATCTACGTAACCGCCGTAGCGAACTATGGGGCCATCACCTTCGTATTAACACAGACACCTTAGAGAATACAGGGAACATAGCGGCACATACTATGCATATATCTGCCAAAACTATGCGCAATGCAGGGTTTTGTAGAAAGTAAAGATACTCTCAATTTACTGGCAATGAGCTTGTACAAGATAAGGGCATTATGAAGGCAAATCAGAGTATGCATATCTCAGCGAATCATATTCGTAATAGGAACTCCTCTGTGTTAGAAGCTGGTGACAGTTTACATATCACGGGAGATGCGTTACAAAATGATGCATCTCATGTAGTGAGCCATGGTACGATACGCTTAGGAGTGAAGGCCTTAGAAAATACAAATACAGGGGCAATCATTGCAGAGGATACCCTGCAGATACAAGGAGATACATTTGCCAATACTAAAGGTATTCTCTTTGCAAAAAAGAATGCAGAGATAGATATGAAAGCAGATGTGACGAATACTAACGGATTATGGCATACACTAGGTAATTTGCGTGTTCAAGGTCGCCACATTCGGAACATCAATACCAATGGGTCTTACTTTGGTTCAGATATCTATGTAAAAGGCAATGCCTATGTACTAGGAGAGAGAGCTTTGAAAACAGGTCCTCAGACATCATTGTCAAAGGGGGTCTCACTATCACAGCCCCTACTGTGAGGAACCATAAGGATGTGTTTAAAACCGGATGGACTATATCTGAAGAAGATAAGTACGAGGGAATACCGCATCTAGAACAGCAAAATTATTATGAGGCAGATAGGGCGATATCATAGAATTACTCATACAGGAACCATAGAAGAGGAAACCGCCACATCTAGAATACTGAGCGATGGCACAATACACATTACAGGGGCAAGATGTGCAAAAATACATATAGCCAGATTATGGCAAAGGAAGGCTTACAAGTTACGGCAGACTCCATTACCAACACAGGATATCAAGGGACGATTCACTATGATGATATAGGTCGAGATAGACACTATTGGAAATATAAAAAGACGAAACGAATTCTCGGCATCAATTTTGGATGGAGATGGGTCTATGGACACACGGATATTCCCTATGAACATCATGAAATCGTTGATGCTGAAAGTAGTCCATCCAGTGAACGTATCGCTGTATTAGGCAGTCATGGAACAACGAATATCCGCTCGCATGTATTTACTAATACAACACTTGAGGCAGATGGAACAGCCTATGCAATGCGAGATAAAAGGTTGAAACTGCAGTTGCACCTACAGATGTTTCCAAGTTAGTGACCCCAGTGTTGGAACCATCAAAACAACTCTATATGACGACAAACTCCCTTGCCGTAGCTAAAGTAGAAGAGAATCCCTTATATACAGATAAAAAGCAATTTTTGTCTAGTGACTATATGGTCACTAGATTACAAGCCGACCCAGAACGAGTGTACACTCGTTTACGCAATGGATACACAGACCAAGAAATAGCTAAAGAAGAGCTTCGTCAAAGTGGTCATACCCTTACGAAATATACAGGTCATGATCAGTCCCTACTTACAAGGATACCTAACAGTATCTTGCAACCTGGAGATTTGCGCAAAGATGGTAGTATCGTCTTCGGTAAAGACGTGCGGGTGATAAGCCAAGCATTGATGAATGTGGGTAGTATACAAGCAAAGGACTCTCTGTCTATTATAGGAAATCATGTCCGAAACCTCAGTGGGTCTATGAATGGCAATCTGGTTTCTATACGCACGGATATGTTAGAAAAATACGTCGGGTCGTATACATGGTAAAGATGGTGTTCACATAGAAGGAAAGGAGATCCGTAACGAAACACAAGTAACAACTAACAGTTCATTTGGACATCAACAAGATACAGCGCATGGAAATGCTAGTATCACTAGTGACGGTGGTATCCATATCCAAGGGGATACTATACGTTCTGTAGGCGCTACTATACAGGGAAATAGTATGGTCAGTCTAGCAGGAAAAAGATATACAAGTCTCTGCTCTTGCTTTACAAAAATCGAAATAAAGTTAATGGAGTGACCTTAGTGTCCACTAAGTACCTAGGAAGTAACGTACAAGGTCATACTGTACAAGTCCGAGGGGGACAGATCACATTACAAGGGTCCCGTATGATGGGACACACTGTGGACCTTAGCGGGAACTCTCTAACCCTTACGAATGTAACAGATAGAACTTTGTCAGATGTCGCTGTGGGATCCAGAGGTAGTGACTATTTCAACCGTAAGATGGTTATAGAAGAACAGAATCTAGGATCTACCATTGAAGGTGAGACCGGTGTTAAGGTGCATATGGATAATAATGTATCCATGAAAGCAAGTACCATACATAGTAAAACGGGCCTTGTAGATGTACAAGCACGTCGAGTATCCATTGCACATGGTACTGAGCGCCATGAAACACTATCTGAGGTACATCAAAAAGATAGGGGATTTTTGTCGTCTACCACACGCGATGTTTATGACCATAAACGAACAGATACGGTAGTAGGTTCTACGATTTCCAGTGGTACTGTCAAAGTAGCGGGTAAGCAGAACGTAGAAGTCCAAGCTAGTCATATAGTAGGTGATACAGATGTTACGGTTACGAGTGAAGGCAATTTGACCATTACATCAGCACAGGAAGAATCTACAGCTACCCATCGTGAGGAAGTACGTAAATCTGGTATCTTTGGTAATGGTGGGCTTAGCATTACCATTGGTACACAAAAAACAAACAGATACTTATGATGCTAAGAGCAGTGTAGCCAAAGGCAGTGTGATTGGTAGTCGCTTTGGTTCTGTCGCCTTAAGTGCTTCAGGCACAGCACAAGTAGAAGCCAGTGATGTAACATCTAAAGGGGATATACAGCTCCAAGGTTCTGGTGTGACAATACGCAATGGTTATACCACATCGCATACAGGAGAAACACATACATTTTCTAAAACGGGGCTTACGTTGTCTTTGTCGAATCGCTTAGTAGATACTACAAGCAATGCAGTAGGTACACTCACACGAGCAAGGGCTGTAAAAGACGAGCGATTACAAGCTCTATTAGCCTACAAATCCTATGATGATGTTAAGATGTCTTTAGAAAAATCTAAGCTAAAAGACCAAGTCAAGAGTTTACATCTCAATTTATCCTTAGGGACAGAAAGCAGCGAAGCTTCTACAAACGTAGATACAAAGATAGCAAAAGGATCGACAGTTGTGTCTGATGGAGATATTCGTGTTACCACTAAGAAGGATGATCTTCGCATAGAAGGAAGTGATGTACAAGGTAAGGATATTACCTTAAATTCTGCGAACAGTATCTATGTGAAGGGCAAAGAAACAACTTCTAAGATGACCCAGAGTATGAAACAGAAACAAGCATCCTTAGGTGTTTCCTACGATCTCTTACAACATCGATTCTCCGATATATCCGTTAATGCCAGTGGTAGTAAAGGTAGTATAGCGAGGACAGATATAGTCCATGATCCTTCAAACATAACGGCAACGAACACCCTTGGAGTGAAGACAAAAACAGGATGTGCACATCAAAGATGGTGTTCTCAAAGGTGAGGCTATTCAAGCAAATATTGGCGGAAATTTAGAGATTCGCTCTGTACAAGATACACATGATTATACAGACCATACTACATCTAGTGGCATGGGACTTAGCTTATCTAAAAAAGGTGCATTCAACTCAATACAAGGCTCCTTGCAACGGACTGATATAGATAGCAAATACACCTCAGTAATTCATCCATCTGGAATGTATGCAGGACATACAGGATTCAACATATCCGTAGGCAATACGACCACATTAGAAGGAGCTCTGTTATCTAGTAAAACAGATACGAACACACTGAAAACAAAAACAGTTAGTTATGAAGGATATGGAGAATAGGGCGAAGTATACCTATGGGTCTAATGGGGTGTCGTACCTAGCGGATCCAACGATTGGAAAAAGCAGTAAGCAATATAACGAACTTGGATTGGTACCTACGATTATGCCTGGGGAACAAGGAAAATCTAATAGCACAACCTATTCAGCAATAGCTAAAGGAGTGCTAGAAGTAGAACACCCTGAGATACATCTTAATACCATTCGTAGAGATACGGAAAATTCACTACATAGATTAGCTACTATTTTTGATAAGCAAAGTATTGCAGAACGACAAGAAACAGCTAAACTACTCAGTAAGTATATGAATGAAGCCATCCATAGATTTGGTGAAATGAGAGATGCAAATAGACAACGAATCTATGAAGATGGTTCACCTGAAAAAGTCGCATTACATGCTCTATCTGGTGCCATTACGTCAGCTATTGTAAAAGGGAATCTTGCAACTGGTGCCATATCTGGTGGCCTCAATGAAGCATTGATACAATCTATAAGCAAACTAGCGAAGGATCACCCAAAGAAGAGCGCAACTACTATCTGCTAGCCTTGGCTATACCGTAGATAAGCTATTAGGTGGACATGGATTAGAAGGTGGTAGCATTGCACAAGCTGGAACGAAGTGGAATCGTTATGATAAGATTGAAGAGATAAAAAAACAAAATTAGAGAGAATTTGGGATAGTGATGGAATTATTTCCGAATTAGGCGTTAATATAAAAAATGAGGGATAATGAAGTTGCTGTTATTTCAATTAAAGATCCACTTAGTGGCAAATATAGGGGGATATTATTAGATAATAAACTTAACTCAAGAGATTTTGATATATTAGAAGGTCAACCATCAAGATTTATATACAATCCTGATATATCCTACATGAATGCTTCAGAAGGAAATGTATACAGAGTTGATTTGTTAAAAAAATTATAAATTCGGAAGTAAAGTTGATAACCCAGAATATCAAGAAACAATAGTGGATGGAAAAAGTGAAATTAGGGTATCAAATGCAATTAGGCGAACATAATGGACATATATTATTTAGTATAGGAAGTTATGAAACATTTAAGCCTTTATCCATTGTGGAAACAAATTGTATATGGACTTGATAATTTTGTACAATCATTTTTTTAATAAAAAGAAAAAACTGGTTATGGAGATAATGAGAATGAAAGTGTAAAAAGCATTGTATTTTAAAAGTTTAGGTTATCCTGTAAATTATTCTGATATTGATGGATTTTCTGTTAATGGGTATGCATTGTCAAGAAACTATTTAAGTAGAGATGAGGAAGGACAAGTATTAAATAAATATTATATTAATAATCCAAATGAACTTTCGGCACTTATTGGGGAAGAATGACAGGAAGAATTTGGACTATTGGAGTGAAAAAAAGCTGATATTTTTTTAATCAATATATTAAAGAACAAGCAAAATCTAATATTTATGATCCTATAAAGGTAGAAGTGAAGACATACACTAATATAAAAAGGAACTATTAACGAATTACCAGATCTTCCAAAAGAGATGTTTTATAAGTATGAACAACATGGTCGGGCTAGGAAAGTTACCTAATGTGGGCAACATTAATGCTGGAAAAATGGGAGAATGATCCCATTAAGAAAGGAACATGGGTTAGATTACCAGAGAAAGACTCTTTTAGGGAATAAAGTTTACTATAGAGAGTTTGATATTTATCCTAAAGATAATAGAGGTCCAGAGCGTTTTTGTTGTTGGCAGTGATAACTCTGTTTATTATACAGATACGCATTACCATTCGTTTATTAAGTTAAAAATAAGGAAAAATAATATGAAACATAGTATCTTGATGAAAGCAATATCAGAAAAAGCAATATAAATTCTTGTGTATGCAGAAAAATAATAATTGTATGATAATAGAATTCGATGGAAATCACATAGATACTTGGAATGATGTATATAAAGTTATTAAAGATAAATTTATGATATATGATAATATTATAAATTTATATCATCTTGAGGATATTCTAGTAGATTTTAATTATAAAGGTAATGAAAAACTTTAAAGAATTATATATTGTTATTCGAAACCTAGATCAGGCTATGAAAAAGAAAAAGGGGATTTTAGAATTTTTAAGGAATATATTTTCTTTTTCTATAAGCAGAGAACTTGATAATTCGGTGTTTTTGGGTTTTTGCTGTAAACGTATTGCCAGGAATGGTAGCTGAGAGAAACATTATAGACTCATTAGAGGAACTTCCATTAGAAAGATGTCAATTATACTATGTACAAAAATACTCCTTGGACAGAGTTAATAGATCCTCCTCATAATGAGATTGTTTATTTGGAGGAAACAGAGTATGATGCGTTGAGAAAAATCAATAGTAACTAATAAAGATAGACTTGTACTTGACTTAACTGATGCACATGATACAGAGATATTTGTTGATGCTATGTCTAAATACGTAAATGGGAGAATAAAAAAATTTTGATGATTTAAAAAGTATATATGTATAGAGGCTTACGAGATACGTCAAAACAAAAATAATATTTTTTTCCTTAAGGACTTTAGTTCATATTGTAGAAATATTAATAAGTATTATGATGATATACCACATAAAGTTTGTATGAATTTTATAAAAATATTGCATATGTTACTGGTTTTATGAAAAATATCCCTATTTCAGAAAGTCGGAAAAAGGAGTTTACTTTTTATATTACAGAAACATGGTGATGAATAAAAGTTTATAGACTAAATATGCTTGGTGGTTCTTCCGTATGCGATATGTATCAAACTATAGCAAAAAAATATGATCTTAATAGTGAATATGATTATGGACTAGTAAGAGAAACATATTAAATCATAATATATTGATATACTGGCTTTCATAATTAAGTTGTAGTACAACTATTAGCATCTTTTCTGTGGTTTTATAATATATTTAAGTCACAGGTTCTACGATTTCCAGTGGTACTGTTAAGGTAGATGGTAAACAAGACGTACTAGTTAAAGCCGACCATATAGTAGGGGATGCAGATGTTACGGTTAAGAGTGAAGGTAATTTGACCATTACATCAGCACAGGAAGAATCTACTGCTACACATCGTGAGGAAGTACGTAAATCTGGTATCTTTGGTAATGGTGGTCTTAGCATTACCATTGGTATACAAAAACAAACAGATACTTATGATGCCAAAAACAGTGTAGCCAAAGGCAGCTGTCATAGGTAGTCGTTTTGGTTCGGTTAGCTTAGGTGCTACAGGGACCGCACAAGTAGAGGCTAGTGATGTAACATCTAAAGGGGATATTCAGGTTCAAGGCTCTGGCGTGACAATCCGTAATGGCTATACCACATCACATACCGAAGAAACACATACATTTTTCTAAAACGGGGCTTACCTCTCTGTATCGAATCGCTTAGTAGATACCACAAGCAATGCAGTAGGCACACTCACACGAGCAAGCGCAGTAAAAGACGAACGATTACAAGCTCTATTAGCCTACAAAACCTATGACGATGCTAAGACATCTCTTGCCAAGTCTAAATTAAAAGACCAAGCCAAGAGCTTACATCTCAATCTATCCTTAGGGACAGAAAGCAGCGAAGCTTCTACAAACGTAGATAGTAAGATAGCAAAAGGATCGACAGTTGTGTCCGAAGGACATATTCGTGTTGCTACTAAGAAGGACGATATCCACATAGAAGGAAGCGATGTACAAGGTAAAGACATTACTTTAGATTCTGCGAAAAGTATCTATGTGAGAGGTAAAGAAACGACCTCTAAGATGACACAGACTGTGAAACAGAAACAAGCATCCCTAGGTGTTTCCTACGATCTCTTACAACATCGATTCTCCGATATATCCGTTAATGCCAGTGGTAGTAAAGGTAATATAGCAGGTACAGATATAGTCCATGATCCTTCAAATATAACGGCAACGAACACCCTTGGAGTGAATACAAAACAGGATTTACACATCAAAGACGGTGTTCTCAAAGGTGAGGCTATTGAGGCAAATGTTGGTGGAAATTTAGATATTCAGTCTGTACAAGACACACATGACTATACAGACCATACTACATCTAGTGGCATGGGACTTAGCTTATCTAAAAAAGGTGCATTCAACTCAATACAAGGGTCCTTGCAACGGACTGACATAGACAGTAAATACAGCTCGGTGATTCACCCATCTGGAATGTATGCAGGACATACAGGATTCAACATATCCGTAGGCAATACGACCACATTAGAAGGAGCTCTGTTATCTAGTAAAACAGATACGAACACACTGAAAACAAAACAGTTAGTTATGAAGGATATGGAGAATAGGGCGAAGTATACCTATGGGTCTAAAGGGGTGTCGTACCTATCTGACGTACAATACAGGGAGTCTTTGAAGCATATTAAAGATAGAAAGAATGCTATACTCACAGATTCAAATCTTAACGTTCCAGCTAAGATACAACGCTTACAACAGTTGAATCAAGAACAGGAGTATACAAGCCACCTTAAGTATGTCAATAGCTTGCATAATCAAGTCGGTTTATTACCAAATATGTTACCTGGTGAAAGAAAAGAAGCATACACTGTGACTAGATCTGCTATTGTACCTGGAAAGGTTGATGTAGAAAATCCTAAGGTGGATGCAAGTCAAATTAATAGAGATATTAATCATAGCCTTCAAGCATTGGATACTATTTTTTTAATAAACAAGACATACAAGAACGACAAGAACTAACTAAATTATTTAATCAGTATGCCAATGAAGCTATTCATCATATCTCTGATATGGCGAGGGTTGGAAAAGAAGGCTCATCAGAAAAAGTGGCATTACATGCCATAGTAGGCAATATAAGTGCTAATATAGTGAATGGAAATACAAATGTAGGAACTGCAGCAGGTGGACTATCTGAACTCCTAGCACCGACTATATTAGAGGCATCTCATTACAATCCGGCACGAGCACAATGGCTAGCATATGCATTGGGATATGCAATAGATAAACTTGTCGGAGGAACTGGAGAGCTAGGTGGAAGTGTCAGTCACTATGGGGTTAAGTGGAATTTATTACTAAATGAACATGCGAAGGTCATACGACAAGAAAGATATAATGCGTTTATTGAAAAATTTAAAGTTCAATATAGAGAAATGGAAGATGAAGGTAATCCTTATGATGAAGAGACTATTAACCAAGCAGAAAATGACTTGTGGCAAATATACCAATTGAATAAAAATAAATATGCTCTCACAAGCAACGGAGCTACTAGGGTTATTTATGGAGCCGGAAAAACTATCAAGATATTATAGATCATGTTGAAAGAGATTAAGCCAGATTTTCATATATATGTTTTTAAAATAACAAATCAATAGTTAATAGAACGTTTTCTAAAAAAATGATGAATTAAATTTGGATATAATCCATAATGCTTGGATTAATACAGCTTTTCTCGAAGGTACCTATAGCTACATATAATGACTCTAGGTCATTTTTATATAAGTAGTTTAGATAATGCTTTAGCATATGGAAGGGCAATCTCTATAGTATCATATCAAATTGAAGGGATAAAAATACATGCAAAGATTGCTATTGTAGATAATTGGGATCATGATAAGAGAGAGTCCAAATTTGGATTTCTTAAAGATGCATACATTTTACAACAGTCAAAAGGAAAAATTTTTTTGTCTATAAAACAACTTATGATGTAACATTCAATATTGGGCAAGTTATTTTTTTAGAAGGTAATGAGAAATGCGAAAGGTATGTATATGGATTTTTAATAGGTATAACCACAATAAGTTCGTTGTATGTATATATCAATATTCATAGGGTATATGGATACAAAAAACGTTTTTCGGTATGAGATAAACTATTTCTATGAATTAAGAGATTACTTTAATAATCTTACTATAGAAAAATAATATGTATAAGTATATTATAAAGGGTGATTATTTATATACTTATGGAATATCAGGATATACAAAAATAAAAATTAGGGTTAGGTATACATATTATTAAAGTCTTAAATGTTGAATATGAAAAATTATATTAGTGATGTTGAAGGAAGAGGTTCATTTTTATTCTAGCATAGAGGAATTAAGATATGGGTATTTAGATGATATTATTCTTTTAAAAAAATTTTTGAAGATATGGATGATGAAGATCTAAATACCTTTTTATTTGTTGTATAAGAGAACGAAGGATGTTGAGGAGTATTTATCGATTATAGAAAAAAATACCCTTATGTTTATAAAGATGGAAAAAGTGGCACAAGGTCTCCGGGAATTAAATGATTCTTTAATTAAAGAATATATGAAGAGAAATGGAAAAATAAACAATACTTCTAAATAATAGTTAAAACCTAGATGTTATGTAGAAACCATGAGTATTCTCTAAAACAATCTTCTACTGAAACGGCAAGTCCTACTACAAACACAACAAGCTTAGCTGATAGTCTAGATATTTATCGGAATGGTGAGCAATATAAAGCAGGAGTGGGAACTAGACAATTAAAAGAAAACATTATATATGAGAGTAAAGGGTATTATTACCAAACCGATGAACTAGGGCGTATAAAAGCTGCCCAAGGAGACTTACGCTTAGAAGCTGGTAAGAGAAATAACCGAGATCAATTAAAAGCAGGTTATGAAGACCGATTACTAAATGACCATGGTGGACATCTGATAGCTAAAATCTTTGGTGGATCAGGAGAATTAGATAATCTAGTTGCTATGGATAAGATTGTTAATACTATTGAATATAGAGAATTGGAGAAAGCATGGGAGAATGCATTGAAAGATGGTAAAACTGTAAATATCGAAATTGCTCTTGATTATACAGGAACTAATAAAAGACCCACAGGATTTAATGTAGTGTATAAAAATAGGAGATTTTAAAGATAAAACTTATTTTTCGAATGGAGGTTAATTGTGTTTATAGAGGAAAATAAACCAAAAAATCGAAAGAGAGTTATTGGAAGCTGTCAGTCATATGGTAAAGCAACATATTCTGGGAAATTGGGAAGAAATCATCGTTCTTAATGACTATGTGGGTAGATCATATAGAGGACATTTTTGTTATATTTACCGATGGTACGTTTATAGATTCAGGTACTTTTTACCATACATCAAAACTATTAAGTAGAGGAATATTAGACTTTGCCCATAATTTTTGCTAAAATAGGAAATAAAGCATTTGATTATGAAACGGCTGATCCAATAAACTATTTAAATGTAATGACGTTACGGTTATCTAATACGGGGAATGCTAAATTTGAATATTATGAGAACCTTAATAGTTTTGGTTCTGCGAGTACAGTACCTGTTGCTTGGACATATAAATTAACTGGATATAAGAGATCTATACTATGGAGTGAAGAAGTAGATAAATTTATTGAGGCTTATAATATCGTTCCAGAACGAAAGTTACACCTTAAAGAAAAAGGTTGTTGACTTAGATTTTTTTAGTGGAGACTGTGATGTATAAAAGTGTACCTTACATTAGCCCATATTTGACTAATGATATGGTACGAATATACTTTCATTTAGATGTAATTCGTAATAAGAAAAATGAATATCTATATTGAATATAAAGACAAAAACATGGCTAAAAAGAACGGAATGTACAAGCGAAAATTTACAGGTGCTGTGGATTTTAGAATAGTTGCAGATTGTTGGGAATGGATAGAAGAAGTTGATTCTATAAAGTATATTCGAGATGATACGTATAAGGCTTTTAGACTACATCTACCATATCCCCACCGGTGAACTCTCTTATGTATATGACAATATAACAGAAGATAATTTTACTGATGAATTGGCCTTAGTAAATGCTTGGGAAGAACGGTATTTTTCACCAGATGGGGAACCAGTCGCATACGCATGCAGTAGCGCCACATGAAGGATGTATCACAGGGACTATGCACATAGATATGTCTCAGTTTATTGAAGAGGAGGAAAAAGAAATGGTTAATGTAGATCCACTATAGAATTTACAGGGGAAGATATCCACGATTTAATTCCACAATATCTTCAAAAATAGTTATGATATTTTATATTCTATCTTACCTGATACATATCATCGGGTATACCTATATGTAGAAAAATGATGGAATCGTATGTCGTCAACTAGGGTATATCATCATCGATGGTGAATATCTTACTTTTGAGGAGATGATAGACCATAAAGTGGTTTCTAAGGCTACCTATGATGCGACAATGGAACAACTGGCACTGTGGTCAAATTACATGCGAAATACATTTATTGCTTGCCATCTTGAACTGTGGACAGTGTTCTCCTATATGATAGATGAAGAACGACATATTTCCACGAACTTTGGTTACGATGTATTAGCAGAGCAAACCTATGACAATGAACTTTTCGACCTTTGGTCTTATGAAAAATTAGGAATTAAGAGTCCTAACTTATCTGAAGATAAGATAGCATCTATTGTACCAGACAATGAATATGTAAAAATTTTAATAAGAAGGTGTATAGGATTGTACAGTGTAGAATATGTAATTACATATAGTTAGAAAGGTATTACCATGAGAAAAAGTCATCTTAGCGATCGCATTTTTGCCCATAGGTGTTGTCAATTATAGTGCTCATGCCAATACTATAGACGAGCAAGGTAAACTGCTAGATCAAATGGAGCGTTCTATATCTCATGTAGAGCAAAAAGGAAACACCGACTTTCACAGTTCTTACAGAAGGAATAGTACCTCAAAAGGTAAATCTGCAATCCAATGATGAACCAGAATTTTTAATTCATCATATTGAACTTTCACAGGTTCCACCAGAGTTTAGTTTTCTGCAAACTATGGTGGCTAAGAAAGAACATCAATCGTATGGGGTAGAAACAATTAATACCTTGTTGCAGGAACTTAATACAGCTTTTACTAGATAGAGGTTACGTTACCTCTAAGGTCTATATGGAACCTCAAAAATATAGGGAGTGGCACACTTCGCTTATCCTTGCTCGGTAGGAACCGTGGAAGAAATACAATTTAAGGGCCCTGGAAGGTAATTATACAAACGCATTAGCCTTTCATAAGGGGCATATCTTAAATATACGGAAGATAGAACAAACTGTAGATAATCTAAATACAGTGCCCCATCAGAAGGCTACGGTACAGTTACAACCAGCAGTAAGTTAGGGTGCATCTAAGGTGGTATTTCAGATAGAAAACAATTCCAAAGTAGAGGTCACCACAGGATTTCGATAATTTCGGCAATGAAGGGACAGGGCGCTTTCAAGGGAATGTGTCCATCATAGTAGGTAGACCATTAGACCGTAGTGATACCTTGTACTATAGCTTAACTAGATCGAGACACTTAGATAGTATCAATATAAGCAAATCCAGTTATGTATCATACCAAATACCTATTGGAAATGATAGCATTACCTTGAGCCATTCTAACTCAAATTATCAACAACGGGTTTCCTATGCCATTAAACCATTTATTTCTAGCGGTAACTTTACTAGCGATGAATTACGGTGGAAACATGTATTGCATAGGAATAGCCAACAGATTACAGAATTAGTGCAAGGCCTTACGCATAAGACTAGGCATTCTTTTTATCAATGGTAGTGAAATTGATGTGCGACGGAGAAACACTACATCTTGGTCTATAGGAATACATCAAAAACGATATAGCAAGAATGGAAGTTTAGATTGGTTAATTCAATATGAAAAAGGTGTTCCTTGGTGGGCTAGTCCTGGTCCTACCGATCATTTAGGAGAAGCCACCACACAATATCATATATATACGGGGAAAGTGAATTATGAGCGTACATTGACTCTTTGGAATCGGAAAGCTACCTATACAATGGAAGCGAAAGGACAGTATACGAATAGTAATCTTTACAGTAGTGAGTTCTTTACCATTGGTGGATGGTATACGGTACGTGGTTTTACCGGTGATAGAAATCTAGCCGCAGAACGAGGGTTCTATGTACGGAACACCTTAGATGTATCATTAAATCAGAATCATACAGTGTATGTAGGTTTAGATTATGGTAAAGTGCACGGAAAATCTACGGAAGATATATTGGGTACAGAATTATGGGGCGGAACCATTGGTATGAAAGGACACTATAGAAGAGCTAACTATAATATATTCTTGTCTCACCCCGTTACAAGTGCCAAAACGGTTTTACAGTGCCATATCGAGTGCTAGGAATACAGATGAGTGTCGCCTTCTAAGCGCGGTTAGGTGATTCACTAATTTACCTTGCAAAAAGGCTGTGATTATTACTATAATAAAGGATAGATTAAAAATGTTTCTTTCACAGGAGGTTACCATGAGCTATGTAAAACAGCAAGATCCAAAAGTTCAAGAAATGATTGAATTAGAGTTGGGTCGTCAACGCAACAAATTAGAAATGATTGCATCGGAAAACTTTGTGTCTCAAGCTGTGATGGAAGCACAAGGTAGCGTATTGACAAACAAATACGCAGAAGGATATCCACATAAACGTTACTACGGTGGATGTGAATATGTTGATATGGTAGAAGAGTTGGCTATTGAAAGAGCAAAACAACTATTCGGCGCAGAACATGTAAATGTACAACCACATTCTGGTTCCCAAGCGAACTTTGGCGTGTACTTTGCATTATTAGAACCAGGCGATACGATTATGGGTATGAATTTATCCCATGGCGGACATTTAACGCATGGATCTCCAGTGAATGTATCTGGTAAATATTTCAACATTATTCCTTACGGTGTAGATGCTGAAACTGGACGTATTGATTACGAAGAAATGCGTAAGATTGCGCAAGAACATAAACCCTAAAAATGATTATCGGTGGTGGTAGTGCTTACTCCCGTCAAATCGACTTTCAAAACAATGGCGGAGATCGCTCATGAAGTAGGGGCTATTTTCATGGTAGATATGGCACATTTTGCAGGTTTAGTAGCGACTGGGTTTACATCCAAATCCAGTAGAATATGCTGATATTGTGACAACCACTACACATAAAACATTGCGTGGTCCTCGTGGTGGCATGATTATGTGCAAAGAAGAATATGCAAAAAGCCATTGATAAATCTATTTTCCCCGGTATTCAAGGGTGGCCCTTTGATGCATGTGATTGCAGCTGAAAGCAGTAGCTTTTGGGGAAGCATTGCAACCAGAATTTAAAGAGTATGCAAAACAAGTGATTGTGAATGCACAAACCTTGGCGGATGCATTGCAACAAGAGGGATTTACCATCGTATCTGGTGGTACTGATACACATGTATTATTGGTAGACTTGCGCGCAGTTGGTTTAACAGGCAAAAGTAGCAGAGCATATCTTGGACGAAGTAGGAATTACATGTAATAAAAAAATACAATTCCTTTTCGACCCTGAAAGCCCGTTTGTGACATCTGGTATCCGTTTAGGTACACCAAAGATTAACAACTCGTGGTCTTAACGCTGAGGACATGAAAGAAATTGCAAGTATTATTGCATTAGTTCTGAAACATCCAGAAGATACAGCGGCTCAAGAAGAAGCGAAAGAACGCGTGGCTAAGCTTTGCAAGCAGTACCCAATGTACGCATAATTAAGAAAAGGAAGTATGTATTATGAACGTAAATGTAATGACACATCCATTGATTCAACACAAAGTAACGTTGATTCGCTCTGTAGACACTGGCACAAAAGATTTTCGCGAATTATTAGAAGAGATTGCACTCTTATGGGTTATGAAATCACTCGTGACTTGCCATTAGAAGATGTGAAAGTACAAACTCCACTAGTAGAAACAGTGGGTAAACAAATCGCGGGCAAAAAAGTGGGTATTGTGCCAATCCTTCGTGCAGGTTTAGGCATGGTTAACGGATTGTTGGAATTGATGCCTCATGGCAAAAAGTGGGTCATGTAGGCATGTATCGTGACCCAAAAAAACATTACAACCAGTAGAATATTACTGCAAATTGCCATCCGATTTATCGGAACGTCGCATTATTGTGACAGACCCAATGTTGGCTACAGGTGGTAGTGCAGCAGCAGCGATTTCTTTGTTGAAAGAAAAAGGTGCTAAAGAAATTCAATTAATGTGTCTAGTGGCAGCACCAGAAGGTGTAGAAGTTGTGAATAAGGCGCATCCTGACGTACGCATCTATGTGGTCGCATTAGATGAAAAATTAAATGACCATGGATATATCTTACCGTGTCTTGGTGATGCAGAGATCGTATTTTTCGGTACGAAATAAGCGGTATCACCCTAAGAGTAGTGCGCGTTTCTGTTAGTAGTGACGCGCATTATTTTTCATATAGAAAGGGAATGTATGGCAAAAAAGAAAAACAGTCTTTTTTTCTGTTCCGAATGTGGCAATGAATCATCGAAATGGTTTGGTCGCTGTACGGCTTGTGGAGCTTGGAATACAGCGGTTGAAGAAGAACTTCAACCAGAAGTAAAAACAAAGCATGTCGCATCTTATCGACCAGTACAAGATGTAGAGAACAAGCCGAAAGCGTTGTCGGATATCGAAGTCGGTGCCATCGCTAGAATCACCTCTGGCTATGGAGAAATCGACAGAGTCTTAGGTGGAGGTATTGTCCCTGTAGGGCATTGATATTATTAGGCGGTGACCCGGTATTGGTAAATCGACCTTACTATTACAAGTCTCTGGACGTATTGCAGAAGATTCTGGTAAAGTTCTATATGCATCTGGTGAAGAATCGGATATGCAGTTAAAACTGAGAGCCCATCGATTGGGCATCAATTCATCTAATTTGTTGGTACAAGCAGAAACAAATTTAGATACCATATTAAATGAAGCGAAACGAAGTCAACCGATGCTCCTTGTGATCGACTCTATCCAAACTATGTATGTAGGATCCGTAGAATCAGCACCGGGTAGCGTGAGCCAAGTCCGTGAATGTACAGCGCGATTGTTGCGCTTTGCCAAAAGATCAGGATATTCCAGTGATTATCATCGGTCATGTTACTAAAGATGGAACCATTGCAGGGCCTCGTATGCTAGAACATATGGTGGACGTAGTGCTCTATTTTTGAAGGAGAACGGTCCTATCAGTTCCGTATTTTGCGGGGGATCAAAAAAATCGCTTTGGATCTACATCGGAATCTGGACTCTTTACCATGGAAGAAGAAGGCCTAGGGGAACTCCTCAATCCGTCTGCCACTTTATTGGCGGAGCGGTCAGAAGAAGAAACAGGATCGGCGATTATGGCATATCTAGAAGGGGTACGCCCCATCTTAGTAGAGGTACAGAGTTTAGTGGTGTCCACCGCCTTTGGTATGCCACGGCGGACCGCTATTGGCTATGATTTAAACAAGCTGATTTTACTCCTAGCCGTATTGGAAAAAAACGATGTGGTTTCACATTAGGAAATAAGGATGTGTATGTGACAATCATTGGCGGTTTGAAAGTGAATGAACCAGCCTGTGATTTGGCCATGGCAGTGGCCATCATTTCGAACTTGAAAAAAATAAACCAGTCCTCCAGATATGGTTATTTTTAGGTGAAGTGGGCTTAACCGGTAATATTCGCAGTATTCCACGCATCGAGCAACGTATTGGAGAGGCGAAAAAAGCTAGGGTTTAAACAATTCATTATCCCTCGCAGGGAATGTAAAAACAACTAAAAAGGAATACAAGAGGGTATTTCTATTCACGGTGTCACAAGTATACAAGAAGTGATGCAACGTATTTTTTTAGCACCTATGTGTAGGGACCGTATCTTTCACGGGAACTATAGATAGGTGTGATATACTTGAATAAGGAGGTGACCTTATGATTTATCAATTATTGCGATATGCCATTGCCATCTTGTGCGGTACTATGGGGTATGTCGGTGTGGATGCATTGTCAACGCTCATGGTTCCTGTATGGGACGAAACGATGTTACAAATGGGTGTATTTGGCATATCCCTTGTCATGATACTTTATTATGCGTTAGGCATATTGATAGCAACCATCATTGGGTATTTAATATCTAAATACATTTTTACGTGTAGGTCTAATGGTAGCGAAACGAATTGAACGTGTGTTAAGTCGAGTTCCAAGCCAACAACTGGTGGTCGGGTACGATAGGATTATTATTTGGACTCATTATTGCTAATTTAATTGGTGTGGCCTTTTGAAAGGGTCCCAATTATTGGCTCATATTTACCTATCGGTCTCAGTGCTGTGTTTGGGTATATTGGGATTCGCTTAGGCATGGATAAAGGACCAGACCTATATAAGGCGATAGTATCCAATACTTTCAGAGGTATTCTGAACCGGCGCAATGTACCAAAGGAAACAAAAGATGAAAGCTCTTGCCCTTGTGCAGCTAAGGTATTAGATACTTCGGTAGTCATTGATGGACGTATTTTAGATATTGTGAATACAGGTTTCTTGGAAGGTCCTTTTGTAGTGCCTGTATTTGTATTGGAAGAATTACAAAAACTGTCGGATTCTTCGGATACGTTGAAACGTAACAAAAGGTAGACGCGACTTAGATTTACTGCAAACAATGCGTGAAAAGTTGGCGGATACGATGGAAATCATCGACGTGAACTATGAAGATATGTCAGAAGTTGATTTAAAAATTGGTTCGTTTAAGCATGGACAAACAATGGAAACTTATTACCAATGATTTTAACTTGAATAAAGTGGCTACCTTGCAAGGTGTATCGGTATTGAACTTAAATGATCTTGCTAATGCAATCAAGCCGAAAATGGTGAGTGGTGAAAACTTATCTGTTCGCATTATAAGAGCTGGTAAAGAAGCACATCAAGGCGTTGCCTATTTAGACGATGGCACTATGATTGTCGTAGAAAATGGTGTAGACTATGTGGATCAAAACGGTGAATGTCATGGTTACATCTGTATTGCAAACAAGTGCAGGGCGTATGATTTTTGCTCGTGTAGAGGAGCAAGAGGCCTAGAAAGGGTTTTCAATGATTAGTTGTATCGTATTAGCTGCAGGTGCAGGGCGCCGTATGGGCTATTCAGATAATAAAGTGTGTATGCCATTGGGCCAATATACTGTGTTACAATGGAATATACAGCATATGAAACAATGGGATGGATTACAAGAGGTCATTGTGGTGGTGGCCGACCAAGAACGGTCGTATATAGAAGAACAAGTAGAGGCTATGCAAGTGCCTTGGACTGTGAAGTATGCTATAGGTGGAGCGGAACGTCAAGACTCCGTGGCATCGGGACTTTCACAGGTATCGGATACAGCAGACATCGTTCTTGTACACGATGGAGCGAGACCACTAGCTACGAAGGACTTAGCCTACCGTGTTATAGAGGGGGCTAAGGAGTACGGCGCTGTGGTGCCCTGCAATTCCAGTAGTGGATACTATCAAACGAGTAGATGACGAAGGGGTTGTAAAGGAAACTTTGGTGCGCTCTGAATTATATGCCATGCAAACGCCACAGGGATTTCAAAGGTCAGTGCTGGTAGAGGCACATGCCTATGCGAAGGAACATGGCTATCAAGGAACGGATGATGTATCCTTAGTGGAATTTCAAGGGCGACCAGTGCGCATTGTGGAAGGGGATAGAAAAAAATATTAAAATTAACAGTCCCTGAAGATGTAACAATGGCAAAAATATTTAGGAGTAGAACAGATGATGCGAATTGGCTATGGCTATGATATCCATCGCTTTACTGAGGGGCGTCCGTGCATATTAGGGGGCGTCTCTATCGATAGCCCTATCGGTCCTGACGGGCATTCTGATGCGGATGTGTTGATTCATTCCCTCATGGATGCCATGTTGGGAGCAGAGGGATGCGAGATATTGGGTATTATTTTTCCACCAGAAGATGATGCTTTCAAAGGGATTTCTAGTAGGCTATTATTAGAAAAAAAGTGGTACAATTATTAAAGGACTCAAATTTTTGGAATCTACAATGCAGATATCATGGTTATTGCAGAAGCCCCAAAATTGAAGCCTCATATTGAACAGATGAAAGAAAATCTAAGTGCAGATTTAGGTATTCCACTTAGTAGAATTAGTATTAAAGCAACGACAAATGAAGGGTTAGGTGCCTTGGGAAGAACAGAAGGTATAGCCGCACAAGCTGTTGTTTCAATGTATGAAAGAGAGGAGTTATAACTCATGAAAGTTCGTTTTGCACCGAGTCCAACCGGTCCATTTCATATTGGTGGAGCTCGCTCCGCATTATTTAACTATTTATTAGCTCGCAAGGAGCAAGGTACATTCTTATTGCGCGTGGAAGATACTGACCAAGCACGTTCCACTCGTGAAAGTGAAGAAAATATTAAGGCTGCTCTAAAATGGCTTGGTATGGATTGGGATGAAGGTGTTGATGTAGGGGGCGAAGCAGGCCCATACCGTCAAACAGAACGTTTAGATATTTACGACCAAGTAACACAACAATTATTAGAATCTGGTCATGCTTACGAATGCTATTGTTCGCAAGAAGAATTAGATGGTGTTCGTGAAGAGCAATTAGGTCGTGGTGAAACGCCTAAATACAATGGTCATTGCCATCATTTAACAGAAGAACAAAAAGGGTCGCTTATAAAGCAGAAGGTCGCAAACCGACTATCCGTTTGCGTGTTCCATTGCATGAAACAGTATCATTTGATGATATGGTTCGTGGTCATGTATCCTTTGAATCGAATGGTATTGGCGATTTCGTTATTGTGAAATCCGATGGGATTCCAGTGTATAACTATGCCGTAGTAGTGGACGATCACACTATGGGGATTTCCCATGTAATCCGCGCAGAAGAACATTTATCTAACACACCGCGCCAGATCGTAATCTATAAAGCCTTGGGTTGGGATGTACCAACATTTGGTCATATTTCCTTGATCATGGGCAAAGATGGCAAAAAAATGAGCAAACGTCATGGTGCTACCTCTGTAGAACAATATCGTGAGTTGGGATACTTGCCAGAAGCGATTGTGAACTTCTTGGCCTTATTAGCTGGGCTCCTGAAGGAGAAGAAGAATTGTTTACGAAGGAAGAGCTGTGTCAAAAATTCTCTATGGATCGAGTGGCAAAAAAATCCCGCTGTCTTTGACATCGACAAATTGAATTACATCAACTTTAACTATATGAAACAATTGACACCAGAGGCGTTGTATGAATTATGCTTGCCTCATTTGGTGAAAAGCTGGCTACGCTAGTGAAAGTCCATCTGCAGAGGAACAAGCATGGCTTACAATGCTTTGTACTTGCGTGAAAGATCACATTAGTTATGGTGCTCAAATCGTGGATGAAGTAGGTATGTTCTTCCAAGATGATATTGTAGAAGATGCAGAACATGCTACGGACATTGCTGATGTGAAAGCAGAAGAATCGTATCCAACAGTGATTGGGGCTTTCAAAGAAAAAATTGAAGCTATGGAAGAGATTACCCCAGATGCTGTGAAAGCGGCTATTAAAGCGATTATGAAGGAAACTGGACTGAAGGGCAAATTTGTATTTATGCCAATTCGTATTGCTACGACAGGTCAAATGCATGGTCCAGATTTGAACTATATTATTACCTTATTTGGCAAAGAAAAAGGTACTTCGCCGTTTGGGCTAAGTGCATACAAGGAGGCTATTTCTAATGAGAGAACTGACAGTTTTCAATACGATGACCCGCGAAAAATCAGTGTTTCAACCTGTGAAAGAAGGGGAAGTTAGCATCTATGTATGCGGTGTAACGCCATATAATCATCCTCATATTGGTAATGCACGCCCTTTCGTGACTTGGGACACCATTCGTCGCTATTTAAGCCATGTGGGCTATAAAGTAACATACATTCAAAACTTTACAGATGTGGATGACAAAATCATCAATACATCTAATGGTGAAGGGGTAGCATGGAATGTGATTTCCGATCGCTATATTGATGCTTACTATGATGTAATGGATGCCTTGCATGTGCGCCGTGCCGATGTATATCCACGTGTGTCTACGCATATGGAAGAAATCATTGCCATGATTTCTACATTGATTGACAATGGCTATGCCTATGCGGTGGATGGCGATGTATATTATCGTGTAGAAAAATTTGAGCATTATGGTAAATTATCTGGCCGTACGTTGGATGATATGGAAGCCGGCGCGCGTGTAGATGTAGATGACCGCAAGGAAAAATCCGATGGATTTTGCTTTATGGAAAGCATGAAACCAGGGGGAACCATTCTGGGAAAGCCCATGGGGACAAGGACGTCCAGGTGGCACATTGAATGTTCTGCCATGAGTCAAAAAGTACTTGGGCGAAGAATTTGACTTCCACGGTGGTGGATCTGACTTGATTTTCCCGCACCATGAAAATGAAATTGCTCAATCAGAAGGTTGTTCCGAACATCATCCAGCAGTGCGCTATTGGGTACACAATGGATTTATCACAATCAACCAAGAGAAAATGAGTAAATCTTTTGAACAACTTTTTTTCTTGGTGAAAGATATTTTTAGAGCAATATAGTGCAGATGCACTGCGTTTCTTTTTGTTGAGCACTCATTATCGCAGTCCATTGGATTTCAGTGATGAACGCTTGGATGAAGCAACAAAAAGCAATTGAACGTTTCCAAACGGTAATCAATAATTTGCTATATTTGGAAAGTCGTCCAGCGGTAATTGTGAAGCAGAAGTCGCTGATTTGTTGATGAATGCTCGCAACTATTTAGAAGAGTTTGAAGCGACTATGAGTGATGATTTCAATACAGCTCTTGCTACAGCGCCTATTTATGGATTGGCGAAAGAAATCAACATTTACTACCATTCTGTTCAAAGTTGTGATGGCACTGTATGCCATAGCACAATTGGGGAAGTGAAAGAAATCTTTAAATTGATGTTAGATATTCTTGGATTACTAGAAGATGGCTGGAAAGGTCAGGAAAGTAGTACGGAAGAATACAATCAATTGATGGAAGTCATCTTGAACATTCGTCAATGTTGCCGTGACCAAAAAAACAATGGGGTATTGCTGACTCCATTCGTGATGAATTGGCAAACATCGGCATCGTTATCGAAGACTCCCCACAAGGGGCGCGGTGGAAAAAAACGTGAACTTTAATCGATATAAACAGTCGCGATCTATGGCGATTGATAAATTAAAATCTGCGGTGAAAGTAGAAGCAAATGGAGAGGGTCCTCTAGAGGACTCTCTTATGCTTGCTTATATTGGAGATGGTGTATATACCTTATTTATCAGAAATCGTGTAGTAGAAACGGGCATTACAAAAACACAAATACTTCATGATGTGGTGACGTCATTTATTAATGCCAAAGCACAGGCAAAGGTATTGCTAGCATTAGAACCAAGCCTTACAGAAGATGAGTTGCTTGTAGCAAAAACGGGCTCGCAATAGTAATGTACATGTGCCGAAAAGTGCCAGTGTGCAGGAGTATCGCATGAGTACAGCCTTTGAGGCATTGTTGGGATATACCTATCGCAAGGGAGATGAAGAGGTTGCAGACTCTCATGCAATTCGCTTTTGATGAAACGTTGTCACGTATGTAGCATGAGCGTAACGTGCGACATATTCTGGTTTACTTTGTCACGTTCATAATCGGTATTAAGAATAGGGGAAGAGCACGACATATTCCTCCACAAACTGATCCTACGGTAGGTTTGCTCCGGAACATGTCGTGCTCTTTTGCGTTATCTTGAATTAGATATAGTGAACGTGACATCCTCTAGAATATGTCGCGTATTTTCGGCTCTTTGTCAAGTTTTGGGGACAGCAACTAATCCATTCAGTTTCTTTCATATAAGAACTGTATAAAAAATGTAAATATAGTAGAATAAAAAGAAACATAAGTGAGATACATGCGATGTAACTAATTTTTAGGTATAACAAAGTAGCCCCACTTATGTTTCTTTTTGTGAGTAAATTTTTGCACAATATAAACAAGATCAAATATAAAATCATCTAGGCGACCATCGGTACAGAAGCATCAGGTTTGTTGTAGATACTAGGTAAAAATCATAAGTAATCTAGCTCTAAATCGACTCGAAATGACGGACGCCATAGCTAGTCCGTTTCAGTACCTTGGTCTTGTTGTTACAGCCTTCTGTAAAAGCCGTTAGAGTATGGTAATAGGAAAGCGTTAACTACTTCGTCACGCCAACTTGTAAAATGACCGTAGAAGGTTGTTAAATTCACTAAGATTGGCTACTTTCACAAGAGACAGGAAGTTAGATAATGTTTTCTCAATAGCTGTTCTACCTTTTGCGACAAATAAATGCTCAAAGTAGTGTTTCAATGCGTAGGCCTTTTTAAGTCATCAGAGTTTCGTAGGACTTCAAATAATCGAATGCGTTCCCCCTCAGAAAGTATACGGAATGCTTTACGACATAGTTTGCGAGACCGTTTAATGTAAGGTCCAGAGTTCTTTAAGCGTTTCTGCTCACGTTTTCGTACGTTCTCGAAACCCCAACCTACTAGGCGCACTAGATGGAATCGATCAGCAATAATGGTAGCATTGGGAAACAGTGCTCTCATCTTAGAACGGAAAAAAATTCCGACATGTCCATGACTAGATACCGCACATTCTGATCGCTTTTGCTCGCTAAACCGTGTAAAGTAGTTATATAAAGCTACCTCACTTCTTTCAGGCAGAATATCTAGTACTCTTCTGGCTTTTTGGATCTGTGATGATGACTTGGAATTTATGACCACCCGAGCATTGCCTCTAAATTCATCAATAGCTAGAGTGACTGGCAAAACAATTTGGTATTCCGAAGTTAAATGTCTTATTGAACGTTCGAATAACAGTGGTAACTGACACGTTGACCTCATTGGCAATATCCGTATAGCTGTGAGTTCCTTTGTAACTGGTGTACCATCTTAGCGATGACAGCTTTACTCATTTGCAGATGTTTGTCTATGAAACGGTTGTTTTCATTGAAAGTTTTACCACACGAATTGCATCGGTACCGCGTTGGTTGTACTTGCCAATTTTTCTGAATCTTATTAAACGATGGAATTACCTCTGTACCTAACTTGATGGTACGTGTGTAATATCCTTTTACTTCTGTGTGTACAGAGCCACACTTAGAACAGATATGGGGCTTTCTAGGTAACTTGATATGAAAGGTGACAGTTTTACTTTCTTCGTCAAACACGGTGTCATAAATAAATTTTGTTTTGATATTTGTAAAAAGTTCGGTATAATCTAATGTAGGCATATTCTTCAGTCCTTTCTTTTTTGTGTTGCTACTTATATTGTAAAGTAAACTGAATGATATGCCTATTTTTATGCCTTGAATTGTCAAGTCAAATGCAACTCTACTGAATGATAAACCTCGTATGGAGTTTTCCAATTTAAGCATTTGCGCGGTCTAAGATTTATTTCTTTCATTTTTGCTTCAACATAGCTATCTGATTGATTAATATCCACAGCTTTTGGGAAATATTCTCTCAACAATCCATTGGTGTTTTCGTTCGTTCCTCTTTGCCAAGGATGATGTGGAAAATGGAAAATAAAACTCTACTAGATTCAACTCCGGGCTAATTTCTGCATGTTTAGAAAACTCTTTTCCTCTATCTGGCGTAATTGTCTCTAGAGGTTGATTTTCCAAAAGCTCAATCATCGCTTGTTTGACCAAAAATGAATTCTTTTTTGCAATTTTTTTGCATAGTAGATACCTACTTTTTCGATCAGTCAATGTTACTAAGCAAGCCTTACCAGTTTGTCCCATAACTGTATCAGCCTCCCAATCACCTAATCGTTCTCGATTATTTGCAGGATCTGGTCTATCTGTAATTAAATTACTAACTTGAATTTTGCCACGTCTTTCTTCATAGTTTTTTGTATGACGACTTTTACCACGATGTCGTAGTTTGCGAATGACTCCTCTATTTCCATGTGATAGTCCTTTTTCATCAAAACGACCATTATATATTTCCTGTAAATTGTACTGTAGCTAATAGTGAAGCTTGAATTTTCAAACTTTAATCGGGATGAAATCTGTTCCGGAGACCATTGATGCCTCAAAAAAATAAATCCTTTACACATTCATATAGTCTCGGATTATCTAGCTTTTTTTCTTGGTTTACAATTAAAGCGTCTATTTTTATATTTATCATGGGCTTCACAAGGTATGTACTCGCCATTTTGACTATTTCTCTTAATTTCTCTTGATATGGACGATTTGTTTTTCCCTAGTAAAATTGAAATTTCTGTTTTGATTTTTACCTATATCAATAAAAATGTTTTAGCATTTCGCGCTCTTTTAGTGTAAAATGAGTATAATGATTCATGGCTCCTCCTGATTTTTAGATGTCTTTGCAAAATACTATTTTATCAGAAAGCTATGAATCTTTTTAGTTGCACTTAGATTATAAATTCAAGGCATAAAAAAATATACCTTGGGGGATGGCTTTTTGCTGTCCCCCAAAAATATATTATAGAACCGTATTTTCATGTATACTAGTCGAGGTGAGAACATTTCATGATGGCGCTCATGGGATGGGCTGTTCGTTTGGGGGTTATGCTCTTTTAATGGTATAATAAAGTGATGGCTAGTAAGGGCTAGTTTTTGTAGACTTTAATGATATGATATAGATGCTGTGTAACGGTAATAGCTTAATAAATATAGGTGGTGTTACTGTTAGGAAGGTTTGAGGTTTTTCATGGATACGTTTATTGTGGGTCGTAATGCTGTGCGTGAGGCTTTGAGGTCGGATCGTGGGGTTCATCGTATTTTTGGTGGCGGAAGGGAAGCAAGGTGGTTCGCTTTCAGAGATATTGGGTTTGGCAAAGTCTAAGGGTGTGGAGATTCGCCGTGTGAAGGAACAGGGATTTTGCAAAAATACCCTAGTGATGTGCCGAATCAAGGTGTGGTGGCCTTGGTGAATGCGGTGAAGTTCCAAGAGTTACAAGATGTATTGCTCGGCCTGTGCGGAAGAACATCCGTTGTTAATTTTAACGGATGGCGTGGAAGATCCTCATAATATGGGGGCTATTATTCGCACAGCTGAATGTGTAGGTGCTACGGCTGTGCTGATTCCTAAACGCCATAATGCACCTATTAATGCAACGGTTAGCAAAACCTCTGCAGGGGCTGTAGAGTCAATTCCATTGATACAAATTGGCAATGTAGCACAGACGATTGAGCAATTGAAAGCACAAGGTTTCTGGGTGATGGGTGCTCATATGGATGGAACTGTGATGTACGATGTGAACATGACAGGTCCTATTGTATTGGTCATTGGCAATGAGGGAAAAAGGGTTGAGTCGTCTGACGAAAGAGTTGTGCGATGTGTCGGTGACGATTCCTATGTTTGGTACTATCAACTCTTTAAATGCCTCCGTGGCGTGACCATTCTTTTATACGAAGCGAGACGTCAGCGGTAATAGGTATACTATGAAAAAGATATTTTAATTGTAGATGGATATAATGTCATTTTTGACTGGGCTGATTTGAAATCTCTTAGTAAAAGAGTCTTTAGAGCATGCGCGGTTGGAGCTTCGTCATCGGTTACTCAATTATGGAAGTTATAAGGGGTACAAGATTATTCTTGTCTTTGATGGAAAGCATGCCCCTTTCACAGCGGATGAACAGAGAATTTCTGGGGATTTCATTGAGGTCTTTACAGGCACTCATGAGACGGCAGATGCTTATATTGAACGGGAAGTGTTCAGTAAGAAAGGCCAATATAAGACAATCTATGTGGTGACTAGTGATGGAGAAGAGCAAAGTCAAATTCTAGGGTTTGGCGGTCTTCGTATATCTGCTCGTGAACTGCAGCATCAAATGGAACTGGCAAAAGCAAGACGAGCGTAAACGCTATACGGGGCATCATAGACGAGATGCCATGACATTACAACGCAATGAACTAGGGGCCCATATTGATGGGGATGTGGCTGAAAAATTAGAACGCATGAGACGCGGGGAGCTATGAAGATAGCTCCTTTTTTATATTTGTCTGGATAATAACTACTACACGATGTAGATGTATACATGGTCGTATGCTAGAGGGAGTACATAGAGGATGGCATAAAAAGAGGGTTAACTAAGAGAAACTACATTTCTCCTTGTTAACCCTCTTTTAGAGTTCATTATAGAGCATTTACTTTTAGTCGCTAAGTTGGATTTTTTTGCGAGTCGCAGTATTTTTTTATGAAGAACGCCTTTGGAGGTCGCTTTATCAATTACGCTTGTAGCATGAACTAGTGCATTTTTTTAGCTTCTTCTACAGCGCCTGCTTGAACAGCTTCTACAGTCTTACGAGTAGCTGTACGAATTTGAGATTTTACAGCAGAGTTTTTCGCACGACGTTCAGCATCCGTTTTTACGCTTCTAATACTGGATTTAATATTTGGCAATTGAGTCACCTCCTTGTGATGTACTGTATTATTACTAAAGTAGTATATCATAGGGAGCGCAGTTTTGCAACTGTTTTATACATACTCTAGGGAATCTTAGCCTATGTACCTAGGTGTGGACCGTAAAAGAACTACATTTTAGTCCCGCTTAGTAGTAGGAAATATGGTATAATTAAAGGTACATATATAAGTGAATAGGAGATACTAGTATGAAAAAATTAATGGTAATAGATGGCAGTAGCTTGTTATATCGTGCATTCTTTGCACTACCACCACTACAAAATGCATTGGGAGTTCCTACTAATGCTGTGTATGGTTTCTTAACCATGTTAACAAAAACTCTATGAGGAAATCAATCCAGATTATATTGCAGTTGCTTTTTGATAAAGGAAAGCAAACCTTCCGCATGGACATCTATGAAGACTATAAAGGGACTCGTCAAAGTGCACCAGACGAATTGCGTCCACAGTTTAGCTTAATTCGTGAAGTACTGGAATCCTTAGGCATCATTGTCATCGAAGAAGAAGGCTTTGAAGGTGACGACATCATTGGTTCTTTAAGTAAAAAAATGGGGCTCTTCAGATTTTACAAGTGCACATCATTACAGGGATAGAGATAACTTACAATTAGTAGATGACTACACCAGTGTATTCTTAACGAAAAAAAGGCATTACAGATATGCTCCATGTGACGATGGCGAACATGGAAGAACTCTATGGATATGGACCTCAAATGGTGATCGAAATGAAATCTCTTATGGGAGATTCATCGGACAATATTCCGTGCGTACCGGAGTAGGGGAAAAACGGCGCTTAAACTGTTGAATCAATATGGTACCTTAGAAGGTGTGTATGAACATATTGAGGAACAGAAAGGAAAAATTGAAAGAACGCTTAGTAGAGAATAAAGACTTAGCTTTTCATTTCCCATCAATTGGCTACCATCAAAACAGATATGGATATGCCCTATGAACTAGAACAGTTCGTTCCCGTTGTACATCGCGACTGAAGTGACGCCATTGTTTGAAAAATTAGGCTTTCACGCAGTAACACCAAGATTATTGAAAGCTATGGGAGTAGCTGAGGAAGGGACTTTGTTTGATACGTTCTTGGCACCTCTAGCAGAGGAGATTGCCTTGACACATGTCACAGAGGTTCCTCAGGACTTTTACCAAGATAAAACACTGAGCATTATTGTAAAAAGAGGTTGGAAAAACATCCATTCCGCACCATAGAAGCTATCTATGTCTACAATGGGGATACGCAATTGGTGGTGAACGGATTTGTTGATGTAGCACATGTGGAAACCGTCCTAGAAGGGGCTAAGGAAATCGTGACGGATAATGCAAAATTGTTATTCGAAGTGCTAGGCACGGAGAAGGCGGGACGCATTTCTATGGTCCAAGAAGATACAGTGCGTATGAAAGATATCACCTTAATGGCATATCTATTAGACCCTACACGGGCGAACTATGGCATGACTTATTTATGTGAACGATTTGGACAACCGTCTATTCCTGCTACGGAAAATGAAACAGAATGGGCTCTGCAAGCACAGGCTTTTATACCGTATGCACGAGAAGGCTACGGAAGAAATGAAAACAGGCGGTGTATGGGAATTATATCGAGATATTGAATTGCCATTATTACGTACTCTATGTGTACTAGAAAAAATGGTATTTACATGGATGTGGATCAACTACACACTACATTAGAGCGTTTCAAAATAGAGGTTACGGCCTTACAAGAAAAAATTTATGGTTTAGCAGGGGAAACTTTCAATATTAATTCACCGAAACAATTGGGTGTCATTTTATTTGAAAAAGTTGCAATTGCCAGATCATCAAGAAAAACGAAAAACAGGCTATTCTACAGACGCGGAAGTGTTAGATGTGCTCAGAAATGACCATGAAAATTGTGACGCAAATTTTTGGCGTATCGTTCTGTTGTGAAATTGGTATCCACCTACTTAGAGGGATTTGAAGGATTGATTAATCCACATACGAATCGAATCCATACTACTTTCAACCAAATGGTAACGGCCACAGGTCGCTTGAGTAGTTCTGATCCAAATTTACAAAAATATTCCAGTGCGCAGTGAAAAAGGTCGTGAAAATCCGTGCCTTATTCAAGCCAAACGATGGTTTTGATATGTTTGTGAGCGCCGATTATTCACAAATTGAATTGCGTATTTTGGCGCATTTATCAGAGGATCCGACTTTAATTCAGGCCTTCCAAAACGGAGAAGATATTCACCGTTTCACCAGCTCGCAGAAGTGTTGGGGAAATCCTTGGAAGAGGTCACTCCATTGGAACGGTCCCATGCAAAAGCCATCAACTTTGGTATTATTTACGGTATCAGTGATTTCGGCTTATCTCGTGACTTAGGCATTACGAGGGCAGAGGCAAAAGAATATATCGAGTTATATTTTTAGTCGCTATCCACAAATTAAGGCCTATATGGACCGCATGGTTCAAGAAGCTCATGAAAGTGGTTCTGTGCGCACTATGTTTGGCCGTGTTCGTCCATTGCCAGATATTAATAGCCGTAACTTTAACCGCAGATCCTTTGCGGAGCGCACGGCTATGAATACACCGATTCAAGGGACAGCAAGAGACATTATTAAATTAGCAATGAACCAAGTAGAACAAGCTCTGGAAGAAGAACAATTACAATCTAGAATTTTATTGCGGGTCCATGACGAACTTGTGTTGAAGTGGTCAAGGATGAACAAGAACGAGTAGAAAACCTTGTTGCGCCAGTGCATGGAACAGGTAGTATCCTTGCGTGTGCCATTGCAAGTGGATGTGCATAGTGCTACAAACTGGGCTGATGTGAAATAAAAGACGAATGCAGGTCTATACAATAGCATTTCTATGTATAAACAGAAACTTCGGGGATAACTAGAATCAAGTGGGAGTATACATATGTATAAAAATCGGACTTACAGGAGGGATTGCCTCCGGTAAAAAGTACAGTATTACGATGGTTACAGAAACAAGGAGTTCCCTATATTGATGCCGATGTAGTGGCCAGAGAAGTAGTAGAGCCGGGGACCCCAGGATTACAGGAATTAGTGGACGCCTTTGGACCTCATACGGTGCTATCAGATGGCACACTGGATCGTGCCTATGTGGGAAGTGTAGTTTTCTCAGATCCCAAGGCATTAGACCGTATCAACGCCATTTTTGCAACCACATATTAGAGGGCGCATCCAAGGGTTGACGGAACAATGGGAAGCCCAAGGTGAGCGTGCTATCATCTATGATATCCCATTGCTATTTGAAACAGACTGGCACACAAAAATGGATGAAATTTGGCTCGTCTATGTCAATCCAGCTACGCAGTTAGAACGATTGATGAAGCGCAATGGATACTCTGAGCAAGAAGCACTAGATAGAATCCAGAGCCAAATGAGTTTAGATGAAAAGCGTGCCTTGAGCACGGTAGTTATTGATAATTCGGGAACTATGAAACAATTAGAAAAACAATTACGAAGATTGTGGAAAACGGCGAAACACCACTTTCACAAGGAGGAACTATGAGGGTATCCACAGCATTTGCGTGGCTTATCGTAGTCTTAACGGCCTATTATGTGCAATATGGAGAGCCCTATTTAGCAAGGCAATATGCATATCCGTTAGTCTATGAAAGTGCAGTCATGAAACATGCAGCTACCTACCATGTGCGTCCATCATTGGTGGCTGCCGTTATTTATACAGAAAGTAAGTTTGATACCAATGCAAAATCACTGCCAGGAGCCCTTGGCTTAATGCAGTTGATGCCTGATACAGCGCATTGGATAGGGGAACAATTAAACCAACCTAGCATGTCAGACCAAGATATCAAAAGAACCGAACACGAATATCCAATTGGGAACCTGGTATCTATCACATTTGTTAGATGAGTTTAAAGGCAATGAAATCTTGGCCTTAGCGGCCTACAATGCAGGGCGTGGTCATGTAGAGGAATGGATGCAAACCTATGGTTGGGATGATAATTTCAACGATATAGGAAAGATTCCTTTTCCAGAAACTAGAGATTATGTGCGACATGTCATGGCTCATGAGGTACAGTATCAATCTTTATATAGTCAATTACGATAAGGAAGGGACCAATGGGAATCAATCATACAAGAATGTGAGGAACTAGACCTATCTTGGTTAGAACCTACCCTAGGGGACTTTCAGTTAGTAGTAGAACAAAAGGCCCTATCATCGACGGTGTATAGTCTATTTTATTACACAAATGATGCGAATTGGCGTTGGTGGGTCCTCTATGACAAAGAAGTAGGAGATTACATGGTGCGCATTACGGTACCTTTGGTAGATTTCGTAGACATTGCGTTCATCCGCGAGTCATTAGCGCCATTTATGGACAATCTGAAAGCAAACTATAAAACATCGATTACGAAACGGTTCCTAGAACCACAAGAGGGCTTTGTTTACGAATATAAGAAGAAGGGCCTTACAGAATGGGACTATCAAGAAGTGTTACCAGAGACTATCAATGCATACCGCTTAGATGTGACGCCCCATAAAGCCTTGGATATGATCAATGGGTCCTATATTATCGGCACTTATGTGAAAGAAGGGGAGGAAACAGGGGTAATCCTGTTTTATAATACATTCCGTGATGAGTTTTTGGAGAAACACGAACAAAGGGGTATCGAGGAATTACCCATGAATTAGATGCGACCACCATAGATAAGTTTGAACAAGCCTTGACGCAGAGATTTACAAGAGGTGTTACTCAGTTTATAACTAACAAAAATAGGATAGGAGCAATATTTTGGAACAAATCCGAATAGAAAAAAATTAGGAAAATCCTTTTGGGATACGAGAGATTTTTCGAATGTATCCTTTACCATTCGACAAGGGGAGCGATTGGCCTTAGTAGGTCCCTAATGGAGCGGGCAAATCGACGCTGATGAAATGTATATTAGGTATCGAAGAGCATGATGCGATGCACGATTGTGAAAGATAGCAAGATTACTATTGGCTATTTACAGCAAGATGTGAACTTAGGCGATGCTAGTTTAGAAGAAGAAATTCAAACGGCATGGGCCGATGTAAAAGCACCTAGAATCACAACTACAAAGCTTGACGAAAAGAATTAGAGCGATGAGAAGCGACGGAACAAGACTTACGCCGTTTAGCCTATTTACAAGAACGATTAGAATGGCTTGGTGGCTATGACTATGAAAAAACAAAGTCAACGCATTGCCTACGGCTTAGGGATTTAGTGATGAAGATTTACAGAAAAAGCCAGTGAGTTTTTCAGGGGGCAAAAAAACGCGCATAAACTTGGCAAAAGCTTTGGTGCGTCGTCCAGACTTTTTATTCCTTGATGAGCCTACGAACCATCTAGATATGCCTATGTTAGAATGGCTTGAGGGATACTTGAAGTCCTATAAAGGGGGCATCGTTATCATCAGCCACGATCGGTATTTCCTAGATCAAGTAGCTACAGAAGTTGTAGAACTAGCACATCACAAGGTGCATACGTACAAAGGCAATTATAGCCAGTTCCTAAAACAACGAGAACAGCAGAGAATGGCGTACCAACGGGCCTATGAAAAGCAACAGGAGCACATCCGTAAAACAGAAGAATATATTGATAAATACAGAGCCGGCATTAAGTCGAAAATGGCGCGGGGTCGTCAATCACAATTGGATCGATTGGAAGGACTAGAGGCACCGGACCAAGATAGAGACTTTACCTTTACATTTCCAAAACCGGAAATGAGTGCGGACCGGGTGCTCATGGTGGAAGATGTGTCTATTGGTTATGACAGAGAACATCCAGTGGCTAAAGGTATTACGACTACCTTGCGTCGTGGTGATGTAGTAGGTTTGATTGGTGCCAATGGGGCAGGGTAAGTCTACCTTGGTGAAAAAACCATTATGGGTGAACTCAATGCGTTAGAGGGAACCATTACGACAGGCAATCGAGTGCAGACTGGCTATTTTTCACAGGAACACGAGGAACTGCATCCTACGTGGTCTGTCCTACAGGAAATTATGGCGCCCTACGATATGTCAGAAGAATCTGCTCGTAGCGTATTAGGAGCCTTTCAATTCAGAGGAGACGATGTATTTAAACTAGTAGGCGATTTGTCGGGCGGAGAGCGTGCTAGAGTGGCCTTACTACAATTATTTTTTTAGAAGGTCGTAATTTTTTTGATTCTCGACGAACCGACGAACCATCTAGATATTCCAACACGTGAAACGGTAGAACAAGCCTTACAACAGTTTGAAGGAACGTTACTTATCATTTCCCCATGACCGTTATTTATTAGATGCAGTGGCGAAACGCATTATTGTTTTGGATAATGGTGGTATTGAAGAGTTCCATGGCAATTATTCCTATTATAAAGAGAAATTGCTAGAACGATCAGTGTTGGAGGCTCAAAGAGCGCAACGATTAGAATCTACACAGGGGAACCGTAACAATGGCGCAGGCATACAGTTCCTAAAGGTGGTGCTACAGGTACAGTGGTACCGGCTGACACGAATGCAGGCGTAGGTACGGATGCCACAGGAGCTACTGCGGTGGCACAAGGGGATGCGAGTCATGTAGAACTTGCACCTAAAAAGAAGACAAATTCTTTTATGCTTGAAAAAGGAATTGGCCAATGTAGAATCCGATATTGCTCGCTATGAGGCAACGGTTAAGATGTACACCGTACAATTGCAGGCTCCATCCATCCAAGGTGATATGTCGGAATACGAACGATTATCCCAAGAATTGGGTCGCAACTACAGAGAAATTAGAATCCTTATATGAGCGGTGGGAACGCCTTAGTGAAGAGGTCTAGGAGGCTCTATGAAAGGTCGTTTTGCACCGAGTCCTACGGGACATATGCATGTAGGTAATTTGTGGGTCGCATTTTTGTCCTATTGGTCTGCACGACGTCAAGATGGTGAGTATATTGTCCGCATCGAAGATGTGGATACACAGCGATCGAAGCCGATGTATGCAGATCATATACTGGAAGATTTGTCGTGGTTGGGTTTTTATTTGGGATGAAGCACCTACCTATCAATCGCAACGATTGGATCTCTATGAAACCTATTTAGAAACATTGCGCTCAGCCCATCGATTATATCCTTGTTGTTGCAATCGAGCTCGGTTGCAAGAAATTAGCAGTGCTCCTCATCAAGGCGAGGCACATCATGTATACGATGGCTATTGTTTGACGCATACGTCGCATATCGGTAAACGACCACCTTCTTGGCGTTTTCACATGCATGATGAAAGTGGATCCTTTATAGATTTATATAGAGGTAGCGTCGATTATACCATCCAATCTGGGGGCGATGATATTGTCCTGAAACGGTGGGATGGTATGATTGCGTACCATTTGGCGGTGGTTATCGATGACTATGAAATGGGAGTAACGGAAGTAGTTCGTGGTAACGATTTACTACCCGTAACGGGTCATCAAATAGCGTTAGCCCAAGCCTTGGGGTTTCCTGTGTTGCAATATGGACATGTGCCTATGTTAGTCGATGGAGAAGGGTATCGCTTGTCCAAGCGACAACAGAGCATTACTATTCGTGATCTACAGAAGCAAGGGGCATCGGCGGAACAGTTGTGGGCGTGGTTTGCAGTAGAAACGGGGCTACTCACAACAGGGGACCTACCGATTTGTAGGGAAGTTACACTTTCAGAGTTACTCACAATTGACATTCCGAAAAAGTTATTAGAACAAGATACAATTAAATTGACAAATTTCGATATTATGGTATGATAGTACAGTAATGAGGTGATACGTATGTCAATGGAAACAGCGATCCAAGAAAAAACGTGGGCCGTTTTAGGCGCCACAACAAGAACCGATAAGTTCGGATATAAGATTTTCAAACATCTTGTAAATAAAGGATATACAGTGTATCCAGTGAACCCTAATATTACATCTATCGATGGAGTACCATGCTATCCAAGCTTGCATGATCTACCTGTAGTGCCTACAGTAGTAGATTTTGTAGTGCCAGAAGCAGTGGGATTACAAGCGTTAGATAGTTGTAAAGAATTAGGATTAAGACCGTTTGGCTACAACCGGGGCAGATAAACCGGCAGTAGTGAAAAAGGCAACTGAATTGGGGCTTGATGTGATTCAAGACTGTGTATTGATTCAAATTTAATAGGAGGCTTACATGAGCGCAATTATTGATGTAACATCTGCAAATTTTAAAGAAGTAGTAGCAACAAATGATAAAGTAACTGTTGTAGATTTCTGGGCACCATGGTGTGGATACTGTGTTCGCATGATGCCAGTATATGATGAATTAGCAGTGCCTTTAGGCGACAAAGTGACATTAACAAAAGTAAACACTGACGAACAACCTGAATTGGCACAATTCTTCAAAATTGAAATTCTTCCTACATTTGCTATCTTCAAAAATGGTGAAATCGTAGATCGTAAAATCGGTTTCATTCCATTAGAAGAATTAAAAAGCGACTGTAGAAGCACATCTATAATACACACTAAGGACTGATGCACTCAGTCCTTTTTGTTTACCTAAATATGATTTTTGTATAGGTTATAGAAAAGCATGTATCTCAATGACAATATGTCAAAAGATACATGCTTTTCTGGCTCTTTGTCAAATGTGGGGTCGCTCATATAAAAGTTCTAGCGCTAGCTATCTAAATAGCTAGTGCTATTCTTTTTACTTAATAGAAGTATACGAACTCTGAAACGCTCAAAATGACGCAAACCGCATAACTTATTCTCTTTAATACTTTAATATTATTATTACATCCTTCGGTAAACCCATTGGAGTATGGTAATACAAAGGCATTAACAATTTGAGGGAACCAACTAACAAAGGAGACTTTTAAAATTACTAAACTCCGGTAAATGACAGTTTTTCTACTGCGTTTAGCCATAATTGTAGGTGCCTTTCTATGTTAGGGTATGCTGTATGTCTTAAATATCTTCCCTAAAAGGCTAATCTAAGCCCATATGCACGTCGGTAGGTCATCGGATATACGCAATATTTCTAACAGCTTTACTCGCTCGCTTTCAGTTAATTTATTAGGGTTCTTCATAAGAACCCTTCGGTTATATTTGAGCGTTCTAGAGTGTGCCACTAGCCTCTTTTGCTCACGCTTACGTACACGCTCGAGAGCCCAATCCACCAAGCGACACACATGATAACGATCTGCCACAATATGTGCGTGAGGGAACATAGTTTGCATCACTAACCTAAATAATGGAGACATATCCATAACGATGTATTTAACCTGTTCTCTAGCTTCTTTAGAAAAGGTTTTAAAGTATTGGATAAGAGCTCGCGTATCTCGTTTAGGTAAAATGTCTACGATAGAGTGATTGTTTAAATCGGTTATGATAACTTGGTACATTTGGCCTTCAGCATTCCCTTTATATTCGTCAATACCTAGTACAG
The DNA here is from genome assembly GCA_916438745.1 of uncultured Veillonella sp. Classification (GTDB taxonomy): domain Bacteria; phylum Bacillota; class Negativicutes; order Veillonellales; family Veillonellaceae; genus F0422. The sequence continues at coordinate 1,070,306 of CAKAGN010000001.1, read as the reverse complement.
TAGGTAATTGAGAAGGCTTTGGAATGGCTAATTTAGAACAATACCGAATAACTGTGGATACAGAAACATCACTGCGTTTAGCCATCTCCGTGTAAGATCCTTTTTCTTCAAGTTGTCTAAATAGATACTCCATATTAGTTTTACTGAGTCGCAAATAACGGCAAACAAAAGGGTTCTTTTCATGAAAGTGTGATTACATTCCCCGGCACTTGTAACGTCTTTGTAAGTAGGTAGCAGTCACTATGTGATGTTGTGTAGCGCCAAACTTAACGTCTCTAGGGCGTTTACCTTTAGACTTTCTAGTATAGCTCCGCAATGTGGACATACTTGCTCAGCTACTGGCATCTCAAGTGTGAAATGCACAGAACCATCATCATTTACTTTCATAAATTTAATATGTTCCTCTTTAATTTTTAAAGACAATTTCTGTATAATTGATGTTAGACATATATGACTCATCCTTTCTTAATGGTTTGAGTTGCTTTTAATGATACGGTTTGAGTTTGTATATGTCTATTTTATTGCAAAAAAAGAATGTTGGCGACTACTCTTATATGAGTAGCCCCAACATTTATTATAGAGCCGCTTTTCTTATGTATACCGTTTACTTAATAAATTCTCTAATAGTTTCTCTTTGCGAGCATCTAATACTTTTACCTGCCAAAAATAGAAGGAATCGCAACGCCTACACCGATGGATATGATGATTAGGGATGGCAGTGACACCGCTTTGGAAGGCCTCTACTAAGGTAGTAGAGGTGAGTGAATTGATGTGCAACATGGCGTATAAGAAACGGTAGATAAATACACCAGGCACGAGAGGGATAGCAGAAGGGATAGCTAACACAAGGGATGAAGTTTTAGCATACCGAGCTGCTTTCAAACAGAATAAACTCACCATAGCTGCTGCTATAAAGGTAGCGCCAAATACGGAGAATCCTAGGTGTAAAAATCAATGTATTTTTGACTAGGATGGCGATGAGTCCGCCGATACCGATGAGTGGTAATAATCGTTTCGGCGTATAAAACATTACAGCATAGCCGGCGGCGCCCACCACAGCAGCTCCTAATAAGACAGGGGAAATACTGTCTGGCACAATGCTTAAATGCGTAAAGTCATAGGTATGATTAAAATATTGTGCCATGCTGATGCCTACGGTCATACTGCCCACAATAAGTAAAGGTATGAACAGCACGAGTGATGCCCGCCAAAAATATGATTATTCAACAAGTCGTCCACTGTATTGATAAGAGGAATGCCGGGTACCATAAACAGGGGTACAAGCGATCATGGCATAGATTACATCGGCAGTGTCAAAGAGGCAACCAGATAAAAAGGCCAGTCCTGAGGACACCGCGATGCACAAGCAATGCTGATATATCCGTTAATTTGAAAGCGACCCAATATGAGCCTTACGATAAATCCTAATAGGGCACAAAAGGTAGTGATCCAAGCGGAGATAATAGTACCGCCAAATAAAATGGGAAAAGGCTCCACACGCAAAGCCCTGCAAAAAATTGCTGATACAGCATTCGAGTAAGGTGGTTCCTTTTTCGGCAATTGTTTCCAATTCTTCGGCGAACTGATCTAAGGTATAGTCTTGGCGTAGGGCAGTCCAAGTCAAGACGCTGATAGCAGAAATGACTTCCATATTGGCGCCCATATATTGAACCTTTCTGAAAGAAGTAAAACAATCTTCTGGACTGTGAATGTTAATTAGAATATTTGAATAGGCAATGTGGATATGTAAATGATCGTTTGGAATCCCCATATACGCGAAATGCCCGTCGCATATCTCGTACGATTTGGTTCGCATTGGCACCATTTTCAGATAATAAGCAACCCATACGGAGTAAAATCTTTACCTTCTTGCGGATTTCCACAAAAGGTTCTTCTAAAAATATGTAAATCTTGCTCTGTATACTGGGCCATATTAATGTGTCTTCCGTAAATATTGCGTGTCTAGTTCTACATCGGCTTCTATAGTATCTGTGTCTGGCTCGGCATCTACAAACTCGATGGACTCTAGATGTTGCACCACTTGGGCCCGGATGAATCCTAAATAGACTTCATATAAATCTTTCTTTTTCCGCCAGTTCTTCTTCTGTTAAAAGCTTGACCAGATTTCTTTTTCGCCGCCAATGCATTAATGCGAGTTAAGGCTTCTTCCATAGTCATTTCTTTTTCTTGTTCCGTCATATATAATCTCCTTATTTGTTACCACACACGCTTTGTGGTATGATACACTATATAGTATTAGATGAAAGTATCTAATCTATTCATTTACTGTTAGAATTATATTATAACATGATTTACATATTTTTTTCATCTTAGAGGAGAAGGCTCCGATGCGAATCACAAAAAGCCATTAAGGCAGAGCAAATACGAATCTTGGGAGAAGTCTACCACGATGCAAAACCAGCGTTAGAGTTTACTACGCCCTTTGAATTATTAGTGGCGGTGGCGTTATCTGCACAATGTACAGATGAACGTGTCAATATTGTAACAAAACGACTCTTTCCAAAGTATAGCGACCCTAAAGATATGTATGAATTAGGGCATACACGGATTAGAGGCGCTCATTAAAGATTGCGACTTATACCGTTCGAAAGCAAAACACATTCATGAAACATGCAAAATCTTAGTAGAAGAGTACAATAGTGAAGTACCCAAAGATTTTGATACCTTAGTGACACTACCGGGGGTAGGTCGTAAAACGGCAAATGTGTTAGTATCCATTCTATTTGATACGCCAGCTATTGCGGTGGATACTCATGTGTTCCGTGTGTCCAATCGATTGGGAATAGCCAAAGGAAAAACCCCTGACGAAGTAGAAAAGAAACTGAAAAAAGCAATTCCTATGGAATACTGGAGTGCAGCTCATCATTGGATGATCTGGCATGGCCGAAAAATTTGTAAAGCAAGAAAACCATTATGTGACGAATGTCCTTTATATGATGTATGCCAATCGGCAGGGAAGGTGTAGCATGACAGAACAAATGAGACGTCTCATTGAGACTTTTACAAAGGTGGGCGTAACAGGCCCAGCCATCGTACAGGAAATAGCAAGATTTCGAGTGTTAGATCAAATCATTGCCCAAAGCGGTAAAGTTCGTGGGTGGGGCATTACACCGAAAGAATTATTTGAGCTTGCCCAAACATCCACAGTAGACATGTTTGGTCCCTTTACCATATGATGAAGCAGGGTTTAAGGACATTTACGGTATTTCCTTTAGCGTAGAATTGATGGACTTTATCAGCGCTACTGGTTATTATGAAGGAGTGTCTGCTGGTCGCCAGTGGTCTGTACCGATGCAAGAAGTTATGGACTTCCATAAGAATACAGAGGGCATTATCCTCTTTGCTTATTTTTGAGGAATATGCATCCATTGCAGAAGAGATTATGCAAACCCTTCCAACAGACCGTTTATTGTTCTATACGCCATCTGAAAGTTGCTATGACCTATTCCGTAGCCTATATCCATTAGCGCCAGTAATCAATGAATGGCCAGAAGATGTCATCTTTGATCATGTTGTGGCAGCTACATCTGGCATATTTACAGCGCCAGTAACGACGATGGAAGAAATGGCGGCTCGATGTGAACAATGTGAGCGAGAAAGGCACAGTACGTTACTTTATTCCAGTCTCTGCCGTACAAGACCAATTGAATATGAATCGAGTAGCTTTTGCAGTTCATGATTCTGCAAAACCATTTAGAAGTAGTTCGAGAATGGGCGCCATTGCAAACCTATGAATTCCGTTACGGCCTAGGTCCCTGTGAAAAAAGTAGACTTGTCCATTTGTGAAATCGTCGGTGACGGGTATAAACAAACGAACTTCATTCCATTACCTCATGAAATTTTGGCATCCATGGAAACATTTAGTTTAGCCCATTATGGACTTTCACTATATGGCGTGCAAGTGAGCATGAATCCGAAAACATCCAACCATGGGTGAAGATGGATATATGCATGGAGATTATCGCATTCCAACCTATATGCAACGCATGTTTGAAGCCTTAGATGGATACTATTTTACAAGTCTCTATGAAAGGCATTGATGTGTCTGTCACATTGGAACATAAAGCGGGCATTCCATTGGGAGCATCTCCGGAAGATATAGCTGTACAAGAGGCTATGGAGCAATCTATTTTACAAGATGATACAGTAGAATATCGTTGGTATTTTTAACCATCCAAGTGCTCCATTCTTGTGGTATACTTATTTTTAATAGTGAAGAAGGAAAACAAGTGGTGCGCACCCTTGCATCCATGGTAACCACAACACCAGCATTATTACAATTGATGGGTAGTTGCCGACGTCAAGTGGTGAAAGAAGAAGCATTAGCTACATTTACCACATCTTTCAAAAACTTCATTAGAACAATATGAAATAGAAAAAAAGCGCAAGCCGAAATAAACTGGGCACAGGCATTAGCTACCTTAGCCAATGAGATTGTACCAGTACCAACAGAAGTGAAACCAGAAGTAGAGGAGGACTAATCATGGGAGTTGTGAATTATTCAATTTATAAAAGTATTAGGTACACTTTCAGAAAAATAAAGATGGCATGAAAAAAACAATTAACATGCACTAGCTGGGAGCCGATACAATCCTAAATTCGATATCCGTGCTTGGGATGAAGATTACGTGCAAATGACAAAAGGTGTTACACTAAGCTTAGAAGAAATCTTAGAACTGAAAAGAAATCTTGAACTCTGTAGATTTAGAAGAAGCCTTAGAAGAAGCAAAACAAGAACGAGCAGAGGCTAAAAATTAGAAACAGAAAAAATCTGAATAAGTCATAGTCCCTAGTATTGCATAGATAACAGGGATTCGTGTTATAATCTTTAGGAATAGTTTAGACGTTGAAAAGAGGTGTATATACATGAAAGAAGGAATTCATCCAAATTATGTGGAAGCAACTGTAACTTGCGGTTGTGGTAACACATTTAAAAACTGGCTCTGTTAAAGGTGATCTTCGCGTGGACGTTTGCTCCAACTGCCATCCATTCTTCACAGGTCAACAACGTGCGGCTAAAAGCTCGCGGTCGTATCGAACAATTTAACAAACGTTACGGCAAATAATTGCGTACACAAACTATACAAATTAAATGGCAGAGCTAAGGCTCTGCCTATATTTGTTTTACAGGAGGACCTATGACTGAGCAACGAATCAAGAAATTTGTCGGTGGTCAAGCAGTGATTGAAGGGGTTATGATGCGTGGTCCGAAGATTATGGCCACAGCTTGTCGCAAACCGGATGGAACCATAACGGTAAAAGAAGAACCAACAAAATCTATCCAAGACAAGTATCCCATCTTAAAACTGCCTTTCTTACGTGGAACTGTAGCTTTGTTTGAATCCTTAGTGATTGGTATGAAAGCCTTATCCTTTTCGGCACAAGCCTCTGGAGAAGAAGAGGAAGAAGTCACAAATAAGGAAATCGCCATCACTATGGCTGTATCTGTAGCTCATCGCAGCCGCATTATTTATTGTCTTGCCAACGTGGCTAGCAAAATTTATGCTCGGTGCTGGCTCAGATCATATGATATTGAATCTATATGAAGGAACCATTCGATTAGTTCTTTTTACTATATATTTTTTTGCTATCGGACTGACCCCAGATATTAAGCGTGTCTTTCAGTATCATGGGGCGGAGCATAAAAACCATTCACACTTATGAAAATGATAGACCATTAACGGTGAAGAAGTGCGAAACCATTCGAGATTACATGCTCGTTGTGGTACCAACTTTTTACTATTCGTTATGGTAGTGAGTATATTTGTATTCGCGTTTCTAGGATGGCCGAATTTAGTGGAACGCATCGTATCGAGATTAGCTCTTATGCCCTGTAGTAGCGGGCATTTCCTATGAGCTCATTCGATTCGCTGGACGCTCTCAAAAACCCATTGATGAAAGCCATGATTGCACCGGGTCTTATGTTGCAGTATATGACAACACGTGAGCCAGATGATGATCAAATTGAAGTAGCTATTCGCGCATTAACATCGGTGCGACCTAGTGAAGAAGATGCATACGAAGAAGAATAGAAAGGAGTCACCGTGTTAGTAGATAAACTACAAGTGATTGAAGATAAATTTTTAGACTTGGAACAACGCATTTCTGACCCAGATGTGATTGCTCGCCAAGAAGAATGGCGTAAATTGACTCGTCAACATGCGTTATTAACAGATACGGTAAACACATTCCGTCAATACAAACAAGTCTTAGCTGGTATTGAAGAAGCCTTGGAAGTATTGGGCGATAAAAGCCTTGATGAAGATTTCCGTGCTATGGCACAAGAAGAATTGAATGAACTCAAGGTTCGTCGTGATGAATTAGAAACAGAATTACACATTTTGTTATTACCAAAAGACCCGAATGATGATAAAAATATTATCGTCGAAATTCGCGGTGGTGCTGGCGGTGATGAAGCTGCTTTGTTTGCAGGGGATTTGTTCCGCATGTTTACAAAGTACGCAGAAACACAAGGCTGGAGATGTACCATCATCGATGCGAACGAGCCTGAATTAGGGGGCTTTAAAGAGGTAGTATTCTCCATCGAAGGTGATAGTGTATATTCTAAGTTAAAATTTGAAAGTGGCGTACATCGTGTACAACGTGTGCCAGATACAGAATCTTCTGGACGTATCCATACGTCTACTGTAACGGTAGCGGTATTGCCAGAAGCAGAAGATATCGACATCGAAATCAACGAAAAAGATTTAGAAATCGATACGTACCGTGCATCTGGTGCGGGCGGACAGCACATCAATAAAACAGAGTCCGCTGTTCGTATTACACACAAACCATCTGGTATTGTGGTAGCTTGTCAGGATGAGCGTTCCCAGCTCAAGAACCGTGAAAAAGCGATGCGTGTATTGCGTGCTAAATTGCAAGATAAGGCAGAGCAAGAGGCAACATCCGCTATGGCAGCAGACCGTAAAAGCCAAGTGGGTACTGGGGATCGCTCCGAGCGTATTCGTACATACAACTATCCACAAGGTCGTGTCACAGATCATCGCATTAACTTAACTTTATACAAATTAAATGCTGTATTGAATGGGGATATGGATGAATTAATCCAAGCCTTGATAACAGCAGAACAAGCCGCTAAAATGCAAGAGGCAAATCAACATGGATAAGGGGTTATGGACCATTAGTCGCGTGCTCCAATGGACAGAGCAGTATTTTCGCTCCAAAGGCATCGAATCAAGCCGCTTGGATGGGGAAGTACTGCTTTCTCATATTTTGGGATGTGACCGCATGTATTTATATGTCAATTTTGATAGACCTTTAAATCAAGATGAATTAAGGCCTTTCCATGAAAACTATTTTTACAACGTGTGAAAGGGTATAGTGTGGCGGCCATTATAGGGCATAAAGAATTTATGGGGCTGGACTTTCACGTGAATGAACATGTGCTAATACCACGGCCCGATACGGAGACTCTGATCGAGGACATCTTAGATATCTATGATATAGAAACATCTCCTAAAATTTTGGACCTATGCACAGGGCACTGGAACCATATTAGCTAGCCTATTGCACTACTTACCGCATGCGAAGGGCGTTGGTGTAGATATTTCTAAGAAAGCCTTGGCAGTAGCAGAACAAAATCGTCAATCTATGGAATTGTCCGACGTATCCAAATTCTGTGAAATTGATATGAAACAACTGCTAGAACAGGTACAACTTGGAACTAAAACAAGCACGGGTACAAGTATGGGTGCGAGTACAGGTACAGGTATAAGCATGGGTATAGGTGCTGGTACAGACATGGGTGCGAGTTCAGGTACAGACATGGATACGAGTTCAGGTACAGACATGGATACGAGTTCAGGTGCAGTATATAGTATGCTCTTGGATGCTTGTAACTCTCTATTTGGAGAACAGCGAACATCCTTAGATGGCATGTTTGATGTGCTTGTGTCGAACCCGCCGTATATCACAACAGCAGAGATGAAACAATTGTCACGAGAAGTGTTACATGAGCCACATATTGCCCTCCATGGAGGGGCGACGGGCTTAGAATTTTTATGTACCTATCATTCGTGAAGGCGGCGCTTTGTGAAAGATGGTGGATACCTTGCCATAGAAATCGGTCAAGGACAAGAAGAGGCAGTATCGAAGCTAGTCTGCAGAAACCGGGCAATACAGGGAACCAGTGTACCAACGAGACATCATGGTATTATTCGTGAGGTGCGTTGGGAAGTACGACGTTCTAAGTAGGGGCATCATTACTGGTATGTATAAGAAATTAAATAGAAATCGCTTTATAAAGATAGATATTAGTTTTATCAATAGAAGCACTATAAAAGTATAAAAAAATAATTTTTGCTACAGTGTTATAATATTACATAGGAAAGGAGGTACGATATGGAAGCATTAGATCAGATTGAAACGCAGTATTAACTCCTGATGATGTGGAACTAGCGGGTACTTTACTTCGTGTAGGGGATTTAGTAGCGATTCCTACGGAAACGGTGTACGGCTTAGGTGCCAATGGACTGGCAGCAGATGCAATGGAGCGCATTTATGCGGCAAAAGGACGTCCTTCCGACAATCCTTTAATTTTTACATGTATATGACCAATCTATGGTATATCGCTTTAGTGCGACATATCACTCCTTTAGAGCAAAACCTTAATGGATACCTTTTGGCCCGGTCCGTTGACGATCACTTTTGAAAAGTCAGCGTTAGTGCCAGAGCGAGCGACAGGGGGACTTTCACGGGTGGCACTAAGATGTCCAAACCATGATGTATGTCGTGAGATAATACGTATTGCAGGGAGTGCCTATTGCTGCACCTAGTGCGAATCGCTCAGGTCGACCGAGCCCGACCACTGCGGAGGCAGTTCTACACGATATGAAAGGACGCATTCATGCCGTAGTTGATCGCGAGGGCCTTGTGAAATTGGCGTAGAATCTACGGTGGTACAAGTCGAAGACGATACGATAGTTATCTTACGTCTGGTGGTGTCACAAAAGAGATGCTAGAAATGGTGGCGGACCATGTGGTGTATGATACGGCCTTGCATGATCCTACAGAGGCGCCGAAAGCACCGGGCATGAAATATCGCCATTATGCACCAGACATGCCTGTGCAGGTCGTAGTGGGTTCCTCAGAGTCTGTGGTGAAAGCTATAGAATCCAAGGTGGTAAAAAGAATGTAATGCTCATACATATAAACGCATGGGAGTATTTATATCTCAACAAACTTGGGATAGACTAGTAGCGTCATTGGATGCAGAAGTACAAGCTGTGATAGGCGGTACACATGCGAGTCATACACTTTTACTAGGTACAGGGACCGATACGCAAGAAATTGTAGGTATCATCTATGGTGAAACAGCGGAGCCTGTATCGTTGGCAAATCAATTATATGAGGGACTGCTAGCTTTCAACGAAAAAAATATGTGGACTTACTCATTGTGGAAGGTTGCGAGAAGGTAGGACTTGGTGTAGCTGTGATGAATCGCTTGGAAAAAGCGAGCGGTGGCAATGTGAGTAATTTAGACTAGGGTACTTCATCAACAGAAGAAATAAAGTGCGTTATACTATATAATGATTGAGGTAATTATGAATTTATTATTTGTTTGTACAGGGAATACCTGTCGTAGTCCCATGGGAGAAGGAATTGCCCGTGCTGTAGGGCGTGAACTTGGCGTCGAGGTAATGACCTTATCTACAGGATTGTTTTGCGTGCCGAGGGGCCAAGGTGAGCGACAAGCTGTGGTGGCAGTTCGAGAATTGGTGGGCGAAGATATTAGCGAACACAGTTCTCGTCCGTTGAAAAGTGGACTTTGTAAAGCGGCTGATTATGTACTTCCTATGACGGAAGACCATAAAAAAATATTACTTCGTCAATTTCCTTTTGACAGTAAAAAAATTATGACAGTTGCTGAATTTGGCGATGAAGTAGGGGATGTGGAAGACCCATTTGGACAATCTCAAGAAGTATATACTAAAACAGCGAAGCAGATTGTAGAGTATGTACGAAAAGGGCTTGAATTACATAAGAATGATGAATGATGTATTAATAAAGGAGGACGTTATGAAAGTAGCAGTTGGTTGTGATCATGGTGGATTTCATTTGAAAGAGGCTATTAAAGGCTTATTAGAAAAAAACAAGGGATTGAGTATAAAAGATTTTTGGTACCTATTCTACAGATTCCATGGATTATCCAGATGTGGCAAAACCATTGGCGGAAGCAGTGGCAGCAGGTGAATTTGACCGTGGCATTTTTGACATGTGGTACCGGCATTGGCATCGGCATTGCAGCCGAACAAGGTAAAAGGTATTCAGTGCGGCATTATGCCATGATACATTCTCTGCCCATGCTAGTCGTGAGCATAACAATGCAAAACGTCTTAACGATGGGGAACGTGTTATCGGCCAAGGATTGGCATTAGATATCGTGGACATTTGGTTTGCACACTGAATTTGAAGGTGGTCGCCATGCAAAACGTGTGGATAAAATCTCCGCTATCGAAGAATAATACAAAAATAATATCGAACAAAATAACGGCTAGTCCTAAAATGGGGGTAGCCGTTTTTATGTTCGATGTAATATATAAACGAAAAAAAGTTGAAAAAACATAAGAAACTACCATGATAAACTATCACCAAAACTATCACTAAAACTAGCACGAAAAAAATTTTTTAGAAAATGCAGTATTTTTAAGTAAAATTTATTTACAATGACAAAATGTGTCATTCCGATACTTTATAGTATAGGGTATAGAAGTTAACCTACTCCATTATGTGAGAGAATAAACTTTCACAGAAACTAGGTGGGTAAACGATAGGATTAGTGTTCTTAGGAACCGTGTTGTTTGTGTTATACAGGAGGATAGTATGAGTCGTAACGATGCAAATGTAGACATGTCTGCGATTTTTGAGGCTATTAAGGAAGCAAAAAAGCGAGTTAGAAGACATTATTGATGACATTGAAGATTTTGATGAGTTTGGATGAAAGTGTGAGTGATGAATTAAGTTTTTCAGGTCTAGATGTGTCCGATGATATTTACGATGAAGAGTTTGAAGACCAAGATGAGGCGGAAGAATTTGCTAGCAAGGTATTACGTGACCATGTGTTTGAACCACTTATGTATGAGCTAAAAGAATGTATCATTAACTATGTGGATAATGCTGTATGGTATCATGAAGATCGGTTGGGCAATTGGATGAGCAAGGTTTCTAAATATAGTGTCTTGCAAGGTATTGTGAGCCGTGCTAAATCGGAAGATTATAATTTGGAAAAAAAGACATGATTATTATGAAAAGTTCAATGACCGAGTAGAATCTGTATTAAGAAAATTACGGAAGACGATTATGGCAGAATCGGATGGACAGATTGTATTGGATCCATCTTTCAAAAACTGTAATATTACAGTAGATGCAGAGGAAAGTTTAGAAGCACTGGATGCATTATATAACGGAGAAGGTTGGATTCAAAAATTTATGGAGAAAATCCGTAAAGAAGAAAAAGTTTCAGACAACCAAGTTAACAATATATTAGAATGTGAAACTGAATATAATGATGACGATACAGAGACAGATATTTGGAAAATTTCAGAAACAATGCTTGAATATGAATATGAAAGTGTACAACAAAATATAGAGTTTTATTCTATTTCTGGATATGTACCATTGGAAAAATATGGTGGATGATCTCATTTGTGTAAAAACTGCGAAGGAATATAAAGAAAATTTAGAAGCCTTTTTAAGAGAGCGATTTGCATTGTTGAATGAAAAAATCAAGAATTGCGCTTTGATGTGTCTTGGTAATCTCTAGGTAGGGTCTATGAATAGTATCGTCTATACCTTAAATAGGGTATAGGGAGATGACTACCTATGTAATGTCTAGTAGAAGTAATAGCGGTCTTGCTCTTGATAGGTATCTGGAGCAAGACCATTTTAGTAGATTAGAAGGAGAAATTAGTATGTGGGGAACAATAGAAACGGTAGGTTGCACACTTTTTGCGGGGCTTAGGTGTGAAAGTGATTTCAGAAAATGAACGATTAGAAGCCTATGCAAAAGGCGAAGCTGAAGCAGAACGAATCTTTTCAACCAATTTATGAACAAATCGAAAAGAGCCTGTGAAAAAGAAGACTTTCAAATTGAATTGAATCGTAAAGAGTTTGGACAGAAAGAATCTGTGCTGAAAGATATCCATAAGGAATTGGGTATGAGCTCAATTACATCAGTAGGTGCGTTGTCTAATTTTTGTAAAACACCGGAGTATATGAACGTTAAATTTATATCTAAAGAAGATGTAAAAGAGTATAAAAAAAGCTAAAGAAGAGGGATATCGTAATAAAATAGCAGAATACGAAACAAAAGATACAAGAAGCAACCGAACGATTGACGGAATTGATTACTAAAAAAAGTGACAGAGAAATTTGAGCAAGACCAAACTATCGAGGACTATAAAAAAAGCCATAGGCGACTATGTAAAAAGACTTGGAACGTCAGGCCGTGCAGGATGTGGTGAGTAAACTATAATCAATATGTAATAGCAATCTTATTCATTTTCCTATACAATAGTAGATATAGTATTACTATGTAGATAGGAGACATTATGCATATTTTATTAACAAATGACGACGGCTTATGGGCCCCAGGGATACAAGGTTTAGCACAGGAGTTAGCAAAGCACCATCGTGTGACAATGGTGGCACCTAAGGTGGAGCAAAGTGCTAAATCCAGTGCGTTAACGGTACAGGTGCCAATTCGCGCAAAAAGAGATGAGCGAAGATGGTGATAATCCAAGAATGCTCTTTGTAGAGGGCACACCAGTAGACTGTGTGAAATTTTCCTTGTCCTATTTATTAGAGCAAGATCGTCCTGACCTGGTGGTGTCTGGTATCAATCACGGATTTAATCTGGGATCTGATGCGGTGTATTCAGGTACTGTCGGCGCAGCATTAGAAGGATTGATGTATAGTATTCCATCCTTGGCACTATCCCTAGAAAAATACAGTGTTAAACGGATGGAAGAAGTGGTGCCTTTTTATTATTGAGTTTATCAAAGTTATGTACGAAGAGGGACAATACCAAGGGCTATTGAATGTTAACTTCCCTGAAAAGAAGGCCCTGTAGGTTGGGGAACAAGTGAAAGTATTCCACAAGGTTTTTCAAGAATACACCAATGTCATCGATGTTCGAAAAAGATGCTAAAGGCAGAGAGTACTATTGGATTGTAGGAGACCAAGGGTTTCATAAAGAAGATAAAGCCAACCGATGTGGGACATATCAAAGAAGGATATATTTCCGTCGTGCCATTAACGTGGAAACAAGAAGATACAGAACAAATTCCGGTAGTAGAAAGTATACTTTCAAAAATGTTTGATTCATAAGGCATAAAAATCCCGGTGGGGATTTCTGTGTATTTTGCAAGGAAATGCGTGGCATATGGAAAGATGTGAGGGTAAATAATGTTTCTATGTGATCAATGTGGAAAATGCTGTGAAAAAGTACATACTTCAGAGGTATACCGATATTTAGCAGATGAAACAGGGAAATGTAAATATTTGAAAAATAATTTATGTTCTATTTATGAAACTCGACCTTTAATCTGTAGGGTTGATGAGATGTATGAAACGTATTATAAAGAAGTCATGACTTTGGAAGAATACTATGCGTTGAATTATAAAGCTTGTGATGTATTAAAAAGTAAATCATGATGGCATACTTTCAAGAATATAGCTTTTAATAGTAAAAAGTGAATAGAGACCAACGAATGGATCGACCGTGCTATCACATGGATGTGGATAGATGCGGTCGGTTCTTTTATTATAAACTCCTAGCAAATATATTGGAGTTGACAATGCAAATCAATAGTGATTTAATACTACTTGAAAGACATTTTTTTATCATCTTATGTTGTCGATCAAGGGAGGATCGTATCATGAAAGAAGAAACAGAATGTAACAGGAACGATGAGTGCAAGACAAATCACAATGACTGCATTATTTGTAGCATTGGTAGCGGTAGGAGCATTTATTAAGATTCCTATTCCGAATTTGCCATTTACTTTTGCAATTGCTCTTTACTACATTAGCTGGTCTCATCTTAGGAAGTCGTTTAGGTGGTATGAGTGTGGCGCTGTACATCATTCTTGGTCTTGTAGGGAGTGCCAGTGTTTACGGAAGGTGGCGGATTTATGTACATCTTCAAACCCACATTTGGCTATCTTGTGGGCTTTTGCTATTGGTGCTTTTTGTGGCGGGTCGCATGGTGGAAAAACGCAGGGGTGGTTACTTTCAAAAATTGTTAACTGCATCTTTTGTAAATTTGATTATCGTGTATGCCCTAGGTATGGTGTATTTATATGAAATTATGGATTTATATCTAGCAAAACCAATTGGCCTAGAAACATTATTTATCTATTGCTTTGCATTGCCAGTGATTCCAGATATTTTCCTCTGCATCTTGGCAGCGTTCATTGCAAAACGATTACTTCTTATTTTTAAAAACGATAGGGAACATAACAGATCTAATATGAGGTGCATATATAGTTTGATATGCACCTTATGTTGATATTTGTGAAAGTCACAATAGGTGATAAATACATACAGGAAAGGACAAAATCATGACAACAACAGAAAGCCCAAAAGGCCTATATATATTAGGTACAGGAACAGATGTAGGTAAAACATATATTACTGCTTTATGGCTCAAAAAACTTCGTGAATCAGGCCATGATGTGGCGTATTATAAAGCGACGGTTAGCGGTGCTCCTAGCATTTCTGAAAGCGATGCGGGATATGTGAAACAAGTGGCGAGGGACTTTCACAGGGGGATGACACATTGGTATCCTATATATTTGATGAAGCCGTATCTCCCCATTTGGCGGCTCGTCACGAAGGAAAGGTTATCGATAGAACCGTAGTCAATCGTAATTTCTGCCATGTTGCACGAATACATGCATACACAACAGTGGAAGGCAGTGGTGGAATCATTTGCCCATTACATGTGACAGATACAGAATTGTATATGCTAGAAGATGTGGTGAAAGATTTTGCAACTACCAGCTATTGTGGTAGCCACAGCGGCACTGGGTACGATCAATAGCACGGTGTTGACAATCCATTATTTGCAATCCAAGGGGATTGCTGTAAAAGGTATCATTGTAAATCAATACACAGGAAACCCTATGGAAGAGGATAATTGTGTGATGATGGAACGATTGACAGGGGATTCCTGTTTTTAGATCGAGTAGGACTAGGGTGAAACATCCTTGCATATGGATGTGGACACTATGTTAGAGTGCTACGAGGATATAGTGAATCCTCATGCATAATTAAGAAGGTATAATTTATTTAATATATATATTAGATATAGCATAGTAAATGTACGAGAGGTATAGGTATACACATGAAAGATTGGGCAAAAAGGATTTAGAATTAATTTGGCATCCATGTTCTCAAATGAAAGATTATGAAACATTGCCACCGATTGTAATCGACCATGCAAAAGGTTGCTATTTATATGATGTTGATGGAAAAAGAATACATAGATATCATCAGCTCGTGGTGGTGTAATTTATTAGGTCATTGCCATCCAAAAGGTAAATGAAGCTATTAAAAGCCAATTAGATACGTTGGAACATGTTATCTTCGTCTAACTTTAGCCATCGGCCTGCCATCACATTGGCGGAACGATTGAAAAGAAGTGGTGCCAGAAGGATTAACACGCTTTCATTTCAGTGATAATGGGTCCGGCGCTGTAGAATGTGCCTTGAAAATGGCGTTCCAATACCACTATCAAACAGGTCATCCTGAACGTCAAAAAATTCTTATGTCTCAGTGAAAGCTACCACGGGGAAACGATTGGTGCTTTTATCTGTAGGCAGTATGGATTTGTTTGCAGAAATTTATAAACCTATGCTGATGGATCAAACTATCCACACACAAGGTCCGGATTGTTATCGTTGCACGTATGGGAAAACTCGTGAAACTTGTTCCTGTGAATGTTTTGAGCATATGGAAAAAGATTTTGCAGAGCATGGTTCCACATTGGCTGCTGTTATTGTAGAGCCTTTGATTCAAGGCTGCGCAGGGATGAAAATGTATCCACCAGAATATTTGCGCAAGTTGCGTGAACTCTGCGACCGTTATGGAGTCCTATTAATTGCTGATGAAATTGCTACAGGATTTGGTCGTACAGGCAAGTTATTCGCTTTTGACCATGCTTTGGAGTATCTCCAGATATCATGACCATTTCCAAAGCGTTGACTGGTGGCTATATGCCGATGTCTATTACAGTAGTAGCTGAAAAAATTTACCAAGCTTTCTATGATGACTATCATACGATGAAAGCCTTCATGCATAGCCATACCTATAGTGGTAACCCATTAGGGTTGTGCTTGGTGCATTGGCAGTGCTCGATACATTGCGGGATGAACATATTTTTAGAAAAAAGCAGAAGAGATGGGCAACTATTTACATGATGCATTAGTGAAAGCCTTGGGGATCATCCGAATGTAGGCGAAATCCGTCGTATGGGACTGATCAATGCCATCGAACTTGTTACCAATAAAGAAACAAAAGAAGGATTTGATGGTTCCTTACGCATGGGCTATCAAATCTACAAAAAGCATTGGATAGAGGATTATTATTACGCCCATTAGGGCAATGTTATCTACTTTAATCCGCCGTTAACCATTGATAAAGAGACTATCGACATAGCCATCGAACGAACAGTGCAAGCCATGGCGGATGTATTGGGATAAGTGTAAATCATTAAATATAACTCGTTAAACTATCATCTTTGTGCTATAATTTAGGGTAGAAAAAGGAGTGTGAATCCTATGTCTATCAAACCTTATGAGGAACTTACGATACAAGATAATTTTATCTTTCAGAAAGTTATGCGTAATAAACGCATTTGCAAGCAAACGCTAGAAAGACTTTTAGATATTGATATTAAGGATATTGAATATCTAGAAGAAGAGAAAACTATCGATGTTCGCTTGGATAGCAAGAGTGTGCGACTAGATGTATTTGTCAACGATGATAAAGGAACTATCTTTAACATCGAAAATGCAAACTAGCAAAAGATATGAAGGAGCTTATTAAAAGAGCTCGGTATTATCAGAGTGCAATAGATATTGATAGTTTAGAAAAGGGGCAACACTATTCAGAATTAAATGATGCATACGTTATTTTTATATGTACATTTGAGGTATATCCAGATAAGCTTCATAAGTATGACTTCAAAAAAATGTATGCTTGCAGAATACGGGTGAGACATTTGAATGATGGGACTCAAAAAGATTTTTCTTGAGTACTAAGGGTGAATTGGATGATATATCTAAACCCTTAAAAATATTTTTAGATTATATAGATGGAAAAAGAACCTGAAGATAGTCTGATGTGTGAGATTGATAGTGAAGTTCATACGATAAAACAATGTGATGAATGGAGGCGAGATTATATGACTTTGGCATTTGAAATGGAAAATAAGCTAAAAGAAGGAATCGAAATAGGTAGAGAGGAAGGCAGAGAGGAAGGTAGAGAGGAAGGTAGAGCGGAAGGAAAAAGTTGAAACGGTAATTGGCATGTTAAAGGAAAAGTTGTCCATAGAGATGATTTCTCGCATTACAAAATTAACCGTGGAACAAATTACTGAAATTGGCAAAATGAATGCATTGTTATAGAAGTGCTATACATAATGAATTAAAATGAGAAAAGGCTGTAAGCAAACGATATGAATGCTTACAGCCTTTATGTGTACTTTGTATATGCTTTCAGTTCATCTACAAATGTATTAGATATCTGAATGAATCAAAAACATAACATATTGATGTGATATACAGAACATTAATTGTTTTGATTATTTTCGTATACCCCTCAGGTGCTTTCGGTTCTACCACGATGTCATTATGAGTATTGAATATGACATATCCCAACGGTGATCCAGGTGGCTTTTTAATATGTTTTACTAATGTGTAGTCCACGGTTACTTTAGAGGTATCTTTCCCTTTTACTAAAAATACGCGACGATTTGTGCAGACAGTCTCAATCATTTTAATATCTGGCTCAACGTTAGACCGCAAGATAACGTGAGATCCTTGTATATGCTGTGTATGTAACCATAGGTCATTAGGTTTAGCCCAACGGTTGGTGAGATATTCGTTTTGTTGGTTATTTTGTCCCACATAGACATCGCCATTAGGAATGGTAAAGTACAAGAAATTATCTTTTTTTAATCTTGAAAGGAATCGGTTTTTTTAGATTGACGCAAGATGCCAGCACTTTCACATTCACTGCGAATTTCTTGAACAGACTGTTTTGTCGTAGCTGAGGATAGACTGTATTGGATAGATTCTAAATAGGAAAGGCGCATGGAGCTTTGTTCTAGTTGGTATTGTCCATTTTTTTCGTACGGTTTTTCATCTTCCGATATAGTTTATAATAGGCCTGTGCATTTTCTGTGATGGATAATGGGGGATCCAATGGGATAGTAATATCTTCAGCCAAGTCAGATAATACGTTTTGCACCGTCACTTCCGACTCATAGTGGTGAGGCAAGTAGCTATAAATCATGAGCAAATCTCCGTATGCTTTGTAGGTGTCTGCTTTTGATGTGTCATCTAGTTCAGCTTTAATTTTTTTCGTGACGACCTTCTTCTTTTTGATAGCGGCGGATAATTTTTTTCTAACTCTTTTCCGGCAGTATGAATGGCGCCTAGCTTTTGCCACATCCTGTGAAAGAGCCTCAGAAATTGTTGGATACTGGATAGTATCAACAATGATGTGGGGGAACTTTCACAGAGTGGAATCGGCGTTAACAAGCGTTTACCTGTAGCCGTGGTGTATTGCAATAATCCTTGAGCACTAAGAAGTTGAGCCTGCAACTGGGTTAGTCCTTCGGTGATGTTGGTAATGAGGTCTGCTGACATCGGTGTCGTAGGAGTTAGTCCCATGCGACAACATAGGTCATCTAATAGGACGGGACCAAAACCGTTAAAGATATGACGAATGGTATTACCCACTGTATCTTGTGAAAAGGATTGTAGTAATTGTGTTATCTCTGAACCAGAAAACTGCATGAGGGCGACACGGGAGGTAGTAGGAGGTAGCTCGTAAGGTAACTTAGGGGCCACTGATCGAACTCGATTCATGAGCGGTGTCACGTGAACCAAGGATTCCAAGATTATACCATTTTGCACAAAAAATACAATTGGAATACTTTGCCCATCAATTCGACATAGATTTCATTTACAAGAATGGAGCCATCTAATCCTAATTTGTCAGCTGTAATGCGGATGATACGGTCTCCGTGAAGTTGCTCAATGTTGGTGATACGAGCTCCTTCAATATGTTTGCGTAAATACATAATGAGAGACGTAGGCTCCTTTAGGGGCATCCACTATCGTATCTGTAACATAGATAGATGGAGCACTACCTACGGTAATCACCAAGTAGGGACTTGTGGTAGGTGTATTAATTTTTAAAAAGTATGCTCGTTTTTGTCAATCTGTTGGATACGTTGAATCTGACCGCTTCCTACTTGGTCGTTCAGTTCTCGTATTAATACAGACAATGTTAAACCATCTAAATTCATGAGAATCCTTTCATTATAGGCGTATTAGTATTGGTATGGTTGAAAGTATAACACATCATTGAAGTCACAATTCTTTACCATACATATGAAATGGCTAATTTTTTTATAAACTTATGAAAATGATTGATGTTACATGGTACCTTATTAAGGATACCATGGTCATATACTATCTATTAGTAAGGGAAAAATTTTAAAAAAACTATCCCTATACTAGTATACACTAATCTAGTACTAGGAGATATAGGGAGTATTAGATTACAATCAAGAAGCATATCGTAACACATATATGGTTAAGTTCTATAAATGGTAGTATTATTTTTAGTCTTACCGTGCTATACTGAAAGGTAAGAAATAGATCGGAAACGCGAGGTAAATCCATGAACAGTATGACAGGCTTTGGTCGCGGCATAGTGACTACGGAAGCAGGAAGTTTTCAAGTAGAGATTAAAACGGTAAATACACGCTATTGTGACATTGCCATCAAAAGCCCTAAACAATTTAATATCTTTGAGGATAAAGTACGACGGTTAATCCAATCTGCCTTTCAACGTGGTAAGATAGAGGTGTCCATTTTATATAAAGAGTCAGGTGAACAAGAAAAAGACTTGTCTATGAATCGCGCTTTATGTGGACAGATTAAACAATTTTTAGTAGAAGAAGGTTTCTATGCAGATGTGAAAGAGGTCCCTTTATCGGCGATTATGTCCATTTCTTCAGACTGGATCACTGTAGAAGAACCACCTACTGACGAAGAGGTGATAGGTCGTGCCTTAGAAGAGGCCACGAAATTAGCCATAGATGGTGTTCTTGCTATGCGTGCTAAAGAAGGCATTGCGATGAAAACGGATATTGCGAAACGCCTAGAAGGGATTGAAACATTATTCGCTTATATGGAGAGTCGCAGAGACGTAGCATTAGCGCACCATGAAGAGCGATTATTGCAACGGATCCAGACTATGCTAGATAAAGTGGGCGTAGACTTTCAAGAAGAACGGTTCATGCAAGAAGTGGCTATACTTTCAGATAAAGTAGATATTTCGGAAGAGATTGCCCGATTTGCCTCACATGTGGTACAATTAAAGGAAATACTTGAGGAAGAAGGGCCTATTGGACGTAAGTTAGATTTCTTGTTACAAGAAATGAACCGCGAGGTGAATACGATGGGATCCAAAGGGAATGAAATCACCATTGTAGACACCGTTGTACAATTGAAGGTAGAGTTAGAAAAAGTAAGAGAGCAAATTCAGAATATAGAATAATGTGTAAAGTAGTACTGGAGTTGTCATGTCTGATAAAGGAATATTAATCGTCATTTCAGGACCATCTGGGGCAGGAAAAAGGCACGATTTGTGCAGAACTCCGCAAGCAAATGCCAAACTTGGTCTATTCTGTATCGATGACCACACGTCAACTGCGGGTGGGAGAAGAAGAAGGCATTAGCTATTTCTTCCGAGATGTAGATACATTTGAAAAAAATTAATCAAAGAAGATGCATTCTTGGAATATGCAAAAAGTGTACGATAATTACTATGGTACACCGAAAGAGCACGTCATGAACTTATTAGAAGAAGGCAAAAGTGTGATTTTGGAGATTGATATTCAAGGTGCTATGAAAGTAAAAGAATCCTACAGCGATGCTGTCTTTATTTACGTTGTGCCACCGTCACTAGACGTGTTGACATCTCGTCTGCATGGTCGTGGAACGGATGATAAAGAAGTGATCCATAAGCGCTTATCCTTAGCTTGTTCAGAGCTTGCCTTAGCCCATCGTTACGATTATATTGTCGTTAATGATGATTTAGAGGATGCCATTGAACGGACGGCGTCTATTTTTGCGGGCAGAAACTTGTAAGATCAGTCGCAATAAGGAAAAGATTCAATATATTTATAAACGCTACAGTAATGAGCAACAACATAATGGGTAATACGTAGGCAACTACGGATTAGTGATTTATACAGAGGAGACATACATCATGATGGTAGAACCGCATTTAAAAGATTTGGAAAAACAAGTAGATAGCAAGTACACATTGGTAACATTGGCAGCTGAAACGTGCTCGTGAATTAACTGATGGACAGCCATCCTTGGTAGGTGATGTAGGCACAGAAAATCCTGTATCCATCGCTTTATATGAAATTTTGGTTTTGAACGCACAAAAGATGGCGTGAAATAATTTTATACGGAATGTATATGATGCCTAATGAATAGAGGAATCCAACTGTATTCATTAGGTATTTTTTTCAGGTATACTACATTCCTAAAAGCTATAATAAAAGATACTATAAAAGGTAGAAAATATAAGGGAAGTAGGGTATAATTAAACTGTTCATGTAAATAATTATTGGAGGTTTATATGGCTAAAGATTGTTCATTTGATGTAGTATCCGAAGTGGATATGCAAGAAGTCGATAATGCAGTGAATCAAGCGAAGAAAGAAATCGGTACTCGCTACGATTTCCGTAATAGCAAAGCAGATATAGAACACGATGGTGATACTATTAAAAATTCATTGTGATGATGAATATAAATTAGGGGCTATCATCGATGTGCTAAAAAGGCAAAATGGTGAAACGTAATGTGGCGATTAAAAACTTGGAGTATGGCAAAATTGAACCAAAGCATCTGGTGGTACTGTTCGCCAAGTTGTAACCATCAAAAAAATGGTATCTCTAAAGAGGTAGCTAAAGATGTGGTGAAACTCATCAAAAATATGAAATTAAAAAGTGACGGCTCAAATTATGGAAGACCAAGTACGTGTAGCAGGAAAAAGATAAAGATCAATTACAAGCAGTGATTACGATGCTTCGTGAACAAGATTTACCTGTAGAATTACAATTTGTGAATTTCCGTTCTTAATCAAACAGAGGAGCATCACCCAATAGATGCTCCTATTTTTATCATGTGAGGGACTATGAACGTAGAAGATATGCGTGGTGGTTACACCACTGGTTCCTATGCAACAGCGAGGGGTGAAAAGCAGGGACTCTTAGCCCTAATCGAAGAAGAAATTGTTGACCAAGTTTCTATACAGAAACCCTCAAGATGCTTTCATTCAAGTGCCCATTGCCAAGGTAGAAGTACTGTCTCCAACGGAGAGCAATGGTAACAGTTGTGAAAGATGGTGGCGATGACCCGGATGTCACACATGGTACAGATATTGTGACTACAGTGACAGTAAATCAATCGGGAATCATTACCTATGAAGCTGGATTTGGGGTTGGTACAGTAACGAAACCAGGGCTTGGCATTATCCGTAGGAGAACCCGCTATCAATCCGGGCCCTAGAACAATGATTTCCTACGTGTTCGATGAAATCGTACCTAAGGGTATGGGCATCCATGTGAAAGTCTCTGTCCCAGACTGGGGAAACCTTGGCTAGAAAAACCTTGAATGGCACCCTTGGTATTGAAGGTGGTATTTCATTATTGGCACGACAGGTATTGTAAAACCGATGAGTGAAGAAGGGTTTAAAAAACTCTTTAGTACCCCAATTGCGTGTCATGAAAAGAAGCCGGTTATACAACGGCCATCCTTGTACCAGGGCGTATAGGTCAAGAAATTGCAAAAGAGCAGCTGGGTATTTCTATCAATCAAATGGCAGAAACAAGTAATTTTATTGGCTTTATGTTAGAACAATGTGTCAAAATTGGCTTTAAAAATATTCTAATTATTGGTCACATTGGTAAAATTATTAAATTGGCTAGCGGTAGCTTTCATACTCATAACCGCATGAGTGATGGACGTATGGAAACGATTGTTGCCTATGCAGCCTTAGAAGGGGCATCCCAACAAGTGTGCGAAGAATTGATGGAATGTCGTACTACAGAGGCGGCTATGCCAATTATTGAACGGGAGCACTTAGAGGGCATTTATCAGCGCTTAGCGGATCGGGCGTCCTTGCGCTCTATGCGCTATATTGCACAAGATGCAAAGGTTGGTATTATCATATCTACCTTAGATGGCACTATATTGGCTGTCGATGAGGTAGCGAAGGAAATAGGAGAAGAAGAATCATGGCACATACCTTGTATGTCGTAGGTATTGGCCCTGGAATCCAGAGTATGTAGTACCTAGAGGATTACATCTAATTAAACAGGCTAAGGTCTTGGTAGGAAGTGAACGGGCATTAGAAGATTTTGCTCAGCCTGGTCAGGCAACCTTTCCTATTGCGAAACTAGCACCTATGGCAGAGTGGATGGGACAGCAACTACAGTCCAATGACATTGTAGTCTTAGTCAGTGGTGATACGGGGTATTATTCCTTATTGCCGTATTTGAAAACTAAATTCCCTAACAATCCTATCGATGTGACACCGGGTATTAGTTCCATGACATTTTGCTTTTGCTAGACTTGGTGAAGTGTGGCATAATGCAGATTTAATGAGCTTTCACGGTCGTCGTCCAGAGGAAAAAGATTTGTATTATGCGGAAGGACGTAAATTAGGATTCCTAACAGATCCTGAACAAAATCCTGCGTATATTGCAAGACATTTAATCGAAGAGCATGGTTGGCCGAAGGATACAAAAGCGGCTGCTTGTGAACGATTGAGTTATGAAGATGAGCGTATTGAACGCGGTACATTAGAAGAATTACAGACATTGGAGGGCTTTGGCCACTCCGTAATGGTGGTATTAGGATGAGACATTTTTTTGGAATTGAAGACGAGGAATTTATTCGTGACGATGTGCCGATGACGAAAAAAAGAAATTCGTATGGTTGTCATGAATGAAGCTCGCATTGAAGAAGATAGCGTTGTCCTTGATGTAGGGGGCTGGTACAGGTTCGATCTCTATCGAAGTCGCTCTTGGAGCTCCTAAAGGACATGTGTATGCGATTGAACGCTTTGAAAAAGCGACAGATTTAATTCGCCAAAAATCAAGAAAAATTTGGCGTGAAAAAAACTTAACAATTATTGAGGCAAAAGCCCCCAGAAGGCATGGAAGATTTGCCGGAATTAGATGCTGTCATCATCGGTGGTAGTGCTGGTGGCATGGGTACCATTATGGACGAAGTGACACGGCTGTTAAAAGTGGGAGGTCGTCTCGTAGTAACCGCTGTGACTATGGAAACAGGGTATACGATTTTGAAAGAATTAAAAGGTAGACCATATACTTATGAAGGATTTCAAATGCAAGTGAGCCGTTTCAGAAAAAGCTGGCCCATACCATTTATTAAATCCATTGAGCCCTATTTTTTTATCGTAACTGCAGTGAAACAGGAGGCATAATATGGCACAAGTACATATCGTGGGCGCAGGCCCTGGCGATCCAGAATTAATTACTCGTAAGGGATATCGATTGGTACAAGAAGCAGACGTAGTCATCTACGCTGGTTCCTTGGTGAATCCAGAGATTTTAGAAGCCTGCAAAGAAGGTTGTGAAATTCACAACTCTGCGTCTATGAGCTTAGATGATGTATTAGCAGTGACAAAAGCTAGAGTGGCAGAAGGTAAAACAGTGGTGCGTTTACACACAGGTGACCTCGCTATCTACGGAGCCATCCAAGAACAAATGGATGCCTTAAAAGAAATGGGCATTACCTATGATGTAACACCTGGTGTAAGCTCTTTCTTGGCAACAGCAGCGGCGTTGCAACAAGAGTATACATTGCCAAATGTAACACAAACTGTGATCATCACTCGTATGGAAGGCAGAACGCCAATGCCAGAGAAAGAAAAAATTATCTATGTTGGCTAGCCATGGCGCGACTATGTGTATTTTCTTGTCTGTCCAAATGATTGATAAAGTGGCATGGAGTTAATTGAAGGTGGCTACGATAAAACAACACCGGTGGCGATCGTTGTAAAAGCATCTTGGCCAGGCCAACGCATCATTCGTGGCACATTAGAAACGATTGCTGATGTGGTGGCAGAAGAGGGCGTTATCCGCCAAGCTATGATTGTGGTAAGCCGTGTATTAGATACAGATTATGAACTATCTAAACTCTATGACAAAGGCTTTGCTCATATGTATAGAGATGCGAAGTAATGAAGATTGCTATTGTATCTGTTACAAAACGAGGGGCTTCACTAGGACAACAAGTACGCAGTGCCTATGCGCATGATCATGTGGTAGATTGTTATGAAAAGGAAGATCGTGAAAGTGGAGACACAGCCATATCCTTTTCTTCTTTGAAACCACATATTGAAAAACTTGTGGAAAGACTATGACCGTATCTTATTTATTATGGCTACAGGCATTGTAGTGCGCATGATTGCACCTTTCATCAAGCATAAATCGGAAGATCCAGCTATTTTAGTGATGGACGAAGGTGGTCACTTTGTGATTAGCCTATTATCTGGACATTTAGGTGGCGCTAATGAATGGACTAGCGAGGTGGCAATGATTACGGGGGCGACTCCGGTGATTACAACAGCTACAGATGTAAATCAATTGCCCGCACCAGATGTATTGGCTCGCAAGATAGGCGCCAAGGTAGAAGACTTCTCCATGCTTATCAAGGTGAACGCAGCTATCGTCAATGGAGAAACTGTCAAATATTATTTGGATAGTACTTTGGCGGATGATTTTGAAAGCGCTGTGCAAGCACATCAAGTGGAATACGCTCTTTTTCATCCAGAGGAAGCATTCCCATGGGGAGATGAGCCAAAGGTTGTAATTACAGATAGAACTATTGATTGCATAGGTGTCACACTGGTGTTACGACCACCGACGATGACGGTGGGCATTGGATGTCGCCGTGATACACCGAAAGAATTGATACTTTCAGCGGTATCAGAATCGTTGCAAAACATAAAACGGTCCCCATTAAGTGTTAAGGGAGCGGCCTCAGTCATCGTAAAAAGCTGATGAAGTAGGCTTATTGGAAGCCATGGAAGTGCTCAAAATGGCCTATCCAATTTTATACACAAGAAGAAATGGCCCTTGTATTGAAGAGGCACAAATTATTGAATCAAATTTTGTTAAACAAACCATAGGGAGTAGGAAACGTATGCGAAACGACAGCACTATTACTAGCGCAGGGGCAGGAGCTACTGCAACACAAAACAATATTTCCGAGAACAACCGTAGCCATTGCACGGGCACATTACAAGTCATCGGAATCGGACCTGGTAACCCAGAATTCATGACACCTGAAGCACGCACAGCTATTTTAGAAGCCGATCGCGTAGTAGGTTACATTACCTATTTAGATTTGATTAAAGACCTTGTAGCAGATAAAGTAACTGTAGGTACAGGGCATGATGCAAGAAGTAGATCGTTGCCAACAAGCCGTAGACTTAGCTGTAGAAGGTCATAAAGTGGTTGTGGTATCCAGTGGTGACCCTGGAGTATACGGCATGGCGGGTCTTGTTATCGAATTGGCTAATAAAGTGGCAGAGGAAAAACGTCCTCCTGTACATATCGTACCGGGCTTGAGTGCTGTGAACATGGCAGCAGCTGTGTTGGGTGCTCCATTAATGCATGACTTTGCTGTCATCAGCTTGAGGTGACTTGATGACACCATGGGACTTAATCAAAAAAACGTGCAGCTCTCTGTGCGGAAGGTGATATGGTTATCGCTTTATACAACCCACGCAGTAAAAAAACGTATCACTCATTTAGATGAAGTACGTGAACTAGTATTGCAACACCGCGATCCTAAAACACCTGTAGGGTATCGTGCAAAAAAAGCAGGCCGTGCAGGTCAACATATTATCATTTCTGATTTAGAACATTTCCACAAAGAAGAAATCGATATGCAAACATTAGTTATCATTGGTAATAGCCAAACTTATGTGGAAAATGGTAAAATTATTACGCCACGAGGATATAAACTGTGATCTGGGTTATAGCGGGCACATTAGATGGTCGTAACTTGGCAGTAGCCGTGCAAGAACATACAGGATTACCTGTGTTGGTGTCTGTAGTGAGCCAATATGGGGCACAACTAGCATCCCATCCAGGCATTGAAGTCCATGAAGGACGCCTGAATCTAGAGGAGATGAAAAGCTCTCATTGAAAAATAAAGGCATAACTATGCTTATCGATGCAAGCCATCCTTATGCGGCGATTGTGACGGCTACAGCTCGTGAAGCGAGCAGGAGATATGGACATCCCTTTCATTCGTTTTGAACGGAAAGAAGTGCCATTGCCAGAGTATGATAAATTACATCATGTGAGTAATGAGGAAGAGGCAGCTATTCTAGCAGGTGAGCTAGGTAAAGTGGTATATCTTACAACAGGTAGCAAGACCATGTATGTCTTCGCCAAGTCTGAAGCTCTACAAGATGCAGAAGTATGGACCCGTGTGTTACCGACGGCGGAAGTGCTACAAATGATGGAAGACTTAGGGGTATCTCCTAAACATACCATCGCTATGCAAGGACCATTTTCTTATGACATGAATAAGGTCATGTTCCAAGATACAAAAGCAGAGGTAGTAGTGATGAAAAAAACTCTGGCCTTGTAGGAGGTTCAGATACTAAATTACAAGTCGCTATCGATTTAGATGTTCATGTCATTGTTATCGACCGCCCAACACCGGCGAAAGGGGCAGTGACAATTTCAACAGTAGAAGAATTTAAAACTCTATGGGAGGATTACGATGGATTACATTAAAAACCCGAAAGCAATTGAAGATAAAAAGTATGGAAATTATTTATCCATATGTGAAAGACATGGGATTTACTGAGGACGAAATTCGTGTGGTATCTCGTACCATTCATGCGTCTGGTGACGTAGAATATGCGAAATTATTCCGTACTAGTGAAGGTGCTGTAGCGGCAGGTATTGCAGGCTAGTTAACAATGGCGCTCATGTTTACACTGACGTGGAAATGGTGCGCACAGGTATTTCTAAACCGGCGTTGAAGCTTCATAACAGTGAAGCACATTGCTTAATTCGTGACGAAAAAGTAGCTGAAATGGCAAAAAGAATTAGGGCGTGACACGCTCTATTGTCGCGATGCGTACATTCGGTAAAGAATTAGAAGGCCAAATCGTGGCAATCGGTAATGCACCAACTGCTTTATACGAAGTATTGCGCCTTGCCTTTAGAAGAAGGTATTCGTCCCGCTTTGATCATTGGTATTCCAGTAGGCTTTGTAGGCGCCGCAGAATCTAAAGATTATTTGGCAGAAGTATCTCCAGTTCCTTATATTACAATTCAAGGTAACAAAGGTGGTAGCTCCATTGCTGCATCCGTTGTTAACGCATTGTTCTACACAGATGTAAAACGTAATGACATGTTATTTGTAGAAGGAAAAGAAAAGAAATAATGAATAGAACGAGTCAAACACGCAATGCATGGCGTATGTTTCTCGTTCTAGTGTTTAAGGGACAGACGATTGTCGCCTTATCTTGTCATTGGTATTTGGGTCCGCCCAGACTACATTGGCTCAAATATGGCATACATTGTGGTCTCCCACTTTATCTGATACGAACTCACTAGTTATATGGAACATTCGCTTACCGAGAAATATAGTAGCAGCTCTAGTAGGCTCAAATCTAGCAGTAGCAGGTGCTATTTTACAAGCAGTTATGAAGAATCCATTAGCAGATCCGCAAATCGTAGGTGTTTCCTCAGGGCGCGGATTAGTGGCGTCATAGTATTAATTTTATTTCCTTACCTAGAATATGCAGTGCCATTCATCGCATTTATTGGCGCTTTGACGGCGACCATACTTGTGTATGCCTTAGCCTGGAAACAGGGCATACGACCAAGCCGTATTATCTTGGCGGTGTGGCGGTAGTCGCATTCCTAGGGTCCATGATATCTGCCTTACTTGTATTCTATGGTGATCGAGTGCAAGGGGCTCTATTATGGATGGTAGGCGGTCTAGCTGCTCGTAGTTGGCCACAAGTGTATGTCCTAATTCCTTATACGATAGGGGGCTTGTTATTTGCATTCCTAGGGGCAAAACGATTGACCATACTTAGCTTAGGCGATGAAACGGCTCGTAGTTTAGGCTTAGCCGTTGAAAAAACACGGTTTATGATGACTGCTGTGGCAGCATTGCTAGCGGCCAGTGCCGTATCAGTAGCGGGCTTAATTGGCTTCGTAGGATTGATTATTCCGCACATTGCACGGATGATGTTGGGCACAGATTATCGATTCCTGTTACCGGGGTCTGCCTTCTTAGGAGCTTTTGTACTAGTCATTAGCGATACTGTGGGACGTACACTGTTTAGTCCTATTGAAATTCCAGTGGGTATCATCATGGCTTTCTTCGGTGCTCCATTCTTCTTGTATTTATTGAGGAGGGATGACTAATGAAACCAGTAATTTCTGTGAAAGATTGTCGTGTCTCCTTTGGTGAAAAAGAAGTCTTAAAGGGCATCGATTGGACGGTCTATGAAGGTGAAATCGCTACCTTAATCGGTCCTAATGGTTGTGGTAAAAAGTACTTTATTACATGCCATTACAAGTGCTATTAAAAAGTACGGGAACCATCCAAATTGCAGGGGAAAGCAGCAACGGAGTATTCAAATAAAGAATTAGCTAGATATATGGCATTCTTACCACAAGTACCGTCGATCCCAAAAGATATGTTAGTAGAAGAACTTGTCAACTGTGGTCGATTCCCTTACCAATCTTGGTGGAAGCAACAGGGGGCTCATGATAAAGAAGTGGTAGATGCTGCCCTAGAGGCCACACAAGTGAGTCATTTACGGAATCAGCTAGTATCTTCCTTGTCTGGTGGAGAACGACAACGAGTATGGATTGCCATGGCATTAGCTCAAGAGCCGAAGGTATTAATCTTGGATGAGCCTACCACGTATTTAGATATTAACCACCAATTGGAGATTATGGAGTTATTACAGGACTTAAATCGCCGTGAAGGGTTAACAGTTGTCATGGTTCTTCATGAATTGAACCAAGCGAGCACAATATTCCCATCGGGTCGGTGTACTCTATCAAGGACAGATCTTGGCCGATGGATCACCAAAAGATGTGATGACAGAAGAATTACTAGAAAAAGTATTTGCTGTTAGAACAGACGTAGAAGTAGGGGAGTTTCCTTATATACGAATACAGGGATTGTTGTAGTACTTGAACAAAACTTAACAAGAGATCTATAACTCTTTATATTGGCATAGTCATAACCATGGGCTATGCCGATTTTTTTGAGTTGGGATATGAACTGATGGTGTTAGTATATAAATCAATAATTGTGGCTCTATAATAAATGTTGGGGCTACTCATATAAGAGTAGTCGCCAACATTCTTTTTGCAATAAAATAGACATATACAAACTCAAACCGTATCATTAAAAAGCAACCAAAACCATTAAGAAAGGATGAGTCATATATGTCTAACGTCAATTATACAGAAATTGTCTTTAAAATTAAAGAGGAAACATATTAAATTTATGAAAGTAAATGATGATGGTTCTGTGCATTTCACACTTGAGATGCCAGTAGCTGAGCAAGTATGTCCACATTGCGGAGCATATACTAGAAAGTCTAAAGGTAAACGCCCTAGAGACGTTAAGTTTGGCGCTACACAACATCACATAGTGACTGCTACCTACTTACAAAGACGTTACAAGTGCCGTGAATGTAATCACACTTTCATAGAAAAAGAACCCTTTTGTTTGCCGTTATTTGCGACTCAGTAAAACTAATGTGGAGTATCTATTTAGACAACTTGAAGAAAAAAAGGATCTTACACGGAGATGGCTAAACGCAGCTGATGTTTCTGTATCCACAGTTATTCGGTATTGTTCTAAATTAGCCATTCCAAAAGCCTTCTCAATTACCTACTGTACTAGGTATTGACGAATATAAAGGGAATGCTGAAGGCCAAATGTACCAAGTTATCATAACCGATTTAAACAATCACTCTATCGTAGACATTTTACCTAAACGAGATACGCGAGCTCTTATCCAATACTTTAAAACCTTTTCTAAAGAAGCTAGAGAACAGGTTAAATACATCGTTATGGATATGTCTCCATTATTTAGGTTAGTGATGCAAACTATGTTCCCTCACGCACATATTGTGGCAGATCGTTATCATGTGTGTCGCTTGGTGAATTGGGCTCTCGAGCGTGTACGTAAGCGTGAGCAAAAAAGGCTAGTGGCATACTCTAGAACCCTCAAATATAATCGAAGAGTTCTTATGAAGAATCCTAACAAATTAACTGAAAGCGAGCGAATTAAGCTGTTGGAAATATTGCGTATATCCGATGACCTACGACGTGCATATGGGCTTAGATTAGCCTTTAGGAGGATATTTAAGACATACAGCATACCTAACATAGAAAGGCACCTACAATTATGGTTAAACGCAGTAGAAAACTGTCATTTACCGGAGTTTAGTAATTTTAAAGTCTCCTTTGTTAGTTGGTTCCCTCAAATTGTTAATGCCTTTGTATTACCATACTCCAATGGGTTTACCGAAGGATGTAATAATAACATTAAAGTATTAAAGAGAATAAGTTATGGGTTGCGTAATTTTGAGCGTTTCAGAGTTCGTATACTTCTATTAAGCAAAAAGAATAGCACTAGCTATTTAGATAGCTAGCGCTAAGAACTTTTTATATGAGCAATTTCACATTTGACAAAGAGCCATAATTGTATGATACAATAACGGTATATTAATGAGTAAAAGTGACAAATAATTTTTAATTCAGTCGAATTCGACCGAATTAATTCGGGTTTTATTGCTTCTACAAAAAAATTAAAACTCTTAAAAACAAATAATCTATGTGTTGTTTATAGTTATCTAATATTTAGATGATTGTAAAAATTTAGGAATTTGGGAGAAGTTAAATAATCCAGAATTTAACCTCCTCGAATTCGAGGGGGTTTTAAAAAGAAGCGGTAGCAATGCCTTTACATTATCCCCACAGAAATGAGCAACGATTACAAATGCCAAAGGCTTATTTGTAAAAAGTTGGTAGAGGTGGCGTACGTTCGCACATAAAGATATTGCTTTTAAATTTGCTATAGGGTAGAACGATAAATTTTTAAAGGAGTATATATGAATACAACAAAAAGAATGGATTGAAAAAATATGAAACAGTAAAACATTTATTAGTTGCCCCTATGAACTATGCAGAAGTTTTTTTGAAAAAATGAAATTCATGGAAAAATTATTTGTTTTAGAAATGGGAGAAATCATATTTCCTACGGGAGAACTTTTGGTAAGAGATCCTTTGGTTTGGTTGAGTAGAACAGGAAAGCCTTACTTAACCAAAGTGCCAAGAGGAAAGTATAGTATTGAAACTTTGGTAGTAGAAATCGAAGAAGAACACTATCGTTATGTACTTACAAGAGTAAAATTTATTGAAAAATAAGCCAGTGATTTATTATGAAGCTTTAAAAGGTGATGAAAACCTAGAAGGTGTAGACAGTGAAAGTATTTTTTTGGATTTATGGTTGATGCAGGATTGGCAACTATAGTTGATGTAGAAACAAGAGATAAATATTGTGATTTTGTAGAGAAGTGGTATAAAGAAAATACTGAAAAAATATTTATAATGATTTTTTTGCAAAGGAATTTAAAGAAAAATGCCATGGAAAAATCCAAAAATTTCAAAGAGAAGATGGAGACTGGATAAACTTTAAAATTCCTAATACAGATTTATCAATTCCTATGATTCAGTCTGGTTTTGGAGATGGACAGTATCCTGTATATTTTTGGGTATGATGAAAAGGGAAATCTTTGTGATATTGTTTTAGAGTATATACCGATAAATTAATTTCAAAGGGGGATATATGAACTATTTATTAAATAAAGAAGATTTTATTTTATATGAATCCAAGTTTTTCCCGAAGAAACTGTAGAAAGTATTATCCCTAAATATTATTTCTTATCTTGAAAAAGTATTTAAACGCTGAAGAAATTGATGCAGAAAAATGGATAGATGTAACAAGTGAATTTACAGAATAAATAAAAATTGTAATGAGGTAGAATATGGA
The DNA here is from genome assembly GCA_916438745.1 of uncultured Veillonella sp. Taxonomy (GTDB): domain Bacteria; phylum Bacillota; class Negativicutes; order Veillonellales; family Veillonellaceae; genus F0422. Next base: position 1,036,853 of record CAKAGN010000001.1, on the reverse strand, counting down.
AAAATAAAACATGAATTTTTTTGGAGAATTAGATTTAGTAAATGGATTAGACGATGGTATGGGATTTAGTAACGATGTTGTTGTATTGTGGGAAGAAGAGGTAAATGGAATTAATACAACACTTTGGTATGATAAACCGACTAAAAATCACAACAGAATTATTAGATAATTTTACGAAGTTTTTACAAAATTTTGGTGAATATAACAAAAAAAGCTAGAAAAAGTAATAGGAGAATATCTATTAGAAGATAATACATATATTACATTTCATAAAGAAGAATTAGAACTTGATTTACCAGAAGATGTAAATGAATTTGTACAATGTATGAAAGTTACGAATATTGGATTATGGACAGATGGAAAGAATGTAATGATTGTAGATTATATGATTTCTCCAGAAGAAAGTGATGAAATTTTAGCTGTTAAATTTGATGATTGTCTTGATATTATAGATATTTCTTGGGAAAGTTAAAATTTAAAATTAAAGGGTAACTATTAGAATATTTTGTGTAAATGTCAATATAAGAATGTACAATTACTCCATCATTTGAATATGATGACGTAATCGGTAGGAATCTTCAGATATACTAATGACATGAACATGATGAAGTAGTCGATCAATAATTGCGCTAGCTACTTGTCAGAAGAAGAGAAAAACGTTAAAACTTTCTGCGAAAAACCTCTTTAGTAAGTTGCTCGGATAATCGTAGTAGCCTTCTTGTAGTTGATTGGTGCTGAACAGATAGTGTGTCTTTTATATTATTGAGGATATGTATTTTGTGAATTAAGGTAAAATTGAGATTATCTTTTTGTAGAAAAAGTTCTACAATTCATGAGGACAGGGAGATCGTTGGTAGAGAAGTAAAGGAGACATAAATGGATAGCGAAAACAAAAATTGTTTGAGGGTAACCATATTCGATCTATTTGGGACGAAGAAAAGAGGAATGGTATTTTTCAGTGGTTGATATAGTTGGAGTACTTACGGAACAAGAAAATGCGAGAGGTGCCAGTACCTATTGGGCAGTATTAAAAAAGAGATTAAAAGGAGAAGGAAGTGAACTGCTTACAATTTGTAAGCAGTTGAGAATGAAAGCAACAGATGGTAAACTGCGTTTGACTGATGTAGCAGATATGCAAGGAATATTTCGTATTATCCAGTCTATTCCATCACCGAAGGCAGAGCCTTTCAAACTGTGGCTTGCAGAAGTAGGAAAAGAAAGAATTGATGAAATAGTAGATCCAGAATTAATAATTGATCGAGCCTTAGAAACATATGTAAAAAAAGGATATACGAGGGAATGGATAAACCAAAGACTACAAGCTATTCAAGTACGTAAAAGAATTAACAGATACTTGGCAAGATCATGGAGTTAAAGAAGGTAGAGAATATGCAATTCTAACCAACGAAATTACAAAGGCATGGTCAGGTATGACAACAAGACAATACAAAGACCATAAAGGGCTAAAAAACAAAATCTTAGAGATAATATGACTACAACAGAGCTTATATTAAATATGCTTGCAGAAACTGCAACTAAAAGATATAGCTAATGCTACTCATCCACAAGGATTAGAAGAAAACAAAAGGGTAGCAAAAGAAGGTGGCTCAATTCGTCGGAGATGCAAGAAAATCTATCGAAGTAAAAAACAGGCAAACCTGTCATTACTTCAAAAAATGCAATTGACTTAGGTAAACTAATAGAAGACGTTTCAAAAGCTTCAGAAGATGGAGGTGATACAAAGTAAACAATTAAACCAAAAAGTTAACTTTAAAATGGACGGATAACTTGTCAATTTCCTTATATTAAAAATGACCACAAAAAGAGTAATTACATACTCTAGTGTGGTCATTTTTTCGTTTGAAAAGGTCCCTTAAAATATTATTTATCTAATTGTACTTTCACACCATAGATAATATTGACTAATTCAGCCATAGCTTCTGGTGTTTCCAAGCCAGGATTCAATAAGAACCATTGGGATGGTAAGAAGATGACTTTTGTCATTTTTCACAGCTTGTAATTGATTCCAAGTCGGGTTGCTAGTCATTTCTTTTGGCAAAGGTTGCATTGATTTCATCCTTTTTACCCATGGTAACGACAAGGATTATGTCCGGGTTATCTACTGCTAATGTTTCTAAGGAATACGGCACTGTTTTAGAAGTTACATTATCTTTTAAATGTTGTTCTACTACATTGGTAATGCCCAATTCACGAACCATAGACGCTGTGATTGCTAGTGGAGTTTCTGCTGTTACCGATTTACCAGTAGCACGTAAAATAGCGACTTTGACAGGTTTGTCTTTTTGGAATTGAGGCTTTCACTGTATCGATTTTTATTGTAATCTTCGATGACAGATTTGGCCTTGTCTTCTGTATGGAAAAATATTGCCCAATAATGTTAATAGTGGAATATTATCATTGATTCCATCGTAATTAATCAAAAATAGATGGAATGTTATTGCTATCTAATTGCCCTTTGAATTTTTTTCATGTTGGCTAGGGTAATCCTAATACTAAGTCAGGATGTAGACCAACTAATTGTTCCATATTAGGACTAGCTGTATGGCCTACGCTTGGTAATGATTCAATTTCGCTAGGTAATTTTTCATTACTTTCAACACGAGCGATGGCTTTGCCACCTACAGCATAGATCATTTTTAGAAATAGAATTAGATAGGGCTACTACCTTGGATGGGTTAGTTGGAATTGTGTAGGACTGATCTTGGTAAGAGACAGTACGAGTTGTTTCAGTTGTAGAAGGGCCTGTTTTTGTACATCCACCTAGTAATAAAGAAGTGGAGAGTAGAACAGCACTACAAATTTTTAAATATGTTTTCATTGTTTATTTCTTTCAAATAAGGGGATACGAAACGTATCCCCTTATGTTTTTAGTACTATAATATTGTTGATAAATTATTTTACTAATGCATCATATGCTTCGGAAGCACGTTCTGCTAAGATATCACGGATTTGTTGGTTTTCACCTGCACCATGGATGTAAGTATCTACAGTGAATCCTTCTTTCATAAGGATATTTTTATGAGAATCAGGTTCGTCACCAGACCATATCGTTGTTTGCATGGTCACCGACTACCATCATTAATGGCATTAATGTAACGTGTTTGATACCTTTTTCTTTCAATTGAGGGATTACTGTTTCAAGGTTTGGCCATCCTTCAACTGTGTAAAGGTATGTATTTTGGAATCCCATGGAATCGATACGATCTTGGATTACTGCATAGTACGCATTAGATGGATCTGGAGTACCATGAGCCATGATCAATACAGCAGAATCTTTTGTTTGGATCATAGGGAATTGGGAAGAGTATGCTTTTAATGCTTGTTCAATATCATCGCGTTGTTCTTCTTGGCCCATCCAGTACATTAAAGGTACACCTAATGTCATTTTTGAAATCTTGTTTATGATGGTTGAATACAGCGCCAGAGATAGTTATATTCCATACACGAATCATATTTAATGTTGTTAAAAGCAACACGAGTGTATCCATCAGCTTTTAATTGGTCTAATGCTTCTTCTGGAGTAGGGTATGTAATACCTTCATGTGCTTTAATGCGATCAATAATAATATGGGATGTGAAAGCAGTTACAACTTTTACATTTGGATGTTGTGCTTTGATTTCATTGATTGTGGCATCAATTGTTTTAGCACGAGTATCTTTGAAAGTAGTGCCAAAAGACATAACTACAATAGCATCTTTTGTTCATTGCGTTTTTCATCATTGATTTTCGTATGCGAGAACACCAATGGAAGTCGCTTCTTGTAATCGTCGGAGTTGCGTCTTTTACTTCAGAGTTTAACATGTACGCCGCGTCAGTAGATTGAGATACGCCGAAAAGTCGCAGTTACTGCTAATGCCGCTAATCATAGCGCTTTTAGAAAAAAGAATTTCATAATAATTCTCCTTACCTAAAACTAGAATATACCCAAAAAGCATGAATTTTTATTTCCCTATTCATACTCATCTATTATTATATTCCTAGCTGTGACAAGTGTCAATGAAATATAAAACATATAATCATGAAAGTTAGCTATAATCAGAGGGGGCAAATAGGGTGTTGAATAGTGATATGTATCACATAATTTTGCAAATCGTGAATCAAATGGAGCATTCTTTGTCCATTTAGAGTAGATATGTATGATATATAGTAGTACAATACGAATGATTAACATTATCAAATGTATTTGTATTTATAGGAAGATGGTGAAATGCTATGCACTATAATAAAGCGTATCAGAAGCGATTATTAACTGGTGCTGTTATGAGTTGGATGGCTTGTTCATGGTATTTGTTGGGTGGTTTAGCACCTGTATATGCGGAGGGTTCTGTCTATGTCAATGCAGATAGAGCGCAAGAAGAAGCAAAATTCAATTCGCAACAAGTGCAAATTATTACTAAGAAGGATATAGAACAAAAGCAAGCTAAATCAGTGGAAGACATTGTCTTTACACAAACTGGTGTCACACGTACAGTGGACAGTATGGGTCGCGTAGAGTATCGATTCGTGGATCTGAGCCAAGACATACGCTAATCCTAGTAGATGGACAACCTGTGATGGGAGAATTTGCTAAGTACCAAGGTCAAGGTGATGAGTTACAACGGTTGGGTACAGAAAAATGTAGAACGCATTGAGATTATTCAAAGGCGCGCCGAGTGCCAAATATGGATCCGATGCGATTGGCGGTGTCATTAATGTGATTACCAACAAACCAAACAAGACCGCAAATATCCGAGTGAATGCGGAAAGCCTACGCCTCGTGGTGACCAAACACCGTTCCCATATAGTAATTTCTTTATGCGTGCTGATTCCGGTCAACATGGAAACTTGCGTGTCAACATCCACGGCAGTAAACGAGATATCGTGCCTGTATATGCCGCTAGGGAACGAAAAGAAGTTCCTTTTGGCAATGCCTCTGTGAATGAGGTATTTCTAAAAACTCACTTCGTTATTATGGCAATAACTCCAATTTAGGAATGGCAAATTATCTACGATGTAAACGATCGTAACTCTTTCACATTTAGTGCTGATCGATATAATGAAAAGTTAGAGCGCTTTATTAAGCGGACAAACTCTGAAGATGAGTCGCAAAGTCCACTATAAACGCAACTTGGACAGAGATAAGAGTAATCTATCCTATATAGGACAAGATGAAAAAGCAACTGGAAAGTTGAACTAAACTATACGCGCACAAAAGAAGATGATGTTACGTTGACTAGTGATTTTGGTCGCAGTAATTATGAAGGTAAAAACACATTAAATTATGTAGATAATGTGGACCATAAACAATGGAGTCTTGATATTACTGGAGATACGCAAGTCAATGATAACCATCTAGTTTCCTATGGTATCGGCTATACCTCTGAAAGTGGCGAAGGTAGCCGTCTAAAAAGTGCACCTCATACCGGGTTAGAAACATTGATCCATGGGACTATGATAAAAGTTTAGCTGTAAAACATGGTAAACCAGAAAAGCACCATTTATCGTCATTCTTTCAAAGAAAACAGTGATGGCGTATTGCAATGGGATAAAGAAAAAGAATGGTATGGTTACGATCATACAGATAAAACGAGTGTACCAGAGTTTACTTATGAAGATTTCAAAAACTATTTAGACCCAGAGGCTAATCTAGACCCTGCCGCATTCCATGGACTTGTGTATAACTCTGGATATACCCCAAACAATATGGAATCCCGTAATCCAGAAGCATTGAAACGATTCAAGGCGTTCAACGATAAATTAAATGAAATTCCGTACAATAAAGAACTGATTGCTAAATTTGGACGAGTCATCAAGGTACTGAAAACCATTGATGGGGTCAAACCACCTGTAATTAATAAAGATTATTTAGCTTTTATTCTATTACATGGAAGATCCGTCTTTTCAAAAATTGTACGACCTCAATTTAATGGCGGTCATTTCAAAGATGAATATAACAAACGCATTAACCAACAAACGGTAGGTAGCGCGAGTCTAAAAAAACAACATTTCTTCATCCAAGATACATGGCAACTCAACAAAAATACTATTTTACAACCAATTGTACGCTTAGATCATAGCGATTTGTTCGGATCTCATATGACATTTAATGTTGGGGTCACTCATAATGTGGGGGGCAATGCGCATCGTCGATTGAAAGCCAATATTGGTACTAGTTATACAGAACCTGGCATGGGTGAATTATATTATAACTGGGAAATGTTTGGTCCTACTATCACCAATGTGGCTCCTTTGTCTGGCGGTCGTGCTCGTTTAGGCTGGTACTGGGTGGGCAATCCTAATCTACAACCAGAAACATCTAAAAACATTGATATCTCCTTTGAAGGGAAAATAAAAATACCTATATGAAATTGACGGCGTTCCGCAATCAAATTCGTAACTATATGACTATCGCTAATACTGGGCATCTCATGGATTTCTATCCATACCTTGATGAAAGTACATTCTTTGGCGCCACAAAATATGCTCATGCACCAGACTTGTTGTACACTTTCAAAAACATTGGTAAAGCTCGTATAAATGGTCTTGAATTAGAAGTAAACAACGATTGGGTAACCATGCAAAATTGAAATTTGGTTACACCTATTTAGATGCAGTCAACAAATCCAATCCAGATATGCCAAAAACGCTTGTTAGATAAACCAATGCATAAATTAGACTTAGGTCTAGAATTGGAAGATAAAGTGAGCGGTTGGAGTGGTAATATCTGGACAGATTACTACTACAATATGCTAGACAGTAACTCTGTATCTGGTGGAGGTAACTATATTACCTCTCAAGTGAACCCAGAAAAATAATGATAAATCCATCATTACCTATGAATTCAACCGTAAAAACGGCAGATATGTATAAAACGAAAAACATATGGCATTTGGAATATGATTGTACAGAAAAATCGACAAGGATTCTCTTGTCTACTTTGGTGTGAACAATCTATTTGATCATCGTGATGATGACCGTGCATTACAAGGCCGTCAATTCCGGTTCGGTATAAATTTAAAAATTTGGTCCAGATGGTTCCACACATGTGGGTGCTGATCATGGACGGATGATAGGTGGTAATGGTGAGACTACTACAGAAAAAACGTTGCAATCTGCACCATCTGTGCCATCCGTTCCATCTGTGAAAGAATCTCTCTTGGAAACGCCGTTTAATACACATGAAAAACAAGGTGCTCAACTAGTAGGAGACATTCGTGTAGGTGGGGATAGCCATTTAGGGTCTGATAGACCGGCTAACCGTGTGACAGCTGTCAGCTCGATTAGTGATGGGGCATTGAAAAACTTGCAGGATAAAAAAACGAACATGGTTTCCATAGTCGTTTACGTCTTGGTGTAGATGCTCGTATTAATGACAATACGAATGTGAAAGTAGTGGCATCTGCTCAAGGTCAATCTGGCGTAGATACAGCTCATGAAACAACAGGATCTAGAGGACTTAACCATACTCGGCTAGATACATTAGATGTAACACAACATCATTCTAATTGGGATTTCAGTATTGGTCGCTTGACTGAAAAATTCGGTACCACAGGCTATTGGTTTAACAAAGAGTTTGATGGTATTAGAACGGTTTGGACTGGTGAAAAAGACCAAGTTCGTGTTGGTTATGGTGATTTCCGCCACAGTACAGGTATCGAAGATTCCGCGTATACCCATGCGATTTATACGAACTTTAAACGACCTCCAACTGTAGATGAGTTTGTAGGTACAACCTTCGATTATACAGGCCTTTCTGATGAAGAGAAAAAATTAGTGGGTGGTGCAAAAGTAGAAAAAGTAGTGAAAGATGCACCAAATACAATTAATTTCTATCAACAGTTGAAAGCATTACAAGGGGATTACAAATCTCTAAGCGACAAGAAAGAAGAATTTGCTAGTGATATTGCTACATTGAAAGATGAAATGGACAATGAATACATTGCCGATACGCCTGAAAAGAAAGAGCAATATCGAAAAGATATTGAGGCAAAAACAAAAGAACTTGAAGAGGTTACTACTAAATTAGATGCCAATATCGAGGCCCAATATGGTGTTGTTGCTCGTATGCAAGAGATTGCTATAAAGGCGTATGGCAAGGATAAAGGCTTTAAGAAGTACAATGTGGCTAAAAAAGCGGATGAAGAAATTACGGTTCCGATTAAGTTGCCGGATATTGAATTTAGATATACTGGTACATCTATTCATCATGATGAAGATGAGGATGCAGATTATGAAGATCCAGTGGATTCAACACATTTTATACAAAAACCTAGAGCCAACCCAAGCGGTGCAAAACCTAGATAATCCACTATTTAAATTGAAAAATTTCTGATTCGGCTGTAATGGGTAAAGATAGAAAAAGAATATCTCAAAAATGGTTTGAATCCAATAAAGAAGAAATCATTAAGGCCTACAAAGAACGAGCAATGGAAATAGCTAAAAACTCTGTAGGTGAACATGGTACAGTGAAAGATATTACCTTTAAAGATGAAGATTTAGCTAAAGCTGGTGATGCATTATACGAAATGAACTATTTAAATGTAGGCACACCAGGTGAATCTACGATCTCGAAAACGTATCAATCAGGAATGTATCCATACCTTTGTAGCACAGTATTTCAATGAAATAGTAAGTGCTTTAGAGGCTACAGATGGTCATAGTAAATTACCTAGGGAAGCATTTATTCCATATACAGGTGCTATCATTCCTGCGGAAGGTATTGTGTTACAACGTGATGTGATTCCTGCAGTGAAACGGGCTGGATATGTACAACTTCGCCACATGGTAGGTAAACAATTAGGCCTTACAGCTTGGTATTTAAAATCTACTGGCGATGACAGTACAACGGTACAATTTGCAAGTGGCCACGATACATCTTCGGCTACATTTAAAGGCCTTGCTAATGTGATTGGCATCGGTGCAAAATATACAATGGGTCAATCATCTTTATCCATAGACTATGGACAAAATAGAACAGACTATGGCCGCTTTATGAACGGAAGTACTCAGTATAATTATGTGCCAGGTAGCATTAACTTTATACCTACTGGACGTGCTATGGGTAATACGCCATCCTTCTGGGTAGTACGATTTGATATCGGACATGTAGATCTACGAACGTCCGAGTAGCTGGAATGGTTTCATCGACTATAAACGATTTGATCATGGCTCCTTCTTTGGTGGTAATGGCACTGGTGCTGTACCAGATCGTTACTTAGATGGTATTCGTAGCTTTTACAGTAGGTGGTGGATATGTGCCACATAAAGATCTATTGTTAGAAGCGTTCTATACATTTGACGCAAAAAGCATTGGGGACAACGTGATACATTATATGGTGGTGAAAAACTTTACCTTAGGGTAATTACACACGTATCCAAGGAACATATAAATTCTAAGAGTGTAACTTATGTAAGATGTAAGTAACAACATATAATACACAAGATATTTGCCTAATAAATGAGAATAAATTTCTTATTTATTGGGCATTTATCATATGTTCATTAAAGATAAATGATAACAATTAACAAATTAATAACCTTTTTGGGCTAATTTATAACGTTTCGAGTAGAATCATATTGAATTACTGTAGAATTTATAGAAAATGATATTTCATGTCATTTGTAGTTATTATGTTACATTTTAGTGGGAGTGGATTACCATGACGACAACTCGTAGAAAGCAACAAAAATACTTCATGTTATCCTGTGCCATTGCAAAGCATGGATTGCAGTACCGTGAATGATGTATTCCAATGCAGTACAAGCGGGAAGGCTCTGTGTATGTCACAGCAGATAAGGCGCATGAAGATGCTAAATACAACTCACAACAAGTGAGTATTATTACTAAAAAAAGATATTGAGCAAAAAGCAAGCAAAATCGGTAGAAGATATCATCTTTACTGAAAGCGGTGTTTCTCGTACGGTAGACTCTATGGGTCGTGGGTGTATCCATTCGTGGCGCCGAAGCTCGCCATACTTTAATTTTTAGTAGATGGTCAAGCCGTATTAGGCGACTTGGCTAAGTTTAGTGGTGCCGCTGATGAAGTTATGCGTTTGGGCACAGAAAATGTAGAACGTATTGAAATTGTACAAGGTTCTGCTAGTGCTAAATATGGTTCTGATGCAATTGGTGGTGGTGAATATCATCACTAAAAAGCGAAATAAAAACCAACCATCCAAATCAATGGTGAAGGATCTCGTAGCTAAGGGGAGAAACAGGATTTAAAAACTCCAACTTTTTATGCGTGCTGACTCTGGACAAATGGGTAAAGTGCGAGTAGCTATCTCTGGTAGTAAACGTGATATTTTACCTGTATATGCTACGCAAGAAAGAAGAGATACAGGAGATAAATTAGAAGGTGAATTCAAGCCCAATGTACTTCGTTTCTACGGCGACACATCGGATATTGGTCTAAATGCGATTTATGATATTAACAAAGAAAATAATATCCAAATTCGTTTAAAACCGTTACACAGAAGATTTTACAACGTGATGTAAAAACATAGTACATCTCCATTTGAGCCACAACGTCATTTCAAACGTGATAGCAATCGTAATACCATGAATATGATTTGGAAATGGTCGTGGGTGGTGCTAGCGATTGAAAATTAGAATTGAATCATTCTCGTATTAATGAAAATGATATTTCTTTTGATTAACTACACTGGTCGTTCTCAATATGAAGGTAAGAATGAATTAAAGTATATTGATGATGTTGATCATCGTCAAACTGATGTCCGCTTCAATGCAAATTCAGCTATTGGGGACAAACACACATTGAGTTGGGGTATTGCTCAAACCCATGAAACTGGTTTTTGGTAGCCGATTAAAAGCTCTCCAAAATGTAAAAACTCGATACATTGATCCATGGGATTACGATAAGAACTTATTAGTAGCCGGAGTAGACCGTCTAGAGCGTCGCCCCGAGATAATAGTTTTGCGCGTTTATTCACACATTCACGATTACAAATTTAAACCAAGTAAAGACGGTTTACCAATTTGGGATAAAGATTATGAATATTATGGCGCTGAAAAAGAGAGCGACACTCCACCGATTACCTATGAATACTTCGTGAACATAAATTAGATGACCCTATTAAAACAACAGACCCATCCTCGTGGTATAATAACTTAACAGATTTTGGTGTAGATGATGAACATTGGGCAAAAATTCGCGATTTCAATGATGCATTAAAAAAGAAAAATAATATTAATGGCTCATCGGTATATGTAAAAATATTTTACACAAGGGGAATCACTAGATCCAACAGAACGTGCAAAAAGCACCAAAATATAAAGGTGTTAAATTCCTTGAAAAATACCGTGAACGTGAACAACGTATTACAGAAGGGGAAGGTACTATCAACAAGACAAATGTGTATTTGTCTGATGCATGGCAGGTTAATAAAGACTTGCTAGTACAACCGACTGTTCGTATTGATAAAAGCAACTTGTTCGGTAGTCATGTATCCTGGAATTTAGGGGCTACTTATAATGTAAATTCCAATGCTCATCGTCGTTTAAAAGTCAATGTAGGTACAGGTTACGCTGAACCGGTATGGGTGAATTGTGGTATAACTGGCAAATGTTTGGTTCTAACCCAGTGGCACAAGGTGTTGCTAAAATGGGTTGGTATTGGGCAGGTAATCCTAATTTGAAACCTGAAACATCCAAAAATATAGACATTAGTTTTGAAGGAGAAGGCAAAAATGACTATGCTCGTTTTGGCATTTTCCAAAATCGTATTACTAACTACATGTCTGTATACTTTACAGGAGAATTACAAGATTGGGCCCACAATTATCGAAACAAGATAAATGGATGCAAGCACCTGATTTAATCTATAGCTTCAAAAATATTGGAAAAGCTAAGATTACAGGGGTTCAATTAGAATGGAAACATAAATTTGGCAACCATTGGAGTACACGCTTTGGTTGGACTCGTCTACAAGCGTTGAAACCAATCTGATCCTACAATGCCAAGTCAATTATTAGATCGTCCAACAAATAAAATTGATTTTTGGTATTACCTATGAAAGTAAAAAAATGGAATGCACAACTTTGGGCTGATTACTATCACAAAATGTTGGATAGTAACACGCAAAAATCGTTCCAATTACTGGATTAGTGGAATAGATTCTGATAGTGCTATTTACAATGTGTCTAATGAATACGAAGAAAAATCCTACGGCACATGGAATGCGATGGTACAACGTAAATTTGGTGATGATTCCTTTAGTATACTTTGGTGTTAATATCTTTTGACCATCGTGATGATGACAGAGCTACCCAAGCTCGTGTGTACCGTTTTGGTGTAAACCTTAAATTCGGTAGTCGGTGGTGCACATAAAGATACAAATACGAAAGCACAAACAGCGGTACAGCGAATAGTAGTACAGGATCCACAACACCGATTTCTCAAACTCAAGTTGATACTGCGTTAGCTAGAGTCAATGGCGATGATATGGGACATGAGTCATCACTTCTTAGATCGTCCATTTGATGAAAAATAAAAAAAGTAGGTACTCAATTTATCGGTGATTACCGTGCACGATTAATGGCTCATGGTGGTTCTGAACGCCCTCAATCTTTATATACAAGCACAGCTTATGTAGGAGATGCAGAATACAATCTTAAAGATCAAAGAGAACATGGCTTAGAACAACGTATTCGTTTTGGTGTAGATGCAAGAATTAACGACCATACGAATGTGAAAGTTCTTGCTAGTGCAAGTGGAACTCATTCCATTGATACAGCAAGCACTACAGTTAACTCTAGAGGTTTAAACAAACAACGTTTAGAAAATCTCGATGTGACTAGTTCTAAAGGGCATTGGGACTTCTCAATTGGTCGTTTATCCGAGTCTATGGGTACTACTGGATATTGGTTCAATAAAACATTTGATGGTATTCGTGCCGTTTGGACTGGTGATCGCAGTCAATTCCGTGCAGGTATTGGTTCCTTTAAAGCAAGCACTGGTATTACAGACTCTGCGTATAGCCATAGCACATACTCTACATACTTCAGAGCTCCAACATTGGAAGAATTCATTGGCTTAAATCATTTATACGCTTATGATAATGATAAAGCAATGTTAGCTGATAAATGGGGTATTGTGCCTGAAGTAGATGGTAAGAGTAGTCGTGAAGGATCACCAATGGACACATACCTCAAAGAATTTAAAGGTAAAAATGAAAAATCTATATTTTGTAGAACAATTGGCAAAACGTAGATGCATCTATGCCAAATGCAACGGATGCAGAAAAAGATGCAAAAATTGAAATCATCCAACGTATGGCTAAGATTCTAAAACCAAGCGTATCCAGAACTTTTTAAAAGGTAAATCCATGGGTTACAGAATGGAAAAAAAGATTCTGAAACCATGAAAGTTTTATATGAAGTAGAAGACGCTAATCATAATACAGCTTTATTAGAAGTGAATATGAATAACTACTCGCCTAATATTACGTATAGTGAAGATAAAAATTCGTCCTAATGATTCTGATGCTGAAAAACAATTCAAAACAGAAAAATAAAGTCTTATATGAATTAAAAGTAGCAGAAAAAGAAGCGTTAAATAAAAATGGCATCTCCATTAGCAGATCCGGCGATTTTAACATCAGACTATATTGATGCACATAAAGCACAGTTAGAAGAAGGCTATTTAGCAGCACTGAATTATTAGCTAAAACTAACTGGAATGAAATTTATCTATATGACAGAGATAATAACAACTCTGCTATGAAAAATATGGATATTTTTAGTATGGAAGATGGGTATTACAAGAAGATTTACTCATGGAAACCAGAAGCTGCCAAATACTCTAATCCAGTAAAAGATTACAAATTTAAACGTGTAGTAAAAAGTGTTCAAAAAGGCGAATCTGAGTGGCCTAAAGGTGATAAAATTCTTGACTATAATGTAGTAGAAGAATTAAAAGGTGGTAACTTTAAATCCGAGAAGAGTGAATATGGTGAGACTACATTACCAGCTATCGCGAAAGAGTACTTAAAAGAATTGCTATCTGCAGTTAAAGATTCTGAACAAGGTAATACATTACCTCGTGCAGCATTAGAAAAAGTTGTGGGTAAACCAGTTAAAGTAACAGGTTTAAAAACTAGAACGCGACACAATTCCAGCCATTGATAAAGCTATCTTTGCTCAATATAAAGCGCAAATCAATCCACGATTAGGTATTCAAGCATGGTTCTTACGTTCCTTGAACAATAATGAACACACAATGCAAGTCGGTCATGCGAAAAACTAAGATGGAAACACATACTGGAATTACGGGTTATACAACTGGGTCGGTATGCAGAGCCAATTTATGGAGATGTAACATCTGAAGTTCCAGATTTGACAAATGATACGTACACAACGAACCGATTAGCAAATATCTTTGCCATCGGTGCACAATATCAATTAGGGTCATAATGCGTTACTTTCCTTAGATTATGGTTTGAATCGCAGTGATTTTCGGTCGTTATATGAACGGTCATACAAACTTTGATCATGTACGAAATACAGCTGACTTCACAGTGAAAGGTCACTCTATGGGTGGTACTCCACACTTCTGGACTGCTCGTCTTGACATCGGTCAATCTGATTACACAAGACCTGGTAGCTGGAATGCGTTCATGGATTACAAATACTTTGCCCATGGTTCCTTCTTCGGTGGTAATGGCACAGGTGCAGTACCTGATCGTTACTTAGATGGTATCCGCAGCTTTACATTAGGTGGTGGTTATGTTCCTCGTAAAGATTTATTACTAGAAGCATTCTATACATTTGATGCGAAGAGTATTGGAGAACGTGATACATTATACGGTGCAGAAAAACTTTTAAATTAGGTAACTACACTCGTATTCAAGGTACTTACAAATTCTAATATATAATTACATAGTATTTCTCTTATGATATAATTCGCCGTGGCACGATGATCAAGCAGTATCGTTTGTAAAAAAGATAACATAGGGGGAATATACATTAGAAAAGCTATAGCATAGTTGAGGAATACCCTCAATTAGTTATAGCTTTTCTGCATATTAGATACCAAATATATGGTGATAAAACTAAAAAGTAATTATATATATACTATCAATATAGGAGATAATTATACTAAAGTAAATTAATAAGTATTCTGTGTATAAAGTGTTATTAAGAATAGAGAAAGAAATTAATCATATATTATATAAAAATTATTCTTAAAAATGTCGTAATGGAGCATTGGCATACTTTTTAGAGTAGAAAAGATTATCAATAACAGATATAATAAAAAGTAATTTGAATTTATTTCTCAAAAATGTATATTTTTGAGCTTAGGAGGAGGTTGCCAATGACAAGGAAAGGTGAATCAACAAAGAAGTACCTTATGCTTTCCTGTGCCATTGCTACATGGATTGGGGGGCGCAAGTTTTCTAGTTCCAACCGTAGCGCATGCGGAAGGGTCTGTATTTGTAACAGCGAATCGTGCACAAGAAGAGGCTAAGTATAATTCGCAACAAGTACAAATTATTACCAAAAAGGATATCGAAGCTAAGCAGGCTAAGTCTGCGGAAGATATTGTATTTAGTGAAACAGGCGTAAGCCGTACGGTGGATGCCATGGGTCGTGTTGGTGTATCCATTCGTGGGGCAGAGCCTCGTCATACCCTAATCTTAGTAGATGGTCAACCTGTAATGGGTGACCTATCGAAATACCAAGGTCCTGGTGATGAGTTACAACGTCTTGGCACTGAAAACTTAGATCATATTGAAATCGTACAAGGTGCTGCGAGCGCTAAATACGGTTCCGATGCTATGGGTGGTGTCATTAATGTGATTACTAACAAGCCACGCAATAAAGCAGGTCTTCAGTTAAATGTAGAAGGCATCCGTGAGCGAGGTGACGGCAATAGTACACCGACTTCGAATGTCTTTGTTCGTGCCGATTCTGGTAAAATGGGCAAAGTAAAAGTAAATATCTTTGGTAGCAAACGAGATATTATGCCTATCTATGCTAGTGAAAGTCCTCGACAATCTGCCCTAGGAGCTGATGATACGGTAGACCATGGATTCCTCAAAAACTCCTTGCGTTACTATGGTACAAAATGCGAATGTGGGAATTGCCAGCATCATCGATGTGAAAGATAGCCAAACGATCAGCATGAAAATTAGATCGTTATCGTGAAGATTTAGAGCGCTATGTAAAAAAATAGTGATTCTTTCATGGTGCCACAAATGCACTACAAAACGCGATCTAAATCGTAACACCATGAATTTGACTTACGAAGGTAAGGATGATGTTTCAATTGGAAAGCAGAGTTAAAACTACACTCGTACAACTGAAAATGACTTAACCTTGAGCAGTGATTATGGTAAAAAGTACGTATGAAGGTAAAAATACCTTAGAATATACCGATAATATTGACCATAAGCAATGGAATTTAGGTGTATCTGGCGATATTCAAGCCAATGATGATCATTTAATTTCCTATGGTGTTGGTATGTCTCGCGAAACTGGTACAGGTAGCCGTTTGAAAAATGCGCCAAATACTTATGTACGCGATGTAGATCCGTGGGATTTTCGACAAGAGCTTATCTGTAGACCGCAGTGGTAATCCAAAAATCTAATATTTATGATTATTCCTTTGGTAAAAAATAAAGATGGTATCATCGAACGTAATAAAGAAAAAGAATGGTACAATACAGATAAATCCAATCCAAATAGTAAAGTACCTGAGTTTTACCTATGAAGATTTCTTGAATTATAAAAGAAAAAAATTAACCGAAGGTGATCCGTCTAACTCTCAAACTTGGATTAGTGGTACTACAGCTAATACATTAAAGAAAAAAATATCCTGAAGCCTATGCCAAATATATGGAGTTTGGTGCGACATTAATGGCCGAAAATAAAGGCCGTCATTGACGAAAAATAATGCGACTGCAAGCAGTTGGCGAGATAAAATTTATAGCTCCGATGTAGAAAAGTTACCATTGTATTATTACGATAATACTGTTAATCCTAAATTAAGTAAAATTATTAAGCTAAATGGGGCTAACTTTAAAGAAGAAGCTAACAAACGCATTAATAAAACAAACAGTTGGTTCAGGGCTCTATTAATAAACAATACCTATTTGTACAAGATACATGGCAATTGAATAAGAACACAATCTTATCGCCAATCGCTCGTTTTGATCATAGCACTTGTTCGGGTCTAATCTATCTTTCAATATGGGTGTAACGCACAACTTGAATGGCAATACACATCGCCGTTTGAAAGCTAACGTGGGTAGTAGCTATGTTGAACCGGGTATGGGTGAATTATTCTATAACTGGCAAATGTTCCCATCCCATATTACGGCATTTAGTTTAAATGGTGGTGAAGCTCGTCTTGGTTGGTATTGGCAAGGTAACCCTAATCTAAAACCTGAAAAATCCATTAACTTTGACGTATCCATTGAAGGTGAAAACAAAAAAACACCTACAGTAAATTGACTGTATTCAGAAATAATATTGATAACTATATTACTGCCTATAATACAGGACATATTTTAGACTTCCATACAGATTTAAATGAAAATACAGAACGTGGGGTATATAAATTCTTATATGCACCAGATATGATTTACAGCTTTAAAAATATTGGTAAAGCAGAGATTACCGGTGTTGAATGGGAATTAAAACAAAAAACTTTCCAACAAATGGAAAGCTCGTTTAGGCTATACCTATTTACATGCCATCAATAAGAGCAATCCAGATATGCCACGTCAATTATTAGATAAACCGACTCACAAAATTGGCATCGGCGTGGATTACGAAGATGAAAAACAGGTTGGTCTGGTAGCCTTTGGAGTGATTACTACATCAATATGTTAGATAGTAACTCTGTATCTGGTGGTGGCGGATATATGATATCTGGTACAGCCTATGAAAGAGATCCGATTACAAAAGCTATTGTACTTGATCCAGTAACGAAAGAAGCTAAGAAAATTGAAGGGAAGTCTGAAATTTCCTATTCCGGATCTGACCGTCGTACTAGTGACATGTATGAAAGTAAAACATACGGCATATGGAATATGATTGTTCAAAAGAAAATCAACAAAGATTCCCGTGTGTACTTCGGTATCAATAATATTTTCGACCATCGTGATGATGATCGTGCTCTGTCTACTCGTCAATTCCGTATGGGCATTAACTTAAAATTTGGTAGCGATGCCAATACAGGTAGTGATCAACCAAAAACGGCTACAGTAGAAGTAAAAACACGAGTAATCGACCCAATGGATACTTTCATTCATCGTGATTTCGATGAACATAAACCAGAAGGTGTTACTTTTTGTTGGAGATTACAGAAGTCGTTGGGATAGCCATTTAGGATTTGACCGTCCAACTAGTCAGCGTCACAGCTACAAGCTATGTAGAAGACGATGCTGTAGAAAACCTTCGCGATGCAGATAATCATGGATTTACATCTCGAGTTCGTGCGGGTGTAGATGCTCGTATTGGTAAAGATGTGGATGTACGGGGTTGTCGCTAGTGCAAGTGGCCAACAAGGTGTAGATACTGATCACCAAGTAAAAGTGACAAAAGGATTCAATCACCAACGTATTGATGAAGCGACAGTAACTAAACATACCAATAAATGGGATTTAACAGCGGGTCGCATGACAGAACCTATGGGGGTGACAAGTTATTGGTTCGGCAAAGAGTATGACGGTGTTCGTGCTGTTTGGACAGAAGATAATAAAACAAGTACGTGTGGGCTATGGTGATTTTTGAACATAGTACAGGTGTAACAGATTCTGCATATACTCATGCATTGTATAGTGGATTTAAGCGTGCTCCAATGGTAGGTGAATTCTTAGGTGCAGACTTAAATGCTTATAAAGCAATTACCACAGATACATCTGTTAATACAGTTGGATTCTATAACCAATTGAAAGAAATTAAAGATGCTGAAGAAAAAGCAATCGAAGTCGGGTCAAGATAAAATTACAGTCGCTGGTACAACTATAAAAAGCAGAAATTGCAAAGAACAGAAGCTCATATTGAAGCAACGTCAAAACCTATCAATGACCAAATCGAAGTAGTCAATGCAAAAGTAGAAGAGATAAGTACTAAATATGATGAAGCTTCTGAAGCCTATTATGCTCGCAGAAGATGGTCCTGAAAAAGAAGCATTAGAAACTAAAAAAGATGAGTTAGAAAAAGAGCTTGACGCTGAACGTGCTAAATTAAAACCATTATATGAAAACTTGCGTCTTGCTACATGGCTGATGATAAAGCGAAAAAGAAGCCCTAGAAAAAAATATTGGCAAATACTGAAAAACAGTAAAAGATGAAATTGCAAACCATTTGTAGAAAAAAACAATTCGAAGTAGTAAAACACATGCAAGAATTGGCAAGCAAAAGCCTATAGTGCGGACTTCAACAGCGATAAGAATAAATTGATTCTTGAAATACCTGCATTGAAGTTTGATACCTTATGGTCAGAACCAATTTATAGAGAAGAGCCAGATCCAGAAGATTATTATGGTTCTAACACGATCAAAGTAAAAGTAGGAGAAACACCAAATGTTCCACGCACCTTGGACGTAACTCCTAACGATGGTAAAAAAATAATGGTATTGATAGCCGTTTAGATCTTTTCAAAGTGACACTCACTAATGAAGATTTACTAAAAGACGGCGGTAGAGAATACATTTCTAAATGGTTCGATGCTAATAAAGATGCCATTGTCGCTGCGTATAAAACAACAGCAGATAGAGAAGTACCACAAAAAATACTCATGGTACAGCTCATACTGCTGATGGTAATGGTGTATACACATTCGATGAAAAACAAATCGAAACTCTCAAAGAGAAAAATCATCGAAAATGAATATTTTTGACAGATGATACTTTGAATGTGACAGGATCTAAACCATATCCCTAAATTGTTAGTAAACTTCTTCAAAAAAAGTAAACTCTGTACTAGAACGCGCCGACCACTACAGTAAACTTCCACGTGAAGCTCTAGGCAATGCAACTGGTAAAGTGATTCCAACAGAAGGTGTTATCATCCAACGTGATGTGATTCCTCGCTATGAAACGTGCTGGCTTTATCCAATATCGTCAACAAGTATCCAATAAATTAGGTGTCTCTGCGTGGTACTTACGTTCTATGGGCAACCAAAATCACACTGTGAACTATGCAAATGGTACTGGTACAGAATCTAAAAACATTTAATCGTTTAGCGAATGTATTCGGTATTGGTTTGAAATACCAAATTGGAGACAAAACGTCTGTATCCTTCGACTACGGTCAAAATAGAACAGACTTTGGTCGTTTCATGAATGGTGGGAAGCATTTATGAATCCACAGTAGGCAAAAACATTCGCTAATATTACAAACCCTGAAGAGAAACCACAATTTGAAATCTTAGGACATCGTCAAGGCGGTACTCCACACTTCTGGACAATTCGCTTTTGATGTAGGTAAATCAGATTACTATCGTCCCGGTAGTCTGGAATGCTTTCATCGATTACAAATACTTCGCACATGGTTCCTTCTTAGGTGGTAATGGCACAGGCGCTGTTCCAGATCGTTACTTAGATGGTATCCGTAGCTTTACATTGGGTGGCGGTTACGTACCGCAAAAGATTTCTTGATAGAGGCATTCTACACATTCTGATGCTGAAGGTATTGGACAACGTGATACATTATACGGTGGAGAAAAACTTTAAATTAGGTAACTACACTCGTATCCAAGGTACGTACAAGTTCTAATATAAAGGAATAAAAAATCTTATAGATGTAGGCTATTGTCTATGTATGACTACCACAGAACGTAGACTAGATTTCAGTATATAATGATGTACC
The DNA here is from genome assembly GCA_916438745.1 of uncultured Veillonella sp. GTDB lineage: Bacteria > Bacillota > Negativicutes > Veillonellales > Veillonellaceae > F0422. The sequence continues at coordinate 1,016,011 of CAKAGN010000001.1, read as the reverse complement.
ATAGAGGATAGTTAACGATACAAGTTAGCTATCCTCTATTACCATGTTCTGTGCAACAGTATAGCAGTGTAGGACTGTAATCTATCTAGAGGTAAGGAATATTCGCAGCGTATCTAAAATTAGATTGAGATACAATGACTACATTGCGATAAAAGATTACATTGAGAAGCAAAGATTGTCTATTATAGCATGAAAATTACATTGGAATGCAAAAAAACAATTTATTTTTAGATAAAGATTGCATTGGAATGCAATCTTATGCCAAAAATATAGAGAAATTTGCATTCTGATGTATTTTTGAAATAGTAATGAATCGTAAGATACAAGAAGGCGGTATTTATGGCGACGTCAAGTTTTTTTAACAGAATTTAAGTTTGATGAAACTGAAACATATAAAATTTCTAAAATATTTGATGAAAAATAAAAAAACTGAATATTCCTTTGGATTTTTGAGGTTGAAAGTATAAGCAAAGAGGATATTCCAAAAATTTTTAAATATGGAGTAAACATATCAGAATATATTCTTATATAGGGGGTGACAAGTGAAAGAAACAGTAACAAAAAGAAGTACAAGAATCAACGGGTGTGATTCGTTATGTTTGGATTGTATTAGGTGCTATTAGCTTTGGCTTAGGGTCGTTGGGAATTGTATTACCTTTATTGCCAACGGTGCCGTTTTTATTTATTCGCCGTATTTTTGTTTTGCTAGAGGTTCTAAACGATTCCATGAGAAGTTTGTAAATTCTAAGCTCTATGCAAATTACGTAGAGCCGTTTAAAAATAAAAGTGGCATGCCACTGCGCACTAAGATTAATATTTTAGTGTCCGTGTCGATTTTATTAGGTATTGGGGCTTATAGCATGCGCAATATGCCGGTGGCATTGTATGTTATGGGGAGCCGTGTGGATCGGTCATGTGATTGCCCTTGCGTTTATTGTGAAAAACGGCACCACCTGAACCTAAAGCAGAGCAATAGGTATTTTAGTAATAGTGCAAGTGTATCATGTTTATATAGTACTGAATATGATGTGCACATAGGGATAGAATATTTGTATTAGCCAAATCATGAATGAATGCTCATCGTGATTTGGCTTTTATTGTAGTTGTGCTTATGTGGTATAGTAGTAGCTATACATATGTGTAAAGATAACTTAGTCATAAGGTATTGGTAAATGTTATTTTATAGAATCTATAGTTACAATACATAGTGAGTATTACGAACGATTTGGTAAGGATGATTCGATATACTTGATGTCATATTCTTTGACAGTGAAAAATAAATAATGGCAGTAATAAATGACTGTGTATATGTATAGATAATAATTAGGAGCGGAATACTATGAAAATAAAAGACACAAGGGGCCTATACAAGGAGAACGATGTGCTATTTGCGTTCCTATTGTAGGACCGACAGTAAAAGATATACTTTCACAGGTGCAAGAGGCAGTGAAAGCAAAGGTGGACCTCATCGAATTGCGCCCAGATATGTGGATGAAGTGTTCCAATATATCTGAAGATGAGTACATACCAACAATAGTAACATTCGTCGAGGAAGTGCATTCCAAATTTGTAGATATGCCTGTGTTGTTTACATGGCGAACGATAGGTGAAGGTGGAGAAACGCCGTTATGTAGTGATAATTACATCAAACTATTACAAGCGATTGTGAATCAAGACTTGGTGCAAGCCATCGATGTAGAATTATTTGCCTACACAGAGGAAATTGGTAGTGTCATGAAGCAAGCCCATCATCAAGGGATACAAACGGTAATGAGTTATCATAACTTTCAAAGTACGCCAGATATAGAAACATTACATGTCTACGCAGAACGCATGGTATCTGTGGATGCACAAGTGATTAAGTTTGCGCTCATGCCAAGTACAAATGATGATGTACTTTCAGTATTACAATTGACAAAAGAGTTAACGGAACGGTATCCACAGTTGCCACGGATAACCATGTCTATGGGACAATTAGGGCAGATGACGCGCACCTGTGGACATGTGTTTGGGAATTGTTTGACCTTTGGCACATTGGGACAAGCATCGGCGCTCGACAGGTGAAAGTCAGTGTGTTGCAAGAAGTTATATAACATACATATTCAGTGTATATTAGCGTTCTGCTATATGACGTACTAGTGTGAGCAAAAAAATATAAATTGCTATTTCCTATATTAAAACAAGTATATTGTCAATATATAGTAGACAAATGTTTTTTTGTTGTGTTAGTATAGTTACATAATTTAATACTCGCCTAATAAACCGATGAGGTGGAGATAAAAATAGAACGTGCACTTCCAGAGAGTGGGGGTAGCTGAGAGCCCCGCAGAACGCAGTCTATTAAATGGACCACCGAGGGTATGGGGAACGGACATTTCGTCCTAGTATAGCATAACGTGTCATGAGCGTTAATCGTGAGGGATATGATAGTATCCTGCAAAGGGGAATGCATGCATTCAAACAAGGTGGTACCGCGATTTATATGAATCTTTCTGCGCATTCGTGCAGTGTATTTAGTATATGAACTCGTCCTTGACGTATAGTCTAGGGCGAGTTTTTTTATTGCGTGAGGATTTATGAAACCATCATTAGAAAGTGTAAAACAATTAGGGACAAGGGTACGACATTGTACCGGTTTACGTGGAATTATTATCGGATATTCGCACACCTATTTCTGTACTGAAAGCATTAAAAAGGTGAGTGCTCACACATTCTTATTGGAAAGTGCAGATAACACCCATCACTGGGGGAGATATTCTTTCCTAGGTTACAATCCCTTGTTAGAAGTAACATGTAAAAACCATATGATGACGATCAAAGGAGATATGACACGAACATTCACATGTCATAACCCGACGGAAGAAATTCGAAATATCTTGGGGCAATATAAAAGTCCTAGAGTAGAAGAGTTGCCAACTTTTACAGGTGGATTTGTGGGATACTTCGCCTATGAATACATTCGTTATATAGAACCAACCTTAGATCAACATATTAGTGATACAGATACGAGCATGGTTAATGATGTAGACCTTATGCTCTTCGATAAAGTGATTGCCTTTGACCATTACAAAAATAAAATCTATATCATTGGTCATGTGCGCACAGACGATATAGAGCGCAATTATGAGCGGACCCAACTGGAATTACAAGCCTTAGCAGACTTGGTGAAAGATGGCGAAGAAGCTAATATCGAACGTGGCGTACTAACAAGTGAATTTACTTCTGAGTTTACTTCTGAGGAATACCAAGAAGTAGTCCGAAAAACGCAACATTACATCACAGAAGGAGATATTTTCCAAGCGGTCGTATCGAACCGTCGAGAGGCGAAGTTCAAGGGAAGTTTGCTCAATGCATACCGTGTATTAAGAACGATGAACCCATCTCCGTATATGTTCTATATGAGTGGTAAGTCTGTGGAATTAACTGGGGCCTCTCCAGAAACACTGGTGAAATTACAAGATAGAAGCGTCTACACATTCCCTATTGCAGGCACTTTGCCACGGGGCAAGAATGAAGAGGAAGATAGAGCGCAAGAGGCTAAGCTAAGTCAGGACGAAAAAGAACTAGCGGAACATAATATGCTTGTCGATTTAGGGCGTAATGATATTGGTAAAATCTGTGAGTTTGGATCCGTTCATGTAGAAGCCTTACATCAACTACAACGATTTTCTCATGTTATTCATTTAACAAGTACCGTGAAAGGAACCTTACGAGAAGAGTTTGATGCTTTAGATGCTATTGGCGCTACTTTGCCGGCGGGAACTTTGTCGGGAGCTCCTAAGATTCGTGCTATTCAGATTTTACAAGAATTAGAAAAAAGCCCTCGTGGCGTTTACGGTGGTGCCGTAGGATACTTGGATTTTTCTGGCAATATGGATGTGTGTATCGGCATCCGCATGGCGATGGCAAAAGAGGGCAGAGTCTTTGTTCGGTCAGGCGGTGGCATTGTGCGAGATAGTGTGCCTATGAATGAATACAACGAAACTATCCACAAAGCACAATCTATGGTGACAGCCATCACATTGGCACAGGAGGTGTAATATGGTATTACTCATCGATCATTACGATAGTTTTTCTTTCAATATTTATCAACTCATTGGTTCGCTAGTGAAAGATATTAAAGTCATCCGCAGTGATGAAATGACAGTGAAAGAAATTCAAGAACTTTCACCAGAGTGTGTGATCCTTTCACCGGGAACGGGACGACCAAAGGATGCAGGGGTGTATGAAGAGTTGCTCGAAACATGTCAAGGCGAGTTTCCCATCTTAGGCATTTGCTTGGGGCATCAGGCGATGGGTGAAGTGTTCGGAGCCACTGTGGGATATGCGAAAGAAGTGATGCATGGTAAGCAAAGCGTGGCGACCCAATGTTACCCATCTATATTATGGAAAGACATCCCAGAAGAGTTCCCCGTAGCGCGGTATCATTCCTTAGCAGTGCTAGAAGATACCCTTAGGAGATGAACTGGTGGTGACAGCTCGCACAGCAGATGGAGAAATTATGGCTATGGAACATAGAACGCATCCGATGTACGGTGTGCAATTCCATCCAGAATCCATTTTGACACCACAGGGAACGCAAATGGTAAAGAATTTCTTGGAACACCACAACATTAAGTAGTTGATTGACTATGAGATAAAAATATTAGAGTAAAATAACTTATTTACCTAGGGTTTTAAAAATACAGATATATCACATTCAGAGTAATTATTTAGGCATAGCAATTAACTCGATTCCATACAGTAGGAAATGAGTGTATAGGAGGAAATATACATGATACAACAAGCAATACGCCTCGTCACAGAGGGGCAAGATATGCCGTATGAAGTGGCAAAAGCAACCATGAACGCTATGATGAGTGGCGAGGTGCAGGAAGTGCCTATGGCAGCCTTTTTGGGAGGTTTGCAAGCAAAGGGACCTAGTGTCACAGAGATTACAGCCTTTGCGGAAGTGATGCGAGAAAAAGCTGGTTCCGTACCACATGACAATACTGTGGTAGAAATCGTAGGGACCGGTGGAGATGGTAGTAGTACTTTCAACATTTCTACCACATCTGCTATCCTATTAGCTGCAGCGGGCATCCCTATCACTAAACACGGTAACCATGGCGTGTCTAGTAAATGTGGTGCTGCTGATGTGCTAGAAGCACTGGGCGTGAAACTAGAACTGAATGGAGAGCAAAATAGAAAAGTTTTAGAGGAAGCAAATATTTGCTTTATGTTTGCGCCTGTATACCACGAAGCTATAGAAATATGCGGGTCCTGTGCGAAAAGCTATGGGGGTCAGAACGGTATTTAATATCTTAGGACCTTTAGCGAATCCAGCCGGTGCCACGGTAGAGCTGATGGGTGTGTACGATCGGTCCTTAGTGGAACCATTAGCACAGGTCTTGTCGAACTTAGGTGTTCATCGAGGTGCCGTCGTATATGGTAGTGACGGACTTGATGAAATTACTGCCACAGGGACAACCACAGTGTGTGAAATTGACCATGGCACGTTCAAGACCTATGAATTAGATCCTAAGGATTACGGCTTTGCCTATGCTACAGCAGATGAATTGGTGGGTGGTGATGCACAGGTGAATGCTGAGATTACACGCACTTTACTAGAAGGTAAAGATAGAAGTGGCCGAGCTACAGCAATGATACTTAATGCGGGCATGGTGTACTACTTGGCTAAAGATGGAGAGGTAACCTTAGAAACAGCGTTTAAAATAGTAGAAGAATTACTGTATTCAGGTGCGGGAGCAGAGGCGCTTGTAAAATTTGTGAAAGCATCACAGAATGCTTGATAGTAGGATAGAAATAGAGATACCTATATGATATTAGATAGAATAGTTGCGGCTACTGAAAAACGTGTCAAGGAAGCAAAAGAAAAGCTATCCTTTTCAGAGTTGCAACAGCGAGTAGAAAGCATGCCTATAGGCAAGGATTTTCTCTTTGAACATGCATTACAAGAGTTAGATTTTAATTTTATATGTGAAGTGAAAAAGCTTCTCCATCCAAAGGGGTGATTGCAGAAGACTTTCCTTATTTAGACATTGCGAAGGACTATGAAATGGCGGGGGCAACCGCCATTTCCGTATTGACGGAGCCAGAGTTCTTTTTAGGGAGTCCCCGGTATTTACAAGACATCGCAGCAACTGTACACATTCCCGTACTTCGGAAGGACTTCATCATTGATGCATACCAAATCTATGAAGCAAAACTATGGGGCGCCTCGGCTATATTGCTGATTCTGCTATCTTGGATGATGAGACGATGAGATGCTTTCTACAAACTAGCAGATAGCTTAGGGTCTATCCTGTTTAGTGGAGGCTCACGATGAAACAGGAAGTATTGCGAGCCGTGAATATAGGGGCCCGCATCATTGGAGTGAATAATCGAATTTAAAAAGATTTCACAGTGGACGTGAACAATAGCATTCTGCCTACGCAACTTAGTGGATGATTCTGTAATTTTTGTTTCTGAAAGTGGCCTAGATACAGCAACAGATATCCAACGTTTGCGAGAGAACAAGATTCATGCTCTGCCCTTATGGGTGAAAGTTTCATGAGAGCCACAGATAAAGTGTCTAAGCTAGCTGAATTGTATGGGGCCAAATCAGACCGAAACGTTTCGCCTATAGTACTAATAATAGAGAATTGATAGAACAGAACTATCAGCCTAAAATAAAATTCTGTGGCATAACCCAAGAAGATACAGTTCCCGTCTTAGTGGATACAAAAACCAGACTATGTAGGCTTTGTCTTTGCACCGAGTAAGCGACAAGTGACGGTAGAACAAGCCCAATCCATTGCAAGAAGTTTGCAAGAGAGCTTAACAACTACAAGTGGTGATAGCTCCAGCTCACCGGTAGGTGTGTTTGTAAATGAAACGATACCTACTATTGTAGAGATTGTTAGAGCAGTGCCACTTTCAGTAGTGCAATTACATGGAGATGAAACCATAGACTATATTGAAACATTACGGAATCAATTACGGGAACAAGAATTAGAATCCGTTAAGATATGGAAAGCCATACAGGTGCAAAGTAAAGAAGATATTTTGCCATGGGAACAAGCGCTTATTGATGGACTGGTGGTTGATGCCTACTCTAAGGAAGAACGTGGAGGCACGGGTAAGACCATGGATTGGTCATTGCTAGAAGATGTAGAGGTTCCATATTACCCTAGCAGGGCGGTATAGGGATTACACAATGTAGCACGTGCCATTCGACGACTACAGCCCTTTGGACTCGACATGAGTAGTAGTCTAGAGACAAATGGACAAAAAAAGATGCTAAAAAATGAAAGCTATGGCACAGATTATTAAGACAGTAACAAATAGATGCTAAAAAAATGAAAAACGATGACACAGATCGTTAAGACAGTAATAAATAGATGAGGAGATATAAAATGACAACACATCGCCATAGGCTATTTTGGTGACTTTGGTGGACAATTCATGCCAGAAACGTTAATGAATGCTATCATTGAACTAGAAGAAGCCTATGAAACATATAAGAAGGATCCGGGTTTTTATCAGAGAGTTAGAAGACCGCATGTATCCTATACAGGTCGCCCTTCTTTGTTATATTATGCAGAGAAAATGACAAAAGGATTTAGGGGGCGCTAAGATTTACTTGAAGCGAGAAGACTTAAATCATACGGGATCTCATAAATTGAATAATGTGCTAGGGCAAATGCTATTAGCGAAACGGATGGGGAAAACAAGAGTCATTGCCGAAACGGGAGCGGGCCAACATGGAGTGGCTACCGCAACAGTGGCAACCTTGATGGGCATGGAATGTGAAATCTTCATGGGTCAAGAAGACTGCGAACGACAAGCTCTTAATGTGTATCGTATGGAACTATTAGGGGCCAAGGTACATCCTGTTACGTCTGGTACGAGCACTTTAAAAGATGCAGTGTCCGAAGCGATGCGGGAATGGACAAATCGGATTGCAGATACGCACTACGTATTGGGATCTGTCATGGGTGCCCATCCATTCCCTATGATGGTACGTGATTTTCAGTCCATCATCAGTCGGGAAGCAAGAGAACAAATTCTAGAAAAAGAAGGCAAGCTACCTGCGGCAGTGTTAGCTTGCGTAGGTGGTGGCAGTAATGCTATCGGTATGTTCTACCATTTCATTCCTGATGAAGGGGTACAACTTATCGGCTGTGAAGCGGCTGGCAAAGGAGTGGATACGGAGGAACATGCGGCGACCATGACGAAAGGTACTGTAGGGATTTTCCATGGCATGAAATCCTATTTCTGCCAAAACTCCTACGGCCAAATTGCGCCGGTCTATTCCATTTCTGCAGGGTTGGACTATCCAGGTATTGGACCAGAGCATGCCCATTTGCGCGATAGTGGTCGTGCGCAATATGTGCCTATCACTGATGATGAAGCGGTGGATGCCTTCGAGTATCTATCCCGTACAGAAGGCATTATTCCAGACCATTGAAAGTGCTCATGCTGTGGCTCATGCATTACGGTTGGCACCAACATTGAGTTCTGAGGAGAGTATCATTATTTGCTTATCTGGACGAGGCGATAAAGACGTAGCTGCCATGGCAAGATACAGAGGGGTGAATTTACATGAATAACATAACTATAGCACAGGCTTTCACTAAGAAAGCATTTATCCCTTTTATCACTGCAGGTGACCAAGGGATCGGAACAACAGAAAAATACATTCGCACCATGGCGAAGGCGGGGGCGAGCTTGATTGAAATCGGTATACCGTTTTCCGATCCTGTCGCAGAAGGGCCTGTGATTCAAGCGGCTAGTGAGCGTGCTCTATCCACAGGTGTTACAACGGATGACATTTTTCGAGATGGTCCAACGCTTCGCACTGGTGATGATGCGCTGACAATTCCTCTTGTGTTCATGACCTATCTGAATCCTATCTATGTGTACGGTGTTGAAAGTTTCATGAAACAGCTGCGAAGAAGTGGGAGTCAAGGGGTTATCGTACCCAGATTGTCCATTTGAGGAAAAACAGGAATTAGCCCACCAAGCAAAGGCTCATGGTGTTTCCGTGATTTCTTTGATTGCCCCTACGTCAGAACGACGTATTAAAGACATTGCGACAGAGGCAGAAGGTTTCGTGTACTGTGTATCTTCTCTTGGTGTGACAGGCATGCGCAGTGACATCAAAACAGATATCGCTAGCATTGTGCAACAAATCCGTCAATATACAGACATTCCCGTAGCTGTAGGCTTTGGTATTTCCACACCGGACCAAGCGAAGGCGATGGCGAATGTCTCTGATGGTGCCATCGTAGGTAGTGCTATTGTGAAACAAATTGGAGAGTGGGGTCCTAAGGAGAAGAAAAACTTTATGAATATGTTCGTTCTATGGTGAACGCTGTAGGTAGCTAACTGTAATGTGTTCTAAAGTAACGCATATGTATAACAGAGTTACTTGGTGATACTATCCTTTATGTCCTATTCTATTATTTACGATGTCTCTTGAATAGCTGTGCAAGAAGTGAATCTTGTACAGCTATTTTGTTTAATATCTATAAGATGGGGGAGTAGTGCTTGTCCATAAAATATATAATCTAAAAATACTGGTAAAAATAATATGGAAACATGACTTCATATACGGTATACTTAAGAATATATAAAGTTCTTAACAGGAGACATAGGGTATGGAAAAACAAGTATTGGTGTTGGGCGTCTTTGCATTGCATGTGGCTATCTCTGAAAAGTCGTGCCGAAGAGATGGCATTACGGAAAAGAGTTTGAAACTCTAGGGATTCGTAGTTGTGCCGTAGATTTTGGAGGAACTTTCACAGAGATTATTCCCAAAAATCATCGAACGAGGCTGTGGTAGCGACGGATCGACAAGGATTGATTCAAGATGACCATGTCAGCAAGGGAGCCGTTGTGGGATGCTACAGCGCAAGCCTTAGAGCAGTTGAAAAAAATAAATGCGTTGGTCTCAATGTAGGTGGAAAAGTAGGGATTGCACGAAGTCAAGAACATTTAAGTGTAGCTATCTATTTAGGGGTTGGTGTACTCCATTTAGATGAGATAGCCGTGGCTATGGCACATCGAGCTGTACCAAGTATGTAGATATGCTATAAATTTTACTGTATTTTTGGTATAATACTCTGTAGAGTGTATAGACAATAGCTAATCATTTTGGAGGTAACTATGAGTCAATTCGATTGGAAAGTATTAGATCGTAATTACGAAGATGTAATTTATGAAACATATAATGGGATTGCTAAAATTACGATTAATCGTACGGAAGTTCGCAATGCGTTCCGTCCTAAAACGGTTATGGAGTTAATTGATGCTTTCACTATTGCTCGTGAAGATGCAGAAGTAGGCGTTATTATCTTGACTGGTGCTAATCATGGCCAAGGAGAAGATAAAGAAGCGTTCTGCTCCGGTGGTGACCAACGTGTTCGCGGTGATGGCGGTTATGTGGGGGATGACAAAATTCCTCGTTTAAACGTGTTGGATTTGCAACATTTAATCCGCATTACTCCAAAACCTGTTATCGCAATGGTTAACGGTTTTGCTATTGGTGGTGGTCATGTATTACACATCGTGTGTGACCTTTCCATCGCGTCTGAAAAATGCAAAATTTGGTCAAACAGGCCCTCGTGTGAGGTTCCTTCGATCTTTGGTTACGGTCTCTGGTTACTTAGCTCGTTTAGTAGGCCATAAAAAAGCTCGTGAAATCTGGTTCTTATGCCGTCAATATTCTGCGAAAAGAAGCATTAGACATGGGTCTTGTGAACACTGTGGTTCCATTTGATCAATTAGAAGCAGAAACAGTGAAATGGTGTGAAGAAATTCTTCAATTATCTCCAATAGCACTTCGTTTCTTGAAAGCGTCCTTTCAATGCGGATACAGATGGTTTTAGTGGTTTACAACAATTTGCAGGGGATGCGACTTTATTGTTCTACACAACGGACGAAGGTAAAGAAGGTCGCGATGCATTTTAAAGAAAAACGTAAACCTGATTTCAAAAAAATTCCCTAAATTCCTTAATGGCTTAGGTTATGAAGTGGTTATATGAACGGGCACAGACACATAGAGATAAGTACTTCTTAAACGAACTTACCTATGGAGATGTGTTGACTGTAACAATAGCTACAGCAAAAACGACTCGCTCCTCATCTTCGAGGGGAGAGTCGTATTGCTTTATGGGCAGAAAAACTCTGTATCTATGGCGATACACATATTTGCTCTATCTGTATTGGGCGTAGAAACAGTATTGCTGAATACGAATCTGACTGAGCGAGAAGTGACAGAGCAAAATGGAAAGTACTGGAGTTCGGACCTTGTTAGTGTCGGAAAAAAATGGCGCAGGTATTGCGAACACAGATGGGAACCTGTGACATAGAAATCACAGATGTATCTAGTTATGAGTATAGCCATAATCAAGAGGATCGGCAGTACTTGTGCTTTTTCTACGTGTGGACTTACTGAGAAGACCGACAGTACTTGTGTTTTTCTACATGCATAGATACTGATTTCAGGATAGTTCTCCTATACATATTGACGGAGATTTCAAAGGTGATAGTACTAATGGTGTATATCGTGTATCTATCACAACAAGTAATGAAGAAAATCCTAGCAAGGACTCCTTTACAAATGGCTGTTGCCATCTAGGTGATGTTGAAGATTCTGTAGATGGTAATACCAATCTAATATGGAATCCATCCGATGAAACAGTATTTTGTATTATTAACACTAGTGCTACAACGGGGAAATTTAAATCGGTCCCTGTGCGATGGTCACAGATTGAGGCTCATGTGAAAGCCTCCGCTGATGTGCTTGGCGTGGAGGAAGTTGACAATTGGCTTGTGGTGCTCCCTATGTTCCATGTGAGTGGCTTATCTATTATTTTACGTACCTTGTATAATGGTACAAGAGCGACGATTCGTGAAAAATTCTCGGAACAAGTCGTACTAGAGGCATTGAAACGGAAGAAGTCACTATGGTATCCTTGGTGCCGACTGTGTTACAACGCATAGTAGAACGAATACAATCACCAACTTTACGGGCTATCTTATTAGGTGGTGAGTTCATTCCTATGCCACTATTACAAGAGTGCGTACAACGAAATTTACCGGTCTATAAGACGTATGGCATGTCGGAGACTTTTGCGCAAAGTACGACTTTCAGTGTTCAGGACTATCCAAATAAATTATCCTCAGTAGGATATCCTTTAGAAGGTGTTACTATTGACATTCGCAATCCCGATGAAGAAGGTGTAGGTGAAGTGTGGCTTTCATCGCCGATGCTGATGAAAGGATACCTTAATAAGGAGCCGATTCAAGGCGCTTTCAATACAGATGACATTGGCTACGTAGATGACGATGGATTTTTTTATATCTTTTGAACCGCAGAAAAGACATCATCATTTCTGGGGGCGAGAATATTTATCCTAAGGAAATCGAGGACGTCCTATACGGAATGGACGGTATTCTGGAATGTGCCGTCATCCCTGTATCGGATCCTAAATGGGGACAGGTGCCTGTCTTGTGCGTGGTGACAAATTGTTCCGAAGAAGATATATTACAATATCTACTGAGTCGTTTAGCGAAGTATAAAGTGCCGAAGCGTATTGTATATTATGATGCATTGCCGAAAAATAGCATGGGGAAAAATATTGCGACAAACCCTTATACAGCAGATTCTTATATAACGTTATTTTGCAGTATCCTAAACTAAATTAGGTGTACTATATATAAGTATATGGAAAGGACATAGTATGAAAGAAACAACAGCCTCTTTATTAGAACAATTACAGATAGAGACATTCCACTGTGCGGGGCAAGCCTTTCAAAGTACTATGAAACTTTCACCATTTCATGCACAACCCTTTGGATTCGTCAACGGTGGCGTGTACCTTGCCTATGGAGAAGCATTGGCAGGCATGGCATCCAATGCGTTATTGGCGCAAGAAATGACGGCGCCCTAGTGAAAGTGGCACAGGGTTCAGAACCTATCAAACAACGAGTAGCGGTAGGTCAATCGGTGACGGCTAATCATGTGAAATCGAAACGATGTGAGGGCTATGTAGTAGCACGAGGCCAATTACTGCACAAAGGTGGACGGAACCATGTGTGGACTATTTCTATTTTTGATGAAACAGATCAATTGTTATCTCACATGACGGTGACAAATAGTATAATTAACATGTAAGAAACTATGTCTATTAGTTGGAATTTATGTATAACACGATGTTATCAATACATCGATGTTAATTATACTAGAGTATCTATAGATAGATTGGTAGTACATCGTTACACTTTATAAATAAGTAGCATAAGTCTGATTAGAATTAATTTGTTATACAGTATTGAATTAACTAGAAAGGAGTGCAACTTTTATGAAAATAGATATTATATCGTTATTCCCAGAGTTTTTTTGATGCTTTTTTACACATTCCATCATCAAACGTGCCTTACAGGCAAATCGATTGGAGATGAAAGTGACAAACCCAAGGGAATTTTCTCATAGTAAGCATGGTCAAGTGGACGATACTCCTTATGGCGGTGGCGCTGGCATGCTCATGAAAGCACCTCCTCTCTTTGAGGCTGTAGAACATGTGTTGCAGATGCCTATAGAAGAACATCGTCGTACAAAGGCAAATCATAAAGGCCATGTTGTGTTTATGGGGCCTACTGGGACACCGTTTACGCAAGAAAAAGCAAGGGAACTGGCCACCTACGATCAACTTGTCATTGTCTGTGGACACTACGAAGGGGTAGATTACCGAGTGGAAGAACACTTAGTGGATGAAACTATATCCATCGGTGACTATGTGTTGACGGGCGGTGAATTACCCGCTATGGTGGTAGCCGATGCAGTGGCTCGCATGATTCCTGGTGTATTAGGAGCCACATCGGGAGCTATAGAAGATTCCTTTTATCATCCTGTACTTGAGTGTCCACAATATACGAAACCCCAAGAATACAGAGGCATGGTGGTGCCAGATATATTGCTAAGTGGGCATCATAAAAACATTGCAGAATGGCGACTCGAAGAGTCATTGAAACGGACAGCTTTACTTCGTAATGATTTGTTGCAACGAGAACTAACCGTAGATGAAATTAAGGCTCTGAAACGATTACTAGATAGAGTTACTTCTGAAGAGGAACAACAAATACTTTCAAAATTGGTAGAACAGCCTACTTTCATAGAGGAAAAGAGGAAATAAATGGCAAATTTATATATTGGCCTCGTTCATTATCCCATTATGAATAAACATGGTGAGAGTGATCACAACGGCCATCACGAACTACGATATCCATGATATTGCCAGGGCATCTACAACCTACGATGTGGAACGGTATTTCATCATTCACAATGTACCGAGCCAGCGTGAATTAGCAGAAACTGTCATGAGTCATTGGAAAACGGGATTTGGCAGTACCTACAATCCGGATCGAAAGGATGCTTTCAAACATGTGGAGCTAGTCAATTCCATTGGACAAGCCATCGATATGGTGACGGAACTAGACGGACAGGCGCCCATCGTGTGTACCACGGATGCGAGGACCTATGATAATACGATTACCTATGCGTCGCTCCGTAAATCACTTGAAAGTGAGAGCCGTCCTGTGGTAGTATTATTTGGAACGGGGTATGGTATGACGAAGGAAACAATGGAAGATTTCGATTATATCTTAGAACCCATCTACGGACATGGTGAGTACAATCATCTTTCAGTTCGTAGCGCCGTATCAATTATATTAGACCGCTTGCGAGGCGAAGCGTGGTGGAATAAATAGGAGGACAGTATGTCAGGACATTCTAAATGGTCAAATATTAAACATAGAAAAGGTAAAAATGATGCGTTAAAAGCAAAAATTACCACAAAAAAATTAGCCGTGAAATCACAGTAGCTGTGAAAAGTCGGGTGGCACAGATGCAACCGGCAATATGCGTTTGAAATTGGCGTTACAAAAAGCTCGTGAAAAATAATATTCCTAAGGATAATATCAACGTGCCATCGACAAAGGTGCCGGTGCGGGGATGCGAACAACTATGAAGAAATTACTTATGAAGGATACGGTCCGCATGACTGCCATCCTTGTAGAAGTGATGACAGATAACCGCAACCGTGCTCGCAGCTGATGTACGACATGCGTTCTCCAAACGCGGTGGCAACCCTAGGTGAAAGTGGATCCGTCAACTGGATGTTCAAACGCAAAGGGTATTCGTAATTCCACAAGAAGGCAATGATGAAGAAACATTGACATTATTGGCTCTTGACGCTGGCGCAGAAGATATCAAAGTAGAAGACGATGTATTCGTTATCTATACATTGCCAGACGATTACGATGCCGTAGAAGCCGCTTTAGCAGAAGCATCTATCGCTACAGATATGGCGCAAATCACAATGGTTCCAGATACAAATATGGAATTAACCGGGTGATGATGCAGTGAATATGCAACGAGTACTAGATATGTTGGAAGACCTAGACGACGTACAAGATGTGTATCATAATGCCATCATGGATGTGGAAGAATAATATAGCAATAAAAAGCACTCCCTTGATGGGGGTGCTTTGTATTGAGGAAATATTTTATAAACGGAATCAGTCCCAGTTGTACTTTTCATTTCCATAATAGAATACATGTATAAATTAGAAGAGTTATTTTAGATATATTGATCTAGTGAAGTTTGCCAATCTTTAGGGAAAGCCCATACGTTTTACTACCTCAGAAAAAAATAGAAGGAGGAAGTTCACTTCCTAAATCAGTAATTTCAATATTATTAGTCGAATCAAAGCTTTGTAATGCTTTTTAGAGAAAAAACGTAATAGCAAAATTAGACTATATACATTTCCAAAAAAAGGCAGGCGGTGATGATAAATAAAAATGAAGTAGATATAACTTTGCCATTTTTATTTTTAGCAATATAGTCATAGATTTTGCCCTCATGAGCACACATATTTCTAAACGCTTTTTATAGTATTGATAGCTTTGCCAAAATCGTCAATGTAATGAGAGCTGATAAAACTATGGTATTGATTTGAATTATGCTTAAATTCATTTTGTATAGAATCTATAATAGAAGATTGTATCTTTGAAGAGAGATTATAAAAAGATTACATGTTTGTCCTAGTGATAATTTAGTTACTAGCACCCATAATGGTAGTTCCTTATGATTATGAAAGTAATGATAAAAAGGACCTGTTCTGTTTTTGCATCTGTATTATTTTTAGTTACATCAGATAATAACGCAATCAGACTAGATGATTTTTCAAAGCTTTTTGTTTGGAAATTATTAATATTTAAATATGGAAAGGGTTCTTTAATATGCTCAGATGAAAAAGTGATACGCAATTTTTGCCTTTTAAAGAATTTTCACATATTAACATATATTTAAGTAAAAATGTGACGAATATTTCTATCAAACTCATAAAGAGCATAAATTTGTTCAAAAAAGTAGTACCAGTTTTGAAGTAATCACTTTTTTTAGTTGTTTTGTTTTACTATATCCGGAATATATTTTTATATCCATTAATAAGTTGGTAATAGTTTTTCACGAATTAATATAGATTTTTGCTTTTAGATCCATCTTTTATAATTAGATTTCTTGAACGTAGGATTTTTAATTGTTTATTATGTGTTTGGAATGGTTTAGACATATTATACCTCAAAATAAAAAGGGACTAAGTCATCCGCAGATAACTTAGTCCCCACAGTGTTCCCTCAGGTCCACTGTTTACTCGTTGTGACTTCAGTATACTACGGATAGGGAAAAAATCAATTATTTTAGAACAATAAATCCTTATGGTTTCCAAAAACTTGCCAATTACTTACAGTATATCACTTTGAAAAATAAAAACACAACAATTTACTATAAAAATCCACCATTCCATGCTATACTATAAATAAGTAAATATTTTTAGATTTGCAAGGGAGCCTATGTAATAGGCTGAGAAAGGAACTATGAAGTACCTGACCTTTTGACCTGATCGGGATCATGCCCGCGTAGGAAGCACGCTGACATATGTGGGTATCGATGTAATGTCGATACCTTTTTGTGTATAGAGTACTCAAAATAGGCTCCTTTGTAATGAAAGGAGTTTTTTATGTTTTACACACAAATGCAAGCAGCCCAAAAAAAGGCATTGTTACCGACGCAATTAAAGTGGTAGCAGAAAAAGAAAACATGGATGTTGAAGTATTACGAGAGTTAGTGGCAAAAGGACATGTAACGATTCCATGTAACAAACATCATACGTCTTTACAACCAGAAGGAATTGGTCAAAAGTTACGCACAAAAATCAATGTAAACCTAGGAACATCCAAAGACTGTACAGACTACGAAGAAGAGATGAAAAGTTCATCATGCAGTGGCATTAGGGGGCTGAATCTATTATGGACTTGTCTACGCATGGTGATACAAAAAGTATTCCGTCGTCTGCTCACCAAAAGAATGTCCCGTTATGATTGGCACCGTGCCTATCTATGATAGCGTTATCCATCATCAGAAGGATTTAGGGTGAATTGACGGCAGAAGACTTTATCTCTACTATTCGCCTCCATGCTGAAGATGGGGTGAGACTTTGTCACATTACATTGTGGGATTACGCAACATACAGTGGAGCAAATTAAACGTCATAAAAAGAAAATTAAACATTGTCAGCCGTGGCGGTAGTTTAGTATTTGCTTGGATGTCTATGACTGGTCAAGAAAACCCGTTCTATGAATACTATGATGAAATCTTGGACATTTGTGCAGAATATGATATGACCATTTCTCTTGGCGATGCATGTCGCCCACGGTTGCTAGCGGATGCCACAGATATTTGTCAAATCGAAGAACTCGTTCGACTTGGGGAGTTAACAAAAACGGGCTCGTGAACGTGGTGTGCAAGTGTTGGTAGAAGGTCCTGGTCATGTGCCGTTGAATCAAGTACAAGCTAACATGGAAGTACAACAAACGATCTGCGATGGAGCACCATTCTATGTACTAGGACCGTTAGTAACAGATATTGCACCGGGTTACGACCATATTACAGCGACCATCGGTGGTGCTGTGGCGACCATGCATGAGGGCGGCATTCCTTTGCTATGTAACACCCGACCAGAACATTTGGCTTTACCGGATGAAAACGATGTGAAAGAAGGCATTATGGCTTTCAAAAATTGCGACTCATGCCTCAGACATTGCAAAAAGGTATTCCAAATGCACGAGATCGAGATGACCGCATGGCAGAAGCGCGCCAAAAACTTGATTGGGAAGCGCAATATGCAGTAGCGTTAGACCCTGAAAAAGCACGTCGTATCCGTGAAAGCCGTGCTCCAGAAGAAGGACACAAAGAGGCTTGCAGTATGTGTGGTAAATTCTGTGCCGTACGAAGCATCAACAAAAGCCTTAGAGGAGAAAAATCGATATATTATAAAAGAGAAACAAAGCGACCAACTCTTGGATAGGAGTTGGTTGTTTTTGTTATATAAATAAATTGATTATAGCAATAGGTTTGATGTATTATATAGATAGTAAATATGTTTTTGTGTAATGCAACTAGTGAATTTACATGAGAGTAATATTTGAGATGATTGTTTTTTTGAGGTGCATGATGAAACAATGGAAACTATTGGTACTGGGTTGCACTATTGGCGCTGACTGGTTGTGCAAGTATGGATTCTACTATACAAGTAGATAGCAACTTTAGCGGGAAATGGGAGGCGCAATTGCATGTTCCTGAACCTTTAAGTAAAACGGATATAGAAGGTGGGTTTGACGATAGTGTAAGCAAAATCATTCAAGAACGCAAGCATATAGGGTGATGATACTTTCGAGGAAAAAACAAAATAAAGAAAAGAGACTTTGAAACAGTTTAGTACCAAAACATATTAAGGTTGAGCCTGTTGATGAAACTGGTAAAATTTTTGAATCATCAAGCAGATGCTAAATCTGAATATTGGAAAATTACAGCTTCTTTTTTTCAGATGAAAGTGAATTAACTAATAGTTACAGGATTATTTATGGCGCTATAGATAAACCTGAAGCGCTACATGTTATCTATCCTTATGGAGAAGAAAAATAATGCATATATGTTTAACATGGGCAGGTCCTATGGAACTACAACTGTCACTGTAGACGGAGATATTAAAACCAATTTCAAAAACAGATGGAGTTGTGAATGGTAATACAATCACTTTTGAAAAAGATCAAAATATCCGATTTGTGTTTCGGAAAGCATCACATACTGTCAGAAATGTACTGATTGGTTCAGTAGTATTGGGTGTAGTGTTAGGTGCCTATATGATTTGGCGAAAACGAGGTCAGTAGTATGAAGATTAAGAAATATATGCTATATATACTGGGAGTATTCATGATGGGGGCTAGCTTTCACAGGATGCACATCTGATACTGCAATCGGAGACAATCCTGATTTGTCGGGTACATGGTATCATTACAACCCTCCTTATGAGGACAACAGCTATAATGGTGGAATTGTCTATAAAATAACATTTGAAAAAGTAAGTGACCATGTATATAAAAATGACTGAATCTAAGTTTTATATGCGTAATGTATACGTGAAACATCAGTTGGTAAACGAAAAAGAATATGGAACTGATCATGCAAGAATTACTAAGCTAGATATTGCAAAGGGACCAAATAAAAAAATGGAGTAGTACCTATCTATGATGACGCTTACGAATGGGTACCTTATTATGATGAAATAAAAGAAGATACTTTAATGACTGTGAGAGATGGTAAAGGCTTATGATGCGACGTTTGGTGCTACCACACGATTAAGAAAGAAAAATGGTAAGTTGATGCTTGTCAGTGGTAAAGATGATAATTCTATTATGTATAAGACCGATGACTCTTTCTTTACATTTGCTAACGAACAAGAAGCTACTAACATAAAAAAAGAAAGTAGACATCGATAATGCTAAGAGTCCCAATGAGGGCATATCAAATACGTAATATCACTTTCACTGTGAAAGAAAGTGATAAAAAGATGTATGCTCATTCTAATTAATAAAATATAAACAAGGTAAAAACAAATAATAGAAATATAATGTATAAATAGAAGAGTTATGTTGAAACAAAGTCAAACTTTAGCTGTTGTATTGAGTGCCTTATGTATTTTTAATATAACATCTACAAATGCAAAAATATTTTAGTTCAATCTTACTTTGGTCCGAGAAATATTAATATGGTAGTTCCTGACAATGACTTAAAACCTGTAGAAATATTTGTGGGTAAAAAGATAGTGTTATAAATAATCATCACGTCGTAATACCTGAAGAAGAAATAGGGGTGATAGACAAATCTAATTATAAAAAGTATTTACCACAGAAAGGAGAACGTTGGATACTATTAGAAAAATAAAAGTTTTATTACATATGTAGATAGAACGAGAGTATATATGACGGAAGGTCCTAAAACGGGGGAAAGAGATTGTAGGAATATTTAAAAGAGAATTTACCCCATTAGGTTCAAAAAGAAATTGGCGAATCTAAAAAGTATTGCTTAATACCGTAAAGACAGAATATTATGAGCGCTTTTTATACGAGGGTATAGTGTAGGAACACCTATGTTTGATGTGAAGGTTTCATATTACGATAAAAATGGTAATTTATTATAAAAAAATGAAAGTATAGAAAGAAAAACGATATGGAGATTATGAACTGGATCAGAAGATGAACGGATTATGGAGAAATTATTTTCGCTATTTGGTGTAGAGTTATAAAGTTATTCTAGAAGGTCTAAGTAAAATAGTTGATTACTACAGATATTATGATGTATGATAGTAATAACATATATGTATTTTTATTATTTATATGAGGTGTGCTATGAGAAAAAAGAACAGCAATTGCCCTTGTCTTAGCTAGTGTATTTGCAGTCAATGCGAGTACTGCTACAGTAGAAGCTAGTTGGTTAAGTAAAACATTGGATAAGATTGACAAGTTTTTAGGGGTTCCTGATAGTAATACGCAAGTGACTCAACAATCTAATGGAACGCTAAAATTGCCACAGGCGAGGAGAACGTTGGATTTTAATTTCTGAAAATAAATATTACAAAAACATATGCTGATAGAACAAAGCTACATGCTAAAGGCGAGGCGCAAGGACGGTTGGTAAGAGGGATATTTAAACGTGAGTTTACTCCATTAGGTTCACAATGGTTAGGTGGATTTGGTAAAGTAAATCCTGATGTTGTAACAGTTGAATATCTACCTTTAGAGTATGGGGTGAATCGATCGTATGCATACGGTGATGGAGAATATTCTATACCACCTTCATATTATGATGTACATGGGAACTTAATATGGAAAGGGGCCTCTTATACCGGTCTATTCATAATATAGAAGGTGTTCATACTGATTATTATGTCCCTAACTCTGAAGAAGAACACATCAAAGAGAAATTATTCCACATGTTCGGTTGGGATTACTAATAATATATTACATAGATGTTCTTGTGAGCGTTGAACAAATATCAGGTATGTTGGTATAAAGCAAGGTTCCCCCTTTGCTTTCCCCACATTTTATGCTATACTAACCAAGTATGAATACACACGCAACTAGACTATCAGTTCTGTGCGCAATTTCGCGTTTGCTGAGGGATGAGGGTTGCGGAGGTTTTTAACAGGAGGTGCCAACATGGCAGTAGTATCACTTAAACAATTATTAGAAGTCTGGGTGTTCACTTTGGACATCAAACAAGAAGATGGAATCCTAAAATGGCTAAATTCATCTTCACTGAACGTAATGGTATTTATATCATTGACCTTCAAAAACTGTAAAAAAAGTAGAAGAGCATATGACTTCTTACGTGAAGTAGCTCAAGAAGGTAAAAACAATCCTTTTTCGTAGGTACTAAAAAAACAAGCTCAAGAAGCTGTAAAAGAAGAAGCTCTTCGTGCTAATATGTACTTCGTTAACGAACGTTGGTTGGGCGGTATGTTGACTAACTTTAAAACTATCGAAGCTCGTATTAAACGTTTAAAAACAATTAGAAAAATGGCTGAAGATGGAACATTCGAAGTTCTTCCTAAAAAAAGAAGTAATTCGTCTTCGTCATGAATGGGAAAAATTAGAAAAATATCTTGGCGGCATCAAAGATATGCCAGAAATGCCAGCGCTCTTTTCGTAATCGATCCTAAAAAGAAAAAAATCGCTATCGCAGAAGCTAAAAAAATTAGGGTATTCCTGTAGTAGCTACTGTGGACACTAACTGTGATCCAGACGAAGTTGATTTCCCAATCCCGACAAATGATGATGCTATCCGTGCGGTAAAATTATTAGTCTGGTAAAAAATGGCTGACGCTATTTTAGAAGGCCGTCAAAGGTGAACAAGACGCTTTCAGTACAGAAACTGCTTCCGAAGAAGCGTAAGAATCTGTAAGTTTATTTAACAATATATACAGACATAGTCTTAATTGATAAATAAGTAATAACGATGTAAAATTAAGGTAAGACTAAGGTCTTACCTTAATTATCTGTAGGAGGAAAAATCATGGCTCAAATTACAGCAACTTTTTAGTAAAAGAATTGCGCGACATGACTGGCGCAGGGTATGATGGATGCTAAAAAGCATTGGTAGAAGTTGATGGCGATATCCAAAAAGCAGTTGACTTCCTTCGTGAAAAAGGCTTAGCGACGGTAGCTAAAAAGTCGGGTCGTATCGCGACTGAAGGTGTAGTTGCATCCTATATTCACGGCGGCGGACGTATCGGTGTATTAGTAGAAATTAACTGTGAAACAGACTTCGTTGCTAAAACTGATGACTTCAAAGCTCTTTGCAAAGACGTAGCAATGCAAAATCGTCAGCGACTAATCCAACATACTTAAAAACGTGAAGACGTTCCAGCTGATGTAATCGAACATGAAAAAGCTGTGTTGATGGAACAAGCTAAAGTAGAAGCTGAAGAAGACGTAAAAAGCAGGGTCGTAAAACCAAAAACCAGAAGCAGTTCTTGAAAAATGGTAGCAGTACGTTGAAAAAAATTCTATAAAGAAAACTGCCTATTAGAACAAGTTTTTCATTAAAGACGGTGAAAAACTGTACAAGCTATGATTAATGAAGCAATCGCTAAAATCGGTGAAAACATTAACGTACGTCGTTATGTTCGCTACGCATTAGGCGAAGGTATCGAAAAGAAACAAGACGATTTCGTTGCAGAAGTTATGGCTACTGTAGGGTAAATAAGTACGGAGATAAGAGAACACCGCAAGTGTTCTCTTATTTTTGAATTATTTGTTAGAATCGCGTCATAAGGAGAAGGACATGAGTGAACGTAAATTTAAACGTATCGTATTAAAAACTTAGCGGTGAGGCCCTAGCAGGAGATCAAGGATTTGGTATTAACCCACAAGTGGTAGAACCATTGGCACAAGAGATTGCAGCTCTTTCCAAAGAAAGTGGTATTGAAATTGCTATCGTTGTTGGTGGCGGTAATATCTGGCGTGGTTTATCTGGCAGTGCTAAAGGTATGGACCGTGCATCCGCAGACTATATGGGTATGATTGCGACAGTGATGAATGCCATCGCATTGCAAGATGCTCTTGAAAATGCTGGTGTAGCGACTCGTGTTCAAACAGCTATTGAAATGCAAGAAGTAGCTGAACCATATATTCGTCGTCGCGCGATTCGTCATTTAGAAAAAGGTCGTATTGTTATTTTTGCGGCAGGTACAGGGAATCCGTACTTTTCCACAGATACAACAGCTGCCTTGCGCGCTGCAGAAATCGAAGCAGATGCTATCTTGATGGCGAAAAAATTTGCTGATGGCGTATACGATTCCGACCCAAAAACAAATCCGAATGCTGTAAAATTCGATGAATTGACATATATGGATGTGATCAGCAAAGAATTGAAAGTAATGGATGCTACATCAACTACATTATGTAAAGATAACAATATTCCTATCGTTGTATTCAGTATGGATATCCCTGGCAACATCACACGTGCTGCGAAAGGGGAAGCCATCGGTACTATCGTAAAGTAAAAGGTGAACACTATGGAAATTAAAGAAATTATTAGCCGCGAAGAAGCGCGCATGGACAAAACAATTGAATCCCTAAAACATGAATTTGCCTCTGTACGCACAGGTCGTGCTCATACATCTTTATTGGATTCTGTGATGGTTGATTATTACGGAGTGCCGACTCCAGTGAACCAAGTAGCGAATGTATCTGCTCCCGACCCACGCATGATTTTAATTGCTCCATGGGATAAAACTCTAATTGGTGCCATTGAAAAAGCTATCTTAACATCTGATTTAGGTTTAAATCCTAACAACGATGGTGAGTCCATTCGTTTGGCAATCCCTCAATTAACAGAAGATCGTCGTAAAGAACTGGTAAAAGTAGTAAGCAAAAAAGCAGAAGATGCAAAAGTTGCCATCCGCAACATTCGTCGTGATGCTAATGATGCGATTAAAAAGAAGAAAAAGCGAAAACAATTACAGAAGACGTGTCAAAAGATGGACAAGATCAAGTTCAAAAATTGACTGACAAAAAAATCAAACTAATTGATGAACTTCGCGATACAAAAGAAAAGGATGTTATGTCTGTCTAATGGAACATACATCTATTTTGGGATTTCCATGGCACTTGCACAGTCTCTTTTGCAGTCAGCCTCTATCCCTTTTTACTACAAAAATAGAAAAAGAACTATAATCGATTCTTTTTCCGTTTCTTCCGAAGAATGTTATGTAGGTCGCGTCATGGTAGTGGACGGCATATGGGAGATTATTCTTTATCATCCTATGATAGCTAGTCGTGTGTCAGAGTCAGACGGTGTGCGGTGGAATGAGGTACAATATGCTAAAGAACTTATGGAAGAAAAGTAAACAACAAGAGAGACCAACTATAGACCCCACGAATATTCCAGAACATATCGCTATTATCATGGATGGTAACGGCAGATGGGCAAAGCGGAAAGGCATGCCACGGAGTATGGGTCATCGCGCGGTGCGGAAGTATTAAAGGATATTGTGAAAGCGACTCAAGGATTTGGTGTAAAAGCATTGACTGTCTATGGCTTTTCCACAGAAAACTGAAACGACCAGAAGAAGAAGTCAGCCTGTTAATGGGTCTTATTAAGGAGTATTTACTTTCAAATGTAAAGCGAATGCATGCGGAAGGTGTGCGGATTCGTTTTGTAGGAGACATTACCAAGCTATCTGAAGAGTTACAAAAGATTATCAAAGAATCTGAGGAATTGACACAAGATAATACAGGAATTACGCCTGCAATTAGCAATCAACTATGGGGGACGTGACGAACTCACAAGAGCTACAAAACGGATTGTCCAAGATGTGGGCAAAGGGGTTATCACTGAGGAAGATATTACAGAAAACTTGATTTCTTCCTACCTAGATACGCAAGAATTTGATCGTGTGGATTTACTGATTCGACCAAGCAATGATGCACGTATCAGCAACTTCTTCTTATGGCAAATTGCCTATGCCGAGTTCTGGTTTACCCCTTTGCATTGGCCAGATTTTACGCCCCGAGTGTTGGAAGAAGCCATCTTGGCATACCAACAACGAGAGCGTAGATTTGGTGGTTTAAAAGAGGAGAAATAATATGTTAAAAACCCGTCTCATCACAGCTTTGATTGGCGTTGTCTTGTTGGCGGTTGCCATCACCTATGGGGGTCTATTTTTAATCTTGTGATGTCTATATTGGCATTTATTGGTTGGGTTGAGTGTGTCAGCTTATTCAGTCATATGAAGCGCCGATTACTTCCACTATGGGGATTGATTTATATAGTTCTTGTATGCGGTTCCTTGGTGTTTGGTAACTATCCATTAGCTGTGTTCCTAGGCATTTTGGTGATGTTAGCAATGGTCATTGAATATACTTTCTGTAACGGGAAAAATAACGCTTCCAGCAGTACAATCTACGATCAGTAGTTTGTTGTATGTTACCAGTGGTTTTATGGCACTGATGGTGTTGCGCGATAATAAAATCTATGAAAATACCAGCTATTATGCAGATCAAGAAGGTTTCGGTATGGCTGTCATCTGGCTAGTGCTTATATCGATTTGGGCTAGTGATACCTTTGCGTACTTCGTGGGTCGATCCATTGGCAAACGAAACATCGTCCCTACCATTAGTCCTAATAAAACACTAGAAGGATTTATTGGTGGTTTCATCGGCTGTATTTTGACAGGGTGGATTGGCTCGATTTGCCCAGGATTACCAATACATTTTGGCTTAGGCATGGGCGTGATTGTAGGCGTATTGGCACCATTAGGAGATCTGTTTGAATCTAAATTAAAACGTCAAGCAGATAAAAAAGATTCTGGTACATTACTGCCAGGCCATGGTGGTGTCTTGGACCGCTTTTGATAGTTTATTATTTGCGGCGCCATTGGTGTTGGCATACATTCTTATCTTTGCCATAATTTGTTCTCAGGGAGGCTTTTATGAAAACGATTAGTATCTTGGGCTCTACTGGGTCTATTGGAACACAAACGTTAGATGTGATTCAGTCAACATCCCAATCAATTTCAAAGCAGTGGCTCTAGTAACACATGGCAACATTGATCTATTAGAACGGCAAATAGGAGAGTTTAAGCCTAGTATGGCGGGTGTCGTAGATGAGAAGGCCTATGCTATATTGAAAGCTCGTTATCAAGGGCCTACAGAAGTTGTAGGAGGCAAAGAAGCCTTGACTGTGGCGACCCACTTTGCCAGAAGCGACAATGGTGGTTACTGCTGTAGTAGGAGCGGCCGGTATTGAGCCAACGATGGCGGCGATTCGGGCACAAAAAACGATTGGACTTGCTAATAAAGAAACATTAGTGGCTTGTGGTTCCTTAATCATAAAATCAGCACAAGACTATGGAGTATCCATTTTACCTATTGATAGCGAACATAGCGCTATCTTTCAATGCATAGAAGGCCAAGATAGACAGAATGTTGAGAAATTAATTGTCACAGCCTCTGGTGGAGCTCTTCGCCATTGGAAGTCGGAAGATCTCTATGGAGCGACGGCGAAGGATTGTTTGGCACACCCTACATGGAACATGGGCAGTAAGATTACGATTGATTCTGCCACCTTGTTTAATAAAGGATTGAAGTCATCGAGGCACATTGGCTATTTGATTTCGACTACGATCATATTGATGTGGTGGTACATCCACAGAGTATTGTGCACTCCATGATTCAAATGAAAGATGGAGCTATTTTGGCACAATTGGGAAATCCAGATATGCGTGAACCGATTCAATATGCGATGACGTATCCGAAACGATATCCATTACAAATGGACCATTTAGATTTTACCAAGGGATTAGACCTTCAGTTTATGGCACCTCGGTGGGATGATTTTTCCCGCCTTACGACTCGCTTTCACAGTGGGAAAAAGAAGGTGGTTATGCACCGCTGTATTTAATCTTGCCAATGAAATGGCTGTGTATGCCTTGCTGGACGGGAAAATTACCTATGGACATATATATGAAGTAGTTTCTACCGTTCTTGAACGCTTGAACAATGGTGTGCCTACATCGATAGAAGAGGTGCTGGCAATGGATGCGTGGGCAAGACTAGAAGCTACGAAAGAAATACAAAGGAGAAGTACATGTTAATTACAATATTAGGGGCTGTCTTCGTGTTCGGGGTCATCGTTATGATTCACGAATTGGGACATTTTCTAACAGCCAAAAGCCTGTGGTATGCGCGTTGATGAATTTGCTATCGGCATTGGCCCAAATGTGCTTAAAAAACAAAAAGGGGAGACACTATATTCGATCCGTCTCTTGCCCTTAGGTGGATATAATAAAATTGCTGGCATGGATCCATCGGAAGATGCTGGGGAACGTGGTTTCAGTGGCAAACCTGTGTGGCAACGATTCATCGTTATCGCAGTAGTGCAACATTTAACTTTTTATTGGCCATTGTGATATACTTTTTGTATTTGCTTTCATGGCACTACAGTCCCATCCCATGAACCGATTATTGGAGATATCATGGCGGGCAATCCGGCAGCTACGGCGGGTATCCAAAAGGGAGATAAGATTGTATCTGTTAACGGACAAACTATCCAAGAATGGAAAGATATTACAACAGCCTTACAAGGTCATAGTAACCATGTCGTATCTGTCACATTAGATAGACAGGGCGAAATCTTATCTACTACGGTGATTCCTCGTGAATCTGGGGACAGATGCTGTGATTGGCATCAACCCCGTGTTAGAGGTAAAGGAATATGGTATTGGTGAATCTGCTGTGAACGCTGTGACACATACAGGAAGTACAATGGCAGAGATGGTACTAGGCTTATGGAATATTATCACTGGACAAAGTAAAGGTGATGTAGCAGGCCCTATTGGTGTGGCGCAAATGGCGGGGACAAGTGGCACAACATGGCTTTATTAGCTTGTTGCTATTTACCGCTTTATTGAGCCTTAACCTTGGGGTGATTAACTTATTACCTATACCTGTACTAGATGGGGACATTTGGTATTGCTACTGCTAGAAGGTATTACAGGCCGTAAATTGCCTGAAAAAGCATTACAATATATTCAAATGACCGGTGTAGGTCTATTACTATTAGTCTTTGTGTATTCTACATTCCAAGATATTCTACGATTATTTTAGAGGTATCCTATGATAGAACGTAAACCGACAAAAGGTATTCAAGTGGGTACCGTACATATTGGAAATCACGCACCTGTCAGCATTCAATCTATGATTACAACGAATCCTGTGAAAGTAGAGCAATCTATTGAGGAAATTAATCGTCTCAGCCACTGTCTGTTGTGAATTGGTTCGTTTAGCTGTTCCAGATATGGTGCAGCAAAAAGCTATCAAGGCTATCAAGGAACGAGCTATGATTCCTCTAATTGCGGATATCCATTTTGACTATCGATTGGCTCTAGAAGCCATTGATAGCGGTATCGATGGACTTCGTATCAACCCGGGTAATATTGGCAGTATTGACAAAGTAGTAAAAGTTGTGGAAAAAGCAAAACCAAAATTGATTCCTATTCGAATAGGTGTCAATGCTGGTTCTTTGCCACAACATGTGTTAGATGCTCATGGTGGACATCCTACAGCGGATGGTATGGTGGAGACTGCCTTAGAACACATTCGTATTTTAGAATCCTTAGAATACGATCAAATGAAAGTATCCATCAAAGCTACAGATGTGCCTTTAATGATTGAAGCATACAGAAAACTATCTAGTAAAATACCATATCCATTGCATCTAGGGTGTTACAGAAGCAGGCACCATTAAACAAGGGACTATTAAATCTGCTATTGGCATAGGAACGCTCTTAGCCGATGGTATCGGTGATACGATTCGTGTGTCTTTAACAGGAGACCCTATCCATGAGGTGGAAGTGGCTAAAACTATTTTAAGCTCTTTAGAACTTCGTAGCTTCGGGGCTACTATGATCTCTTGCCCTACGTGTGGTCGTTGCCAGGTTAATTTATTTAATATGGCAGAGATTGTAGAAAGAGCGTTTGAAATCCATTAAAGCGCCCATTCGTGTGGCTGTGATGGGTTGTGTCGTAAACGGTCCGAGGAGAAGCACGAGAAGCAGATTTTTGGCATTGCCGGTGGCAATGGACAAGGCATATTTTCCGAAAAGGAAAAGTGTTAAAAACCGTTCCTGAAAAATGAATTAGTGAATACATTGTTTAAAGAAATTGATCTATATTTAGAATCTTTTAGAGTCATAAATTCATTAGATGGTTTCTTTGTTTGAGATAGAATACGTAGTATAGAAACAAGAGCAGAAACAATTATGACTATGTAAAGGAGTATGTTATGTTAGCAAGTCGCTTATATGCACCAACATTACGAGAAATGCCTTCCGATGCTGATGTAATCAGCCAACAATTAATGTTGCGCTGCTGAGGCTTTGTTCGTAAAAGTAGCAGGTGGATTATATACTTATTTGCCATTGGCTTGGCGCAGTATCCATAAAATTAATGAGATTATCCGTGAAGAAATGGAGGCTATCAACAGCCAAGAAATTATGATGCCTATTCTTCAACCTAGTGAATTATGGGAAGAGTCAGGCCGTTGAGCTGCATACGCACGAAAATGATGCGTATTTCCGACCGTCATGGTCGTGAATATTACTTTAGGACCAACTCATGAAGAAATGGTAACCAATTTGGTGCGTGGTGAAGTGAATTCCTATCGCCAATTGCCATTGAGGTTTATATCAAATTCAAAATAAATATCGCGATGAACGCCGTCCACGTTATGGCTTAATGCGTAGCCGTGAATTTATTATGAAAGATGCCTATTCCTTCGACATCGATGAAGAGGGGATGAGCAAATCTTTCTGGGATATGTATGAGGCGTATACGAATATTTTTAAACGTTGTGGCTTAACATGTAAACCAGTAGAGGCGGACAATGGCGCTATTGGTGGTTCCGGTAGTTTTGAGTTTATGGCATTGGCAGAATCCGGTGAGGCAGATGTGATCCACTGTACGAAATGTGATTATCTTTGCGAATATTGAAATTGGTCAACCAAAAGCATTGGAAGTGGATACAGAAGAAGCTAAGGCATTAGAAACTGTCTCTACACCAGATGCAAAAACAATTCAAGCCGTAGCAGATATGTTGCAATTGCCATTGGAAAAACGATCAAAGCAGTAGTCTACAACATTGAAGGTAAAGTGATTCTTGCCATCGTTCGCGGTGACCATGAAGTGAATGAAATCGCAGTACAACGAGCTGTAGAAGGTGGTATTGAGCCAGAAATGGCTACTCCAGAAGATTTAGCTCGTGTTGGATTAACAGTTGGATTCATTAGGCCCAGTGGGACTTTCACAATCAGAAGAGTTCGCCATTGTAGTGGATGAAACAGTGATGAATTTACACAATGTATGTGGTGGTGCTAACACAGCAGACGCGCATTATATCAATATTAATCCTAGCCGTGATTTCAATGTGGATGACATCATTGTGGCACCAATCCGTTTGATTACTCTCGACGATCCATGCCCGAAATGTGGTGGTCAACTTCGCATCGACAAAGGTATCGAAGTGGGTCAAGTATTCAAATTGGGTACTAAGTACTCCGAATCTATGAATGCCACTGTATTGAACCAAGGTGGTCGTCCAACGCCATTCCAAATGGGTTGTTATGGTATCGGTGTAGGCCGTACATTGGCGGCTGCTATTGAACAAAGTTATGATGAAAAATGGTATCATCTGGCCAGTAGCGATTGCTCCATTCGAGGTTGTTATCGTTCCAATTAATGCGAAAGATGAGGCTTTGATGGAAGTGAGCGAACGCTTGTATAAAGAGATGAAACAAGCTGGCGTTGATGTACTATTGGATGATCGTAAAGACCGCGCAGGTGTTAAGTTTAAAGACGCAGATTTGATTGGCTATCCTGTACGCATCACGGTAAGTAAAAAAATACTATCAGAATCTGGTGAAGTAGAATTACGTGTCCGCAAAGATGGTTCTACTAAGCACTGTTAAAAATTGATGAGGTAACTACCTCTGTACAAGGATTACTCGTCTGTTGAAAGATGGATATAACATTTAATTGCACACATTGAACTGCATAGAATTAGAGAGAACGACTCATTGAGGATACCTTGGTGAGTCGTTTTTGTCCATCCATAACATGTAAATACTCCATGAATATGATCAAAAATACTCATAAGCGAAAGGATGGTGATACTATTTTGTCATATTAGCATTAAAAATGTATGATTAGACTAGCTAAAGTGATAAAAAGGGTAGAATTGAAATAACCAATTCATAATTTCATTTACAGCTATTTTATTTCAAGTTGTGTGTATCATATGTTTGGGGGACGTTATCGATATGAAACGAAGAAAGTTATTGTTAGGCTTAATTACGATGTCCATGGTCTCTAACTTAGGTTGGACACATAGATTCTAAAAGAGAGAGGAGAATTAGTGTGAAACATAAACATTTAGCATTACTAGTATTAGCGATTCCTTTATTAACTAGAGGGGAAGGCTTTACCGTAGACACGGTGACCAAAAATAATTGGCAGGAATTTGAAACCAATGGATATGGTAATAAAATTCAGGCAAATGGGGGTGTAATTACCGAAGATACGGACACAAAAACTCACATTACCTATACCTATGCAGATGGAGATGTGCTAGGAACGAAAACAGAAATATTTGCAGGGAAAATACGATCAATCATATCATGACCACTGTCAATAAAAACGTACCATGGAGATCCTGTGAAAGCAACTACAGAGGTCACGCTGACATCGCAAGGTACGCTGAATGTGATTCACGTAGATGATGGTACATCCATAGATTGGCAAGATGGGATACATGTTTATAACTCCAATAGCAAGTTGATCGATCGGTCAGAAACGATTTTTTAATCTTGATACGAATGCAAATTTTAATATTACAACCCATAAAACATATCATGGAAACTTTTATCCTATGTTCAATGTGGTAAAAGTAGTCGGACAAGGTTCGGGGGAAGTGACGAAGCCAGTATCTACTGTGAACTTTTTAAAGAAAGTGACTATGGATACCCGCGCACAAACGATTAACCCAGGTAATTTACAATCTTATGA
This sequence comes from uncultured Veillonella sp., assembly GCA_916438745.1. GTDB lineage: Bacteria > Bacillota > Negativicutes > Veillonellales > Veillonellaceae > F0422. The sequence goes on along the minus strand of CAKAGN010000001.1, from coordinate 983,496 downwards.
AAAACGTGTGAATAATTTCTTTCTACAAACGAATCAAGGGGGAGAATCTCATGTGCATTTTCATGATGATCTGACCATGCATACAGAGTCCACTATGAATAATTTGGAGATTGCAACGTTTCGTTCTGAAAATAGGGAGAAAATAGATACCGCACTGTCTCCACTAAGGATACAATTGACACAGAAAAAGGCGGTTCTAGTCTTACCTTTGATGGAAATGTGACAAGTACTATCTCAGGTAAAACAGATACAGAAATGCGCTTTTTATCGAATGTGAATATCAATGGTGGTGTTCATGTGTCATCAAAAGAAGGTAAGAATTTCGTGTCTCACCATCACCAATACATCGGCAGATAACACAAATGATATATTGCATGTCTATACGGCTACAAACAATCATGGTTTCTCTGAGTTTAATTTGAAGGCTAATACGGATTTTATCACAAAGAGCGCTGGTGGTACTGTGTGGGGCATGTATATCAATGCTGACTCTCACGGTGAAAATCGTATCACTCTTTCCGGTGCAAAGAACAACATTTCTACCACTGGTAAAGATGAAGTCTATGGTATTGAAGTAAGCTCTACATTGAGTGATACAACAGATGTAGCCGATTCCAATACGTAGTAAAAACTTAATAGATTTACAGAATACCACTGTTACTACAGACTCTACATCTACAGAGAAACCATGGGTATATGGGATGAAAATGAGCGCTGTAAATGGTGAAAATACATTGAATCTCGCCCACAGTGATGTGAATACTGCCTCTAACTTTGTGGCTAGAAGTATTGATGTGCGCGATGAGAATCAGGGAACTAATACAGTAACCTTAGATACTACGAATATCTCTACAAACGGGGACTATGCCTATGGTGTGAATCTGATGAGCGCTAGAAACACTGGTGCTGGTAGTAACTCTATTCATTGGAAAGGTAAGAACAGCATTGTCTCTGAGGCGATAAAGAATGGATATGGAATCCGAGTTCAAAAAGATGCAGTCAATACAGGTGCAGGTACAACCATAACCTCTGATGCAGATTCGTCTCTGGCAATTAAAGTAGATACAGAAGGTTCAGGTACTGGTATTTCCCAAATACACTCTGATCCTGCTAACAAAACGAATTCGACTTTTAACGGTGATGTGTCTATCATGATGCGAGGTAATGGAAAGTATAAAACAGCTGTCCTTGCAAGTATTGAAAAGGAAGGTACTAGTGATACGTCATCGAATACCATTACTTTCAATAAAAAGTTAAACATTGACAGTAATCCAACGGAATCAGCCTTAGCTGCAGGTGGTAAGAATACTAGTATTACTGTATCCGGTAAGGATACGACAACCATCGTAGGTAATGTGTTTGCTGGCAATGGTGGGACAGTTGATGTCAACTTATTGACGAAGGACTCCTATCTTATTGGTATGGCGAACAACAATTCGAGTGGTACTATCAATGTGAAAAGCAGATAATGGCAATTATTGGGAAATGACTGGTAATTCTAACATCAATCGATTGGATTTATCTAATGCGGGAGAAGTTCGATTTGGCGATACAGAGGTACCGCTTTCCTTAACTGTAGATACCTTAGCAGGAACGGGTGGTGTACTCCATATGGCTGGCAATATGGGGTCAGGTGATACTGACAAACTCACCATTAAGTCCAGTAGTGAAGGGGAACATGGCATTCATTTCCAAAATATGGCAGATTCTAAATCGACGGGCACAGAAGTGTTGAAATTAGTAGAAAGTCTAGGCAAGGTAGAGGATCATAAGGCGGTATTCTCATTACTTAATGAAGATAATCATGTAGCGGTTCCTACAGATGACAAAAAGCCTAGCCTTCCTAAAACTGTCATCGAAAAAGGGGCCTACCTATATACATTAGGCAGACCTACGGATTCAAAAAGTTGTTTCTATTAATGATGCAAATGTAAATAACTGGTATCTATTCCCTTATGAGGACGATGGTAAGGGTAAATTGACACCAGGGGCAGACTCAACGATTCAATTTGATAGTTTATTGTATAATTTACACTTAGGCAATACAGAAACATTGGTACAACGGTTAGGCGAAATTCATCTTCATAAAGATGTGGAACGGTCCAATACGGTATGGGCTAACTATACAAATGGCAAGTTTACATCTAACGAACGTGGTGGTTACCAACAACGATACTGGGGACTCAAAAGGTGGCTATAATTGGATACATCCACGGGATACATGGATTCACTATAGTGGTTTCACCGTAGGTATGATGCAATCGACAGCTACTCTTGATGAATACCAAGGCCATGCAAAGTTATCAGGTACTGAGCTTGGTTTCTATTCCACTCGATTGTATAAGGATACTAATGTGATGTAGATCTAGTTGGTAAATTGAGACGTTCTCGTGGTGAGTTCGACTTGGTTAACTATTCTAATGAAGCCTTACGATCAAACACTATGCATGCAAACTCATTCCTTGCATCTGTGGAACTGGGAAAAACGTATATACCGATCCGGTAAAGATGGTGTGGGTCTATTTATACAACCAGAGGCACAACTAACTTACGAAGCGAGTAAAGGATATAGCATGGATATATCCAATGGATTACATAGTCAATTCGGATCTATGCATAGTCTAGTAGGTCGCATCGGAGTACGGGCAGGTGTGGATACAACATCTGTTACTGCTTGGAATCCGTATGTGAAAGTGATGTATGAAAAAGAATTCCTCGGCAATAGAACCATTACGTTTTAATGAAAGCACTACACACAACTTTCATATAAAGGTCATTGGTTCACTTACGGCTTAGGGATTCTCCTATATGAATCGAGCTAAGACAGAACAGGTATATGTTGAGGCGCAGCGATCTACGCGTGATCGAGTACAACAAAACTGGCAATTCAAAGTTGGTTTGCGTCATACATTCTAGGCTCATTTTATTTGCATAATCTATAGTGCACGGAGTGGACACTACCATTAAATCTAGAAAGGTGCATAGTTATCGCATTTATAGGACCTCTTGCCCATTTTTTGCGAAAATTTGCCCATTTTTAAATAAAAATAATACACAAATCAATCTATTCTCGCTAGAAATGGCTTAATAAAGCCGTATTCTCACACCAAACCCCGTCACGCACTTTTGTTAATTTTGAATGGGCAAAAATGGGCAAAATCACCTAAACTATACGAACACATACGAACATTAAAATTAGTATAGAATACTAAAAAACCGCTTATTCATCGCATTCACGAACACTTGCGAACACTTATGAATAAGCGGTTATTTTCTATTTTGTATTGTGGTGGAGACGAGGGAGTCGAACCCCTGTCCAAACATGTTGCCCCCTAGACCTCTCCGAGCGCAGTTGATGTTTTAAACTTCGGATAGTGTTTGGACACCAACAACCTAAGCTATCCTAGCTCATGAGGTTTAACTAGCTCTAATTGAGCGGATAGAACTAGCTAGTCCCGTAGTTTGACGCCACATCCTTCTCCACGGGCGAGAGAAGGTGTGACGTAGCTTATGCGACTAATGCAAAATTTTTCTTCTGCGTTTAGTTTAAGTTTCACTGATTTATGGTCGAGTGAGACACCAGCTCGCTTTCTAAGATACATCCATACCTGTCGAAACCTTTACGTCCCCATATGTAATTATTGTCTTATAATTATATAGATATATTCTGTGAAAGTCAAATGTAATATGTACTTTTTTGAAGATAGTGTATACTATTAAATATCATTCCTAGTCAAGAGTCACAGGAGGAATCCTATGTCCTATGAAACAGAAAATGTAGCAGAGTTTGATCGTTTTACCTCTCTTACAGATGAAGAAATTGTTGCCATCTACCAGAAGGAAAACAATCACCATGCTACTAGATTATATTGTGCAACGATATAAAAAAATTTTGTTCGGTCCAAAAGCTAGGTCCTATTTTTTTAATGGGTGCTGATAAAGAAGATATTATACAAGAGGGTATGATTGGCTTTATATAAAGCTACTAGAGACTTTGAGCCGAGCCATCAACTAAACTTTAAAGGCTTTGCAGAAATATGCATTACCCGGCAAATCATTTCTGCCATCAAAGGCGCAAGTCGTCAAAAACACATTCCTCTAAACTCCTATATCTCTTTTAAATAAACCCGACTTATGATGACTCAGAGCGAACGCTAATAGAAGTGTTGGAAACAGAAAAAAATCTCGATCCACAAGAGGTAGTCATCAACAGAGAGCAATACGCTCTTATTAAGGAAGTGATGGAGGCTGTGCTCAGTCCTCTAGAGTGGGAAGTATTACGTGGATATATGGACGCCAAATCCTATCAAGAAATGGCGGAAGAACACCATCGTTCCGTGAAATCCATCGATAATGCATTACAACGGGTGAAGAAAAAAATGGAAGTGTACTTCGGTCAAAACCGTTGATACAGAAAGGAAGAGTTTCATGAGAGATTTTCTAATGGTTGTTGAAATTATTATTTCGATTCTATTAATTGTGGTTGTGGTAGCACAAACAGGTAAAAAGCGCAGCATGGGCGGTGCTGTTTCCGGCAAAGCAGATTCTGTATTTGGTGGTAAAGAACGCGGTGTAGACGGATTCTTATCACGCTGTACAGTAGTTCTTGCGACTTTATTCGTATTAGTTAGTTTAGCTTTAGATTTAGTGTTAAGTTCTTATTAATACATAAAAAACCCTACCCTATGGTAGGTTTTTTTTATAGACATATTGAGGTACTATGAGAGAAGAAATTTTAGGTTTTTTTAGAGATATATGGCCAGAGTCTTATCATATAGAAGATGTTCCTTTCATCTTGGGCTATAAAGGTGAAGAGATTCAGGCGTATTTTTCAATATTACATGAATTAGAAGAAGAAGGATGCATCCGTATCAAAAGACGGTGAATATGGCTCTATCAGAAAAACAGAAGATGCGAAATTGATTGGTATCTATAAAGCTAGTAAAAAGGTTTTGGTTTTGTTATACCTTCGGAAGATAATTTGCCAGATGTATTCATTCCCAACGGTTGTGAAGGCACAGCCATGCATGATGATGAAGTAGAATACATGATTAAACAGAAGGGCACTAGTGATCGAAAACGCAGAAGGTGTTATTTGTCGAGTTGTCACTCAGAAACACAACTCGTGTGGTAGGTATTTTTCAGCGTTTAGCAACAAGTGGTTTTGTAACGCCCCTCATAATGAACGATTAGGAGGGGATATTTATATTTCTCTAGAAGATACATTGGATGCACGAAGTGGCGCCACCGTAGTGGTAGAATTGACGGCTTGGCCGGAACAACGTCGCAAAAGCTGAAGGGAAAATTGTAGAAATCGTTGGGGATAGTTCTACACCAGATTTAGATGTGTTGTCTGTGATGGCTACCTTTGATTTGCCAAAAGAGTTTCCAAAAAGATGTGCAAGAAGAGGCCCGGAAGATTTCTTTCACAGTTACTGATGAAGCAGACCGCTTAGACTTGCGACATCAAGAAATGATCACTATCGATGGAGAAGATGCAAAGGATTTTAGATGATGCTGTGCATGCCAAAGTGTTGGACAATGGCAACATTGAATTAGGAGTTCATATTGCAGACGTCAGCCATTACGTATCGGCTGGTTCTATCATTGATCAAGAGGCATACCGTCGTGGCACTAGTGTATATTTGGTGGACCGTGTGATTCCGATGTTGCCAGTGGAGCTATCAAATGGTATTTGTTCCTTGCGGGCAAAAGAAGATCGTTATGCTATGTCCTGTATTATGGAAGTGAACCCGCATGGTAAGGTAGTACGATATACTATTACACCATCTATCATTCATATTACTCGCCGTTGTAGCTATAAGGAAATCTATTTAGCCTTAGAAGAGAACATCATTCCTGATGATTTAGCACCACTCATGGATATGGTTAAAAACGTTGGAAACATTGGGTTACCAATTAATGAGAATGCGCCAACAAGCGGGGGCCATTAGTTTTTGAGTTCCCAGAATACAAAGTTCTCTTAGATGAAGCCGGTATACCACAACGAATCGTACGAAAAGATAGAACTATTGCTGAGAAATTAATTGAACAATGTATGTTGTTGGCTAATGAAACAGTGGCAACTTTCCTCAGTGAACGGTTAGATACATCTATCTATCGCATTCATGAAGATCCGAAGGATACAAAATTAGAACAACTCATTACCGTCCTACATCATTCTGGATATCCTGTGAAACTACCGAGTAAGGTAGAGCCTAAGGATATTGAGGAGTTATTGCAATCTGTGAGCGGTACAGAGATTGAACCAGTGGTACAGATTATGGTACTTCGTTCCATGCAACAAGCGAAATATAGCTCGGAACATATTGGACACTTTGGGTTGGCATCTTCCACATACACTCATTTTACATCACCCATCCGTCGCTATCCAGACTTGATGATTCATCGACTCTTGCGCTATGTCTTGGGTGGCAAACCAAAACGACTTGCTCCTATTGCAGATGAGGCCTATTTAACACATAGTGCCAGCCATTGCTCGGAGCGTGAACAAATTGCCACAGAAGCAGAACGAGAAACGCTGGATATGAAAAAGGTTCAGTATATGGCGCAATATGTGGGTGAAAGTTTCGAAGGTCATGTGAGCTCGATTACTGCCTTTGGTTTATTTATTGAACTCGATAATGGAGTGGATGGATTAGTTCCGTACAACTTGATGGATGATGACCATTATGTGTTTGACGAACCACATTATATGGCCTATGGTAGACGGACTGGCAAGGAATATCGACTAGGTACACCGGTGACGGTAACGTTAATCAAAGCTGATACGGAACTTCGACAAATTGATTTTGTCATTGGTGAAGTAGAATCCATCGATGGATACTTACGGCGAGGTCAAGAAGGCCAAAGGTCACTTTCAAAACCTAAAAAAGGAAGTAAAAAAAACTATAAGAAGAAAAAAGTAGAGAAACGTAAACTTCGTGATAGCCAATCTCATGATATAATAGAAACGACAGGTACCACGAAAGCGGTAGAACAAATGCTACGCAAGTCTGGATACAAAAAAAGAAAACAGCGTTTTTATGAAACGATACATAAAAAAGTAATCGTAAACAAGGAAAGAAACAGAGGAAACGGTAATGGCGAAAGATAACAATGCATTAATTGTAGATAATCGCAAAAGCTAGACATGACTTTTCACATTCATGAAACCTATGAGGCAGGGCATTGCCCTTACAGGAACGGAAGTCAAGTCTATTCGAGTTTGAGCGCATCAATTTAAAAAGACAGTTTTTGTCGCATTGAAAATGGGGAACTTTTCTTATACCAAGTGCATATCAGCAAGTATGAACAGGGCAATCAGTTCAATCACGAACCGGAACGAACTCGTAAATTGCTCATGCATAAACGGGAGATTCATAAATTGTTAGGACAAGTGAAAGAAAAAGGATATTCCTTGATTCCTTTGAATTTTCACTATAGTCATAGCTATGTAAAAGTCACTGTTGGTCTTGTGACAGGTAAGAAAAATTACGATAAACGACAAGATATGGCGGAACGAGATGCGAAACGAGATATTCAACGCCGTATGAAAGAACAAAACCGTTAGGAAAGGAGGGTCTATGTTAGTCGACTTCCACATGCATACGAATGTATCAGATGGTACCTATATGCCAAGAGATTTGGTGGCATTAGCAAAAGAGAAACAAATACAGGCGATGTCTATTACGGATCATGATGAAGTGGGTGCCTACGGGCAATTAACAACAGCGGATAGAACGAGGGATTCAAATCTATCATGGTTGCGAGTTTAGCACCTATTACCATGAAAAAGGAAGTACACGTATTGGGATATCAATTTTCCTTAGACCATCCGGAACTACAGGAGTATATTTCTCACTTTTAAAGAAGTGCGTCGTTCTAGAATCCATAAAATGGTAGATAAATGTGCAGAGGCAGGCTATGCTATTTCCTACGAGGAATTGGTAAACACATTCACCGATGCTGTATCCTTTGGTCGCCCCCACATTGCGCAACTTTTAATCAAACATGGATATGTCAAAAACAGTGGGCGAAGCCTTTGACACAATGTTAAACCCCAATGGTCCATGCTTTGTGCCAGAAGGAAAAAGTATGCGCCACAACAGGCTATTGATTTAATTCATCGTGCTGGTGGCATCGCTGTGTTAGCCCATCCTAAATTAGTGGAAAATGACACCTATGTGCATGAATTATTGGAATTGCCCTTTTGATGGAGTGGAGGTCTATCATTCTAGTCATTCCAAAGACGACAGCTTTAAATACCATCAATTTGCCACTCATAGGGGATTGTTAATCTCGGTGGCTCGGACTTTCACGGTATTCAAGATCGGTTCCCTGAAAAGTATCGGCCTTGGTGAATATGAAAATACAAAGTGAGTGGGTAGCGGAATTTATGAAAGCCTTACAAGGCGCATAGAGGTGTAGTATGGATGTAATCGCATTTATTGGCCCTAGCGGAACTGGTAAAAGTCATAGAGCATTGGTGGTGGCCCATGAACACCACGCATCTTGTATTATATGATGATGGTATTTTAATTCATAATAATCGCATTGTCGGTGGGTTTTCTGCGAAAAAGAGGAAAAATCGTATCAAAAGCCGTTCGTCGTGCCATCTTTCAGGACAAACAACAAGTGGAAAGTGTGCGAAAAGCACTAGATGAAATTCAACCGGAACGCCTTATGATTTTGGGGACATCTGAAAACATGATTGGTAAGATAACGAAAGCCTTGGGCATCCCTGAGCCGTCCTATTATATTCATATTGAAGATGTAGCTAGCCCAAAGGATATTGAAAAAGCACAACATGCTAGATTAAAAAGAGGGAAAACATATTATTCCCGTTCCATCTGTGGAATTAAAAGCCTCATTTTTAAAAGGCTTTTTTTAATCGATCCTATTAAATCTTTCTGGCGCAGAACTAGATTGTCTACAAAGCAAGATGAAGGATGGGAAAAATCTGTCATACGTCCAGCTTTCAGCTATTATGGCAAACTGGTATTTGAAGATGCAGTGATTCAAGCACTTATCAAAAATAGTATTGAAAAATCCCCAGGTGTAACAGATGTGCGCAGTATGGATATCAAAAAAAGTAAAGAAGTCACCAATGGGTTAATTTTACAAATTGATGTTACGGTTATGCTCGGATTCGTGGTCAAGGAAATTATGGATACGTTGCAAAAGACGATACGTCAAGAAATCGAATATATTACAGGCATGTCCATCGAGCGACTTGCTATTAAGGTAGGTGGCACCATTGAGCCATCAAAAGTAAAATACAAGCATAAGGAGTAATATGAAGTCATACTATATTTATACATATGGTTGCCAAATGAATGAAAGTGATTCAGAGCGATTGGCCCATCAGTTGGAGTCTGTTGGATATGTACCTACAGAAGAGGTAGATCTTGCAGATTTAATTATTTTTAAATACTTGTTGCGTTCGTGAAACGGCGGAAAATAAAAATTTATGGTCGTATTGGCGAGTTAAAGCATTTGAAAGAAAAGAATAAAAACTTAATCATTGCTATTACTGGCTGTATGGCACAGAAGAACCAAGCGGATATGTTTAAACGGGCTCCTCATATTGATATCGTATTGGGAACGCATAATATCCAACATATCAACGAAATGGTCAAAGAAGTACAACGCACAAAAAAGCGCCAAGTCAATGTAGACATGGACAATACAGTATTGCCTGAATTGGCGGCAAAACCTAACGGTACATTCTTTGCATGGGTACCGATTATGAATGGATGCAATAAGTTCTGTACCTACTGCATCGTACCTCATGTGCGGGGCCGTGAAATTAGCCGTCCTGTGGATGCCATCGTGAAAGATGTGCGTGAACTGGGCGAAAAAGGCTTTAAAGAAATCACTTTGTTGGGACAAAACGTAAACTCCTATGGTTTGGATTTTAAAGATGGCACAGACTTTGGTGCTTTAGTAGATGCCTTAGATGGCATTCCAGGTATCGAGCGTATTCGCTATATGACAAGCCATCCCCAAGATATGACGAAAGGCATGGTAGATGCCTTAGGTCGTTCTTCTAATATTGTGACACAATTGCATTTACCAGTGCAGTCTGGATCTGACAATATTTTGAAACGCATGAATCGTCATTATTCTGTGGAAAAATATAAAGATTTGTTGCAATATTGCCGTGAAAAAATCGATGGCGTTACCATCACAACAGATATTATTGTGGGTTTCCCGGGAGAAACAGAGGAAGATTTCCAACAAACATTACAATTATTGAAAGATGTACGTTATGATATGGCATTTACTTTTATCTATTCCAAACGTTCTGGTACACGCGTATGGAATTTGAAGAGCAAGTGCCTGAGGAAGTGAAACGTGTTCGTTTACAAGCCTTAATGGATGTGCAAAATGAGATTTCCCTTGAATTGAATCAGGCCATGGAAGGCAAGGTGTACGATATCATCGTAGAAGGACCGAGCCGTACTGATGAAAAACATGTGGTTTGGACGCACGTCGGGGAATAAAATGGTCCTATTCCCTAAACAAGAGAACTTAAAAAAATTGGGGATACTATCGATGTACGTATCGATAAAAGGACAAACGTGGGTATTATACGGCACTGTACTATAGAAAGGAGTTAGCAGGATGGGCAAGAAACAAACGCCTATGATGGAGCAGTATTTTAGTATTAAAGCTCGCTATGAAAAGGAACTATTATTTTTTCGGTTAGGTGACTTTTACGAGCTTTTTTATGACGATGCTATCACCGCATCACGAGAATTGAATATCACCTTAACAGGTCGCAATGCGGGTGAAGAAGATAAAGCTCCTATGTGTGGCGTTCCTTTCCATTCTGCAGAATCCTATATTGAAAAAAACTCATCAGTAAAGGCTACAAGGTAGCCATCTGTGAACAAGTGGAAGATCCTAAAGAGGCAAAGGGTATCGTAAGACGTGATGTCATTCGTGTCATCACGCCTGGTACAGTACTCAGTGAAAATGGTACGAAAGATGGGGAAAATAATTTCTTAGCTTTGACCTATGAAACAGGGGGACAGCGCATTGTGTTTGTTCGCAGATATCACCACTGGTGAAGTGATTTGGGAACGCATGGATTACGGCAGTGAAAGTTCGTTATTTGATGCTTTCACCATGTATCAACCGAAAGAGCTTATCTTAGCTGGTAATAGTGAATTGCCTACTAGTATCCAAGATTTTTTGACACGACAAATGTCAGGCATAGCCTTGTCTCCGTTCACACCTTCCGACACTATGGATAGTGTTCGTCTGAAAGGTCGTGAACATTTTTTTCTGATGCCGGCTTGCTAGAAGAAGATGTGTTAGAAGCCTTAGGCTACGTGATTCTCTATTTAGAGGATATCATTAAAAACAGATACGTCTCACATTAACTACGTGCATCAACTATCCGTGGGAGACCGCATGATTCTAGACACATCCTGTTTGCGCCATTTGGAGATTACAAGAAATGTTCGAGATGGATCTAAAAAAGGAACGCTTTTAGATGTTCTGGATAAGACATTAACCCCTATGGGAGCTCGTATGTTGAAACAGTGGATTGAACATCCTTTAATGGATATCCATCGCATCGTGCGCCGTCAAATGGGGATAGGTGAATCTATCGACAATCCAATCATGCGTAGTCAACTGCGTTCTTTACTGACCTCTGTGTATGATTTTGAACGTATTCTAAGCCGTGTAGAAACAGGGGGAGTGTGTCTCCTAGAGATTTTGCATCCTTGCGAGAATCTTTGCGGGTCTTACCGATGATTCAAGAGGTATTACAACATTGTACCTCTAATATTCTACAAGACTGTCATAGTATGATTCATACTCATGACGACTTATGTGATTTATTAACACGGGCTATCGTGGATCAACCGTCGTTGGCACTGAAAGATGGTCATATCATTCGTGATGGATACAGTGCAGAATTAGATGAATTGCGATCCTTGGCTACCAATAGTCAAGAGTGGCTACATCGTTTAGAAGAAGAGGCGAAACAAGCTACAGGGATTCGCCTAAAAACAGGATACAATAAAGTATTTGGTTACTATTTTTGAAGTGTCCCAAGGGCAAGTAGGGTTTAGTGCCAGATTATTTCATCCGTAAACAAACCTTAACCAATGCGGAGCGCTACATAACTCAGAGCTAAAAGAGTTTGAAATAAAAAAATGCTCAATGCAAAAGAGCAGATTCAAAAAGTTGGAATATTCTTTGTATCAAGACTTGCGCCTTAAGGCAAAAAGAAAATATTAAAGAAATCCAAGAGACAGCTCGTGGCATTGCCCAATTAGACGTGATTTTGAGCTTAGGGGAAGTGGCTTTCACCAACAAATATATATGTCCTACTATTGTTACCAATGGGGCCATTTCCATCAAAGACGGTCGCCATCCTGTCATAGAAAACCTTGCTGAAACAGGAATTGTTCATTCCTAATGATGTGGTGTTGAACCATTCCGAAGAAGAGTTCATTCTTATTACAGGCCCCTAACATGGCAGGTAAATCGACATACATGCGTCAAGTGGCTTTGCTCATGATTATGGCGCAAATTGGATCTTTTCATTCCCGCTAGAGAAGCCACCATTGCTCCTGTGGACAGAATTTTTACCCGCGTTGGGGCTAGTGATGATATCTCTACTGGTCAAAAGTACTTTCATGGTGGAAATGAAAGAAGTATCGTATATCTTAGAGCATGCGACGTGCAACAGTCTAGTCATCCTCGATGAAATCGGCCGTGGTACATCTACCTTTGATGGTCTTAGTATTGCTCGTGCCGTGGTGGAGCACATCTGTGAAACCATTCACTGTAAAAGCTTGTTTGCAACTCACTATCACGAGTTAATTGAATTGGAAGACCAATATAGTAAACTGAAAAACTATACGGTAGCTGTCAAAGAGAAAGGCAATGATGTGTTATTTCTACGCCGCATTGTAAAAGGTGGGGCAGATCGCAGTTATGGTATCCATGTGGCTAAATTGGCAGGCCTTCCTAAGGCTGTCCTAGATCGAGCTAACACAATTTTATCTCATTTGGAAGATGGAAAAGTAGTATCGGAAGCAGTGCCTAAGAAAAAAGAAAAGCCAAATGTTACAGGACCTCTATTTGGGAGTGGTGATTTATTTACACAACCCATTCTGGATCAGTTATTAAAGCTAGACATTATGAGTATGACACCCATAGAGGCCATCAGTGAATTATATCGTTTACAAGAAGAGGCGAAACAAGGAGGTGGCAAATAATGCCAACCATTCATGTCCTAGATGAAACGACTATCAATCAGATAGCGACCGGCGAAGTGGTAGAACGCCCTGCCTCTGTTATCAAAGAGTTAGTAGAAAATGCTATCGATGCAGGGGCTACTTCTATTGAAGTAGAAATTGTAGAAGGTGGCATTGAATATATGCGTATCACCGACAATGGGTGCGGTATGTCCGAAGTAGATGCACGGCTAGCCGTTTTGCGTCATGCTACTAGTAAAATTCGCAGTGCCGACGATTTATATGACATTGCCTCCTTAGGTTTTCGTGGTGAAGCCATTGCACGATTGCCTCCGTATCCAAATTCACCTTACAGACCCGTCAGGAAACGGATGCTATGGGCACACGGATTTACATTGAAGGTGGTCATATGGTGGACTGTGATCCATGTGGTACCTCGGTGGGTACTTCCATTGAGGTGAAAGATTTATTTTATAATACCCCTGCTCGTAGAAAATTTTTAAAATCTACTCGTACAGAAGCGAATAAAATCCAAGATATGATTGGCAAATTGGCTCTTAGCCATAACCATATAGCCTTTAAATGCATAGTGGATAATCGGGTAACGATTATGACACCGGAAATGGAAATATGGTGGATACTATCGCTGCTTTGTACGGATTTAAAGTCAGTGAAGACGTATTTCCTATTACCTATGAAGCAGAAGGTATTTATGTGGAAGGTGTGGTCAGCAAGCCAACGGTACTAAAAAAAGTAGTCGCCAATGGCAGACGACAATTGTAAACCAACGTGTCATTTCCGATAAAGCTATCTACAAGGCTATCGATACGGCATACCATGCTCTTTTTACCGAAAGGTGGCTATCCTTTAGTAGTATTACAAATTGTCGTACCACGGAACGGTGGATATCAATGTACATCCACGAAAAAGTGAAGTGAAGTTCTCAGACGATAAACCAGTCTTTAAAGCAGTGTATAATAGTATTTTGCAAGCTTTAGAACATCCTACGCAGCACGTGACTAACAATCAAGAAGAAACGATAGCTACAGCTATCGACTATGATAAAGTATTCACTGGACGTTCTCAAGGATTTACAGTGATGCGTGAAAAAACAGAGGCTCTCGTAGATACGATCCGCCAAAAGGGATATACAGTGCCACAGCGCACAGTGTATGAACAAAGTAACTTTAACGAATCCCTAAAAAGTGGATGAAAAACTTTGTGCCTAAAAGTTATACACAAGAGGATAAAGATCGGTTCAGAGCTATCCGTGAATCACGGCCAAATTTAGTACCAAGTTCTGTAGAGCCATATATGAACCACACTGGAAATGAATCTGTGTCTGGAGTGTTAATTGCATCACAAGGATTAGCAGGTGCTTCTCACGCTGAAGGAGCTATTGGTGTAGATAAACCCTATGATGCTGATCATGGTAATTCATATAATACTAATGCTAGTAAAAACAGCAGACTAACCATGGATTACTGCCTATGGGACAAGTGGCATCTTGCTATATTTTGGCGAAAAAAGGTGACGATTTATACATTATCGACCAACATGCTGCACACGAACGTGTACGGTATGATAAGTTATGTAAATCATCTGAGTCTATTCCTATGCAGGAATTATTGATACCTATGTACATGGATGTTAGTGAGGAAGAACTAACATTGGCGGAAGAGCAAAGGGATGCTTTGCTAGACTTAGGATTCCTAGTAGACCAAGGGGGCCCCACTTCCTTACGTATTGATGGTCATCCTTTGGATATCATTGAAAAGCAAAGTTTCGAGATTTTACAATACATTTTTTTCCTATATGCATGATCATCAAAGTCCAAGTGCGACGCAATTACGTCATGAAATGTTGGCTTATGCCTCCTGTCGTGGCGCCATTAAAGCGAGGGCATAATCTAAATTTAGTACAAATTGATGCCTTATTAAACGATTTATTCACTACAGAGAAAACCTTACGTTTGCCCTCATGGACGACCTACGATTATTAAATTTACACCAGATGAATTAGGAAAAATTATTTTTACGGAGTTAGTATGTATCTCATTAGCACAAGTTCAAAGACAAATGCATATCTCATTGAACAGGCTAAGGAGCTAAGTCAACTCTTGCAAATGCCCTATGTGCCACGAAAGTATCAGTCTGTAGAAGAATTATTAGAAACACATCATTGTGCGGGTGCCTTGGTTGTGACCAAGGAAGGGCCTTCTTTTGTCACAAAAAGAGGGGATGCCCCATCAATTTCATCTGTCTATGGCCCATTTGCGTTTGCTAGAAATTGATCGTGGACATACAGACCATCTGTTACGAGCTATCGGGTATGAAACGGTGACATCTGTTTTAGATTGCACTGCCGGGCTTAGGATCCGATAGTGCTGTTATCAGCTATGGTTGTCCACAGTTATTACGCCATACGGCTATTGAAGGACATCCTATCTTGGGGTATATCACCAATTATGGATTTCGACACTTTCAGCATAAAAAATCCAAGCGTAACAGAGGCGTTGCGCCGGATTCAATTGGTCATTTGTAATTATCAGGAGTATTTACAACAGATAGAACCTAATCAGTATGATGTTATCTATTTGGACCCTATGTTTGAAAAATCCTGTCTATGAAAGTCCTCAATTTCAGCAGTGGCGTGGTCATTTACTAGAATCTAAGATATCTTCAGACATTGTAGCACTGGGCTTGGAAAAAAATCGAAACGTTTGGTCATTAAAGAGCGCAAAGGCAGTCGTCTATTCAAAGACATACCACCCATAGAAATGGTGGGTGGTAAATATAGCTCCATTGCCTATGGCATCTATGAAAGGAGGTAAGATGAACCAGTTAATTACAATTTTGGGTCCCTACCGCAGTAGGGAAAACAGCCCTTACCTTGCGGATGGCTGAAACCTTACAATCTCCCGTACTATCTGGAGATGCGTACCAAATCTATAAAGGGTTGACCATTGGTACCGCTAAACCTACCCTTGAAGAATTGAACAGAGTGCCTCATTATTTCATCGATACCCATGAGCCTAATGACTTGTACAGTGTGGCAGAGTTCAATGCACAAGCTAACACTGTCATAGATGCCGTTAACAAGGACGGTAAGATTCCTATTTTATCCGGTGGCACAGGGGCTGTATGTGCAATCCTTGCTAGAAGGATACGACTTTTTAGATGTGCCTCGCAATGAAAGTTTGCGCCTTGAATTAGATAATATTTTTGATACCTTTGGATTAGAAGGTTTACAAGCTTATGCCAATGAATTGGCTGAAAAAGAAGGTCTTACGTTACCATTCCAAGATAAACATCGCCTATACCGTGCCATCGAGTGCGTCTTAGCTGGTGAGGGACATGCCTTATTAACGCCATCAAAAGAAGGATTAGTCTTTCAGGGACCTGTCATCGGCTTAGAAAGGTCCAGAGAAGAACTATACGAACGGATTAACCTTCGAGTAGAGTATATGGTTCGAGATGGCTTATTTGAGGAAGTTGAACAGCTGTTAGATCTGGTGTAAAACCAGATTCACAGGCTTTCAAAGGCATTGGATATAAAGAGATTATCCCTTATTTTCAAGGGGAATATTCAAAAGAACGGGCTATTGAATTAGTACAACAACATACGCGGCAATTTGCAAAGCGGCAAATTACGTGGTATAAACGGATGCCGTATATTCAGTGGATTTCTATCACTCCAAATCGCAGTGAAGAAAGCATTTATGAGGAAGCTATGGAACTGGTTCAAGCTAGTTTAAAGAAAGGAATAGAATGACTGTAGAAGAAATCCGTCAACAGGCTCTTGAGTTAGCTGAAAAAGAGTTCAAAAAAATTTGAGCCTGTGGCGTTATATAATACAAAAAAAGTGCTGGAAGCATTTAAAGAATGCCAACTTTCAGATTATCATTTTAATGGAACCAGTGGCTATGGTTATAATGATGTTGGTCGTGAGAAATTAGACGAAGTATTTGCTCACGTGTTTAAAGGAGAGCGTGCCATCGTGCGCCCTCATTTCGTGTCCGGCACCCATGCATTAGCCACCACATTACAGGCTATCTTGGGCAATGGATCGAAAGGGAAAGAGTTTGTCTATGCTGTAGGACAACCATATGATACGATGCAATCCGTCATTGGTGCGTCACGCCATGTGCCAGGATCATTAACAGAGCAAGGTTTCATCTATAAAGAAGTTCCTTTGGTGAATAACACCTACGATTTAGAGGGCATACGCCAAGCTGTTACAAAAAACACTCGTGTTGTGGTCATCCAACGATCTAGAGGGTATAGCACGCGAGAACCTTTGTCTGTAGAAGACATTGGTATCATTGTGAAAAGCTGTAAAAAGAAGTAAAATCCTGAAACCATAACTTTTGTGGATAATTGTTATGGTGAATTTACAGAAACCAGAGAGCCTCTAGAAGTAGGGGCAGATATTATGGCAGGCTCTCTTATTAAAAATGCTGGCGGCGGTATTGCTCCTACCGGTGGTTACGTGGTAGGTCGAGATGACTTAGTGGAACAAGTGGGGTATCAGTTAACGGCTCCGGGGCTAGGTGATCATATGGGATCCTATGCATCAGGGATATCGCCTATTCTTCCAAGGATTATTCTTAGCACCTCATGTGGTATTACAAGCCTTGAAAGGAGCGGTCTATACAGCTGACAGTGGGAACCTTGTTGGGATATGAAGTATTCCCAAAAGTCGATGCACCTCGTTTTGACTTAATCCAAGCCATCAACCTACACGGGACCAGAAGAAATGGAATACTTCTGCCGTGGCATGCAACCTATAGCCCTGTAGATGCTCATGTTCACCCTATCCCGGGAGATATGCACGGCTACGAAGATAAAAATCATCATGGGTCGGCGGAACCTTTGTGCAAGGATCTTCCATCGAACTCAGCGCAGATGGGCCCGTAAGACCACCGTATACCATTTTTATGCAAGGCGGACTTGTATTTGAGCACTCCATGCTAGGAATCTTAGAGGCGGAAGAGATATTAAAAACATAGAGGGTAGAATATTTACTTTCAAATTCTTGTTAGTGTTGGCAATTATTGCCTTTGCATCTAACATTTATACTGGTATGAATTGGAGCTCATGGATTAATGGAGCTTTTGATTGGTTACCTTTACAGAACATGGATAGGTGATGATAATGCCTAGAGGTGGAACGCGAGAAGGTGCAGGGGCGTAAACTTGGATGGCGTAAAGGATATAGCGAGGCTAGACAAGGGTATCAAATCCGATTGCACGAAGATGAATGGGAAGTTGTTAAAGCGTTTGCCAACTTAGTAAAAACAAGATATTAATAAAGCGAGAGAAAAAGTTAAAAGATTTAGAAGAAGAACTTGGAAAAAGTCTAATTATTTATTGTTGCTTTAATAAATGACCGAATATATTAATACCTGAAAAAAATTACAACATTACACAATTCTAAAAATATAAAAAGGTTTATATAGAATGGTAAGACTACAAAAACAATATGAAACAGGGAATATGGTAACATATGATTATTACCCTAATAATGGAACAGATTATGGGACATTTTCAGTAGATAAAACAACTCTCAACTTTACGGTTGAATGCTTAGATCCAATCTATCCGGAATTATTTTTCAAAGCTTTAATAAAAAGTCAAAGAAATGATTGCAAATAATGATTGCAAGGATGAAGCAAGCATTATATGGTATTGATTAATTTAACTTTGAATTTTATTGATAAGAATTGTACCGATAATTTCTGCATAATTTATTAAAAAAAGCTTTACCAATTACTTATATTTTTGGTAGAATAGGTATAAGAACTTCTCGAGGTAGAAAATTTGTGGCCTCTACACAACTAGAAATAGGATTGAGATGTGGGGTAAGCGACACCCACCGAGAAGTATGAAACCACCTGCATAAGTAGGTGGTTTTTCTATTAATAATCATACCCCAGTTGACTGATTATTCCTTAACTGATTGTTTCACTCTCATAGAATGGAGTATAGTATATAATCTAATAAGTGCCTTAAACCTCTATACAACAATTCTTGACAGTACCTGATAGAAATAAACTTGCCTTTAATTTATGATAATTTATATAATAAATATAGAGATGAGTATCTAGATGAAAAATTTATCTAAAGTTACTCATAGGGTATTAAAAAGTATGGATAAGCAAGGGGCGTTAACATATGTTGCAAAAAGCTAAACCAAGAAAAAGTTAGACCACGAACTTTATGATATTTTTGGACGATTGGGAAAAACGATTCGACACCGTTTTATACATTAGAAACAGTTCATTTATATCACAAAAGAGCTTGAAGAGTTTGAAAAAGTTATGCGAATCTAATAAAAGAATTGGAAGAGTACACAAAAAACTATTTAAAGATTTGGGATTCTAACCACTTACCTTGGTAAGTGGTTTTTCTATTAGTCATATCATAACTAATTTGATCTATTATTCCTTTAAGTGATTGTCACAATCCCATAGAATACGGTATTTTTACATAATAATATAAGTGGAAATGCATTAGCTCATCCTTTTTGTGTTGCATGAAATTTGGTGATGATTTTATGAAAAACGTATGTAGTAAAAAAACAATTCTTGAATAATAGGCTACCTTAAAGGTCATAGAGATTATCTTGCTAGACTATTTTATGTTTTTATATAATAAAGACATAAATAACAGACAACCAGAAATACATGAGATTGTTGCTTTAGTGTTAAAAAGAAATGGATAAAAAGAGGGTGTTGTGGTATGTCGAACAAGACAATAAACAATAATGATACTATAAAATATGATTATCTTGATGATTTTAAAAATAATCCAGAGCCAGTGATAACATGGGATACAAAAAGAAGCTTATTTTGCCAGTGCTGATGAACTTTGCAGAATGTTAGCTGAAGATAAAGAATATCAAGACTTTCTTGATGCATTATGTAAAAAAATTTGGATACTAACCACTTACTAAGGTAGGTGGTTCTTATGTATAAAGATATATTAATGTGAAAAAGGGCATACATAAGACTTACCTATTCTAACTTAGTTATCAATATGCTAAGGAGGATTGAAATAGGTGATTATGCAGAAGATTAAAAATAATCTCTATCTATACAAACTTCTTTCGATAAAGTGGTATAATAAAACTAATCATAAAATGACATAGATTAACTATAAAAAGGAATTTTAGAGTTGATAGGTATGAAAATTATATTGAAAGTGTACGTAGTATTAGCAATTGCTGTGTTTATCGTTAAAATTTACACAGGATTAGATTGGAGTTCATGGATTAATGGTTTCGTTGTTAGCTATGCAATTACAATTATAGCTAAATTCATGGGTGGTGATAAGGATGCCTAGAGGGGGAGCACGAGAAGGTGCGGGTAGACCATTAACAGGTGGAGAGCTAAGAAAGCAACGCCAATTAAGAGCTACAGAAGAAGAATGGCAAATCATTAGAGAGTTTTCTCAAATCCTAAAAAAAGACAAAGAACGAGCCAAACGGATGTTAGAAATAGAATAGGAATAAGGACGCTTAGAAATAGGCGTCCTTTTGTGTTGCATGAAATGTGGTGATAATCTTATAAAAACGTATATAGTAAGAAACAATAGTTAAATAACAGGTGTAGCAAATGGTTACCTATTCTAATTTAGTTTATCAATATGATATGATGTATATATAATGAGTGGTAAAATTAAGGAGAGTTAAAAAAATGATTATGCAGAGAATAAAAGATAATTTTTAATCCATATAAACCACTTTCGATAAAAAGGTTATAATAAAAAGTTTAGGCTGGATAATATTGTGGTCATGGCTACTAGGGATTCCTGCACTTATTTTAGAGAAAAATGGGGCAGAGGTTGACATTCTTGCTTTTAATAGTAGCTATCATCATAGGTGGTTCTCAGTATATGTTGTTTATATTTACTATAAAACGGTTCAGATCAATGAATATTCCAAACCATTTGGGCAACAGCTATGTTTATTATACCTCTTCATCTATTATGTTTTATAGTAGCAGAGTCAAATGATGATTTTATCGTTAAGATGAGAAATAAGTTAGGTCATTTAGTGAAAGAGGATACAAATGCATGAAATCATCAAAAATAACACTCCAAACACTTGATGGCTATGGAGCTGATGTGGAGGATATGTTGTTTTTGTTTTATAATTGCATTGGATTGATTCCATTATGCATATATTGTTTTAAATACAATAATAAAAAGATATACTGTTTTTACCAATATAGGGATTCATATTTTACGAGTATTAATATTCTCTGTATCTTTTAGTGTATTAATTCGATTTGGGTTTACAGAGGAGTGGATTAAATGGAACTCCCTATTAATAATAATTTACACCATTATAGGGTATTACTATTGGATACATGAGGAATTGTTATCCTCCCTTACCAATAAAATGCGTATTGCTTTAAAAATATATCTTTTTATGGTTCTATTTGTATTGAAAGTATATACATCCTGTGCAAGTTGATGGAAGTTTAAACTTTCAAAAAGTCATTTTCTATTTTTATCCCTATCTAATTTATTAAGTAGAGGTAACTATATGTATAAAAAAATATAAAAATATTGCTATACCTGTTTACAAGTATTCTAGAAGGGAAATGTATTTCATGGTGTCTTTTTGATCACTATTGGGATAAAAGAACGACATACTCCTTAACAAAAATGAGTTTATGGAAAAAGTATTGTGATAAAAAAATATCTAGAATCTATCATATTTTTATATAATTTAATTACTAATGTTCATTTTGATGCTCAATTATATGACTTATTAAAAAAATGGTAATTCAGTCACATGAGCTTATAGATCAACCATATTTTTTTGGCAGTAGAACTATATAAAAAGATGCTTTTCATATAATCCAAACAAAGAAAAATTGCGTACATTTTTATAGATACTTAATTATCAATGCATGGGAATTTGAAGGCGCTATTGTAAAAAGGTTTATTATTTGAGAAAAATATGAAGAGATAAAAGAGTTTGCTATACAGCATACATTTGCAACTACTGATAATTCATTTTTCCCCGAATCTAGTGTATGGCGGAATGTTGATTATGAAGAATACTTAGAGTCACGAAATATAGATTGGAGAGTTGAACCTACATTTGAAGATAGTTTTCAATTATTTCCGTAAATTTAGTAAAAAATCAACTGATAGATCTATCCTTTACATATTCTATTTTTATATCTTTAGCAGGGTGATGAAAAGTGCAAAAAGTATGCATATGGTTTTTAATAATTATGGTGATAATGGGGCCACTTTATCTATATATTAATATTCATCGGTATATGGATATAAAAACATTTTTTTCGATATGAAATAACTTTTGCCTTTTGAATTAAGAGATTATTTTTAATCGAAAGACAATAGAAAAATGAAATCTTTACATATGTTCTGAAAAACGACACTTTATATGTATATGGTCTATCAGGATATACGAAGGTATACTTAGGATTAGACGTTCATATAGTTAAGATTTTAAATCCAGAGTATGAAAAATAATTATATACAAAAGCTTGGATGGTAGAGGTTCCTATTATTCTAGTATTGATGAATTGCGACAAGAATATGGTAGTAATCTTATATTAGAACATAATTTTTGATGCAGTAGATGATAGTGATATTACTACATTTATGGAATTACTTAGGGAAAGCAAGTCGAGAGAATCTGCACAGTATAGTTTTTTTAGAAGATTCCGGTGATTTATATAAAGATGGAAAGAAGATGGCTCAAGGGCTCCGTTGTTTGAATGACTCTTTAATTAAGGAATATGAAAAAGAAAAAAATAGAAAAACCGAAAGAATTTAATATAAATTATAGTATTGATGGAGAAAAAGGTAGGAAAAAAATTCCTAATGGAGATTAAGAATGTTTATAGAAGAAAAATAAATTATTGATGGAAGAAAAATTTAATACAGGCTATTAGAGAAATGGGAAGTACGTATATTCCTCGGCAATTGGTTAAAGATACTAGTTCATATTGAATTATATTTAGGATCATATTGTGGCGACTTTATAGTTATATATGATGACGATTCGTTTATAACTGATAATGATTTATTTATAGTCTCTAATTATCTCCGAAAACGATATTTCATATTCAGGGCTAGGATTAGGGAAAAATAGCTAACAGTGCTCTATATTAGTCCAAAGGATGAAGAGAATTGTCCTTTGGATATTGTAGAGTTAGAAGTGGGTGTTGACGGGAATAGTCAAATTAATTATTATGAAATTCCTCTAGATTATACATATCACGATACGCCAGAATTAATCTGGCAGTATAGAAAGATAGGGTATAAATGTCGTGTTCTTTTGGGGGATGAAGCGACTAGTATAGTAAAGAAACAAAATATTATTCCAGAAAAAGTACTCAAAAAAATAGGATTAAATCTGTTGATTTAGTTGATAGTTTAAATAATATAATTAAGAAAAAAGCTCTTTATTTAAGAGATTTTATATCTAAGAACTCTAAAAGAATGTATTTTCATTTAGACACAATCTGTGATAAGAAAAAAATTGAATATCTATGTTGAGTATAAGGATAATACATGGATTAAAAGAAAAATATACAATCAAAAATTTGAAGGTACAGTGGATTTTAGAGTGCCACTGCTTATTGGGAATGGTTTAATGAGTTTTATGATATGCATAGAATTTTTAGAAAAAAGATATACTTCCTTAGATTGTATATTTAATATTTCCACCGGCGAACTCTCTTATGTATATGACAATATCACAGAAGATAATTTTACTGATGAACTAGCTTTGATAAATGCTTGGGAAGAACGGTATTTCTCCCCAGAAGGAGAACCACTGCATACGCATGCAATAGCACCTCATGAGGGATGTATCACGGGAACTATACACATAGATATGTCTCAGTTTATTCAAGAGGAGGAAGAAGAAATGGTTAATGTAGATCCACTATAGAATTTACAGGGGAAGATATTCACGATTTGATTCCACAATATCTTCAAAATCAGTTATGATATTTTGTATTCTATCTTGCCAGGTACATATCATCGGGTATACCTATATGTAGAGAATGATGGAACGGTATGCCGTCAACTAGGGTATATCATTGTCGACGGTGAATACCTAACTTTTGAGGAGATGGTAGACCGTAAGGTAGTTTCTAAGGCTACTTATGATGCTACGATGGAACAAATGGCATTGTGGTCGAATTACATGCGAAATGCATTTATTGCATGTCATCTTGAACCGTGGACGGTATTCTCCTATATGTTAGATGAAGAACTGCATATTTCCAATAACTTTGGTTACGATGTATTAGCAGAACAAGTCTATGAGAATGAACTCTTTGATCTATGGTCCTATGAAAAAAACTAGGCATTAAGAGCCCTAACTTGCCTAAAAGATAAGTTAGCGAATATTGTACCAGAAAATGAATATGCTAAATTTTAGAGATTACTACATTTTTTGAAATATTTCTTTTATGGTTCTATTGGCATTGAGGTATGTACATCTTGTGTAAGTTGTTGTAAATTTAAACTTTTAAAAAGTATATATAAGATCAATAGTAAAGGTAATATAATGAAAGTTTTACTGAACCCATGTGTTAGAGATAGAAATGAAATTATGAGCAAAAACAGAAAATCAACATTTATTTGATTTTTATATGTAGACTGTAGACTTAAAGATTATATAGTAAATAGTTTTGGTCCAGAATTGCTTATACAATATAAGGGGATAAAAATCAACTCTTAATGATTGTGATACATTAATGACTACTATGAAGGTTAAAGTTTATCCGAAGTCCCCATATTATGAAATATACTATGAATATGAAATGATCCTAAGTAATCGTGAAAAAGAGTGGCATATTATTTGATAGCCTTAGTTTATATACAATAACCACAAATGATGTTTTTTTAATGATTATTCAAACGAAAAAAACAATATATTGTAGAATTATTGGAATTATATGGCTATAGTTACATGTCTACTGTTGACATATGTAAAAGGATTCCTTTGGTACCTATTAATGCATCAAAATCAGCTAAGGAGTTTTTAGGAGGCCAACACTATTTGGGACATATATTGTGTTATGGTGAGGAATATAGTGATGCTAATGGTAACATTGCAATGGATATTGATCAATCTCTAAGCAATATTGCAGAAGAAATCATACATTTAGCAAATCACAGTAAATTCATAAACGGGAATTATGTTGTGGATGAAAGAATTCCTAAATATATACATTTTCAAACATTTGAAGAAGTAGATGATTTATGTAAAGAATATGGTGGATGTCAGCTACCAGATAAAGCGCAAAGTCATGTATGGCATATAGGTACTTGTTGCACTAATGAGGGAGATATTCAGGTTGTATCATCAACATATCTATATATATCCTTGTATATAAAAACATTTTATATACAAGTACGCCAAACAATAACGGTACAGGATAATGAGTTTAATACATTTAGTATCAAAAAGAAATACATTTTCTGATGATGCAGAGGTGTTATTGATTTTACTGCAAAGATGTATTATGAAACTATAGAGATATTGGAAAGCCAAGGATATGAAAAGACAACAAGAAATAAATTATAAGGTGTGTATAGATGTAGTTGGAGATGAAATGAAAAAGAGATAGAGATAGGGGAATTGCTATTTGGACTTCAACCTAACGAATATAGTTATATTGATACGATAATGACTAATTAGCTTAAGAAGGTGGAAACGCAAGTTGGCTATAAACACTAAATTAAATGGAATATTGAAAGCACGTAATCTAAGAATCCTAGCTATTTTATTCTTATTATTATCAATGATAGGAATAATATTCTTTAATACCTATTACTGGACACAGTTAAAATTTAGTTTATTCGGACCCAATACATATATTGTTTATAATACATATGACAAGCGGGTTGAACGTATGCATAAGGATGGGGCATCAGAAGTAGTTTGGAAAAATCCGACTATGATAGATGTTTCTAATTCGGTCGAGGTTGATGGAAAATTATTATTTATCGTCAATTATGTAGATGCAGCATGCAACTAGTCGTATTTGATTTGGATAGCAATACGATTATCCGTAAGATACCTCTTGTGGGTGTCAAGGGTGTTAGTACAGAACAACTATATTTAATGGGAAATAACTTACAAATTAATTATAGATGTATTTATATGAAGGATTATGAGTTTGGGAAAGGACAATATGACTTACAATATCATATTCCCGTAAAAAATATATTAGATGAAACAATAGATGATATAAAACCCATACATTATGATGGGATTGAAAAACATCCACCTAGAACAAAATTTAAAGGATCTCCTCGAGTGCCTTTTTAGTGATACTGTATATAAGGAAACAAATTCTCAAGGAAAAAAAGAAGTGTTATTTCAGAATAACGATTTAACTATAGAATATGAGGAGTATGGCACTAGAATATATTCAGATGATGTGGTAGGCATTTTGAAAAAAAGGTGAATATGTATTGAATAGTTGGCAGATACAAAAAAACATGAGCGCGACTTTTTGGGGATTTAATACAGTGTATCGATTTCAAGGAGTGTATAGTAATCAATTTTTACTGTTCAAGGTATATGATGAATATTTTGACTTAAAACATTCTGATGTATATAAACAATCAGACTCAATGGTCTACGCCAACAATAATCTGCTCATTAAAAAGATATATTTACCGCGATCAATATTTGAACCATATGAAATACTTTATATTGGTCGCTAGTAGCGGAAATAACGATATAGAAAAATAGGCTATTCCACACCCCAGATTCTTGTAAAATAGCTAGAAAGTACGATATAATATAGTGATATGTATAAGTATAATTTTTTGTTCAATTATACATCTTCAGACTTTCAATCTGTTTTGATGTATCAATTTGATGGTAGGAGATAATATGGACAAAGTATATGCAGTAGCTATGAGCGGTGGCGTAGATAGTTCTTTAACCGCTTCAATGTTATTAGAACAAGGATATAAGGTATTTGGTATTACCTTGCGTTTGTGGGTAAGCGACACGAATGAAGACGAAATTCCCCAAGCTGTAGTGGATGCGAAGAAAATGTGCGATTTTCTTGGTATTGAACATCATGTGGTGGATGCGAAAGACATTTTCAAAGACAATGTGGTAGATTATTTCATCACAGAATATTCCAATGGTCGTACACCGAACCCATGCGTGTTTTTGTAATCGCAATATTAAATTCGATTTGTTATTACAACGTGCCTTATCCTTAGGGGCTACACACATGGTGACAGGTCATTATGCGCAGGTTATGTACAATGAAGCAACACAGCGGTATGAATTACATAAAGGTGACGATCCAACGAAGGATCAAAAGCTATGTATTGTACACGTTAACCCAAGATATTTTAAAACATTTAGTCTTTCCTTTGGGGAATCAACCAAAAAACGAAAACTCGCGAAATGGCTCATGAAAAAGAATTGCCTGTATGGGATAAACCAGATAGCTTAGATATCTGTTTCTTGCCGAATCACAATTATCAAGGGTTCATCGAAAAAACATCGAAATCGAAACCTAAATCAGGGCGTATTGTCCATGAAAATGGTGAAGTGTTAGGCACGCATAATGGATTATACAATTATACAATTGGACAACGTAAGGGCTTGGGCATTGCTTATGCATACCCTCTATGTTGTGAAATTAGATGGCGAAACGAATGAGGTTATCGTAGGTCCTGATGAAAGTTTATTCTCTCGCACGATGTTGTGTAAAAACTATAACTTCCTAGACGGAGTTGTACCCGCATCATTGCAAGCAGAAGGTAAGATTCGGTATGCTGCGAAACCATCACCATGTACTGTTACTTTCACAGAGGACGGTACTATGAAAGTTGAATTTACGGAACCACAACGCGCCATTACACCGGGGCAATCCGTCGTATTCTACGAAGGAAGTCGAGTTCTCGGTGGTGGTGTAATAGATATTGTTTGTTAGAAAGGGAAGTCATGAGTACATCACATATTCGTAATTTTTGTATCATTGCTCATATTGACCATGGTAAGTCCACGCTAGCGGATCGTTTAATCGAAGAAACTGGGTCTTTGACAAAACGAGAAATGCAAGCCCAAGTCTTAGACTCCATGGACCTAGAACGGGAACGGGGCATTACCATAAAAGCCCAATCCGTTCGTTTATTGCACACTGCAAAAGATGGACAAGAATATACATTAAATTTAATCGACACACCGGGTCATGTTGACTTCAGTTATGAAGTATCACGTTCCTTGGCAGCTTGTGAAGGGGCCCTGTTAGTGGTTGATGCTGCACAAGGTGTAGAGGCGCAAACTTTGGCCAATGTCTATTTAGCATTGGAACATGATTTAGAAATCATTCCTGTCATTAATAAAATTGATTTGCCAAGTGCAGATCCTGAACGTGTAAAACGTGAAATCGAAGACGTTATTGGATTAGATGCATCTGATGCTATTTTTGGCCAGTGCTAAGTCTGGCATTGGGATTCAGGATATCTTAGAAGCGATTGTAGAGAAAAATTCCTGCACCACCAGATCATTCTGATAAACCAGCACGTGCCTTAATTTTTGACTCTCGCTTTGACTCCTACAAAGGTGCCATTGCATACGTACGTGTGCAAGAAGGGTCTTTGAAAGTAAAAGATACCATCCGTATGATGCACAGTTCTAAGGATTTTGAGGTCACTGAATTAGGCGTATTTTACACCGCATTTATTACCAGTCCAAGAATTACCATGTGGATCTGTGGGCTGTGTGGCGACAAGTATTAAAAAAATGTTCGTGACTGTCGTGTAGGGGATACCATCACAAAAAGCAGATAATCCAGCTGGAAGAACCATTACCGGGATACCGTAAAAGCCGTATCTATGGTGTATTGTGGTCTATACCCAACAGATTCCAAAGATTATGAAAAACTTACGGGATGCCTTAGAAAAATTAAATCTCAACGATGTCGCTTTAGAATACGAAGCAGAAACATCCTTGGCACTAGGATTTGGATTCCGTTGCGGTTTCCTTTGGATTGTTACATATGGATGTCATCCAAGAACGTTTGGAACGGGAGTATAATCTATCCTTGATTACAACGGCTCCAAGTGTAAACTATAAGGTATACAAAAACAAATGGGGAAGTTATCGAAGTGGATAACCCGGCTAAATTACCGCCACCAACTGAAATTGACTATGTAGAAGAACCATATGTAAAGGCTACCACTATCGTCCCTAAGGATTATGTAGGAGCCATTATGGAACTTTTCACAGGACAAACGTGGGGAATACATCAGCATGGAATACATTGATGAAAGCCGTGTATCCATCGTGTATCACTTGCCACTAGGGGAAATCATTTACGATTATTTCGATAAATTGAAATCTGCTACGAAAGGCTACGCATCCTTGGACTATGAATTGATTGGCTACCAACAATCTCCAATGGTGAAAATGGATATCTTGTTGAATGGGGATCCTGTAGATGCCTTGAGTATTATCGTCCATAAAGATCGCGCTCAATTGCGTGGCCGTGCTCTAGCTGAGAAACTGAAAGAATTGATTCCTCGTCAAAACTTTGAAATTCCAATTCAAGCGGCAGTAGGTACAAAAATTGTAGCTCGTGAAACGGTAAAAGCATGGCGTAAAGACGTATTGGCAAAATGTTACGGTGGTGATATTTCCCGTAAACGTAAATTGCTAGAAAAACAAAAAGAAGGTAAAAAACGTATGAAAGCTGTAGGGTCTGTAGAGATTCCTCAAGAGGCATTCATGGCGATTTTGAAAGTAGAAAACTAATGAATACGACTCGTATTCCTGTAGGCGAACGGGGGATGTACATTCACATCCCTTTTTGCCGACAGAAGTGTACCTATTGTGATTTTTCCGTCCTACCAAGGATTAGAAGATTATTTCGATGTGTACGCCTCATGCGTTGCGACAAGAAGTAGAGTCTGCTACATCTTTGTTAGGTACAGATTCCTTTGATACGATTTACTTTTGGTGGTGGTACACCGACGGTGTTGTCCATTAAGGAATTGAGTCGTATCTTAGAAACGGTGTACAAAAATTATACGATTAACAGGGATGTAGAAATTACCATTGAGGCAAATCCAGGTGAAGTAGACACACAATACTTACGACACTTGTATGATTTAGGCATCAACCGCATCAGCTTTGGTGTGCAAACGTTTCGTGATGACCATTTGCGTGTGTTGCACCGAACCCATATTGCCAAGATGGCACAGCAAGCTGTCCTAGATGCTTATGAGGTAGGGTTTCGTAATATAAGCATTGATCAAATCTATGGATTACCACAGCAAACATTGGAAGATATTTCTTATAATCTTGATGTCATTCAATCTTTACCGATTAATCATATCTCTATTTATGGCCTGCAAGTAGAACCTAGCACCTTATTGTATCGCCAAGTGATGGACCATTCGATCACATTACCGTCAGAAGATATATGCGAACAGATGTACGACTACCTTATAGAAGGCTTAGAAAAACAGATGTTCGATAGATATGAAATTGCTAGTTTTGGTAAAGATGGGGCTTTCAGTCGTCATAATATCAAATATTGGCATGGCGCTGATTACATCGGCTTTGGTGCCGGTGCCCATTCCTTTGTGGGGAATCGGCGCTTTCAGAATACCCCTTACGTGGTGCCTTACATCCATAAGATTGAAATGGGTGAAAGTCCATGCATTGAGGAAGAAATCATCACGAGCACTCGTGACTATGAAGATTTTTGCTTTCTTGCGTTACGCACGAAGTGGGGTTTAGTACCTAGTTTGTTTGAAAGTCGATTTAATTTAGACTTTCACAATATATATGGATCTGTCATTGCAGACCTAATGCGTAAACAATTGCTTGTTTATGAAGATGATGCATATCGTCTCACTAAGGAAGGGGCCAAGCACGGCAACTATGTGTTTAGTCAGTTCCTTACGTCCTAAGTAGGAATGTACGCCCATACAGTTAATTTAGGAGAGTTTTATGAAAACAGCAGTTATTTTACACGCCTTATTTAGTGAGTTTACCTACGAACAAATGGAGGCAATTTTTAGCCTAGCGAAAGAACATAATGGAAAGTTCCGTATCGTTCCTACAGGCATTCAAATTTATGACATTACAAAAGAACAAAAAGAATCCATCTTGGAACACTTACCAGATGGAGTGGTGCAAGTACAACATAAATCGGTGAACTCCATCGTGGCATGTCGAGGTACAGATGGATGTAGCCATGCCTTTATGGAAACCATTCCGATGGCGACCATGGTAGATCAAAACACTACGGCAAAGATATGCCGAATAAAATCCGCATCGGCATCAGCGGTTGCCCACGATGCTGTGCTGAATCCATGATTAAAGATATCGGCCTAGTAGGAAAACCAAATGGCTTTACCTTAGTAGCAGGTGGCACAAGCGATGCCTTACCTAGAAAAAGCCATTACCTTGCTAGAAGGATTATCCCCGGAAGAAGCCGAACAGAAAAATCTCGGAGCTCTTAGAATGGTATAGCACCAATGCGAAGCCAAAAGAGAAGTTCGAGCATGTATTACAAACGATTGGGGAATCCATCTCGAATAGTCACTTGTTTTTTTGTTATGCAATCTTGTGGCTAGTGGTTAACTATGCAAAGGGAAGAGCGCGACATATTCCTCCGCAAACTGATACAGTGGTTAGGGTCGTTACTTGTTTTGTTATGAAATCTTGTGGCATAAGTTAATTAGCAAAGAAACGAGCAACATATTCCTTCGGAAACTGATACAGTGGTTAGGTTTCCTCCGGAACATGTTGCTCGTTTCTTACATTTGTGTAATTTAGATAGTAAGGAGTGCCACAAGATCTGCTACACTTAATGGCGTTCCTCAGGGGGCGTGATTGAGTTAATTATGAGTAGATGTAAAAATACCCCTCCTCTATAAAAACAGAGGGGGATTTTTCGCACAGGTCCCCGTAGGGATTATTGCACTGCTCTTGTTTCTATTTTAGTGAATGAAGAAATATATGTCAAATTTAATTACTACTAATTCTTATAAATGGAAACATAGGAATTATGTATTATATTACATCAAATGCGATATCTTAGTTAATGAGAGTAAATTAACGGATAGTTTTATAGTACACCCCTGCTTTTGGATCTCGTAATACGTAGTTTAAGAGGTTCTTCATCTTGTATGATGTATAATGTATCTTCTTCTAATCCAGTCCACTCAAGTGTAATTGATGTTTCACCGGTGGTAATGCCGAGTTCTTCCAAGGGTGGTATATACAGTAGTCGTACTCCTTTAGGTAGGAGCGTACTGCTTTTTATGAACTGTAATTGTTCTTCGTAATTTCTATAGTCCAATATATGCTCTAATTCTTGGTGATTTTCTTCGTTAATTACATCATGAATACGGGTATGTTCGATATGTATAAAGTTTTTAATCATATCTCGCTGTAGTGTGATAAGTTTCATGGTATGTTTTCCCTCGTACTGGTTCATTTAAAAAGTCACTTTGTACATGGATGTATTATAGAATGTTCATCCAGTTTTGTCGTGAATGTAGGATTCTATGTACGTGTATAGATTTAGAATCTTCATCTATTGTAAAGAATAGAATGTATTTTTTTATAATACACTTTCTAAAAACCTTTTTACCTAGGTATGGATCAGAAACCAATACATATCTATGTGGCATTAAAGTAAGGTCGTAAAGTGTGTTTTCTATTATTTCTAAAAAATTAGCCGCCGTAAATGGTGCACTAAGAGAATGATTTATATAGTAAACGATCTGCATGAGATCTTTTGAAAGGAATCTGATACGTATATGTTATAAGTTTCCATTCGTAAGTGCCTCTTTTATATTTTTCATAGAATCTTCAAGAGTCATACTACGACCATTTTTAAAAATCTGTTTCACTTTCTTCTAGTAGGTGATATAATTCGTATCTTGCCATAAGATTATTATAGGAATCTATACTCATAACAGCTAGATCGCCCTCGACCGTTTTTAGTAACAAATACTGGTTCACCTGTTTCGTTACAGAACGAAGAAATATCATTATAATTATTTCTTAAATCAGTACTTGATTTTATAATAGGCATTATAATCCCCTCCTTTTCAATCTACAGATATTATACTATTATTTTTTTAGAAGTACAATTATGTATCTCCAAACCTTTTTAATAATGCACTATGTAACCACTAACGTAGAATCACAATGCAACACTCGCCACAAACGCCACCCCAATTGGATGCATTGGTGAGGTATGTCAAGTTAATAGTCTAATTGATGATAATCCCAGAAGAGCACGGCATGTTCCGGAGCAAACCTACTGTAGGATCAGTTTGCGGAGGAATGTGCCGTGCTCTTCCTTTAGTAGCAATCAGAATTGATATACCTCACCAAACCAAACAATCAAAAAGTTTGTTTTTGACTAATACGATATTTACTGAACTTTCACCAATTTTTTTACTTGACATATGTCGTAAAATGTGATACTATATATCTTGTAGTTAGCACTCAACCTTAGTGAGTGCTAATAATAACGAGGTGATACTATGGATGAAAGGAAAGAGCGCATTTTGCGTGCTATCATTCAAGATTACATTAAAACAGCTGAACCTGTTGGTTCTCGTACTATTGCTAAGAATTATGATCTAGGCATCAGTCCCGCGACGGTACGAAATGAAATGGCTGATTTAGAAGATCTTGGTTTTCTTGAACAACCTCATACATCAGCAGGGTCGCATACCTTCGGCAAAAAGGCTACCAATATTATGTAGACACTTTGCAAGGATTTGAAGACGATGTCTGCTGAAGATATTCCTGTAATTCAAGAGTTATGGCAGGGCTCATCAACAAGAACTAGATGATTTCTTCGTAGAGATAGCAAAGCTAATTTCTAGAATCAGTCATAATGTGAGTATGTTTTTAGCTCCCGCCCATGATTCATCTACCATAACGTATATCCATGTTCTGCCTATTGATGAACATCGAGCAGTGATGGTGGTGGTAACGAATACAGGTGCCTTGGATAATGAACCTATTTATTTTACGGAACCTATTAATAAAGAAGAATTAGCTATACATGCTCATCGCTTTAATAGTGTGCTCCATGATGTATCCATCCGTGATATTACGCAGGAAAATTTAGACCAAATGCGGATTACCCTAGATTTACAGGATACGACATATGTATTGTTGTGTGACACATTATATCGAGCTATTGCAAAGCGCAAATTATTCTACACTATAGGCACAACATCGTTACTAGAACAACCAGAGTTTAACGATATTAAGCGGGCCCAACCTCTCTTGGCGTTACTAGAACAGCAAGATGAGTTGAACCAATTATTAACACCAAACTCTAGCAGTCCCTATTGATGTTAAAATAGGTCACTCTAACGAACTGGTGAAAGATATCAGTGTTATTCAAGCAAGTTTCAATGTTCCCCATCAAGTGGGTACCCTCGCTATCGTAGGGCCTACACGAATGGAATATGGACGTATTATGGGTATTCTTGCTTATATTAATAAGTGCATGGAAGAGTTACAAAGGAAACAATAGATATTGTAAAGAGGTGAAGTATGGAAGAAAACAAACAAGAAGAAACTGTCACTCCTGAAGTGGAAGTTTTGGAAGAAGAAGCTCCTGAAACAGTAGATCCTACGAAGGAATGGGAGCAACGATACATGCGTTTGCAAGCAGATTTTGAAAACTTCAGACGTCGTACGAACCAAGAAAAAGAACAATTAGGGGTGTTTGTCAAATCTCATGTTATTGAAGATTTACTCCCTGTGTTAGATAACTTTGAAAGAGCACTTTCAGCACCGGAAACGCCGGAAACAAAAGGCTTTCATGGATGGATTTGTAATGATTCAACAAAGTTTGATGGCAAGCCTTTTCCAAACAAGGGTTAGCAGTCATTGAAGCTGTGGGTCAACCATTTGATCCAAATTACCACCAAGCTATCATGCGTGTGCCAGTGGAAGATATGGAAGATGACACGGTGTGTGAAGTCTTGCAAACGGGCTATACTGTAGAAGGCCGTGGTACGTCCAGCTGATGGTGAAAGTTGTTCATAATGGATAATGTTTAAATTATTTTTAATTACTATATTTAGAAGAAGTATTAGGAGGTCATGTTAAATGGCAAAAGTAATTGGTATTGACTTAGGTACTACAAATTCTTGTTTCGCAGTGATGGGAAGGCATGAACCAACTGTTATTACAAACCAAGAGGGAGCTAGAACGACTCCTTCCGTAGTAGGTTTTGCAAAAATGGCGAACGTTTAGTAGGTCAATTGGCTAAACGTCAAGCGGTTTCTAACCCTGAAAACACAATCATTTCTATTAAACGTCATATGGGTACAGATTACAAAGTGAATGTAGAAGGTAAATCCTATACACCACAAGAAATCTCTGCTATGATTCTACAAAAAATTAAAGCTGATGCAGAAGCTCATTTAGGGGAACCAGTAAAACAAGCAGTTATCACTGTTCCCGCATACTTCACTGACTCTCAACGTCAAGCGACAAAAAGATGTCTGGTACAGTAGCGAGCTTTAGAAGTATTACGTATCATCAACGAACCTACAGCAATTGCGTTAGCATATGGCGTAGACAAAGGTGAAGACGGTAAAATCCTTGTATTCGACCTTGGTGGTGGTACATTCGACGTATCTATTCTTGAATTAGGTGAAGGCGTGTTCGAAGTATTGGCAACATCTGGTAACAACCATTTAGGTGGTGACGACTTTGACCAACGCATTATGGATTATTTAATCAGTGAATTCAAAAAAGAAACTGGCATCGATTTATCCAACGATAAATTAGCTGACCAACGTTTAAAAAGAAGCCGCTGAAAAAAAGCTAAAATTGAATTGTCTGGTGTGGCTAGCACACAAATCAACTTGCCATTCATCACGGCGGATGCAACAGGTCCTAAACATTTAGACGTAACATTAACTCGCGCTAAAATTCGATGAATTGACTCGTGACCTTGTGGAAGCAACTATCGAACCTACTCGCAAAGCGATGAAAGATGCTGGCTTATCCGCTTCTGAAATTGACAAAGTATTGTTAGTAGGCGGATCTACTCGTATTCCTGCAGTACAAGATGCGATCAAACGCGAATTAGGTAAAGAACCAACAAAAAACATCAACCCTGACGAATGTGTAGCTATCGGTGTCTTTGCGATTCAAGGTGGTGTATTAGTAGGTGAAGTAAAAGACGTATTGTTACTTGACGTAACTCCATTGTCTTTAGGTATTGAAACTATGGGTGGTATCTTCACTCGTATTATCGACCGCAACACAACAATCCCTACATCTAAATCTCAAGTATTCTCCACAGCGAGAGATAACCAACCTTCCGTTGATATCCATGTATTGCAAGGGGAACGCGACATGGCGGCAGCTAACAAAAACATTGGGCCGTTTCGAATTGTCCGGTATCCCAGCAGCTCCACGTGGAGTACCTAAAAATCGAAGTTACTTTCAACATCGATGCGAATGGTATCGTAAATGTAAAAAGCAAAAGATCTTGGTACTGGTAAAGAGCAAGCTATTACAATTACATCTTCTTCCGGTTTGAGCGATGAAGAAATCGATCGCATGGTAAAAGAAGCTGAAACACATGCGACTGAAGATAAAGCGAA
This sequence comes from uncultured Veillonella sp., assembly GCA_916438745.1. Lineage (GTDB taxonomy): Bacteria > Bacillota > Negativicutes > Veillonellales > Veillonellaceae > F0422. The sequence continues at coordinate 946,614 of CAKAGN010000001.1, read as the reverse complement.
AAAAAGAAGAAGTAGAAGTGAAAAAACAATGCAGATAACTTGGTATACCAAGCTGAAAAAAAGCAGTAAAAGACTTCGAAGGTAAAAGCAGATGCGAGCGCAATTAGAAGCTGTAAAAAAAGCGACAGAAACATTAAAAGCATCTATTGAGTCTGGCGATATTGAGAAAATCAAAGCTGATAGCGAAGCATTGACAGCTCCTTTTATATGAATTGTCCTCTAAAATGTACGAACAAGCGCAAGCACAAGGCGAACAAGGTGGACAAGAAGCTCCTAAACAAGATGATAATGTAGTAGACGCTGACTACACTGTAGTTGACGAAGACAAAAAATAATAAGAAGGGACATAAGTAATGGCTCGTGATTATTATGACGTCCTTGGCGTCAACAAAAAACGCATCCCAAGATGAAATTAAGAAAGCCTTTCGTAAGAAAGCACGTCAATACCATCCAGACGTAAATCGTGACAATCCAGAAGAGGCGGAAAAGAACTTTAAAGAAGTGAATGAAGCCTACGAAGTTTTGTCCGATGACACTAAAAAAGCACAATATGACCAATATGGTCATGATGCCTTTACTGTCTGGCGGAGGTAACTCCGCCGGTGGTTTTTGGCGGTGGTTTCGGTGGTGGCGGCTTTGGCGGCGGTTTCGGTGGCGGCGGATTCGAAGATATTTTTGGCAATATCTTTGATATGTTCGGTGGCGACGGTGGACGTGGTCCACGTGGCCCTGAGCGCGGTGCCGACTTGCGCCAAGATGTACGCATTTCATTCCGTGATGCTGTGTTCGGCACAACGATGAAAGTAAATGTACAACGCCATGAAGAATGTGACCATTGTCATGGTACTGGTGGTGAACCAGGATCTAAAGTAGATACATGTCCTAACTGTCAAGGAAATGGCCAGGAAACTGTCATTCAAAAAATACTCCTTTTAGGCCGTATGCAAACTGTTCGCACATGTTCTCGTTGCGGTGGTCGTGGCAAGGTGATTGAAAAAAACCTTGTAAAGTATGCCGTGGTCAAGGACAGTCTCTCAAACGCAGAGATATTGAAATTAAAAATCCCTGCCGGTGTCGATGATGGTGCACGGTTACGTGTGTCCGGTGAAGGCGAACCCGGGTACATTAGGCGGTCCTAGAGGTGACTTATACGTATACATTTCTGTCATGAGAGATAAGGAATTTGAACGCAGTGGCAACGATGTTGTTATCCGTCAAAGTATTTCCTTCTCCCAAAGCGACCTTGAGGGGCTACCATCCAAGTTCCTACGTTAGAAGGTAAAGTGGAGCTAAAAATCCCAGAAGGTACACAAACAGGAACAGCTTTCAGAATCAGAGGACAAGGCGTTCCGTATTTACGTCAACCTAGCCAACGTGGCGATCAGCACGTGGTGATTACTGTAGAGACTCCGAAAAAAATTGACGGACAAACAACGCCAATTATTAGTGGAGTTTGCCGCAGAAAACAAAGAAGATGTAAATACTTTGAAAGTGAACAAAAGCATATTAGAAAATTTAAGTGATAAGGTGAAACAGTTATTTTGCCAAGATTAAACCTTGGTAAGTAAGGAGTCATCTATGAAATGGATAGAAATATCCATTACTGTAGAAGTGGCAGTCATTGATGAAATGGGTCGCCATTTTTAATGGTATAGAAAGTAATGGATACATAGAAGAAACAATAGAAAAATAACCCTAACTTAAGCCGTGTGACCATCTATTTAGGAGCACACAAAGATGAGGGCGAATGGACTCAAATTATAGAAACAGCATTAAAAAGATGCTAATATTTTTCTATGAAGATATGGTAAGTAAAACTGTGGATGATGAGCAATGGTATCATAGTTGGCAACAATATATTATGCCTACGCGATTGTTACCAGACCTTGTGATTTGTCCCGCTTGGCAAAGCTATGACCCCTCGACAGATCCACTTGCGACGAAACAAGATGTGGCAATGACTATGGATACTAAGCTATCCTTTGGAACAGGGGACCATGAAACGACGAGAAACTGCGCACTCTACTTGGAAAAATATCTGCATACCATCGCAACGCCCATAACAGAACAAGTGTGTCTAGATATAGGCACGGGCACAGGTATATTATTACTAGTCGCACATCATTTAGGGATTCCTAACTTGGTAGGCATTGACCTAGAAGAAGAGGCGAAATATACAAGCAAAGCAAAACTGTGAATATAATGGCATAGAGGCTACTATTATTCACGGCAATTTGAGTGATGACTTTCACGGAAAGGCACATCTCATTTTAGCGAACCTTACGGTGGATCCATTAAAAAAATTTTTATTGCCTATGATTAGGGAAAAAAATTGCACGATAATGGTATACTAATAATAAGTGGTATTGTGGACGATCGGTATGATGAAATTATGCCGTATGTTACTAACCACTGGACTATAATCGAAGAAATGGTAGAGGGTCCTTGGCATACCTTTGCCTTTGGCATAAGATAGGAAATATATGAAAAAATATTTATTGATGGCATTATAGATGAAAGTATCCAGTTACCGCAGATACAGCACATCATCTCTTTCATGTATTGCGCCATTCCAAAGAGGAACCGTTTATTGTGAGCAATCATGAAGGGCATACAGGTGAATATGTGCTAGTATCTGAAGAGTCAGGCATATATATGGCGAATCTACTGCGTACCATCGATGTGTCTACATCAGCTACGAAGGTAGTTTTAATTCAATCCTTTTTGAAAGGCGATAAGTTCGAGTTTTTATTACAAAAGGCTACGGAATTAAATGTTCATCACATCTATGGTGTATCTTCGGTCCATTGTGTCGCTAAATATGATGCTACAAAATTGAGGGCTAAGAAAAGCCGGTGGGAAAAAAATTATCATAGAAGCTAGCCAAAGAATGTGGACGTCCTGATGTACCCACATTGACGGTGGAACAGTCACTTTCAGAGGTACTGCAAAGCTTACAATCTGATGAAAAAGTGCTGTTGCTAGGCGCCTACGAACGAGAAGATGATAAGACGATCAAAGATATTTTACAAGCGCAGTTATATACCAATTCATACCATACCATCGCTATTTGCATTGGTCCTGAAGGTGGGTATAGTCCCTAATGAAATGGACCTATTGGAATCCTGTGGCGGTCATAAGGTCAGCCTAGGAGCCACTATATTGCGCGCTGAAACAGCGACTTTAAGTGCTGTGAGTATGATTCAATATGAATTACTAGATTAGGAGTCTCATGAAGACAGTTGCATTTACTACCTTAGGGTGTCGTGTCAATCAATATGATACAGATGCCATGAAAGGTTTATTTATAAAAGCAGGTATACTCCTGTTGGTTTCGATGAAGAGGCCTCTATTTACGTGATTAATACCTGTTCTGTAACGAACATGGGGAGAAAAAAATCACGCCAATTGATCCGACAAGCAAAACGCCGTAACCCAGAGGCATTTATCGTAGTAACTGGTTGTTACGCCCAGTTAGCGCCAGAAGTAATTTCTGCTATCGATGGGGTTAACCTTGTCATCGGTACGGCAAACCGGAATAAAAATCGTAGAATTAGTAGAAAACATTCCTTCTACAGAAGAACAGATTTCCATCGTTCGTAATGTAATGGAAGAGTCTACCTTCGAAGAAATGCCTTTATTTGGTAATGAAATCGAAAAATGTCGGGCTTTCATGAAGATACAAGAAGGGTGTAACAATTTCTGTTCCTTCTGTATCATTCCGTATACACGAGGAAAAATTAAAGTCTAGAAAAAAATTGAAGACATTGTGGAAGAAGCAAAACGCTCAGGGTTGCCTATGGGTATAAAGAGGTTGTCCTCACAGGGATACATCTCGGTAACTATGGTATTGAACTACCTGAGCGACCAACCTTAGGCCGTGTTGTGCGTGAATTATTGACCATTGACGGCTTAGAACGCATTCGCTTTGGTTCTATTGAGTCTGTAGAAGTATCGGAAGAATTAATCGAGTTAATGGCAACCAACCCTCGTGTATGCCCCTAACTTACATTTACCGTTACAAGCAGGGTCTGATCCAGTATTGAAATCTATGAACCGTCACTATAATTTGCAACAATACAAAGATTTAGTGAAGTATTTACGTAGTCGCATTCCGAATCTATCCATTACAACAGATATTATCGCTGGATTCCTAGGGGAAACAGACGAATTATTTGAGGAAACCATGCGTACAGTGAAAGAAGTTGGATTTACCCATATCCACGCTTTCCCATATTCTATTCGAGAAGGCACACCACTGCTAAGATGGAAGACCAAGTGCCAGAAGCCGTGAAAAAGACACGGGTAGCTTTATTAAATCAACTTGGCAAGGAAGGTTTTAAAGCCTATGCCAACCGTTTTCTTAACCAACCTGTGAAGGTTCTCATCGAACAAAGCGATGACTTTTACTATTACGGATTAACCAATGAGTATGTACACAGTAAAATACCTAAACAAGAGCATACTTTCAATGTAGGTGATATTGTAAGTGGAACCGTAACAGAAGTACATAGTGATGTGGTCTTAGTTGAAATATAGAGAAAAATTTAGTACGAGGTTCTTCGTCAAATGGTTGGGATTATTGGAAAAACATCTGATGGCGAAACTATTGATATTTTTAGAAAGAAATAATAGACTACATAGAAAATATTTGATATAGTAAACATATAGTATGTAAGTATCATACAGTATATAAGAAAGAGGATTCCCATGAAAGAAGATTGCTTATTTTGTAAAAATTATTAATAAAGAAATTCCAGCTAAGGTTGTATTAGAAAATGACAAATTCTTGGCATTCCATGATATTGCTCCTGTAGCACCTGTGCATGTGTTGATCATTCCTAAAAACCATGTGTCTAACATTGCTCATTTAAACGAAAATAACGAAGCTTATGTGGAAGGTATCTTGCCATTTTGCTAAATTGGTCGCAAAAGAATTAGGTCTTGCCGTTGATGGATATCGCTTAACATTAAATACAGGCGCGAAAGCGGGTCAAACTGTATTCCATTTACATGCCCATTTATTAGGCGGTAAAGAATTAGGGTGGCCAAATATTGACTAATCTAGGAGGAACAATTGTCAATAGAACAAACTATCATGAATCAATATAATGTGGATAATATTCTGCATTACTTTCAAGAAATTGCTAGCATTCCCAGAAAATCTGGACATGAACAAGCTATTTCTAACTATATTAAGGACTGGGCGCTAAAACCTAGGGTTAGATGTGTTCCAAGATGAACAGTATAATCTAATCATTAAAAAATCCGGTACAGAAGGCTATGAGAATCATGAACCTGTTATACTACAAGGTCATATGGACATGGTGTGCACGAAATTAGAGTCTGTAGAGCATGACTTTATTAATAGTCCTATTTCTTTGCATGTAGAGAATGGTATCTTACATGCCAATGGAACTACCTTAGGTGCAGATGATGGATTTGCAGTAGCCTATGGCATGGCTATCATAGGGTCTACAATGATTCCACATCCTCCGTTAGAGGTAGTATTCACGGTTGAAGAAGAAACTACTTTCAAAGGTGTGAAAAACATTAGATTACAGCCATTTACAAGGCAAACGTCTCATCAATATGGATGGGGAAAGTATCAATGAGGTGACCATTGGCAGTGCTGGCGGTCATGGATCTACGGTGACATTACCGATTGTTCCTGTTTCAGTGAATAATGAAATGACAAAGCGCAGAATTACCATTGAAGGCTTGAAAGGTGGTCATTCTGGTTGTGATATCCATTTAGGGCGAGGTAATGCTATTTACATTCTGTCCAAGGTGTTAGAACGAATCACAGGGGAACATAATATTCGGGTCACAGAAGTGAGCGGTGGTAGTGCGCCGAATGCGATTCCATTACGTGCCTATGCAGATGTGTATCTACATTTACAAGATGTGCCATATGTGCAAGTTCTTTTACAAGAAGAACAAGATAAATGGAATGCTCACTATGCATCGGTCGGTGAAAGTATGACGATATCTTTATCTGTTGTACCTAAAGTAAATCGTGAAGATTTAGTGGAATTAGACTTAGAAGCCATCACCATGGAACGAGCTTTCAGCGGTGACACTGTACAAAAAACTATGTGCTCTTATTCAAGGGATTGAACAAGGTGTGTTAGAACATGCTCCTGAGAATCCAAATGAAGTATGGTTCTCTAATAATATTGGTGTGTTAGGTATGACGGATACTGCAGTATACCTTAAAATGCAAGTACGCAGTACCGATCCGAAGAACTTAGAGAATCATTACAAAGGGTTGGCGCAATTGGCAGAAACTCATGGTGCTACGACATCCCTTGAAAGCCCGTATCCAGGTTGGCTACCAACATTTGATAGTCCATTACAACAAGCCTATCAAAAGGCTTATGAATCTGTGACAGGCGCTAAAGACTTACAGTTCAATGTGATCCATGCAGGTCTTGAAGTTGGCTACATGTTAGATAATTTACAAGGCCCTGTAGATGCTATTAACATCGGACCAAACATTCATGACTTACATGCTCCTACAGAACGTATGGAGTTAGAAAGTTTTGTTACTACTTGGAATGTATTGAAAGAATTTTTAAAAAGCCTGTAATATAATTTCTTGTAATAATGTGGAAAAAACTATGAATCCTTATATAGACAGATACTAGTGTACAATCATAAGATTATTGCTAAGTATATGAACTATTGGTAAAAATAGCATATTTGCCATTTGTTTTGGCTTTATGATATAATTACTTCCGATAACGATATATTATCGGAAGTAATTTTTTTAGTTAAAAATAGATATATAGGCACTAATACCCCTATATAGCACATTTGAGGCGCTTATGAGTCAATCTAACACACACTTCTATTTACGCAATTATAAAGAGATCATGAACAACTCTAAGCTTAGCGACAAGGCTAAGTCTAGTATTCTATTATCTAAAGCAGAAAATACTGTGGATGCTTACGAATCTGATTGGATGGATTTCGTCGATTGGTGTCGACATAAACAGGAATCTTTTTTTCCAAGTTCACCAGAAATCATCGTCAATTATATCAATGATTTAGCCGATTATGCTAAAGCTAATACTATATCACGTCGCATTAGCGCCTTATCGGAAAAACTTTAATGCTTCTGGTATTGAAAGTAACCCTTGTAGCGCACCTATCGTTAAACAAGCTATGCGAGGTATACGGCGGTCCTTAGGGACATATCAACAAGGTAAAACACCTGTATTACTAAATGATCTTATGGATATTATCGAGTATATGGAAACGGCAGATATAGCACCCATACAAAAGCTCCGTGATAAAGCGATTTTATTATTAGGCTTTATGGGAGCCTTTCGTCGTAGCGAATTATCTGCTTTAACTGTAGAATCTTTAAAATTTCTACCACAAGGCTTAGAAATCTTTGTATCTAGCTCCAAAAGCCGACCAAGAAGGCCAAGGTGCTATCGTAGCTATACCCTATATAGATAATGAGTCATTATGTGCTGTAAGAGCCATAAAAGCATGGTTACGATTTGTTCCTATTACAACAGGACCTATTTTTTTCGGGGATTTACAAAAAGTATGAGTGTACGCAAAACTGCTATTAGTGATAAAAGCATTGCGGACATAGTAAAAATACTACATGGCGACTATTGGCGAAGATCCATCTTTATATGGGGCTCATAGTCTACGACATGGGTTTGCCACAACAGCAGCTCATTATGGCGTAGAAGAACGGAATATTATGAAAACAAACAAGGCATCATAGTGTTAATATGGTACGACGTTATATTAATGAAGCCAATAAATTTGTAGATAATCCAATCTCTTCTATATTTAATCGTAGTAACACAAAAAGACTACTTACACTTATGTATTACTCATAAGATAAGCAGTCTTTTTGTTCTATCATACTATTTGTATTTACTAATTACTATCGAGCATATACATGGGATAGTTAATTTTTAGCCCGTGCAGTAATAAACCCGAACATAGATTTTTTTCTTTCAATGTAGGGATCACAATTCGTTCTCCAGCCCGTAATACCCTTTTGATTTTTGAAAAATGATTCAACTCGATGATGGAATCGATATATTCTCTAATATCAATATCATCTGTTTCCGCTAAGGCAGTTTGAGAAATAGTCCATAATGTATCGCCAGAGCCAACGCGTACTGTTTTTTTACATTATCTGTATCAATCTCAAGGGATGGCCCAAAAAAACATAGCATTTCCCATAAATAATACTAAAGCAATTGCCAATAAGGATATACATTTTCTCATCTTCATTACCTCTCTCATACCATAATAAATTATCGAACATAAAATATAGTACATCTGTTTGTTTACTCGTTTATTCTATCACACATACAAATGTTCGGTCAAGTATAATTTTTCGAACGCATATTTGACAATTTTATATATAAATTTTATAATAGAACTATACAATGACAGACAAGTACTGATAGAATGAGAGGTTTTTTTCTTTTGAGACGTCCAACAACTGATATAAATAGTAAACAACAACGCATTTTAGACTTTATTATTGAAAGTCTACAACAACGATATCGCTGTCCAAGTGTTCGAGAAATTGGCGATCATATGGGCTTGAGCTCCACTTCTACTGTTCAAAGCCACCTAAATACATTAGAACGTTTTGGCTATATTACGCGCGATGCGAATAAAAACCGTGCCATTACAGTTGTAAATATGCCGGATGTGCCATCATTAGAGGTAGATGAAGAGACGCATGAAGTTACCTCTAGTGCTGAATTTAACTTTTTTAGAAGTCGGCTTGCGTCGCGTGCCATTAATCGGTACTGTACAAGCGGGCTTACCAGTAACAGCCATTGAAAATCGTGAAGATGAGTTTGTGTTACCTACTGCTTTGTTGGGTAGTTCCGAATGCTTTTTACTTCGCGTCCGTGGCGAATCCATGCGCGATATTGGCATGTACGAAGGAGATCTCTTAATTGTTCGTAACCAATCGACAGCCAATAATGGAGATATCGTTGTAGCTCGTATTGATGATGAAGCTACAGTAAAACGTTTCTACAAAGAATCTGACCATATTCGTTTAATGCCAGAAAATGAAGAATTTGAACCTATTATTACACGAAATTGTGTCATCGAAGGTCGTGTCATCGGTCTAATTCGCGATCACATTTAATCTAAATATTACTAAGCAAAAAGCAGAGGACAGTTTTGTCCTCTACTTTTTATTGTCTATCTTCTGTTATTCATTTATCTAAAATCGATTACAGAAAAATATCTCTGAAATTTTCTTCGATAGGGCGTATTGTAATAGAATTTATACTGAAATTACACCTTATATGTTTACCATACTGTTATACTCTAACATCCTTGGAAATGCTAATTTATGTCATTAAACTATATAATAGACTCTAAAAAGAGATAGTAGCCCCATTGGAGACTACTATCTCTTTCTTATTTATATGCTTCTATAGTCGCATCAATGATGTGTGCTTCGTCTACAGATGGTTCGCACAATGGCAACAATAATGGTCCTGTTGGGAATCCTAATTGTCGCATGGCATATTTCACAGGGATTGGATTTGTTGTTATAAACATAGCTTTTTAATATTGGTACTAGTGAAAGTTCAATCTTCCGCGCTTCCTGTACTTGTCCTGCTTTGAATAAGCGTATCATTTCTTGCATTTCTTTGCCCACAATATGTGCCGATACAGAAATGACACCTTCTCCACCATTCTGAATTACATCTAATGTTAACGCATCATCACCAGAATAGATCATAAAGTCACGATTCGGTATGAGTTGACGTAGTTTTTGGGTCACAGTTATGTCACCAGTTGCTTCTTTGATAGATGTAATATTGCGACAGTCTTGCACCAATCTAGCTACTGTTTGAGGCTCTAAACGACCACCCGTTCTTCCCGGCACATTATATAGCATAACAGGTAAATCTGTATTCTCAGCGATGGCTTTGAAATGTAAATAACAACCTTCTTGATTGGGCTTATTATAGTACGGAACTACGGTCATTACACCATGAACGCCCGTATGAGAGGCACCCGTGTTAAGGCAATGGTTTTCTTAGTAGAGTTTGATCCCGTGTTGGCAATAATAGTCGCTTTATGACCATATTCTTTGGCAATTAAGGTAAACAATTCTAGCTTATCACGGTCCTCAATATTAGGGACTTTCACCTGTAGTACCACACACGATGAGTCCATCAGAACCGTTTTTCTAATAAATAGCCAGCCAATCGCACGGCTTCATTAAAGTTTACTTGACCATCGTCAGTAAAAGGCGTGATCATTGCTGTTAGGGACATTCCCAAATGTTGTCATCGTAGCACCCTGCTAATAGTAATTAAAAAAAGTTTGGTGTTCCACTAAATATTCTGCGATTTGCAATGCATTTAAGGCGAGACCTTTTACGAATTTGGTCTCCTACAATCCAGAAATTCATGCCATGATCGTTAAATAAATCTTTACGGATACGGCCAATTTCACAATCATTTTGATTGGATGTATATAGAGGCATTGGGTATTGTTGTTCCCCCGGGTTATCGTTCACTTGTAGACCTGGGAAATCAGCACAAGCTACTTTGAAAGCTTCCACAGATACAGGAGATTCTGTCTCTACTAACACAGATTCAGAGTGGGAACGATAGACTGGTACACGTACTGTAGTTGGTACCACTGCAATGGAATCATCATGGAAGATTTTTTGAGTTTCCAAGACCATTTTCATTTCTTCTTTGGAGTAGTCATTATCTAAGAACACATCAATTTGAGGAATCAAGTTGAATGCGATTGGATAATGTTTGTCCATAGAACCAGTAGGTAACAAGTTAGCAGTCATCTCTTCTCCCGCTACATGTTGTGCTACTTGTGCATCTAGCTCTTCAATACCCTCCTTACCAGCACCAGATACAGCTTGGTATGTGCTGACGATGACTCGTTTAATAGGAGAAATATCATGTAAAGGTTTCAAACCTAATGCCATGATAATGGTAGAGCAATTTGGGTTAGCAATGATACCTTTATGTGTTTCAATATCTTCAGGATTTACTTCTGGCACGACTAATGGCACTTCTGGATCCATGCGGAACGCACTGGAGTTATCGATGACGATAGCACCGCGTTTAGTCGCTTCTGGAGCCAATGTCTTAGAAATAGAGCCACCAACAGAATAAAGCAATATCTACACCGTCAAAGGATTCAGGCTTTGCTTCTTCCACTGTATATTCTGCACCATTCACAATTAGCTTTTTACCGGCAGAACGTGCAGATGCTAATAGTTTAATGCTTTCATATGGGAACTGACGTTCCTCAATTAATGTGATAAATTCTTGACCTACTGCACCAGTAGCGCCCAATATAGCTAAATGAGGTTTTCTCATATATAACTCCTTACTGTCAAATTTAAGATATTATTATATGTATTATACTATGTCCCTATATTCTTAGCAAGAATTATATAGAATATAGAATCTTTATAGGTAATGTTCTAATCCATAGGTTAATCTCGGATAGTCTTTAATTTTCTTGCATGCTAGGACTACACCAGGCATGAAAGATAAACGACTTAAGGAGTCATGGCGGATGATTAATGTTTCATCATACCCCCAAAGATTACTTCTTGATGGGCTACGTAGCCGGGTAGACGTACGCTGTGAATCGTTACACCATCTACCTTGGCACCTCTAGCACCGGTAAACTTTCACGAGTTAAGTCTTCGGATGCCGTCACATTGGCTTTCACCTTAGCATCATTGATTAGTTTAGCCGTTAATACAGAGGTTCCTGACGGCGCATCGTATTTATGGTTGTGATGTAATTCGATAATTTCCACATCTGGAAAATACGGCGCTAGTTGTGCTGCTGTTTTCATCATCATCACAGCGCCTAAGGAAAAATTAGGCGCTACTAAACAATTGGCATTATGTTCTCTGCCAATTGCATCCAAAGTAGCACGTTGTTCTTTCACTTAGCCCTGTTGTACCGATGACAACATGGATGCCTTTTTGATAACATTAGTTTAGCATTGTCAAAGATGATCGCGTGTAGTGAAATCTACGATTACATCTGGATGGACTGCGTCGATGGCACTCGTCAAATCGCTATACATATAAATTTGTAATGGACTTGTACCCACCCATTCGCATAGGTCTTTACCACCGTGATTTGGGTCTACACCACCAACGAGTTGTAATTCTGTATCATTATGGACAGCTTTTAGGACTTCACGGCCCATTTTACCAAATTTGCACCGTTTACTAAAATTTTCATAGTTCTCCTTATGATGATTCTTGTTGAAAGTATTGAATCATTTCTTTTTGCCGTTTGTAATGCTGTTTCTGAGAAAGATTGGCCTGACATCATGCGCGCGATTTGTCCTATATGTTCCTCTTCGGATAGGATAGACACTTTTTGAAATGGTGCGCCTCTTCTTCTTGTTTATGTAAGTGATAATGTTGTTTTGCTACGCTCGCCGTTTGCGGTAAGTGTGTAATGCAGAATACTTGATTTTGGTCGCTGAGACGCAAAATTTGCTTTGCCACTTGTAAGGCAATGTCACCGCTAATACCTACATCGATTTCGTCAAATACTAATGTTTTTTTCTGTGGCTCTATGAAATACGCTTTTTGAAAGCCAAGGCAATACGAGCTAATTCACCACCAGAGGCTACCTTGTGTAACGGCAGTAATGCCTCTCCCGTATTGGCTGAAAAATAACAATTCTATACGAGTGGCACCCAATGGTGTTAATGTGTCAGTCCCCTCTATGGCAAATTCCATGCGAGACTTCTCCATCCCTAATTTGGCAAGATTACTCTGTAAGGCATCAGTAATTTCCTTGTGATGACGTTGACGAACCTTTTTCCAATGTGGCCAATTGTGTACGCGCTGTAGTTTCTAATGATTGTAGTTCTGCTACTAACATAGATTCTTCACTTTCATCGGATTCGAGGACCTCTAACCGTTGTTGCGCTTTATCTTCATAGGCCAAAATATCCTCGATGGTTTCCCCGTATTTGCGTTTCAGGTTATACAATAGTGTATCTCGTTCCTGTAAATAATAGTAACGCTCTTCATCATAGCTAATAGCATCACGATAGCGATCAAGGGCTTGACCAGCTTCTTCTAATTGGTAATAGGAAGATTGCAACAATTCTGCTATACTTTCCATCTCTTTATCACACTTCGTGAGATCTGCCACTTCGCTCATCACAGTATGCAAGCTATCGATAATGGGATTCCGACCATTGTAAATACCTTCATAACAATTGGTGACCGTCGATTGTAGACGCTCGTAATTATCTAATCGCTCTAGCTCTTCTGCAATGGCTGTATCTTCACCTTCTTGCAATTGTGCTTCTTCGATTTCTTCGATTTGAAAGCGCAACATGTCCAGTTCTCTAGCACGTTGTGCGGAATCTTCCCGCAATTGCTCTAAGGTACGTTTGGCTTTTTGCATAGGTTTCATAGGCTTTACTATAGTCCTGAAAAGCTTGGATAGCAGATTCATTATAGGTATCTAGATACAGATGATGTGTATCAGGTACCAACAGTTGTTGGTTGCTGTACTGTCCATGAATATCCGCTAAGTGCATACCGATTTCACGTAATGCTTTCAAAGGGATAACTTGATCATTGGCTAAAAATGAGAGATTTACCAGTAGCACTGAATTTTCTAGACAAGATTAATGTATCATCTTCCATGTCTATATTTTTTTGGATTCTAGTATTTCCCGCAAGGAAGACTGTAGCGATACTTCAAATACTCCTTCAATCAGAAAGGAGTCCTTGCCGTGGCGAATAAATTCGTGGCTAGCACGTTCACCTAATAAAACCGATAAGGCGTCCATCAATATGGATTTACCAGAGCCTGTTTCGCCTGTAAAAATTGTAATGCCCTTGGAAAAACTCTAATTGCATGTGTTCAATGAGGGCAAAGTTTTTTATCCCCATTCGTAATAGCATATTAATCCCTCATTAAGTCTTCAATACGTTCTAATACTAGAGAAACACTTTCAACGGAACTACAAATTAATAAGATTGTATCATCACCGGCAATGGTTCCCATCACTTCACCCCATTTCGCATGGTCAATGGCAAAGGCAACAGATTGTGCAGAGCCCGGTAAGGTATGCAATACAATTTGATTTAATACATGGTCAATACGAAGAATGGAGTCTTGGAACAAGCGATTAATGCGAGATCTAGACAACATAATATTTTCTTCTGGAGATAAGGCGTAGCGATAACGTCCATCACCACTTGGAACTTTAATAAGCATTAATTCCTTGATGTCTCTGGACACCGTAGCTTGTGTCACAGTAATCCCTTCTTCTACGAGGGCTTGTGCTAACTCTTCTTGTGTTTCAATTGCTTTTGTTTGAATAATTTCTTTGATTTTGTTATAACGATAACGTTTCATTATTTCCTCCGACGAATAATATATAAAATAGGCGGATGATTGGCTTGGTTAATAGGATGCCACGTACTACAGTGATAGTATCGTTGGTCCAAGCTTTCAAAAAACTGTTGTACTGCATATTGTTCTTCACGACCCTCATCTGTACCGGATAAGCAACAATCGTACATAAACCTTGAACGGATAGTTTCTCTAATCCGATGGTTAAGGCTTGTATGGTGGTATCCGCAGATGTCATTGTCTGGTGATTGGCATTGGGAAGATACCCTAAGTTAGCCACCATAAGATCAATATGAGGGATCGGTAATCCTGCTAATTGTGCATCATGGGACCCCGTTAGAAAGTGCACACGATGTAGTTGTGTAGGACAAGTCTCTTCCAATCTTTCCCTTGTGCGATGGATGGCTATGTCTTGAATATCTATGGTATACAGTTGGCTTTTCCTCATGGCTACGGCTCAGTAAATACTCTGTATCATGGCCGTTACCACATGTGATATCCACGATATATTTAGCGGATGGAAGTATGTCATCCCATAGATGATGCTGAAACTCTACACTGTGATGGAGAGGGATCATTCTACCTCCTTAGACCGTGCATTCAGCTTTTTAAATAGGGTGGCAAAGAATTTTTGATCTCTAAATCGTACATACTTACAATATTGCGGATGCGCTTCTACATGTAGGGAGTCTTTATTAGAGAAATCATAGTCAAAGGTACCATCGATGGATATGTGCAAAGACTGTTGTCGCTCCGGCATAGTAATGTCGATTTTTGCACTTTCTTTCAGCACCAAGGATACACCTTGCAATAAATGCGGTGCAATTGGTGTGACGATGATGGAACGATTGTCAGGGGCCATAATCGGTCCCCCAGCGGATAAGTTATATCCAGTAGATCCTGTAGATGAAGACACAATCAAACCATCTGCTGGATACATTTGTGTATGTCCACCGTTGATCGATAGATTGATACGAGCCATTTTACCGTGCTCTGCCCTAGATACAACGATATCATTAATGATAGGGCGAAGGATGCGTTCCCCTTCTTGCGTATGCAAGGTAGCCACTAAATGGATACGATCTTCTACGTAAAAATCACCTTTACTAATCCGTACGATACCTGTTTCTAATTGATCTAGCTCAATTTGATTTAAAAAGCCCAACTCTCCTAAGTTAATACCACAAATCGGTACATTATAGGGATAAATTTGTCGTGCTAACTGAATGATTGTACCATCACCACCAAAGCTAAAAGCCATATCTAAGTGTTCAAAAATGTCTGGCCGTGGTAATAAATGTGATGGCTCAATTCCTAGGGCGCACACATCGTGATGTTCCAATTCTTTTTGGCATATACACTTCAATGCCATTTTCATGACAAATCGTAATTGCCTTACATAAAAATATCACGAATATTTTCTTTTTTTCATATTAGGAAAGAAACCGATTCTCATAGATCCTCCCTATAATTGATGGGCTTCTTCAACTATGGATGAAAGTAGCGTTTCACTAATTTCCATAGCACCCAACTCTTGTTTTGTAAAAATATCCTAAAAACTCTATATTCCCTTCCATGCCTTTAATTGGTGAATAGGTCAAGCCATGTAGGTAGAGGCCACAATCTTTCGCCACATGGAGTATGCGATGTAGGACCATCTTGTGGGTTGACTTATCTCGCACAATACCACCTTTGCCAACTAGTTCTTTACCAGCCTCAAATTGTGGCTTAATGAGTGCCACCAAAGCCCCTGAATCCTTTAACAAAGTAGTAGCCACTGGCAACACTTTATCCAAAGAAATAAAGGCCACATCGATGGAAATAAAGTCACTCAATTCACCAAGTTGTACAGGTGTCACTGTACGTATATTTTGTTTCTCCATATTGATGACCCGAGGGTCTTGACGAAGTTTCCAAGCCAGTTGGTTATAGCCAACATCAATGGCAAAGACTTTGGCAGCTCCGTGTTGTAGGGCACAATCTGTAAACCCTCCAGTGGAGGCACCGATATCTACCATGACAGCCTCTTGTAGGTCAATGGGATATAATTCTAAAAGCTTTTTCTAGTTTTAATCCCCCACGACTAACGTAGGGCAATGTATTTCCTTTTACTTCTAGGTGCGTTGTCACATCTACTTTTTGTACCAGACTTTTATCTAATCGTCGGGTTCCAGAGAAAAATTAAGCCTGCCATGATAGCAGCCTTAGCTTTTTCTCGGCTTTCAAATATACCTCGTTGTACTAACAGTATATCTAGGCGTTCTTTTTGACTCATCGATGACTCCTATTGAGTACGTTCCATTAAATACGTAATCAATCCTTCTAGAACAGGTGATGTGCGGTTAGAAGTTTGTAGCGCTTGTAAAGCAAGGTCAGCCACTTCTTTAGCACGGGCTTTTTGCTTCCTCTAGTCCCAAGATAGACACATAGGTTGCTTTGTGTTGGCGTTCATCGCTACCGGTGTTTTTACCAAGCTCTTCTTGTGTACCTACTACGTCTAAAAATATCATCTGTGATTTGGAATAATAATCCTAAATAGTCAGCATAGGACAGATAGGATGCACGTAGATCAGCTGGTGCACTCATAATGATTAGTCCGATTTCAACGGCTGTTGTAAATAAAGCGCCAGTTTTACCTTTATGCAGGACTACTAATTCTTCAAGAGGCAACTCTTTTCCTTCTGATTCTAAATCAAAGGATTGACCACCTACCATGCCACTTGGGCCAGCACCCTTTGCTAAGGACTGAATAATCGCCACAATTTGTTCAGGTTGAAGGCTCGTATTTTTTTGCTCACTAGTTCAAAGGCATAGGTCAATAGACCGTCGCCGGCAAGAACTGCCATCCCATCCCCATATACACGATGATTCGTCAGTTTTCCACGACGATAATCATCATTGTCCATAGCCGGTAAATCATCATGGATTAATGAATATGTATGGATCAGTTCAATGGCACAAATTACGTCCTTATGAGCTTCCCAAGATCCCCCTAAAGGCTTCAATGACTGCCTTTGTAATGATCGGGCGAATCCGCTTTCCTCCCATGAGCAAGCTGTAATTCATACTTTCATATAAACGACTGTATTCCATATTAGGAGATGTTAGTATTTGGGATACATAGGTTTCAATCTCTTTTTTACTCTTTGTTAAGTATTCTTTTTAACATAGTAACCTCATGTCTTTGAAAGTTAATAGATTTTGTATAAATATTCTATCATAATTATACCTAAAAATCGATACTTTATTTTTCTATTTTGTGTCGACTTGAACGGTTTCAATAATTTGTTGTACTTCATCTTCTACTTGTTGTAGGATGTCCGCACATTCTTTCACTAAGGTTAATCCTTTTTATAAGTTTCCAATAATTCGTGCATAGACGTGTTTTCATCATCTAATTGTTTCACGATTTCTTCCAGTGCTGTATATTTTTTTCGTAATTTTTTTAATAGAATTAGTCACGATGTGTTACCTCCTGTACAATAGCGCTGATGGATCCATCTTGTATATGAATCTCCACTTTGTCGCCCACCTTAACGTGATCAATGGTTTGCAATGGCTTGTCATTAACATCTACTTTCGCAAATCCTTTGATTACTTTCGATAAAGGATTTTTATTTTCCAATTGTGTCCCCAAGATAGCTAACTTACGTTCTGCATCTTGTAATTGCTTTGCGTACAAAACCATGTAGGGTGTGTTCAAAGCGTTGCAATGTAGATTTTTGTTGATGTACTAATGTCATGGTTGGCATGACAATCTTACGATTCGTAATGTTGTATATCTTTTGTTGTTCCTGTTGTATACGATAGCGTACGGTGTCATGAAGGAAGGTCAATTTTTGTTGTAATTCATCTTCTAATTCACTTAATGGATAGATGGAAAGTTCTCGTCGCATGACTAGGTGTGGCGCCTCGAACATCGGCAACAAAATCGCAAAGTGTATAGTCTACTTCATGACCCACAGCCGATACCACAGGTGTTTGACAAGCAAAAGATTGCCTCCACTAAGGTTTTATCATTAAAGCACCATAAGTCTTCCATAGATCCACCGCCACGACCAACGATAATTAAGTCTACGTCTGGGTCCGCATCTGCCATGGCAACCCTTTGGCGATGACTGGTCCGCAAGCATTTCCTTTGTACCGGTACATTGAACACCTTGAAGGTTACTAATGGATTGCGTTTAGATGCGACATGCAGTATATCGTGGATAACGGCGCCGGAGGCAGATGTTACCACGCCAATACAGTTTGGTAAGGGCGGTAATGGCTTTTTATATTTTTGGTCAAAATAACCTTTCACCAATAACTCTTGTTTTAGTTTTTCAAAGGCGATTTGGTAATCACTTTTAGTGCCGATTTTAATATCTTCGCAAATAAAACTGAGTCGTCCCGTTTTCTCGTAAAAGCTAATATTTCCTCGAACTTGTACTAATAGGCCATTTTCAAGAGAGTTTGTAAGCCCTTTTTGTTGCACCTTAGTACGCCACATAGCCATATCGATGGATCCCGTATCATCAATGAGGGAGAAATAATAATGGCCCGTAGAGTGTCGTTTTAAGTTGGAAATAACACCTTCAACGATGCAATTTTTAAGAAGAAATTCTCCTTCTACAGTTCGCTTGATAATCGAATTTAATTCTCCTACTGAGTAGGGTTTCATTGTCTTTCTCCTTCCACTATCATAGCCCCATAGGCATTGCCTGAGGCATTGTCTGCACTATATTTTGGGGAAACGCATAGAACATCTAAATCATGATGATGTCCCCAATGGCTTAATCGGTCTTGCAAATAGGCATTGGCCATGACACCACCAGCTGTGATCAAGGTAGATACAGGATGTGTTTTGAGAATATGCTCTAATGCTTTTTCCAAGGAGATTCCAATACATTGGAACACAGAAGATGCTAATTGTTGAGCTTCCTTTACAGTATTAAAGCACTCTCGATGTGACCAATCTATGGGACTCAACTGTTGTGCTTCCCACCAACGAACACCGGCACTATAAGGACCGCCAAAACTGATTTCGTTGTCTTTTTACAGATACAGGTAAGACGGACTCGTAGGCATATTTTTGATTTTCTAGCCAATGTTTCCATACTAGGTCCAGCTGGAAATTTCAACCCCATGAGAACACCAATTCTATCTACAAGTTGTCCTCCTGCTAATATCATTACTGGAGCCTAATATGGTGGTCTTAAAGCCACTGCCTTCCATACGTTCACAGAGAACAAACTCACTAGTTCCGCCCGATAGATGCAAGCTTAGAAATGGACCTTCTGGTACTTCTCCAATTTCACGTAAGGCAGCCCAAATATGATTTTCTTGATGTGAAAATACATGGACTGGTACTTTGAGGCAATGTCCTAAACTATTTGCCACATTGAGACCTACTAGGAAGGCAGGCATATAGGAATCTTCTTCGCGTCTAGGGAATCCACTGACCCCAATGCCTGCTATAAGCTCATCTAAAGGTAATGTTTCAATGAGCGAGCTAAGGGCTCTTGTATGCTGGAACACCATTTGTGATTGTTGCAAACCACGCTTTCCTTGTGGCACTTCTAATAGTTTTCTTGACTCCTTAATCAATTGTCCATGTTCATCAACAATGGCACAAGAGGTTGTGTAACAACTGGTATCAATTCCTAAATAATAGGCCATATTATTGTCTCGATTTTGCTAGATTATGTAATATAGCATTAATGTATTTGTAGCTAGTTTCTCCACCGTATTCTTTGGCTAAGATAACAGCTTCATTGATTGTGATAGTAGCTGGCGTGTCCGGTTGTGGATGTAAAAGTTCCCGTGCCCCCCATGCGTAAAAATAGAAAGCTCAACTTTTGGGAAACGGTACATTTTTTTCGCTTCGGGGAAAACTCTTGTAAAACAGCATCTAATTCTGCTTGTTCTTCCACAACGCCTTTAATTAATTGTTCTGCAAAGGCTTTTTGCTTTTCCGGGATTTCAAATTGATCAAGGATACTTTCTTGTGTACTTTCAGAATTAAATGTTTCAGAATAAATTGTTTGAAAAGCATATGCTCTTGCTAACCTACGATGGTTCATTACTAGGTTCCTTTCTTTTCAAGTCCGTCGATGTGAACATCCACACGAACACGATATAAATCTAACATATTGCGTAAATCTTGGCGAATTTGTTGTTGAATTTGTTTTTGCCACTTGTAGGACGTGGCATGTATCGTATAAACGTAAATATAAATTGATTTCGATAAACGCTTCACCATGGTCATCACGTTTATGTTTGATGTTCATACCGAGCCAACGCTTCTGTCCTAAAACTTTTTGTGAAATTCCATCCACAACACCATCAAAAAAAGCGCTTACTCATAGAATGAATTTCATCAAAGGAAGATAGGACTCTTTCAGTGACATCTAAAATAACAGCATCTGTTATTTCTACTTCAAAATGATCTGGCATAGGGCCTCCTAACTTATAGGATTTTCAAATACGATATCTTGTACATAAATGTCTACATTATTCACAGTAGCATCTGTCATATCGACCAAGGCAGTTTTGACACGTTCCTGCAAGCGTAGAGCAATGTCAGGTACACGATATCCATAATAGACAACGATGTGCAGGGATACTTGTAGTGATCCATCTTCTAGAATTTGCACTTTTACGCCTTCCATTGCGTTTTTTTCTACTAAATAAACTGACCACATTATCACCAAAGGTAGTGCTCATTCCAGCTACGCCCTTTGTTTCTAACGCCGTCTTGGTAGCAATGATTTCATATACAGAATGGTCAAACTGTATAATACCTTCAAAATAGCGATTATCTTCCATATGATTACCAAAAAAGCATTTGTCGGCCCACCACAGGTCAACAAATGCTTTTATTACAATACTATACTAGTTGTTAAAAGATCAAATCTGTGGTTTAAGCACGTTCAATATATTGTCCAGTACGTGTATCAACACGTAATACATCGTCTACTTCGATGAATAAAGGTACTTTTACAACATAACCTGTTTCTAATGTAGCAGGTTTATTACCACCAGTTGCAGTATCGCCACGGATACCGTGGTCAGTTTCAACTACGCGTAACTCAACAGCTACAGGCAAGTCGATACCGATTACAATGCCTTGGAAGAACATAATGGATACTTCCATATTTTCTAACAAGAAGTTTTTTTAGCGTCGCCTAATTGGTCAATTGTTAACTCAATTTGGTCGTATGTTTCATTGTCCATGAAAGTATAGGCACCATCGGACTCATATAAGTACGCCATACGACGACGGTCAACATGAGCTTTTTGGTACTTTTTCACCAGCATTGAAAAGTACGTTCTACTACAGCACCTGTTTGTAGATTTTTAATTTAGCACGTACGAAAAGTCGCACCTTTACCCCGTTTAACATGTTGAAAGTCAACTACTTGCCATACATTACCGTCTAATTCGACAGTTACGCCTGGACGAAAATCATTACTGGAAATCATTGTAAATCCCTCCATTACACATTTAGTTCTATTAAATCCTTAGGAGTTTTTTTGTGAGCACTTCACAGCCCTCCTTAGTAACGATAACTGTATCTTCAATACGCAGTCCCATATGACCGGATAGATAAATACCGGCTCTACAGTGACTACCATATTGGCCTCTAAGATATGGCTTGATCTCGGAGATGCCACTGGCAATTCATGGATATCTAAGCCCACACCATGCCCTGTGCCATGACCAAAATTAGCTCCATAGCCTTGTTCTCTAATATAATCTCTGCAAACTGCATCGACTTCAGCACCGGTGACGCCTTCTTTAATACAAGCAACGCCACGAGTTTGTGCTTCTAACACGATAGAGTATAATTTCTTTTGTTCTTCGCTAGCTTTTCCTAATACGATGGTTCGTGTCATATCTGAATGATATCCTTCGTACATAGCACCGAAGTCAAAGGTCACAAAAATCCCCTCGCTCCATCACTTTGTCACTGCTACTCCATGGGGCATACTAGACCGATAGCCAGAGGCCACGATAGTTGTGAAAAGATGGCTCTCTAGATCCGCGTTTTAGCATTTCTGTTTCTAAGATAATGCGCGCTTCATTTTCTGTCATGCCCACTTTCAGTTGTGGTAACATGGCTGCAAATGACTCATCGGCAATCTGAAAATGCCCGGCGTAAACACTGTAACTCATCGTCTCGTTTCACCATGCGCAGTGTAGCAAAGTCAAAAGATAAAAATTCAGTTTCATCTAATGTATCACAAACTTGTTGAAATACATCGACACTCATAAAATTTCCTTCAAAGCAACATGTAGGTAAGGAAACCCTTCGTTTCTTCTAGGAGATGTTTAATTGTTTCATATACATCACCTGTATATTGAATCACCTCATACCCTTCACATTGTGATTTCGCCTCGCTCTGTATAGCGACTATCCGTTATCATGTAGGCTACGGGTAGGTGTCACAAAGGCAACCCCTGTGGTTCCTGTAAAAGCCGCCGAAATAATGTAAGTTAATAGGGCTATAAGTATAGCTCCCCATATGTTTCTTCTTTGAGGAATGCTTGTAAAGTGACTAATCCATTCATCGTCTCGCCTCCTTAAAAAGCATCAACTAATGATACCATAGAATGTATAGTTATGACAAATTGAATAGATTCGATTAAACAATTTCTTTTTTTCTTCTTCGCTTAACTCTATATACATACCTGGGTTCTTCGATAGAGTCTAATGTTATGGTATCAATAGCAATCCGTTGTAAATATGTCACGGTCCCACCGCAGGCACCGATCATGCGTTTCACTTGGTGATATTTACCTTCATAAATAGTCAACTCACAAGAATGAATCAATTCACCATCTTCATTGGGAACTGCCTCATCTTCATGATAGACGAACTTCGCCGGCTTACACTCACTCCCATCACCTAATACCATACCTTCTTGCATACGGCGAATGCCTTCTTCGGACAGGGTGCCACCATATTCTACGTAATAGGTCTTTCCAATATGCTTTTTACCATGGATAATCTTATGTGCCCAAGGCCCATCATTGGTCAATAGCAATAAGCCTTCCGTATCTTTGTCCAAGCGACCCACAGGAAATACTTTCAGCGTTTGGAACTCAAGGGTAACAATTCCATAATCGTAGGATCTGTAGAGTCTTCAACAGCTGTTACATATCCTTCTGGTTTATGGAATTTTACATAATATTCTAATTGGGACTGTACAGTTTGCCCTTGCACAGACACAATATCTACATCAGGATTGATGTGCATGTCTTTTTCTTGATGATTGTATCA
Source organism: uncultured Veillonella sp. (assembly GCA_916438745.1). Taxonomy (GTDB): domain Bacteria; phylum Bacillota; class Negativicutes; order Veillonellales; family Veillonellaceae; genus F0422. Next base: position 922,938 of record CAKAGN010000001.1, on the reverse strand, counting down.
TTGACGGACACTAGACCTTGTTTGATTAAATCATGAACTTCTTTTCTTGTACCGAATGCCTTATGGGCTAAAAATTTATCAATCCTCACCGTAACCACCTTCTCTCACATGCGTATGAGATGTATCATTTAATATGGAAATACGATTATACGGAGACTGATGTCCCCAAAAATCTACAACGCTCACAGCTGTGTTGCCTTGGGCTAATCGCCATAAACAGTTTAGCGGGATTCCCGTTAGGGCGCATAACAAAGTACGAATTGTACCGCCGTGACAGACTACAACTAATCGTTGCCCCTCTTCCATCTTATGTAGTTCTTCTAATAAGCGGTTGTAGGCACGTTCTTGCACCATTTCTACCGTTTCTCCATTAGGGATTGGTTTTTCCTGATGGGTCCTCATAGATGGCTTCAATTTGTCCCGGCCATTGTTCATTAATTTCTGAGTACGTTAAACTTTCCCAGTCACCGAAGTTAATTTCACGCAATGCTTCGGTGAAAGTAGTAGGAATGTATCGTCCTTTTAAAAATCTCTTCTCCTGTCACTCTGGCGCGCACCAAGTCTGATACGATAGCTCTATCAAAATGCACATCTCGTAGGGCCTCTCCCTACATCAGTCGCTTGGGCTAACCCCTGTTTCATTTAAAGGTATATCGCTAAATCCTTGGTGTTTACCCAAGTGATTCCAGTCGGTTTCACCGTGGCGAACAAAAATAAATTTGAATCATTCTATCTCCTATTGTGTTGAATATATGTACTTAATGTGTTTATAAGGATTTCGTTTTTATCTCTATCCTTTACAGCCACTCGGAACCAGTTGGGCCCCAAGGCTCGTGTATTTGGAACAATCTCGAATCAAAATGGATTGTTCATATAAAAATTGAATCATATCTTCTAAAGAATGCCTGTCATCTAAGTGTGCCAATATATAATTAACAGATGGTTTTTATCACACAGATACCTTCTATCTGTGAAAAGTCTCTTATAGAGCCGTTCTTTTTCACCTTCTAATAGACGACGAGACTCTCTATATAGCCCGTATCCTGTAGGGCTTGTTCACTGTATACCTGCGCCAAATGATTGACAGACCAAGTCGGAATGCATGCTTTGATCGTTTCTATAACCTTTAGGACTTGCCATCATGGCACCAATGCGTAAGCCCTGAACAGCATAAAAACTTAGTTAAGGAATGAACAATGATCACATTATCGTAGTCTTTCACACAGTTTCGCATAGAATAGGTAGAACCTAAAAAGTCAATGAACGATTCATCAAAAACAAGATAATGACCATTCTTTTGGCATATGTCGAAGAGCGCTTTGTCCTCGATCTGTCCATAACGTACCACATGGATTATTGGGATTGCCAATGAAAACTAATGTATGCTTGCTTTCACGTAAATCCTGTAGCATTTGGTCTACGTCGTAGGAAAATCCAAATAGATCCGCATCAAAGTGCAATTTGTATTCTGTAATAGGTAATCCACAAGATTTAGCACCATGACTGTATTCGAAAATCCCTGGTGTCTGGCACGTAGACCCCCTGTTATCTCAGGTAATCGACAGATGGCATAAATTAATTCGGTCACTCCCATTCCCAAATGCAATGCATTCCTTAGGCATATCCCACAGTTCAGAAGTGATAGAAAAAAAGATGTGTCATATCCGGATCTGGATAATGAATGACATCTCGCAATGCCTCATTCACGGCATCCATCCCCTTAGTACTCATTCCTAATGGGTTAATATTGGCACTAAAATCTAGAATCTGATCTAAGGAAGTATGTAATAATCGGCTCGCTTTATGCACATTGCCACCATGTATATTCTTTGTTTTCACCATGGGCGACCTCCCTTTATCGTTCCATGAAAGTAATTCCTTCGTTTGTGGTTTTCCACGATATCCATGAAGGTAAGATTTGGCAATTCCTGTTTAACTCGTTGCAAGCAGTGTACAATGCTTGGTGAGTCTGGAGGAAACAGCAAGCCTAGGACCGTCCCACTATGAGCGATAATTGTGCCTATGGAGTTACACTCTACCCCAATCTGATGCAAAGCATATAGATTCGTTTTATGCAAAATCCGTTGATTACCAAAAAGAACTAATGGTAGAGGCTTCACCGATAAGTTTGACATTATGCTTTTTGAATACCCTCTTTAAATTTTGCTAAAGCTTCTACCATCAACTCTTCTTTTTCATCAATTAAGGCATCTAAGTTCTGCTGATGATTAAATTGTACCGTATCAATGGTACCCCCTTCATCAAACATGACGATACGAATCGGTGGACAGATTCCTAAGAATTCACAACAAGTACCATTCAAATAATCGAATTGCACAATGCCAGGATAAAAGGGAGCGTCTGTAGGCTCAATAGATAAGCAGATGGACGCCAATTGCTCCATGGAGAGATCATAGCCATGACTTTTGGCGGTGGCCATTGCCACTACGCTAATATCGGCACTGCTGGATGCCAACCCTTTTCCCTGTAAGATATCAGAATGTAAATATACAGGCTTTGCCGTTGCTCTATCAATTCCCAATGTAATAAGTACTGTTATATACGCTTGGTACGCCTTCGACTGTAATGATATAGGTGAAAGAGGAAGTGCATATTGCACATCACCAATGGCGTAGGAATAGCGATTAATAGGACATGTCACTAGAAATCGCTGCCCTTTGATGGAGCCTTGAATAAACTCTCCACAAGTGCCTGGTGTTCTTACGTAGAATGCCAAATGTCTTCCTCCTTTCAGTTACATAACAGTAAAAATAATAGCTCCCAGTATAATGAAAAGCTCCGATAATTCACATACAAATCCGTATGTGTCCCCTGTAGTACCGCCCAAATGTTTTGTCACATAGGAGTTAATGATAAGATTCACGGCTAAAGCAATGGCAAATAGATATACATAGAACCATTCATAGCAAAATACAGGTAATAATGCCAATACCGTTGCTACCGCTGTGGCATATTTAGGCGCATTGGCCGCAAAAAATTTGCCAATTCCTTCCGGTCTCGCATAGGGGAACTTTTGGATACTAATGACCATCGTATAGCGACTCAATATGGGCATGCTGACCAGAACTACAGGAACTACTACAGTCGGTAGATTCACGAGTAATTGCCATTTTAAGAGTGTTAAAAAGACAAAACCTACTACTCCATTGCTGCCTACACGGCTGTCTTTCATAATCTCTAATTTACGTTCTCGATTACGGCCAGAAAATAAGCCATCGCAGGTATCCATAAATCCATCTGCATGGAGCCCTCCAGTAAAAAGAAATTCAAAGATTACCAAGATGAGCATCAACAGTGATACAGGAAGATAGGGATTTGCCAAGGCGTACAAAGCCCACATAAAGGCACCGATGACAAGACCTACAAGAGGGAAATACGTAACGGATGTCCCGAAGTCTTCTACTTTCCATTCTGTTTGATTTACAAGTTTTAAACGTGTCAAAAATTGTAATCCTACGAAAAATCCTTTTCATATGTCACCTACCATTGATTAATCAAATAAGTACTACCCATTGTGCACAGAACACCTAATATGGAAACGGTATACATCAAGTATATGGTTTGATAAATGTGGATCCCCACCATCGGTTCTATAGGATCTCCCATGTAGGCACGGAATGTAACCTTATCATGGTACACATTATGACCACCTAGTCGAATATGCAACGCTCCTGCCACCGGTGCTTCTGCATAGCCACCATTGGGACTCGGATGCTTAGCAGCATCACGAGCTGCTATACATAAGGCATGTTTCCAGTCTTTCCCACATAGAAATGCGGCGATCACGAATAACACCATAGTGAGTCGAGCTGGAATATAATTGACTACATCATCTAAGCGAGCCGCAAACCGACCAAAGTATAGATACCGGTCATTTTTATAGCCTAACATGGAATCCATCGTATTGATAGCTCGGTATCCAATGGCTCCCCAAGGTCCTAATAGAACAAACCAAAATAGAGGTGAAATAATGCCATCTACAGTATTTTCGGCTACTGTTTCAATAGTGGCACGGGTAATTTCACTTTCATCAAGGTCACTGGTTTTACGACCTACTATCCATCCTACTTTACGACGTGCTTCTAGGATGTCTTTTTTTCGCAGTAAGTTGGCAATTTCTATACCTGCCTCTGCTAAACACCTTGGGCTGATAGAGATATATAGGCACAACAAGGAGACTATAGAATAGCCCACTGGATGAATGGTGCCACCTATGAACAGTAAGCCAGTAACGACAATCATAACAGACATCAATACCAATAAAACAGTAGAGATACCTAAAATAATTTGATGCTTCGGAGTTGTATTTTTTTTGTACAAAATACTTTCATAGAAAGAGATACAATTGCCAATCAATACCACTGGATGATACTTGCTCTAGGGTCTCCAAATATAGTATCCACTACTAGGGCTCCTAAGGGTATGAAATACACAAGATGGTGCAAAAAACCATTCCATTAGTCTTGCTCCCATAATGAGTTAATATAGTCCATATCTAAATGTTCCTCTACAATCTTAGCTAATCGATTATAGGCAGCCTTCTTTATGTTCAAAGTAACGGAATACAATATCCAATGGTTCCAATCCTTTTTCGCTCGTAACGCATTAAGGATTGCGCGACGCAATCCATCATTATCTAGGAATGCCGTGAATGTAGGTCCCCTATTACTTGACCATTGCTAGTGACAAAGCTATCGATGACATCGACCTTGGTATCACTGCGTTTTTGAATATGGAAACAACGTTCTCCCGGTCCTACAGGTTGCGTATCTCCCATGTGAATTTCATAGCCCACAAGATCTTCACCACTATAGTCAATGCCTAGGAAAGGACAAGTGCTTCACATCGAAACGAACTTGGTGCGTTAATTTTTTTCAGTTTTCATCGTTGTTGCTGTTGGTAACAATCCCAACCTTTTAACTCTGGAATATCCCCTTCGATGCCTTCAGGGTCGTAGAGCATTTCCCCAGCATTTGGTTACCACCACAGATGCCTAGCACGGGCACACCAGCCTTCTGCTAAAGCATGAATATCCTTATCATAGCCATGTTCTTGTAGATATGCTAAATCGGCTAACGTATTTTTGAGCCCGGCAAGATAACCATATCCGGATGTCCAATAGGCTCCCCTTGTTTTTACAAAACGTACAGATACATCTGGTTCATAAGCAAGGGCATCAAAATCTGTGAAATTAGAGATTTTAGGAGTTTGCATAACAGCAATGGTAATCTCTTTTGATACACCTCTGTATTTGCTCTCTAAGGCTACAGAATCTTCTTCATCAATATCAAGGTTTTCTATGGCTGGTACTACACCAACTACTTTTTTACCAGTCTTTTGTTCAATAAAATCTAAAGCTGGTTGCAATAAGGTCACATCACCACGGAATTTGTTGATAATAATCCCTTTTACTAAGTCTCTTTCATCAGGTTCCAATAATTCTAACGTGCCTACAACAGAGGCAATAGCACCGCCCCGATCGATATCGGCAATCAGCATAACAGGAGCATTAGCTAATTTTGCCACACGCATATTCACAATATCGTTAGCTTTTAAATTAACCTCAGCTGGACTGCCGGCGCCTTCAATGACAATCATATCAAAATTATCATCTAAATATTGTAAACTTTCTTTGACTTTATCCAAGGCTGTTAAGGAGTATTTTGTGTGATATTCTCTAGCACTATAGACGCCTACTGGTTTCCCCATGAGCACCACTTGTGAAGACTGGTTGCCCGTAGGTTTTAAGAGGACCGGATTCATCTGTACAATCGGTTCTAATCCAGCAGCTTCTGCTTGTGCCACTTGAGCACGGCCAATTTCATCACCGCTTTTTGTAACATAGGAGTTTAATGCCATATTCTGCGCTTTGAAAGGCACTGTTTTGTATCCTTTATTATGTAGAATACGACACATTGCTGTAGCTAAAATACTTTTACCTACATTCGAACTTGTTCCTTGAAACATAATTTTTTTAGCCATGGTTCTTAACCTCCAATGCTTTTTACATCTATTGTCATACCGCTAATTGTCATATACGCTTCATCTGCTTCTGCAGCCACTAAACGATTGACACGGCCCATAATATCTCTAAAAATACGGGCCAGTTTATTTTCTGGCACAATGCCTAATCCAATCTCATTAGTTACAAAAAAATAACTGTTTTTTCCTGCTCCCCTTGATAGGAGCGAATCCCTTCTAAGACAGCTTGTACTTCTGAAAGTATGGCTCTCTCCCGCTCATTAATATCCTCTTGGGATCTGAATTCCCCGTCTTGTAATAATAAATTGGTAGTCCACATAGTTAGACAATCCACCAGGACCACGGAACATTCTTTCAGTACTGTGTGAATGTGTTTACTGACAGTATGAGGAATTTCATAATTATTCCATATAGCTTTACGTCGTTCTTGATGTAGATAAATGCGATGCTTCATCTCTTCATCATAGGCTTGCCCTGTGGCAATATATCCTTTTGGCCCTCTTTGGAAAGTGCTAGTGTTTCTGCAAACTCACTTTTACCGCTGCGAGCACCACCTGTACAAAAATATGATACGATTTTTCATAACATCCCTATACAAAGTTGCCCTTTATCAGTTATTATATGTACTATACGTTCATTATAAAGGAGACAACTATGGAATTATTAAACTTAGACATCCAATTAATGGCAACCTTATGGGAACATACCTATCGTGCAGACCATCAAGGATCAAAATGGAAATTATGTAGCCTCTGTGCGCATCATCGTGAATGTACCACTTTCACCTGATCGTTTGCCACCGAATGCACCAAAAGCAGAACCACAATTATTTGTATTAGTAGAGGATGCTGTGATGGATTCAGATGATATCATTCAGTTCGAAACATTGCTGTCCGTGCACATTCGTGAAAAATTCAAAAATGAAATCGATCAAATCTATTTCTTCTATCCAAGTCCAGAAGATGTATTGAGCAAAACTGTGGACATTCAAGAAGTGCAACATTAATCACTATGACTACATACATAGTATTATAGCACATCCAAAAGGCATTTGAAACAAAGAAATGTAACTGATAAAAGGGAGGTACCCCTATGGAGTACCTCTTTTTGATGCACTGCTTATTGTACTGCTTATTGTACTTCGTCTTCTACACGAGCTAAGATAAATAACAAGTCAGATAAACGATTTAAATAGCGAAGGTTTGACATATGAATTTCTTCAGTTTCACCCTAATTTCCAAAGATCTCGTTCTGCACGGCGGACGATAGTACGGCCTAAGTGCAAGAAACTAGATGTTTTGCTATCACCAGGTAAAAATAAATTTAGATAATGGTTCTAATTGTTCATCAAATTTGTCGATGATGTGTTCCAAGTTGACAACATGTTCTTTTTGTGATAGTTGCTTCTTGACCTAAGCTAGAAATATCTGCCATGATCATCCACAACTCTTTTTCCAGTTGTAACAATGTGTCTTGCACAGCTTTTTTGTCTGAATACGCACGAGCTACTCCTAGGAAAGCCTGTGCTTCATCAATCGTTCCATACGTACAAACACGTTGTGATGCTTTGCTTACACGTTCTCCCGTATATAAACCAGTAGAACCTGCATCACCTGTTTTCGTGTACACTTTTGCCATAGTATACCTCCTTAACAATTAGGAAACCTTACGATTTCTGTAACATAAATGTGCATAGCACCCTTTATAGGCGACTCGCTATCTCACGCAATCGTTGAATACGACTTTCAGTAGATGGATGCGTACTAAATAACTGAGTCATAGTGGAAGAAATTCCACTTAAAGGATTAATAATAAACATGTGTGCTGTAGATGATACTCGGCTTTCACTCTGACCAGGCAGCACACCGAATTTAGCATAATGCTCAATTTTGGCTAACGCAGAGGCTAAGGACAATGGTTTGCCACTCATCATAGCGCCTTCCTCATCTGCTAAGTATTCACGAGAGCGTGAAATAGCCATTTGAATTAAGCTTTGTCGCTAAGGGAGCTAAAATGATAGTACCAATCAAGGCGATAGGATTGGAATTTTCCTCATCGTCACGGCCACCAAAAAAATAGTCGCCCATTGTAACATATTCGCCACCATTGCAATAAATCCTGCCATGCTAGCTGCAATTGTACTAATTAATGTGTCTCTGTGTTTTACATGAGATAACTCATGAGCCAAGACACCTTCAATTTCATCATCTGTCAATAGATTCATAATCCCTGTTGTTACCGCTACTGCTCGCATGTTCAGGATCACGGCCTGTAGCAAATGCATTAGGTACTTCAGATTCAATAATATATACCTTCGGCATCGGCAAACCTGCATTATGAACTAATTTTTTTACAACTCGAAAGATGTTTGGATTATTTTGTTCTGTAATTTCTTTGGCATCATAGGCGCGTAATACCATAGAGGCACTATTCCAATAGGTGTAAAAGTTGATACCCAAAGAAATGATAAACATCAGTATCATTCCAGAATGACCACTACGGCTTGCCCTATGACCATCAATAATCCAGAAAGTAGAGCCAACAAGGTCGCTGTTTTTTTATATTGTTCATGTATTCCTCCTACTTAGATATTTTTGTAGAATATATATACTTAATTATATCATATAAAGTTTAAAAAGAATCATGAAGTTTTCTATTCATATTTAATTTTCACAACTTTTTGCCCTTCGCGGTCTGCATGGAGTACGAAACGACGGCAGTCAATGTCGTGTTCCATAAAGACAGAACTCATAGCATCTGCCACGGTCACTGCATGCTCTGGAGAACAATAGGCAATTAAGGTAGACCCAGATCCACTTATGGTAGAGCCGTAAGCACCATGCTCTTTAGCTGCTGTAAATACATCATCACAGTACGGTATCAATGTTTTACGATAAGGCACGTGCAGATAATCCTGTAAAGCAACAGACAAATTATCCATGCGATTTTGTATCATGGATCCTACGAATAAAGTAGCGAATCCAACATTAGCAACAGCTTCTTTATAACTTAATTCCGTCGGCAGTACACTACGTGCGTAGGATGTTTCTACAATCACTTCCGGTACCACTACAGCAAAGGTTAAATTGCTGGGTACATCGATATGGGAATGGAATACGGTATCGTGACCGCCTACAGCACACACTAAATTACCCATAATAGCTGGTGCCACATTATCTGGATGCCCTTCCATATCGTTGGCAATAAGTAAGAGTTGGTCCTTGTTTAAAGGTTCTTTTAAATAGGCATTGGCTAATAATAGCCCCCCTACGATAGCCGTAGAGCTACTGCCCAATCCCCTGGATGGTGGAATTTGTGTATTGGAATGGATACGACCATAGACTGGTGTCGCATTGACTTCTTGAAACACTCGCTCCATAGCAATACCCACGAGGTTTTGGCTATGGTCTTCTTGTTCTAATAAGTCTGCTCCAAATCCCTCAAAGGTATAGGTATTACAAGTAGCCTCTTCGTCAGGCTCAAAAGTAAACAAATTATATAAATTAAGTGCTACTCCTAGACAATCAAATCCGGGCCCACAATTGGCACTGGTAGCCGGTACTTGTACCGTAATAGATTTCATGAAAAACTCCTTTATTCAACCATGATGCGGATGACACTACCCACTTCTCTAACGACACGTAAATGGTTGAAAGAATCGATTAAATTTTTGAATATATGCATGAGGACATTTTGAAGTAATGATAGCTAATGTAGCCGTATCATTATCTGCTTTACGTTGGATAACAGAATGAGCTGAAATACGTTGTTCCGCTAGCTTTGTGGCAACTTTCGCCAACACGCCTGTAGAGTTATCCACAGTCATGCGAATGTAGTAGGCCGACTCAATTTTGCTAGAGCTATACATTGTTTTTTTGGGGATAATAGAATTGTTTCATTTCCCCTGTCTTACCTTTGGGCTACATTGCGAGCTACTTCCATAATATCGCTGACGATAGAACTACCAGTTGGCAAGCTACCAGAGACCACGACCATAGAACATAGCCTCATCAAAACCATTACCTCGCAAGAACACAGCATTAAAAGAACCGCGCACTGATGCCAATGGATGTGTATTCGCAATAAATGCAGGGGTGCACATTTAAAGACAAGCCTTTTTTTGTTTCTCTAGCGATGCCCAAAAGTTTAATAGTATACCCAAACTCTTTACCAAATTGAATGTCGCTAGCATCAATCTGCGTAATCCCTTCACAGCTGACATCTTCAAAGAAAAATACGCTTGTTGAAAGCGATGGATCCTAAAATGGCTAATTTACGAGCTGCATCATACCCTTCCACATCGGATGTAGGATCTGCTTCGGCATATCCTAATTCTTGTGCTTCTTTCAATACTTCTTCGTAGCCCTAATCCATCTTCGCTCATTTTTTTGAAAGAATGAAATTCGTAGTACCATTTAAAAATACCCATGATTTCCGTAATTTGGTTACTACCAAAAGAATCATACAAGGCACGAATAATAGGAATCGCCCCTGCTACACTGGCTTCAAATCGCAAATCTACATGATGTTTCGTAGCAAGTTCCATTAAATACGGACCTGCTTCTGCCAATAAATCTTTTATTCGCTGTCACCACATGTTTACCTGCAATAATAGATTCCTCAATACAAGTGGGGCAAAGGTAGTGCCACCCATAACTTCCACTACAATATCCACAGATGGATCCTGTAAAATCTCTTTATAATCTGTTACAAATGTAGCGGTACTAGGTAGTGTCACATGACTATATTTATCTGGATTTCTAACATAAATTTTGTCCACCGTAACCGGAACACTGATACGATTTTGAATGATATTTAGATTTTTTTGTTAATAATTCAACTGTACCTTTGTCCCACAGTACCAAAACCCAAGAGGGCAATCTTTACGCCTTGCTTCATTCTATATCTCCTTGAGCACTAGGCTTGACCAATTAGTTCTACCTTAATAACTCCTTCTAATTGTCTTACCTCGTGCAATACATCTTCTACTGGTAATGTTAATTCCTTTGTTTCAAAAAGAAATATTTACGTGAGCTACGCCTTGTAGCGGTAAATTTTGATTGATTGTTAATACACTGCCATTATAATCTGCAATAATACGCAAAATATTGGATAACATGCCAGATTCATTGGAAATCAATGCATTAATCGACACAATTTTACCTTGTGAAAGTTCGTAAAATGGAAATACATAATCTTTGTATTTATAATACGCAGATCGACTTAAATCCATTTTTCAACGGCTTCATTGATCGTTTTTTTGCTTCCCCTAATTGCAATATGGATTTTACTTTAATCGTTTTTAATTGCTTCCGGAAGAATTACTTCATTCACTAAATAAAAATTTGTCTTTTTGCCTTTCATAGCCATAACTACACCTCTTTACTACTCGTGGATACGGAGCTTGCAATATGTTGTCCATATAAAGTTAACACTGAATACATACCAATGAAAAATGGTACATATTCTGCTACAATTCGCCATGCCACCGCTACTAATCCCACTGTACCTACTGGAACAAAGGGAGCAAATAGATAGACAAATAAGCCTTCTGCAATGCCAGTTCCTCCCGGTGTAGGGGGCGAAATATAAGATTAAATTTAATAAAATCATTCGATTTACTATTTCAACAATACTAATATCTGTTGTAAATGCATACATTAAAGCCGGCGCTATGGCATATAAGCAGAGCAAGCTTAATGCAGATTCAATAAATACAATCATAGATTGGATCGGATTCGCATAGAGTAAGCTAAGTCCCCCATTAAATTCATCTAATTTTAATAGCCATGCTTTTGGGATTTCCATTTTTCATAACTTTCGAAATCCATGCTACCAATTGTTTCATAAGACGAGTTTGTAGCATATAAATACCTACAAATGTGGAAAATCACAACAAAAATGGAAATGCCTAATAACTGAGAATTAGTAATATAAGGCACATCAATTTGTTCCGTCAACAAGATGATAGGCAACATGACAATTAAAAATAAGATAGAGAATACAGTCCTCACTAGCACAATAGGTGCCGCTTTCCCAATCGGTACTTGATAGGATCTAAGAATCAATGCTTGCGCTACAGCACCACCGCTAGCTCCCGGCGTAAGCATGGCCATAAAATAATTGCCAAAAATAACGCGCAAAATAGCTACTAAGGATAAACTATATCCTCCCATACGCACTAAGCGCTGTAATCGAAGGCCATCAAAAATACATGCCTAAGGTTAGGGGCCAACGCAGCTAGCCCTAAGGATGATAGATTAAAGGTACCTAGCGTAGCTAATGACTCAATATCGATGGTGAAATAAATAGTAATTCCCGACACGATGATGAGTAAAAGTCCAATCAGTATACCACGCTTTACCATAGTACTCATGAACGTGCTCCTTCATCCCATTGCCCATAATGAATGAGACTAATGCCCTGATCGGCAATATATTCTTTCACGACAGGAGACATCATGGCTAATCGCTCCTCATCCCAATGGTATCCCCACGGATAGAGTGAATCTAATTGAGCATTAGATTTACCTGGATGTGTCATAATTTCATGGACCCCACGTTTCCCGGCAACTTTTGAAAGTATACCTAATAGAGCCTTTTCATTCAAGTGGCCCCCATTCATCATCCCCCAAAAATAAAGAGGAGACGAAAAACCAAAGTCACGAGACGTCGTGTAGGCATGTTGTGTAATCGCCGTCAAACCTACCTTTGCCAATCCATCGACCAATGGATGATACACCATTAAATAAAAATGGTGTTTCATCAGGCATGCGAATTTTACTAATTCCATACCGCTTCATTTGCTCTGCTATCATAGGTAACACTTGTGGTAATACATGCATATGTTGATGCCCATCTACATGGGTAATTGCTAACCCTGTAGACATGACTTTTTCAAATTGAGCTTGAATCTCTTTTCGCAGTTCTTGCCCTTTCACTTGTCCAGTAAAATAGACGTTTCATAAACTCTGTGTGAGTATCTGGGAATCTGCCATCGATAAGAAGGCTAGGCACTTCCTTTGGATCACAGACTGGTTCTAATCCTCCCTACTAAACAAATGTGGAGCCCTACCCCTAATGTTGGTGTTGCTTTTAGCTAGTTGAATCGCTTCCTCAAAGGCCTCACCAGAGGCTAATAAAGACGTACTTGTAACAATTCCGTTTTGATGACTTTCTAGAATCCCTTCATTAATAAGAGGATGTAAGCCAAAAATCATCTGCATTGACAATAAGACGTTTCATAGTCACATTCCTGCACTTTCTGTACGCACTAAATGGATATTTGTACTATTATTTTACCAAAAATTATTCTACTTTGGATAGACACAATTTTCGTTCTTGTACTTTATACATGCACAAAGCACCAGCTATGGCTACATTTAATGATTCCATAGGACCATACATAGGAATGGAAATACGCTGTTCCACTCTGCTCAAGATGCTTTGAGAAAGGCCATTTGCCTCATTCCCTAGGGCAATCATAGTAGGGCCTTCATAGGTAGGGACCTCATAGGACACACTATCTTCTAAGACTGTCCCATATAGATGGATACCCTCTTTGGTTATCAGATTTTTCTAGATCGCTGTCAGATACATGCGTATAGATAGGAATTTTGCAAAGTCCACTCATAGTACTACGCACTGTTTTTTCATTATATACATCCACCGTGTTAGGTGTTAAAAACATAGCTTTCACACCAGCTCCTACAGCAGTCCGAATCAAAGTCCCCATATTTCCAGGATCTTGTATACCATCGACTAATAGATATAGTCCATTTGCATGGGCTGTAAAATCTTCTATGCGGGACTCTTTTTGACATACTACTGCCAACACACCTTGTCCGTGAACAGTAGCATCAATACCCTTCCAGAGGCTATCATCAACTATATATAGATCGACATGATACATTTCACACAGTTCTTGTAACCCTTCTTCGACCCCATTGGTACCTTTTTGCCAGTACATAGCGAACATGGCCAGTGGGAATCATATCTACTACTGTACGATACCCTTCCGCTACATATTCCCTATGGGTCTGTCTATATTTGCGTTTATATAATTGCAAAACATGTTTAATTTTTTTATTATCCTTGGACGTAATCTGTTCCATATATATCCTTTACTGAACACTGTGGCTGACTCATAGCCAGCTTTTTCTTTTTATATAACTATGTTTCTGAAAGCACCTAGGCATTCCATAATTCATAGAACAATCCCTTTTCGGGCTAACACTTCCTCAATCGTTCCTTGTTCTACAATTGCTCCATCGGAAATGACGATAATTTTTCGTAGCATCGCGCGGGGTCGATAAGCGATGAGCAATAGCGATGATTGTTTTTTTCCCTTTAATATCTACAATAGATTGTTGTAAAAAGTTCCTCTGTATGACTATCGATATTGGAAGTGGCCTCATCGAATACAAGAACCGATTTATTTTTGCACCAATGTTCTAGCCAATGACAACAATTGACGTTGACCTTGTGACAATAAGGAGCCTAAATAACCTACCGGTGTTTTATATCCTCTTCTAGACGCTGCACAGAACGATGTAAATGAGCTTTCTTAGTCTGCCATTTCTACCATATCTGAAGATATGGTAGGATCGAATAAGGAGATATTATCTTCAATAGATCCTTTAAATAAATGAGAATCTTGGAATACATATCCCAAGGATTGTCGGATGATTCTAGGATCTATATCTTGTGCATTAACCCCATTGATGCGAATCGTTCCTTTTGTAGGTGTTTCAAAGCCTAATAATAATTGCATCATCGTCGATTTGCCACCACCAGAGGGTCCCGCAATACCTAGGAAGTCCCCTTCTTCTATGTGCCATGTAATATCTTTTAATACATAATTATCAGACCCGTCATACGAGAAATATACATGGTCAAACTCGATGGATGTAATCGTAGTAAAAAGCATCTGGTATGACAATTTCTGCCTCCACTTTTCCCACTTTCAGATTGTAACATAGGAAGTATACGTTCTGCTCCTGCTAAGATGGATTGTAAATTCCCATATTTTTTTCAGCAATTTCCTTGATAGGTTCAAAGATGCGATTGATATATTGTAAAAAAAGCGAACACTGTGCCAGCTTCTGTAATGGAGTCGAAATACCCTGTCACCGTAAAGATGGCGATTAATGCGACAAAGAATAAGCCGTCTACAATAGGTCGGAAAATGGCAAATGTTTTCACTTCAAATAAAACCAGATGCCAAAAATTCACGACTTACCCGATCATAACTTCTTTCCATGATCATTTCCCCACATAGGTTTTAATCATGAGGATGGCATTTAACATTTCCTGTACTGATGTATTGGACGCGCCCACCTTACTGCGCACACCACGAAAAAGCTTTCCTTGCATATTTTTCGATACACGAAGATAACACCTGTAAACACTGGCACTAAGCATAGTACAATCGTTGCTAATGTAGTATCGATGAGGAACATAAATACAAGGATCCCCACAATCTGAAAAATACTACTACTAATTTTAACTAGCACTTCTGTGTATAAGGTACGAATGGACTCTGTATCATTGGTCACTCGTGTCACCAAATTACCTACTGGATAGGACGTAAACTCATGAGGACTCATGGTCAATATGTTTTCAAAGATAGTATTTCGAATATCGAATATGATACGCTGACCAAAACTTTGTAAGGCATAATTTTCTATCCCTAAGGCAATCATACCAAAGATAATCAATGCGATGTAGCCGACTGCATAGTTAGTAATGAGCCCCATATCTTTCGTAGCCACACCCACATCGATAAATTCTTTCATAATGACGGGGCGTATCAACTGTACTCCCAACACGAGCACGAGCATACATACGCCAAGGCACATATAGGATAAATAGGGTTTGATGAAAGTGCACAATTGCAAGAGCACATGATAGTCTGTTTTTTGTTTAGTTCTCATCAGTAGTACCTCGCTTTTTGTAACATCACTAATTGGTGATACATACCTTCTTGTTGTAATAATTCACTGTGCGTGCCTGACTCTATGATACGACCTTCATGGAATACATAAATGCAATCCGCCTCCTCAAGGGCTTCTAAGCGCTGTGAAATACAGAGTATAGTTTGATTTTCTTGGGACCGCAATGTATCTAAGATATGGCGCAAGCTATGAGCATCTAAGGCTGAGAATGCATCATCTAACAGTAAGTATGGGGCCTGCTTATAAAAAGGCGCGGGCTAAGGATATGCGTTGACGTTGACCCCCAGATACATCAGAACCACCTTCTTCTAAGGTCACATTTTTCTTATTCCCTTCAATGCGCTCCTCTAAATCTCTAAAGAGTCCTCGCTGCTGAGCGCCTTCTTCGATAGTCATCTTAGAATCCATGGTTGAGTCAAAGCCAAATTGAATATTGTCACGAATGGACACACTCAATAAGGATGGCGTTGCCGGCGCATAGGCAATACTGTGGCGCAAAGTGCTAAGAGGAATATCTTGGATGTCTCTTTCACCAAAATAAATGCTACCCTTAGGGGCGTGTTGAATATCCAGTAATAATTTGAATAATGTAGATTTACCAGATCCGGGTCCTCCTACAATGCCGATGAAAGATCCTTTCGGAATTGTCATGGAAATATCTTTTTAAAAATCGGTTCCTTACTAGAGGCATAGGTAAAAGATAATTGACTGATGCGAATCGCCTCTGGTGGTAACGTCTTCGCATGTTCCTGAATATCTTCCTGTGGAAGAGCGAAAAACTCTTCCATCCGTTCTAAGGAGGCTAAGCCTTTTTGCAATACTGTCGCCAGGGACCCGATGGCCATAATAGGTCCAATGACAAGCATAACATACCCGTTAAGAGCCACAAACTCGCCCACCGTCAATTCGCCGTTGATAATGGCTTGTCCACATACATACATATTTAAGGCGTAGCACACAAAAGGTGCCATATAGGTCAAGGGCGTTAACAAGGAATCGATGCGAACTACAGATAAATTGTTTTCATAATTTCTTTCATTCACCGCAGCAAAGCGTTTCCAACTATTGTATTCTTTGTTAAAGGCACGAACAACAGCCATGCCCAAAAATAATTCTTGCGCATATTCTGTGACATCACTATAAGAACTTTGAGCGCTCTTTTGACGACTTCTCAGATATTTTGAAAGTGTCAACATACCGTACACGATGAATGGCATAGGTAGAATCGTTACTAAGGCTAACCATAAGGACATTTTTTGCACTAATAAACAGAAAGCAATGACACCAAAAAAGAGAGCATCCACAAATAGCATGACCCCCAAACCAAGAGATACACGCAAAGAAGTCACATCATTGGTCATGAGTGCCATCACTTTCCCTGGACCATGCTCATCATAATAGGATGTGGGAATCCGTAAGGCATGATGAAATAGCTCACGGCGTAAGTAAAACTCAAAATTACGGATCGATCCCAAGAGCATATGGCGAGAAATGTATTTTAATATGGTAATACCAATCCCTAATAGAACAAACAACTCAACATAATGCCAAATGCCATCTTTTTCCCACATATAATGTGTTGATAGCTTCCCCATCCATGTAGGAACTAATAAGAATAGACCATTGATGGTCAGCAATAAACATAGACCTATGATATATTTGTAGGAATGTTCTTTAAAAAAAGTGGCGAAACAAAATGAATACCCTTCATGACTACCTCGCTTATATTAATTTCGATTTTTCGATAAAGTTTATTTACTAACTTAATTGTACCATGATATAATGTTAATATACAAAAGATATTATTCCGTTATTAAAGGAGGAACATACAATGGAAAAACGTACAGGTGTAGTAACATTTGCAGGTAACCCAATCGCTTTATTGGGTAAAGAAGTTAAAGTAGGCGACAAAGCTCCTGCTTTCACATTATTAGACAATGGTTTAGGTGAAAAACATTAGCAGATTACGCAGGTAAAGTAAAAGTTATCTCCGTAGTACCATCTTTGGATACTGGCGTATGTGATGCGCAAACTCGTTGGTTCAACCAAAACGTTTCTAAATTAGGTGACAATGTAGTTGTTTTAACTGTATCCGTAGATTTACCATTTGCTCAAAAAACGTTGGTGCGGTGCTCGCTGGTATCGATCAAGTAGAAACTTTATCTGACCACCGCGATCTTTCTTTCGGTGAAAATCTATGGTTTTATTCTTGAAGGCTTACGTTTATTATCCCGTGGTATCGTTGTCATCGACAAAGACGATGTAGTTCGTTACGTAGAATACGTGCCAGAAGTAACATCTGCTGTTAACTTTGACGCAGACTGAAGCAACTAAAAGCATTAGTTTAATTATTACTGAGTAAATATATAAGGGTGCAGTGATTCGTCACTCCACCCTTTTTTTATTGGAAAGGTCCTTATGAATTATTTTTTTGCAACAAGTGTCTACATTTTTTTCAGTGGGTTCTAAAACTTCACTTTATTTTCTATTGGTATCGTATTAACCGTAGCTGTGTTGAATACAGCGTTTTTATATTGTGACGCTCATACCAGGGTTTATTTACAACTGAAGTGGTATATGTCACATTTCTAGAAGAAATTATTAACTTCTTTTTATTTTTTTGAGTTTTTTTATCACTAGTGGTAAAATATTTTAAAAACAACTTCCACTTCCCTCTTCGCTATTTTATCTATATTGGTATAACCGCCATTATTCGATTGATTATTGTATCTCACGAATCTTCTATGGATCTATTTCTATGGTCATCTGCAATTTTAGTACTAGTCATCAGTTTGGTCTTAGTTGTACGATATGGTAAGGAGCCGAATAGTAATGAGAGATTATAAGCATATTTCAACATACCATGCAAAGCTACTCGCTATGTGAGTAAGACAATTATCTATTACTTTACTAGTTCGTAATTAATGGATAGCAAAAAGGACTGATCACAATGTTGTGGTCAGTCCTTTTTCATAGACAAGTGTAGATGAGTCTAGATTCATGTAACTCTTCTTTTACAAAGTTGCTCAATTTAGGCGACTCCAAAAAAATCGTGTTACGTATAATATGTTATTGAATAATAATCTATAGATATCTGTTATAGAATATTACGAGTATACTCTGCATATAACGCTTCTAATTCAAGTACCTTTTCGTTCATTTCTACTTGTAATGCAGATGCTGTATCATAGTCGCCTTTTGCCAATGCATCAGTGATGCGTGTGAATAAAGATTTGCTATCTACACTATCTTTTGCTAGGTATAAGCGTAAGGTATTCACTTTGTTCCAGTTCGCACTATCAAAACCATCTGCTACATCATGGATAGCTTGTAAGGAACGTACTAATTGAATGTTAGCAGGTACAATACGATTCGCTAATTCTAAGCTCCAACGTTTTAAAATACCAGCCATAAAAGAATCCATCAAATCTTGTTCAAAAGCACCACCCAAAGTTAAGGAGGCTACTTTTTCTGGATTGTTTGTATAGCCTTGGATATTTTCCCATACAGTAGCAGGGGGCTTTACCGAATTTGCGATCACGCTCTTCTGCTGTGAAATCATCAAACACGTCAACTTCTGAGCGATATTCACGGGATGCTTCTAGATAATCAGCCGGTTCCCCTTCTTTTTTGGACAATTCCGCCAAAATTGCTTCTGGTGCTTTACCAGATGTGATAACATACTTCATTCCATCGAAAGCAGACAAATAAATCAATGCCAATGCTGTGTAAGTATTAGTATATGGGTTTGGAGAACGCAATTCAAAAACGAGTTGCCATTGGTGTATCTACATCGCGAATCAAGCCACAAAGGATCGTACGGTTACGGCTTGGCAACGCAGGATCTGTACCCAAGGATGTAACGATACATACAGGTGCTTCAAAACCTGGTTTTAATCGGTTTAAGGAGTCTGTTGTGGAGGAAATAAATGGGTTAATCGCTTCGTAGTGTTTTAATAGACCCATGATAGCGCCGTATGCCAATGGGCTAGCATGTTCTTTGCGTAAATCAGCTCGGGGAGAACAAGTTGTACACTTTACCATTTTTCATTTTCACCATCACGCCGAAATGCGTATGTTCACCAGAACCTGCTACACCGATGATTGGTTTCGCATTGAATGTAACATCTAAGCCATTTTCACGGAATACTTCACGAACGATAATACGAGCTTGTAACTCATTGTCAGCAGTTTGCAATGGGTTATTTGTGTATTTCCAGTCAATTTCTAATTGTTCTAATACCCAGTCTACATTACCCTCGTCATCTAGTTTCGCTTTTACACCGCCAACTTCTTTATGTCCCATTTCTGCATGTAAACCATATTTATCTAATAAGGATACTGCTTTTTCTAATGCTGTACGAACGGAACCATGGGTACGTTGCCAGTATTGCTCTTGTAGTTTTTGAGATACGGATAACGCTTTTGCATCTACATTTCTGGATGGTGTTTTTACCCAAAATTCCAACTCTGTAGCAGATGTAAAGATAACGTCAGCGATTTCATTGGCATCGATAAATTCCATGCCTTTCACTTGGTTCGCTTGTAATAATTTCATCAATTCTTCTTTTACATATTCACAGCTACGTTTTAAGATAGAACGAGAGTCTACATAACGATCGCAATGTTTCAAGAATGCTGGAATACGAAGTGTACCAGTTGGTTTGCCAGTAGCTTCATCAATATGTTCATAGTTGTAGTCTACAAACCAATTTACACTTGGATCGCCCCACATATCGACACGAGCATTGTTCAATGTAGCAATATTTGTCAATACAACAGAAGATCCGTCTGTTTGTACTGCGCGACCTTCAAAGAAAGATTCATAATCATCAAAGAATTGCTCCATTGGAATTTTTTTCATCTGTATCATTACCGGCAAGGTCAACCCCTACTAAAGATACAAAACGAATTTCTGGATGTTGTTCTAGTAAGGCAAGAACACCTTCTTTACCATATTGGCCTGCTGGAATGTAATATAATAATTCTTTGCTCATGATAAACCTCCTCATAATAAACAAAAAGACTCCAAGAAACTAGGTTTCTTAGAGTCCTCATTGACTTAGTATTATATTATGCGATTATAGTAACATAATCAATTAAGTCTGTCAACACATTAGTTGACTTTTGCAAGTTCTTCTTTGACAATCGCATTGACTAACTTGCCATCTGCACAACCCTTAGTCTTTGGCATAACCAACGGCATAAGGTCACCCATCTTAATTGGTGCAGTCAGGGTGGAAATCGCTTCTACCACAATGTGACGAATTTCTTCTTCACTTAATTGGGCAGGCAAAATATTTTGGCTAATACTTCCATCTCTGCTTTCACTTGAGTAACTAAGTCATCACGATGACCTTTCTCAAACTCAGCTAAAGAATCTTGGCGAATTTTTCATCTCTTTCGCTAAAATAGCGATAACATCTGAATCTTCTAATTCAATTTTCTTGTCGATTTCTGTATTTTTTATGGCGCTATTTACCATGCGAATGACTGAAAGAGCAACTTTACCCGCTTCGCGAGCTTTCATTGCTTCCTTCATATCTGCTTTAAGCTGATCTTTTAAGGACATGTTGTACCTCCAAGATTGACTTACGCTTTGAATTTTGCGTTTTCTTGTCGCTTCAGATTTTTTTCTTTCTTTTTACGCTTGGTTTTTTTCGTAATGTTCGCGTTTGCGTACTTCAGATAAAAACACCGCTTTTTGGCAGGAGCGTTTAAAACGACGAAGTGCACTTTCAAGCGATTCATTTTTACCGACTTTAATTTCTGACATCTATATCCCCCTCCAAAAACGTATAATGGAAGTGCAGGGTAATTTATATACGCACATATAGATATTATAAGCAGTTGACCTATATTTGTCAAGTCTACTCCCCTATAGTTTCTAGGATTTCATCTTATAATTTCATTTCCATGCCAACACGGAACATGCGACCATCAATATATAAATCTGGAACTTGTCGGTTTAATAGATTATCGATGCCTACATATGCAGACAGTCCGTTATTCCATTTTTTGTTCACACTGAAGTTCAATGTGTTAAAGGAATACTCATTATGTACACTTTCGCCTCGGTTTCTCGCTGCATCAAACCCATATTTATAGGTGAAAGTATCCCATAATACGGCACTATATCCGTCTGACTTATGATCATCATACATTAATTGTAAGGTACTCACCGAACTTGGACGATTGCCTAAACGTTCACCAGTTGTCATATCTTTAGCATTGATATGATTATACGTTCCTTTTACAGTAATACGATCAGATATTTTATGACCTACACTCAATTCTACCCTTGGATTTTTTTGCTTTACCCTACATTGTAGTATTGATGACGTTGTGATACACCGTGTACGCTAGACTCAACTTTATGACTATCAATCAGATTACTTACACGACTATGATAGTAACTAGCTTTTACCAAATGTATGACCACGTTCCGCTTCTACAGATACATCAAAGGAAGTAGATGTTTCTGGTTGTAAGTTAGGATTTCCCACAATGTTCAATACACCAATAGGCGTAGTGTGGAACATATTCAAATACATTTTCAGAAATACTTGGTGCTTTATAACCTTTGCCGTAGTTAACTTTTTAAGCGAGTATTTCCATCGAATGCATAGACCGCCCCTAATTTAGGTGTTACATTATCACCAAATTGACTATTGTGTTCATAGCGAATGGCGGTGTTATGGAAAGTTTTTTTATTTACTGTCCATAAATCTTCTCCATAGGCGACCCAAGAATCATAGTGGAATCCTTTTGATTTGTTTTCCCCCATGGCTATCTAAGCCACCTAGACGAGTGCCTTCATACGATACATAACGATATTCACCACCAAATGTCACATTGTGGCGGTCTCCTACATACATCGTATCTTTACCTTCTACCACATAGGTTTTATATTTTTGTCGCATCATAATCATGAGCTGGATATAAGGACTGATAATCGAACTTTAATGATGTTGGTGGTTTTGGTGGTTTTACTTGGCATCATCACATTGATAACACCTTCAGGTAAAGTACGGTCATCTGTCATTAGATAATTTTTATCTAATTTACTATAATACGCTCCTATTTCATAATTGTTTCTATTGGTTTTACCACTGTAAATAATACCCGTTTGTAAACTCTTATTATCAAAATATTCTGTTTTTATTCAAATTGACAGGTACCATTTTTTTGGGGTCGCGAAAGACCATTCCACTTTTGTGGAATACAGTGGAATAGCGATCCGCATTATCTGTTTGCAAGTTTTCTTTATAATAACTTACATCCAACTTTAGTTTATTGTCATTACTATTATTAAAGCTATATTCTACACTACCATTATAGGATTGTTTATCACCGTGCATAATGCGACGATATCCTTCTGTATAGCCAGTTAACTGTTTTTGTTCTTTTCATTGAACGTCTTGTCAGACATATGGCGGTTAATAGGACGTTCTTTAGTAGCATTCACATTGAAAGTCACATTCCAATTGCCTTGGTTTCCACTTGCATAGGAATAATGAGCCTGCTCACGTTTTGTTCCCGTTGAAATACCGATTGTTTGAGACGTTTTCGACGGCTGTTTCGTAATAATATTAATGACACCGCCAATTGCATCGGAACCGTACAATGCAGAGGAAGAGCCACGCACAATTTCAATACGATCCACTTGATCTAGATTGATACGTCCTAATGTATATACGTTTGTCGTATTGGATGCATCTTCACCGCCAAAACGACGGCCATCTACAAGAACCAAAGAATGTCGAGATTCCATGCCTCGAATCATCACTTGATTACCAGTCATTCTCGCTTCTGATAAATTAATATTATCAACCAATTGTAATGCACTTTTGAATGCTATCTGCCCCTAAGCGTTTCATATCTTCTTGAGTTACCACTTGTACGGCAAAGAGCTATTTTTTTAATTGTTTCTGCCCGTTTTGAGGCAGTAACCACAACGATGTGATTATCGTTACTATCCATAGCTTGCGCCACATAGGCAGTGCGCTAATAAGCTACTGAAAATTGCTCCATATAGTGATGCTTTTACTAATGTATTCATACAATTCTTCCTCCATATTATTCATATAATGCGTTATACATTAATTCCAATGTTTTTATAATTCTTGTGCCAGGATTCAAGGCAAATAAACCACCCGGTACATAGTGAATCTGACCTGTTTCTACAGCTTTTACATGTTGCCATGCTGGATTCGACTGTATCTCTTTTCAAAAAAATGATTCCTTAATCGATGGGTCTGGATACATAACAACAAAAATAATTCGCTCAGGATTTTGTTCCTGTATAAATTCCAAACTCAATGGCACATAAGGGGCTTCACTCTTCATATATTTACCAATGTTATCGGCACCTAATGTATCTAACAATTTACCGCTGAAAGAATGATCTGTGCTGACGTTTAGATTACCTAGTGTACCCAGCAACAACAATGTTTTAGGATGTGGCTTATGCTTTTATTTTCGCTTGATAGTCTGCAAATACAGTATTGATTTTCTCTATTTGCACCTTGCTTATATCTAAATGATTCGTTAGTTCACCGAATAGTTGCAAGGACCGATTGACATCTTCAAAGGAATCTAAATCATTAATATATAAAGGAATGTTAGCTGATGTTAAAAGCCTCTCGAAGTTTTTATGTGATTGGCTATATTCATACCAATAACCAAATCTGGATGTAGACTAATAATCTTTTCTACATCTGGATTGTAGGTGTTCCTCACAGAAGGAATGTCTTTTACCTTTTCTTGTAACTCTCCTGTCAAAGAGGCAAGATCCATGCGCCCCACAATCGTTCCTTCTACGGCCAAATACATATCAATATTGGCTGTATTTAAGATGACAACCCGTTTGGGATGACTTGGCATAGTCACAGAAGTTCCCGTCTTGTCAATTTCCGTTCTTGTTGCCGTCTCTTGAGTCACTGCTGTTGGCGTATCAGCAGTCCAAGAGCACCCTGATAGTACCATCAAAACCACATAGAACAGAGGCACAAGCTACTCCATTCCACAATTGCATTAGTTTCCTCCTAATAAAAATCCACTTTCCCTAAAGAAAATGGAACTTATCCGAATACTATATATTGAGCACTTGCTCACTTGTTACTTAAATTTACGAATTGTTAAATCAATTATATCTATAATATAATAGTTGATAATTTTTGTCAATTAAAAGCGAGGCCCTAAAGACCTCGCTTGCATAGGTTATACCTATTAAACTTTCATATTGATAGAACCATACTATGGCGCATGATCACAGCATAGGGTATTATGTATAACTAGTATGCCAAGATGCACTAATGGGTAGCACTACCTTTGAAAAATCGCCTGCGCTTGTTGTATTTCGTAACGCAACTTTTTCTTCATCAATGGTGAGAAGTTCCTTTATCTTTCATCACTACTTTACCACCTACTAATACAGTATTAGCATCGGAAGAGTTAGTCGCATAGACTAAAAGAGGCTACGTCATTATACCGTGGTTGCCAATGCAATCCAGATGTATCGTAGAGAACAATATCTGCTCGGTATCCGGCATCTAATACACCAAGATCATCATAATCTAATGCTTTGGCACCCATTACAGTCCCCAATTCCCAAGCTGTTTGCGCGAGGATGGCCAACGGATCATATAGACGTGCTTTATGTAGCATAGCTGCCAATCGTACTTCCTCTAACATATCCGCATTATTATTGCTAGCTGATCCATCTGTTCCTAGACCTACTATAATTCCTTTTGCCAACATTTCAGGAACTGGTGCAATGCCACTTGCTAATTTTAAGTTCGATTGTGGATTGTGCGCTACACGAACTGATTTTTTTCTTTCATAATATCCATATCTTCGTCAGTGACATGAACACAATGAGTCGCTAAACAACCTAAATCAAATAAGCTAAGTCATTCATGTGTGCAATAGGAGTTTTACCAGTGGCTTTCACTACATTGTCCACTTCCCCTTTTGTTTCACTTAAATGCATATGAACTTGGGCGCCTAAATCATGGCCTAATTGCACCACTTTTTTCCAAATATCCATCTGGACATGTGTATGGCGCATGGGCCCTAACATTACTTTAATTTGACGTTGATTATATCCATGATAATTGAGGAATAATTCCTTACTTTCTACCAAGGCTTGCTCCGCCGTAGGGGCTACTCCTGCCATGCCACGAGATAAAACGGCACGAATGCCCGTTTCTTTCACAGCCTCTGCGGTTTGGTCCATAAAGAAGTACATATCGCTAAAGCATGTTGTACCAGAACGGAACATTTCTGCAATACCCAGTTGTGTGCCCCAGTATGCCAAATGATCTGTTAATTTTGCTTCTGCCGGCCAAATAGCGGTTTGTAGCCAATCCATCAGTTCTAAATCATCTGCATAATTGCGCAATAAACCCATGGCAATATGCGTATGCGTATTGATTAAACCAGTGCGACGAGCATACCTTTCCCATCAATCACTTCCTTCGCTTGAGGGACTGCATCATTGTTAACAAACTCTTTAATATATCCATCTTCGATGACAATGGCTGTATCTCTTAGAATCGTCTTTCCTTGTAATACATCTACATGTGTAATCACTACATCAACCATAGCTAACTCCTATTTTAATTTCGTTTCTTGTAATCTACGAATGCTGTCTCAGAAAGGAGGTCGTAACACCCCTTCTTCTGTAATTATAGCCGTCACTAGTTCGTGCGGTGTTACATCAAAAAGTCGGATTTAACACCTCTATATCTTGCGGTGCCGATGGCACGCCTTGGAATTGCAATACTTCTTGAGGATTGCGCATTTCAATAGGAATATGAACCCCTTTTTCCATAGAGAAATCAAATGTACTATAGGGAGTCGCCACATAGAACGGAATGCCGTGATGCTTTGCCAAAACAGCCACACTATAGGTACCAATTTTATTCGCCACATCGCCTTCTAATGTAATGCGGTCAGCGCCTACAATAACAGCATCAATCAATCCTTGTTGCATGGCATAGCCAACCATATTATCTGTTTGTAATGTCACTGGAATACCATCTTCATGTAGTTCAAAGGCAGTTAAACGAGACCCTTGTAACAGAGGTCTAGTTTCATCGGCGTACACACGGTCAAGTTTACCTTGGGCATGCACTTCTCGAATGACACCTAAGGCTGTACTCAATCCCCGCTGTTGCTAAGGCACCAGCATTGCAGTGGGTCAATATACGATAAGACTCTTTATCTTGGAATAAGGTAGCCCCATGCTTTGCCATACGACCATTGAGCTCCAAATCTTCTGCATCAATAGCAATCGCTTCTTGCACAAGGATAGCATCTAAGTCGCTAATATCTCCTTTGAAAGTATCCACCACATGCAACACACGATCGATAGCCCACATTAAATTTACCGCTGTCGGTCTCGTTTGTCGCAATGTTTCCGCAAAGGCTCTAAACTCGGATAAAAATCTCTGCCCTAGCGCCTCCTCGATGGTGACTTTCACGGAAGGCAAGAATCAAACCATAGGTCGCCGCTACACCAATCGCGGGAGCGCCACGGACACGGAGCATCTTAATGGCCTCTGCCACTTGACGCCAATCTGTACAATGCACATACTCCACAGATGTAGGTAATTTCGTTTGATCTAAGATAATAACCTCAGAACCATTCCACTCAATACATTTCATGATGTTCCCTCCATAGAAACAAATCTCATTAATGTGTGTCTTCAATGAGTAATGTTTGCATATCTTCTTTTGAAAAATGGTATTTTTCATTGCAATAATGACATGTTAATTCAGTGACTTCATCTTCGGCTAATTCCTTCTTGTCATGCATCGGCAAGCTTGCTAATCGGTCAAAGAAACGCTCTCTACTGCATGGACAAGCAAAATGAATGCGCTCATTGTACACTTCTTGTACGGTAAAACCGTCTAGAATACGCTCCATCAACTGTTCTGCATTAGGATGTGCTTTCAAATAGTTGGTCACTGTTCCAATCGTTTTAAGATTCGCCTCAATTTTGTCGAACGCATCATTTGTCACATCTGGCAAGGCTTGCACTAAAAAGCCACCCTGCTACGATGGTGTGGTAATCTGGATCCACCAACACGCCTAAACTAAGTACAGAGCCAACTTGCTCAGATATAGCTAGATAATAGGCTAAATCTTCTGCCACTTCACCAGTTTGGATAGGGGCTTTGGGACGTATAGTTTTGACGAAGTTTCGTAAAACCGAGTGACTTGTACTTCCCCATTGCGCCCTACGGCAGCTCCCACATCTAACTTACCTTCACGCATTAGTGGTACATCCACATGGGGATGATCCACATAGCCACGAACAGTATTATTGCTAAATGCATCGACGTGAACAATTCCTAGGGACCATCGCCACGCAAGCGAATGCTCACATTTTCATCGTTTTTAAAATCACTGGCCATCAACATAGCTCCCTGTCATAGTACGACCAAGAGTCGCTGTTGCCACAGGCCACAAATCATGGCGAACTCTCGCCTCTTCTACGGTATCAGTCGTTACGGCAATGGATAGTCGTAACCCTTCCGCTGTTGTATAACGTTTAATAAAAATCCACGGATATCCTTCTTTCTACATAGATTCCAATAGATTGATCATTTCGATAGCACCCATAGCGCAATCAAATCCTTTATTACCAGCTTTTGTACCCAGCACGTTCGATAGCTTGTTCAATATTCTCAGTAGTCACTACACCGAACATAACAGGGACACCTGATTCTAAGGATACATGAGCAATCCCTTTTGCCACTTCGTTACATACATAATCGTAATGCGTAGTAGCACCACGGATGACAGCGCCTAAGCAGATAACAGCATCATACTTACCAGATTTTGCCGCTTTTTGTGCAATCAATGGAATTTCAAAAGGCACCTGGTACCCAAATGGTAGTGATATCACTGTCTTGTACGTCATGACGCAACAAGGCATCTTTCGCACCGCTGATCAATTTAGATGTAATAAACTCATTAAAACGAGAGCCGATAATAGCAAATTTCTTACCTGTACCTATTAATTTACCTTCTTGAATCATTGTCATTCTCCTCTATTTCTATCAGATATATTCAGCCCTGAGCGAACTAATCGCTAGGTGCTAGTTTCATACTTTTTACAACATATGGCGCATTTTTTTCTGTATTCAAATATTTTTGCATTAATGCTATTGGCTTTAATCACAATAGGAACACGTCTAGTTACAGTAATGCCCCAACGCTCTAAATCTTCTTTCTTTTCTGGATTATTCGTCAATAGTTTAACACTTTTCACGTCTAATTCGCGCAACATTTGTGCCGCTAAAGAATATTCACGCATATCTGGTGGGAATCCTAACTTCACATTGGCTTCTACTGTATCGTAGCCTTCGTCTTGTAATGTATAGGCTTTGATCTTATTTGTTAATCCAATGCCACGTCCTTCTTGGCGCATGTAGATGACGATGCCTTCCCTTGTTCTTCAATGGAGCGTAACGCATTTTCCAATTGTTCTCCGCAGTCGCAACGATGAGAACCGAATACATCGCCAGTCAAACATTCGGAATGAATGCGCATTAACACATCAGATTTACCTCGTACATCACCTTTTACGATCATCAAATGCTCTTTATGGTCCACTTCATTTTTAAATATAATGATGCGGAAGTCGCCGTATTTCGTTGGTAACTTAGTTTCAGCAGTGATGCTCACCAATTTATCATGACGTTTTCTGTATTCCACTAAGGCTTCTACAGAGGCGATTTTTAAATCATGCTTTTTACTGAAAGCCAATAAATCATCCATACGAGACATATATCCTTCATCATTGGTGATTTCACAAATTGCACTGCTGGGTATAAGCCCGCCAATTTACACAAGTCAATAGATGCTTCTGTATGACCTTGGCGCACCAAGACACCGCCTTCTTTGTAGCGCAACGGGAACACGTGACCAGGACGACGGAAGTCTTCTGCTTTCGAATTTGGATCGATGAGCTTTTGCATCGTAATCGCTCGTTCTTCTGGAGAAATACCAGTGGTCGTATCCATATGGTCTACAGATACAGTGAAAGCTGTTTCATGGTTATCTGTATTTCTCTCCACCATTTGAGGAATACCCTAAACGACGTAGGTCACTTTCCAACATAGGCGTACATAACAGGCCCCGTGCTTCTTTGATAATAAAATTGATACTTTCACGTGTGGCAAATTCAGCGTCGATGACCAAGTCACCTTCGTTTTCTCTGCTTTCATCATCAACGATTATAACAGGTTTACCTACCTTTAAATCTTCAATTACTTCTTCAATGGAATGTAATGTATAGGACATGTATATCATCCTTTCTATAAAAAGCCGTTACTTAACAATGTATCCATCGTTACATTTCCTTGTTTACTCGGTGCCTCTTTAGGCCCTTTCATAAAGTGTTCAATATAACGACCAAAAATATCTGTTTCTAAATTTACTGTAGTCCCTATGGAGGTATATTGTAAAATGGTATTTCCAATGGTATGAGGAATAATGGAAATTTCAAACCAACTCAGTCCCACCTTAGATACAGTCAGACTCGCGCCATCCACAGTGATGGACCCTTTGTAAATGACATAATGTAATATATCGGAATCTGTGGTGATGCGAAACACAATGGAATTTCCCTACGTGGTCCTTCCCGATGATCGTACCTTGTCCGTCTACATGACCTGCCACTACATGACCACCAAATCGTCCATTGGCCGCCATGGCACGTTCTAAATTGACCTTGCTTCCTGTGGACACCTGTAAAAGAGTGGTCATCTTTACGGATTCTGGCATGACATCCGCCGTAAATCGCCCCGATCCTATGGTGGTTGCCGTCAAGCATACGCCGTTAACTGCCACAGAGTCACCGATTTTCAGATCATCGAAAATGACAGACCCAGCAATTTCAAGGGTTAAAGAACTTTGGGATCGTTTTACGCTTTGTACAGTCCCTATTTCCTCAATAATCCCCTGTAAACATAGATGCCTTCCCTTCCTTTTCGATAACTAATGATCTTCATATTGTCACCTACTGGCATAACCTCGTGAATGTCTAATTGCACAGATTCTTCTAAACTAGAAAAACCTAAACCACCCACCGCGGTGTAGCGCCAATGCCACCAATGATGCGGTTCCCAATATAGGTAACTAACTTATCAAAGGATTTTGTTTCCACAAAGCTCGCCACAACTTGGCTACCACCTTCAATGAGCAAGCTCATACATTGGCGCGCACCTAACTCTTCTAGAATAAACGATATATCTAGACCTCTTTCATTAGACGGTGTGACGATAACTTCCGCCCCTTTATCGCTGAAAGCACCCATTTGTTCTAATCCGCAGTCCTCGCCTACGAATATAGTAATCTCGCGGTTCGGCACAGTCCAAATTGTTGCATCCAGTGGCGTTCGACCTTGTGAGTCTAGGATATATAAATGTGGTTGCTTCTCCACCGTTTCCTGTGGTAAGCGGCAACTTAGTAGGGGATCATCTGCTAGAATTGTACCTACACCGACTAACATGCCGTCCACTTCTTTACGGATGCGATGCCCATCAATGCGGGCCTCTTCATTGAGTAATCCATTTCGATTCACCACTGGCGGTAGCAATTTTGCCATCCATCGACATGGCAGACTTCAAAATGACAAAAGGCTTACCTGTTTTAATATAGGTAATGAAAGCTTCATTCATTTCAACACAGGCTTGCTCTAATACACCAACCTCTACGTCGATACCTGCTCGTAACATGTCCAATCCTTTTCCCGCTACTAACGGGTTAGGGATCGATCATGCCAATAACGACACGAGTAATACCGCGACAATGACCCGCTTCGCACACGGTGGTGTTTTCCCATAATGGGCACATGGCTCTAAGGTCACATATAGGGTAGCTCCTTTTGCATCCATCCCGCTTGATGCAGAGCATAGACCTCTGCATGGGGTTCGCCTGCTTTTTGATGATACCCTTCTCCAATAATACGACCATCTTTTTACAATGATGGCGCCTACCATCGGATTAGGTGACGTATACCCTCGTGCCTTTTCCGCCAAATCAATGGCCTTTGCCATATATTTTTCATCAGTTGTCATATGTATCATGGCTCACCTCTACATAAAAAAGGGACTATTTTCATAGTCCCTTTAGCATTCCAAATATTTGATAGACTACCACGTAGCTATCAATATACTGTCTTTTCCCATCCAGACTTTACTGTCGGTTCCGGAATATCACCGGATCTGCTCTAAAAGCTTGCGGACTATTATACCGCCGGTCAGGAATTGAGGTTTCCCTCGCACCTTGCCTCAAAGACTCCATTATTTGATGTTTGTTCTTATTTCCTAAGATGAGTTTATTGTATCATAGATTTCTTTGATATAGCAATGAAAGTTACCATTCAGAGTAACTATATCACAGACTTTCTAGTATAACTTGTCACATCTGTGCCAAGCTTTTCGTACAACTCTTTTTACAGTAAGTTCTTTTTCATAACTGCTTGTAGCTCTTGTTCTGTTACTCCAATAAAGGCAATAAAAAATCTGAGCTCCCAAAAGGACCATATGCACGTTTTAATTCTTTATCAGGAATAGTAATAAAAACCAACAATATTAGATTTATGATCTATGTCCATGCCAACAGTTTGTCCTGTATAAATGTATTCATAAGGCTTAAAGATTTCGCCATCTTCTTTAGTAGATCTCGCAAGAGTCTGTAAAATACCAACTACATTTTTTTGAGTTCCATTTCTTCATCATTATAAGCGTCTTTCTTTAACTTAAACGTAAATTCCATACCAAATCCACTTCTTTTCAAGTCTTTACTCTTTTTTATCATAAAGTTCAGTTAATCCATAAGTGACATATTTATAATAGTCCCCTCCGTCATAAATGGTGACTTGATCTAAAGGATCCGGTCCTCCTAGGTCCCAACGAAACATCGGAACATAATTCGTATAGATCGATTCATGAGGATACACACGTTCTACTGCTGTTTCTATGACTCCTACTCCAATATGATAGTCATTTTTCAGTAGAAGCGACACCATAATATTCACCTTCTTCCGTAGAAATATCTAACT
This sequence comes from uncultured Veillonella sp., assembly GCA_916438745.1. Lineage (GTDB taxonomy): Bacteria > Bacillota > Negativicutes > Veillonellales > Veillonellaceae > F0422. The sequence continues at coordinate 889,896 of CAKAGN010000001.1, read as the reverse complement.
TCTTCGGATGCTACACCATCCATAGCAATCGTTCCAAACCAGTTCATCCCCATAATAACTGTTAATAATAATACTTTTTTACTTACTTTCATTGTATCTCCTTTTTCTATGCTGACAAAATAATCGATGAATCTATTATGTCAAACCAATGGGTATCACCCTAGAATATCTTTTAATCCTGCTATTCGTCGTAATAGCAGATCTTCCATGGTTTTCATCCGCGTGGGTGTAACCAGCTCATGCGCAGAATATACTTGTCGTAATAATTCTGGTACTACCTCTATCAATCTCTCTACACTTAATCCTTCAATAGGAATTTCGATATATTTGATTTGTTTATCGTGTGTGGTTGTAAATGGTTGGGATCGATAGGTGTAAAAGGGCTTATCCACGGGTATTTTATATTGGTCATACCAGAGCGAATTACCGTTATCAAAGATAGGTGCCACACCTAAAAACTCTAATGTACTTGAATCTCTCAAAAATCCGAAATTTCCCCAATGTCTATCATCATTGAGTGTCATATAATCCACTAAAAATCATGGCATCTATATCTCGAGCGATAATTAGGAATCCCTAACTCTTCACATTGTGCTAATAGCGCTCATATTTGTTGGATTTTTTATGCAATCGGCCTACCACTGACCACGCCGGAATAAACTCTATACTTTCACTGGTGAATATAGGACATACACAGACATATTCACCATTAAAAATTTGTCGCAATTCATACTGTACATGACATATGTTGGTTGTATCGAGCAACTTTGATACAAACACTTCATTAAAAGGTTCAAGTTGTAAAACATTGCCCGCTTTTCATCAATAATAATTGATTATTTTCACGTATCCACATTTGGCGTAGTGAACCATTGACAGATGTGTTAGGGTGTGACATCGTTAAAATTAACATGTTCCTGTTCTCGAATGAAGATAGAACTTTCCTTGAAAGAATTAGCAAAAAAATTCACATCATTCCAAGATAGATTCTTTTGCACTGGCTTTACCCAATAATGATCCGATACACTTAACTGATAGGATTTAATAGACAATTCTAGAGAGTCTTCAGCTTCATAGGCCGATAATAATTGTGATAAATTTTTTTCCGACTATAGGGAATGGAACGATGGGTCATAAATTCATATAATGCCGATTCTTGATTTTGATCAGAATGCATATTTAATGGCTTATGATCTTCATGAATCATACTAGTGATTTCTTTAATTTTATGATTCTCTGTCAACGTCATCGTTAATACAGGCATATCTTTTGTGCATTAATACATATTCTTTTACCCATCATAGTCCTCCCTCTATCGTATGTAAATGATACCTTAAGTATACGTTGTTTACTGGAAAATCTATCTATTTCATGGACTATATAGAAAGAAAAAGTGTCCCTCAAAGGAACTGCTTTTCATCATACAGCATATGGATTGCCCCATGCCACTAGTACCAAGAATACTTTATTCATCCTCACCCCCAATTCGCTGCTTTCAACTCTTGTAATAATGTTGATTGCGGATTTGCCATCACATCTTTGCAAGCGCCTCTTTCAATAATTGTACCATGATCTAGTACAAAGATCGTATCACATAGGTAATTCACAATATCTAAGTCATGGCTAATAAACAAATATGTCATATCATATTCTTTATTATATCGCTGTAAGATTTCTATCATTTTATATTGACTGACAGAATCCAACATAGACGTGGGTTCATCTAACACGAGATACGTTGGATGTAGCAATAAAATTCGCAGTAATGCAAAGCGTTGCAACTGTCCTCCGCTTAACTCTCTAGGATATTTTTTTGCAAAAAGTGAGGGAGACAATTCTATTTCATCTAGTAATACATTAACCAAATCATGTGATTCATCACACTTCAAGTTTGGGTGCAATCGGTATACTTCATCCAATGATTCTTTCATACTGAAATAGGGATGAAATATTTGAAATGGATTTTGGAACATCATTTGATGTTTTCTGCAAAATTCCAATCGATTTTCTTGAATCCAAGCGTGAATATTACACTCTTCACTATAAATATGTCCACTGTGATATCTTCCATACCTAGAGTCATCCGCCCCAGTGTAGTTTTTTTCCAGATCCACTTAACCCCAATAGACCGTAGATACCTCCACGCTCTAGCGTAAAAGAAACATCTTGCACAACGTCCTTACTATGACGGCCAAATATTCCGGAATGGTAGGTTTTATACAGTGATTGTACCTCTATATGCTTCATAGATTTGTTTCCTCCATACTGAAATTTGACTGTATAACAATTCTTGTACATACGGATTATGTGCAACGAGTATCTCCTCTTTTTGTTCCTTGGCAAATGATGGCTCCATCTTTTAAGTATCACTAAATAGTCTGCCATATGACGAACCAATTGCATATCATGAGTAATCATAACCATTCCACAATGTGTAGTTTCTTTTTACTTGTTTAAATAGGGAGATGGTCTCTTTCCGACTTAGAGCATCTAATCCTTTTGTAGGTTCATCAACGAATAGCCATTTAGCTTGTAATGAACACGCCATAGCACAGAGTATGCGCTGTGCCATACCACCACTTAATTGATGCGGATACCACTTCAGTAAAGTATCAATGTCTTGGAGCCCTAATTGCTGTAAGATTGATTTCACCCGTTCTTTAGCCACATCAGTATTAACACTATGGTGAAATTCAATGCCTTCTAGTAATTGTTCTCCAATGGTCATAGATGGATTTAATGATCCCACTGGGTCTTGAGGCATAAAGAATATATCCTTTCCGCGATACCTACGTAATTCATAGTCTGATAGTGACAATAGATTTTGCTGACAATATCCTATTTCACCGACACAGTGGGCCTCACTTTGTAACCCAACAATCGTTTTACCTAGTACAGACTTTCCACTTCCCGATTCACCAATAAAAGCTATTATCTTCCCATGTGAAAGTTCTACACTAATATTCTTTAACGTATGTATGCTTTCACCTTTAAAAGTAAGGCTCACATTGCGAATCGATATATTATACTCTCCATGAGACCCTCCTTGAGCATAGTGTTCATTGATATAAGCCCCCATATAATGTACGGCTATACCTACGCTTACTAAGCAGATACCAGGTGCATATAATAAAGCTGGATAAGTTCTAAAATAAGTATACCCTTCTTGTACTAGAGAACCCCAGTCTGCTAGAGGTGGTTGGATACCTAGTCCAATAAAGCTGAGTGCCGACATAGATAACATGGTATAGCCGACTCTTGTAGTAAATAATACAACAATCGTTGGCATTATGGCACGTACTATGTATGTACTGAGAATATACAAACGACTAGCACCCATATGACGAATCCCTATCACATAGTTTGAATCTTTCAAGCTAATAACTTCTGACCGAATAATTCTTGAAAAGTTTACCCATGATGTCACAGTAATAGCTAGGACGATGGTAGAAATACTTGGTTCTAATATGCCAGCTAGAGCAATCATAAAACTAATACTTGGAATACTTTGGAATATAGCTACCACTATTTGAACAATACGATCATAGATGCCACCAAAATATCCTGATGTTAATCCGATACATATACCTAATACCATGGTAGTACAGGATGCTAGTAAGGATACAAATACAGTCACCGTTGACCCTCGCCATAATTCGACTAAGCGTATCTCGTCCCAGCGCATCCGTCCCAAGCCAGTGCGCCAAAGAGGGTCCCTCTAATACAGAATTTGGCTGAATCATATACGGGTTATAAGGTGTCCAAAAATAACTCAGGATGGCAATGCAAACCCACCCTAGTATATAGAGGGTATGAAACTTTATCTTCATTCTTGCCTCCTATCTAATCTTGGGTTGTAGCCAAGTGTAACATATATCAATTGAAATATTTATGAAAGCTGTCATAGCTCCTACTAATAATACATAGCCTTGTACAATAGGATAATCTCTAGCGCGGATACCTTCTAACATCAAACTACCTAATCCAGCAATGAAAATATCACTCTACTATAATAGCTCCACCAATCATTCCTACTATGTAATTTCCAATTACGGTTAATGACGAAAAGGCTAGCATTCCGTAATACATGTTTATACAAGATATACCATTGTGGTAATCCTTTCGCACGAGCGGTGAGAAAATATCCTTCTTTTTGAACTCGTTCTACACCTGTAGCATGTATCCTCATCAGTAACGAGGTTCCTGATACACTTAATACAAAAGCAGGCAACACTAAATGCCATAAACTATCATAACCATTCGTAGGGAATATACGCCATTGTTCACTCAATATATGCATAAGAATAATGGCTAACCAAAAGGATGGTACGGAGGATCCAAACACAGTTAAAAAGAATGCTACTTTCTTCCTGAATCGATTTCGTGTAGCGCCTAATATAGTTCCTCCTAACAATCCACCAACGATGATATTTAATAATCCTAATAAGGTTAAGGTCATCGTTACTTTGCTGGCCGCCCATAATTTAGGGAATATAGGATCTCCTGTAATATAAGAGGTTCCCCAATCTCCTAACATCACTCCATAGACCCACCGTACATATTGTACAGTATAGGGTGCATCAAGACCTAAACTACGGCGCTTTTCCTCTAACTCCATAGCCGTTGGTACGCTATTCCCATCTAATGAGAGTGCTACCATTGTTGGATCTGACGGTGATAGTATTCCCAAAATAAAGGCTACTATCGTCGCTCCCAACATTGTTAACAGGCCTAAGAGCATACGTTTTCCAATATATACACCCATTATCTTCTCTCCACACGTCGTAAATTAATTCCATATGTTGTAGCTTCGTAATGTTGTAACTGTTCAGCATTATAAACGACACTCGTTAAATCTGCCGCCAATGGTATGGCTGGCATATGTTCGTAGCTATGCCTTTGCAAGGCTTCAATGAAAGTTTTCTTTCCTTCTCTCGTAGTCGCTGATGATAGTTCTTTCAAACTAGTAACGGCTATAGGATCTACATAGCCCAGATGATAGGACTTATTAAAACTTCCTTTAGGATTCATATAGCCTTGTAGAAAATAGGTTGGGTCATAACTAGATAATCCATGGGTTCCCATTGATAAATCATACGCACCTTTGTGATAACATTTTTTTATGGGTCGCCCCATCTAATATGTAAATACTAAGGTCAATATTAGCCTCTCGTAATTGGGCTTGCAAATACTGTGCTACCTCTTTATAGGAATAGCGATTCACCCCATATTGAGCGATAATCAATGTGGACTTTACAGGAGTATCGCCGATTACTGTACGTAATACTTCTAAAGCTTTCTTTATCGTAAATAATTGGTGTTTTTTTATAGCTCCAAATGCTAATGCATTTAACAAGTTTGTTCTGCAGACAGCCTGACCTGTAAAATAATTTCTTTTATAATAAACTCTCGGTCGATGAGTTTGGAGATAGCTTCCACAACACCAGGCTGATTATATGGCCAATGAGATTGATTCACTAAGAGCATTTGATTAATTCGACTTTGATTGGTAGACACTTTAAAACGGCTGTCCTTTAATAAGTCCAATGTCAAGGAAGGACTCATTCCACCCAAATCAAGAACCCTAAAATCTCCTCAGATTGCAAATGCAAAAGATATCTAGTTTCCACGGACGGAATATTTTTGATGATAATTGTGCTTTTCTTTTGCTTTTTCGCCGTAGTACTCATCAAATCTTCCTAATGTGACAGATCGTTTAGTAGCATAGGAAAGAATTTTGAATGGTCCCGTACCACTGGGAACTTTTACAAAATCACCTGTTTCTAGGCTGAAAGAAGAAGGACTAAAGATTGGTGAACTAAAACCTATCATCCGTTCAATCAATAACGGTTGTGGCGACTCAAAAATAAATTGTACTTCATCATCACTAACCTTTCGAACATCTATGAAAGATGGGTAGATTTCTTTAAAAGTAAATGTGTAAAATGGAGAAGATTTTTATTCATCAACTGCCATCGGTGCACATTAGCAATTACAGCATCAGCATTGAAAGGTGTACCATCATGAAAACAACATCTTTTCGTAGTTTAAATCTCCAAACGGTTTGGTTTTCATTGGCACTCCACTCTGTCGCTAAAACAGGCTGTATATGACCATCATCATCAACACCAATCAAGGGTTCCCACACCTCAGCGATAGAACTTATATAGTATGGATCTTTCATCCCTGCTACAAGATCACGAGGGGCCGCTAATACAATGGCATCACTTTCTGTAATCGCTCGGAAATGTACTATACACTCCCCACCAAATTAGGGGAATCACAAGTATAGTAATCCACAACCATTTACAATATCGTAAATAAAAAATTAAGTTTCATTCTGTTATTTATAAAAAAAGAGCCGTACGGGTACAGCTCTTTTTTGTATTAGAAATCAAATTGTGCAGATACAGTAAGCGTACGTGGGCTAGAAACATACACTTGATCACCACGAGATGCCATCCAATAATTACGATTAAGAGCATTGTATAACATAACGCTAAATGTAGTGGATGATTATTGATACTAGTTTTATAGCGCGCACCAAAATCAAACACTGTATAGGATGGAACATTCACACCCTCAGGAGTTTGATCGGCACTTCGAATAATAGAATTACCAAAATACGTCATACGTCCCACAAATGTTGTTTTGTCATTTGTCGCGTATTCAAGACCCTAACACACCGCTCCAAAGAGGTTGTGCACTTACACGCCATCCATCTTGTAAGCCTTTTGTTGTGCGTTCTTTAATTGCCTGCATGTACATAACACCACCAAAAGTAGACCATTTATCAGTCAAACGACCGTTAAATTGCCATTCTGCACCACGATGATGATCTAATCCATCTTGAACCATATAAATCTTATCATTTATAATACGATCTACATTAGTTGCTTGTTTAATATCAAAAAGTGCAAAAACTTGTTAAGAATCCATTGTTTTGATATTTTACACCAATTTTCATTTTTGTTTTTGCTTTTAGTCGGTGGTAAAATTTCACCCTTATTTTCTTTAGCAGAAGGAACTACACGACCGGAAGAGAAATATTCAGAATGGCTAGCATAAACAGAAACATTTTCATTTGGTTTATATGTTACTGCAAATGTAGGTGATGTAGCTTTTGCTGACACTGTAGAAATAGTCGCATTAGTTTTTCATTGTACGCCGTTGTTTTAGATGTATGTTGATGCACACCTACTAATACATCCCATTTATCAAAAAAGACATAGAGTCAAGGAAAGACCATCCGTACATTGTATCTTTTTGCTTTTTACCAGTTTTGAACTGAGTAATTGGCTGTGATGTTTGAACAAGTCCAGTATATAAATTAGCTTTTTCCTAAATTACCAAATGTTGCAGTAGGAGTCGCTGGAGTGGATAACCAGATACATAACCAGTATCTCGATTTTTCCAAGACTTATCAATAGCTATCTTAATGTCGTGTTTTACTTTGCCTGTTTCATATTTCAGATTCGTACCGACTTGAGCAAAGTATGTGTTTTGTGGAGTACCACCAATTTGATAGTTTAATTTATAATCACCATCTGTATTTGTTAATGTGTACGCACTAAATTGCAGACATTACATTATTATCAAGATTATTATGATTTAACCCTAAGTTAGTAAATACAGATACATGATCATTTAATTTTTTTAGAATAGTTGATGGATGCTACATAACCATAGCTAGATTTGTACATGCCATCAAATCCATAGTTATTGCTACCTTTTGGTGCTACAGGCAATGTGTTTACACCTTTACCTAATTTAAACCAACGCGCTCCATTATGTACTTCACGATCGCTATAACCACCAAAGAAATTAAATGTACTAGTATCGCCTTGACGATCTACATTGATGTAGGCACTAGTCGCATTGTGTTTTCGCCATCAATTGCAGTATTGCCATGTAAATATTCGGCATTGACACGAACACCCCACTCATTGTCTTTACCAAGACGATGGCTAATATCAATGTATTCTCCAAAATTGTTTTTGACCTGTGAAAGTTTGTTTGAAAATTCGGCGTGGTGTATCACCGCCTTTTTCGTGATATAGTTTACAATACCACCAGATGCGTCGGATTCATATTGCACCGCTGATCCAGTAAAACCACCAGCAGGTCCATTTAATAATTCAATACGGTCCATCATGTATGTAGGCGCATTGAATTGTGTCATCAAGCCGTGAATACCATTTACCAAACTAGATGTACCATTGGCACGGAAACCACGATAGGTAAAGTCATTATGTACTGTACTTCCCGCACGGCGAATCGCTGGATCATTAGAAAGAACAGCATCTAATGGCATATTAGGAGATGAGAATTGATCAATCGCTTTAGGGCCAATTACTGTAGTTGTAAATGGAATATCCATAGCACTACGCTCGCCCAATAATGCAAAGTTTGCATCATTACGAGAAAAACCACCTTGTAAGATTTTTGTCTTTATCAGATGCTCTTACTACATACTCACCTAAGTCAAATACTGAATCAGCAGTCGTCGCATTAACAGTCACTGCTCCTAGCAAGGACAGCAAAAATAGATGTTGATAATAATTTAGTCCGTTTCATATATACCCTCATTCAAAATCATGTATACCCATACAATATATTTTCATTATATCTGTATTAAAAATATAGCCGTCAATCTATTATCTACTTATTTTAAATTTTGATCATGAAAATAAGTTATCTATAACAATACATCATTATAAAAACATAACTATTAATTTTCAAATTAATTATTATATGAATATAATTGATAATTCTTTATTATAAAAATGATGCTATTCATATCCATGACTACTATACACCCTCAGTTAATTATCTTAAGTGTATTATTACAGAGTCTTATTCCACAAAAGAAAAGCAGCCCCAGAGGAACTGCTTTTCTAATATTTAAAACTTACTGCTTCAAATTTATTTAGAACATGCATCTAATAGGTAAGCAATACCGATGAATGGAATGCCTGCACGTTCGCCTAAGCCGATTTCACATGTGGAGCTAGAGCTTACTCCTAGTGTAGCTCCGTACTCTTTCACTTCATCTCCCAAATCGCGTGTAGCGGAATGGTTCAACTCGGTGTGAAGAAACCTTTTTGTCCTCAGCGAAACCACAGCATGCAAAGGATTTAATATTGAATACTTCATCAGTACATGCACGTGCGATAAGTTCAATATATTTTTCTTTACCCACTTTTTTGATTTTACATTGTTTATGAACAATAACTCGTTCTTTACATTTCACAATATCTAATTTCGGCACGATATGAGTGTACAAGAATTCAGATACGTCAAGGATTGTCACAGATTTAATGTGTTTTAAAGCATGGGAGAAACATGCAGAGTGATCAATCACAACTGGATATACACCGCCGCAACTAGCTTCTAATAAAGCATTTTCTAAATCCTGCAATGCCCTGTTTGTCGATGTCTTCATAGTTTTCAAAAGCTTAATCCACAGCATAAGTTTTCAATATGAGGTGGATAGATTACATTATAGCCTCGCTTTTTTGCACAAGTTTTTCCATTACTTGTTGTAAACTACGTGTATCTTTTTGGCCTTGGTTCGGTTTAAATGCACGGTTTGCACAAGTACTGAAGTACACCACATTGTCGTTACCCACTGTATTGCGTTGGTTTTTCAACGTATGACGGTTTGCTTTTGGCAATGTAGTTGGTGCGTACGGTGTCACACCTGTCAATTCGTGAGCCCCTTTGGTAATTTTAGAGATTAATTTATTAGTAATCACTTTACCCGCTCGCTCCGCCTAATGTCACACCCATACGAGTCGCGCCAACGTAGCTCGGGAAATTGTCATAAATAGCTTTCGCAATACCGTGGCCTTTTGCAGTTACTTTACGAACGGACAAAGCAATTTGTGCTGTATCAATACCTAGTGGACATAACATAGAACACATAGAGCATGCTGCGCATGTGTCCACACCATATATATTGATAGCCTTCTGCTAATGCATCGGCTTCCGCATGTTTTCCTTCTTGGCGAAGGCGTGTTTCTTCACGAACTAAGGAAATACGTTGACGTGGTGTTAATGTCAAGTTTTTAGATGGACAGTTCTTTTTCACAGAAACCACATTCAATACACATATTGAACAGTGGATCGATGGTCGCCATTGCTTTTTAGATTCTTTTTATATACATCTGGGTCGTCTGTAATGATAACATCAGGGTTAATTAAATAATTAGGGTCAAATAATTCTTTAATGCATGATTTACTTGGTATGCTTTCACACCCTCACTCTAATTCTACGAATGGAGCCACCATACGACCTGTACCGTGTTCCGCTTTTGATACTACCTTCAAGATCTGCCACGCTCAGCCATTTCTTTCACTAGGCCACTGAAATTATCTCGTTCTCTAGGATCGTTCAAATCTGGAGTGATGATAAAGTGTACGTTACCACTTAAAGCATGACCAAAGATGATACCATTATCCATAAAGTCATAGGTATGGAATAATTCAGTGATCATTTCAATACCTTTTACGAAGTCTTCAATTTTAAAGCATACGTCTTCGGTAATAACTGTAGAGCCCGATTTACGTTGGCCAGCAGCAATTGGTAACAAGCCTTTACGGATATACCACCAAGAATTATATTCTGCTGGATCTGTGGAATACAAGCTAGGAATAATAGTTGGAATGTCTTTTAATTGGTTTTTAATATATTCTACTTGTTCAACTAATTCTTGTTCATTATTACTTTCAGATTGGAACAAGATACAGCTAGTTCCCTCAGGCACGCCACGTACGAAATCAGGTACTTGCTCAAGGTTTTGAACACTTTTCAAGCTAAGGTAGTCCATCATTTCCGCAGATACAACGTATTTACTGGCCCATGTTAGCTAAGGTAACCACTGCACGAGATGCATCGGATAATTCTTTGTAGAATACAAGACCGCGAGCTTTTGAATTTTTTTGTCTTCCACTGTGTTATACACTCACTTCAGATACAAAAGCCTAATGTACCTTCAGAACCGATGAAGATGTGGTTCAAAAATATCTACGATATCTTCAAAGTCAACTAATGTATTAATGGAATAGCCTGTTGTATTTTTAATTTTAAATTTGCGTTGGATTAATTCCACTAATTCAGGATCATCAAAAATCCATTGGCGAAGGTCTATCAAGCCTTTCACAAGATCTGCGCGAGATGTTAAGAAGGATTTCACACTAGCTGGGTCGCTGGTATCTAAAATAGTGCCATCCACTAGTACTACACGAACAGATTTCACTGTTTGATAAGAGTTTTCTACGGTACCACAGCACATACCAGAGGAGTTATTGTTGAAAATACCACCTACTAATGCACTGGCAATAGTAGCTGGATCGGGACCAATTTTACGACCATAAGGAAGTAATTTTTCATTCGCATCAGAACCGATAACACCGCAGTCACAACGCAACGCTTTGCCACCATCAAGGACTTCCATCCGTTTAAAGCCATCGTTGGCAACAATTAATACATTATCACTGGATGCTTGACCAGATAAAGACGTACCAGCTGCTCTAAATGTAACTGGTGTACCATAGCGGTTAGCTAACGCTAACAAGCGCACTACTTCTGCTTCATTGTTTGCTTTCACCACAACTTCTGGCACATAGGAATAACAAGATGCATCTACACCATACGCATAGCGGTGTAAAAAGTCTGTAAATACTCTGTCAGGACAAATTGTAGCTGCCTCAGTAGCAAATGAGGCAAAATCGTAACGTAACGGTGCTTTCATAATAGGACCTCCTAATGTTACTATGTACATATGAATCAATTTGATGCACTTCATCAAATTAACATAGAAAAACTATGTCTTATGTATAGCTTATCATAATCAACTAAAAATAGTAAATTATTTATTACTAATTTTCCTATATCTCTATGATAAAAAAATCATAAATGTTTTACAAAAGTTTATTTTTTTATATAATAGTAAGGAATGAAAGTAGGTGAAAACATGCACGTATTAGGGGAACACGTATTAATTGATTTATATTCCTGTATTGATGAAAAATAGAATCTCCCTCTATCTTACAAGAGGCTATTATAAATGCGTTATCTATCACAAATCAAAATGTGGAAGAACTAGATTGCCAAATTTTAGAAGATGAAATATTCTTGGTGGCTGTATCACATCACTGCCATGTCATTATTCATGCCTATCCTAACATTGGCTATGTAGTCAGCAGATATTTACACCTTCGAAAAATCTGTAGAAACAAAAGTGATTATGAAAGAGTTACAACGATCTGTGGGCGCTGAAAAGGTAAAAGCCACTAGCATTCGTCGTGGTGACTTCGGCAATGAAAGAGATATGAAACCGCGCAAGCGCACATCTCTGACTGCTATGGGTAGAGTGACGCGCACTCGCACTCGATTGACAAAAACAGGAAAAAACATTACTTCCAAAGGCGTCAACGCGATCAAGAAAGTAATGGGTAACAACAAATAAAATCGAACATAGTAACAGCTAGGTCCAATTCGGGTCTAGCCGTTCTTTTGTTCGATATAATACATTGTTAGAGAAAAAGGCTGAACCCCGTGTATGATGCACTAGGTTCAGCCTTTCTGTTGAAATATCTGTATTCCATTATAATTGCAACGATAATTGTCTACCGCTAGGTTCATACGCAGTGATACGGACCCCCGCTGTTTGAAACAATCGTTTCGATGCTTGTACTTCTCGTGTATCTTTATAATCATCGCGCCAATAAATGACTTCTTTAATACCACTTTGAATGATCGCTTTGGCACATTCATTACAAGGGAACAGGGTCACATAGATTTTACTACCCTCTAAGGAACCACCACGATAATTTAAAATCGCATTGAGTTCACTATGAACGATGTAAAAGTATTTATTATCTTCGTCGCGATTGCGATTCCACGAAAACTCATCGTCATCACATCCCTAAAGGGCATGCCATTGTAACCGATGGATAAAAATCTTATTATCATCACTTACAATACAAGCTCCTACTTGGGTATTAGGATCTTTTCGATCGCTGCCTGCCACATGGCAACGCCCATAAAGTATTCATCCCAACTAATATAGTCCTTCCGCTTTTTCCATAGAAAACCTTCACTTATTTGACTACAATGTTAATTAATTTTTAGGCACTACAATCACTTTTACAATCGTTTTTACCTTCTGTAAACTCTTGTACCCGTGGTAATGCTTTAGCTGCCTCTTCTAATTCTTCTTTCGATACAGACACAGAAACAGTCAATTTATCACGAACTTTGCCGTTCACTTGGACAGCCACTTCTACTTCATCCACAACTAAGGCAGATTCTTCGTATACAGGCCAAGTCACGCATGGACAGAACCTTCAAATCCGCATTCATGCCAGATTTCTTCTGCAATATGAGGAACAAATGGAGCTAGCAATAATGTTAATTTTTTTAACCAATTCATTTGCTAAATCGCTTTTGTACTGTTTCATGGTTGTCTTTGAACTGGTACATAGCATTCACCAATTCCATAACAGTACTGATAGCTGTGTTAAAGTTGAATTTACCATCTAAGTCTTCAGTAACTTTTTTGATAGCACGGTGTAATTCACGGCGCAACGCAGTTTCATCTTTCGATAAGCTTTCATTATGTCCCACTGCACCTAATTGTTGATACGTGTCGATAATACGCCATACACGGCCTAAGAAACGATACGAACCTTCTACCCCTTGGTCACTCCAATCAAGGTCACGATCCACTGGTGCGTCGAATAAAATGAATAAACGAGCTGTATCGGCTCCGTATTTAGCAATGATTTCTTCTGGAGATACGACATTGCCTTTAGATTTAGACATTTTAGAACCTTCTTTTAATACCATGCCTTGTGTTAATAAGGCTTTTGAAAGGTTCATCCACTTCTACTAAACCGATATCATGTAATACTTTCACAAAGAAACGCGCATATAATAAGTGCAAGATCGCATGTTCAATACCACCGATGTATTGGTCTACATTCATCCAGTATTTCGCGATTTCTTTATTAAACACTTCTTTGTCGTTACGAGCATCTGTATAGCGTAAGAAATACCAAGAAGAATCGATAAATGTATCCATCGTATCGATTTCACGTCGAGCAGGACCACCGCACAGAAGGGCATGTTGTGTTTAGGAAGTTTTCAGATGTGGCTAATGGAGAAATAGCACCGCCGTCAAAGGATACATCTTCTGGAAGTTTTACAGGCAATTGATCCTCTGGCACTAATTGTTCTCCACATTTTTCACAGTATACAACTGGAATTGGGCAACCCCTAATAGCGTTGGCGAGAAATCAACCAATCACGAAGACGGAAGTTTACCGTTTTACGACCTGTTCCTTGTTCAGTGAAATAATCACCTAATGCTTGGCGCGCTTCTTCCGATGTTTTACCACTGAAGTCACCGGAGTTCACCAATACACCATCTTCTGTAAAGGCAAGATCTAAGGTTTGAAGTCCAAATCTTGCGCACTATTTTGAATCACCCAATTCACAGGTAAGTCATATTTTTTTCGCAAATGCATAGTCCCTTTTCATCATGAGCCGGTACACCCATAACAGCGCCTGTACCATAGTCTGCAAGCACATAGTTAGCAATCCAAATTGGCACTTCTTTACCAGTGATTGGATGTGTCGCATAAGAACCCGTGAACATACCTACTTTTTCTGCTTCTGTAGAAGTACGTTCAATGTCGCTTTGATTGCGCAATGTTTCGATAAAAAGCTTCTAATTCAGCTTTATTAGGAGCATCTTGAATCAAATCTTTTTACATATGGATGCTCTATGCCAACACCACATAGGACACACCAAACAAAGTGTCTACCCGTGTTGTATAGACTTCAAAGGATTGATTGATTTTAGGCACATGGAAAGCAAATTGTGTACCTTCACTGCGACCGATCCAATTGCGTTGCATTGCTTTTTACACTTTGTCTGGCCATTGATCCAATGAATCTAAATCTTCTAATAAGCGATCTGCATAATCAGTGATTTTCAAGAACCATTGTTTTAGGTCTTTTTTCACCACATCGTTGTCGCAACGCCAACATTTTCCATCAATAACTTGTTCGTTGGCTAATACAGTGTGGTCATGTTCACACCAGTTCACTTTTGCTTCTTTTTGTACTGCTAAACCTTGTTTATAGAATTGTTGGAATAACCATTGCGTCCAACGATAGTAATCGTCTTTACAAGTCGCCACTTCGCGGTCCCAGTCATAGGACAAACCCAACTCTTTTTGCTGACGTGTCATGTTGGCAATATTATCTAATGTCCAATCTTTAGAGATACACCATTTTTTTAATAGTCGCATTTTCCGCAGTGCATACCAAATGCATCCCACCCCATTGGATGCAATACATTAAATCCACATATGAAACGTGCCACTACATCACCAATGGAGTAGTTACGCACATGTCCCATATGTAAGTTACCAGATGGGTATGGGAACATTTCTAACACATAATATTTTTCTTTACTTGGGTCATACTCTGTTTTAAATACCCCAGACTCTTCCCAATATGTTTGCCATCAATGTCTTGTGCCACGTATTTTTTGTACATGCTATGCCTCCTCAATTGTATGTATTAATACTCCTAAGTATACTCCAAATCTTAGTCTTTAGGCAAAAGACTTTTTCTTTCGACTCTGTATGTGGTTTCTTAAACTTCAACACAATCTCTTTGCCATCTTTCGACACCTTGGTCACTTCGATTCCATCTTTGTCTTTGGATTTTTTTCTTTTTATCTTTTTGTGTTTCTTTTCTTGTTTGGAATCTTTTATGTTTCTTAGTCTCTTTTTAGATTCTTTCGACTCTGAAAGTGATTGATCTTGTTCCGCTTTTAACCGTGGATGCTCCTCTAGGGGCAAAGCTCATCACCGGCCATACATCGCTAGCTTCAAAGCCTTTACGCCACGCGCACCACCCCCGCTAGTTGCAACTCTTTCACAAGTCCTAACTTATAACTTAAAGACTGTGGATCTTCAAACCAAATTTTTGTGACGGTCCCTTCGTAGGACTTTTTTTCTCGTCGTAAATACCATACACACCATTGCTATTGGTGAGGGCCAAATAATTGCCTTTTAATCGGTCATCCCAATGCATCACATCTCTGTATTCACGCTCTAACTCCAAGGCTTTTGTCATAGATAGAGTTTTACTCTTTGCTTTGCCTTGCCAGGATCCTTTCACAGGAACGGACCATTCACGCATGTAAAATGGCACACCTAGTACTAGTTTTGATGGCGGTACTTCTGAAAGCATCTGCTCCGTATGGCTACGCACCCATGGATAGGATGCCACCGGTCCACTTGTCACTTGATGCCCGTGTTTCATCATAGGCCATAAGCACCACATAATCCACAGCAAGACAGATAGGCCTTGCGATCATAGACTAAAGACCAATTCTCACTATTAGAGTATCCCGTTACATCTATGGAACTATGTAGATTATTGTCCCGCAAGCTTTTTGCTAAAAAGTCAACGAATTTTGTTAACTGCCCTTTATCCTTGTAATGCACATTTTCAAAGTCAAAGTTATACCCATCATACCCGTATTCTACCGCATAATTGATGAGTCCTTGTTTATACCGGTCCCACTGAGATTCGTTATTCAAAAATCTTGCTAGTCATATCGGGGTCGAACTGATTTGTTATGAGTGGCCACACACGATACCCCTTCTCCTTGTAACCATTCACGTATTCATAAGATAGTTTAGTGCTCGGTATCAAGCCTGTCGTATCTAATTCAAACAAACTAGGGGACATAATGGATGTACCCTGTTGTACATATTTCTTGTCATACGCCGTTTCTGACACAATGGGATCAAATACCATGGTAATCGGTAAGGTGACTTCTTGTTTTTCTGGTACTTTCAACAAAGATCCAACATATTGTACTGGCTCCATTGTCGAACTTGTATTGGAAAGTGTAGGAAATGGAATGTGTATCGTTGCCTCTACCATTTGATAGGACGATACCAAACCCACTACTGAGATTCCCAACACCATATGTTTCATGTATTGTAATTGTTTCATAAGCGCTCCTTTAACCTTTATATTATATCACATTTCCCTCATATATTGGGAACACTATACTATTTCTATGAAAATTATGGTACACTACAAAGGTAGGAATATTATCATTCACATCACAACAATAAGGAGGTACTATGTATCAATATTTATTTTTTTATCGGTGGCTTTCCCGCACGTGCCTACGGATTGCTTCTTGCCCTAGGCATCATAAGCTTCGCCATCGTAGGTTACTTTATTATGAAAAAAAGATGGCCGTGGATGGGAAAAAGCATATGGTGGACTTCACCATCACCGTCGCTATTGTCTGGTATTATCGGTGCCCGTTTATGGGATGTGTTCTTCTTTGATTGGGGCTATTACCATAATCATCTATTGGAAATTCCTTTTGTATGGCAAGGTGGCATGGCTATCCAAGGTGGCGTATTATTAGGGCGCTATTGTCGGTATCTATTATTTAAAAGAAACAGCAAGTTGATCCATGGGCTTTTTGCCGATTTATTCGCGCTCCCGCTCTTATGGTGGGTCAATCTGTAGGCCGTATGGCCAATGTTATGAATGGCGATGCCTTTGGTCATCCCTACAGGCGGCAATTTTGGTATTCTCTATCCAGAAACTACCTTGGCATACCGTACGTATGGAAATCAACCATTGTGGCTCGCTGGAAATTTGGGAAGGTCAAGTGGACATCATCCTATTTGTGATTCTACTCTTAGTTAATGTATTCCCTCATAAAAAGGGACAAATCTTCTGCTTATATGCCTTCTTGTATTCGGGCTTGCGATTCTTCTTGGAATTTTTTTACGAGGAGATTACGTCAACCTTACATTAGGCTTTAAATCAGCACAAGTGACAAGCTTTAATTGTCATGGCTGTCTCCTTCGGGATTTGGCTATACCTTCACTACAAGGGAACAACAGATACACATGTATTCCCTCCTGTGAAAGGCAAAAAGGAAAATAATAATTCTTTACTTTCAACACATAGTAATGCCTATACAATCAAAGTAATAACAAATCTATCACATACACAAAGAGGAAGGGACTCGCATCGCAAATCTTTCCTCTTTTCTTATCTAATAAGATTTAAAAATATTACAAATTTCTTTTTCCCTTGTGCATTTAAAGCACTATATCTATCAGGTACAAAACTGCAAATTAGGACAGTAACTCTTCAGCTACAATTAATGCCTCTAGTTCTTCTAATGCACGTTGTGCAATTAATGCGTTTTTCTCCTTTTTCTTTCGCACCTTCGCACCCCATGGCTCCATGATACCAAAATTGATATTCATAGGTTGGAAATTCGATCCTTCATAGGCGCTAATATAATGACTCAATCCTCCGAGGGCTGTTGTTTTCGGGAATGTAACAAAGTCTTTTCCTTCTAACATACGAGCTACTTGAATGGTCGCCATCATACCCACCGCGAGCGGACTCTAAATAGCCCTCACCCCTGTCATTTGACCGACAGAAGAATAATCGTGGGTCTCCTTGTAGTTGGAAGGCATGATTTAATAACTCAGGAGAATTAATATACGTGTTACGATGCATCACCCCATAGCGGATAAACTCCGCTTGCTCTAGCCCTGGAATCATTTGGAATACTCGTTTTTGCTCGCCCCATTTTAAATGCGTTTTGGAATCCCACTAAATTATACATAGTGGCCTCTTTTGTTTTCTTTGCGCAATTGCACTACCGCATGCCACTCAATATTATTGCGAGGGTCTACAAGGCCCACTGGTTTTAGTGGTCCATACCGTAATGTATCTACCCCACGGGATGCCATAATTTCTACAGGCATACAACCTTCAAAAATAGATTTCTTTTTCAAAATCTTTTGGTTGCACTACTTCTGCCGTGGTAAGAGCTTCATAAAATGCATCATACTCTTCTTTTGTCATAGGGCAATTCAAGTAATCTGCATCTCCTTTATCATAGCGGGATGCTAGCAAAGACCTGTCATAATTATGGGACTCCGCTGTTACAATAGGAGCCGCAGCATCATAGAAATAAAAATCTTTTGATCCTGTTAATTCTTTTAATCTTAGTGCCCAGTGCTTCTGATGTTAAAGGGCCACTAGCAACAATTACAATGCCTTCACTAGGAATCTCTGTAACCTCTTCATGAATGACAGTAATCAAAGGGTGTTCTTTAATACGTATTGTGACCCTCTCACTGAAAAGCATGACGATCTACCGCCAAGGCGCCTCCCGCCGGAACTTGGGTTGCATCAGCGGATTCCATGATTAAAGAATCTAGGCGACGCATTTCTTCTTTCAATAAGCCTACTGCATTTTTCAAGCGTGTTGGCCCGCAAGGAGTTAGAACACACTAGTTCCGCAAATTGATCCGTATGATGTGCTGGGGATGACACTTTCGGTCGCATCTCATAAAGATGAACTGGTATCCCCCGTTTAGCCAACTGATAGGTCGCCTCGGAGCCACTAGACCGGCCCCGATAATTGTTACAAAGTCTTTCATTCTGTATCTTCTTTCTTACTTCTAGATTTACGTTTCGGTCTTGTTTCACAATCAGGATTAGAACAAAACTCTTTTCGATTGCCATTTTTATACACTTTTTCAGCCAATAAGCTACCACAAACGGGGGCATGTTTTATCGATTGGTTTATCCCACATGGTGAAATCACACTCAGGATATCCTTCACAGCCATAGAATAGACGGCCCGTTTTTGATTTGCGTTCCAAAATCTCATGGATTTACATTTAGGACATGTGACACCGGTGCTGACAGTAATCGATTTAATATTTCGACAGTTCGGATAGTTGGAGCAGGCTAGGTATTTTCCATATGGACCTAGTTTATACACCATTTCATGTCCACATTTTTCACAAAGTATACCGCTTTTTCTGCTTCAATTTGAATTTTTCTGCTGATTCTGCTGCATATAATTCCTCTCTCAAATTGTTCGTAAAAATGCGTGTATCACTGCTTCGTAGAAATTGAGTACCCTGTGCAATATGGTCCAACTCTTCCTCCATAGAGGCAGTAAACTTAGTATTGATAAACTTTTCCAAAATGAGTCGTTAAAAACTCAACCACTGCAAAACCCAAGTCCGTAGGCACAAATTGTTTATCCTTCCGCTCTACGTAATTACGTTTCAATATGGTGTCAATCGTGGTCGCATACGTACTTGGACGCCCAATGCCTTGTTCTTCCAAAATTTTAATCAACCCTGCCTCTGAATATCGACTTGGAGGCTGTGTAAAATGTTGGATCCCTTCCATGGATACCGGCAAAATCCGTTGACCTTCCTCAAAATGAGGTAATGTGGCAGATGCATCTTGTTCATCCTTATTGGATTCTTCATACACTTCTGTAAAACCCGTGAATAACACTCGTGATCCCACAGATTTCAATGTATACTCATCGATAGCAAATGTCATGGTCACAGTCTGTGTTTTTTGTGGTGCCATTTGGCTGGCTAAAAAGCGATTCCAAATTAAGGTATACAGCTTTAATTCATCTCCAGATAGATAAGGTGCGACCATCTTTAGGTGGCAATTCTAGCATAGTTGGTCGTATGGCTTCATGCGCATCTTGTGCATTGGACTTCGCCCCAAAGACATTGGGTTTCGACGGGTAAAATTCAGCCCCATAGGTTTTCAAAATATAGTCTTTTGCCTTATCTTGCATCTCCTTGAAATCCGTGTAGAGTCTGTACGCATATAGGGTAATCAAACCAACATGACCATAGCCACCAATTTCTTTACCTTCATAGAGATGTTGTGTCAGCGCCATTACGCGCTTCGCATTCATATTCAATTTGCGAACTCCGTCTTGTTGCATCGTGGATGTGGTGAAAGGAGCCGGTGCTTTACGGCTCCGTTGACGTGTTTCTACCGTATTCACAACGCCTTCCCGCTTAGCAATAGCATTTACAACGCTGTCAGCTTCTTCTTCATTAGATATCTCAAGCTTTTCGCCTTTTCTATGCGTTACTGTCACTGGGAATTTTTCTTTATTAGCAGTCTTGTATTCCTTCAATGGTCCAATATTCTTCTGGAACAAAAGGCTTGAATTTCACGTTCTCTTTCACAAATGATACGCACCGCTACCGATTGTACACGGCCGGCACTCAATCCTTTACATATCTTTTTTTCCACAGTAAAGGACTTAGTTTATAGCCTACAATTCTATCCAATACACGTCGTGCTTGTTGGGCATCTACCATATGCATATCTATCGCTCTAGGATGCTCTACCGCCTCTTGAATCGCACTTTTTGTAATCTCATTGAAAGTCACCCTACACGGTGTAGTGCCATCCATATTTAAAATATGCGCTAAATGCCAAGAAATAGCTTCCCTTCACGGTCCGGGTCA
Source organism: uncultured Veillonella sp. (assembly GCA_916438745.1). GTDB lineage: Bacteria > Bacillota > Negativicutes > Veillonellales > Veillonellaceae > F0422. The sequence continues at coordinate 868,503 of CAKAGN010000001.1, read as the reverse complement.
GTTGCCAACAGACAGCTTTAGCAAACGATCAGCTTCTTTTGCGCAAATCTTTCTATCACAGATTTTCTACTGGTACATTTAGATACCGTGGCAAAAATCTGTTGGATATGGATACACCCATTTGCATTTTCGGCAGATCACGTAGGTGCCCCATGCTAGCTTTTACCACTAATCAGCACCCAAAAATTTTTCAATCGTTTTTTGATTTGGCAGGGGATTCCACGATGATTAATGTTTTTCCCTCCTCATTAAATGTTCTTCTAGGCTCTACAACCACTGGCTCTGGGCGCATGACTAAAGGTCTTTTTCCGGTTCTTTAGAACGCCCTTTTCTTTTCTTTTTACTTCGTCTGTATCTGTTTTCTTCGGTCCTGTCACAAAGGATCTAGTTATAGCCAAAAAATAGTTCCTCCCTTATGTATGAGTCACATATCCTTGCGAAGTATGTGTTACTAATTGTTTCAACTCCAATTGTAACAATACAGTATGAAGATTCGATAAAGAAACTCCTGTCCTATGCACTAATTCTTCAATGGATGTCACATGGAGACTCGTCATGGCGGAGAGAATCTGTTTCTCTTCTTCTGTGATTGTTACATTTGATTCACTCTCCATGTTACTATACTTTGTGACTTTTTGCCAATCATATTCCTCTAATACTTGTTCTGGATCTGTTAAAAACGTTAGCACCTTTGACGTATGAGCCAATGATTTCCATCATAATTATGACTCAACACATTCCCCGGAATGACGAATACATCCCTGCCCTTTCATTGACTGCCATATCGGCGGTAATTAAGGATCCACTACTGGCTTTGGCTTCCACCACAATGGTTCCTCTTGTCATACCACTGATGATGCGGTTACGTAGGGGGAAATGATGTGCTTTTGCTTGTATATAGGGTCCATATTCTGAAAGTAGGAGCCCTCCTTTTTCTAAAATTTCATAAAATAAGTTTCGATTACTTCGTGGATACACCACATTTAAGCCACAACCCATCACCGCAATTGTCGGCGTTGTCCCTTGCAAAGCACCTTCATGACTAGCACGATCGATGCCCATAGCACCGCCACTTACCACAATGACTCCCGCATTGATAAGTATTTTGCCAAACTGCCTAGCTACCTCTACTCCATAGGTAGAACATTTTTCGTGCCCCCACCATAGCAATAGATGTTTCAATACCTTCTAATATCTTTGTATTACCTCGTACATATAACAGACACGGACTATGATATATTTCCAATAATGATGGCGGATACAAGGGGGATTCCTTTGTAATCACTTCTATTCGATTGCGATCTAAATTTTCTTCTAATTCTTCTAAAAAACTTTCATCAATAGGCCTATGATTTTCATCAAACAATTCATATTTGCATCCCAATGATGGGTCCACCGTGTGATGTATCACATGATGCCATGCTTTTCTGGTGTTTCGTAGTATGCAAATAAGCGCTCCAAACTAGCATTTCCCAATCCATTCACATGTTGAATGGCACTGGCATAAATTTCCTCTCGCATGTCATACTCCTTCCTGTGATTGCCGATAACTAAGGGCCTCCGCAATATGATTGGCTTCAATATATGTAGAAGATTCTAAATCTGCTATCGTGCGTGCCACTTTGATAATCCGATCATAACTTCTTACACTTAAATGTAGTGTTATAAAAGCTGTTTCTAACAAATCTTTTCCATCCTTAGATAGATTAGCGTAGGATTCAATATCCTTATGGCTCATATGGGAGTTGAGTTCAATCTCAGTCCCCCGAAAGCGTTCTTCCTGAATACGTCGTGCACATACTACCTTTTGTCTAATTTCCGAGGAGTTACTTTCATCCTGTGGCGCATTAATTTCCGTTAACGTAGGCCGTTCCACAGGGACTACTAAATCCATGCGATCCAAAAATAGGCCCCGATAAGGTCCGTTGATATCGCTGTATTTGCGTGACTGTACAAGTGCATCGATGGTCCTCAGCTGTACCGAACCAACCACAAGGACATGGATTCATGGCCATCACAACGATACAATCGCTAGGATAGGTAATGGCCATCCCCACTCTAGAAATATGCACAACACGTTCCTCTAAGGGCTGTCGTAAGACCCTCGATGACAGGTCGTTTAAACTCCGGTGCTTCATCGAGGAATAAAACACCCTTATGAGCTAACGTAATTTCCCTCGGTTTCGGTGTTTGACCTCCTCCTACCATAGCTACCAATGTGCTTGTATGATGAGGGTTTCTGAAAGGTCGTATACGCATCAATCGTCCACTTGTTAACAATCCCATCACGCTATAAATACGGCTCACCTCTAATTGTTCTTCTTTCGTTAAGGGCGGTAAAAGTCCTGGTAAACACTTTGCTAACATCGTTTTACCAGACCCTGGAGGCCCTGTCATCAATAGATGATGACCACCTGCAGCTGCTATTTCTAAGGCTCGTTTTCCCATATATTGACCTTTTACCTCGCTTATGTCAGTCACATCTTGTGAAACTTGATTAGTATTGTCAGAATATATTTCTCCTTGATTCTCACTGGATGATATGACAGAGATTGCTTCACCTTGCAAATGTTTCACCACATCAGATAGGGATCTTACACCTACAACGGGTAGAGTAGAGCCACTTTCAGCTTCCCTCAAGTTTCCTTCAGGCACATAGATATCTAAAAAAGGAACTGTATCTACCATAGTGCTTTCAGACATGGTCATTCCCGGTGCATGGCATAAGCCCATAACCATCGATAACATACCAATCACTGGCTGTAATGAGCCATCCAAAGAAAGTTCTCCTATAAACACATGGTGGTCCCAAGCAATGGCTTTTCTTGGATTTAGAGGACTTTTTTTCCTCATCCATAGCCGCTAAAAATTCCCATAGCAATGGCCAAATCCAAGGATGACCCATCCTTTCTCACATGAGTCGGCGCTAGATTCACCACGATGCGCTTCATAGGAAACTGGAAACCTCCATTTTTAATGGCGGACCGTACGCGCTCTTTTGCTTCTTTCACCGATGTGGCAGGTAAGCCTACAATATCAAAACTAGGCAATCCTGGGGTAATATCTACCTCCACAGTAACCAAATATCCATCAATACCATTCACACATAGTCCATACGTTTTTGCATACATCTTAGGTACTCCTCTCCATTAGAATTTATAATTTACAACCTTTTAAATGTCGTACACAAGGTTCAGCCTGTTCTTTTACATATACTTCTATGACGTCAAATCGCAGTATGTCATAGGAAATCTCTGCTGTAGCTAAAAATAGTGAAATCACACGCCGTATATGTTGTCGTTTCTTCCAGTTCACCGCCTCACACGGCAGGCCATAGGTATCCGTTCTCCTTGTTTTCACCTCGATCACAACTAGGGTATCTTCCTCTTTGGCTAGTACATCAACTTCTCAAATCGATACCGTATATTTTGTTCAATAATTTCATAGCCTCGGTCAAGCAAATACTTCACCGCTATCTCTTCTCCATACCTTCCCAGTTCAATATGATTCATAGGTGCCTCCTTACTAGTACCATACGTCTATTACTAATGAAAGTAAACAGTGTAAACCACACTGTTAGAGTATGTAATACTAACAGTGTTACAATCTATCTATATCGCTCGATATAAAGCATGCAAAAAAGCGGAATGTGAATTATATATCAACATTCCGCTAGTTCCCATAAGGGTCTATATTTTTTATTAGATCTCTTCCACTGGTTTTCCTGCCACAATGGATTTAATCGGTTCAAAACTATGACGATGCAATGGTGTAATACCTAGGTCTTTAATGGCTTGCTTATGGACATCTGTATAATACCCTTTGTGAATAGCAAAGCCAAATCCTGGATACTCTTCGTCCATCGATTCCATGAAGCGGTCCCGCGTTACCTTCGCTATAATGGAGGCACTCGCAATGGACGCACTTTTTAGCATCCCCTTTAATCAAAGATTCTACCGGCACCTCTAGGTCTGGTAATTTCATCGCATCCGATAAAACCGCCTCTGCCTGTACAGGCAAATTGCGTATAGCTTCATACATCGCTTGTCGAGTGGCTTCATAAATATTGAGTGTATCAATGATGCCCGCCTCATAGGACACACAGTGTACAGCTACAGCCACTTCCATGATTTGATCAAACAAAGCATCTCGTTTTTCTGGGGTCAGTTTTTGAGAGTCATTCAGACCTAATAGCTTGCAATGAGGTGGTAAAATAACGGCTGCCACCGTTACTGGTCCTGCAATAGGCCCTCTACCTACTTCATCCACACCAGCCACAAGGTATTTACCTTCTTCGTAAAAACTTTCTTCATAGGTGTACATCGCCTCTAAACGTTCGTCGCTTCTTCCAAGACTTTTTCTGTTTCCGCAAATAGACTCCCACTGCACTTTTTTCACGGACTCACGGCTATCTTCTAATGCCCATTGCACATAGTCAAAAGGACATTCCCTTGTAATAGTTCCTTAATTTCTTTTACTTTCAGCTGGTGAAAGTCATTCTTCGTCAACATAGTACGGTTCCTCATCGACGCCATCAAAAGTAATGTATCCTAATTTATTATTTCGGTAATCTGTTAAAATCACACGGCGCACCTTGTCATAGTCCACGACGCCACCGCTGACCAAACAACCACGACGACGGCCGATAGCCTCTAACATAGTATCTACCGATGTCCGCTCTTCTTCCGTCAATTTATACCGTTCATGCAATAATGTCGGTTCGTGCTCCTCTAGATATGCCAACAACTGCTTGATAACAGAGTCTAAATCATATACATCGTCGGAAATAGCTCCCGTCATCGCTAAGCGTGCTGCTGCACGTTGGTCTTCAAACTTAGGCCACAACACACCAGGCGTATCTAATAGCTCCAAATTTTTACCTACTTTCACCCATTGTTGACCCCGTGTATGACCCGGTTTATTAGCAGTTCTTGTCGCGGCAGAACCAGCCAATTTATTGATTAATGTAGATTTTCCAACATTAGGAATACCCAAAAATCATAGTGCGCACTGTACGACCTTTGATGCCCTTTCTCAACCATCGATCAATGATAGGTTGCGCTAAGGATTCTACAGTTTTCACCAACTGTTTATTACCTTTGCCATTTTTAGAATCAATAGCAATGGCATGGATACCTTCACTTTTGAAGAACTCAATCCATTCCTTTGTAGCCTTTTGGATTCGCCAAATCGCATTTATTTAAAAATCACTACATGCGGTTTATCCCCGATCAATTCTCGGATCACAGGGTTAGCACTACTCCGTGGAATACGTGCATCTAATAATTCGATAACCACATCTACTTTCTTTTTATGCTCCGTAATCATGCGAGTGGCTTTTTGCCATATGCCCCGGGAACCACTGCACTACGGGAAAAATTTCTTGACTCATACTTCACCTATTCGTCTATTATCTATATCATATACTTATGGAAATAAAAAGGCTAGCCATAGACTTACGTCTCATGGCTAACCCTTTTAAATTAGCGTTTTTCGCGAATACGAGCGACTTTTTACCAGTAAGGTTACGTAAGTAGTACAATTTAGCACGACGAACGATACCGCGACGAGTTACTTCGATTTTTGCTAGACGTGGGCTGTGAAGTGGGAATACACGTTCAACACCAACGCCAGAAGCGATACGACGAACTGTGAAAGTTTCACGAACGGAACCACCTTGACGGTTGATTACCAAACCTTCGAAAACCTGAATACGCTCACGGCTACCTTCCACAACTTTTTACGTGTACTTTTTACAGTATCACCGACGCGGAACTCAGGAATGTCAGAGCGAAGCTGTTCTTTTTCTAATACATCAATAATATTCACGATTTTTCCTCCTATTTTGCAGACGTTCATTACTTACACCTTATAAGCAGAGGACCATCTCAAATTAACAGTATTATTCTATCATAAATGAAAGTTTTTATGCAAGTAGGAATTTTAAGAATATAAAAAAAGCACTCAGGTCTATTTAGAATTTAATAAATTCAGTTTTCATAGTAAATTTCTCCTTATCTCTTCCACCAAGACTTCTTTTTCTTCTTTTCATAAGAAATCTTTAATGTGTCCTGATCAGGAAGAGCAACGCCTTTACTCCGTGTGATCTGATGGATATCATCTGCAGAAAGTCCTATTGTTTCTCCATCCTTAAATTCCACATCATCTTGCAATACATATGATGAAATTGAAGATATAAACGATAGCAATTTTCCTGCTTCTTCATCGACATCTAAGATTTCAAGCTCTAATTTTCCAAAAGTTTCCATTCCGTAAGTGTAGGTAGATAGCCCATTTTTACTCCTATATAAGCCGAACCATACCTGTAAAAATTGGAGCTCCTCATCTCTAATCATCTCAGCAGATTGCATATAATAACTAGGCTCAAATACTACACCACATGTGAATACGCCAATGGCATTTTCTTGCTTTGCAACAAGTAGCCATAATTTTTCGTATAAAGTATGCCCCTTGATATTACATCTTCTTCATCCCCCAAAATAGCTACAAAAATGTGAGCCTTATGAGTCTTTTGTAACCTCTACAGCCTCTTCCCACATCCAATTATTTTCTGCGTTTATTTCAGCTTCTTCATTTGGTACAGGTGCAGGGAATTTAGTGATTATAATACTACATTTATCAAAATAGGTAACGATTGTATCTTCATCTTCCGTATCTCCTTTTGATAGTTCAATTTCCCAATCCGCTTTTAAATCGCTGATTAATTTTTTTCTTTATCCCATACATCTTCTGAAAGTAAAACACTTCCACAAAAATGAGCCCACAGATTCCTCTTTCTGATGCAGTACCTTCTTCGTTAGCATAGTCAGAATATACATTGTTTTTCTCATCTTCTTTTAATGAATTAAATTCGTTATTCGTTATTTCTTTGTTCATAAGTGGGTATCCTCTCTTACACATAACATTCTATTTTTCATTTCTTTTTGCATATGTTATCTCTATGTCATAACCCAAAGCTTCCTACATAGAAACGAAGGCCATATTCATTACAGAGTCCGATTTTTTCATGATCCGATTCACATGTCGCCTCTATAGATCCAATGCTTTTCACCAAGTTGTACACATGTATATAATTTATTTCTCTGAGTTAATCATATTTACTATATCATACATATATTCAGCAATCAATATCACTCCCTGTCTTTTTTTCCATTTTCCCTATCCTTTTTCATCATTTTCCCGGTATCTTTTGCTAATTTTTCTCTACTTATTAATACAAAAATACCTAGCTCATAATCCCTTCATAGAGCTAGGTATTTTAATAGTTGTATTCAATTATATAAATATGAAGAAAGTATTCAATTATATAGATACGATGAAACTATCCAATTTTTTTCAGGACTCATACATGAGACCTTACTTTCCCTCTCACATATTGTCGCAATCGTTCAATGCGCTTTTTCTGTGGTCGGGTGTGTACTATAGAGTTTACTCATGAGTCCACTTTCACCAGTTTCAACTGTATAATTACGTAACGTAATCAATGCATCATGGAGTTCAGCACCTAAACCGATTTCATAAGCATATTTATCAGCCCGATACTCGGATCTTCTACCAGTGAATAAGTCAATAATGATCAAAGGCGCTTTAATAACCCACTGCATGAAAAAGTATCTGTAATACCACGCAAAGATAGAAGATTTGTACAATGAATGTAATTACAGGGCAGTCGCAAATATTGAATCCATAATATGACACGTGCAAATAGTTCGTACACACGAATGCACATTTGTCCCAAATAGTTCATATAGAAACAAGAAAATCCATAGGCCCCATCTTTATGATGAATATGTCCCATTTCGTGAGCCACAATGCCCAGTAATTCATCATAAGGCAACTGTATGATAGCCCCCGTATTGATACAAATTCGATTATGTCCCAGTGCAAAAGCATTGATAGAATCATCATTTTTGATAAACCAGTCGAATTGCGACATATCGATACCAGTATGGGTTTGTATATCCTTCTGAATCATCTGTAGAATCTCTACTTCTTGCCCTATAGGACGACGTCCCCCATAGAGCCACATGGTAATGCGATGAAACCAAGGAATTTGCGCTAGTGCCGCCACAAGTAACACAGAGGTACCCGGCTACGGCATAGCTAATATTTTCCAGGTTAATACGCACATGAAAGAGGTCCATCGCTTTCATCAGAAACGGATGATCAATAGGTCCAAAGATGACTTGGTACATATACACAATGCTTCCTATGATGAACAGATTAGCAAAGAATGTTAATACTGTAACAATCATAAGAACCTACTTCAATTTGCCTAAGTTACTTACTTCATAAGTCATACGCAATAATTGAAGACGATTTTGTTTCACAGCTTCGTCTTTATCCATAACCATAACATGTTCGAAGAATGTTTCAATATACGGCACCAAAGATTCTGCCAAGCTTACAGCTTTCACATAGTCCCCTGCCTCTAAGGCATTGCGATTCGTTGTATATACTGGCAATGCCGCTTTGTACAAGGCTTGTTCGGAATCTTCTTTTAACAAGGATTGATCCACCCTGTGAAAGTCACATCTTTTACCATGTTAAAAGATACGTGTATAGGCTTGCATTAATGATTCGTTTTCATCAAGACGATTAGCTGTTAACGCTTGTCCCAAACCTTCTGCTAGGGCAACTGTAACAGTATCTTGGCTCAATACGATATCTACCACTTGGTATGGCATACCTTGTTCTAACAAGATATTTTTTTCAAACGAAGGATGAAGAAGTTTTCTAATTGACCTAGTAATTCTTCTTGTTTTTCACTAGCCACGCCTAATAATTCCATCGCTTTTACCCAGATTGGACGCATGGATAAAGACCATTTGCTATCCATCAAGATGTTGATGATACCGATTGTTTGACGACGCAATGCATATGGATCTTGGGGAGCCTGTAGGGATTAAACCACGGCTGAAAGTAGCTACAATAGTGTCTACTTTATCAACAATACTTAAAAATACGACCTGCATCGGTACTTGGCAAGATATCCCCGCAAAACGAGGCAAGTATTGTTCAAAAATTGCTTCCCCTACAGCTGGAGTTTCACCATCTAGTAAAAGCATATTCTTTTGCCCATGATGCCCTGTAATTCAGTAAATTCACTTACCATGCCCTGTCGTTAAGTCGGTTTTAGCAAGATGGTAGCGCGTTCTAAGGTAGCTGTATCTGTAAAAGCCTACTTCTTTGTGCTAAAGGACACCTAATGTTAATAGACGTTCTGTTTTATCTTTCAAATTGCCCAATCCTTCTTGGAAGACAATTTTTGTCAATGCTTCATAACGACCTCGCTAATGGTGTTTTTACGGTCTTCATTAAAGAAGAATTTCGCATCGTCTAAACGAGCACGAAGTACTACGTTCATTACCCGCTCGCCACCACTTCCAAGGATTTACTATCCCCATTGCGAACTGTTAAGAACATAGGAGTAATTTACCTTTGCCATCCACCATTGGGAAATAGCGTTGATGGTCTTTCATTGGTGTAATGATGCGGTCAGATGGCAAAGATAAGTAGCTTTCATCAAAAGTACCACAAAGTGCTGTTGGATATTCTACTAGGAAAGTAACTTCATCTAATAAATCTTCGTCCCATACCACAGTAGCCCCTTTAGTGGTTGCCAATTCTGTTAATTGTTTACGGATTGTCTCACGGCGTACATCTTGGTCGATCATAATGAAGTTTTTATTCAATGTATCTACATAGTCTTTTGGTTCTCCAATAGTCAACTCAGATTCACCCTAAGAAACGATGTCCACGGCTTACATTTGTACTTTTGTTACATTAGCAAATGTCACTGGTACTACGTCTTGACCAAATAATGCCACCAACCAACGCACTGGACGAACGAAACGTTCTTCTAAATCGCCCCAATGCATGGATTTAGGGAAACTTAAACCTGTAATCAAGGATGGTAATACGTCAGATAAGACTTCTTTTGTATCTAAACCAGCTGTCGTTGTGTCCGCAAAGATGTAACCATCTACTACTTTCAGTTCAGATACATCTAATCCTTTTGCCACGAGCAAAACCGATAGCGACTTTTTGTAGCATTGCCGTCAGCATCATAAGCAATAGATACAGATGGGCCTTTATGTGTTTCGTGAACATCTTCGCCACGTTCTGCTACATCATTGATAAGTAATGCAACACGGCGAGGTGTAGCATACACTTTCACAGTCCCATGTGGATATGACGTTCCGCCAAAGCTGCTGTTGCTAATTCACCTAATTGTTTGATAATATTTGGCAAAAATCCTGCAGGAATTTCTTCTGCCCCAATTTCAAAAGAGTAAATCCTTAGCCATCTTATTTATCTCCTTTCAACAATGGGAAACCAAGTTCTTCTCGTTTCGCCAAATAGTTTTGCGCACAAATACGAGCCATGTTACGAACACGGCCGATAAAAGCTGTTCTTTCAGAAATAGAAATGGCACCGCGTGCATCTAGCAAGTTAAATGTATGGGAACATTTCAATACATAATCGTAGGCCGGCAACACAAAGCCTAATTGACATACACGTGTAGCCTCTGCCTCATACATGTCGAACAATTTGAACAACATATCTGTATCTGCTAATTCAAAAGCTGTATGTAGATTGTTCTACTTCGTTCGCATGCCACACATCACCATATGTATATTGTTCATTCCATTGTAAGTCATACACATTTTCTACGCCTTGAATGTACATAGCCAAAACGTTCTAATCCATATGTAATCTCAACGGATACAGGTTTTTACATCGATAGATCCCACTTGTTGGAAGTACGTAAACTGAGTTACTTCCATGCCATCTAACCAAACTTCCCAACCAAGACCCCGAGCGCCTAATGTTGGAGACTCCCAGTTATCTTCTACGAAACGGATATCGTGATCTTCTGCATGAATGCCAAAGAGTCGCCAAACTTTGCAAGTATAATTCTTGAATATTGTCTGGAGATGGTTTAATAATCACTTGGAATTGATGATGTTGGAATAAACGGTTTGGATTATCACCATAACGTCCGTCTGTCGGACGGCGGGATGGTTCTACTAACATACAGACCATGGTTCAGGTCCTAAGGCATGTAAGAATGTGGCAGGATTCATGGTACCAGCCCTTTTTCAATGTCATATGGTTGTTGTAAAATACAACCTTGTTCACCCCAGAAGTTTTTGGAGTGTAAAAATCATCTCTCTGAAATGTCATTTCCATTCCTCCTTATGTTTTACAGGGGAATAAAAAAAGTCCCTGCAACGAAAAATCGCTACAGGGACGAGATATACCCGCGGTTCCACCCTAATTGGCTAATGCCCTCTTTTAAAAAAATAGCCTTTACTAATTGTCCATACCTAGTATGGTACAACGTTCCTGCTCATGCTCCACAGCGCCTTCTACTCAATCGTGAGCTTTCACCATCCTCACTCGCTAAAGGGAGTATACTACTCTGCTTCATCGCCTATGTATATATACTATTGTATGGATAAAAAGTGGTTAGTGTCAAGGTGTATCCGCTGAATCAACGATGTAAGTTTTTCATTACTTTTACTATCCCCATATTCATCAATAGTTCAACATATTATTTTTCCAAGAACATCTTACACCATTCCATGTTCTCTATCCACATGGCAGTTTCATATTCGATGTCTTCCATTTCCGTGATGGCTGAAATGACCGCAATACCGTCCACTGGTTCAGCTAACACATCATCAAAATTATCTCGATTTATGCCACCAATGGCCACCATAGGAATTGTCGGGTTATGAGCTCGTAAAGCTAAAATTAATTCTGGGCCACGCACAGCTTTAGCATCTTTTTGTACTTGTTTTCATACATAGGACCTACACCGATATAATCCACATAGTCCAACTTTTGTATTCTGTAACTCTTCCAAAGAATTAATGGACGTCCCTACAAGGGTGTGAGGCAATCGTTTGCGTACTTCTTCAAGGTCCATATCGTCTTGACCTACATGCACTCCATCAGCACCAATTCGTTCCGCTAATTCTACATCATCATTGATGATGAAAGGCACACCATATTCCTTACAAATGTGTTGCAACTCTCGTGCCAACTGTTCTTTTTATCCCCTTCAAAAGCGCCTTCTCCTTTTTCACGGAATTGAAAGCACGTAATACCGCCTTTACAAGCTTCTGTAAGGGTCGTATGAATATCCTTCGTATTCGGTGTTCCACAAATGAAGTATAACCCCATCATGGAGCGCACTATATCTATATCATGATGTTTCAAAATAATCCTCGTTTCTTTAATGCCAACTATAAAAGATTACTTATAGTATACCACGACATCCAAAGCATTCGATATGACTTGTATCATACCTACAGACTTAGGGAGATTATTCAGAATACTCATCCCCATAGGCCATATGATTCACTGGTCCATTGCCTGTGCCCAACCCTGGATTGTGCAAGATAGCTAGACGAATGTATTCTTTACCAATGGTAATGGCATCTTCCAAGGATTTACCTTTTGCCAATTCCGCTGTGATTACCGCAGAAAATGTACAACCTGTGCCGTGTGTATGTACTGTGTCGTATTTAGGACTTGTCCAAGAGCGATGCATAGCCATCGTATCTTTTTGTAAATAAAGTAGTCTGTGGCCTCATCTCCAATGTGACCACCTTTGATAATCACCGCTTGAGGTCTTAATTCTTGTAAAATGCGCACTCTGCTGTATGCAAAGCTTCTACCGTGTCGATTTTCATATCTGCCAAGACTTCTGCTTCACTACGGTTTGGTGTAATCAAGGTCGCTTTCGGAATTAATTTACTTTGTAAGGCTTTCACAGCCTCATCGGAAATCAATCGATCTCCACTGGTAGCAATCATCACAGGGTCTAACACATAGGGTACCTTAGGTTCTATATATGTCCCGATGAGTTCCATCATTTCTGCTGTGGCTAACATACCCGTTTTCACTGCTTCTGGAACAATATCTGTAAATACGGCTTGCAATTGTGCTTCAATCATAGAAAGGTCCATATGAGCAATTTGCGTCACACCTCTCGTATTTTTGCGCTACCACTGATGTAATGACAGCCATGCCATAGACGTGACGACTTTGAAAGCTTTTCAAGTCTGCCATTACCCCTGCACCACCTGTTGGATCCGTTCCTGCAATTGTTAATGCTCATGTAATTTCATAAGTATCTCCTTTACTAGTAATAAAAAAGAACCGCTCCTTGGGACGGTTCTTGTACGATTTCTAGTATTCGATGCCATCCACTTTCCTACGCCAGCATTATCCGGTTCAGGTCTAGGGTTTTGATACTCATCAATCTCAGCATAAGCACCCTAGTGGTTCTTGTATTACCTTTATTTATATCATGAAAGAAAAAGGATTGCAACCATCACTTTAGTGAACGAGATTCTCAAATAAAAATATATATCATATAAATTTTACATGTAAATGCATCATATTCCATAATGATTTTTAATACTCATATATTGACTATCCATGATGCAAACCGTATAATACACCTATAAGGGGTGCTCACTGAAGTGGGCTGAGAAGTAGCTATGTGCTACTAACCCATAACCTGATTTGGATAATGCCAACGTAGGGATATATTTTGTATATTCTTTTGTAGTACCTGTACAAACTCATAAGGGAGCATCACCATGTGAATCCTTCGTATAGCAGTAGGTATACCAGGAATATATATCTACAGGCTAATCGATTCAGATTAGTCTTTTTTGTTCCCACTGGCATGGATAGGAGTATTCATGACTGATTCAAAACTTTCATCATCGCGGTTGTCCCTCATTTGGTTCGGCGCCGCTCTTTCTATTGCGGAAATTATGACGGGCACCTATTTTGCACCCCTAGGATTTTCCGACGGTCTATTAGCCATCATCATCGGTCACATCATCGGTTGTCTATTATTATTCGGTGCAGGACTCATCGGTGCTCGTGAACACATGAGTTCTATGCAAACTGTATCCACAGTCTTCGGCAATGGTGGCATGAAATTATTTTCCATTTTAAACGTATTACAGCTCATTGGTTGGACTGGCATTATGATTTATGACGGTGCTCTTGGTGCCGTAGAGTTATGGAATCTACCATTCACTGCCTGGACTTTCATCATCGGAGCCCTCATCATTGTATGGCTCTTCATCGGTATCCGTAACATGGGCTATATCAATAGTATCATGGGCTACGGTTTAGGTATCCTCTGCATCTATTTGTTGATTAGCTTATTACAAGAAAAGTTCTATTCACAGCCAAGGTATCATCACTGATGAAATGACTTTCACAGTCGCCTTGGAATTGTCCATCGCTATGCCATTGTCTTGGCTACCGCTAATCAGTGATTACACTCGCTTGTCCAAGAATCCTGTTGCAGGTACTGCAGCTAGTGCCATTGTATATGGTGTGACGAGTTCCGTTATGTATGTGTTAGGCCTTGCAGCTGCGCTTTATACAAATGAAAGCAATATCGCTAAAATCCTTCTTCACGCGGGGTTAGGTCTTGGTGGATTAATCATCATCGTATTCTCTACTGTAACCACAACTTTTCATGGATGCCCCTATCTGCCGGGTATTTCCTCTGAAAGTTTGCAATCTAAATACTCTGGTCGTACCATCGGTATCATCGTTACCATCATCGGTACCATTGGCGCATCCATCTATCCGATGGACAATATCATTCCTTTCTTATATATGATTGGATCTGTCTTTTGCTCCAATGATTGCTATTTTATTAACCCATTATTTCTTATTGCGCAAATGTCCGCGCCTTGACCATGGTCCTACCCTATACATCATTTGCTGGGCATCCGGTACTGTATATGTACCATCGTTTCCTAGATAGTAACCCATTCTTAGGAGCTAGCTTGTCTACCATCGTAGGAACAGCCTTGGCAACCATTGCAACGGCGTATATTATTAGTCTTATTTCTAAAAAGTCCTAATTATATTACAGCATCAGTTCGGAACCATATGCGTATGATACTATTTCGTTAGGCATAAATTTGTAAATCTCAGTGATTTTATTATCTAAGTTTAAATAGATCTGATTACTAAAGTTAATACATCTTTTTATACGCTCGATCAAGAAGATCGATTTCGAACTTACTTAATATGCCTTCAATAGTATCTACATTTGCTTTAATCTGATGTTTTTCATAGTTACCATCAGATTCAAATTCAATATGAATTATATTATCTACTCTAGTTGCCCTAGAAGTAGATATTTTTTCTGGCACTGGACCATAGGAAGAATATCTATATTGCAAACCAGAAAGAGAGACACCCTTTTCTTTTAAAATGAATCATATCTGAATAATATAATAAATTCATTAATTTAGAAGTTTGTAATATTCTATCCTTATTAGCAAAAATACACTACCATAGCCACAAATTTTTTTATAATCAAAAGATTTAAAACCGTTGTAAATTGACGGCATCGTTGTAAAAATGATGGACCACGAAGTTTATTTCATTATCTAATTTACTTTGCTAAAATAAGCTTTTCTACCACTTCTGTCAGCTTAATTAGTTGTTTCTCTTCTAACAAGTTTTCATTTTCTTCGAGATATGCTTTCATATTTTAGGGTGTTTCAAAAACATTAACAAACTATTATGTATTTTGTCCTGAATAGAACCATTTTCATATCGACGAATTGTCTTATCACCCCAGTTTAATAATTTAGCAAAACTACGTTGACTCAAATGATACATCTCTCGAATTTCTTTAATTTCTTCTGGCAATAATAATTTATGACGATGTCTATAGGTATTATAAGCAGTAGTCAATGTACTATGATCTAGCTCTTCACAATATAATTCTTCGTGGCAATCTTCGCATACAAGTACTTGTGCGTCAACTTCAATATCTTCGCCCAGAACAGTATAGACTTCTTTTTTTGTTATAACTTTCGTTTCTATCTCTTTTCCACACATTTCACAATATCGTTTCATCTACTTCACCCCTTATATCATATAAGTTCGTCTTCATGAAATCCTATACATTTAAGAACACGTTCTCCATTTATCTCTGTAACTTTTAACTTTTACATAGAATAAATTAGAATTAATCTGTTTTTTTAAACTCCCAAATAGCACCTGTTCTAGTCCGATCAAAAATCTTCTTTAGGGCCTTTATAATAGTTTTCAACCTTGAGATCTCCGATTTCTTCTTTAGCATCTATAATTGAAAGCCCATATTTTGCTAATGATTGCATATTCTTTCGTCGAGGTACAAAATCATACTTTCCTGTACGTATCAAGCTTTTTGCTTCTTTCAAAAAGCTTTCTATCTCTATCATATTAGGTTTAGTATTCATTACTTCACCTCCCATAGGTTAGTTTTAGCATACGCCTTTTTAACAGAATATAGTCATCAAAAACGCGGTCACATGACCGCGTTTTTGCTATTTATATCATTATCTCTAAAAACTCTATGCTATGCAAGGTATATCCCAAGTGATGTTTCAACATAGTTCGCAAGAGGGATTTCCGCCTGTGTCCACTGTTGTGCGCTCAACTGCAATGCATTCGTAGGTACCCAGTTATACCGTAATATCCCTCGGATTGCCTCTTGTAGTTCTCGATTCACCACATATTTATTTTTATAACTACATTTAATTTACATTGTAAACTGAATGTAGTAAAAATAAGGAAAAAGGAGGTAAGACTATGGCAACAATTCCTACACAAATACGTATCGACGAACATGTAAAAAGAAGCTACCGAACTTTTTGGTTTTACTTGGTTTAGATATGTCTAGTGCTATAAATATGTTTTTAAATCAATGCGTTCTACGAGGTGGCATTCCATTTTCAATAAAAAGTACCAAACTATTCCACAAAAAGTTCTAGATGCCATGAATGAAGCTAGACGTATATCTAAAAATCCTAACGTAGTTGGTTATACTACCATGGAAGATCTAAAAAGAAGCGCTAGAGGCATAATATGTTTACAATCAAGTTTACTACTGCTTACAAGAAAAGTTATAAACTTATGAAAAAGAGGTTTAAAATCTTTCCCTCTTAGATTCGGTGGTGTACATGCTTGCAAATGGAGATACGCTTCCAGAAAAATATCATGATCATGCCCTCAAAGGTAAGTTCAAAGGTTTTAGAGAATGTCATATTCAACCAGATTGGCTACTAATCTATATGTTAGAAGATGATATCCTAACTCTTACATTAGTAGATACTGGTACCCATACAGATTTATTAAATATTTAATATCTCATAGCATACAAAAACGCGGTCACACGACCGCGTTTTGTTGTTTATATCATTGTTTCTAAAAACCTCATACTATGCAAAGTATATCCTAGATGATGTTTCAACATAGTTCGCAACAGGATTTCCGCCTGTGTCCACTGTTGTGCACTCAACCGCAATGTATTCGTAGGTACCCAGTTATACCGTAATATTCCTTGAATGGCCTCTTGCAGTTCTCGATTCACCACATACTGGCAGGTTTCATAGATTTCATCACAAAGGTTTCTCATGACTTCTGGATCTTCACAATGGTCTCCTTGTGGTGCGAATCCCGCAATACTCAGCATATGCCACCCCAATACAATGGAGCCATATCGAATCGACCCCTTTTGAGTGATACTTAAAAAATCTGCTCATAGTGGCATACACATCACGATCTAGCTTTCCTTTTTCAAATAAAGCACTCACTAATTCTCCACTGAATGTAGCATAGGAAATGGTATCTAAACTTTCATAGTTGCGAATAGAAATCCCATCGAGTTGGATAATATCGTAAAACTCTCCATTAGGGGCCGCTGTTAAATACAAGCGACTCAAAGGCTGTAGGTAAGCACCTTCCTTATAATTTGCCTTGCGCTTATGGGGACGGAACAAAGAATAATCCCTTCCCCTTGGTGAGGAATGCATAGATACTATAATATTTACGTTTTTTACGCCACAATACGATGGCTTCAGCTGGTAAAAGTGTTAGCTTTCATCCATATATCCTCTCCGAACAGGTTTACTCAGTTTCCTCAACATCAGTCGGTACTGGCACTGCATAGACACGTTCGATACGATAGCCTTGCATTTCTGTGACTGTGAAAGTATATCCATCTACGGTGATCACATCACCAACAGCTGGGGTCCGTTCCAAAATACCGAAGATAACACCACCAATGGTATCTTCGTCCACATCACCAAAGGAAATATCCAATACATCTTCTACTTCGTCTACGAGCACTTTTCCAAAGCAAAAATTATACGTTCCATTTGGATTTTTCCACAATGGTCGGTAAATCGCGTTCATGTTCGTCTTGAATATCCCCTACCAGTTCTTCTAGGATATCTTCTAAGCCAACTAAGCTCACCATACCACCGTATTCATCCACCACAACAGCTTGATAAATACGACGTGTCCGCATGTGCTGTAATAGAACCGATAATTTCATCACTTCTGGAATGACAAGAATATTACGGCGTATGGAACGTAAATCCTTACTCGCCTCTTCACGGCGTTCCATTAAATCCTTAATATGCACAAGGCCGATAATATGATCTTTTGTCTTCTAAACACAAAGGATATCTCGTGTGGCTTGTAGACGATACGATATGCATGGTCTCCTCAAAACTATCTTTGGGTATATACGCACACCACATCTTGTCGAGGAATCATAACTTCCTTCGCAATGCGGTCCACAAAATCGAATACATTATCGATAAGCTCACCTTCCACATGGTCAATTTCACCTTGTTGATGACTACGGCTTACCAAGGCACGAATTTCTTCTTCTGTATGCACTAGATCGATTTCTGTACGATACGGTGCTTTGAAAGCTTTTCAGTACCGTATTACCAATGCATTCCGCCGTGTACACATAAAAGGAATTACTATCTTCCCAGCTAAGCGCACAATTGTCACTGTTGTTCCCACATAGCGTTCAGGGAAGGATAGGGCCAGTCCTTTAGGATAATTTCCCCGAAAATGAGTACCACCACAGCAAATAAAGCTAGCACAATCCATTCCACTACAATGGCATACATAGGGTCATAGAAACCGAACCACTGTAGCAGAGCATCAGCACCATCTTCTAAATAACGTCCCACATAGACTGCCAAAACGACAATGAAGAAGAGAATAAAGAAGGTGGATGTATTCATAAACCGTTCAGGTCGTTGGTATAATTCACGTAATTCCTCTTTTTGCTCTCGCTCAATGTATCCATATCTTCCAGATGTTCCTCTCGAAGACGAGCAAAGGAAAATTTACTGATCACAAACACACTAATAATTAAAATACAAAAGATGGCAAATAGGAGCATGCCACCCGTGACGGGGGGTATCGATATAAATCAGTCCTTTCTATATACACTATTTTAACAATACCATACTCTATCTCAAGGTATGTGATTTTTTTCATACGTATGTTGTCTACACTATGACCTAAAAATTAACAGCGTGCCAAAAAAATAACCGGCCTTAAGTATTCATTCCGATATCCCAATTCAGACAACATAACTATTTTATTGTACTAGTACTAATTACGGTATCCCAATTCAGATAACATACCAGATTTATTGCGCCAGTCTTTTTCACTTTTTACCCATAAATCTAGGAATACTTTTGTAGCCAATAAACGCTCTACATCACCACGAGCTATACCAATAGTTTTTAACATGGCCCCTTGTTTACCAATGATGATACCTTTTTGGGAGTCTCGCTCTACGTAAATTGTGGCACGTATATAGGTCGTACCGTCATCTCTAGTTTTCATTTCATCCACATCGACAGCAATGGCATGAGGAATTTCATCATGGGTCTGTAACAAGATTTTTTTCACGCACAATATCAGAGATAATCAAACGCTCTGGCTGATCTGTAATCATATCATCTGGGAAGTATTTTGGCCCTTCTGGTAAGTGTTTTTTTCTAGTAAATTCACCACTTCCTCGATATTGTCTTTTTCCTTCGCAGAAATAGGCACTACTGCCTCAAAAGGATAGCTATTTTTCATAGGATACGATAGCCTCTAACAAATCTTGCTTTTTCCATCGTATCAATTTTGTTTACAATGAGGAACACTGGCACATTGACTTTTTAGCTCGCTTCTATCACAAAGTTGTCACCAGGACCACGTTTCTCATTAGCTGCTACTACAAATAAGACAGCCTCTACTTCACGTAAAGAATCCACCGCTTGGTCCACCATAAATTCACCTAACTTATGTTTTGGCTTATGAATCCCTCGGTGTATCCATAAATACAATTTGTTTCTTTTCATCTGTATAGACACAAACAATACGATTTCGTGTCGTTTTGCGCTTTATCAGAAACGATAACAATTTTATCATCAATTAATGCATTAATTAAAGTAGACTTTCCCTACATTAGGGCGTCCTACAACGGCTACAAAGCCTGACTTAAAATCCTTTTTCACTATTCATTATATGGTATATCCTCTCGTACATAACCTAAATTACCAAGCACAAATTCTTCCTCTGTGCGCATTTCTTTCTTATCGTCTTCTGTCATATGGTCATAGCCTCAAAAATATGTAAGCAGCTATGGACAGTTAAGTAAGCAAGCTCACGAATGAAATCATGTTGATACTCTTTCGCTTGCTCTGCCGCTCGCTCTAGGGAAATAACAATATCACCTAATAATTGCCCTTCTTCTTCCGTATAGGACATATCCCCCTCATTGAGAGCAAAGGACAGTACATCCGTGGGCATATCTTTTTCCACGGTATTCACGATTTAACTCGTGAATCTTTTTTTATTATTACAAAGGAGCACACTGTACTCATCTGCTTCATGTAACCCATAAACACGGGCTACCTCATTACAGCACCGCTGAATGACATCTTCGTAAGTGCTATTTTCTTCCATTCCCTCATCATAGGAAATACTTACAATCATTCTCGTTTCCTTTCTCTGAAAGTTGATATTCTTCATAGGCTTTCACAATGCGACCTACTAAATCATGACGCACCACATCTTGGTCGGAAAAATAAATAGACCGAATCCCTTTGATGCGCTGTAATACTTGTTCTGCCTCAATCAAACCGGATGTTATCTTCGGTGGCAAGTCGATTTGTGTAGGGTCCCCATTGACCACCATTTTCGATTGATATCCTAAGCGGGTTAAAAACATTTTCATCTGCTCTGGTGTCGTGTTTTGCCCTTCATCAAGGATGACAAAAGACCGTTCCAAGGTGCGACCACGCATGTAAGCCAATGGCGCTACCTCGATAGTCCCTTGTAACAGCATCTTCTGCACTCGCTCTACACCAAACATATCATGTAAAGCATCATAAAGAGGGCGTAAATAGGGATCTACTTTTTCTTGCAAATCACCTGGTAAATAGCCCAGCTTTTCCCCTGCCTCTACAGCAGGTCTCGTTAAAATAATACGATCTACTTCACGATTTTTCAGGTAAAATGCAGCTAATGCTACCGCTAAATAGGTCTTACCTGTGCCGGCAGGACCGATACCAAAGGTAATCGTATTGCGACGAATACTGTCTACATACTGTTTTTGCCCCAATGTTTTGGGAATGATAGGATTCCCTTTACCGTCACATTGATTGTATCTTCATATAACTGAAAGAGGGCCTCTTTTTTTCCCCTTTTCAAAATCATCGTAGTAGCGGTTCGTACATGATGGTCGGTGATTTTAATATGATTTTTAAATAAATATAACAAAACATCAAGGACTTCTATCGCCACTTGTACAGATGTCTCAGAACCCTGTCACATCTATAGTCGTATCTCGATGTAATATATCAACTGTCAATAATTTTTCTAATACTTTTTATATGAGAACCTTTGGGGGTCCCACAATCGGTCCTACCATGTCATAAGTAGGTATGGTAAATCTCTGATTAGCCATATGCTTCCCTTTCACAGAAATTTTTGAACCGCAGCGCCATGTAAATAATCATAGCCACTGCCTTGAGAAATATCTTCATCTTCCATAATCTGGTCTATCAAATCTTGTACGCGCCACCAGCCCATAGACCAATTCGTAAAAGATTGTATTTTCTTCTGGCGCACGCCCCACCAATCGTTGTAATACAATCTTAGGGTCTAGGTAACGTAAAAATTCCACCACACGACGGGCGTACTCTTCTGCACTGATTAAGGTAAACTCTCCGGCTTCATAATCACGTGCCATTTTTGTATTCTTTACTAAGTATAATGCATGGAGCTTCACTTGGTCTACTTGTAAAGCTGACAAAGTTTTCGCCCCTTCAATAACATCATCCATCGTATCCCATGGCAGGTTCAGTATCATATGAGCGCACACTTCAAATCCATAACGCTTGATACGTAATACTGCATCGATAAACTCCGCCATCGTATGTCCACGATTCACCTTTTGCAGTGTGTGATAGTTCACCGATTGCAACCCTAATTCTACATAGATATCAATGCCATATTTGTTTTGTATATCTTTTAAAATATCTAAATAGACATCATGTACACAATCAGGTCGTGTGGCAATGGCAATGCCTACTACATGTTCTAGGCAGGCTTCCTCCACATATTGTCGGAACTTCTTGGTGATAAATAGGTATTACTAAAATTTGAAAGTACGGTATATATTTATAGGCCTTATATTTTTTTGCAATATGCACCACAGTCTCATCAATTTGTTGTTTCACCGTCATAGAGGCGGGTCTATTTTCATAACCTCGCTCCAATTTCACCGCAGAACGTGCATCCACCTACACCGCGGACCCGTCACGATTAGGACATGTCAAAGGAGTGCCACTGGAATTTTATAAGCCTTTTCTCCATATCGCTCTTTATAAAAAGCAGATATCATACGATACCGCTTTTGGCTTTGTCGTATCACTCATATCACACCTCCTCGCTGATATTTGAACTAGCAATATGTTCTCGATGATTCAAATTAGTATCTACGCATTGTTGGGGACGTATAAATGGTTTCGTCTCACCTTTTACGTCAATAATGATAGTGTATTCTATTATCTGCTATAACATTGTCAGTCATAGCCTCATTACAAAGTATATTACTTTGTTTAACTGCACTAATTTCTTGTGTATAGTATTCCTTAGCACTATGTACAGAACTTGTGGTAGAACAATTGTATTCTTCATTTTGGGATGCTACAACTTCTATAGCATCATAGAAACTTCTTGGAATCCCTAAGTATGGCAATGTAGCACCACAGACCTCAATGGTATGATAATCCTGTCTGATTCTTCGCCACTCCACAAAAGAATAGTGAGGGATATATTGTTGTACCAAACTTTCCTCACGCCAAAATATTTCAGCATCTTGCATTTCTTGTTTTCTATCTTTAGATAAACCAAATCGTTCATCCCGTATTTTACCATTGAAAGAAGTCAACACATCGTAGCGTAGTAAATCACAGGCCACTCGGTCTCCTTTCAAGGTGAAGAACTCATAAAGGAATGCTATTTGATCAGCATCGTTTAATTTACGGTCTTGATTCCCTTTTTCTAACCATAGCTTGGTCATGTCTTCAAAATAGGCAAAGGCCGATCCTTCTTGGATTAAGCTTTCACTAATGTATCCAAAGACTGTGCGATACCGTTCACTATTATAGAACCGTTCGAACACATCTTCAAAATATTTCAGCATGCGCACATCATCATAAGGCAATACATGGGTTTGTAACACTTCGTAAGGTGCTTTCGGATTCGCAATGTACTGTACTCTGCCATAGACCGCACTCCAGAGCCTTTCAATAACTTTAAAAAGCCAATCTGTAACGCATGGGGTTGCAAACTGAACAAATCATTAAAAGATTTCTCAAAAATAGCTTTGCTTTCATATGGCAATCCTACAATTAAATCCATATGCACATGAGTGCGTCCCGCCTTGATAATTGGAGGAATGACGGACTGAATTTGGCCCCAATCATTGCGACGATGGATGGCCTCCAATGTCTTATCATGAGTACTTTGGACACCTACCTCAATCTGTATCTGTCCATGACGAGTAGAACTTAAAAATATCTACCTCTTTTTCAGTCATTAAAATGGATTCCATTTCCAAGTGAAAGTTCGTCTGGTCTCCATGGTCACGCATCCACTCCATCAATGGAATGTGATGGTGCGGTGCACAGTTGAAAGTGCGATCCACAAACTTCACTTGTTTCACATTATGCTCCACGAACCAAGCCAACTCTTCGAGTACCCGTTCTTGGGGAAAGAATCGTACAGTGTTGCGATTCCCAGATAAACAATACTGGCAACTAAAGGGACATCCACGAGAAGATTCATAATAGACAATTTTGTTGCCTAAGGTCAGCATATCTTCCTCTGTGTACGGGAATGGTATGGTGCTTAGATCCTTCACCTCTACAGCCTCTTCCGACCCTTGAATGTTCCCTTGTTCTCTACCTAAGATGCCAGGTATGACGGGATTAACAGGAGATTGCCCTGTACGAATTGCTTTCACAAAAGAAGTAAAAGCCTCCTCAGCTTCCCCTTGCACAATGTAATCTATATAGGGATGCTCTTCTAATAATTCCCCGGCAGTATAACTCACCTCTGGACCACCTAATATAATTTTCGTGTTAGGACGAACCGCCTTAATCATAGAACAAAGATGCAATGTCATATCGATATTCCAAATATAACAAGCAAAGCCTATTACATCTGCATCTAAGGTGGTCACATTATTTAAAAATATCTAAAAATAGGCATATTAATAGTGTACTCCACTATCTCATATGCCCTCGTCTTTCGTTCTTCCATAAGCCTCGCAAATAGCGCAACGCCAAAGAAGAATGTATATATTTTGAATTCAACGTTGAAATGATAACTTTCATTTGTACCTCACTCATCGAATGAACCTAGTTCATCGGCTATTATTTCATTATACCACAAAACACAAACCTCTCCCATAATTTAACTCATAGAGGGACGCAGTTAGACGTAGGAACAAGTAGTATTTTTGCAAAGTATGGTATACTTGACATGTAAAAAAAGAAGAGCCATCAACGTGTAGTCAGGTGTTAGGCTCATCTCAAAAAGTCAGATTTGATTTCGCCTAACGTGTATAAGTGGTACGAACACTTATCATTTACGTTAGGCTTTGTCATTTCTAGTTAAAGAAACGATAAATATCCATAATTAAGGACCGCAGTCAGGCGTAGCGACCATTGTGGTCGGGTCTTTATTAACAAAATCGCACAAATACAAAAAAGAGCACGACATGTTCCTGAACAAACCTAACCACTGTATCAGTTCGGGTCCGATTATGTCGTGCTCTAACTATTCCCTGAGGAACGCAGTTAGGTGTAGCAGCATTTGTGGCGCCCTTACTGACCAAATAACACAAACACAAGAAGAGCACGACATGTTCCGGAGCAAACCTAACCACTGTATCAGTTTGCGTAGGAATATGTCGTGCTCTTCCCTTTATCCAGTTAAGCCCGCCACAAGGTCGCATAGTCTTACAAGTGACGACCCACAAGGTCGTGATAGCCTAATTAGTGACGTCCAAATCCCATTTTTTTCCATAATGATGAATAGTATAGGAATGATTACCACTCCAAAGAATGTAGCTGTAATCATACCAAATACTACGGTCACACCCAAGGATGCACGGGCACCAGCACCAGCGCCACTTGCCAACATCAATGGCAAGCATCCAATGATGAATGCAAAGGACGTCATCAAGATAGGACGTAAACGAATCTTCGTCACTTCAATGGTCGTATCTACATAGTTCATACCTCTTTCATCAACACGAATTTTAGCATATTCGATAATCAAGATCGCATTCTTCGTCGCTGCTAAGCCCACCAAGGTAAGCAAGCTCAATTTGGAAAATAAATATCCAAGGCAAAGAAAATGTGTAGATTTCATCATGGCACCAATCATATTGAATAACCATGGACCAAGTACAGCACCAAAGATACCTGTTGGAACAGATAATAGTACTGCAAATGGTACTTTCCAAGATTCATACAAGGCAGCCAACACAAGGAATACAAAGACAATACCGAATCCAAAGATAATCAACACTTGGGATCCCGCTTTGATTTCCTCACGAGTTTGTCCACCCCAATCATAGGTATATCCTTGTGGCAATGTGTTTTTCGCCACTTCTTCTAATGCTTTGATAGCATCACCAGAGCTGACACCTTGGTTTGCACTACCACCGATGCTCACGGCTGGGAAGTTGTTATACCGTGTTACCACAAAGGCAGATGTCGTTTTCTGCGGTGTAATATACGTATCAACTGGCACCATTTGACCTGCTGCATTACGAACAGTCAACAGATGGTTCATACTTGGGTCTGTACGGAACTGATTATCCGCTTGCAACATCACTTTATAGTTTTTACCAAACTTAGTAAAGTCATTCAGCTGCATACCACCATAATAGCCTTGTAAGGCTGTATAAATATCTGTTACAGCTACGCCATCACGAGCCGCTCTATCACGATTCACATCAAAATTATACGATGGTGTAGATGTATTGAAAGTCGTGTAAATACTGCGGAACTCAGGGCGTTTTTGAGCTTCTCCTAAGAATTGTTGCACTACCGCATTCATTTGTTCTGTACTATGACCCGCTTTTATTAATGAGGTACATGGAGAAACCACCTGTATTACCAAGACCGGATGGATGGTGGGTTCAACGGAATAATGGTTCCTCGTGGATCTTTAGAACCATGGATGAAAGTATTTCGTATCTTCAAGCCAAGCTGTTGATCTGGTTGCGTTCTTTCATCCCAATCAATTAAGGATGTAAAGATGGCACCACCACTGGTTTGTAGCCGTTCCTGACAAGATATCAAAACCTCGCACTGTGATCGTACCATTCATATCTTTTATCTTCATTCAAGAAGTGACCCTAAATCAGTTAACACATCTTTTGTACGGCTAGAAGTAGTCTCAAGCAAGGATACCGCAACCAGAAAAATAGCCACTATCTTCAGCGTGTACGAATCCACTTGGCACCATACGCATCATACCTAATGCAAAGACCCACAAAGATAGCAAGAGCTAACCACGTTGCCCATAAACGATTGGACCAACGAGCTAAAAGAATACCATACTGATCGATTCTTCGATCCAAGAATCCATTAAACCACTCCAAGAAACGACCCACAATATTAGTAGTCTCTTTTTGGCTTATGTGTTTTAACATAATACCACACAATGCAGTCGTCAATGTCAATGCTACAAAGGCAGAAATAATAACAGAAATAGCTACTGTTAAAGCGAATTGTTTATACAATACCCCCGTTAGACCACCCATGAAGGCCACTGGAACGAATACGGAAATCAATACGAAAGCAATACCAACAACAGGGCCTTTGTACTTTTTCCATGGCTGCCACAGTAGCCGCTTTTGGTTTCAACCCATTGTAGCGCATTTCATATTCTACAGCTTCGATTACGACGATCGCATCATCCACGACGAGGCCAATCGCTAACACCATGGCTAGCAAGGTCAATGTGTTAACAGTAAAGCCCATCACTTGGAACGCCTCAAAAGTACCAATCAAAGATACTGGCACTGCAATCATTGGAATCACTGTGGACTGCCATGTTTGCAAGAACAAGTACACAATAATCGCTACGAGAATCAAGGCTTCTGCAAAGGTTTTTACTACTTCTTTCATAGAAGCTTTTACAAATTTTGTATTATCTACAATAATCTTCGCTTGCATATCTGGTGGGAATGCTTCTTCTTGTTGGTGAATAACCTCTTTTACAGCATTGATTGTTTCTAATGCATTCGCATCATTCGTTAAAGAAACAGCAAATACAGCTACTGGTTTATCATTGCCCTGTTTCTTTTGAGAAGCTTGTAGGCTCTACAGAATAACTTTGTGCCCCTAATTCAACACGAGCTACATCTTTTAAATGCAATAAATTATTCTTTTTATCTTTTTAATTACGATATTTTCAAATTCTGAAATTTCAGCCAAACGACCTTTGTACTTTCACAGATGTATTAAAAGCTTGATCTTTGTCAATTGATCGGAACCTAACGCACCTTTCGCTGCAATTCTCGTTTGTTTTGACTGCGAATCGCATTGCTTACATCTGTTATCGTAACGCCATACTTAGACATTTTTGTAGGGTCTAGCCAAATACGCATAGCATAGTCAGCACCGAACTCCTGTACCGTACCAACACCATTTACAGATTGGATGGCATCCATCATATAGTTCGTAGCATAGTTTTTTTCAAGAATGTTCTATCATAACTACCATTTGGAGATACCAAGGAGAATACCATGGCCATATCCCCAGAAGATTTCGTAGTTGTCACGCCCACCGTTTGTACTTCGGATGGCAAGGATGCCAAGGCACGGGCTACACGGTTTTGTACGTTTACCGTATCCATATCGGCATCAGTTCCTTTGCTCAAATTGAACTGTCAAGTTATAGGAACCATCCCCTGTACTCGTGGATTGCATATAATCCATATTTTGGACGCCAACGATTTGTTTTTCGATGACTGCCGCTACCGATTCGCTTACAACCTCAGCATTGGCCCCCATGTAGGCAGTACGTACCTGTACTTGCGGTGGAGAAATCTGTGGATATCTGTCGATCGGCAGTTTTGATAAGGAAATCAACCCTAGCAATGTAATGATAATAGAGATTACGATGGCAAAAGATAGGGCGATTAATAAAGAATTTTGACACAATATCACCCTAATTACCTTTCTCAATATCTTCTTTGCTTAATAAAGTTGCTTTTTACTTCTGCGCCATTTTTTTCGCTTTTTGTTAAGCTTCATCTACAACGATTTCATCGCCTACTGTTAAACCTTTACCATCTTTGGAAGGACGAATGATGGTGTATTTACCACTGGTACCACTTGTTGTGACAGGCACTTGTTCTACTTTTTACCATCTCGGATGACCATCACAAATGTTTTATCCAATACTTGTAATAAAGCACGAGATGGCACTAAGATAGCGCCTTGAATAGTTTCACCGCTAGTAATAACGGATGCATACATATTTGGTAACAACATATGATTTGGATTTTGGGAATGTCGCTTTTTAAAATCAGCTGACCTGTACCGCTATCTAAGTTTTTTAGCGCCTTCCACAATGCGACCTTTAATTGTGCTTACAATTTTTGTGATTATCATCATAGGTACCATAGATTTCACCATTGGACAATTTCAATTCTACTTCCCCATCAACAGAACGATGTGCTTTTTATAGTCTAAGTATTCTGCTTCACTCATACTAAATTGTACATATACAGGATCTGTAGAGTTCAATGTGACAAGTGCCGTTTGACTCGACTGTAAATAAATGTGCCTAAATCCACATCATCCATTTCTAATGTACCATCAAATGGCGCATACACAACTGTATCTTGCAAATTATTTTCCGCCAAGCGAATTTGTGCTTCCATCGCTTCTAAGGTCATGGCGATTTTTGGTGCCACACTAGCTTGTGTATCTAATGTTTGACGAGCAATAGCATCTTCATTTGCCAATGTTTGATAACGCTGTAAATCTACTTGAGAGTTTTGGTATGCTGCGCTAGATCGAGCTGCATTGGCTTGCGCACTAGCTAGGTTCGCTTCATATTGACGTCCATCAAGACGATACAGTGCTTGACCAGCTTTTACCGTGTCGCCCCCTTTTACATATTTTTCAACAACTCGACCGGATACATTCGCTCGAATCACAATAGAATTTTGTGCCAATACAGTACCATTGAAAGATTCTTGTACATTTGTATCAGTAGCTGTGATTTTATAGGAGTTTACCTCCGTTGGACCTTGACCGGAGCCTGTCCACCACAACCAGATACTAGTACAAGGGTCGCCAAGCTAGTCAGCCACTAAACCATTATAAGCTTTGTTTTTTTCATTCGTTTCACCCTTTATTTATAATACCTTGTAATATGACTGAAATAATTTTTGGCATATATTTATATACATCTTCATGATGACTGGAGCTTTCAAATACAATGTTTCGTACAGCCCCTTGTAACATCATAATGATAATATCAATATCTACGTGTTGAGCAATAGTTCCTTGCTCTTGTTGGTCATATTAGATAGTGTTTAAGTAAGTCCCAATCTTTCTTGAATAAAGTTTTCAGCGTTTCTTGTAGTTGCGGTATAGCTAAGAAGATTTCTATAAAGATTCCCCCATTAAAAAGTCAGCATACATATTTGACCGTACTTTTAAAAATACCTATCTAATACTTCTTCTACAGTGAGACTTTTATTTTTCACAATGTTCTCATGTTGTCTGTAAAAATTCTTCCTCCCCATGGACTAAAATGGTTTCACAATTTCATGTTTGGAACGAAATTGTTCATACAACGTACGTTTACTAATAGTCAATGCTTTGGCTAAATCATCCATGCGAAATGATATGCCTTTTTTCTTCAATCATAATCGCCGCTGTTGCTAAAATTTTTCTCTTTAACGGTAACCAATATAGCCCTCCTTTCACACTCTCTTATATAAACACTAAAAAACTCAATATGCATTGTTCAGTACCACTTTTAGTTTACTCAAAATAAGAACAAAATGTCAAACTAAGAAAAGTAGCCAATCTACTATACTTACTACATGTATACCATCATAATCATCATCTAATGCCAAATCCATAGAAAGAACTATTTTTTTATAGTTATTAGGAATTTTTTTGTAATGGTTTTAGCTCCCTTTGTCGTACTGTTTCATCCTTCATCGTTTCCGTCACTTGAATATAAAGTTTTTCCGTTGCTGTTGTTGCAACAAAATCCACTTCTAATGTATCTACTTTACCAACAGCTACATCGTATCCTCTTCGCAATAACTCAAGATATACTACATTTTCTAAAGCATGCCCTCGATCCCTATCACGTATTCCTAGTAAATAATTACGCAACCCCATATCGACAATGTAGTACTTACCCAAGGTACGCAAATATTCTTTCCCTTTTTATATCAAATCGTTTGACATCATAGAATAAATAGGTTTCTTTTTAACGCACCTATATAGGCGAAAGAATCGTTTGATTGGTGGCTTCCCTTGTTTTTCACGATTCACTATCATCTGTTCAGATACAAGAGTATTGCTAATAGAGTTAAATGATGTAGCATTTCAATATTATCGGCTAAAAAAATAAAATTATTTTTCTAAGTAATTCTGCATCGGTGACTTGCCGTCCTTTACGATTTCTTTCACGCTCTAAAATATCACGCACCACTACAGTAGAATACACGCCATCTAATAGTATGAAAGCTTTATCCTGTTCTAATCCTACATCTGCTATCCCCTGGCATGCCACCATACCGCATATACGCATCGAATAAATCACTTAGTTCTACAATATCCTGTTGCTCATTCACAGCGTGTTTCTTAACATGTCCCATGGGCGTTTTATATTCTGTAACTTGATATCCGTGAAAGTCTATAAATTCACTAAACGATAATGGATACATTTTTAATTTCAACATATCTTCCAGATAAATAAGTGGAATATTCCGATGATAACAAATACGAATTGGACCCCTCGTAATATAAATATCACAATTAAAATCTACTCGGAATGAATTAATAGCTAATTCCACTGATCAATCTTTTTGAAGTTCATCAAAAATAAATAGTATGTATTTTCTGTGGTAACTTTATTTTTTTCACATAATTGTATAAAATCCTTATAGGTCATTTCTTGAAATGTTAAAGATTCAAAATTAATGGCTATAATTTGCTCCTCAGGAATTCCTTGCCGTATTAAATATTCCCTGCATTAAAAGCATTAAGCTAGATTTTCCACAACGTCTGATTCCAGTGATGACTTTAAAAGGTTCTGTATCTTTAAAAAGCAATCAGCTGTTCTAAATATTTATGTCGTACTTTTTTAATTGTTTCACGATTCATTCGTATCACTCCTTTTACATGTATTATACCTCAAACTTCTATTTTTAGAAAGTTTAGGCATAAATACTCCCAAACTTTTATTTTTTAGAATTTAGGGTATGCATACCCTAAATTTACAAACAAAAATGCCACGCTTTGACGCAAAGATTTCTGTAAAAGCAGATTAATTATCCCATACTTTTCGGTATATAGTATTCTGTAAATAATTTGATCGCATAGTTGTCCGTCAGTCCCGCCACATAGTCTACAATATCTTGGTCTGTGATGGGATTGTCATGATGAATTTCATGGCGGATTGCCTCAGGGTGATCCTTGTAGTACATAAATAAGTGTTTCACCACATAGTCCCCTTTGTTCCGATCTGGGATTAACGACGGTGCTCGGTAGACGCGCTCAAACATAAAGCGACGGAAAATATTCATGGTTTCCACTCCACGGTCGGACATCGATATGACTGGTTGATCCATAGAGGATGTCACCATATCTGTGACCATGGCCGTAATCATTTTAGAATGGGTATCCCCAAAGACTTGTACTACTTCTTTCGGCAAATCATCCACCCGTAGCATATGGGCACGTAAAGCGTCATCAAAGTCGTGACACAAATAGGCGATACGGTCAGCTGTACGAATAATTTGTCCTTCTAAGGTTACTGGTATATGAGACCCTGTGTGTCCTAAAATACCATCACGAACAGCTGTAGTTAAGTTAAGACCTTGTCCATCTTTTTCGATACTTTCCACCATGCGCAAGCTTTGCTCATTATGATTGAAGTGCCCTACCATATCACGAAGAGCATATTCTCCGACATGCCCAAAAGGCGTATGCCCCACATCATGACCCATAGCGATGGCCTCCGTCAAATCTTCATTCAACCTCAAGGCACGAGCGATGGTACGTCCAATTTGACCTACTTCTAAGGTATGTGTCATACGAGTTCGATAATGGTCTCCAGGTGCAATATAGACTTGCGTTTTATGTTTTAAACGACGAAAAACACTTACTGTGCAAAATGCGATCTCGATCTCGCTGAAAATCCGTCCTATACGCATCAGGTTCTTCCTCGCGATCCCGTACAGAATCTTTACTTTTTAGTCTGCATAAGGACTTAAGATAGCATATTCTCGTTCTTCTAGCATTTCACGAATACTCATATGACACCTCCTCACTTAGCGAGTTTCCATAACTCGATTTTTGAATGATTTGCATCACCATGCCTCGCTGTTTCTTCAATAGACTTGTTCGTCACATCAAGGACGGGACAATGCAACCGTCTCATCACCGTTTTTGCATAATTTAATTCTTCTTCAATACGACTTACATTGGCGTAGTTAGCGTCTGCATGTAATCCCATTGTACGTAGACGTTCTTCACGAATATTGTTTAATTTGAAAGGATCAATAATTAATCCCACAATTTTACGTCCTGGAATTTGGAATAATTCTTCTGGCAAAGGTACTTCTAGTACCAATGGCAAAGTTGACGCCTTTAATTTTTGTAGGCTAAGAACATAGACAATGGTGTTTTACTAGTACGAGAAATACCGATAATAACAATATCCGCTTTTTCAAAGCCTTTTTGATTTTTACCATCGTCGTATTTCACGGCAAATTCAATGGCCTCTACCTTTTTGAAATATTCTTGGTCTAGCTTATGAATCATACCTGCGCCAATCGAGGCTCTGTATCCGTCATAGTCCCTACTGCGCTCATCACAGGTCCCATGATATCAACAGATTGTACGCCTTTGCTCTTACAAGCTCTATCTAAATAGGCACGTAGATCTGGTGATACAATGGTATGACAGATGACATTTCCACCGCTGAAGCAATTCTCTTTCACCACCTCATTCAATTGCAGTTCATCATTGATATAGGGCACACGAACGATATCAATTGTTTCCTTATCATATTGACTAGCCGTTGCACGTGCCACTGATTCAGCTGTTTCCCCAAGGGAATCAGAAATCGCATAAATAATTTTTAGCCATAGTATCTCCTATCGTTTTCCACAATCCCAAAATAAACGGGTCACCGTCGTTTTTTTGAAATACGACCTACCACGTGATATTCTTTACTTGTCTCTAATAATACCTTATCTACCACCGGTACGCAATCTATTTCTGAAATCAATCATCCGTTCCACAGCTTCCACAACAGGCATATCTGGATAGGCTACCACCACTTTACTGGTAGGTGTCATAATCATGGAAATAGGCATGGAGTTTAAATCAGACCCTCCCAAAGAGGCGCGCAGTAAATCTTTACGGGATACAACGCCTTTTAAAAGTCCTTCGTCACAGATTAAGATAGTTCCCACATCTTCTGTAAACATGGTCACAATCGTATCGTACACAGATGTAGTAGAGCTCACTGCCACCACACTGGACATGACTTGTGCCACTGTAAAGCTGTTGATTTCAGCAGCTAAGGGATTATTCGCCACTTTACCCACATAGTAATACCCTACCTTAGGGCGTGCGTCTAAAAATACCCATCATCGTTAATACCGTCAAATCTGACCGCAAGGCTGACCTCGTTAACTCCAATTTTGTAGCGATGGCTTTCCCTGTAATAGGCCCCTCTTGCTGTACGATTTGCACGATCGATTCTTGTCGTTTTGAAAGATTCATACTATTACCTTTCTATGAAAAAGGAGACTCCTTCCAGAGCCCCCTTATGTATTACCAATCTAAAAGATTCTGTATTTTGACGACCTTTGCCTGTCAAAGCATCTAGCATAATGCGTTGTTCCAATTGTGCCACCATTTTTAGTGGATACCACAGCATCTGGATTTACAGAAATAGAATCGATGCCATGACGAACTAAGAACTCACAGAACTCTGGATATACACTTGGCGCTTGTCCACAGATGGATACAGTTTTTGCCATCTTTGTGTGCCGTTTCAATTAAATGTTTAATCGCACGTTTCACAGCCAAGTTTCTTTCATCATAAATATGTTGTACTGTTTCATTATCGCGATCACAACCCAATACAAGCATAGTCAAATCGTTGGAACCGATAGAGTACCCATCCACATATTGATTGAATTGATCTGCCAAGATAATGTTCGCGGTGATTTCAGCCATCAACCATACTTTTGAAGTCTGCATTACGTTGTAAGCCATGTTCCGCCATGATGCGAGTCACTTCAGTCGCTTCCTTCACAGTACGACAGAACGGAATCATAACTTGCAAGTTTTTAAAGCCAAATTCATCACGCACTTTTTGATGGCTTCTAATTCTAACAAGAATGCAGTGCATAGCGTTCATCATAGTAGCGAGAAGCGCCACGGAATCCCAATAAAGCACTGGATTCTTCTGGCTCGTATTTGTCACCACCATTCAAATCACGGTATTCACTAGATTTGAAGTCGCTCAAACGTCAATACAACTTGACGGGGTGCTAAGGTCTGCACATACTTTACGCATACCTTCTGCTAGGTATCGATAGCAAAAATCACGACGACCTGTTTCGATTAAATGCATAGGATGTTCATGGATGAATGTAGTCCAAATGAACTCTTCACGCATTAAACCGATACCATCACAAGGTAATACACCATATTTTTTTCAGCCAAGTCTGGATCGCCTAAGTTCATGTAGATTTTTGTACCTGTACTAGGAGTTGGCTCAACATAGCGAGCTTCTGCAACTGGTTCTACTTTTTTCGTAGCTTCTTCTAAAATTCCATCATACACAATACCATTCGTAGCATCTACAGTAATCATTTGACCGTCGGTAATCGTTTTAGTAGCTTCTTCACTGCGAGATTTTGTACCTACAATACATGGAATCCCCAACTCACGGCTTACGATAGATGCATGACAAGTCATACCACCAGCATCGGTGACAATGGCTTTCGCTTTTTTCATGGCTGGTACCCAATCAGGAGCAGTCATAGTAGTAACAAGGATCTCGCCTTCTTTGAAATCATCGATATCTTCTGGGTTTTCGATGACATGGGCACGACCTGCTGCTTTACCTGGGCTCGCAGGAAGACCTTTTACAACAATCTTACGTTCTGTGGTAGTCGCTTCTACTACAGCTTCTTCATTTTCTTTCTTTTGAGAGAATACAGTTTCTGGGCGAGCTTGTAAAATCCATACTTTTTCCATCGCGCTCATCGATGCCCCATTCCATATCCATGTAGCAACCATAATGCTTTTTCAATCGCTTTCGCATACGTTGCCAATTCGATGACTTGCGCATCCGTAATGACTTGTGCACGAGCCTCTTCATCAGGGATTTTAATTTCTTCACAGTCTCCATCAGGTTTACGAACTAATGCTAGATTTTTTTATCATTAATCATTCGATCTGTAATTTGCAAAGTCGCTTTGTCAACAGTGAAATTATCTGGTGTCACTGTACCTTGTACTACATATTCACCAAGGCCCCAAGAACTCTTCAATGATGATCGATTTGTCATCGCCATTCATGATATTAACAGAGAACATAACCCTCTGCCGCTTTGGAGTATACCATCATTTGGATAGCTGAGATAGGGCTACCGTCATATGGTCAAAACCTTGTTTTACACGATAGTACGTAGCACGGTCTGTGAAAGTAGATGCATAACATTCTTTAACTTTCGCAATAATCATATCTGCACCACGAACATTTAAGTATGTATCTTGTTGACCCTGCAAAAACTAGCATCTGGCAAATCTTCTGCCGTAGCACTAGAACGAACTGCTACAAATGGGTTTTCTTCCCCTACCTTTTGAGCTAACTCTTCATAACCCTTGCGAATCGCCTCAGCCAATGGAGCTGGCATTTCTTCATCCATAATCATTTGACGGACTTCTGCAGTGACTTTTACGTAACAACGCAGAGTTCTCTACATCATGTAATTCTTCCAATTTAGCTTTTAATACGTTCCACCAAACCAGTTTCTTCCATGAAATAACGATAGCTATGGGCTGTTGTAGCATATCCATAAGGAACAGGTACATTCGTAGAAGAAGTCATTTCTCCTAAAGAAGAAGACTTACCACCAACAATATCCACATCCTCACGATGCAATTCATCAAACCAAAGAACATATGCAGTATCACGACTCATGATTCATCCTCCATTAGAAATAGTACTCATAATTTAACTATATAGTACAAACTACATATAATAAATAGTCAAGCATAATTTGATGCATATATGGTGCTCTAATAACCCAGAGGAACCCCATTAGACATAGTAGCCTTGTGGCGGTCCCGTACTGACTACATTATACAAACGCAAGAAGAGCACCACATGTTCCTGAACAAACCTAACCACTGTATCAGTTTGAGAAGGAATATGTGGTGCTCTAGCAATCCCAGAGGAACGCAGTTAGACGTAGTAGCCTTGTGGCGCTACCTTACTACCTAAATCATACAAACGTCAGAAGAGCAC
The DNA here is from genome assembly GCA_916438745.1 of uncultured Veillonella sp. Taxonomy (GTDB): domain Bacteria; phylum Bacillota; class Negativicutes; order Veillonellales; family Veillonellaceae; genus F0422. The sequence goes on along the minus strand of CAKAGN010000001.1, from coordinate 831,275 downwards.
CACATGTTCCTGAACAAACCCTAACCACTGTATCAGTTTGAGAAGGAATATGTGGTGCTCTAATAACCCTAGAGGAGCGCAGTTAGGCGTAGTAGCCTTGTGGCGGTCCCTTACTGTCTAACTCACACAAACGCAAGAAGAGCACCACATGTTCCTGAACAAACCTAACCACTGTATCAGTTTGAGAAGGAATATGTGGTGCTCTAGCAATCCCAGAGGAACGCAATTAGACGTAGTAGCCTTGTGGCGGTCCCTTATTATCTAACTCACACAAATGCAAGAAGAGCACCACATGTTCCTGAACAAACCTAACCACTGTATCAGTTCGGGTCGGAATATGTCGTGCTCTAACAATCCTAGAGGAACGCCGTTAGACGTAGTAGCCTTTGTGGCGGTCCCCTCACTGACTACATCATGCAAACGCAAGAAGAGCACGACATGTTCCGGAGCAAACCTAACCACTGTATCAGTTTGCGGAGGAATATGTCGTGCTCTTCCCTTACACTATGTTAAGCAACCCGCCACAGGCTACATAGACTAACAAGAGACGATTTTGATGAACTTCCGTTTCCCCACTTGCAAGACCATACCATCTTTCAATACGATATGTTCTTCGTTACACTTTTCACCATCAATTTTAAAAGCACCCGCTTTTAATGGATCGTCTAGCTTCTCCATTACTTGCTGTTAAGCTTCGCATCAGATAGTCACTGTGGTACAAAAACAGCCTCATCTGTAATAGCCACTTTATATTCAGGAATATCTGTTGGCATTGCATGTTTTTGGAACACACGCACAAACTCATCTTGTCCAAAATTGGCAGCTTCTTCTCCATGATATAGGCGAACGATAGTATGGGCCAATTTCATTTTTACATCTCTTGGATGTGCTACACCAGACTCTAAGTCTTGGCTAAGTTGTTCTTGTTCTTCAATAGACATATCTGTAATAAGCATGAAGTAACGCATCATCAATTCATCTGGAATAGACATTGCTTTTTCCATACATTTCAGAAGGAGCCTCGCTAATACCGATGTAGTTGCCTAAAGGATTTTACTCATTTTTGAACCCCGTCAAGGCCTTCCAAAATCGGCATCGTTATGATCGTTTGCTCTGGCATGCCTTCTTCGCCTTGTAGATGACGACCCATCAACAAATTGAACGTTTGGTCAGTACCACCAAATTCCACATCAGCTTTCAAAGCAATAGAATCATACCCTTGCATCAATGGATACATAAACTCATGAATGCTAATTGGTCGACCTTCTGTGTATCGTTTTATGAAAAATCATCACGTTCTAACATACGAGCTACAGTATATTTAGACGCTAATTTCAAAAACATCAGCAAAATCTAATTTACTCAACCATTCGCTATTGAAACGAACTTCTGTTTTTCTGCGTCTAAGACTTTGAAAATTTGCTCTTGGTATGTTTTTGCATTCGTAATGACTTGTTCTTCCGTCAACGGTGGACGTGTTACACTTTTACCCGTAGGGTCACCAATACGAGCTGTAAAATCACCAATTAAGATGATGACTTTATGACCAAAATCTTGGAACAGTTTTAGCTTGCGCAACACAACAGTATGACCTAAATGGATATCTGGTGCTGTTGGATCCAAGCCCAATTTAATAATCAATGGCGTATTGGTTGCTACAGCCTTCTAATTTCTTTTTAAATTCATCTTCCGGTAAAAGATCAGCTACCCCATAGGAAAATGAGGCGAAACTGTTCTGTCGCACTAATCATAATTATCTCCTATATTACTGTGAACTTTTTAGAGGATTTAGGAGTAATAACGGGGTCTTTCCCTTTATTACTTTTTGATTTAGAAGGACTCTCATCATTTGATGTTGTACCATCATCGTTATCTAAATCTCCTTCTCCATCTTTCTTATCTTTTATCTTTTTATCTTTTGTCATCTTTTTTTCTTATCTGTAGTCGGGTTTGTATTACCCCGATATGCCTCTGGTCCCTACTCCGTCTGGGCACCGTGAAATTAGACGCGGTGTATCAGCCAAAGTCGCTTGCATATATTGTCTCCAGATAATCGCCGGTGTTTGACTGCCTGTAGTGCCATGTAATGTTTCAGAACCACTGTCGTCACCCATCCAAACCACTGTCACTAAATCAGGTGTATATCCTCAGAAACCAAGCATCCTTTTTCTTCATCGGTAGTACCAGTTTTCCCTCGTCGCTGGTCGACCAAAGTACGCGTTTCCACCTGTACCGTATTTAATAGCAGATTCCAACATATTTGTCATCATATACGCATATTTTGGTTCCACAACACGAGTTTCGTCCAAGGACTCTTCTTCTACAATATTTCCATTGCGATCAACGATTTTTGTAATTGATACAGGTTTTACTTTCACACCATTATTAGCAAGTACACCATAGGCTACTGCCATATCTATCGGTGTAACCCCATTGGTCAAACCACCTAAGGCTACAGCTAAGTTATTATCACCTTTTTTATCCAATGTGGTAATACCCATTTTTTCTGCTAAGTCTAGCACGTTGGACATACCCACTTTATCTGCGTACCAATACAGCTACTATGTTGTTGGAATGAGCCACAGCATTACGCATTGTCATGGCACCGTAGTGTTTACGGGAATAGTTTTGCGGTTTCCAACCATGGAACTCCGACGGTTTATCCACACACACAGTACCGGATTGTCGCCATGTTTTAAAAGTCGCCAAATATACAAACGGTTTTAAAGGATGAACTCGTTGACGTACTGCCATAGTAGCACGGTTAAAGGAATCTGTTCCTCTACCACCCACCATGGCAACAATATGTCCATTATGAGGATTTATAGAAATCAAAGCCCTTGTGGCTGTCGCAAACCATTTTCATCAGTATAATAATCTGCAAGTTTTCCATCGCTTTTTTTCTGTCGCACGTTGAGCTTTCATGTCGATGGTGGTATAAATTTTCATACCTTCTTTATAAATTGCATTATCACCATAGCGTTCCGACACTTCATTGATGACATAGTTAACGAAATATCCCATACTTCCATATCCATTAGAGGATTGAGGCTTATCCAACAAGTGGATATCTGCTTGTTTCGCCTCTTCTGCATCAGCTTGGGACAAGTAATCATATTTTACCATCTGCCCCAATACAACGGCTTGTCGAGCTTTCGCCGCTTTCAGATTATTAAATGGAGAATAATAGTTAGGACTTTGTGGTAAACCCGCTAAAATCGCCATTTGCGATAACGATAAATCTTGTACATCCTTACCAAAATACACATGAGATGCAGTTTGCACACCATACGCCCCTTGACCAAAGTAAATTTGGTTCATATACATTTCTAGGATTTCATCTTTAGTATAGCGTTGTTCAATACGTAAAAGCCAACAAGGCTTCCATAATCTTTCGTTTGAAAGTACGATCTTGCGTTAGGAAAAGCATTTCTAGCTAATTGCTGAGTAATGGTAGAACCACCTTCCGCCACACCATCGTGAACGATATTAACCCACACAGCACGCAAGATACCAATAGGGTCAATTCCATGATGACTGTAGAACCGATTATCTTCCGTCGCTATAAATGCATTTTGTAGATTCTTTGGAATTGTGGCCAATTTTACTGGCACACGATTTTCCTCTGAATGAACAGTGGTAATCAAGTCACCATTGGCATCATAAATCTGGGATGATGCGGCAGGGTTTTACATTACCTACATCCGGCAAGGAAGACATGGTGGCACCTAAAAAGCCACAACCCGCTCCCTGCCACAATCAGTATAAATAAGATAAAGAACAACCAAAAGGAACGTTTCCATGATGATTTTTCTTCACCGGTCTCTTTTTCACAACCCTCCGCGGAGGAATTGGTCTTGATGAACTAGGACTCATATGTCACCTCTCTAAAGCTCAGTATTTCCTATAGAACACCCTTAATTATACTCTATTTGCTAATGTTTGTACAAATCGAATTACTCTCATCGCTCCTATAGGATAACTGTGGTAGCACCGACACCACCCTCATCTAGACTAGCTAGATCACAACTTTTAATGTCCGGCAAGGTTCGTAAATAGTCATGCACACCGGCACGCAAGGCACCCGTTCCTTTTACCATGAACGATGCGCACCGAGTTTAATCCAGACTAGTATAGCTTGGTCAATGAATCGTCCCACTTCTATAACAGCTTCATCCACAGTTCTACCGATGATATTCAGTTCTGTCGACACCTGTTGTTGACGGATAACCGCCATACCGGAACGTTTCTGTTGACGATTCGACATAGGTGTAGGGTTTTCTTTGCGTAGTAAAGCACTGGCTTCCTCCCGTGTGGTCGCCAGCAAGTCCTTTTCCTTCACGGTAACTGTCAAACCATTCATATCTACTTGAATCCGTTTTCCTTGGATCACCAAGATGGTCCCTAAGATTGTAAATTATCGAGGAATACCACATCCCCCGCTTTTTACCTTCGTCACGTCTAAGCGTTCTCGTTTTTCTAGGACACCTGTAGGAACCGCCACGTTGGAAACGCCTTTTTCTAGCTTTCGAAATGGCATCTTGTCGTTTTTGTTTATCCGTCTCTGTGAAAGACCCTTCAACTCTTTGATGATTTGTTCACTTTCAATACGAACAGAACGTTTCATATTTTGTGCTTCTTCACGGGCTTTTTCTAAGATGACCTTTTTTTCTTATCTTGCAATGCTTTTTATCGCGCATCACTTGGGTACGCATGCGACGAACTTCTTCTTGCTCCTTTTTCAAAGCTCGTTCACGCTCTTGAGTCTTCCGAAGTTCTACATTCAACTCACGCAACATATCTTCCATCGCACTGCGCCCATTGAGCTCCCACTGTTTGCGGGGCTAAGTCTACCACCCTCTTGTGGTAATCCTAACCGTGCGGCAATACTGAGAGCATGCGAACTACCTGCTACGCCAATATGTAAACGGTACGTAGGTCGTAATGTTCTTTCATCGAACTCCACATGGCCATTTTCTACGCCTTCTGTTTGGTACGCATAGGTTTTCAGTTCATTATAGTGTGTGCTCACCATCATGAGTGCTCCCTTTTTACGGAAATATTCAATGATGGCAATCCCCAATGCGCTACCTTCCTCTGGATCTGTACCAGACCCCAACTCATCCAGGAGCACTAAATCATTAGGACCCACCTTTTTCAATATGCGAATGACTTGTGTCATGTGGGCCGAGAATGTACTCAAACTAGCCTCGATGCTTTGTTCATCCCCAATATCTGCATAGATATGATGAAAGATGGGTAATGTAGACCCACTGTCTGCAGGAATACATAAACCACTTTGGTTCATCAATGCTAACAAGCCCAAAGTTTTTAAAGATACCGTTTTACCGCCTGTATTGGAACCTGTGATGAGCAAGATTCGATACTTCGTCCCCAACGTAATAGTCGTAGGCACGACCACATTAGGTGCCAACATAGGATGACGAGCTTGTAGTAAGTTTACTTCTCGACCTTGGCTAATAGTAGCTCGCACAGCTTTCATTTGTATAGCCAGTTCCGCTTTTGCCATACACAAATTCTACGTGGGATACTCGTTTACACGCATCTAACAAAGTATCCGCATGAGCCCGTACTAGCTCCGTTAATTCTTTATAAATGCGCAGTACTTCCTGTTCCTCTGCTAAGGTCGCCTCTTGTAACTCATTGTTCAAGTCAACTAGACGCATAGGCTCGATGTATAAAGTAGCACCTGTCGCAGATCTATCATGGATAAGACCAGGAAAGGCCCCTCGATATTCTTGTTTCACAGGAATGACGTAGCGATTATTACGCATGGTCACGATGGCTTCTTGGAAATATTTTTGATTGTCCTTGTCCTGCAAGATTCGTTGCAAATCATTTTTGATAGCATTTTTGGTGCGACTCATGGTCATGCGCAACTGCTGTAATTTAGGAGTGGCACTATCTAGCAACACACCATATGCATCAAAGGTCCTTTTCAAAGCATTTTGTCAGCTTGTCATGGCTTGGTAAATCCTGCACCCACAAGGATAGCAATGGATAGAGCAAATACTTTTCCTTGAAAAACGATACATCCGATGATACGCCAAAATCGTAGTATGTAAATCCCATAGCTCTTCACGAGTCAAAAATAATTTCTTTACGACTCTTGGAACAAGTGGTGCGAATATCCTTCGTGCCACTGATGGGTTGCTCAACCTCTTGTTCCAAGGAACGCATAGCTTCCACCGTTTCATCGAGAGCATCTTCAATTTTTTTGACGATTGTGCATAGGTTGCAAATTTAGTGCATATTCTTTAGCAATGGCAGAGGAACACACATCTGCTAGCTTTTTGCTGTATATGTTGAAAGTCTAAGACTTGTTCACTATTCATTATGATTCACCTAAAATTCCTTTTAAAAAAAGTGTCCCCGTGTGATATGAGTCGATCCTTCTTTGCTCGGCGCTTTCACAGTTCCCTCTAACAATTGACGGTACATAGTCATCTCCTTATCAATCCATTTAGGACTCCGCTGTCTCCCCATCAATCACCAATCGTTTGTAACCCAGACCGACGCAAATCTTCTATATAACTTTTCATATCTAACTCACGACTATTCATAATATGGGTACGACAGAAGGGATCCGTATAGATAGGGAACAATTCCCCTTTTCTGTCTTGTAACGCATAGTCTCGTTTCGTACACACTAATGGACATCCCCGTTTATAGCCGGTCCCTCGCAAAGCTACTAATTGGGCAATATTCTGAAATCATCAGCTCCACACGGCCTTGTACAATGGCTCCAATGGGCATAATCTCTTTATTTGCCATTTTATTCATTTGATGTAAAGTGGCTTCTAAGGATACATTGGTAGTGCTAAACCCAAGATCTTTCAAGATGCTTAAGGAGTGCGAGTTGAACGTTTGCAATCCTGTATCGCCTTCCACAACTCCTCTATAGCCAAGTTGATGTAATACTTCTAAAGCACCCAAGAAATGGACTCGAATCCCATCTGGCTTTGCTTGTACCATATGGGAAAGCATATCTCTGAAAGCCGTGCTTTCATTATCCTTAATCACCCTCGGTGTACTGAAGATAATTGTTTTTATTGCTATCGCGACAAAGCTGTACAATCTCCTCATATACCATCTGTGCCACGGGGATTCTGTGTAATGGGTCCCCAAATACAATGCGATCCACTGGCGTCTTAACTGCTTGTTCTACTCCTTCTAAGGTGTCCACAAGGATTTCTAATTGTTTCCTATCCGAATCGAGTGTGTTATTCTGTGAAAAGCCCTAACACCTGACCCTACAGATTTCGTCATATCTCCCAGTAATTCCATGCCATTCGGCAAATTCTTTTTACGAGCTTCCCAAGATTCTACGTATTGACCGATAAGCAATTCTTCCATAGCCTCTACAGCATTTCTACGAAGGTTATTTAAGACACTACTAGGCCACATGAATGGCCCTTCTGGAACTGTTACATGATCTAACTCAAATAGGGTATTTCCTAAACGACCTAATTGTTCCGTAATTTTCTCTACCGACGTAGGTTTGTTATTAGCAATTTGCAATATATACTCATCGTGTACTGTTACCGTTTGACTCGACCTCTAACATCATTGTTAATGATACGGTAGAATCTTCTTCGCCATGCAAGAACATATAGGACTTGTATTTACGGGTAAAAATCTTTTTAATCCCCGTTGCTTGGTGTAGCCCCTATGGCGGCACGATAGACTTTACCTGAACTGATAGTTTCCGTAAGTGGAATCTTATATATATCTCGGTCACAAATTATATCTGCTGTAACCGTAATATAGTGCACATCTCCCATATGGGCGATGACTTTCAGCAAGTCACCTTCCATCACAGCCTCCTGAGTGCGTAAGGCTAAGGTACGTCCTTTGACATTCCCTTCTCCTAAGTATTTTCCTAAATGATTAGGAGCACTGATGGTCATCATGGATTTAGACACATTATTTTCTAAATAAGCCGTAGAAAAACCACGATTGAATCCTTCTTCTAAGCGAGCAAAAATCTGCCTCTGTGGCTTGTCCAGATCTATCGATGATGGTCCGATAGGTTCCGATTACTTCATGCACATAGCTTACCTTTTTCATGCGTCCTTCTACTTTGAAAGATGCAACACCTGCTTCGATGAGTTCTTTCATATACGCACTGTAATTCAAGTCCTTAGGACTCATGATATAAGTTTCTTTATCATGAGTGATCTGCTCACCATCTACGGTGACAAGTTGATAAGGCAATCGACAAGGTTGCGCACAGGAACCTCGGTTCCCACTCCGACCACCAATAAAGCTACTCATCAAACATTGTCCTGAATAAGAAATACAAAGAGCACCATGAATAAAGACTTCAATTTCCGCCTTTGCATGTTCACAAATATGGCGAATTTCATCTAAGCTCAATTCCCTAGATAGAACCACTCGAGTAAATCCCAATCGTTCTAAAAATTGCACAGTCTCGAGATTGGTGGCAGTCATTTGTGTACTACCATGTAACTCTAGGGGTCGGTGCCACTTGTCGCGCCATCCCTAGCAACACCTAGATCTTGCACAATAATACCGTCTACGCCGATGCGCTCTAACTCACGTAGATGATCCGCCAAAGCTTTACTTTCACGGTCACCAACGAGAATATTCACCGTAACATAGATGCACACTTGTAATATATGTGCTAGGCGCAAGGCTTCTCGCAGCTCATCATAGTCAAAATTCCCCGCATGAGAGCGAGCATTGAATACCTTGCCTCCTAAATAAATGGCATCAGCCCCGCTTCAAGGGCTACCATGAAATTTTCCATTGTCCCTGCGAGCTAATAATTCCATCATAACTCCTCATATTAAATCGGTCACCCCTGAGAGATGACCGATTCTAACATCCCGTAGGATTTACGTATTATCGTAACGTACAGCCTTTGTCAGCTAATATTCCTAAAATTGCTTGGATACGATCTTCAATATCTGCATCCACTAATGTTCCTTCATGAGAACGGAATGACAAAGTATAGGCCAAGTCGCGATAGCCTTCTTGAATATGTTCCCCTTCGTACACATCGAAAAATACGAACAGTTTCCAAATATTCGCCACCTTCTGCTTGCATCACTGCCAAGATGTCGCCCGCTTGTACTGTGTTTGGTGCCACAATCGCCAAATCACGGCTTGTGCCTCGAATTTAGAAATACCTGTGAAAGAAATCCCTTTTTCTATTCACTGCTAACATAGCTTCTAAGTCCATTTCAAACAAGTATGCTTTTCCATTCACATCGTAGTGGCTTGCTACCTGTGGATGTAATTCACCAAAGCGAACGATTTCAACACCGTCCACAGTAATGCTTGCACTTACACCGGATGTAAGTAGTATTCTTCACTGCGAGCGATGCTATAGTTTTCAATGCCTAAACTAGCCAAAACAGTTTCGATAATGCCTTTTAGATCATAGAAATCAACATTTCTAGCCGGCACATTCCATTCTTGGCGATTCCACTTACCAAGGATCACACCAGCTGCCATCATGCGTTCTTTCGGCAATTCAGTGAGTGGCAATACTTTTGGTTCATACACGGCTGCTACTTCGAACAATGCCAAATCAAGGTTCTTTTGCGCTACATTGCGTTTTACAGTTTCCAACACGCTAGGCACCAATGTAGTACGCATCACTGGGAATTCCTCTGAAATAGGATTCAGAATAGGAATCGCTTGATGTCTGCTATCTGTATCTGTAATCAACAAATCTTGTAAACTATCTTTATGCATGAAACTGAAAGTAATAATTTCATCTAATCCAGCAGCTGCTAAGCTGTGTTTCACATCATGCACCAAAGCATGCATTGGAGACACAGTACCAGTTTGGATACGTGCCAATGGTGTTGTTGGTTGAATTTCATCATAATTATGAATACGTGCCACTTCTTCCGCAATATCTGGCATACCTGTTACATCATCACGCCAAGATGGAATCGTAGCGACTAATAGGTCACCTTCTTGTTCCACTGTGAAAGATAAAGTATGCAAAATGCTAATCATTTCTGCTTCATCGATGGCAGTTCCTAAGTACGCATTAACAGCTGCGCTTGTGAAAGACACTGTGCGCACTTCTTTCGGTGTTGCGTACACGTCGATAACGCCTTTTGCTACTGTAGCACCTGGTGTGATGTCCAATAACAATTGAGCAGCTCTATCTAATGCCAACGGAGTCATTTCACTATTCACACCGCGCTCAAAACGACCAGAGGCTTCAGAACGCAAGCCTAAGGCACGAGACGTGCGACGAATGGAGGCACCATTGAATACAGCGACTTTCTAATACTACTGTTGTTGTTGCATTAGACACTTCGCTATCAGCACCACCCATGACACCAGAGAACCCCTACAGGGCGAGTAGCATCAGCAATAACAAGCATAGTATCTGCTAATGTACGATCATTGCTATCTAAAGTTTGAATTACTTCTCCTGCTGTCGCTTTGCGAGCCACTAAACTATGTCCATGAAGATGATCATAGTCGTACGCATGCATTGGTTGACCTAACTCTAACATCACATAGTTCGTTACGTCCACCACATTGTTGATAGGACGAATGCCACAATTACGCAAACGATTTTTGCAACCATAATGGAGATTTTTTTGAACTGTTATATTTTTCAATCAAGCGTCCCATAAAAACGAGAGCACAACTCAGTGTTGTCGATAGAGATACTCAAACGACCTTCAATAGACTGCCCCTCTTCTTGTACTGTAACCTCTGGGAATGTAGCTTCTGATTTACCTAATACAGCAAATTCTCGGCTTAGACCCACCATGGAGAAACAATCTGCACGGTTTGGTGTTAGTTCAAATTCGTACACTACGTCAGTAAGACCTAGCACTTCTTTTACATCTTGTCCAATAGCTGTGCCTTCAGGGAAAATGTAAATACCTGTCGCTTCTTCTGGCAACACTACATCTGTGGATAAGCCGAACTCAGCTACAGAGCAGAACATGCCTTCCGACACTTCGCCACGAAGTTTGCCTTTTTTAATTTCAGTGCCATCGGCTAAACGAGATTTATGGTACGCCACTGGTACGATTTGTCCCACTGCCACATTCGTTGCGGCTGTTACGATTTGTTTCGTAACTGGCTCCCCTTCTTCTGTTAAGCATTCTACTTGGCACACTTGTAATTTATCAGCATCAGGATGTCTTGTAATCTCTACGATTTTTCCTGTATAGATTTTTTTAATACCTGTATCGCAGTGGATTACTTCTTCTACTGGAATCCCTGCTTGTGTCAAAGCATCTGCAAATTCTTGAGGGTTCTCGCCAATATTCACAGATACATAGTCTTTCATCCATTGTAAACTAGCTTTCACGATAACCTCCTAGAATTGCGTTAAGAAACGTTTATCATTTTCATAGAATAAACGTAAATCATTAATACCATATTTCAACATTGCAATACGTTCTACACCCATACCGAAGGCAAAGCCTTGCACTTCATTAGGATCATAACCGTTTAATTTCAACACGTTAGGATGTACCATACCGCAACCGAGAATTTCTAACCAACCTGTATGGGAACATACACGGCATCCATCACCATGGCACATGCAACAAGAAATGTCTACTTCTGCACTTGGTTCTGTGAAAGGGAAGAAACTTGTACGGAAACGAACCGCAGTATCTTTACCAAACATTTTTCAAGAACAATTCCAATGTACCTTTCAAATCAGAGAAGGTAATATGTTTGTCGATCACAAGGCCTTCTACTTGATGGAATACTGGAGAATGAGTAGCATCATAGTCCCAACGATATACTTTACCTGGTGCAATCATACGGATAGGCGCATTTTTTTCACTACCTTGCAATGTTCTAGCTTGTACAGGAGATGTATGCGTCCGAAGTAATACGGAATCAGTAATATAGAAAGAATCCTGCATATCACGAGTCGGATGGTCTGCCGCTAAATTCAAGCATTCAAAGTTAAAATAGTCCGATTCAATTTCAGGGCCTTCTTCTACTGCATAACCCATGGACACGAAGAATTGTTCAATTTCTTCATTGATTTGTGTCAATGGATGTAAATGGCCTTTGCGAACAGGACGACCTGGCAATGTGATGTCTATAGTCTCTTGTTCTAATTTAGCCGCCAATACAGCAGCTTCCATTTGTTGTTGTACTCCGTCTAAAAGCTTCTTCCAAAGCTACACGAACTGTATTCACCAAAGCACCCATAGCGGGACGTTCTTCAGGAGACAGTTTGCCCAATCCTTTTTAATAACGATGTGACTTCCCTTTTTTACCTAAATAGGTAACACGAATATCTTGTAATTCCTGCAAGTTCGTGGCCCCTTGAATTTGGGCAGTGCTTTTTCTTGCAATGCTTGCAATTGTTCTTTTCATTGATTCCTATCCTCCAACTATTCTTCATCTAACAACGACCATGGTAATGCCGGCAATTCTATACTACCTAGTACCATAAAAGTTCCACTTCCCATAAACACAAGCTCGCCCATATCATTATATAGGCGACAGGACGTAACCATCGTCGTCTGTCCATTGTGCTCCACATTGGACACGCCATGAATCCTTGCATTCTTTGGCAATGCTTTCACAAAATTGCCATTGATTTGCGCCGTTGTCACTTGTTTCCCTAATGTAATACAAGCCAATCCCATGAGATAATCTGACAAACTCAGATGCACCCCGCCATACACATCGCCTCGTGGATTGCTATGTAACTGTTCTTCACTGTGAAAGTCCAATTCCACATGACCAGGGACACATTGCGAAGTGTCACATGATGTAATACTTCAAAGGGATGAGCACTTGTATGGTCTTGGAAGTATTCCAATAATGTCTTATATTCCATATTTGTAACCTTTCTAAGCTTATCTTTTTATTATAGAGGAAATACCACCTTATTATCAATAGATAGGCCTAGAAATCCTTGATTAAATCCAATAAACCTTGCTCATCCATAACTGGGATACCCAATTGCTCCGCCTTTTGTCAATTTGCTACCAGAGATCTTCACCGGCGATGACCAATGTCGTTTTTTTGCTCACAGATCCTGTTACCTTGGCTCCATGTGCTTTCTAGGATGGCGCCTGCCTCTGTACGCCCCATTGCAGAAAGCTTACCGGTCAATACGATAATCTGACCTTCTAGTTCATTGCCCGCAGCTTCCTGTACTTCCTCTTCTAATCGTACACCAGCACTACGCAATCCTTCTACTATTTGTCGATTTCGTTCATCACCGAAATATTCCACTAAGCTTTTCGCCATAGTAGGTCCAATTTCATCTATACTCGTTAATTCATCCATAGTGGCCTGCATTAAACTATCGATGGAAGTAAAGTATTTCGCAATAGTTTGTCCCGCTTTTGCTCCGATAAGGCGAATCCCTAAGCCAAATAACACCCTGACCTAATCCTCGTCCTTTCGAATCTTCGATAGCTTGCAATAGATTTTTGGGCAGATTTTTCCCATTCGTTCCAAAGAAGTAATATCTTCCTCTTGCAAAATGATATAAGTCCACTACTGTTTCAATACGATGATTAGTGACCAATGCCTCTACGATACTCGGGCCTAATCCATCAATGTTCATAGCATCACGGGAGGCAAAGTGAATGATGCCTTCCTTTTTCCACCGCCGGACAATGTTCATTACTACAATAGATGGCTACTTCTCCTTCACGTCGTAACGTAGAAGATTCACAAACCGGACAGGCAGTAGGCATTTTTATAAGGTGCAGAATCAGCTTGTCGTTTGTCCATTACCACAGAAATAACTTCTGGAATGATTTCTGCGTACTTTATGGATACGCACCGTATCACCAATGCGAATATCCTTTTCTTTAATAAAATCTTCATTATGCAATGTAGCCCGTGATACATTCGTACCAGACACAAAGACAGATTCCAATTCTGCAGTCGGTGTCAACACCCCTGTGCGCCCTACATTGATCGTAATATCTTTGACAATGGTCTCCACTTCTTCTGGTGGATATTTGAAAGCCGTCGCCCATTTCGGATCCTTCGCTGTAGTCCCCAATGTCTCTTGGTCTTCAAAAATCATTTACCTTTGATCACCATACCATCTGTATCATAAGGCAAATTGTGACGTTCTGTATCCCAATAGTGAATATGTTTCACAACCTCTGCTATGGATTGACACACTTTATAGTGAGGATTGACATGAAATTTGAAATCTTCTAGTTGCTCTAATAATTCCCGCTGTGTATGTATGTTAGATCCTTCTGATGAACCAATAGCATAGGCGAAAAAGTCTAAATTACGGCTCGCCGTAATGGCTCGGGTCTTGTTGGCGCAAGGAACCAGTCACGCATTACGTGGATTAACAAAAGTTTGTAAGCCACCTCTTCTCGTTCTGCATTAATGCGTGTAAATTCCTTTATGTGGCATATACGCTTCGCCACGGATTTCAATAAACGGTGGTGCATTGTCAATGACCAATGGAATAGATTGTATCGTTTTTACATTGGCTGTTACATCTTCCCCTACACGACCATCACCACGTGTGACGGCTCGCACAAAGAGACCTTTTTCATAATGCAGGTTCACTGCCAACCCATCAATCTTTAACTCCACCACATAATGCGGTTTGTGGCCCAATTCTTTTTCACAACGTGCGCCAAATTGTTCCACTTCGGCATCATTAAAAACATTGCTTAGGCTGAGCATACGCTGTCCATGCACTACTTTTTCAAAGCTGCCTTCCACTTTTGCCCCTACACGTTGTGTCGGAGAGGTAGGTACAATATATTCAGGGTGCGCCGTTTCTAAGTCTACTAACTTGCGATACAGCACGTCATAGTCATAATCAGAAATAATGGGCGCATCTTTTACATAGTATAAATAGGCATGATGGGCCAATTCTTTTTGTAATTGTTGAATTTCTTCTTGAATACTCATAGTATGATTTCCTTACTTCTTTTTGTATCGGTGCAAATTTAGCCATAATTTGACGTAACCCTTGTGTAGGGGAACTCAATTTTTAATTTTACATTAGCACCTTCACCGATGACTTCCAATACAGTACCTTCCCCCATTTCGAGTGGATAGCCGTATCTCCTACAGTCCAATCAACCACTTGTGGGTTGCGGATAATTGGCTTATTTACAGTCCGATTCGCTACCGATTGATGGAACGGTACATGTCGCTGTAATTCTTCTTTCACAGTGCGTTTCGGACGTAATTCTTCAATCAATTCACTTGGGATTTCTTTCAAGAATCGGGATGGTAGATAACTTGTAGTTTTTACCAAATACAGTACGTGTTCTGTCGCATTGGACACTAGAGCGCCTCTTCCGCTCGTGTAATCCCTACATAGGCTATACGCCGTTCTTCTTCCACTTCTTCTGGATTCATCAAGGTCCGACTATGCGGGAATAAACCTTCTTCTAGGCCTGCCAAGAATACCACTGGAAACTCCAAACCTTTCGCCGCATGCAAGGTCATCAAGGTGACTTTCGATTCCTCTTGTTCGAAGGAATCTACATCATTCACTAGAGCAACTTGTTCTAAGAAATCTTGTAGTGTTCCCTCTGGATTCGCGTCTGTAAACTCTTTCGCTACAGACACTAACTCCCCGATATTTTCCAACCGAGCTTGGTCTTGCGGGTCTGTACTCATTTCCAATTCCACCACATATCCCGTTCTATCTAGGACTGCTTCAATGATGCCTTGTACTGAAAGTTCCGTCGCTTCGTTGACCAAGCTAAAAATTAGAGCCATAAAATCTTCTAATTTTTTTCCCTTTGTTTTCCCTTTTAATGGTAGGAATCTGCTCTAGTTGGCTTAAGGTCATAAATAACGATGTATTCGTGTACCTTTGCGAAGTCCTGTAGTTTTCCTACCGTAGTCAAACCAATACTTCGTTTCGGCACATTGATAATGCGCTGTAAACAAATATCGTCAAAAGGATTCATCAAAATGCGCAAATAGGCAAGGATATCTTTAATCTCTTTTTCGATCATAGAACTTCGTGCCCCTCCCACCATAGTGTAGGGAATCCCCCAGCTTAATCATCGATTCTTCTAGCACACGAGATTGGGCATTTGTACGGTATAAAATAGCTATATCCCCATAGTTCCGATTGTGAATTTCTTTTTGTTTTTATAGTATCTCCGATAAAAGCCCCTTCTTCTTGTTCCGATTGGGCTTCAAAATGGCGAATTTTAGGTCCCTCTTCCTTATCTGTCCACAATACCTTTTCTGGACGGCCCTCATTGTAGTCTATGACCGCATTGGCAGCCTCTAAAATGGTTTTAGTAGAGCGATAATTCTGTTCCAATTTGATCATCTTCGCCTTAGGATAATCTTTTTCGAAGTCTAAAATATTTTGGATATCTGCCCCACGCTAAAGCATAAATACTTTGGTCCACATCACCTACGACGCATAAATTATTCCATTTTGATGCTAGTAAAGATGCCAATGTATATTGCGCATGGTTTGTATCTTGATATTCATCAATCATAATGTAGCGGAATCGCTGACTATACTTTTCTAATACAGTTGGATTTTCTTGCAATAATTTCACTGCCACAAGTAATAGATCGTCAAAATCTAAGGCATTATTTTTGCGCAACTCAGCTTCATAATAATCGTAAACTTTAGACACTTGTTGGGTATAAAAATCGCCTGCCCGTTTGCGAAAATCCTTCGCTAATTGCAGTTTATTTTTCGCATCACTAATCTGTGCTTGCATAGCCCCTACAGGATAGTATTTATCATCTAAATTCAAGGCTTTAATAGCTTGCTTAATCACCGCTTGAGAATCACTGGAATCATAGATAGAAAAGTTTTTACTATACCCCATAAATGTATCTAATTCAAATCGTAAGAATTTAGCGCAAAAGGAATGGAATGTACTGAGCCAAATACGATGCGCTGTCTCTCCTACCAAGCCTTCCACACGCTCTTTCATCTCTTTCGTCGCTTTATTGGTGAAAGTAATAGCTAAAATTTCATAAGGGCTCACCCCTTGTGTCAACAAATAGGCGATACGATATGTTAACACTCTAGTTTTTCCTGAGCCAGCACCAGCCAATATAAGAAGAGGCCCCTCTGTCGCATATACCGCCTCTTGTTGTTCTGTATTTAAACCGTCAAATATCATAATACCTCTCTTGCATATAACAAGGGTGCGTCGAGTTACCGTACTCCAACGCACCCCTATGATAAATTAGCCTTTCATAGCACCCACGATTGGTGGTACTACTTGTTTTTACGGGATAATGTATGTTCTAAATATACTTCATTGTCCACAGGTTGTGCATTGAATGCGACTACCACTACATCATTCGCATCGCCAACAAAAATTAAGTTTGTTGCTTCTGTTAAGATATTCGTAATCATCAAGTAAGATGCACTGTAGTTATTAGCACTGCGCAATTCTTCCATAGCTTTTAACAAGCAGCCTTTACGACCTAAAATATCTGTAGTATCCATCACTTGGATTTGTCCAATACTGATGATTTTGCCATTCGCTTCAAATTCTTTCAAATCTGTGCACAATTTTTTTCATCAGAATAATCGGATACATCAGAACCCGACTTTTCAATAATTCCATGCCATATTCTTCTAAATTTACACCAGCGATATCAGCTAATTTTTCTTGCCGTTTCTTTATCTTTTTCAGTACAAGTAGGGAGAACGGAACAATACTGTATCGGAAATGATGGCAGACAGCATCAAACCCAGGGGCGATGTTTTTTTAGGAATCTCTTGGCCGTATTGCCAGTATAAATTAGCAAGAATTGTACAAGTACAGCCCACTGTTTCATAATGAATGAAAATTGGGTTATCTGTCACTAAACCGCCAATACGATGATGATCGATATTTTCGATTAATTCTGCTTCTTCAATATCATCGATAATTTGTACTTTTTCATTGTGGTCTACAAGAACCACTTTTTGTTTTTTTGTTTTGGCGCTTCTACATTGGATCGAATAATCCCTAGGTACGTACCATTGTCTACTACTGGATATCCACCGATATGAGAGTTAGCTTTGAAATCACGAAGTTTTGTTTCTTTGCTGATTACTTGGCAGGAAGTTTTTGTACAAATCTCACCTGCTGTCACGCTTGCATGACCACCAATAGCAACTTCCAAGGCGTCGATCAAACGTTGTGCCGTAATCGTACCTACATAGGATGTGCCATTTTCACCACTGGAATACGGTTCATCTCGTATTGTTTACGCCATCCTAACACATCTTGCAACGTTGCCTTAGCATCCACAGCAGGAATGGCTTCCACAACATCTTCTACAGTAACTGCAAAAGAAGTTACGATTTCAGGATGTTCAAATCCAAAGTACTGTAATGCAAAGGATGTTTCTTTGTTAGCTTGACTCGCACAAATTGGTTGTGCAGACAATGCCCATTTGATTTTTTAAGTTTGCATAAGAAATAGCAGAGCAAATAGAATCTGTATCTGGACTCTTATGTCCTGTTACTAAAAATTGTATCTCTTAACATAATGTCACCTCATATAATCTTTCACTTGAGTTATTTATTAATGTCTCTATATTATATCATAATTAGCTGTAAAATGCATACAAAAAGACCCTGTAAACAATAGTTTACAAGGCCTTTTCATTCGTTTCTATTATGCATTTACAGAAACTACTTGTTCTCCTTTGTAAGAACCACATGTTGGGCAAACGCGATGCGGCATCATTGGTTCGTGACATTGTGGACAAGCTACATAACCGTGTACTTCTAATTTCCAGTTAGCACGACGACGATCGCGACGGCATTTGGAAAAGTCTACGCTTTGGTACTGCCATTATCTGCACCTCCTTAACATAATCACTAGGTATTAATCATCATTTTCTTCCTTCAGCAATGTTCTTAGCACTGCTAATCGAGGATCTACCACAAAGGATTCACAAGAGCATGGTGAAACATTTTGATCTGCTCCGCAATGAACACATAATCCTTTGCAATCATCCTGACATAACACTTGAGAGGGCTCATTGATGATTAATGTTTCCGAATGGTCTCCGTTAGATCAATTTCTTCCCCATCGAAAGAAATTACATCATCGTCTCCATAGGTGGAATTTGTAACACCAAAAGTCTCTTCAAATGGAACAGTATGGGTATAATTAGTATCGGTTAAGCATCTTGAGCACTCATATTGTCCATTTGTTGTTATGGTACCATTCACCACATAATGTTGACCATCATAACGAAGCTCACCACTAATGGTTATATCATGACGGCTCCAAGGAAAAGCAGATACGTCACCAAGTTCTACCCCTGATGTCGTACATAGAAAAGGGACAACGCGTCCAATCTGTTCTTTTGCTTGCTCTACTTGCAGTTTCATAATTTTACCTCGACTATACTATTATAGCTATCTAGTCTATCTTTGTCAAATCCTAGCCCTATATGTTGTTGATAATTTTTAAAACACATACAAGACTTAGCAGTTGACTCTCATGTGAAAAAGAGCTCCCCGTTTGGAGAGCCCTATGTATGTTAACCAATTTAACAACTAAATTGATTACGCTTCTTCGAATTGGTCTTTACCAACCCCACAAATTGGGCAAAGGTAATCATCAGGTAGATCTTCGAATTTAACGCCTTCAACAGCTTCATCGTAAGTCCAACCGCATACTACGCATACGTATTTTTATCCATTCTGTGCACCACCTTTCGTACTTAACAGTAATCTCAGATACTTCATCTGTATTCAGTATACCACTACAATCGAAAACTTTCAATATATTCTCAATCATTTTCTATGTTATTTTGAGATACCTACTTGCAAAAGTATGCATAATGCACTTACCACCGTCGACTAGCACCGCCTCCACCAGAGGAACCGCCACCAAAGCCTCCGAATCCGCCACCGCCAGAACGGCCTGATCCGCCACCTCGACCAGAGGCTAATATCCACAGAATCGATTGCGTAATACTTCCTCCAAAAGAATGTCATATCGACGATGATGAGCACTAAGAGACCTACGCCTATGAGCAACAGTTGTAAAGGTGTTAACTCAATCCCTTCTTGTTTTTGCATAGGTTTGACTCCCATCTACGGTAACACCGTATTCCTTGGCCGTTTCACCGACCAACACCTGATAAGTAGTTGTGATACCTTCTCCATACTTTCCTTTCTGAAAGTATGGTATAGCATAGGTATCTAATATCTCTCCCGCTTTTGCATCATTAATGGCCCTTCTAATCCGTACCCTACTTCAATGCGCATTTGTCTCATCTTTCAGAGCCACTAAGAATAATATGCCATTATTAGCATCCTTTTGCCCGATACCCCATGACTGAAACACTCGATTTGCATAGTCTGAGACATCTTCACCCTCTAAAGTAGACACGATTAACACAGCCACCTGAGCTTTCGTTTTCTTTTGCAATTCTAAACCCATGCGATTCATGGTGTTCACTTCTTCTTTTTTCAGCGTTTGCGTTTGATCCAGCACATATCCATTCTTAGGTGCTTGGGGCACATCTAAGGCGAAAACAGATAGATGACTTAACAGCAGTAAAAATGTGACTAATAGACTAGTGAGTATGACCATACACCTATAGTTTCTTTTCATTCTATCTCCTTACTGCAAAACTTTCATAGTCTATAATTCTATCCCTCTAGTTCTACAAGGTTATAGCTTTCGACGATAGGCCCAACATATCATAGTATATGCCTATCCGTACTAGCCTTCTCCTGCACTAGAACTGTACTTTAGGTGCACTTTGCGCCCCTTTGATCTGCTTCGAAATAAGGTTTCACTTGGAATCCCATAGGGTCGGGCAATTAATGATGTTGGTAAGGTACGAATTTTTCATATTGTAGGCTTGCACGCTACCATTATAATCTTTTCGCGCCACAGCAATACGATTCTCTGTGCCCGCCAATTCATCTTGTAAGGCTCTAAAATTTGCATCCGCTTTTAAGTTTGGATAATTTTCCACTACTACGAGCAGACGACTAAGAGCACTAGTCAATTCTTGATTGGCTTTTCGCCGTTTCTTCCACTGTTTTGGCGCCACCCTAATTTTGCCCTAGCATCCGCCACGGCTTGAATCGTTTCTTTTTCATGGGTAGCGTAGCCTTTCACAGTACTTACCAAGTTAGGGAATTAAATCAGAACGGCGTTGCAGTTGTGTCTGCACCGCGCCCATTGACCATTCACTTGTTCTTCCGTTTGCACCAGTCCATTATAGGAACTGAATATCCAAATTAAAAATAACTCCTAAAATACCTAATCCGATTAACCACGATTTTTTTCATTGTTCCTCCTTTATACATGTTCTTATATTTCATATCTACGGTAGCCACGATGGGCTTACCTATATTATACATTGTTTTTTTCTATCTTTTTATAGCAACTATATTTTTCATTCGATTAGGCTATAATGAAAGCATGTTGAAAAGTCTTTTGTCATTCTATGGAATGACATACTATATAGGAGGAACTATGAAAACTAGATTAACCGAATTATTAGGTATTCAATATCCTATTATCCAAGGTGCTATGGCATGGACTTCAGAACACACATTGGTACTCGCCGTTGCTAATGCACGGTGCTACTGGTGTCATTGCGACAGGCGACCGTGACACAGAATGGGTACGCCAAGAAATTCGCCAGTGCAAGTCTTTAACGGATAAACCATTTGGTGTGAACTTAATGTTGATGGCTCCCAACTTAGATGATATCTTAGCAGTGATTGTGGAAGAAAAAACCTGCCTTTGTGACATTAGGTGTCTGGCAACCCTGTACCTTTCATCGAACCACTACATGCGGCAGGGCATCAAAGTCATCCCTGTAGTTCCGAATGTAAAATTGGCTAAACGCGTAGGCTGCGCCGGCGCCGATGCCCTCATTATCGAAGGCCAAGAGGCAGGCGGTCACATCGGTACGCAAACAACGATGGCTTTACTTGAAAACGTAGTACCAGAAGTAGATATTCCTGTTGTTATCGCTGGTGGTATCGTTGACGGACGTGGTTTGGTCGCCGGCCTTACTATGGGCGCGCGGGCGTTCAAATGGGATCTCGTTTCATTTTAGCAGAAGAATGTAAAATGCATCAAAATTGTAAAAATGCTATCATCAACGCTACCGATACAGATTCTACAGTAACAGGCCTTACTTTCAACCATGGCGTACGCGGTTTAAAAAGCGAATTTACCGCTCGTTATTTAGAGGCAGAATATAGTTGCGCTCCAAAAAGCGATTTGACAGCTATGGCCATTGGCACTAATAAAAAAGCTGCCGTTGACGGAGATACTGTAAACGGCGTTGTTCAAGTTGGTCAAGGTCTGAACCGCTTAACACAAGTAGAACCCTGCAAAAACTATCGTAGAATCCGTTGTGGCAGAGGCAAAAGAGGCAATAAAAAGCACAACAATTTATCTAAACCAATTATATCTACAAATTTAATACATTACATATATCATAATTATTTACAGCCATATCTAGGAGGTTACTATGCTACCATTTAAAGGAAAGTATCCAAAATTAGATCCAAAAAGTCATATAATGCCCGGCGCTGAGCTCGGCTGGGCGATGTCGAATTAAAAGAATATGCCTCTGTATGGCAAAATGTATCTGCCCGTGGGGACGTCAATAAAAATCGTTGTAGGTCGCTACTCCAATGTACAAGACAATTCCGTACTCCATGTCGACGACGACCACGCTTGTATCCTTGGTGACTTCGTTACCATCGGTCACAGCGCTATCATCCACGCCTCTACCCTAGAGGACCATGTATTAGTGGGCATGGGCGCTATCGTTCTTAGCCGTTGCCATATTGGCCGTGGTTCCATCATCGGCGCAGGCGCACTCGTTCTAGAAGGCACAGAAATCCCACCCTACTCCCTTGTGGTAGGTAGCCCTGCGAAAGTCATCCGTACTGACGAAAAATGATTGAAAAAATCCACAACCAAGCTGTAAAATACAAAACATTGTGGACAAAAGAATACGGATTCTTGCCAGATGCAGATGGCGAAGTATGGGATCCTAGCCAAACAATTGTGTAGGCTACGTACTGTGCGACTACTATAGATGCCCACAGTATAATATACACTAGATGCCATTCATCTGTGGGTAAACAGTTCTTCTATGAAAGAAACTAATTAGATTAACTGCTGTCCCCAAAACTTGATAAAGAACCAAAAATATAAGCAAAAAGAGGAAAGTTGAACTAGTCGTCAACTTTCCTCTTTTATTGTATTCAATTAACTATGGACTTTTATTCCATATACAAAACTACTTCCCCCTGTTGCAAGGACGCTTGTATATCAATAATCCGCTGATTGCTACTTCCTCTAAAGGCTAATCCTCGGATCTCGCAACTCATCTACGAATTTCCCATCCACTAAGATATGGCATCGCTCTAACAATGATCGTTTATTAGGGCGTCTCAAAAATCTCTTCATAGGTATATCCTGAATAGACCCAGATTGGTTTTCTGCGGTACCACCTCTAATACTCTATCTACTAGTGGTATTAATCCCTCTATATTTTTGAAAGGGTTCTCCCCGAGCAAGGTCAATCCACTGCATGCAGGAGCCTTTACATAGGGAAAGCAATCGCTCTGTATCCGATTCAGTCCACTCTTGCCCAGCGGAAAAAAATCTTGATATTCCTCGTTAAAGCAATTATAGCAACAATGAGTACAACTGGTAACAAACAAGGATGTACGGATGCCCTCACCATTAGCAATATCATATTGTCTAAGTTGTCCGTATCGCATGGCACATCCTTCTTTCACTATCTAATTAAATATGCATCACTCGGTCTTTAATTTCCTTAGTGCGACCTTCGTTCCAGAAGTTTTCCCTAAGTAACCACAAGTTCTACGAATGACCGTCAATGTATCACGATTCGTATTATGACACCGTGGGCATTCCCATTGCACTTGATCATTGACGATGATCTCTCCATCAAAGCCACATTCATGGCAATAGTCAGATTTTGTGTTAAATTCTGCATAGGAAATAGTATCGTAAATATACTGCATCATCGTCAATAAGGCAGGAATATTGTTGTTCATATTAGGAATTTCCGCATAAGAAATACATCCACCTGTAGATAATCGTTGAAACTCCGATTCAAAAGCAAATTTATCGAATACATTGATTTCTTCACGCACATTAACATGATAGCTATTGGTGTAATAGCCTTTATCGGTAATATCTGGAATTTCTCCAAATCGTGCTCTATCAATGGAGGAAAAACGATTTGTCAAACTTTCAGTCAGGCGTACCATAGAGAGCGAACCCGATGTTATGTTTACTGCGCCATGTTTCCGTAGCCTTGTGCAAGCGTTCCATCACCTTACGAGCAAAGCGGTGACCCTCATCAGATGTATTAGAATCACCTACAATGAGTTTCGTCGCCTCATACAAACCAATATAGCCCAAGGAAATCGTCGCATAGCCACCTTCTAGTAAAGGACGGATAGGCGCCCCTTTTGGCAAGCGAGCGATGGCCCCATATTGCCAATGAATAGGCGACACATCACTAGTTACGTCCTTCAACAATTCATAGCGGAACAACAATGCTTTTTCCGCCAAGTCCAATCGTTTTTCTAAGATATCGAAGAACACATCTTCCTTACCTTGTGCTAAAAATGCCGATTTGTGGCAAGTTAAGGCTCACTACGCCAATGTTGAAACGACCATTAAATACATAGTCACCTTCTTCATTTTTCCACGGTGACAAGAAAGAGCGACAACCCATAGGAGCAAAATACATTGCCCTCATAGATTTCTTTTCATTTTTCGCAGAAATATAGTCAGGATACATGCGTTTTTGCCGTGCATTGCGCGACCAATTCCGTCAAATAATAGTATTCACTATCAGGGTGTACATTATGTTCATCCAATACATAAATTAACTTAGGGAAGGTCTGGGTGTAATGTACACATCGGCATCATTCTTGATACCTTGAATGCGTTGTTTTAAAATTTCTTCATCAATTAAAAGTCGCTTCTTTTGCAAGTTCACTATTCGGATCAAAGTGCATAAATAAGGTTACAAATGGCGCTTGTCCATTCGTTGTCATCAATGTATTGATTTGATATTGTATAGTTTGAATACCGTCCTTAACTTCTTTTTGTGTCCGTTTCCAAGCAATCTCTTCTGCTTTTTTTCTAAATTCGGAGTCATACCGTACACTTCTACTTGTTCTTGCAACGTAAGTTCTACATATTTTTCATAGGACTTTCTCACGTAAGGCGCCAAAAATACGGTCGATACCATTAATACTTTGACCGCCGTATTGACCTGATGCGACTTGAGCAATAATTTGCGTCGTTACTGTACATGCCACTTGAAAGGATTTAGGCGTATCAATGCGCTTTCCATTGATTACTGTACCATTCGTTAACATGTCTTCCAAATTCACTAAACAGCAATTAAACATAGGTCTGGATAATGTAATCCATATCGTGAAAGTGGATGGCTCCACTATCATGGGCTTGTACAATATCCGTAGGAATCAACTTTCTACGAGCAATATCCTTGCTCACTTCCCTCGACTGATTAAATCCCGTTGTGTAGACACAATGGATGCATCTTTTGTTAGAGTTTTCATCGAGAACAGCCACATTGGATTTATTCAACAAAACCAAATACATCTTTGTCCGTCGTATTTTCAACCCGTTTGAAAGCTTGCACTGCTTTATAGTTTTTCGTAGGCGCGCGCCGTCGCGAGGTTATTGTTTTCTAGGAGTTTATAGTACACTTGGTCTTCGATGGCATATATCGTAATATTACGCCCCATTTTTTTCCGCATAAGCCTCAATCTCATTGGCTATTGTAAGAGCTAATCTCGGCGTGTACACACCTGTACTACTATGCATAGCCTTTTCAATAGCTATGATGATTTTCTCTTTATCGAAATTGGCGATGGTACCATCACGTTTAATTACCTGTATCATACTAAATTCCTCCTATCGACTTAGTATGTCGGTAATGTAATAATCAGACCATACTTGAAGTCGGCACGAACCAAAAATTTCACATGTATATACAATGAGCAACACTCATTCAACTTACATTTGAATAAAAAGTGTACATATAAAGAGAGCTTTTTAAGCTCTCTTACGTTCATGGTCTACACATGTAGATATTTTCTTACTTGCCATTAGAAATAAACTGTATTTTAGTTTATTAAGTCACAGTTTCTTTTTATAGATGGTAAGTGTACTGTTCATTTCATGTCCATATATGACATCATTACATTTAGTTTACAACATCTTGTAGCTATTTTCAATCACATCTACTACATCATGTATACCAATTCGGTATAAGACACATTACATCATCATTATAATGAAATACTAAAAATCTAATAATATAATCATAAAGTTCGTCATAAGTAATCATTATGTTACGTTTTTGTATTTTCTTATTAGCATTTTGTGGCTTTTTAAATTTAAACGATATGTTACTATATTAGTAAAGAAGTAAACTCGATATGTGTGCAATAGGCAACGTATAATAGAATTAAGTCTTAAGTTAATGAATTAGTTTCAAAAACTAAATATAAATAGAGAGGCAATATCTTAATGGGCCACCGATGACCGGGACATTCTAACGCTAATTTAAAAACTATGGATAAAGGGGTCGAATTCGACTCCTTTAAAAATAATGCTGTAGTAATTCATTTACATTATCGCCACAAAGATGGATTACAAGTACAAATGCTATCGGAATTATATCCAAATCTGGTCGATATGGCGGGTACATTTGCACACACTGATATTGCTTTTGAATTTGCTTCTTGGATTTCTCCTGAATTTAAGCTTTATATAATTAAAGACTACCAACGGCTTAAACAAGAAGAATCAATTCAACAATCAATCGAATGGGATGTTAGAAGATCCATTTCAAAAAGTTAACTATAAAATTCATACAGATGCTATAAAAGAATGCATTATTCCTCGCCAACTTACCAGTCAAGATACTAGATATACATATGCTAGTGAGGCTGATATATTGAATCTCGCACTCTTTGGGATGACCGCCAAAGAGTGGCGTACAAACAACACAGATAAAAAGGTAATATTCGTGATTATGCGACAATAGAACAATTAATAGTATTATCTAACCTTGAAAATCTTAATGCTGAATTTATTCGCCAAGGGTTGCCACAAAACGAAAGATTACTAGCACTTAATAAGTCCGCACGATTCCATCTGCAAAGTTTATTACAAGGTTCCGCACGCACTAGAACACATAAAAATCATTAGATATCAAAAAAAGATAATCTGTAATTAGCCATGAGTGTTTTAAAACTTTTAAGGGTTCTATAATATATTATAGAACCCTTTTGATCTACTACGTTTAGAATTTTAATTTTGTTGCTACCCACGCGGAAAAGAACAGCTTTTCACAATATCCCCCTACTACGAATGGATAGAATAAAAATACCTAATGCTTTTTGCAAGCCTTCTCCAGTAAATGGAATATTAGCTACAGACATGAAGTATGGTACGGTCGCTACATAAGTAATGACAATACTTACAACAGTAGCTACCACTGCATATCTTACAAAACTTTTTCAGGTCCTTTCAAGCAACTCACTGCTGTATAAGCGATAGGCCAGATAAGGATAAATCCACCAGTAGGTCCAAGAATTTTTCCCATCCCCCTGTGAATCCAGTAAATACTGGTAATCCTACAGCACCTAATAGCACATATACTAAGGTTGCTAGAAATGCTTGTTTAGGCGGTAGCAATAAACCAATTAGGCACAGTGCAATAGTAATCATGGAAATCATACCTACCCCCATAGGATTGGGAATAGATAGTTGCGCCATGACACAAGCCAAAGCCACTAATAAAGCCATTTTAGTTAATTCTTTAGTCTTTATCATTCAATAACTCCTTGCCGTAAATCCATTTGCAGGTAGCTCGTCCCCCATGGGTTCCTACTAATTCGCAAGAGCCTTTTTGTAAACGACCTTCTGCACGGATATCATATTTTTCTACAGAAATTACATCGCCTCCATAGAATGGAGCTGTAAACGTAATATCGAGTTGAAGTAAAAGCTCTTCATCCAATACATGATGCGCCATATGCGTCAAAATCATTAACTCCGGAACAGATGGAACTTCTTCGTAGTACACTGGGTTCAAATCTTGAACAGCATGCACGTACTCTAGAATAGACTCTTTTGTAAATACAAATTTTGTACGCGTCTTATCTTTCAAATCACCATGCCACACTTGAGGAAATTCATCAATAGACACTTCATTGTGATGGTCATACAATTCATGTGCACGTTCATACATAGTAGACACAATAGTCCCCTTTGTATTAGATACAGTTACAACATGTTCTCTCTTCCTTGGACTGTAATTGATCTCCAACTCTGGAGATTTTTTACTTCGTTTGTATTGTACATTATGTACAATTACAGTATCAGGTATTTCTCTTATACTTGCCAAGCCCTTACATAGTGTATGCATAGTGCCTCCTCCCCCATTATATGGGTATAATGGATCTTACAAAGTACATGATTCTTACATTCTGTTACACCTTTATTATAGTAATCAAACTACATATAGTCAACTTATTTTTCAAATATTTCGTTTACAAACATTGAATGATTACTCATATAACCCTTTCAGACCTGAAAAACACCGTTACATAAGAAACAGCCAAGATAGTCACACTACCTTGGCTGTTGTCATCCTATTCACTATACTAGAAGGAATAGCCTACACCGCATGCAAGCCTTTCACATCAGTTTTGTTGTGATTCATATTGTATTGATCGTATTCATAATAGACGTTTAAGTCAATACCGGTTGAAGACCATATGTGGCACCGATTTGATAGGTTCCTTTAATATCGTTTCCAAGTCCAATTTTTGCGAACCCTTCCACTTTATCAGACAATTGCGTATGTCCAATCACACCGCTTGGTATCCAAAGCCACTGTGCTTGTCACCCATATCCACATACGTACCTGCACCATATACATTCACATTTGGATGTACTGCATAAGCGCCTGTCAATTGGTGATCATTAATATTAGCACCTGTACGACGCACTTTATTGAAAGAATATTGCGCTGCTGTTGTATTGCTCAATCCTTGTTCTACAGACACACCAAATCCATTTCTACGTTTAGAATCATTGGCTGTTTTATTAGTAATAGAATACTCTGCCTGAATTTTTGTTTCTCCAGGGTAGATATTTGTCACTGGTACGGAGGCTGCAAAAGCACTGCCCGCGAAAGCTCCTAATACCGCTGTTACAACTAAAATCTTTTTCATAGTATCCTCCTATGGTTCAGTTTCTTATCGTTTCATGAAAGCTGGTACTTCTGGAGATCCGCCTGTAGCACCAAATGGAGATTTACGAGCGAAACCATTGGAAGAACCTTGATCACCAAAACCAGTAGCTACTACAGTGATATACACTTTGTCGCCTACATTTTCATCGATAACAGAACCGAAGATGATATTTGCTTCTGGATCTCGTCGCTTCAGAGATAATTTCTGCGACTTCATTGATTTCGAATAAGCTTTTAATTCTTCACTACCAGTGATGTTTAACAAGATGCCTTTTGCACCGTCAATGGAAGTTTCCAACAATGGGCTGTTGATTGCTTGTTTAGCAGCATCTACAGCGCGGTTTTCACCTTCACCAACGCCGATACCCATCAATGCTTCCCTTGGTTAGTCATGATTGTTTTTACGTCAGCAAAGTCAAGGTTGATTAAACCTCGGTTTTGTGATTAAGTCGGAAATACCTTTGATACCTTGACGCAACACTTCATCAGCAGTCAAGAAAGCATCTTTTAAAGATGTTTTTACGATCGATAATACCCAATAAGCGGTCATTTGGAATCGTGATAATTGTATCAACTTTACCAGTTAATGCTTCAATACCACGTTCTGCTTGTTCTTTACGTTTTTACCTTCGAAACCGAATGGTTTTTGTTACAACGCTCTACTGTCAAAGCACCCGCTTCACGAGCGCACTCAGCCACTACAGGAGCTGCACCAGTACCAGTGCCACCGCCCATACCAGCAGTTACGAATACCATGTCAGCACCTTGCAATGCTTTCAAAATATCTTCGCGACTTTCTTCAGCAGCTTCACGACCTACTTCTGGATTAGCACCAGCGCCTAAACCTTTAGTAGCTTTTTCACCAATTTGAATACGAACTGGTACATTTGTGCCATCTAAGGCTTGTGTCTCTGTGTTAGCCACCAAGAAATCTACGTTTTCCAAGTCGCTACCAATCATGCGAGATACGGCATTTCCGCCGCCGCCACCAACACCAATAACTTTAATTTTTGCGAATTCTGACATCGAATGATCCTCCTCTTAACTAGAGATATATTCCATATACTATACAATGACATTACTCTACTAGTGTATCTTATCATTTATAATTTGCTTTTTATTTTACAATATATATTTTTAATCAATGAAAGCCATGCAATGACTTATTATTTTTCGATTTTTAATCTCTATTTATCGTGTAAGTATCCACTATTGCATTTTTAATATAGGGAGACTTCACGTTCACATCGATATACTGAGGCACCACATGACGTCGCTCAATATCTTTCAACATATCCTCTGTGATTTTTGCCTTTTCTGCTAGGTCGCTACTATCACCTAAATGTATGGGCAACCCTTCTACGGTATAGGCAATCATATGATTTGCATCACCAATGTTGATTTCTCCGATAGTTTTACGTTTCTCCTCAGGAAATGCTTGCATATACGCAATAGCACTGCGGATGCCATCTGCTTCTACGGTGTCACCCAACAAGGCATTTCCTAAGCGTACCCCTGAAATGATAGGCACTGTTGTATCTGGTATAGTAGGCGCATTCGAAATGACCATTCCTTGTCGGTCGATACCGACAAATCCAAATTGCGACGGCACAACAATCATAGCATGTCGCTCAGTAATATCTACTTGCAATGTCAAGGGCAATGCGTAGGATACATGTGCTGTATCTACTCGTATATCCTTTTGCAATCGCTCTTCTAAAGCTCCCGTTCTGACCCGTAATATATTCACAGGGTACCCTAAATCACCGATGGCTACCACATCTTCCGATGAAAGTTGGTTCGTTCCCGTCACTTGGATTTGTCCAATCGGCAAGGGCAATGTGAATACACCGATTAAAACAGCGGCCCCTACGACGATTTTCCAAAGTGGCGAACGCCGTTGTTTCGGGACTTTTTCGCTTTTAAGCGACGACGCATCCGTTTTGGACCCTCTGGTGTATCGACAATCACCACTTCCCATCCATCGTCTTGAGGTGGCAGTTCCCGTTGTATGTGGTCAGGATCCCTATGTATTTCTTCTCGAAATTCCCTTTGATTCATGGCGACTCCTAAAATTTATGCAATCCAAACGAGAGTGTAAAAATTTGTTCACATAATTCAGGAAACTCAATGCCTATCGCTCTAGTCGCTTTCGGTACCAAGGAAGTAGCCGTCATACCGGCACTGTATTGTATTCTAAAACAAACATCTCTTCTGTATCATTCATCATAATATCTACACGAATGACACCTGCACATTGCATCTGTTGATACACTTGTTCACCGATGTGTTGCATTCTAGCCGCTTGAGCCTCTGTGATCGGAGCCGGCACTAAATAATCAGTAGCCCCTGTTGTGTATTTTGAAGTGTAGTCATATTCTCCAGAATGTGGACGAATTTCAATGACTGGCAATGCTTTTACCATCTAACACAGATACAGTGAACTCTCTGCCATCTACAAACTCTTCCACCACAATAACATGGTCAATATCTAATACTTACGTTACTTTCTTCCTCTATCTTTGCAGCATCTTTTAATGATGGCTACCCCAATACTAGATCCTTGACTGGTCGCTTTTCACCACAAAAGGAACGGAAAAATTTAGCTTGAATACTAGCTAAAAATTTCTTCTCTACTTTGCAATTGAGAGTCATAGGATTTCGATTGTGCTGTCGGAATATGAGCCCCTAAAAATACGTGTTTACTCATTTTTATTCATTCCCACCGCATGAGCCATCACGCCAGAACCAGTGTAAGGAATGCCCGCCATTTCCAAAGCCCCTTGCAAGGCGCCATCTTCACCATATTTTTCCGTGGATCGCATTGAATACCACATCGCATTGCAAATCTTGCAAATCTCGGACAACTGTCGATGGATTACATTCCAATGTACTTGCTGTATACCCTTTGCTTTTGCAATGCCTCTGCAATGGTCGCAGCTGTTCTTCCTCGATACTTCTGCCTCTTTTTGATGGTCCTCCCATGAGGACAATAATACGTTTCTCTTTCACTTTATTTTTTTCCTCCAATAAAGCTAATAGTTTAGGTCCATATTGATTGATATTGCCAGCCCCCTATGGTGATGACTAAATCATTAGGCTGTACAATCTCTACTACAGCTTGTGGCAATTGCTCCACATCTGCCACATAGTGCACGTCCACACCCGTTAATTCCTTAATCATAAGCGGAATTGACATACCATCAATGCCTGCCTCTGGTTTTTCACCAGCGCTGTAAATGTCCGTAATGAACACCACATCGGCTTTCTTTTGAAAGCAGTACCAAATTCTCGTAATAACAATTTTGTACGGCTAAAACGATGTGGTTGGAATAAAACAACCACACGATGGTCTTCCAAGGATTTTGGTCGCTTTTATGGTAGCGCCGATTTCCGTTGGATGATGTGCGTAATCATCTACGACCCACACATCTTTGGCATGACCTTTTTGTTTCAAAGCGACGCTTCGCTCCGATAAAAGTACGCAACGATGTAGCTACTACTTCAAAAGGAATCCCTTCTCCTAAGGCCACCACCAAGGCACCCAAGGCATTCAGTGCATTGTGTTGTCCCGGTACTGCTAATCGTAACGTACCCAATACAGCATCCTTATGAATGACTTCAAATGTAGTGATTCCTTGCTCGATACGAAGGTTATCAATGCGATAGTCATTGCCCGCACCTAGTCCATAGGTAATGCATGTACGTTTAATATCCGGCATAATTCGACGAATCGATGGATTGTCGCCACAAACAACAGCCACTCCATCTTCTGGTAATTTCATAGAAAATTCTGTGAAAGCACGCAATAAATTTTCTACCGTTCGGTAATGGTCCATATGGTCATTTTCAATATTCGTAATGACGATGCGCTTTGGATTCAAATGCAAGAAAGATCCGTCACTTTCATCAGCTTCGGCAATGCTGTATTTACCTTTACCTACATGACTACTGCCATTGAGATAATCTACTTCACCACCAATAATGATGGTAGGGTCTTCCTTCGCATCCATAAAGATTTTACCAAGCATAGAGGTCGTCGTTGTCTTACCATGTGCCCCTGCTACGGCAATACCGCAACTTTCATCTAACACAGCTTTCACAATATCGGAACGATGTAAAATAGGGATGTGCCGTTCTTTAGCGCCCATAATTTCTGGATTATCTTCGTGAATGGCAGTGGAGCGAATCACTACATCGGCCCCTTCCACATGGAATGCATCATGGCCCAAATAAATAGTGGCACCAGCATTTCTAAATTTCTCAGTAATGGCTGATTCTTGAATATCAGATCCAGATACAACGAAACCTTTTTCAATTAACACATGTGCAATAGCACGCATGCCAGAACCGGCAATGCCGATTAAATGTATATGTTTATAGGTATCTAACATGAAGATACTCCTCCTATCATTTCATAATGGATACTGCTAAGCTAGCAATGTCATGGGCTGCTTGTGGTTTCCCCAATTGTAGGGTTGCCTCTGCCATGCGCTGACGGTGTAGCGGGCTTTTCCAACATACTTTCAACAGCATGTACCAAAGTAGGTCCATCCAAGTTAGCATCTGTAATCATTTCTGCCGCCTCTACGGATACGAAGGCTTTCGCATTAAACGTTTGATGGTCTGTCACTGCATACGGGTACGGTATTAAGATAGACGGAATGCCTCGCACCGCTAGCTCTGCCAAACCAATGGCACCAGATCGGAACACCGCTATATCAGCTGCAGCCATGGCCATATCCATTTCTTCTAAATACGGAACAATATGAGAGGCCTTGCTATACACAGCACCTTCTGTCTATCCCCACTCTTTACATACACGACTGTATTCATCAGTTCCAGTGGCATGGATAATTTTTACATCTTCTCTATCTTTGAAAGCTTCGTGAACTGCTTTCATGGCCGTATTAATACTGCGAGCACCACGAGATCCGCCACCTACCAAGATAGCTATTTGCTTTGGTTCTACACCAAAGTACGTTCTACCTTCGTCCCGACTCGCTGATACCACAGCCGGGTCGCACTGGATTTCCTGTGTACACTACTTTCTTAGCATGTGGAAAAGCAGATACTGCCTCGTCATAGCCCACTGCTACTACATCTACAAAAACGACTTAAAAATCTTATTTGTAATGCCCTGGCACTACATTTTGCTCTTGTATGAGTGTGGGAATCCCACGGAGCGTCTGCGCCATCAAGAGAGGTCCGCACACATAACCGCCAGTACCGATTACCACATCGGGTTTAAATTCTGAAATAAGACGGTTCGCTTTCCACAAGGAACTCACCGTTTTACTCGCCGTTACGAAGGCATCGAGAGAAATCTTTCTCTGCAATCCCTGTACTGGTAAGGTTGTAAAAGGGATCCCCTCTTTGGGCACAATCCGTGACTCCAGTCCTTTTTCTGTTCCTACATAGAGGAAGTTGGCATCCACCATAGTTTGTAATGTCTTATAGATCGTGATGGCGGGATAAATATGTCCACCCGTACCACCACCTGAAATCATGATATTCATAGATGCCCCCTTACAATCGTTCTACTAATCTACGGAAATGATCGCCTCGATCTTCAAAGCGCGCATACCAGTCAAAGCTAGCACAAGTCGGAGATAAGAGGACTACGTCCCTTCTTCTGCAATACGAGCACTGAGCAATACAGCCTCTTCCATGGACTCACACCGATGAATGTGAGCTACACCGCCTTTTTACAGCGACCTCCGCAAATCGTCGCGCCGCCTCTCAATGAGGATCAATTCTTTCACATTAGTCTTAACCAATGCCATCATTTCGTCTAAATCCGTCATCTTATCCTTACCGCCAAGAATGAGAATCAATGGTTCTGTAAAGGACTCCAAGGCTTTTGATAGTAGAATCTGTATTGGTAGCTTTCGAATCGTTGTAATAGGTAACGCCATTTAAGCTTCTAATGCGTTCTAATCGATGTTCCACACCATGAAACTTGGCGATGGCGCGATATATATCTTCCACCTTAACACCCAGTGCATAGGTTAATGCGATGACACTTAAAATGTTTTCAATGTTGTGGGCTCCCGGAATATGAATATCTTTTGTGGTAATCACCGGTACCGCTGTTCCATGCAAGGATGCATAACAGGTGCCATCTTCGAAATAGGCTCCATCTGTAACAGTTCGCGTTTGACTAATACTAAGGACTTTTCCTTTCACCCGTTCTGCCATACCAGCACTACTAGTGGGGCATCTATATTAAGGACAGTCCAGTCACCCAATTCTTGGTTGATAAAAAAATATTTTCTTTTGTCAGCTTGATAGCGCTCCATTGTTTTATGTCGCAACAAATGGTCTGGTGTGACATTCAACAATATAGCACCTTTCGTGCGGAATTTATCGATACTTTCCAATTGATACGATGAAAGTTCTGCCACTAGCACTCCTGTTTCTGGCACAGCTAAGGCTTTGTTCACTTAGAGAATATCCAATATTGCCACCTACATACACATCCCACTGTGCTTCTCTCAACACCGCCGCTAATAAAGATGTAGTCGTTGTTTTCCCATTGGTACCTGTCACTCCTAGGATAGGTGCTTTTGACACTTCATAGGCAATTTCTACTTCTCCCACCACGGGAATATGTCGTTTTTTTGCTTCACTAATGATGGGAATTTCCAGAGAAATCCCTGGGGACACCACAACACGATCCATGCCTTCTAACAAAATGAAATCCTGTTGGCCCGTTATGACCCGAATATGATCCTCTTCAAATTTCTTACTTTCACTAACATCAAATTCAATCAATTTGTAATCATTAAGTGTTACATTGGCGCCTAATTTAGCCAATGTATGTGCCACTCAATACCGCTGAGGCCAGCACCAAGTACCAATATAGTAGAACCTGAATAATCCATTGTATCACCTAACCCTATATGCAAGAATAACGGCTCTGACAATAGAGCCGTAATCTATATTATTTCATGCTTAATACTGCTATCCCCAAGAGAGATGTCACCAAGGACACCGCCCAGAATACGTATACCACTTTCCGTTCACTCCATCCACCTAATTCAAAATGATGGTGAATTGGACTCATGCGGAAAATACGGACTCCCCTCGTTTTGAAAGAGGCTACCTGTAAAATAACAGATAAAGCTTCCACTACAAAGACAAAGCCAATAATGACTAGCAATATTTCTGTTTTCGTAGCGATGGCCATGCCTGCAAAGGCGCCACCCAAAGCAAGTGAACCTGTATCACCCATAAATACTTTCGCGGATTCGCATTAAAGTATAAGAATCCCAAACAAACTCCACTTACTATAATACCAAAAAGGTAACACTTAGGGAACCTACTAAGAGTCCCACCACTGCATAGGGTCGCCCCGGCAATCGCAGAAATACCTGTTGCTAAGCCATCTAAGCCGTCTGTTAAATTCACCGCATTTGTAGTCCCGATAATGATGAATAAGGCCAATATATAATAGGCAATACCTAAATCAACTGTGATATCCACCAGTGGAATCCACAAGGTCGTAGGCATGTCTGCATAGTTTGTAGAAATATAGCAAAAATAGAATCGCTAGCACTACTTGTCCCGCTAGTTTTTGTTTTGCTGTTAAGCCTAAATTGCGTCGTTTCACAGCTTTAATGAAATCGTCGCTAAACCCCAACAAACCATGACCCAATGTGAGGAATAATAACATCCACAATGTCACTGAATACGGCGGTACAATGCATATGGTCAACACTAATGCCAACATCATAAATAGACCACCCATAGTCGGTGTTCCGGCTTTTGCCAAATGCGCTTGTGGTCCCTCTTCACGAATCGACTGTTGTGCTTTCAAACGTTGCAATAAGGGAATCCCTATCTTACCTAATACCAATGTACTGATTAGGGCTAACGCAAAGGCTATTCCATATTCCATATTCATGTACCATATCTCCTTACTTATTCATGTCGTTCTTTAAAAATCTTCTATAATACGTTCCATTTTTAGACCACGCGATCCTTTTTACAAGAATCACATCGCCTTCTTGTCGCACTTCATAATAGGCATTGGCAATATCTAAATGACTTTTCCCTACATACACATAAGGTACTCCACCTTGTTTTGCTACGGTGGCAGCCTGCTTCATCATATCCCCAAAGGTGAATACCATGTCGTATTGTTCTTCCACAAGGACCTTGCCAATGGCTTCATGAGCCACTTTGGAGTGCTCTCCAAGTTCTAGCATATCACCGAGCATAGCAATCTTGCGTTTCCCTGTAATTGCCCCATAGCGCGTGGGATTCTTCCATGCTATTCGGGTTCTGCATTATACGTGTCATTGAGGACTGTAAAAGTCGGAAATGACACGATTTCTTGTCGCATTGGAATGCCGGGAAACTCTTTGAAAGCTTGTACAATCTCTTCACGAGGTACCCCTAAAATTCGGCCAACCCCTATAGCAGACAATGCATCATACACATTGTGAATGCCGATCATAGGCAAGAATACATTCCACTCTTCCCCTCTCACAGACCACAAAGTTAATCCCTTTCGACGTGTAGGTAAGATCTTTCCCCTGTATTGAAGACTCCGTATCCATACCATAGGTAAGCACCTTTGCAGTTGTGGCTTTTGCCATAGGTAATACGAATGGATCATCGTGATTTAATACAGCCGCTCCTGTACTTGGCAAGGCGTCGATTAATTCTTGTTTCGCTTTACCGATATTTTCTTGGGACCCTAAGAGTTCAATATGGCTAGTCCCTACATTCGTGATAACACCCATCGTAGGTTCTGCAATCTCTGCCAACTCTGCAATCTGACCCTAGCCCACGCATGCCCATTTCAAGAACGCATACATCATGGTCTTCCGTCAACTGCATAACATCTTAGGCACACCAATTTCATTATTATAGTTTTTCTGTCTTTAACACGGTGAAAGCCATCTCTAAAACAGCACTAATCATTTCCTTCGTCGTCGTTTTCCCTGAAGAGCCAGTGATCCCAATCACTGGAATAGGAAAGCGTCTGCGATGATAGGTCGCTAGTTGTTGGTACGCCTGTAATGTGTCATCTACTTCGATACACACTAAGCCCTCAATAGCTTTCCCACGTTTCACCACCGCTCCCGTAGCGCCTTTTTCTTTCGCTACAGACAGAAAGTCATGGCCATCAAATGTCATGCCTTCCAACGCCACAAAAAGCCCATTTTCTCCAATGGTACGCGTATCTGTAGACACATCCGCAAAGGATACTTCTTGTGAGCCAGTATACTGCCCTTGTGTGGCTTCTACTACTTCTTGCACTGTAAATTGTGCCATATTATCTCTCCTTTAACGCCTCACGAGCTACTTCGCGATCATCAAAATGTATCGTTTCATCTTTCAAAATCTGATAATCCTCATGGCCTTTTACCAGCAATGATCACTACATCACCAGTTGTCGCTTCAGCAATGGCTTTATGAATCGCTTCACGACGGTCTACAATGACTTCATAGGTTACGTCATCATGCAATCCTTCTCGAACGCCTACTTCCACATCTTTTACGATTTGTACTGGATCTTCTGTACGAGGGTTATCGGAAGTCACAAATACACGATCCCCAAATTGTGCGAAAGCAATGTGACCCATAATTGGTCGTTTTTGTAGCATCTCTGTCACCACCGCAACCAAATACAACTAAAAATACGATTCTCCACTAATTTTCTTCGCCGTTTGTAAAATATTTTCCAACCCATCTGGCGTATGCGCATAGTCAACCACTACCGCAAAATCTTGACCTTCTTCAATCAGTTCAAAACGACCTGGCACGGCTGTGAAAGTAGCTAACCCTTTCACAATCAGCTTCCATAGATAGCCCTTCATACAAAGTAGCTCCCACAGCGCCTAATGTGTTATACACATTGAACATACCCGCAATTTTGGTGGAAATCGGATAGGACTTTCCGTCATAATTCAATGTAAATTGAGACGATTTAGCCGTTACTGTTAAGTCAGAGGCATTCATGGAACCTTTACCTTCTGTACTGTAGGTAATCATCGGTGATGTTGTCACATCTACAATGGATTGACCATAGGCATCATCCACATTGATAACTGCACCTTTACCTTCTTTCACCTGATAAGAGGCGCTCACTTGTTTAAATAATTTAGCCTTCGCCGCTAAGTAATTATCAAATGTTTTATGGAAATCTAAATGGTCTTGGGTTAAGTTCGTAAAGACTGCTGTATCATATTCTACACCGCTGTACGACCCAAGGCTAAGGCATGAGAGGACACTTCCATAATGCAATGGGTTACCCCAGCATCCACCATTTGTTGTAAAATTTGCTGTAAGTCTGCCACATCTGGCGTGGTATTGTGGATGGGATAGGATTGATCGTCAATCAAAATATGAACTGTTCCTATGACACCTACTGTATAGCCCTGAGAACGCAACAAATGGGCAATGATATGAGTTGTTGTCGTTTTTCCCATTCGTCCCTGTTACACCAATCATGCGCATTTTAGATGCTGGATAGTCATAGAAAAATGGCACTCGTCGCTTGCAAAGCCTGTCTAGTATCTTCCACATAGATAACAGCCACATGATCTGGAACTGTCACTGGTTTAGACACCACAACGGCTACTGCACCATCTTGTACAGCTTTTTCTACAAAGCTGTGACCATCAACAGTAGCGCCCACTAAACAAATAAATAGGCTACCTTCTTGTACTGTGCGAGAGTCTGCTGTAATATGACAAACTTCTGCTGTTTGTGGTCCTTCCACTCGTATAGGAGATATGACCTTTACAATGTCTTCCACTCGTTTCATAGGGGTTCCTCCAATCATAGTAAAAGCGACCCAAAAGGACTGCCTTCATCATTCTCTAATATCCTTTTTCATCGTAACACTTCGTTCTTCTACTGTATTCTTACTAGTGTAAACGAAATTGTCTGGTAAGACCATGCCAAGTTTTTCTTGCGCAATTTTTTGAATGCGCGTTGGAGATTTTAGTTCTGCTAACTCTAAATTATACTCGTAATTGGTACGATTTTCAAAAACAATTTGTTCTTGTAACTTTACTGTTTCTTTTCTCGTGTTTTTCAGTTACACCGGTCAACAATAAACAAATGATACCTAGTACAAGTCCACCACTGTGATCCACATGCACTGTCTCATATCTGAGTCATATCCAAAATAAAGGCGGGTGCTTTCGTTTTTTTCTTTTTCTGACTGGTTCTACATACGGTGCTGATTGTTCCCAATACGCAGCTTTTCGTACTAGCATGCTCATTCCTCCAAACTATAATTTCACGGCTACCCTTAACTTGGCACTGCGGGCCCGTGGATTCTCTTCTACTTCTCGTTGACTTGGCTCTATGGCCTTATTTTTTTGCTTTTCACTGTTGGCACATGATGACACACACACATCGGTAAACTCGGTGGACATGTGCACCCTTGGGCTAATTCTTTAAAAGTTTGTTTTGTGATTCTATCTTCCAAAAGAGTGGAAGGTAATCACCGCGATGCGTCCCTTTGGTTTCAGCATAAATACAGCATCCACAAAGGCATCATGCAAAATTTGTAATTCCTGATTCACTTCGATACGAAGGGCTTGGAATGTCCGTTTTGCTGGGTGTGGTCCTTCTTGTCTCGCCTTGGCGGGAATCGCACGTTTGATGATATCCACTAATTGACTCGTACTAGTGATAGGTTCTTCCTCACGAGCTTCTAGGATAAACTGCACAATTCGTTTTGCCCATCGCTCTTCACCATAGTCCCAAATAATACGATACAATTCCTCGCTGGAATAGGTGTTGACGATTGTTTCCGCCGTCAAAGCTCCGCTTTGATTCATGCGCATATCCAAAGGCCCATCCTGCATATAGGAGAACCCCCGTTCCGCCGTGTCCAGACTGATGACTAGAGACTCCTAAGTCAAAGACAAATCCATCTACTTCATGAATGCCAGCCTCTTGCAAGGCTTGTTTTTAAGTTGGAAAAGTTCGTTTTTAATGACTTTCACCTGACAAGACAAATCTTCTAATCGCTTAGAGGTCGCCTCTAATGTCGCTACGTCTTGATCTAAGCCAACAATCATCCCTCTGTAGACAAGCGCTCACCGATGGCATGGGAATGTCCCCCACCACCTAACGTACAATCTACATAGGTTCCGTCTGGCTTAATCGCCAATCCGTCTAGCGTTTCATTGAGTAATACACTCACATGATGAAAGTCCATAATTCCTCACTTAAAATCCAATATCATCCAAATCAAGTTCTTCTGCCATTG
The DNA here is from genome assembly GCA_916438745.1 of uncultured Veillonella sp. Lineage (GTDB taxonomy): Bacteria > Bacillota > Negativicutes > Veillonellales > Veillonellaceae > F0422. Next base: position 789,751 of record CAKAGN010000001.1, on the reverse strand, counting down.
CCTCGATGTTGCTATAAATTTCTTTGTTATAAGCTTCCCAACGAGCTTTACTCCATATTTCTATGCGCTCGCCATTACCAACCACAATGACATCTTTTTTAGCTCTCCATGAGCTCGCAAATTACTTGGTATCAATACACGACCTTGTTTATCGAATTCAAGATCAGCGCACCGCCTACGATGAACCGTACCAAACTACGTTGGTTCGCCTTATTGGAGCTTTTAGAACTTAATCGTTTTGCTATTTCATCAAATTTTTCTTGGGTATAAATGGCTAAGGTATTGTCAAAATATCGAGTCACAACACAGGTATCTCCTAGTTGTTCACGCATTTTTGGCGGGAATGATCATGCGCCCTTTTACTATCGATTGTATGTGAAAAATTCACCTTTAAACATAGCAAGGACACCTCCTTTTCTCTCACCTATTTGCCCTATTTACCACTATATGGTAAATTTTACCACAATTCCCCCACTTTTTCACAACAAAAATAACCACCCAATTTATAGATATTTATACAATTTTTTTCCTACAATCCGTTAAAAGCGAACACACCTCTAAATATTTATGTATATGTTCGTATATTAGATATAATATCGAACATTTTTCACAAAATATACTGGTGGGGAAAAAGTGGAGGAATTTTTTTCCATTTTTTTCTTCAATTTATCTATTTGCTACAAAAAATTAAGCATTTTCCTCTTACAATGACTAGAGTATAAAAAAAGTATTAATAAAAATGTGGAAAAATTCATCAAATACGCAAAAAGACAGGTGAATCATAGATTCACCCGTCTTTTCTTAACAGATATATGTCATATTCAACTATATTTATCCTACTATTTTATAACTGTCCTACTCGTTTCATAGCCTCATAAATACATTTTGCCAAGCCTTTAATTTGGTATTTCGGAATGGAGCATACTGCCACACGCACCCCTTTTGAAACTGGAATGAGATACACATGCTCTTTTTTCAACTCTTCTACTACCACCGCTGGTTCATCGCTAGGAATGGTCACAAAAGAATCCACCCATGTACGGCAACATCGGTAATCCAATTTCTTTCCCTTCCATTTTCTAAGATATCAGCTCGTTCTTCGATTAGCTGAGAATAGAAATGATGCTCCTCTTCATAGCGTTTCATCTTTTTCAGGATCATGTACAATGTTAGCCACTGTTCGCATAGCTGGTCGATTAATATTAGACCATGTGCCACGAGATGTCATTTGGTTGATGTCGAAAAATTCCTGTGCCACCTCTGGATCTGAAGTAATGCCAAGCATGCAACCTACCCGTTGTCCATACATAGTAAACCCTTTGGAAACACTGTAGCAAGCGATGCCTAAAATTTCCTTCGGCAATCTTTCAAACTTTTTAAAGAATCGTCGAACTTCTTCTCTAGGACCAGAGAAATCAATATACGCCACATCGATGCCGATGATAACTTTATTTTTCCCTTAGCTACTAATTCTTTAGAGAAGTTCAACACATTGTCCCAATCACTTTCACAAAGAGAGAACCCTGTCGGGTTATTGCCCGGTGTGTTGATGAGAATTACAATATTTTCCTGTGTTTCTGCTAATTCTAGTGCCAACAATTTTAAAGCTGGAAAATTGAAATGGTAGTTATCATCAAATAATGGATATGTCACCAAGGTTCTGCCATTGTCTCGGCAAATTTGCTTATAGGCACCCCTAATACCAATCAGCAGTAATCACCTTATCGCCGATTTCACTGTAATTGTGCACGATGTGATGAATGCCACCAGTACCTCCAGTAGTCGCTATCCCTTCGATATATGCATCGGGGCGAGAGGCGCCAAAACACTCTTGTTTGCAAGCATCAATAAACTCTGGCAACCCTTCAATCGGTGCGTACGCTATGTATTCATTACGTGGTAAATTACGAAATTCATCTTCTACCACTTTCATGAATACAATATCACCATGCTCATCGAGAATAGCTCCCACAGTACCGTTCAACACATTCTCTTTTCCATATTGTTTTACCGTCGCTTGCGCTTGTGAATTCGTAGCAAAGATCGCATCATTTGCTTTTTTTCCACGCGCTTGTTTTCTTTTCGCCATGCTCATAGTAAACACCTTTCCATAGTTGTCACATATTTGTTTAATCCTATATTACTAGTTTACAAAAATTGCGCGCTTCACAAGACTTGTAGCTCATGTATACACAATAGTTTTTCGACACAGTTAGGGTTTTTCTTCAACTTTGAAAGTATCAATATAAAAAGCAGATATACAACTAGCTTGTTGCATATCTGCTATTCTTATATCCTATATGTGATACGGTAAACTAACTACTTATGTTACTCTACTTTGCCACCTAGGTATGCTTCCATCACTCTAGGGTCGTGACGAATTTCTTCGGCTGGTCCTGAAAGTACCATTTTACCTGTTTCTAGTACGTATGCATAGTCAGCGATTTTCAATGCTTGACGTACGTTTTTGCTCTACTAACAATACTGTGGTCCCTTCGGCGCTGATTTCCTTAATTACTTCAAAATTTTCATTCACTACTAACGGCGCCAAACCCATGGATGGTTCATCCAATAACAACAATTTAGGACGAGGCTCATTAAAGCACGACCAATGGCAAGCATTTGTTGTTGTCCACCAGATAAGGTACCGCCTAATTGGTAGCTTCGTTCATCAAGAATAGGGAACCGTTTGAATACTTTCTTAATATCATCAACGATTTCAGCATCCTTACGAATATAGGCGCCCATCTCTAGATTTTCATAGACACTCATGTCCTGCAAAAATTTGGCGACCTTCTGGAACGAGGGAAATACCCGCTTTCACAATATCATGTGTCTTCATAGATGTAATATCTTTCCCCTCGAAGGTAATGCGACCTTCTGTTGGTTTTACTAGGCCCATGATAGAACGCATAGTTGTGGATTTACCGGCACCATTAGCACCAATCAAAGATACAATAGAACCTTGAGGAACTTCTAGGTTAATGGATTTCAACGCTGTAATGTGACCATATCCACCACAACATTTTCAATTTTTAACATATTATTCCTCCTTTCCTAAGTACGCTTCGATTACATCTGGGTTATTTTTGAATCTCTTGTGGTGTGCCTTCTGCAATCTTTTTACCAAAGTTCAACACGGCTAAGCTGATCACAAATATTCATCATCAACGCCATATCATGTTCTATGACTACAACAGTGATACCTAAATCACGGATTTTTCCGATCAATTGGCGCAACACTTCTGTTTCGCTATCATTCATACCCATGCGCAGGCTCATCTAACAAGATTAACTGTGGATGCGTTGCTAAGGCACGAGCAATTTCTAAACGGCGTTGCTTACCATATGGTAAGGATGTAGCTACTTCTTCCGCATCTTCTTCTAAGCCAACCAGTTTTAAAAACTCATAGGCAATACCACGGCAACGCTCTTCTTCGATGCGTTGGCGTTTTGTACGAAAGAAACTAGACAGCACACCAGAACCCTGTACGACAATGCATGCCTGTCAACACAGTTTCCAAGGCCGTCATATTACCGAATAAACGGATATTTTTGGAACGTTCTAGCAATCCCCATCTCCACCGTACGATGTGGTTTAATGCCCACTACATTCATACCATCAAAGACAATATTGCCAGTACTCACCGGAAACACACCTGTAATTAAGTTGAACAATGTTGTTTTGCCCGCACCATTTGGGCCCGATAACACCAAAGACTTCTCCTTGGTTCACTTGGAAAGTAACCCCTGTCAAGGCGACCACACCGCCAAAGCTTTTACTTACATCATCTAATTGTAATAGCATGGTACCCTCCTATTCTTGACCAGACTTGCTTTTGTGCTTTATAAGCTTCAAAGCGTTCCGTTAATACTTGTGTTTCTGGAATGTATGGTTTTTGTTTCACTCCCAATTTACGGTAGATTTTATCCATCAAATCTTCTGTTAAAAATACCGTCTGGACGAACAGCCATCAAGATGACTAATAGAGCACCGTAAATAATATCACGATAGTCTGCTAAGAAACGCAACACTTCTGGCAACAATGTCAAAATGAAAGAACCTAGTACAGAGCCCCATACTACATTGGAGCCACCAAATACTGGGAACAACAAGATTTGTACTACTTTGTGGTAGCTAAAAATCTGTAGGGTTGATGAAGTTTGTAATATGTGCATACAACCCCCGCCAATGCCCGCAATGAAAGCACCGATGACAAAGGCTAACATTTTGTAATACACCACATTGATACCCATCAACTCTCGTTTGCATGATCATCTGCTTTAATAGCTTGGAATGCACGACCTACACGACTATTGTGGATGCGTAGGCAGAATAAGATAATCAATGCGAGGATCACCAACAAGATGATAATGGTCAACAAATTTACCCCATGTTAATGCATCGATATCTAACAAACCATCCATATCAAATTCATAGACATAGTTCGTCAATTCTTGGGCAATAGCTGGAATCCCCGAAAGACCCAACGCGCCATGTGTCACTTCTAAGTTCAAGAAAATAACACGCACTACTTCACCAAAACCTAGGGTAGCAATGGCAAGGTACAATCCTTTCAAACGTGTTGTAGGAAGTCCAATCACAATGGCTACTAAAGTAGCTACGATACCACCGACAAAGATGGCCACCGGAATCGGCATCTCTGCTTTCAGAGTGAGCAAGGCCCCCACGTAGGCACCTACGCTCATGAAACCTCTTTGCACCCAATGTCAACTGCCCTGTAGAAAAGGGTGAAGAAAATGGAAATCCCCATAATGGCATTGATGATGAAGAACATCACAATTTGTAAATAATATGGATTTAAAAATTTCACTCATGGTCGTCCCCCTTATCTTTGGATCCGAATAACCCTTGTGGTCTCCAGAACAATAAGAGAATGATTAACCCAAAGGCTACAGCATCACGGTAGGACGATGCCCCATAAGCTACGGAGAATACTTCGGATACACCTAAGATGAATCCACCTACCATGGCACCAGTAATATTACCAAGACCACCAAGGATTAACACGGCTAGGCCTTTTAAAAGCCGATGACAACACCCATCATAGGCTCTACGGCATCGAAAGATAAGCCAACTAATAGCCAGATGCAGAACCTAAAAGCAGAGGCTAACATGACCGTTACAGAAATAACTAAAAGTAGGGTTAATGCCCAATAAAGATGCTGTTTCCGTGCTTAAGGATACGGCACGGATAGCTTTACTCGATTTTTAGTCTTTTTAATGAGTACATTTAGAATCAACATTAACACAATGGATACGCCAAGGCCAATGATTTTGAACCATGGAGATTTTGAACATCCCAAAATCGATAAGTCCACCGATGAAATCTGTTGGGAATGAACGTGTTTGAGGGCCCCACACAAGTGAGGCTACACTTTCAATAAAAATAGAGACACCAATCGTAGAAATCAATGGCGCCAAATGGGATACATTTTTGCGAAGTGGACGAAGTGCCACAAACTCTAACAAATATCCAAGAATTGCCCCTACGAGCATAGCCACAAGGATGGCTACGAAGATATTAGCTTCAAAGACTGTCACCATAAATAAACCCACGAAGGCACCTATCATAAAGATGCCTCCGTGAGCCATGTTGATGATGTTCAACACACCAAACACAAGTGTCAATCCGATCGCTAATACTGCATAGAGACTGCCTAAAAGTAAGGCCATTCACTAATTGCTGTAAAAACATCGTTTAACTCCTATTTTTTTGTAATGCGTCGAACTGACCGTTTTTTTAATTTGTAAAACTTGAACTTCCATAGATGGATCACGTTTTTCGTTGAATTGAATTTACCAGTTACCCTACGAAGTCTGTAATGCCTTTTTAATGCGTTACGGAATTTTTCGCGATCTGTTGTAGAACCTGCGCTTTTAAAAGTCGCTTCGTACAAGAACACGGCATCATATGCTTGTCTTTTGCAATTGGTCAGGTTCATGGCCATACTTTTCTACATAGGCTTTGCGGAAGTCGCGAACTTTTGGTCATCTTTGTTGGGAACCAAGGTGTACCTACAATCGCACCATCAGCAGCGGCACCTGCATTTTTAATGAACGCTGGGCTGTTGAAACCATTGGAACCTACTACTGGTTGGTTCATGCCAAGTTCACGCATTTTTTTCATAATCAATGCCCCTTCTTGGTACAAGGAAGCAACAATGATGATATCAGGTTTTGCTTGTTGAATTTTAGTCAACTGTGCAGAGAAATCTGTATCTTTATCAGCAAATGTTTCTGTCGCTACAATTTGAACCCCTTCAGATTCCAATGCTTTTTCGCTGTATTGTTTACAGAAACCATTTGGTCATTGTTGTTGGAATACATAATCGCTGCTGTTTTGAAACCTAATACTTTATGAGATTGACGAATTGCTGCGTCTACTGCCAAAGATTCTGGTACAGCATTACGGAAAATATAATCTCCAATATCAGTGATACCTTCTGCAGTTGTAGAAGTACCCAATGCTACTACTTTATTTTTATTGGCAATCGGGCCTGCTTTGCCATCATTTCGCCAGATAACATAGGGTCCAATGACAGCTACGACTTTTATCTTTTTGCAATCACTTTTGTTCATCGCATTGATCGCTTCGTTTTTGTCACCTTTTTGTATCTTCCACTAACAAATTAATTTTTACATTATTAGCATCACCATTAATTTGAGCTACTGCTAACTCTGCACCATTCTTAATGGATTCGCCATAGGCATGCTGCGCCAGATGTGGTAGATCAATAAGGCTACTTTTGCTTCATTTGCATTGTTTGTTGATGAACTATTGCCACCGCAACCGGCGATCATGCAGACTAAAATAGCCGTAGCACCCAATGCTAGTGCACGTTTGAACATGGATTTTTTCATGTTACACCCTTCCTTTTTAAAAACTCCTCGTTTTGGATTTTCTTACTGTGAAAAGCCACCTTCATCTTTTTACTTTATCAATTTAAAGAGCAAGTGATAATACTATAGAAAATCTATGCTTTCCTATTATGAATGTAACGTGAGTAGTTTGTCAAATATAAATATAAGAATTTGTTTATGAGTTAATTTAGTAAACCCATAGCGTATATTTTCCTTATTTTTGTATTTATATAGTAGACAAATATCTTTTTTTGAATACAAAAATGGTGATGAAAGTCAATACCTCATCACCAAATTATGTGTGAGACTATTTTTATTTAGTTGTTAGCAGTTAGGCTGTGTAATAATGTTCTTTCTGCAATGCCATCATATGGTTCTAATCCTTCAAAAGATTTAATGTATGACTCCATTACTTCCATACTATACGCCCCCTATACTACGTAGTTAGTTAACTGTATACAAATAATCATATTGTTCTTGTGTCAATGTATCTAAGTCATAGCCCATGGATTGTAATTTCAGTTTCGCAATTTCCGCGTCCACTTCATATGGCAATACATGCACATCGTCTGCCATATCTGCCCCATGGTGCAAAATGTATTCTCTGCTAATGCTCGCATAGCAAAGGACAAGTCCATAATTTCTCTCTGGATGTCCATCCCCTGCTGCTAGGTTCACAAGGCGACCTTCTGCTAGTACATACAATTGACGACCATCTTGCATATGGTAGGCCTCGATATTTTGACGTACTCGTTCATGAGATACAGCCATCGCTTCTAAAGCTTTTACATTCACTTCGCAATCGAAATGGCCTGCATTACAAAAGTACAGCGCGGTCTTTCATCACGGAATAATGTTCCTCTGTAATAACGTCCTTACAGCCTGTGACTGTGCAGAAAATATCGCCAATTTTAGCAGCTTCCACCATTGGCAATACTTTGAAACCATCAAATACAGCCTCGATTGCTTTAATTGGATCTACTTCTGTTACATATACGTGGGCACCTAGGGCCTTTTGGCACGAAGTGCCACGCCTTTACCGCACCAACCGTAACCAGCAACGACCACGTTTTTACCTGTTACTGTTAAGTTTGTGGTACGCATGATGCCGTCCCACACAGATTGTCCTGTACCATAGCGATTGTCGAATAAGTATTTACAGTTAGAATCGTTCACAGCAATCATTGGGAATGTCAACTGTTCCGCTTCAGCCAAGGCTTTCAAACGGTGTACACCTGTTGTGGTTTCTTCACTACCGCCCAACAAACGTTCTTTTGCATCAGTTCGTGTTGTATGTAACAAGCTAACCAAATCATGCCGTCATCAATGATAATATGAGGTTTATGGTCTAACGCTTTTGTTCAGGAACATCGTATATTCTTCGTCTGTACAGTTGTACCAAGCATATACAGTTAAGCCCATATCTACCAATCCTGCGACTACATCATCTTGCGTAGATAATGGATTGGACCCTGTGACGATCACATCCGCACCACCACGTTGTAATACTGTAGATAAGTACGCAGTTTTCGCCTCTAAATGGACGGACACAACGATAGTTTGACCTTTGAAAGTTTGTTCTTTTTTTCAAAACGGTCCCCTAATGTGTTCAAAGTAGGCATGAAATTAGCTACCCAATCGATTTTTTTACGACCTTCAGCGGCTAAGGAAATATCTCGAATTAAAAGATTGCATTGGCGTTCTCCTTTTAGATTCTTCACCATAGATTATAATTGAAAAGCCACCATACTCAGCCATACGGTGATGAGCGGGATAATCAGCATTAACATCAATACCTTTGATGACTTCTTTCACAAGCGATTGTAATTGTTCTGCCATTTGTTGCATCATGTCCACCACTTCGCCATGGGTCAAAGCAGATTCAGAAATACCTGTCTGCGTAGTTTGTGACCATGGAAATTGTCATATATGCCATTTCCGCTTCATTGGCTAAGGTCACCTCTGGTACGTTCGTCATACCCACCGTTTGGCCACCTAACATAGCATACATGCGAATTTCAGCAGGAGATTCAAAACGAGGACCCTCTGTACATGCAGTGAAGTGCCACCATTGTGAACCGTTAAGCCTAAGGATTTTGCGGCACTTTCAACAATACCGCGCAACTCAGGGCTATATGGTTCCGTCACATCCACATGCGCCACAGGGCGGTCGCCACCTTCGTAGAATGTATTCACACGGTTTTTCGTAAAGTCTAGGAATTGGTCCGTCAACACAAAAATGCCCCGGACCAAAGTTCTCATCCAAAAGAACCTACCGCTGTAGTAGATACAATGAACTTAACACCTAACTTTTTCAAGCCCCAAATGTTGGCGCGATAATTAATCTTGTGCGGTGGAATCGAATGATCACGGCCATGACGAGCTAAAAAGTACACCGTCTTGCCCTCATAAGTACCACACATATAATGAATCTCACCATAAGGCGTCATCAAAGACGATTCCGTCATAGTTTCAAACATATTTGGGTCGTACACACCAGTACCACCAATAATAGCAATGGATGACATATAGTTCCTCCTTGAGAAAGATAGAAAAATATCTGTATGATTTATTATAGCATGGAATGGGGTATTTCTAATAAAATTTTAATAAAATATCCCCACATTAGAAGTGATTCCATGTGGGGATTGTTGTTATATACATATGTAACTATTATTCTATTTCGTGTAATTCTACTGCATAGCCCCATGCCTAAGGCAACTTTAATACCACAACCAGACAACGGATCCATAGTAGCACAACATGGGTCGCTAGATTCGACAGAATCATATTTCTTTTGCAGATTAATGTATAGTTTCCTTGAAAGCCTCGGTATTTTTAGTCTTTTCTAAATAAAACTTTTGTAACCGCATACGGTACTCCGCTACATACATGTTGTCACACATAGCTTGGAATAACTCTTCATCATCATATACATCGGATGAGCTGAAAGTATTCCATTTTTTTAGAAAACTCCTCATGATCTTTTTCAATATCAGGGAAAAATAGCATAAGCTTGGTTCACTTTAAAAGAGGTAGGCGTTACAAATGTAATATTTAGTTTCTTATACTGTTTATTGTCACCTAAAAAAATGATTTTTGCAATACTGGCATAATCTGTTTCTAACACAACTCGTCTATCTTCTATAATTAAACTACCATTCTTTTGTGTTAGTTTTATCTTGGGCTTTATATTCCACAAAGGATGAATCATTTCCTCTATGCATTCTTCTGTTAAAGCGAGCAATTCTCCATACACTAGTATTGCGCTCTTTATCATAGTACACATATTGGTGATACGGTGGTATTTGTGTAGTATGCAGAAATGTAGCATATTCCGTAGAAATGCATGACATAATCACACCATGTAATACACTCCTAAGATTGAACAATTTTCTGCCCAGTATCTAGATGTATATCAAATTCTATTACTTTAATTTTCGATTTTCTTCAAGATGTAACTTTACGCCTCCAAATATGTAATCTTTTCCCTTATATCTCGTTAGCTTTAATGTTCGAGGAGAAATGATTCTGTCTTGCCAATGTTTATGCTTTTTAAAAGTCACGTTGTAAACTTAACACTGATTTTACAACATTCACTTCAACTCTGGTATCGTCAAACAAAGGTAATAGTAATGTTTTTATGTAAAAAGCCAATACTACTGCCTAACAAACAAGTCACATCTTTTAAATTATATATACACGATTGTTCAACATCTCCTCTAAACGCTTGTTTCCATCGATGTAATAATCGTTCCGTATGCGTTTCTACAATGTTTATTAATTCATGTATGGAGTGTATCCCCACTTTTCGTAGTTCACGAACATTAACACTTAACATACCTTCTAGTTTAGTATCTGGCGTAATACATTCTCTATATACAGATAAACTATTTCTTTCATATTTACCCGCCACAGAATCATATCTTGGTAAAATATATGTAGTCATTATATCACTTGATGGTAACATAACATCTGACACTGATATACTGTGAAATAGCTTTTTTACACCATCTCTAGGCTCTTCTCCTGTAGATTTTTTGATGCAAGATAGTATCAATGTATCCAAAGCTTTTGCCATAATCTCTTGTACATCTACGAAGTTCTCTATCATTATTTGAAGCATCTATCAGTTTTTTTCTGCCATTCCCGACGAAACACTTCATTATTTTCTACTATATAGGCTATCACAGCAGAAATAATAACACCTTTTAAAGTGCTGCCTGGAATATACGGTATTCCATTAAGAGTCGTCATACATAAATGTACATTATTTAATGTTTTCTTAGATATTGAACTCTTAACGCAACGTAATTGACGCTTTGACACACTAGATAACACAGTCTCATCTGGAGTACCTATTGATCGTTCCATCCATTCGTAGATGGTTTCTTTTTGTTTGTTTTTAGTGTATAACGTTTTATATATGCTTCATAATCAGATAGTTTATCTATAGAGTCCAAATATTGAAACCATTTTTTCTGATTTAAAATATATACATCTTGATTTGAGCTATCTAAAAATATAGTCAAGGACTGTTACCTTTTGTCCATTTCCAATAGAAACTGGTGTTTTTACTTCTAATGTAAATGGAATTGTAACCGGTATGGATTCCTTTACTCATCGATGTTCACCCCTAACCAGAAACCTTTCATATTTTTTTATAAATTGGATGTGGACTTTTCTCAGAATATAATTCTACCATTTGCCCCTCTAATGGATACGGCATACAACTACCTTCTTGTAAAGCATAAAAAGAGTTTCGCTTATAGGGCGCAGAAATAGATTCGCTATACACAAAGCCGCTTCTCCGCAACAATTTATACATTCCTTGGCTCATTGTTTCAATTTCATCTGCCTTAGGTGTAATTACACTAATGGACATATATGTCGGGCCTTCTTGATGTAACAAATGATACAATGCTGCATCATCATCCCCACATAAAGGCATTTCGTCTAACTCACACTCATCCTCTAAGATAAATTGTCCATAACCAGAACTCCGTTTTCCACCAATTCCTGTATAGCCTAAGGATTCAAAAATCGTCTTAACTCTTTCCATATCTTCTTCATTAGTAACCCCAAGAATACAATATAATCCTGCATCATGTACGAACTTAAAAGATCCTACTACATAAGGCTTACTATTGTCTTCCCGCAAAGCTACTCGCTGAGATGTGAGAAACTGTCCAAAAAGGTTCCTCTGTTACTTCAGATGGTGAATACAGACCATCCTCATTATATAGATTAGATGCACGAACATACTCTATTTTCTTTATCTTTTCTCTGTCGCTTTTACCTTTTCTTGTAGTAAAGAAACATCAGTAATAGCATCATATGTTTTATTTTCCATATAAATTGGACGTGGCACAAAAAGCTCCAGCTCTCGATTCAGATTTCTAAAAGGGAAAAAGACTTGAGATTTTTTTATATGTCCTAATCGTAAGGACTCCAAAAACCACTCTACTTCCGATTGATTATATCCAATTTCATTCACACAAGCAGATACAAATGTATCTGAAGATATTGTGAGTTGCACTTTATCTAGCGAACCACCTTCGCTCGTGTTCCCAAAAATGTACTGAACTGGTGAATGTAAATGGAATGATATAATATCTCATTACACCACCTTAACCTTGTAAATAAGCTTCACAACGTTCACTTAATTCCGTATTATTGGGGAATGTTTTTCACTGTTATATGTTTAATAGAGACACGTCCATAGCCTCGTGTACCATGCCCACCAAGATAGTCTAGTTCTAACAAATTTAAGCCGTCACGTAGCGTCTGTAAGTCTTCTTCAATCTCTGTTTCATCAATAATGGTATACACTAATTGAAATCCAAACTTTGTTCCTGCCGGTACTCGTTCAATTTGTCTTGGCGTTGCCACGCTTGTCATTCGATTAATAGTGTTTTTCAAATTTTACTTCTCCCATATAGGTATCCGTATCAACAGATTCAAATAAAAGTTTACTTTCCTCGGATACAAATAGGTCTTGGAATTGCAAACGTGAAATAATTTGAGGGTTTGTAGACCCAAATAATCGTTTAATAACTTCATCATCATCTTTGATATCATTCACAATATATTGTTTACTTTTAAAACGAGCTAATAAGGTACGAAGTTTTCCTTTCAAAGAACTACCAGGAATAATTGGCTCTTGAGTGAGTACGTCTCGTACAACCGGACTATCTACCGATCCAATTGGTGCATAATCACTACCGCCGCCAATATGCATACCTGTTTTGACAATCAATTCTCCTTGAATAATAATTTTTCCACGAATTACATTTTTTTAATAGTTTCGCTCATACTTAACGTCCCCCTCTAGCACTGTTTCCTCGACTGTTATTAGTGTTATTATTTTTATCTCTTGTTGATATTGCTGAATAGTACTTATGAAATGCAACTAGTGCCTCTATATATTTGCAGTATTCATTAAACTTATCAATATTTCCACCAATAGCCTCTAACCGAGGAATTAATTTAGCTTTTTCAATAAATTCTTCCACAGCATTTAAGGTACTACGTTTTTTTATTATTCTCTTCAATTTCCCGTCCGCTTGATATCTAAATAAAGTTTTAAGAAAACGAATTTCCATTTGCAGTTCCGGGGAAATTATTTTTAACTTTATCTTGACTCTTAGTAACCTCAACAATGACTTTATTTTTTTACATCTGTAATAGCAGATAAAAATTTTTACGAAGTTGGCTAGTATTTAAAGCTATTTCGCCATTACTTTTTCTACTTAACTGCTTAATCACTGCTTCTGCTTCTGCTACATAATCAACCATGATATTCCTCCCTTTGTCCTTTCTCACGTAGACCATATATTAATACATGTATAGCCGTCAATAACTCTCTGGTCGCTTCTTTATCCTTAGTATACTCATACATCATAGAAACAAATTTCCTATACGCCTCTAATTGTACTTCACTAGGTCGTTCAGGTTCCATACGAGACAAGGTATATAACAGTCTAGCTCTATGAATTGTATCTGACTGGTCTCGCACTATTTCTTCTAATAATCCCATAATTCTATACATGGCACTTCTTGAAAAGGGCATCTTCGATGAATCTGAAAGTGGTCCTTCTTTAGATATTGCTAAGATTGACTGCAACATATTGAACTTTTCACCTAGTACAGATTGTATAAATCGATTCCATGTATATACATGATGACATCGTGAAGTGTTACCTTCATTTTCTGTATCAAAGCCAAATAAAGCGATACTATCTTTTTCGGGCATATCCTTTGCAGTTGACTCTAAATTACCTGTTATCTCCGCCATTTTAGTGATAGGAAAGTTATGCGTAAACATACCTAGACCCGCAGACATAGTAATTTTTCCACCCGTCAAATCTTTAAGCCTATTGCGAATATCAATAGCAACCTCAATCAATTCATCCCAAGGTCCTACTAGAAAAACATCATCTCCACCAGAGTAGATAATATGAATATGCCCTTTTTCGCTAATATCTCCACTCCAGAGGCGATACGTATCTTTTGTATCTTCAACACCATTAACATTGCCAGATACAATTTTGTTAACACCTACTTTAAAAAACATTGATAAGGCTCTTGATAAATCTGCATACCTTGAAAATGTATTAAAATGATATGGATTTTCTTTGGTCTTACTTATAAACCCACTAATAAAGGCAAACCCTAGATTATCTACATCGGCTCTTAACACACCTAATCGTCGCATACCTACCTTTTCAGATCCACTCATCTGAGCTAAGTCCTCAAATGTATATACTTCTCCATTAGATTTACGACTTACATAGTCTGCAATCCATAATCGGCTTGCTACTTTGCTTCCTGTTTCAGATTCATTAATGACATAGATATGTTTCCATATAGCACTAGATCCTAGCTCTTCTAATTTGTGCTTTGATATAACATATAAGTTTGCTCCATTAGCACCATAAATTGGAATCGATGGAAGCATTTCTAATATTTCTTGTTCGTCAGCAATCCCTAATACTGATTCTTCAGGCTGTACTAATACCTCTCCCAAATGATATAAAGAATCACACATATGACATGCCAATGATCCTGTATCTCCATAGAGTTTTTAATTCTACTGAAGACGTATGACAAATAGAACATTCTTTATCCCCTTCTCGTACAGAATTAATCGTACTATTAGGATTAAAATAAATCTACCAAGTTCTCTTTAGTATATCGCGATACTTTGCCTTTATCACTATTCTGTCGAACATCACCAAATAGTTTATGCTGTTTTTCTCCATTAATTAAATCATTCCCTGTACATGTGGCCATACCAAATGCGATATATAGTTTTTGTACCCTACATGCTCAAGTAACCATTGATTCACAGAGGCTTCTATGGAATCCACAATCTCTACAGTTGTTTCCGTAGCTGTGCTAGTATATAAAAAAATGTCCTCCGCCAGAATATAATACATTACATCTAGTCAACTGTAAGTCTTCTAATAAAGAATCAATAATAGATTCTAATAGTATCTCTAAATACACTGAACGACCACGCAAAGATTTTAATGCACCTGTTGATGGTACTGTATAAATGAAATCTTGTATACCAGACACATCTCCAGAAATCATCATAAATGTTTCTTGTTCACGAAATACTTTTTGAATCGGTAAAAGCAATACTTTTTATAATCTTCTATATGATTCTCTTTCAAAATATAATTGCATACATGTTGCAATCATAGCCGTCAACTTAGAATGCATATACAAAGATATATCGGCCACTTCTTTTTTTATATGTACTAGAAGGAACAAAGCTAGTAGTATCCTCATAAACCCGTAATAATTCATTCACCGCCATATCATCTACACTTTTGTACTGTAAAATTATCTTTCAATGTGATAAAGCATTTTATAAGTATCAGATGTGGCTAGAATACTCCCCTCTTTTGGATAGTTATAATTGCCCCTACATCCAGACCACGAAGATGATATTTTTGCTCAGCTTTTTGAAATACTTCCACCAAAAGTATGGAATACAGATGTTAAAGGTATATTTTTTTATCAAAGGTTTGTCCCTCAATCATTTCACCTTCATTAAACTCTCTGCGGTCCAAAGCCGATGCGAGATTATCTGCTTCATATACCAAATAAGCTAAGCTAGTATCTGGAATAGTGGCCTTAGATAATTGCTTTCCATGGTGATATTGAATACAACTCAATAACTCCTTATCTTCTGTATAAGAACGCAAAAAAGTAGCCCCCGCCGTCGAATGATCTCCAGATCCCTCGTTAGCGCGATAGACTACTTTTCCAATATCATGTAATAAGGCACCTTTTACCAATGATTCTATACACCCCATGGTTTTCTCCCTCATGAATACATTTATAATATGACACAATCTTGTTCTTTTCGCTCACCAATTCCCCAAGTATATATCTTAACCAAATCATCAAGAATATATATTCTCAAGGAGTCAATGCTCGGATTAATTAAACGACTGCATTGATGAATCATAACATCGTACTGCTTACGATTTAACAATGCCTCAAATGCTGATTTTTGAACACGAACACCATATCGTTCCAAACACTTCACCATTTTTAATCGCATCTTATTATCTACTATATCATAAATAATCAAAACTATAAACTTTTTCATGATTCATTTCCTCATAAAACTATTTTTATTAGATATTTATCTTATCTCTAATGGCATATATCGCTCAAGATCTATGTTCATAATTGTTGATGCATAAGCTTTTACATTGACTATAAATAGATTCTCTAAATGTTTTGCCCCTATCTATATATTGATTTACACTTTTTATCTTTTTATTGTAAGCATTCAAAAACAGTTTTCTTCCTTCTCCATTTAAATAGCATCCTTCACCAGAATATTGAAAGTCTTGTTCGACATCTATCATATTACGTTTAACTAAATTAAGTACTAGTGAGTCAATAATAGGTGCTCTCCACTCTTCAATTAAGTCTGATACAAGAGCGGGATGTCGACTTTTAAGCGCATGCATACACCCAACAAAAGGATGTAACCCGCATTAATCACCCCCGCCATAATTTCATTAAAGAGCATACTATACCCTAAGCCTAACATAGCATTAAATGGATCTAATGTATGCTGTTTGCTTCGTTTTGTAAAAAGCAAATTCTATCGGAACAATCTTACCTAACCCTTCAAAATAAAGTCTACTAATGATACCTTCATAACCCATCAATTCTTCTACATTAGATGCTTTATATATTTTTTTACAGATGCAACAAATATTATCAATCTGCGTTGAAACCGTTTCATCTGGAAGATTTCGTTTTATAACGGCGCAATATAGTAACCTGATTATTTATCTTAGCATTAACAATCTTTTTACTAAGCGCTAAACAGAACTCTTTATCTCCCTCATAGTAAATTGTCTCTGATGCTTATGAATATCTACAGTATTTGTATTAATCAAAGTACCGAAATACTTCCCATATCCTGATAGCCATGTCACTGGAATGCCATTAGATATAAAAATCAGTCAATAATGATGATGAAATATAAACAGAATCGAATACAGTTACATCATCAATAGCCTCAAATGGCACTTCAAATAATACCTCATGATTCCTACCAACAATGACATGTCCACCTTTTTCGTTTAATAAATGAGCCTGATTCTGTCACATATAAAGTCGTCATACTGGTTCCTCCCTTATAATGCAAAATTATTAGAATATACTCCGTCCCCATATTGGGGATTATTTTTATCAAATTGGTAAAAATCACGAACAAGAAACGATGAATTTAGGGTTTTCCGTCCCCATACTGGGGTTATTTTTATCACACATTAGAGGCCATCGATGGTGAGTTCGATATTAAGGTGTTTCCGTCCCCGCATTGGGGATTATTTATCATTGAAGAAGAGGGTGACGATTTAGATGACTTGTTGTAATAGTTTCCGTCCCCGTATTAGGGATTATTTTTTTATCCTACTACCGCATCAAATAGAGATGGTAAGTATATCCTGTTTCCGTCCCCGTATTGGGGATTATTTTTTTATCACTCGGACATTAAGAAGTACTATGCGTAAGAGAAAGAACCATTACAGTTTTCCGTCCCCGTACTGCGGATTATTTTTATCCGCGAGGGAGTTTATGAAACCAATAATACAATACAAAGGTGGCAAGTTTCCGTCCCCGTACTGGGGCTTATTTTTATCTAATCGAATTATTTTACCGAATGGTAATAGCATCACATTACCGTTTCCGTCCCCGTACTGGGGATTATTTTTTTATCACTCGTATATGGCAATAACGATCATGTCATTATCGCAGATGGTGGTTTCCGTCCCCGTACTGGGGATTATTTTTATCATTCATTTTTATTGTAGAAAAGGGAGAATACTATGTTATAGTTTCCGTCCCCGCACTGGGGATTATTTTTTTATCATTACTACAATAGATATACGTTAGAGGGAGAGCGTCTATATGTTTCCGTCCCCATACTGGGGATTATTTTTTTATCCCGTATCGCTACAAGCGGTGCAATTAGTGCTGAAACATGTTTTCCGTCCCCGTACTGGGGATTATTTTTATCGTAAAAGATATGTGTAATTTATTCTATTACCTCGAATGCGTGTTTCCGTCCCCGTACTGGGGATTATTTTTTTATCATGTACCAGATGTATTTATGTTTGTTGGAGTATTTTCTTTTGTTTCCGTCCCCGTACTGGGGATTATTTTTTTATCAAGAAATCTGGATTCGAGCCGGGGCCTGTGAAAATGTTTCCGTCCCCGTACTGGGGATTATTTTTTTATCGGTTGTGTAAAAATCTATGAGTATACGGCGGATTATATCGAGTTTCCGTCCCCGTACTGGGGATTATTTTTTTATCCCTACCCTCTATAGTTATGATAATTATTGCGTTTAAATTATGATTATCGGCGGAGTCTTTATAAAGATATCCTTACCTTCAATCAGACTCACCAAAACTACCGTTTAAGACTATTCTTATCATATCGGCGGAGATTTATATCTAACACAAGAATACCATATCTAGTCGATAAATTGCTAAATTTCAAGCAATAAAAAGCCTCACATCAGATTTGTATATCTGTCCTTTCGGATGTGAGGGGGTTGACTCATCTACAAAAATAATCTTATCCAAATAAATTGTTTAGAATTTCTGTTTATAAGCCCTTTTCTTTTTATAAATCAATTCGTATCTATCATAATATGATATGCTTCTTTATATTCGATATTTTTGTGTGTTATTATTCCAAACTAGTGGATACCCATATCCTCTCTATGATCATCCCAGTTACGAAATTCTAACACAAAATCTGCTTGATACAGGCTTAAGTCTTGAGAAGACTGAATTGAAGAATCTTGCTTTTTATATGGAGAATAATAATTAGCTAGAATCTACCAGTTTTTCCCACATTTTTGTTTGTCGATTATATCGATAAATAAAGGTACGACTTTTTGTATCATATTTATAGTCAAATCGGCTTGCTGTAATCACATATAAGGTGATATCACGATTAACATCATAATAGGATCTAATCCGAAAGGTATCTTCCCCTAATGTAGTCGGCACCTGTGTTTTCTTTCCTTTAGCTCGTAATTCTAACTTACCATCTTTAGGATAAACATACACCTCATCCGCATCATGACTGAACCACATCTTAACATCCTTTTGATGTGTTTTAAAATTAATATGTGCATCATCAATTTTAATAAACTGTGCATCCGATACTGTCGTTCCTAGTACACTGAAAGCCATTGCCATACATGCGATTAACTTGGTAAACAAATTCATATCTTATCGCTCCTTTTACATCTTACTATCTTTGTATTTACTTAGCTAATTCTATCACGCTATTACAAAGAGTATCAATAATCTTAGCAGGCAGTGATATTACAATAAAATACTACCAAAAATTTTACATAACTAAGAGAAAGCATATATTGCCACTAGTGCATCCAATTAAACTTTTATTCTTTTGTAGAAAGTAATTCAATGATTAGCATTAACTCTCTTAGTATCTTTCTCATATCCGTCTCCGTATTGTGGGACGTAAACAATGCTGTGCATTGTTTACGCATAGCGATAAGTATAATAATATTGAGTTTTTTTGTTGAGCTCCGTCCCCATATTGGGGATTATTTTTATTCCTAAGGCAATCGCTAAAAATGGAAGGCAAAACGCAGTTCAGTTTCCGTCCCCGTACTGGGGATTATTTTTATCGCATATGAAGGTAACACCTACACACATCACTAATATCATGTTTCCGTCCCCGCACTGGGGATTATTTTTTTATCGAGTTATGACCCGCTACTGCTAAGTTCAAATCTGGAGATGAATTTCCGTCCCCGTATTGGGAATTATTTTTATCTTTATCTCTGCTTATGTTGGGAATGTCATCACACCGGCGCATGGTTTCCGTCCCCGTATTGGGGATTATTTTTATCGCCATAAAAAGAATTTGAGGAAGAGTTGGCACGAGTTGGCATCTTTTCCGTCCCCCGCATTGGAGATTATTTTTATCCCAAATGACACGTTATGAATACGTTCAAATGCTGTATAAGTTTCCGTCCCCATACTGTGGATTGTTTTTATCTGGAGCTGATTACAACGAAAGAAGTTGCCAGATTATTTGTCAGTTTCCGTCCCCATATTAGGGGGTTATTTTTATCGGTCGATGCAGAGATTCTTATCGAAGCTCGCTTTGAGACTTCTCGTTTCCGTCCCCGTATTGAGGATTATTTTTATCAAACATCTCATACAGCAATCATAGGATTGAACAGCTAATTCAAGTTTCCGTCCCGGTCTTGGGGCTTATTTTTATCTCTACCCTCTATAGTTATGATAACTATGTTATTTAATCTATGATTTTCGGCAGAGATTTATATCTAACACAAGAATACCATATACGTTAGATAAGTTGCAAATTCCAAACAATAAAAAGCTTCACTACAAATCCCCATAAAATGCTATAATATACTCAACAACTATCAACACGTTAATCTATACAATAAAGGAGTTCCCCATGATTCGTATTGCTTTTGGTCAAATTCAGGTCCACCACGGTGAGCCTGCTACAAACTTTCAATCTATGATGCATGCCATCGACTATGCCAAGGCGGTGAGCACGGACATCCTGATCTTCCCCGAATTATGCCTCAGCGGGTACATGGTTGGCGACTTGTGGGACCAAGTGCCTTTTATAAACGATTGTCTCTATTATGGTGACGAAATTGTGAAAGCCTCCGCTAACACCAATCTTACGATCATCTTTGGTAATGTAGGTGTGGATGAAAGTCTCCGGAATCTAGACGGCAGTCTTCGCAAATATAATGCTCTGTATGTAGCATCCAAAGGACAACTGGTAACCAATCCATCTCAGCCATATCCATTTACGATTAAAAACACTATTGCCATCTTATCGCTACTTTAATGAACCACGATACTTTACTAGCGCCAATGTAGTGGCGAAAAGAGCGTAATCTATCCCTGTCGGATATCAATCAGCCTCTTACGATTTCCACTCGTCACGGAGCTTTCACCATCGCTCCTGTTATCTGTGAAGATAGCTGGGATACGCATTACCCAGATTGTCCTACGAGTCTTATGGTGGAATCTGCAAAAGCGAATGGCCAGCATATCGATTTAATCGTGAATTGTTCTTCTTCCCCTTACACTGTCCACAAACAAGAACACCGTCACGCCCTGTTCAGCGCTCAAGCCAAACGATATAACACACCGATTGCCTACGCAAATCATGTGGGGATTCAAAAACAATGGTAAAAAAATATCTGCATCTATGACGGTTGCTCTACTTTATATGATGTGAACGGTTCTATAGTGGAAGAAGTACCTGCTTTTGAAAATACCGTTCGTCCTACCTTGTTGAAAGATACCTTGTGGCAACCACTTTCACATACTAGTTCTGAACACAAGGCTACTTTCAAAGATAGCACAGTACATCAACCGTCCCCAGAACATAATACATGTGATAAAAATGATACATGTCATACACAGTATTCAAATAATACACATCATGCAACTCCTACCTATATCCTACTCTATTCAAAGCCTTGCAATACGGCCTTCGTCAATTCTTAACACAAACTGGTATCAAGAAAATCGTCATTGGTGCTTCAGGTGGTATAGACTCTGCTCTCAATGCTGCTTTGTACAGCACTGTATTGAAATCGGAGAACTTATACTTAGTCAACATGCCAAGCCGTTACAACTCTGACATGACAAAAGATTTAGCATACCAATTAGCACGAAATATTGGTTGCCATTACGGCGTATTTCCTATTGAAGAAGGTGTCAGTGCCACTATTGAGCAATTAGAGAATACTAGCTTTACAAAGTATAACACCTTCTTACAACTATCCACCCTCGCCAAGGAAAACATCCAAGCTCGTGATCGTTCGTCTCGCATTTTAGCTGGTATAGCATCCGCTGTGAACGGGGCTTTCACATGCAATGGCAATAAAACGGAGTTCACCGTGGGCTATGCTACCATGTACGGTGATTTGGCAGGTTTCCTCGCTGTGACGGGGGATGTGTGGAAAACGGATGTGTATGCACTGGCGCGCTACATGAATGAGCACGTTTTTCAACGTGAGGTCATTCCTCAAGGGTCCATCGATGTCATGCCGAGTGCGGAGCTTTCTGATGCACAGGATGTAACTCAAGGCCCTAGGGCGATCCGTTACAGTACGAATACCACGACTGTTTTATTCCGTGCCTTCGTAGAGGGTACGCCACATACGACCTCATCAGCGTTTGACTCCTGAGGATATCTTATGCGCTTACGAGAACGGCACATTGGAACACCTATTGGGATTGCCAAACCCTGTTTCTCACTATTTCACGTCCACAGAACAGTTTATCAACGACCTCGAACGATGGTGGAAGTCTTTCAACGGCTTAGCGGTGGCAAAACGTATCCAGTCTCCGCCATTGTTCCTCATCAGCGAACGTGCCTTTGGGGCTGACCTAAGTGAAAGTCAATTAAAAACCGTATGTCTCACGAGGTTACGAGACTTGTAAATCTCGATTGTTAGAAAAACAATAATGTATATATGTAAAGAGCTATCTATCCGATGAAGTTTATCATCGGTAGATAGCTCTTTTATCCCTCTAAATCAGAATGTTAATCGGTGAATTGCTCATAGCTTATGCTGATATTGCATACCTCTATCACAGCAGTTACACTATGTTTAATCGTTTACCACTATACTACTTTCAAATGTTTGACCATTTACTCATACACTACTTTCAAAAATAATATAACCCATGCAAAAATAATGATTGTAATGATAATTATTATAGATTACAATAAAGGTAACCCTATGGGTTACGTTTTAATGTGTATTTGGAGGTATATATTATGCAACAAGCATGGAAAGACTTCAATACAGGTGTATGGGATAAATCCGTCGACGTACGAGATTTCATCCAACGAAACTATGTGCCTTATGTAGGCGATGATTCTTTTCTAGTAGGTCCCACTGAAAGAACTACTAGACTTTGGCAACGGGTTTTAGATTTATACGAGGAAGAGCGACAAAAAGGCTCTGTGATCGATGCAGATACTAATGTAGCTACTCACATTACGGCTCATGCCCCGGATATATTATTAAAGAGGATGAACAAATTGTTGGTCTTCAAACTGATTATCCTTTGAAACGTGCCATGTTCCCTTATGGTGGTTTACGAACTGCTAAAAGTGCTATCGAAGAGTATGGTTACAAAATGGATCCAACTCTTGAAAGCTTCTTTAAAACTCATCGTAAGACACACAATGATGGTGTATTTGATGTATATACACACTGAGATGAGAGCTGCCCGCTCCGCTCACATTATTACGGGCCTACCTGACGCGTATAGTCGCGGCCGAATTATCGGTGATTATCGCCGTGTAGCCTTATATGGTATCGATTATTTGATCAAAGACAAAGAAGATCAATTCAATATTACCATGGGCGATATGATGCCAGATGTCATTCGTGACCGTGAAGAAATTCGAGATCAAATCCGTTCTTTAAAAGAATTAAAAGAAATGGTTTGCGTCCTACGGATTTGACATCTCAAAACTCCGCTACCGATGTAAAAAGAAGCAATCCAATGGCTATGCTTTTGGCTGTTGGGCGCTATCAAAGAACAAAATGGTGCGACTATGTCCATCGGACGTAACTCCACTTTCTTGGACATCTATGCAGAACGTGATTTGAAATCTGGTAAATACACAGAGGAACAAATCCAAGAAATGGTGGATCACTTCATTATGAAATTGCGCATGGTTCGTTTCGCACGTATCCATGAATACAACAATTGTTACTGGTGATCCTGTATGGACAACAGAGTCTATCGGTGGTATGGGCACTGACGGACGTACGTTGGTATCTAAAAACATCATTCCGTATTTTACATACGTTGCAAAAACCTTGGTCCTGCTCCAGAGCCAAACTTAACAGTACTTTGGTCCCCTTCTCTACCAGAAGGTTTCAAAAATTCTGTGCGAAAACTCTCTATTGCAACATCTTCCATTCAATATGAGAACGACGAAATCATGCGTCCAAACTCTGGCGATGATTATGCGATCGCTTCTCGCGTATCTCCAATGCGTATCGGTAAAGAAATGCAATTCTTTGGTGCTCGGCGCAACTTGGCAAAAAGCATTACTGTACGCAATTAATGGTGGCGTAGATGAAAAATTGAAAAACAAGTGGGTCCAAAATACCGTCCTATTACTTCAGAATACCTTGACTTCGACGAAGTGATGGAACGTTTTGAAGATATGACGGAATGGCTCGCGGTGTGTATGTGAATGCTTTTAAATATCATTCATTACATGCATGATAAATACGCCTATGAAAAATTGGAAATGGCATTGCATGATCGTGAGGTGACACGTTGGTTTTGCCACAGGTATCGCTGGCCTTTCCGTAGTAGCCGATTCCCTATCCGCTATTAAATTCGCGAAAGTAAAAACCAATCCGTGATGAAAATGGTATTGCTATTGATTTCGAGATTGAAGGCGATTTCCCTAAATATGGTAATGATGATGACCGTGTAGACCAATTAGCAGCTACTGTGGTATCTGGTTTTATGAACAAAATTCGTAAACATCCTACCTATCGTCAATCCGTACCAACTATGTCACTATTGACCATTACATCCAATGTAGTATATGGCAATGCTACTGGTGCTACTCTGACGGACGTAAGCGGGTATCCCATTTGCACCGAGTGCTAACCCTATGCATGGTCGTGACGAACACGGTGCTGTGTCTTCCCTATCATCCGTTGCTAAAATGCCATGGCGCGATTGTTGCGACGGTATTTCTAATACCTTCTCCATCATCCCAGATTCCTTGGTAAATCCGGTGAATCCATGGTGACTTTAGGCGATTTAGATTTAGATCTGAGACCTTGGCAATTTGGATCATGCCCTTGCTGATGGTTGTGAAAAAATCTGGCTGTCATGAACCTAATATTACTATTCCCGAAGAAAAAGGAGTAACTATGACAAACGAACAACAAGTTGATAACTTAGTCCAATTATTAGATGGTTACAGCAAAAAGGCGACCATCATTTGAACGTAAACGTATTCAATCGTGAAACATTATTAGATGCTCAAAAACATCCTGAATTGTATCCACAATTGACTATCCGTGTGTCTGGCTACGCTGTGCACTTCAACAAGTTGACAAAAAGCACAACAAGACGAAAGTCATTTTCTCGTACGTTCCATCAATCCATGTAATGTAGTATGGTAGGTCGCATTCATTCCATTGAGACCATGGGTACTGTCGATGGTCCGGGCATGCGATTTGTCTTGTTCCTTCAAGGTTGCCCATTGCGATGTGCCCTATTGCCATAATCCAGACACTTGGGATCCCTCTACGTATGCCCAAGAACTGACTGTGGCAGATGTGTGGACACATTTGAAAGGAATCGTGACTTTTATAGCACTGGTGGCATCACTGTCACTGGTGGTGAAGCATTGTTGCAACTCCCTTTTATCATCGAACTCTTTACTTTCTTTAAAGGAAAAGGAATTCATACTTGTTTAGATACAAGCGGGATTTGCTACACACAAGAACAGGCTAGAGAGTACAAAATGCTTCTTGACGTAACGGATTTAGTCATTCTTGATGTGAAAGAGATCGATTCCTCTATACACGAAACACTAACCGGCAAGCCTAATGATGCTGTCCTTCAGTTCGCTCATTTTATAGATGAACATGGAACAGATTTTTTTGGGTGCGCCACGTGGTAGTCCCAACCATCACAGATAATCGCGATCAGCGGTATCGGCTTGGTTTCTTTCTAGGTGCTTTCAAACATTTGAAAGCCGTAGATTGCTTACCTTACCACGTCATGGGGGGTTAATAAATATGAAAGTCTTGGCATTTCCTATCGACTAGAAGGAATCCCGCCCCTCTCAAAAGCTGACGCACAGCGTGCACTCCGCGTTGTCCTTTCTGGAATACGCGACTACCGCAGAGGCTTGTGGTGCCCCCTCAATGCACCGCATAGCTAAACTCATAAAAATACTTTTTCTGATCTTTTCACAAAGCGCACTATCCCTCGCGGACGGTGCGCTTTTACATATACCACGTTTAGTTGTATAATAGGAGAGTATTATTTCAGACTGTAACGCTATGATTTTGGTTCGAGTGAATCCTAAGTGCACTGTTGCACCATCATAGTTTTTGTATCTAAAGTTAGGAGGCATTTCATGGCATCGTCGTACATGCTACAATTACATCTTGGCGCCGTAGAAACGGTCATACTCTCACTGTTCGCCTTTTTACTAGGCACCACTATGCATAAACACATCAATATTCTGCATCGTTGGGCTATTCCTGTCCCTGCCATTGGCGGTTTAACGGTGGCACTCATCGTATTTCTATTACAAATATCTGGTCTTATTCTTATTACCTTGGACAAGGCAGTTCTCGTTCCTGCTATGGTGGCATTCTTCGCCACAATGGGTTTTAGTGGCGCCCGTACAAATTTGTACATCCTCTCGAAAAGCCATCCCTCGCTACTGGGGCATGAGTACTTTGCTTGTGATCATGCAAATCACCATCGGCTTAGGACTAGCGAGTCTATTTGGCTTAGATAAACACTATGCTATTTTTATTAGGCTCTTTATCTCTTGAAAGTAGTTACAACTTTGTGTCCGCCTTAGGGTCATGATTTAGGGGAATGCTTTAAATGGTGAAACTGTATCCCATGGCATTATTGCTTTCACTACCATCGTCGGCGTATTCATTGGCGGTCCTATGGGACAATATTTAATCGAAAAGTTCAACCGCTATGAAACAGCACCACCACCTCCCGAGTCACCGAGCACCAACTCCTGTTGGCATTATTGTCAATTTATTATTAGTTCTTATCTGTGTCAGCATTGGCATCGGTGGGTCGCACTATTTATTAGATACCTTTGGCTTGCATATTCCTACGTTCATCGTATCTATGTTGTTGGCCATTGCTATCCGTAATGGTGGCGATGCGATGGGGCAAACTTTCATCAATTCCAAAGCCATTGCTTTGTTCAGTCAAATTAGTATTACTATTTTTCCTAACAACTGTATTTATAGAGCGTCCCTGTGACAGCACTTGGATCTCTAACAGGTTCTATGCTTGTCATCCTAGTAACACAGGTCATTGCGATTATCCTATTCACGCGATTCATCGTGTTTCCTGTGCTTTGTAAAGATTACGATGGCGTTGTCATCGGTCTTTGCCTTACTGGGTCACGGCTTAGGGCATTACACCTAATACAGTGGCAACCATCGCTACCTTAGGCAGTCGCTATAGAAAAATCTGTGAAAGCCTTCCTTGTGGTGCCAATTACGGCAACTGTATTAATCAATGTGTTTGGTATACCTATCTTGCATTGGATTATGCAGTTCTACTGGTAAACTATTTGTATCATTAACCTCTAAAACTATCCCATGTATTACAAAAGGATCTAGTTTTTAACTAGCTCCTTATCATACACAGTGATTACAAATCTATGAAATGAAAAACCTACGAATTAGAGTATCTCTTCTTCGTAGGTTTTTATATTCACTATATACTTATCCAAACAAGCTCATTTGCTCATCTTCTGGTAAATCCCTAAACAACCGAGTTCTACCATGCGATTGGCAATGGTTTTGTGACATCTTCGTACGACGTCGTAAA
The DNA here is from genome assembly GCA_916438745.1 of uncultured Veillonella sp. Classification (GTDB taxonomy): domain Bacteria; phylum Bacillota; class Negativicutes; order Veillonellales; family Veillonellaceae; genus F0422. Next base: position 761,677 of record CAKAGN010000001.1, on the reverse strand, counting down.
TCCTTAATAGACAAGAACTCTGCTTGTTCTCGTTCTGCTACAATGGCATCTGCCACTTTTTCACCTAAGCTAGTAACCGCTACGAAAGGTGGTAGCAAGGATGTTTCATCTTTAATCATAAACCGTCTTGCTTGCGATTTGTACAATTCTACATTAGCGAAGGAATACCCCCGTTGTTTCATCTCTAGGGATACCTCCAAGGCAGACATCAAATCTTTTTCCTTTGTGATGCTTCATACTTGTCCGCTAAGGCTTTCAGTCGCTTAAATTCCTGCTGTTGCTCCTCTAAGGATCCCATCATGATTTTTAAGTCGAAAGCTTTCGCCCGAATGGAAAAATACGATGCATAAAATGCCAATGGGTAATTAATCTTGTACCAAGCAATACGGAATGCCATCATAACATAAGCTACGGCATGGGCACGAGGGAATAGATAGGAAATCTTTTTGCAAGATGCGATAAACCATTCTGGTACTTGAGCCTCTCGCATCTGCTCTTCATAATTCGTTTGGGCAATGCCCTCTTTATTCCGTTTTTCGATACCTTTTCCTTTACGCACATTTTCCATGACGGAAAAGGCTACTTTATCTGCTACACCCTGGTTGCGCAAAAAGTTCATAATATCGTCACGAGTAGAGATAGCCTCATTCAATTTACAGGTTCCCGTTTTAATCAACATTTGAGCATTGTCTACCCACACATTGGTACCATGAGAGAACCCAGAAATCCGTACTAAGTCGGAAAAAGTCTGTGGCTTTGAATCTTCTAGCATGGCGCGCACGAATCCTGTACCAGACTCTGGTACCGCCAAAGTAGCTACTTTATCTCCCTGTAGTTGCCGGTGTCAATCCTAAGGCTTTCGTAGAAGAGAATAAAGCTCAACGTCGCCGGGTCATCGAAAGGAATGCTCGTGAGACGGTATGCCCGTCATATCTTCCAACATACGAATGATCGTAGGATCATCATGGCCCAGTATATCTAGCTTAGTCATACGACCTTCAATAGAGTGATAGTCAAAGTGAGTGGTAATGATGCCACTCTCTTTTTGTTCTTCGGATACTGGACTGGTGTAAAGTGATGCACATCCATATCTCGTGGGCAAACCATGATACCCCCTGGATGCTGACCAGTGGTATTCTTTACTTTTGTAAAAGCCTGTAGATAATTTTTCAATAAAAGCCCCGCCGTTTTTGTAAGTCATTGGCATCAGCATATTTGTAGGCATAACCGATGGCTGTTTTATCCGCAATAGTACCGATGGTACCGGCTCTAAATACATTGTCTCGACCGAATAATTCTTCCGTGTACTTATGGGCACGACCTTGATAATCTCCAGAGAAGTTCAAGTCAATATCTGGTACTTTGTCCCCATGGAAACCCATGAAAAATAGCAAATGGAATATCATGTCCATTCGCGATCAGTGGCGTTCCACAGTCAGGACAATTACGCCGTGGCAAGTCAAATCCCCGGCATATTCCCCTTTCAAGTAGAATTCGCTCCACTTACATTCAGGACACACATAATGCGGTTCCAATGGATTTACTTCCGTAATATCCGCCATGGTGGCTACGAAAGAGGACCCTACGGAACCACGGGACCCAACGAGGGTAGCCATCGTCTAGGGATTTCTTTACCCGACTTATGGGCGATGTAGTACAACACCCCAAAACCATTGCCGATAATACTTTTTAACTCGTAATCCAAACGGTCTTGCACCGTTTTCGGCAAAGGATCCCCGTAAATGGACTTGGCCTTCGCATAGCACATATCTTCCAAGGCTTTGTCGGCACCTTCGATTTTTGGCGAGTACGTTCCATTTGGGATAGGAATAATATTATCAATACTTTCTTCTATGGCTTTCGTATTCGTTACCACCACTTGGTATGCTACATCTTCTCCTAAGTAAAGCAAACTCTTCTAGCATTTCATCGGTGGTACGCATATGTTGATCCGCCTTGTCTTTAGGGTCTTTTTACACCGCGGCGGTAAGCATAATTTCTCGATACAGTTTATCCTTTGGATCCATATAGTGCACATTACCTGTGGCAACCACTGTCATATCCAAAGTATCCCCTAAGGCAACGATACGGCGATTAATATCCTGTAAGTCTTCCTCTGTTTTGAGCAAGCCTTCTTTGATGAAGTCCTTATAGTTCTCATGAGGCTGAATTTCTAGGTAATCGTAGAAACTTGCAATGTTCTGTAATTCTTCGTCGGTCGCTCCATTGACGATAGCTTGGATCAATTCCCCAGATTTGCAAGATGTGCCGAGCAAAATTCCTTCTCGATGGTTTTCGATGACAGTTCTCGGCAATCTAGGGTATTCATCGAAGTAGTTCAGATGGCTAATGAAATCATCTTGTACAGATTGCGCAATCCCACCATATTTTTCGCAAAGATGATGATATGATGTGGCACCTTTTTGGTCCTCTGTATCGATGAGGTATCCCTCTACACCGTAGAGAATTTTTACCCCTTTTTCCAAGGAATAGGCCTGCGCCTCTGGGAAAGCTTGCACCACACCGTGATCTGTAATAGCTACCGCCGAATGGCCCCACTCTTTCACACGGTTCACAATATCTTTCACCGCCACTAACGCATTTTTTTCTCTGACATTTTCGTATGCAAATGAAGTTCTACACAGTATCCTCGCGCGTATCTACCCGCTTCATAGACGCATCTTCCTCCACAGGTCGCACAGAATACAGGTTCAACACGTAATCTTTGACGAATTTTTTTCGTCATACATGACGTTCCCTTTCACTTGCACTTTTCCCACAGATTTAAATATTTTCAGCAGTTTTTCTCCATCTTCAGTAGGCCTCGTAAAATACTTAATAGCCAAGCTATTGTTGTCATCCACAATATGACCCGTAATAATAGCTCGTTTTTTCGGCTCTTCCCCTTTTTCACGAGCTCGTTGCACCGCTTTGCTATCTTCCTTAGGCCGAATTTCTCGTATAGCTAGACCGTGAAAGAACCCAGACACGACAATAGTCGTTTCTTCGGTGCGGGAGAAAAAATCGTCCGTCCGATGAGAATCTGGTTCTTCAAAGGCGGGGCCCAACAACATGCCCTCTGCAGTAGTAAATTTTCGCCGTCTCGTAGGATATGGTGACTGGTTTGTTGCGCCTGCTACAGATGCGTTTGGTCGATCAATAATGACTGGCTCATCGTACAAATCATCATAGTCCGATGACGTCTTGATAGTGCCATCCTTTCCTACATAGAGCTCCACTTCGTCGAATCGGTTGTCCTCATCCATATCCCAATAGACATTGTAATCTGCGTTGGCATGTTGCAAAAGAGATACGCATCATCATCTATCACACTAGGGTCTTGAGCATAGCCCGTATAATCACACTCTTGTCTATCAGGCATCCGAGTGAGAACAATCTGGTTCATGAAACCACCGGTATCCACAAATTCATAGGGGTACAGCCAATGTCATGACAAATTTCTTCAATTCTTCGTTGCACGATGGGATCTAGCTCCCCTTTAGAGTGAGACCCCCAAATATGTAGTTTTTCCATCTTGTAAGTAAAAGTAAAAGTCAACTTTCGACTCTCCCTTTTGTACTATATGATAGTATTTCATCCTACTTCTCCCTTACGGATTCGACTGTTTAGCAGTATCTACTGAATCAACTTTCAATTTCTTCACTACATTAGGACCCGTTACAATGACACGATCCACCGGTTCATAATAGGAATTAAATGTATACGTTGCAGATCGTCCATCGCCGTAGACAATGGTTCTCGTCGTATCCACAGAAATTCCGTCATGCCCCGCTTCTTCTAAACGCTCTTCTTTCACGGTGTCATCGATGGTTTCCACCTTTTTATTTGGAATTTTTGTTTCCTTTCCCTTCGTGATAGACACGGATTGCGGTACATCTTCTTTAGCACCCAAAATGGTAATCGTCACATACCCTGGGCCCTCTTCTGTAAGGACATAGATTGGGTGTGTATATGGATTTTTAAACTGAAAGTCAATATATCCCCATGCCACAGTAGCATCTAAGCCTACTGGAATATACGACACCGGCGCAAAGTGTGTATCTCGTTCCACGATATCCATGCCAGACAATAAAGCCGCATTAAACAAGGTGGAGCTCACTTGGCAGATACCGCCCCCAATACACGGGACTAAACGGCCACCTACAAAGACTGGTGCATCATCATAGCCCGCCTCTGGTGTGCGTTCTCCCACTACTTGATTAAAGGAGAATACCTCTCCAGCTGGAATGAAGGTTTGATGGATTTTCTGACTCGCCAAATGAATATTATGAGCCCGGTTTGTATTCGCTCCATTAAAGTATGTCGTGTAAGACCCTAAAATGGACGTAATAGAGACTAAATCTTTATCGGTAATGGTCGGTTGCGCTGACTCATTGATAACAAGCTCTAGCGTTTCCACTTTCCCTTCTTGCAATTGTTCCTGCAATCGCTTCATAGTTGCCGTCACATCAAGCTTACGGCCTACCTTAGCCGGTTGATGAACAATCCGATCTCCCTCTAAGGTGATGGTCGCATTAGACCCCCACTTGTCCCATAGCTTTCGCATACTTCATAAAATAAGACTCTGCCACAGGACCGTCTACTTTGTACCGAATCTGTAGATCCTTGCCATGCAATAAGGAATCTAGGCGATGCGTGAGATGAGTCGTGACGTCACTTTCATAGCCATAATCCATCACATCCGTCAAGGTTCCTACCACATCCACAGAAATACCCAGTTCCTTCAAGGTCAAGGTAGTCTCTTTTCCCTTCGGATCCACCAAGCGAATCTGTTGCACTTCTTGATTGACATCCTGCAAATAAGTCTCTACATCTTCCATACTTTCATGGGATATGCGATGACCCCCTAATGTCAATCCATACATTGTTTTTCCCGTAGGCCATGCCAAACCCGTTCCGGCGCCGCCCACAATGGCCACAATGGCTGTGAAAGCAGCAATATATTTTCCTCTCATAACTCTCCTAAGTTGCGCAATACGCTAAACACACATCTTGAAATTGGCTCATATCTGCCGTACCTTGACGGCTCTCCAAGGTGATGCGATACAATTCTCGCAAGAACGTAGCCACCGGCGGAATCTGAATTTTCCGCCGTGCTTCATAGGCTAGCTTCACCGGATAAGGATTCACTTTCATGCCTCGCTCTTTAAATAAGGCTTGGATTTGTGGCAATGTCATGCCATGAAAGGCGCATTCGCTAACCATCAACTGTAGTCGCATTTGGTTGTGCACATAGGCCATGGCCATATCCACGGTTTTTATTCTTCAACATTCACGGGAACAAATCCGGCAAAACCCTTGCATCCTTGTTGAGCAAGGCATCTTTAAAGCGGAAAATATTCTTCTCTCCAAAATCTGTCATATGTTCATTCAAAAAGTCCGCCGAAATTTGTTTATCGCTCCCTAATAACAAGAAGAGGCGATCAAATTCTGTACGCAAAAAATGCCAAAGGTACATCTTTCCATAAATCCACCAATTCTCGCAAATAGGCCATGCTATCTGGTCGCAATTGTTTCTTGTGATCTTTACAATACTGTTGCATCCAGTGAAATAAAAGCTTCTCCCTCTACCTTTTCAAACTTGAATGCTGTGACACCTTGCAAGAATGCTTTGTTTCCCCGCAAACGACCATCAATCGTTTCTGGATAGATGAAGATCACTGGATCATCTCCCGTGTAGCTCAGCAAATAGTCTCGTATCGTTTTGCCACTCAGGGGCGACTTTCTTTTTCGCCTTATCAAAGATGGGTAAATGGACCAACAAGAAGGCCCGTGGCTCCCCGAATAAGGATATCTCTTGCAATTGTCCTAAAATAGAACCGGGACCTTGCTCTTCACGCAAGGTGAGCAAGGTCCGATCTGTCAAAAGTTTGTAAGAGCGTTTGCTTTTTTTCTTCTATTAATTGTGGTTCATCTCCATAGAGTAATGTAACCATCTGTCACCTCTTATAATGTCAATACATTGTCCTCGTCACTGCCTACAATGTAGACTCCCTCTTCCACATCAAATTGTGTGTGCAACGTATTCCACACCACAAACTGAGAGGCTCCTCGTTGTTGATATGTATGTAACATCTCCGCCGAAGTGAGTCCATAGATTGTATCGCTTTCTCTCTTTGTATTATACACTATTTCAGAAACTTTTTCTTCCTTTCTTGGGTGAAAGTGGAATACCCGTTGCCCTTTAGCAATAATTTCATAACCCAATTTTTGTTGGTACTGCACCTGTAGCCAAGGTAGGTCTACACTCTGCGACGCCGTGCCCTTGCTGTGGGTGGACTCCAACTGTTTCACTTGTGTGTGGGACTTCTGATACCCTTCCACATAGATGCCATTCCAATGGCTAAACCCCATATGATGCAAGGTGTCGATACACTGTTTCATAGACCGTGGCGACAAGTCTCCTTGCTTCACATCCATATATAGATAGGCTTCCCTGTGAAAGCCCGTCTGACACACCATGAAAGCAGGCCCAGAGGAAATGGCAATGGGGATGACTTTCACCTCTGTCCGCACATAGGACAACGCATAGGGCACCATGCCTAAAAAGAGAACAGCTACGGACACCCAACGATTGCGGTTGAGTCGTACCGGTTCTGCGATGGCTAGTAGATAATACGCATAGCCGAGGCTTACATACCACGTGTAGAGGAGCCACATCGGCATTGGCGGGGACCACAAGAGTCCTAAATTGCGGATTGCAAATAAGAGAGATACACTGACTTTCAGAATAAACCCTAGCAAGGACCAACCGAGGCCGAACGTAAATAACAGGTTCAGCACCGCCAAGCACAGTCCCCTACAATGGCAAAGTCTAGCAAGGGCCCTACAATAAGGTTCGATAAGATACTCAAAAAAAGCTAAGGATATGGAAATAGTAGAGCTCGATGGGAAAGATGAGACCCTGTGCCGATGAGACATAGGGATATCCCTTTCGAGATAGGGTTGGCTGGAAATAATCGATATACATAAGGTTGTAGCCCGATAATGCCCAAGGTAGACCCGAAGGATAAAATAAAGCTAATATCGATAGCGTACAGCGGTTTCCACAGGAGTAAAGCTAATGCCGACAGCAACAGTGCCGCAAGGCTCGGTACGTCCCACCATGCATGACTACGTACCCACTGAGTAGGCCCATCATGGCGGATCGCAATACGGGCGGACTCCACCCCACGATAGTGCAGTACAGCAATACGATACCACAGGTGATACTAAATTCCATGCGTTTGCTCACAGAAAACTGCTGTACTATGGTAGAGATGATCAGAAAGAGTAAGGCAATATGCGACCCCGATACGGACAAGATATGAATTAATCCCGTTTCACTAAAGAGTTTCACTGTTTTTCTGGTAACAAGGCATATTGCCCGCCCAACACTAGGGATGATCCCAATGTGGCAACGGAAGGGTCTAGATTCTCTTCAAATTGTCGAGCCACCCAATGATGGACGTAGTCCAAACGATCCCACAGACGGTACATAGCATCATCCAAAATGGTAGACCAAGTGCGCTGTACCTCATAGGTTCCCCGGACACGACCATTGTACAAATTGCCTTGCAGACCATCGTTAATATGACGACCTTCCATGGAAAGAGCTCCACTTTGTTCATAATAGGAGAAAGGTTTCACCGCTCCTTCGATGACATAGCGTCCCCCGATGTGTATGTCTGGTTGGTTTTCCACATACATGCGCACATTCCCCGATGCGGTGATATGCTCTGTTCTACCATCTTTCTGCACTTCTAACCCTTCGATGGTCCCATCCACCATGGTCATAACCCCATCTAAGGTAACCGTCTCCTGTGGAGAACTAGTGATATGCACATAGTAGTTCCCTTCTGTGCCGTAATAAAAGGGTCGATGTTCATAATATGAATCAATACTGTGATTGGTATGCCAATAGCCTATGCCTCCAAAGATAATCAGTATGCCAAGAGCCCACGCTAAATACGATAGGCCTCGCAATACCTCTTCCTGTTTCATGGCATACCATCGCCACCCCATATGGAGCACAATGCCGAATGCACTGACGAACTGCAACCACCGCATGAAGTAGGACATCATCTCCTGTGTTTGCAAAGCCCGGCTAATGCCCGAGCAATATTCCTAATACACTTTGTATGCCAATATCCATTGGCTTTGGTAACCAATATTTCATAACCGCACCTTATCTACAATCTTTTTTTATACAATCTTTCGGACCTATACCCTTCACATGGCGCAACTCTTCCAAACTTTTTGAAAGGTCCATGTTCCTTGCGATAATCCACAATTTTTCTTTTGCCATCTTAGGCCCCAATGCCAGAAATCTTTTGTAAATCTGCTTCCACCGCCTCATTGATAGATACATTTTTGCTTGCGCAACAACTCTTCTGGATTCCCATGAAAGTTAAAATCCACTTGGATATGCGCGCTTTCATCTAATGTTTCCTCTAAGTGTAAATGGTTCACATCTGCATAGGGGCAACAAGCCTTTGCTAGCCTCAATGGCGGATTTCACCGTAGCAGGCCGTGGCAATTCATACAAGCTCTGGTTCTTCCACTGCCCTGTAACATAGACCAAAATCGTATCTCCCTCTTTGTCACTTTCAACCGTGCCCCCTCTCTCTCCCTTACTATGTGTGTCTCCTTTGTTCACAATCTTAGGCGCATCAGATGTTGACGATTCTTCATCGCCTTTCAGTGGCGTATCTGCTATAATAAGATAGTAACCACATAGACATAGTAGGAATAGGATAAAGATGAGGACATTTCGTTTTGTCTTCGTTAGTTGCATAGTATCACGTCCTTTCTATGAAGGTACTTCGTCATACATAGCAAAAAATCCTTGAAAATTTCCTGACAGTATATATTGGGAGGTATTATGAAAGAAGATTTACAACAATATGCCCGTTTGTTGCTACAAGAGGGCGTCAATTTTCAACAAGATCAACTATTGGTGATCAACGGAGATGTGGAAAACAAAAGACTTCCTGTACATCGTCGTGGATGAGGCCCACGCATTAGGTGCTAAAGATGTGCACATCAACTGGCGCGACACGGTAACAGCGAAATCTCGTTTGTCCCACGTAAAAGATGACGTCTTAGCTAATCCGGCGCCTTGGATTGGCGACATGTACCATCATATCCTCGATTCCAATGCGTGTATTCTATCCTTGATTAGCGCTAACCCATTTGCCTATGAAGGAGTGCCATCCGAAAAATTGCCTCGCCTCTCGCAGTATGGGTAAGTTAACTAAATTTTATCACGAAGCGATTATGGATTCTACCCTAACTTGGTGCGTGGCATCTGTAGCGACCCTCACATGGGCTGACTTACTTGGCTACGAAGGAACGGAAGAAGAAAAATCAACCGTCTTTGGAATACAATCTTCACCTTGTGCCGTATGAAACATGTGCCAGAAGAAGAATCCTTTGCCAATCATTTAGATCGCTTGGCTAAGTGCACTAAGACATTGAACGACTTACAATTGGTATCCTTACACTACACTGCCCAAATGGTACAGACCTAACGTTACAAATGCCGGGGAATCACTTGTGGTTAGGTGGTAAAGAGGCTTCTAAAAAGGTATCATCTTCGATGCGAACATTCCTACAGAAGAAGTCTTTTCTGCTCCTCACCATCACGAGTGCTAACGGTATCGTATACTCCACAAAACCATTGATCTATGATGGCAACCGTATTGAAGATTTCCATATCACCTTCAAAGATGGTAAAGTAGTAGACTATGATGCGAAACAAGGTCGTGAGTATTTGACAAATCTCATCGAAACAGACGAAAACTCTTGCTATCTTGGTGAAGTGGCACTAGTTGACCACTACTCCCCAATTAGCCAATCCAATATGATTTTTCTTTGAAACCTTGTACGACGAAAATGCGTCTTGCCACTTGGCATTGGGCGTGCGTACCCAACTTGCTTAGCCAACAGCGGTGGATTGACGCAAGAAGAACTCCGTGAACGAGGACTGAACACATCCTTAGCACATACAGACTTTATGATTGGTCATGAAAAAAATGAACATCATGGGCACCACAAAAAGATGGCAAAGAAGTTCCTATTATGATTGAGGGGCGCTTACAAGTATAGGGACAATTCTATCTGATAGAATCCTATGATTTCTATGAACCTGTCACAGCATCCAAAGGTATCAAAATCTATATGAATTAACATATGGTAATACAAAAAAGAGGTACATTGCATCAAGCAACGTGCCTCTTTTATTATATCTATTTATTTTTCTACATGCCAGTCGTCTATTCTATGACGACCCTATGTTTTAGATATACAATCTATTGTTCTGTAAAATAATGCCCTTACAGCAATGTATCTACAGCGATATTCACCAATACATCGGATGGGCTTTCACAGATATACTCAGCACCCGACAGATTCAAGCTCTTCTACGGAACCATAGCCGTAGGATACGCCCATAGCCACACAGTTCAATTCCTTCAGCGCTTCCATGTCGTACTTACGATCTCCCACCATGTACCAACAGGGAGATTTTTATATTTTTGTTCTGTCACCTTGTTCATGTCCTTCAAAGCTTCTTTTTAGAATGTCTGATTTATGCACTAAAGCCGACTTCACGATTCGCCCCACGGATGACTTCAAAATACGGATCGAGTTTGAAATGCTTGATAATATCCTTCGCCTGTTCCTCTGGTTTTGCCGTAGCAATCCCAACGTAAGCGCCAGTCTTGCGCAAAGGCTTTCAAAAGCTTCCTCAATTTGCGGATACACAGCATTTTCATATTTTTCCAATGGAATCATAGCGTTCTTTGAACAAATTATAGGCCATCTCCACTTCTTCGTCACTCATATGGCAATGTTCTTTGAAAAGAATCTGCCAACGGTGGACCGATGAACAATTGTAAGTAGCTTCATCAGGAATAGGATGGTTCATGGTTGTTAAAGCATGCTCTATGGTTTCAAAATCCCTTCCGAGAATCCGTCAATGTTCCATCTAAATCAAAAATAACACAAATCATAATAACTCCTATATAATATCTAACACTGTATATTTTTATTCAAACTATTGTCATTTCAATACTCCACTACAAACCGCCTTTACAATACTACCCTTGTAGAGTATACTATATATAGAAAAGTTTCTATATATGGGAGGACAGTATGGAAGACAATCAAATTCCTACGGCCATTTTAGATAAATTAACAAAAGTTTGTACTTGCCGTAGTATTACACGAAAAGCAATTAAGGAAGCAATCCTAGACGGTTGCGACACATTCCCAAAAATTAGAGAACGTACTAGCGCCGGTACTGGTGCTTGCGGTGGTAAAGGCTGTGGCCCTCGCGTGGTGAAACTGTTAAAAGAGCACCAAGAAGGGCAATGGTAATCCCACAACATATGAAACTAGAAGATAGGTCCCAAGGGCCTATCTTTTTCCCATAAAGTACACAAAAAGGCTGTCCTAGAATGGAGTATCATTCTGTGACAGCCTTCCTATATTCTTTAATGCTTCACGTAATGTATGCCAAGCTAGCACTGCACATTTCACACGAGCAGGCATATTGGAAATATTTTGCAAGGCTATAGCATCTTCCAAGGCTTCTAGCTCTTCCTCATCAGTCACTTCTTTTTTAATCATCCCCAAGAAAAGGTCCACTAGTTGGAACGCTTCTTCCAAGGATTTTCCAGTGATTACATCGATCATCATAGACGCCGATGCTTGACTGATGGCACAGCCAGAACCAGTGTACGCGCGTCTTTCACAATGCCGTCCACCACATTTACTTGCAATGTTAAATCATCTCCACAACTTGGGTTATGACCATGCTCGCTAGCAGTGAACACATCCAATAGACGCTTATTACGTTTATCTTGGTTATGCTCTAAAATCAGTTCCGTATACACTTGATCCATTTCCATGGTATTGTTCTCCTTACTCTGACAAGCCCATGGTTGGTCGAACTGTTTTCAGGGCTTCTAAAAATTGATCTAAATCTTCTTTTTTCGTATAAATGTACATACTAATCCGGTTGGATGCAGGCACTCCATAATAGGCCCCTAGTGGTTGTGCACAATGATGTCCAGAGCGCAGGCATACGCCATGACTATCCATGATAGTCGCACATCGTGCGGATGTACATCATCCACTGTGAAAGCAATCACGCCATGCTTTTTCTTCTGGATTCGCACTACCTAATAAATGAATATGAGGCATGGTCGCTAGTTTTGGTAATACATAGCGCACTAATTCTTGTTCATATTCATGGATAGCATCCATACCAAATTGTTCCAAATACTCAATGGCAGCTTTCAACGTAATCGCCCCATGTGCATTCGGTGTACCTGCCTCAAATTTGTAAGGCACTTCATTGAAAGTGGTCGTTTGTTCTTTCACATATTCAATCATGTCCCCACCAAATAAGAATGGGTCCATGTCTTCTAATAAGTGATATTTACCATACACCACGCCAATGCCTTGAGAGGCGCACATTTTATGGCCTGAGAATACGAAGAAATCACAATCTAAGGCTTGCACATCAATGGCTTGATGCGGCGCCGATTGCGCTCCGTCAAGGATAGCGATAGCTCCAACAGCATGCGCACGTTCCACCAATTCTTTCACCGGAAATTCCATACCTAGCACATTGCTCACATGGGCAAAGGACACAATTTTCGTAGAAGCGTCAATTTTATCCATTTCCCCCTCTTTGATATGGCCCGTTTCATCTAAGTACATATATTCCAAGGTAGCACCTGTTACACGGCACACATATTGCCATGTCACCAAGTTCGCATGATGCTCCGCTACGGTGATGACGATTTTTATCCCTGCTTTAACATGCTTCAATCCATAGGAATGAGCAATTAAATTCAAGCTTTCTGTCGTGTTGCGGGTGAAGATAATTTCTTCTCGTTTACGAGCATTGATAAATCGTTGTACTACATCACGTGTTCCTTCGTAAGCTTCGGATGCTTCCATGGCTAGCACATGGGCCCCGCGGTGGGGGTTCCCATTGTGATTTGCCATATGCGTTTCTAAAGCTTTCATCACGGGTACTGGAATTTGTGTGGTCGCACCGCTATCTAAATAGGCAATACGGTTACCTCGATGTGTTCTTGATAAAATTGGAAAAATCTTTATATGCCTCTGCTATTGGTTTCATACTATCCCTCTCAATTATATTTTTGTCGTAGTACTGCTAAGGCAGTTTCTTCCATTTCTTCATGGCCAATGCGATCCATCAATGGACGTAACATAGATTCTACGATGATGTGTTTTTGCTTCATCTTCGCTGAAACCACGGCTCATTAAATAGAATAATTTTTGCTCGGTCCAATTGACCTGCACTGGATGCGTGATTACCAGATACATTATCTTCTTTACATAATAACAATGGCAAAGAAATGGATTTTTACTTGTGGTGTTAACAACAAGCATGTATCCTCTTCTGCACCTTCAGATGCGATACTACCACGCAAGAAATCTAAGGTACCACGGAATGATTTTTTTAGAAGCACCATTCAATGCACCTAAGTTGTTAATATTACTGATTGTTTTTCTGCCGATGTGTTTCATCAACATAGCGATGTCAAATACTTGTGTACCTGTACCGCAATAGCCTAAATCATGTTCTACTTCTGCAAAAATCGCCAACCAAATCTTCTTGGTAATTCAAGTAGTTTTCAGATCCACCTAACTCGATGTTGATGAACTCTACATGACCAGACTCTTCTACACGAGTGTAGCGATGTTCAAATTGTTGCACTTTGCCAGTTAGCAATTGTACTTTTTGAACACTACGGATGCCCCTGTATGGGATACGATTTCTGAAAGTAACCCTACATGACCGTCTGTGGCTTCCCCTTTCAAACAAAGTATCAACTCTAAGGTAGAGTCTTTTTCAGCTTCGATTTGAAGGCGTGTTCTTTCACTCACTGCCCCTTGCACATCAATGATGATCGTCAAGGCTTCCTTAGCACCTGCTGGCACTTGGATGTGGTAGCCATGTGTGAAATGATGGGATGCATCGCGCAACGCCCCTGCATGAACGCCCTCGTAAGAGGACTCTAATAATTCTGTATCTGTAATGTCTGTTACGATATGCTTGGATCCTTCCACAGTCACCGTTGCACGTTCTGTACCAGCCCATACATTGCCTTCTGTATGATTTACCTTTAACCAACGGAAAGTCGGTCTAGGCAATTCATTAAAATGTAATGTCTTGCTCATCCTAACCTCCTAACCGATAGAACCTTCAAGTTCTAAGGTAATTAAATTATTCATTTCTACAGCGTATTCCAATGGTAATTCTTTTAGAAATTGGCTCTACGAAACCACGCACAAGCATAGCTCTCGCCTCTTCTTCGCTGATACCACGAGTCATTAAGTAGAAAATCGCTTCATCGGAAATACGGCCGATTTTCGCTTCGTGACCTAAATCAACATTGTCGTTTTCAATGGTAATCGCTGGAATTGTATCGGATTGAGATTCTTGGTCTAACATCAAAGACTCACAAGATACAGTCGCTTTGGAATGGTCTGCATTTTTACCGATGTTCAAAACACCACGGTAAATCGCTGTACCACCGCTCTTAGAAATGGACTTGGAGTTAACATTACTTGTTGTATACGGAGCCGCGTGGATGACTTTCGCTCCAGTATCAAGGTATTGACCTTCCCCAGCAAATGTAACACCTGTAAATTCACAGTGTGCCCCTTCACCCGACTAGGATACTCATTGGATACAAGCGGGACACAGCGGAACCAAAGGAACCAGATACCCACTCGATCGTACCATTTTTTTGCCAACACGGCTACGTTTTGTATTCAAGTTATACATGTTTTTTTGGACCAATTTTCGATGGTAGAATAACGCAATGTAGCATTATCTTTTACGAATAACTCAACGCGACCCGAGCATGCAAGTTAGCTACATTGTATTTTGGTGCAGAACAACCTTCGATGAAGTGCGCTTTTTGCCCTTCTTCTACGATGATCAACGTATGTTCAAACTGACCTGCGCCCGGTGCATTCAAACGGAAGTAAGACTGCAACGGAATGTCTACAGTCACCCCTTTTGGTACATACACGAAGGAACCGCCAGACCATACAGCGCCATGTAAGGCAGCAAATTTATGATCTGTTGGTGGCACCAATGTCATGAAGTATTGTTTTTACAATATCTTCATGCTCGTGTAATGCCGTTTGCATATCTGTGTACACAACACCTTGATGAATCAAGTCTTCTTGAATACTGTGATATACAACTTCGGAGTCATATTGAGCGCCTACACCAGCCAAAAGAAGTTTTTCAGCTTCTTGAATACCAAGACGGTCAAATGTCTCTTTAATATCTTCTGGAACTTCGTTCCAGTCTTCTTTCATATCAATTTTAGGTTTTACATAGGTTACGATATCCGCCATATTTAAAGCGCTAATATCTGGCACCCAGTTCGGCACATCTAATTGATTATAAATTTCAAGGGATTTCAAACGGAAATCTAACATCCATTGTGGTTCGTTTTTGTTCGCCCACATTTCTCGAATGATATCTTCTGTTAAACCGACTTCTGATTTATAGGAGAATTCAAATTCATTACGAATGTCATAGACAGCGCGATCCATCTCCTCAATTTGAGTTTTCTTTCTCGCTTCCATGAGATCCTCCTACACTAAATTTTTTTGTATGCATCGTAGCCTTTTTCCTCGATTTCACGAACCAATTCAGGGCCACCAGTTTTTACAATACGTCCATCGATTAAGATGTGCACAAAGTTTGGTTGTAATTTTTGAAGAATTTGATTGTGGTGAGTAATGATCAACACTGCGTTATCTTCATTGTGGAAACGGTTCACACCTTCGGATACGATACGAACAGCATCAACGTCAAGACCGGAGTCAGTTTCATCAAGGATGGCCAATTTAGGGTTCAAAATGGACATTTGAAGAATTTCGTTTTTTTCTTTCTTTTTCACCACCGGAGAAACCTTCGTTAACATAACGGTTCGCATAGGATGTATCGAAAGATAACTCTTCCATTTTCGCTTTCAATTCTTTTTGAAAGCCAAAGCGCGTACGTTTTCACCAGTGATTGTATTTTTAGCAGTACGGATGAAGTTTTCCACAGTAATGCCGTGTACAGAAATTGGATGTTGGAAAGACATGAAAATACCTTTTTTTAGCACGATCGTTTACAGCTTCTTCTGTAATATCTTCCCCATCAAATACGATGGAACCTTCTGTTACTTCATAAGCGGGATTGCCCATGATAACGTTTGCCAATGTAGATTTACCTGCACCATTTGTGCCCATTACTACATGGATTTCACCCTTATTAATTGTTAAATTGATGCCCTTTAAGATTTCTTTCTCTTCAATAGAGGCACGCACATTGTCTACGCGAAGTAATTCTGCCACGTATGTCACTCCTTATCAAAACAGCACTATATAAAAAAAGAAGACTAGTTAGGTCTTAGTATGTGTCGAATACCCAGCAAAAACGGATTCCACCAAAGTGATAATCCGCTGTCATATTCATAGTATGAGAACGCCACTCTGGCTTACATCTAAAATAGTAAATATACTATACATATTATACCTTGTCTAGACGGGAACCGCAAGCTTATTTCTACTATTTTACTATGATTTTGATGATATATTTATATATCATCTATTCATTTATAGCATATTGAAATATAAATTCTCTACCAAGAGACTCAACAATACTTATTATACCGAATTTTTCTCAATATTGTAAATGCTATTCCCGTATTTTTTTAGGGATTATGGACGACAATTAATATTGTCATAACATAACAGATGGAACGCACTATGAGAAACATTAGTTTAACAATGACAACTGATTACATGTATACATTAGTGAAGCACTTTTGTATAGGTTCTATGTCTCATCATAACAGAGGCTACTCGTACTTTCGATACTAATTATATATCAAATAGACATATACTTCATTCTTTTATAAGCTATGATAGCCTCTCAAAAATAAAGCATATGTCTATATAAACCAGAATAACTATCGTAAAGGATGTTCCTCTATGTTTCTAATTATAAATTAGAGAAATCCAATGTCGCAAAGTAATCATCCAATGTTTCAGCACGGCGAATTTGTGTCACACTACCATCTTCGTGTAATAACAATTCCGCAGAGCGCAATTTACCATTGTAGTTAAAGCCCATGGCATGACCATGTGCCCCAAACGATCATGAATAACAATGCGGTCGCCCATGTCGATTTTCGGCAATTGTCGGTCGATGGCAAATTTATCGTTATTTTCACATAAGGATCCAGTCACATCGTAGGTCATTGTCGTTGGTTCGTTTTCTTTACCCATTACTGTAATGTGATGGTAAGAACCATACAAAGCAGGACGCATTAAATTAGACATACACGCATCTAAGCCGATGTAATGTTTGTAAATATCTTTTTTGTGAATCGCAGTAGCCACCAAGTAACCGTAAGGACCTGTCACCATACGACCGCATTCGTAAGCTAATTGAATTGGGCTGTGACCTGTGCCAAGGATTAAACGGTCATAAGCTTCTTTCACACCAGCACTTAACACTTTGTAATCCACCGGTGTTTGTTCCGGTTTATAAGCCACGCCGATACCACCGCCAAGGTCGATGAAAGAAACTTCTACACCAGTTTGTTCTTTCACGCGCAATGCTAGGTTAAACATTAACTCTGCTGTGCCTACTAAGCCATCGATATCAAGCTCATTAGATACTACCATCGTGTGTAATCCGAAGTTAGTAATACCTTTTCCTTTTTAAATAGGTAATAGCTTCTATGATTTGGGCTTCTGTCATACCGTATTTAGCTTCCTCTGGTAACCCAATGATGGTGTTACCGCCCTCTTTAAAGAACCCGGATTGTAACGGAAACAGAAACGATCTGGCAACTCACCATGTTGTTCCAAGTACGCAATGTGCGTAATATCATCCAAATTGATGATGGCCCCTAAGGTCCATCGCTTTTTGTACTCTTCGTACGGCGTGTCGTTGGAGGAGAACATAATGTTGTCCCCTGTGATACCAACCTTCTCACTCAAAATGAGCTCCGCCATAGAAGAACAGTCGGCGCCGATGCCGATTTCTTTCATCATTTTCATGATGTATGGATTTGGGGTTGCTTTCACAGCGAAATATTGTTTGAATCTCGGTGCCCAAATCTGAAAGCGTCAAGAAATGCGCGCATGTTATCCATAATGCCCTTCGCATCATAAATGTGGAATGGCGTTGGATATTGGGCAATAATCGTTTCTAATTGTTCCTTTGTAAATGGTGTTGTTTTTTTGCGTTCATCATAACTCCTAAATCTAATATGTAATCACTACTTCTCAGGTTCATACTGAAAGTAGTATTAAGTTTAAAAATGGAAAATCCGTTACCCATTGTACCATAAATTCTATAGAATTGTAAATATTCTATAGAATTTTTTTGTATCTTGAATTGTCAAGTCAAATGCAACTCTACTGAATGATAAACCTCGTATGGAGTTTTTCCAATTTAAGCATTTGCGCGGTCTAAGATTTATTTCTTTCATTTTTTTGCTTCAACATAGCTATCTGATTGATTAATATCCACAGCTTTTGGGAAATATTCTCTCAACAATCCATTGGTGTTTTTCGTTCGTTCCTCTTTTGCCAAGGATGATGTGGAAATGGAAAATAAAAACTCTACTAGATTCAACTCACGCTAATTTCTGCATGTTTAGAAAACTCTTTTCCTCTATCTGGCGTAATTGTCTCTAGAGGTTGATTTTCCAAAAGCTCAATCATCGCTTGTTTGACCAAAAATGAATTCTTTTTTGCAATTTTTTTGCATAGTAGATACCTACTTTTTCGATCAGTCAATGTTACTAAGCAAGCCTTTACCAGTTTGTCCCATAACTGTATCAGCCTCCCAATCACCTAATCGTTCTCGATTATTTGCAGGATCTGGTCTATCTGTAATTAAATTACTAACTTGAATTTTGCCACGTCTTTCTTCATAGTTTTTTGTATGACGACTTTTACCACGATGTCGTAGTTTGCGAATGACTCCTCTATTTCCATGTGATAGTCCTTTTTTCATCAAAAACGACCATTATATATTTCCTGTAAATTGTACTGTAGCTAATAGTGAAGCTTGAATTTTCAAACTTTAATCAGGGATGAAATCTGTTCCGGAGACCATTGATGCCTCAAAAATAAATCCTTTTACATTCATATAGTCTCGGATTATCTAGCTTTTTCTTGGTTTACAATTAAAGCGTCTATTTTTATATTTATCATGGGCTACAAGGTATGTACTCGCCATTTTGACTATTTCTCTTAATTTCTCTTGATATGGACGATTTGTTTTTTTCCCTAGTAAAATTGAAATTTCTGTTTGATTTTTACCTATATCAATAAAATGTTTTAGCATTTCGCGCTCTTTTAGTGTAAAAATGAGTATAATGATTCATGGCTCCTCCTGATTTTTAGATGTCTTTGCAAATACTATTTTTATCAGAAAGCTATGAATCTTTTTTTAGTTGCACTTAGATTATAAATTCAAGATACAAAAAAACAGCCATTCCATCGAATCGCTGTGCATCAATACGTATTAAATTATGATCTCATACCGTATCAACTATACAGGGGTGCATTTAGGCTTATTAGGCTCCTTGGTAAGGTACCCATTCGCTCAAATACGTCGGGTCCATATAAAGGCTAACATACATTCACATCCTTTCTACTCTACTATCACAAAGATCGTCCCGATGATTAGTCATCAAGCGCGCCGGAAAGTACTAACAATAACAGTAACTCTTCCATAATTCCACCACCTTTCGTGACTGTGTACTTAGTATACCTTATGGTGGTGGTTGTAAATTACAAAAGTCCCTGATAGATGATGAATATAAGTTCAGTCCCCGTAATGGGGATATGTTTTTTACATGGAGAATCAAAATGCAAAAAGAAATCAAAGAGACGTTTCCGTCCCCGTCATAGGGATATATTTTTTTACTAGACATGAAAAACCTTACGCCAACTTTGAGCGCGTTTCCGTCCCCGTAATGGGGATATTTTTTTAACTTGATAGATTCTGTCGAGACTATAAAAATATTGATCTGTTTCCGTCCCCTTAATGGGGATATATTTTTTTAACTTGATGGATTCTGTCGAGACTATAAAAAAATATTGATCTGTTTCCGTCCCCTTAACGGGGATATGTTTTTTTACGCATTAAATTTCGATGATGGGTTATGTCTTGACCTGTTTCCGTCCCCCGTAAGGGGATATATTTTTAACGAACATAAAATTGATGAAGGTCGCTATGATATTGGTGATGGTTTCCGTCCCCGTAACGGGGGATATATTTTTAACTTGTGAAAAAGAAAGTTATGGATATGATAACATATGTTTCCGTCCCCGTAACGGGGATATTTTTTTAACTTGTTTTGAATGCAATCATAGAGCGTTTAGGTCTAAAACGTTTCCGTCCCCGTAACGGGGATATTTTTTTAACTTGAGTTCAATCAACATTTGTATCCTAAGTTTTACTGATGGCGTTTCCGTCCCCTGTAACGGGGATATTTTTTTAACCCTAAACTTGAAGATTATATTAATGGAAATAAACTTGTAGAGTTTCCGTCCCCGTAACGGGGATATTTTTTTAACGAACAGACCTAGATCTGATTGCTGTAGCCTCTAAAGTTTCCGTCCCCGTAACGGGGATATTTTTTTAACAGGGTTTTTAAAAAGATAATTATCATAAGGAAATTACTATTCAAGTTTCCGTCCCCGTAACGGGGATATTTTTTTAACTATTAATCTACACCCAAGTTTACATACCTATAATTGTAGTTTCCGTCCCCGTAACGGGGATATATTTTTAACTATTAAGAAAGCCCGACTCTGGATGAGAAAATTTGTTTCCGTCCCCGTAACGGGGATATATTTTTTTAACCCTGTTCCTCAGAAAGCGCATAACCAAGCCTCTCAAAATACACTTTCCGGCGCAGATCGCAGTTTTGAAAAAAATAGCACTAACTCTACATTTCAAAAACAGCTCTGAGACAGCATGGTCACTGGTCCGGCTGAGTTTTTAATTTTATTTAGAACTTTTTTTCAAAAATGACTACTTTATAAATGTTTTTACAAAAAAACATTTATTGGTCTATTTCACTTAGTACTATACCATGGTTTCATGGTACTTTCAAAGGGTCTTATAGAAATTCCTGAAATGTTCGCCCCTACTCCATCCATTTCTATCATCTTTCACAAAGGAAAATAGCAAAAAGCGCAAACGGCAATCGCTACCATTCACGCTTTCACGAAAAAAATTCATAGTTTAGAATTATTTAGACCCGAACAGGGAGTGATCCACGCTATATCGGCCACCGCCCATGAAGAATATAGCGAGTGCAGGTGAATCCCATTTGTGATGGGTAATCCCATGCGAAGAATCCCGCTGATAGATGCAATAGGGGTTGCTGTAAATAGCACGGGCACATAGGAGCAATGCCCCAAATCGAGTGAATAAGCCAAATGCCACTAATAGGTCAGCCTAGGAATTCACTCATCGCCGCAAACGCTCCGAATACTTCGTAATATCCAGGGCACTCCTAATGGCGCTAACATGGCACCAACCTTATAGAGCCCTGGTGCACCGCCTAAAAACTTTAGATATCCATGGTACGCCATCGAGATACCCAATGCCAATCGCAGTACCAACATACCGAAGTTGACGTACGTCGGTTTACCACGTAATAAAAAATGAATCATACTTGTATCCTTTTCATTCATAGTATCACAACTAGATGTCTTATTGATGTTGTATAGTATATCATACTTTGCATGCGTCGCCCATAGTAGACACTCATGCTAAGAATCCATTATGTACCTTTCAGCGAATGAAGGATGATGGAAAACATAATTTGAATCGGCGGTTCGTAGATAAACTTACAAATATCATGGTAGCAGGACTCATCGCAGAACTCCGTCACCGTCGCATC
This sequence comes from uncultured Veillonella sp., assembly GCA_916438745.1. Lineage (GTDB taxonomy): Bacteria > Bacillota > Negativicutes > Veillonellales > Veillonellaceae > F0422. Next base: position 739,676 of record CAKAGN010000001.1, on the reverse strand, counting down.
TCCATGGGCAATCCCATTCCTCAAATCAACAATAGACTTCATACCATTATCAATTTTGTATTGGTCAATGCTTCGGCAAATCTCCGTGAACACTTCCTTCTTATCGCCTAAAAACTCAGCAAATGCTTGTAGCACCGAGCTTTCCTGTATGTATCGTTCATTATTCACATCTCTCCCTATGAAAGGAATCGATCCCAGCGTGACAGGCCGTTGTAAACTTTTTATGAGTCCCTTCTACTTTTTTTGAAAGTACAGGAAAAATCCTCGATGTTCTTAAACAATTCGCTCTTCTGAAAGGCTGAAATACATTTAGTTCTAACTCACGTTCTACACTGCGTAATAGCGCCAACGTGGAAAAACTCGCTGTCTTGCATCATTTCAAACATCTTAATAGATTTTGTAATATCATCTTGGCTGTACTCTGATAAATTTTTCCCAAATATCACCAAACTTCTTCTTAAGCGTATCCCTGCCAATTCATCAGGTAAGCATTCATATAAGTGCCGTAAGATACGGTCTATTTTATTTGTTCCATCTGTGTCTTTTTCACCTTGAATTAGGGGAATATTTTTTTGACTGTAGTTCGATAACTTTTTATTAAGCTCTCATTAGTTTTTCTAGCTGTAAAATCCTACGTTCTTTTTCTTTTTTTAATTTTTCTTCTAATTCTACAATCTTTTGCACTTGAATATCTGCAACTTCTATAGCTCGTGCCAATTCTTCTTTATCAAATCGATTCATTTCCTCGAAAAAGATATTGAAGTATCTCATCTTCGAATTTTCCACATTTTGCTTTGGGCACACTTTCTGCTAAACTCTATAAATAAATTATTCATATCCTTTTGTAATTTTTATAGCTTCTATCAGGCATTTTCTTATCCGCGCAAATAGCATAACACGCCCATTTATAAAAGAACTGGTTTCAAACTTATCGCTAGGCATCGATTTATTAGCACTAAACCATTGCCAACCGAATTTACGGTATATAGGACTTAAAATAGAATTATACTGATTGGATTTAATAATCTCAATTAGATATTCATAACATAGGTAATACCAAAGCATATGTGTACGATTAAAACCTAATAAGCTAGCAGACTAAACTTAGAACCTTAAAATATACATAAAACTCAAGACCAGAATACCCTAACTGTGATACACCATCGATTAAATCACGTTTTTAACAGAAGTTGGATCTACTATTATGAAATTATACAAATACTCATCAAAGAAAGAGTCTTCTACCAATGCATCAATGGTATTTTTATCATAATTCATCCATTGTGCAATCATTCTTCGTTCATATTCAGAGCCTTTATAACTTTTTATCTTCCGTATATCTATCTCTATATAGCATTTTAATAATAAACTTACACATGAAATTCGTATGATATTGATGATACATATCCTTATACGGAGAAAACTCACTATCAAGCAGATAATCTAATTGCTCTAAGTTCCTATTATAGTAAGCCTCTAAAAAATACTTCACAAATTCCAATAAGTTCTCGCATGGTAATGTTAAGGGAGGGTCTCTATATAAAGGAGTTCCATCTGGTAAAGTTCCAATTAATTCTTTCTCCATATATTTTCTCCTTTATCTAAACATATACACCAACCATTTTTCATGGTCAGTTTTCAGTTTGTTTTTCTCTTTTTCCGCTTCTACTGTGTCTTCTTTATCTGTATAACATTCTTTGAATCTGCTTTTCGCCTCTTCTGCCGCTGTTGTATCGCCGATGGCAGTGTAGTATTCTATTAAACCACCTGTAATGATATTCTCGATAGCTGCGTCTTTTTGATCAACTACTGTTTGCATACGGTCGAACAATCGGCCTGTGTAGGCTGGCTTATCCCATCGTATTGATAAAAGCATAACATATTTATAAATTAACTCCCAAGGATGCCCGTTCATATGCTTAAATTTGGTACTAGTTTTCGGGTAAGCTACCCAGTTTAAAAGCATTCGCTTTCCTACATCACTAATCGTATCTGAGTAGAATGTATAAAGAGCTTTGATAAATACATAAACCCCAAATTTATAGCTTTGGTTTTTTTCTTCTTCCTCAGTCATATTTTTTCTAAATACGCATATTGGTGCATCACGGCCTCGCTGTCCACCAAAGAATCTAGGCGCATATGCCCTCATAGCTTTCACGATTTCCCATATCTATATAATGGTGTAGTAAATAGGAAAGAGTAATATAATAGTCCATCGAATATCCAAAGACTGTTGTCAGAAGGTGTATCAAATTCTGCTAAAAGCCAGTTTAAAGTAAGTTTCTGCCTCAGAATTTCTATATAAGACAATACCTGCCCTTTTTTGGCTCAACGTCCGACCTTTGCCAATATTAGGCACCTTTTTTTCCTGAAAACAGCTTATTACGTAAAGAGTCTAATTCATCATGATACATCAAGGCTTCGTCCACTGTTGCTAGTGCATCATTATACCGATATTGGTCATTAAGCATAACGACACGACGATTTAATGTTTCTAAGTAATCTTCCACATGAGTATACATCAAATATTCTTTACATTTCTCAAAACAAGCTTCCGCTGTTTTTACTATCTCCAATATGATTATATGCCGTAATACCTGCATCATAGAATTTATATTTATGGCTGTTTGTTTCATCTCAATTTTTGTACAAGTGGTTCTAATTTATCATATAAATATACCAGTTCATCTTGTTGTAGCAAATTAGAACGAGAATAGCGAGAGAATTGTAAAATAGTCGCTTCAATAGAATCTCGATCTGTCGCCGCTTCTATCCATAGTTCAACCTTAGGGAACCACTGTTTCCAATACAAATCCTTAAATGTGCTTGTAACCCCTTTTACTTTCAAATAAGAGGGCTAATGTTTTGTAGTAATCTTTCTCTTGATAGGCTTTGATTGCCTCTTCCAATATGTCATCAATATCATCATAGGCAAAGAATAAATGATCATGATTTGGCAATAATTCATTGGCTTTTTTTATGAAGGACTGTTGCATATCTGTAAAAGTTTTTACCACTTTTTATTATAAAGTTGAAAGATGGAACATAACATATCTGCTAAGTATAAAAAGCATATTTTTTTCTGTTCCTTTCCTTTTACTTCATAATTGATAGAGTCTACTAAAAGCTGATCTACTTGTAAATCATATCGGCCTAACTCAGAAACTTTTCTAACAATAGCACTTTATAGTTAGAATCATTGGCTACCGGTAAACTTTTGTTACCACTTTTTCACTGTATGTTCTTTATATCCCTAATCGTTGGTATTGAACTTTTTCTGGTGTCATAGCTTTTGGCACCTCTACTTTTCTAGTAGGTAATTCAAAGGTAACTTTCTTTATCTCTAGATCGAGCGGATTGTGGAATACCAATCGAGATACAATAGAGTATGCCATATTCATGTACAAGTTACTTGCATAATCATCTTTTTATAATTTTGCTTTGTCTCTTTTGCATTCAACCTTGATTTTCCCATTTCACTTTTTAACATCATGACAATACGATAATAGCCTTTTTCGTTTTACTGTATCAATAGGTACACCTTTGAAGGTGCCTTTATCAAAAAACTCAGGCAAAGCACTTTCTAATGCCGCTTCAAATTTAATCCCATCTGAATCATTTCGATGTAAATCTTCTGGATATCTACATCCTACAGATCTTGCTACTTTTCTAAAAAATTGATCCAGTCGTTTTTTCTCATACTCTGCATCCTTACCCTTATTATTATCATCATAAACAAGACCCGCAATAAACACTGGTTGCTTTATAACCATTTTTTTGGCTTTTTCAAAACTACCATATTCATCCAACGCAATTGTAATCATCTGTTTCTCCTTTTTTTCACACATGACACAAATTTTTAACACACACCATTTTATATAATTTAGATATTCTCCCTATCCACGTTGTTTCTATTCAGTAAAAACATACCATCAAACTTGCTACCTACATAATCCCATTCACGAATTACATATTCTCATACAAATCCAACCGAATTTCCGAATCCCCTGATCATGGTATTCATATTCTTGATTTTCTACATCGATAAACTTACTCCAGTCGATGCGTGATTCTGGGGCAACCCTAAGTTTCATCAAAGAGGCTAATTTCCGTCTGCTGATACTGTAAGATATCGTTTGTTAATCTCACCAAGCCCTCTTTCGATTGGCTCATATATTGCTGAATAAAATCATTGTTGCCGTCCAATATTTTAACTACCAAGCGTTGTAGCCAAATTTCAAAGTACCGATTATTCCCTGGGTTCGCTAACTTATCGACGATGACATCTAAAAAATGAAAAAGAACTCTGGATACTTTTCTTTCTCACTCTCTTCACCACTTAGATACGACAAATATTCGTACTCATCTTCTTTGAACTTACACAACAATGTGGATAGCAATTTTGTCCCCACATCTGTGACCTTCGGATTACTTTTCAACAATATTGAAAAGCTATGGCCCATAACACAGATACATCAGTGCCGGTACCAATGAAGTCATTATAGGTGAAATGAATAGTCCGCTCTTCAAATTCTTTTCAAGGCCTTGATTAATTGACCGCTATTAGGATAGGCATCAGCAAACATTTTAATCAACAACAGATGTTTTTTTGCACTGTCGCTTTATAATGACGCTTAGGCAAGTATCCATGTTTTACGTTTCGATTTTTACAATATGCTTTCCAATCCACCGTGAGTCTTTGATGACTGGATCATGCTCCACCCAATACAGCTTATCTTCTTTGATAGAATCAATGATGACGTTCGTCCCACTTTTATCCTTCGAGCTATTCAATGTTAGTTTATGGTGGTGCAAAAATCTCTGTTAATTGTTTTTTTAATAAACTTTTGCTCTTCTACGGTATGTGTGAAAAATGCGATAATCATCACGATACCGCAATATGTGATACCGTCCTTCGATGTCTTTCAGTTTTTCCACTAACAACACGTCTAGATACCGCATTAATAGTTCTGCTAGAAAGTCCGATACTTGGTTGCCCTGTGGAATCCCTATAGAACTGCCGTAATTCATCGCTTTCAGTCTTTCACTAATACGATTCCCCAACAAAGATTGGTCCCGCCGATTCTCTTTCACCACTGTTTCCCCATGGAGCGCCCATGCGATGGTCTGCGTGTCAATGGTCCCGTAAAAGTTCGTCAAATCTAGCTGTAATATATACTTGTAGGACATACTCAGTTTGATGGATTCCCGCCCGTAGTTTTTCCAGAAGTGGAGTGCATATCTCGTTTTTATTTTTTTATCCCCTTTTAAATCAGAAAGGAATGCTGTTACACACAATATGCGGACCTGCTTGTGCATCTAGCTCGTGATACCTATCCAACAAGGCTGTCCAATGCGTAGAGTCCGTTAAAAAGGTTCACCATATCTACATACAACAAAGGATGAATAATTACATTGGGCCGAAAGGAATCCTTTGGACTTATTAAATTGAATCGTATAGTTCACATCAGGAATATCCCCATAGTTTCGGTCTATCACAAGGCCATCCACATCATCAAGCGTCTGTCGCCCCAATAGAGCCTTGCCATACTCAAGTAAATACTTGAAATTATAATACTTAGGATAATTCGGCGCTACATACGATTCCTTATGTAACAAAAAACTTCCTCGCCTCAAGATCATCCATCTCTGTAAGAAACACCTTGTTAACCTTTTTGCATACACATCTACCCCTACCCTCACAAACACAAACATGTTGTTACATCCTTCACAAGCCTCTCATTATGAAAGATGACTATACCATTAATTATACGTTTATTACCTCTAAAAATCTAGCAAAAATCCACTCACTTTCTTTCCCCCAAGGAATGCAGTGCAACGTAGCAATTCTATGGCATTTCATTCAACTAATTGATGACATCGAAAAAAGACCGCAACATGTTCCGGAGCAAAACCTACCGTAGGATCAGTTTTGTGGAGGAATATGTTGCGGTCTTTCCTTATATACTATTTTCAGTGAAACACCATAAACAAATAGCGCTTCAAGTGTTACCCGATGTCAGCCGGTGTAGAGAAGTCCACTGTAATGCCCTAATGCTTTTGCTACGCCTTCGCCGTATGCGGGGTCACATGCATAGCAATGTTTTGCATGGCGTTCTTGGATGAACAATGGAACTCCCGCCATATTGTTAGCAGTGTTTTTGAACAATACTTCTGTTGTTCTGGAGTCATGAGACGGAACAATTTACTGGTTGTGTGTAGTAATCGGAATCATCTTCACGGAAGTCGTATTGGTATGCTTTTACCAGATACGTCATATCCTCGGATCTTTGTATTGTGGTTGGTTTGCCCATTGGCCAAAGCTATTTGGAGCATATCCAATAGTAGAGCCATGGTTGCCATCTACACGGCCTTGTCCATCACGATGGTAAGAATTGAATGGGCATTTAGGCGCATTCACAGGAATGGATGGATAGTTTTGTACCTAAGCGGTAGCGTTGTGCATCAGCATAGGAGAACAAACGACCTTGTAACATGCGGTCAGGGCTGAATCCAATACCGTGGATGATTGTGGATGGAGCAAATGCCGCTTGTTCTACATCTTGAAGTAGTTTTCTGGGTTGCGGTTCAATTCCATCACCCCTACTTCGATTAATGGGAAGTCTTTTTTGTACCATACTTTTGTAAGGTCGAATGGGTTGTATGGAAGTGCTTCTGCTTGTTCTTCTGTCATCACTTGGATGTACAATTTCCAACGAGGGAAATCGCCTTTTGCAATCGCGTCGAACAAGTCACGTTGTGCACTTTCACGGTCGTTCGCAATAGCAGATGCTTCTTCTTCAGTTAAATTTTTAATCGGTTGTTGGCAAACCCAGTGGAATTTAACCCATACACGTTCATCGTTCGCATTGATTAAGCTATATGTGTGAGAACCGAAACCATGCATATGACGGTAGCCATCAGGAATACCACGGTCACTCATGACGATTGTGATTTGGTGCATTGCTTCTGGCAAGCTAGTCCAGAAATCCCAGTTAGCAGTAGCGTCACGCAAGTTAGTTTCAGGATTACGTTTTACCGCACGATTCAAGTCAGGGAATTGCAATGGATCGCGGATGAAGAATACTGGTGTGTTGTTACCTACTAAATCCCAGTTACCTTCTTCTGTGTACATTTTTCACAGCAAAACCACTGGATATCACGTTCTGCATCAGCGGCACCACGTTCGCCAGCCCACTGTGGAGAAACGAACGAACAAATCAGTTTGTTTACCTACTTCAGAGAATACTTTCGCTTTTTGTGTATTTAGTAATGTCATTTGTTACAGTGAAAGTACCAAATGCTCCAGATCCTTTCGCATGCATACGGCGTTCAGGAATTACTTCACGAGCAAAGTGACCTAACTTTTCCATCAACCACACGTCTTGCATTAATACAGGACCACGTTTTTCCAGCTGTAGCGCTGTTGTTGTTGTCAGGCACCGGAGCGCCAAAGGCTGTTGTCAGTTTTTCTTCTTTCATAATTGTCTCCTTTGTAAACTTATACATATATAATAAAATTAAAAACCTATAACTTTTTACAACGGATAATTATTATCCGTTAACTTATGAACTCATTATAGAACTTTTTCTATATATTGTCAATAATGATTTTCCATTAATTTTTCATTATTTTTGATGTTATAAACTATAACATTATCAAGCTATTAATTATACATCATCCATATATGCGTAAAACTATAACCCGAAGGATACCCAAGGCATTTTAAGGGCTTTTCTATATTTCTCATATAACAGTAGGGGACTATGAAAAGAATAGTCACCTATTCTTTCACAGTCCCCATAGTATTTACTTAGTCAATACTGCGATCCACGGATGCAATCTTAGATTACATCATGCCTCCCATACCGCCCATTGGAGGCATTGAGGCATCATTGGAGCATTTTCATCTACTTTATCAGCTACGATGGATTCAGTAGTTAATACTAATCGTTTGCGATGGATGTCGCATTTTTGCAAGGCAGAGCGTGTTACTTTTGCGGGGTCCACGATACCGGCTTTTACCATGTCTACATATTCTTCTGTTAATGCGTTGAAACCGATGCTGCTTTCAGTAGATTTTACACGCTCTACTACAACGGAACCTTCTAAACCTCGCATTGTAAGCGATTTGGCGAAGTGGTTCTTCCACAGCACGGCGCACAAGGTTCACACCTGTTAATACGTCACCAGTAGCTTCGATACCGTCTAATGCTCGGGATGATGTCGATCAATGTAGTACCACCACCGCAACGATACCTTCTTCTACAGCCGCACGAGTTGCGTTCAATGCGTCTTCGATGCGAAGTTTTTATCTTTCAACTCAACTTCTGTTGCTGCACCTACTTCGATAACAGCTACACCGCCAGACAATTTAGCCAAACGTTCTTGTAATTTTTCTTTATCGAATTCGAAGTCGCTTCTTCAGCTTGTGCACGAACTTGTGCCACACGACGAGCAATTACGTCTTTGTTGCCATTGCCATCAACGATAATAGTTTCATCTTTAGTGATACGAACTTGACGAGCTGTACCCAAGTGTTCTAAGTCCACATTGTCCAATTTCAAGCCCACTTCTTCACTGATGACAACACCGCCAGTTAAGATAGCAATATCTTCTAACATAGCTTTTACGACGGTCGCCGAAACCGGGAGCTTTCACAGCCACTGCTTTCAATGTACCACGAAGGCGGTTCACTACTAATGTAGCCAATGCTTCGCCGTCTACGTCTTCAGCGATGATTACAAGTTCTTTACCAAGTTTTTACAACTTTTTCAAGAGCTGGTAATAAATCAGCGATAACGGAGATTTTGCGGTCAGTGATCAAGATCAATGGTTCATTTACAACAGCTTCCATTTTATCTGGGCCAGTTACCATGTAAGGAGATAGGTAACTCGCGATCGAATTGCATACCTTCTACTACGTTCAATTCAGTTTGTAATGTTTTAGATTCTTCAACAGTGATAACACCGTCATTGCCTACACGGTCCATTGCTTCCGCAATCAATGCGCCGATTTCTTCGTCAGCTGCAGATACGGATGCTACTTGAGCAATGTCTTGTTTACCGTTTACGTCGATAGCTTTAGATTGAATTTCAGCTACTAATTTTTAACAGCTAATTCAATACCTTTTTAAGGATCATTGGTCTGCACCAGTACTACGTTGCGCATACCTTCTTGAATCATAGCTTGCGCTAATACTGTAGCTGTAGTAGTACCGTCACCAGCAACATCGTTAGTTTTAGTAGCTACTTCTTTCACTAATTGTGCGCCCATGTTTTCAAATGGATCTGGAAGTTCAATATCGCGAGCGATGGTAACGCCATCATTAGTGATGGTTGGAGCACCAAATTTTTTCTCTAATACTACATTACGGCCTTTAGGGTCCTAATGTTACTTTTTACTGCATTTGCTAATTGGTCAACGCCACGGCCTAATGCACGGCGTGCTTCTTCGTTAAATAAAAATTTCTTTTGCCATTGTATAGCCTCCTCTACGGGGAATCGTCCCACTGATTAGTTAGATTTTAATACTGCTAAAATATCTTTTTCACTGATGATTAAATGGTCAAGACCATCAATTTTAAACTCTGTGCCAGCATATTTGGAGAACATAACTGTATCGCCCACTTTTTACTTCTGGTGCTACACGTTCGCCATTGTCACATAATTTACGAGGACCCACAGCAATAACAGTACCTTCAGATGGACGTTCCTTTGTGGAAGATGCTAAAAAGATACCACTTTCCGTTTTTGTTTCTACTTCTAATACACGAATAATGACACGATCGCCTAATGGTTTCATTGTTATACCTCTTCTCATATACACTATAATATCGATGTTAGCACTCAAGAGTGGTGAGTGCTAATCACAAGTATTATTATAAATCATTTTAAAATTTTTTTGCAAGTCTTTTTGACTTTTTGACCAAATACTTTTTTTCATAGTTAATATTTTACTTCGTAGCTGACATAATCTTTTTATAATTTTTGCCACATGGGTCACCACAATTTTTTTACGATTTTGCCTCATGGGTCGCGATAATCTTTTTACAAGTTTCCACAAGGCTAATGCGTTTATCCATACTGAAAGCTCGTATTTTTTCGTACGCTTTTTCCTCGGAAAATCCGTGCAACTCCATCAATATGCCCGTTGCTTTCGCCACATATTTTCGTTCTTCCAAGGAGCTCGTTAGTCCTTTTACCTGTTCTAGCAAGTCTCGTTCTTCTTGAAAGCGACCCATCGCCATCCGTAAAAGCGGGATCTAGATCCGGCTCCCGTAAAGGCTTAATCAAATACCCATATACCCCTGATTGGGATGCTTTTTGAATTAGATCATCTTGGCTGTATGCTGTTAAGAGCACCACCGGCGCTAGTCGCTTATGACGAATTTGACGCGCCGCCTCAATGCCATCTAATTCCGGCATCTTCACGTCCATGAGCACTATATCTGGCGCTAGGGTCTTGGCATAGTTGGATAGCTTCCACCCCATTGGCCCCTTCTCCTACAACGGTATGACCTTGGCTTTCTAATATATCCCGCAAGTCCATGCGAATCAGCGACTCATCATCTACTACTAAGACGCGCATACTCTTCTCCTTTATGTATCCAAATATCTACTACAGTCCCTGTTCCTTGGGATGTCCATGCAATCGTTCCCTCTAGTTCATTTCGCACTAGGTTGTCGATAATTTGCAATCCCAACCGGCGCTGTCTGGTGCTTTCAAAATCATCTGGCAAACCACAGCCTGTGTCGCAGATGGTAATGTGTAGCATATCACCTTCTCCGTCACCCCTTACATCACGCACATCTACCTGCACGTGACCTTCTGTTCTATCTTTGAAAGCATGTTTAAAGAGATTAGAAAAGAGTTCATTCATCACCAAGGACACATAGTCGGGCCTTATGGGATGACATAATGATATCGTCCCCTGTATAGTCCATGTCGATGCGTTGATCAGAAGAACCCAACCCTTGTCGTAACAAGCGCCACAATTCTTCGATAATGCTGCGTAACGCCACATAGTCTTCATCAAAATTCGACACAATTTCATGGACCAGAGCCATACTTTCAATTCGATGGATACTGTCTTGTAAAGCTTGCTTTCACATCATAGGAGCCACTGCGACGACTTTGCATGCGTAGTAATCCCGCCACGGATTGCAAGTTATTTTTTTCACGCGATGGTGCACTTCTTTGATGACGGAGTTTTTCACCAGTAACTGTTGATCCCGCTTGCGCAGTTCCGTTTTGTCTTGCAATACCAAGATGCCACGCTTCCACTTCACCCCAAGGACGACGGGAATCATCACTTGTCGCAAGGCAATGTCACCATACAATTCTTCGTCGATGGTACCTACTCTATCTTCTAAGGCCTTTTTGATACGACCTACTTTCAAAAGTACTACTGTAAATAGAGGTTCCTGTAATCTCCGATCGATGCCAAAGATGTCACCTAGTTTTTTTCGCCGCTCGGTTCGCATAGAGTATAGTCCCATCTTGTTCAAAAAGAGAATCCCATCTAGGACGGAAATTCCTTCATATAGCTCTGGTTGCTGTAATTGTGGCACCAACATGCCTTGAAAGGTCGTCTGTGACACGATGGACATAAACTCGTCGTAGCGACTAGAATACACTTCTGACACTGGGTTCGTGAAGGCACAGGCACCGATGCACTTGCCCCCATTATCTACGATGGGATACACATAGGCATAGTAGGGCTCGATAGTAATGCCTGTATCTGTGGGTTCCTCCCAGTCCATGAGACCCGCATAGGGTTTGCCACTACGTAACATCTGCTGCATAGGATGGTCCATAGGCACTTCATATTTCTGCACCATTCCTGTATGACCACTATCTAGGGCTCCACTCAGTAAAAGGTGTCCGTCCTTAGCTTGCACTAAGAGGGACACCCCTTGTTCACTGATGGCTTTACCAAAGTTTAATCGCTGAGAAAACTGCAATAGTAGGGCCTGTTGTGTTGGATATAACTCGGTTTCTTTATCTAAGGCTTCTTTCCAACTAACCATGTTGGTTTCCTTTCCACAAATCACTGCCCAACGGAATAGACGGTTTGGCATTCAATGTGTAATTACTGAATTTGCCAGCTTGTGCCATATAGTAAGCACGGCACCCAATCATGGCTGCATTGTCTGTGGCCAACATCGATCCCGCTGTGAGGTACGTCAACCCTTCTGCTTCACACATGGCTTGTAAATCTCGTTGCAATCCACTGTTCGCCGACACACCGCCAGCCTAAGGCAATCTTTGTCTCTTTTTAAGGTGTGGTACTTCTTTTCATTTTTTTCTACCAATACGTCTGTAATAGCCTTCTGAAAGGACAGCTGCCACATCTTCATGACAGATGGACTCCCCTTTTTGTTGCTTTCCATTGATATAGTTCAAAACCGCCGATTTCAAGCCACTAAAGCTAAAGTCGAAGTTTCCTTTTTCTAGCAAGGGCCGTGGAAAAATCGATAGCATCAGGATTTCCTTGTTTTGCCAACGCATCAATATGGGGGACCCCCGGGTACGGGTACCCTAAGACACGAGCAATTTTATCAAAAGGCTTCCCCTCGCTGCATCATCCCGTGTCTGTCCTAGTACTTGAAAGCTTTCATAATCTGTCACATGGACGATCATAGTATGTCCCCCAGACACTACTAAACACAAGAAGGGCGGTTCTAACTCAGGGTGTAAGAGGAAGTTAGCAAAGATGTGACCTTCCATGTGATGAACCCCCTATCAAAGGGATGTCCTTGGCAAAGGATAAAGCCTTCAGCCGCTGACACACCTACCAATAGAGCCCCCACTAAGCCAGTCCATAGGTGACACTCGATGTGATCCATATCATCTAAGGTCAAATTTGCATCTGCCAAAGCTTGGTCAATGACAGGCATAATCTGTTCGATATGATGACGGGATGCCACCTCGGCACGACGCCGCCAAATTTTTCTATGAATGGGCACTTGACTGGAAATCACATTGGAAATGACAGTTCTGCCATCTTGCAAGACTGCGCTGATGTTTCATCACAGCTAGTTTCGATGGCTAGTGTGTAGATACTCATTCCAGTTTCTCCATTTCTTTCGTCATAATCAATCCATCTTCTAGGGGATCGGAATAAAATTGTTTCCGCAATCCCACCGCTGTAAAGCCCAATCTACGATACATGGCTTGAGCGCAATATTAGAAACACGCACTTCCAAGAAGATATGTTTCATCCCCCGTTTGCCGAGCATTTTTGTGAGCTTTCGAGTCATCTTGGCACCATAGCCTTCACGGCGATGGTGGGATGAATGGCAATGTTTGTAATTTGCCCTTCATCTAAGACTAGCCAAGATCCGAGCATAGCCGATAATCTTGCCGTCTTCCGCTTCCGCCACAAGGTATAGCTTATCTTCCACTTCTAAATCATCGAGGAGCGCCTCTTTCGACCAAGGCGTAGAAAAACATGCTAACTCAATTTCATAGATACCTTCAATATCGCTGCGCAAGGCTTCACGTAATACAACCATTATCGTTCACCTGCCGCTTCACGGACTACCACCGTAGGTTCTACATAAGTACCAGTAGCTAACATGTCTTTGTTCCTTTCATCCCATACCACTTCTGCTTCCGACTTGCGGATGTAGAAAGGCTCAATAGACTGCGCATCGGGTATGTTACCACTCATGAATTGTGGCAAGGCCACTTGGATACCATGGGATGCCCGTGGTCGTTGCTTCGATTCATGACCGATGACAAGTCTCACAGGGTCAATACGACCTTCCTCTACGCCTAGAGCATATTCTTTTTTTCCAATCGCTTCAGACCATCCCCTACGATGACCACTGGCGTATCTCCAGATAGTTGTACAAGTTTCTCTAATAATTCAGGTACTTGATGTACTTCAATTGTATCTAACGCAACCATATCCGTGCCGTTCCACTCATACTGACGGCCATAGACCTGTTTCTTTTGCGCATCAATGACAGTGCATACCCGATAATTAGAATACATAAAAACTTTGGGCTAACACATCGGTGGTGAGCACGCCTACTACGGGTACATTCCAAGCGTAAGCCAAGGCCTTCGCCGTACCCAAGCCAATGCGCAAGCCTGTAAACGAGCCAGGTCCAATGGTTACGGCAATGCCGGTAATATCTGATTTTTTTACCTTTCCCGTGTGCAACACCATTTCAATATGTGGCACCAATTGTTCAGAATGGGTAAGCCCCTGCCTGCACAATGAGTTCGCTTCGTATTTCTTTGTCATTTTCCCACCGCCACACTGGCAATGGCACTGCTCGTTTCGATTCCTAAAATCATAGGTTCTCTCCTATGCGTTGTAATGTTTCCTCTGAAAGTATGTCCGTACGAACCGTAAACTGACGAGATCCATCGTCTGAGATTTCAATTTCAATCCATACCGTCGTATCTGGCAATTCATCAGTAAACTTGCTAGCCCATTCCACAAGGGACTTCGTTTCCTCTGTGTATTCGTAAAAGCCGATGGTTTCTAGCTCTTCTACTAAATCCATTCGATATAAATCGAAGTGGTACAAGTAAGAACCATCTACTTCATAGGTATTCATCAACGCGAAAGTAGGACTTGTCACTTCTTCTGTAACCCCAAAACCTTTCGCAATCCCTTGGGGAAAAATGTGTTTTCCCCGCCCCTAACATGCCATCCAAGGCAATACAAATAGGGCTATCATAGCGCTTCATAAACTCCCCTAGACTACGGCCTAGGGACAACGTTTCCTCTACGGAATGTGTTGTATATACTATTGTATTCATATCATTCCTCTATCATTCTATCTTGTATTAATCTATATGCTGCATTTCTAGCCAATCGTTGCCACCGTATAGGCACCATCCACTATTATATTTTATCTTAAATACCGTTAAGCATTCTTTCTCATCGATATATAAATGACCATAGCTTCTATCTGCTAACTACTTAAGCCTTAGATAAGTGATTATATCCTTTAGCTTCTACTGGTATCCACTGTCCATCGCGAGCTACCAATACCTGTGCATGACCTGTTTTAACATGTCCAATGATGGTGAAAGTCTCTGTAGGCAAGCGTTCTGCTTTCTCAGCTGGAATGGTGCCCACTAGCTGAAAGTCTTCGCCCCCTGTCCACATAGGAAAGTACGGGCTCATATGGTGACTTTCACAGTAAGCATGCACCTCTGGATGGATAGGCAATTTCGATTCATCAACGTACATGGTCACCGCGATGCTTTGGCTATCTCGTTGAGCTCGGCTCGGACAAGCCATCGCTGATGTCGTTCATGGACGTGGCTCCTAAGTCTCTTGCTATTATACCACATTCCACATGAGGAATGGGCCGTTGATGGACAGATTGACTCACCGGATAGTCCTTGTCGCCCTCAAGTAAACTGTGGAGACCCACATAGGACAAGCCAAGATAATTGGTGATGAACACCACATCACCATCTTGAGCACCACTACGTAACACCCCTTGATGTTGCGACACATCGCCGAGAACTGTGGCGGATATGACAAAAGGACCCTCCGTTGATACCGTGTCGCCACCGATGATATTCACATCGTAGTCTGCACAAATGTTACGCAAACCATTGTAAACTGCTTCTACATAGGACGTATGTCGTCCCTTAGGGACTGCTATGGAAACCACCATATGCCGTGGGGTGCCACCCATCGCTGCTATATCACTAATATTCGCCGCCCCTAAACGATAGCCTACATCAAACGGAGATGTAGTGCTTTCACTAAAGTGAATACCTTCCACCATCATGTCCGTGCTAACAAGTTGATCCACATCGCGAGGCATATCATAAACAGCGCAATCATCACCAACGCCGACCTTTACATACCTAGGATTGTGGATACTGTGTTGTGTTAACTTGTTTATGAGAGCAAATTCATCAAGTCTAGGCCCCATATTTTTAGATGCATTAGAGTTACTCTCTATAATATAGTGTGTATCCTTAATTCTATGATTCTGTAGTATCGTATTGCTATCAACAGTATATTCTATGCTACTTTCTCGTAGGTTATCGTTACTCGTGTAGTTCCCATTACTATTGTCAATATCGTAAGTAGCCTTAATATCATTCTTATCATTGCCCCTATGAATATGCATGCTCCGATTCGACAACACATGATCTTCGTCTAATAGTAAGTTTCGCAAGAAACGTTCTAAATATTCCGTCGTTCTATATACACCAAGTTTCAAATTTTGATAGTTGGCGCGTACCAAAGCATTTCTAAAATACCACGCATGGTCAGCGAACATATCATTCGTCACTGTAAAGCCTAAAGTTCGAAGATATTTGATGAAAAACACAGCGGTCGTTCTCGTATTTCCTTCGCCAAATACATGAATCTGCCACAATCTAGCAACAAAAGTAGCCAAATGACGAATTGTCTCTGACATATCTAAGTTAGCATAGGAAAACTCTTTTTTTTCTTGCTCGATGTCATAGAGTAAGGTCGTCCCTAGTTCAGACACACTACCATAAGTCACCGTATCGCCATCAAGAATCCATTCTTTTTTTGTGATATTGTAATCTCGTATACTGCCCGCATGGGGATAGATATCTGTAAATAATTGTCTATGAATCGATAAGTACTCATTAGGTGTAAAGTTGAAAGCTTTTTCTAACAACAGTTCTGAAATGCGTAGTGATACGATATCCGCCTCCGCTGTTCTATCTTCGTGATTCGGATAGGATTCATAATAATTTTCCAACAATGTATGAAGAGCCTGTAGGGACATCTGCCCTTCAATATTCTTCTTTGCTAAGTCTACTCAAATACGCCGACGGCGTCAACCCATCCACGGCTTGCAAACCAATGGCAGTCTTCCAAGCTTGGGCTTTTTCATATTGACTGGATTCACCTTTGACGGATATATTCCTCAAAAGGGATCCTTGTGCATCGTACCACCCTCGTTTCTCGTATGCAATATCATTAACTACTAATCCATTCTCACAAACTAATGAAACAAAACTATTTCAATTGAACTATAAAAATCTATATATCACTTTTCTATACATGTTGTTCTTATTGTACCATACTAGCAACTAAAGGTAAGAGAAATTTGTCTAAAATTCTATGCCGATACTCCGTATATTCATCCGATGCATCCCTATATCGATCACCATCTTTACAGTACTACTAATACGACTAATACGACTAATACTAATAGCATATCCTTCTATTCCTTAGTATACTCATCATATTACATAAAACAAAGGGGCCCCTATAAGAGCCCCCTTCATCATATTTACACAAATTATATATCCCTACCTCGTCATCTCTACTAGTTGTTTCACATACTCATTGCTCGGATGGTTCTTCACTTCTTCCGCCGTCCCGTATTGTTGTATTTTTCCTTCGTGCATGACAAGGATATGTGTGCCAAGCTTAAATGCTTCGTGCATATCATGGGTGATGAACACAATGGTGCAGTCCGTTTGTTTGTGAATTTTCTTCAAATCTTCTTGCAGTTGATATCGTGTGATAGAGTCCACGGCTCCGAATGGTTCATCCATAAGCAATATCTTTGGAGAGTTAGCGTAGGCTCTGGCGATGCCCACTCGCTGTTGTTGTCCGCCAGACAATTCCTTCGGGTACTTCTCCTTACTATCCAATGGTAATCCCACCAGTGAAAAGCATACGATCCACGATAGCATCTACTGTTTCTTTCGGTGTACCATCTAGTTTTTGGTACATACCCAATATTGTCTGCCACTGTCATATGCGGAAACAATCCATTTCCTTGAATCGCGTAACCAATCTTTTCTGCGCAAAGAAATAATATCCTGATCGATGACACGAGTTCCAAAGATAGTAATGTCCCCTTCGTCTGGTACAATCAATCCATTAATCATTTTTTTAACAGTGTGGTCTTCCCCTGATCCTGATGTGCCTACGATGCAAAGAAAGTCTCCTTCGTTGATGAGACAAATTGAAATCTCTCACCACCCATACATCTTGGTAAGATTTTCCAATGTTCTTATATTCTATAATTGGATTCATTTATTTCACCACCAATCCTTTAGATTGCAAAAATTCCTTCGCCACTTGTTTCGGATCTTCTTTATCAATTTCTACCTTTTTATTTAACTGTGCCATGGTACTTTCATCTAAGATACCATCTAAACGATGTAGCACGTCTTCTAGCTCAGGATGTTTTTGTAATGTTTCCTCGCGAACGACCATGCCCGCCATGTAGCTTGGGTAAAAATTTCGATCATCCTCTAACACCACAACCCGTGGATCAGACAGCTGACCATCTGTAGTAAATACCGTCATAGCATCAATTTTTATCAAACAAAGCTTGGTATTTCAATCCATTGTCCATATCTACTACGTCCTTAAAATGGTAGTTATACGCATTGGCTAGCGCCTTATAGCCATCTTCTCGTTCAAAGAAATCATACTCTGCTCCAAACTTTAGCTGACCCGCATACTTCGCCAAATCAGTAAATGTTCGAATACCGTACTCCTTCGCTAAGTCTGCACGAATGCCAATGCTATAGGTATCATTAAAACCAAACATCCCCTTCCACAAGAAGTGATACTTGTCCTTGTATTCCCCAGTTAATATAGAGAACTTATCGTTTTTGTACTCTTCCTTATGTTTCAACACGATTTGCCAAGATGTACCAGTGTACTCCGGATACATGTCAAAATCGCCTCGCAACATGCCAGGATGGATGTTAGACGTGCCACCGCCTACACCGTGGGTATATGTAACTTTCAGATTCGTATCCGCCTCAATGAGAGTGCCTACGATCTCTGCCAAGATATATCCTTCCGACGTCGGTTTCGATGCGATGTGAATGGTATCGCTTTTACTATACTGGTGCATCCCCACAGCACCAAAGATAAGAATCAACAAAGCACCCACTACATAGGCTACTTTGCGATTCACTACCCTATGTATCTTGTGTTCTTCCACTAACTTACCTATAGCACTTAAGATGCCATCAACCACTAAGGCTAATCCCGCAATAAGGATACCACCAATCCAAATGAGCACTTCATTATTCGTGGTAATCCCACGATAAATCGCCACACCTAGACCACCGGCTCCTACAAAGGAGGCAATCCCCGCCAAGGCAATGGTCATGGTCACCATGTTCATGATGGCTCCGAAGATAACGGGAAATGCCAGTGGCAGCTGTATCTTCCACAAAATTTGTCGGTCTGTACTCCCCATGGCACGGCTAGCCTCAATAATCTTCGGATCAATGGTGGTAATCCCCACATAGGTGCTGCGCACGATAGGCAACAATCCATAGATAGTGAGAGCAATGATGGCCGTCGTATTCCCTACGCCTGTGAAAGAAATCAGAAACCCCAACAAAGCGATAGAGGGTATAGTGTAGGCAATATTCACCACAGATATAACAGAATTTGCCAGTTTCGGTTTCTGGGCTATGAATATACCAATCGCTAACCCCACTATAGTAGCAATGATGACCGCCGTAAAAGTGATCCCTATATGCTCTAATAATAAATGTCCATAAAAATCAGAGTTCTTTCCCAACTCTTCGAAGATAGTTTGTATCATTGAGTCCTCCCTTCCTACAATGTCATCGTAGTTATATTATCATACTGAAATACCATGAATTTATGGTAAAAAATGTTGGAGGCTCTTAGGTAAGAGTCACCCAACATACTACTTAATCTTTTACGATCTTGTCTTTCATTTGTTTCAATGGATGTGTCAAATCAATGTCACCATACGTCGGCAAGGTTACACCTTTGACTTTCACGTACACCTTATGGACCCCATCAAATTCTACCGCCGTATTGACGATGGTCGCGATGCGAAGTGTAGCCGTTAAGCCTGTCGCATCTTGTAAGAAGTCATCATTTAACACCACGGTCACTGTATCGTCATGTTTGGATGCCTCCACTACTTTTGTGCCCTTCGCAAAGACGGGATACTCTGCCCGACCATCTTGTTCAATCATCAAGTTTATGGCCTCTTTCACAGTCTTACGTTCTTTGTCGATCGTAATCGGTTGTGGCATAACGCCTTTTCCCATCTTGGCGCGGTACATAGACCACGATTTTTTTGTCATTTTATCTAGCGTCTTCTTATCTTGCGACGCAGAAGATTGGGCTGATGTTTGTTTTCCCAGATCCACTTTCAAATCTTGAGAATTACACCCCGCCAACGCAATGACACATACGCTCATGATAGCCACTAAGCCATAGCGTAATGATTGTTTCATGAATTAACCTCCAAAATATAGTTTCTAAACCTTTTGCCAATTCATTGGCAAAAGTCTTCTGTGTTTCTGATTCTTTTAAGTGTCCTTCTTCCTTAGGGATTGGAAATAAATCCTAATTCTACCAAAATAGATGGCATCAAGGAATGGCGTAGGACGTATAAATTCCCCGGTTGAATCCCACGGTCACCATTAAAAACCACTGTGTTCCGCAATTTGTTCTTGCACGGAAGAGGCTAATTTTTTTGGACTGATCCGAGCCGTCGAAATAATAGGTGGCGATGCCTCCTACATTTGGATTCGAGAAGGAATTAATATGAATGCTGATAAACGCATCAGCTTGGTTTCCGTTTGCCACATTCACACGGGCTTGCAACTCGTCCACACCGCTCGCATGCGGTCCATATACATCCACATCGGTAGTACGGGTCAGAATGACCTTTGCTCCTTTGGCCTCTAAGATGGACTTCAAATATTCAGCGATAGGCAATGTGACTTGTTTTTCTTGTAAACCCGTTGGCCCAATGGCTCCTGGGTCACTACCACCGTGGCCTGGATCCAATACGATAATCTTACCACCAATACCACAAGTAGTGCGATAATTGACTACTTGTGGCATCGGCTTTTCTGGTACCGTCGGCAATGCCACTGGCTGTTTCGGCGCTACTTTCGGCTCTGGTTTAGCTGGTTTCGCGACCGGCTTCTCAGCCTTTGGTGCCGGTTTTGCCTCAGCTTTTGGGGCTTCCTTAGGTGGGGTTTTCGCCTCAGCTACCTTGGCTGGTGCTTTCTCAGCCACTGGGGCTGCTGGCTTTTTACCATAATAATTATCTCGTGGGGCTACTCCTTTTTTCTGGATATCCACCACCATCCGATATGGTTTTGTTATTTACGGTGTCTTTTTAAGGTAAATACTTTCAAATCTTCCACATCAATAGCCTTCGGTGTTTCAATTTTCACCATCGTGTCTGCTCCAGACTGTGAAAGTGTCGCACTTTTCGCAATGCCATCATCCATCACGATCGACGTAGGCACCCCAGTCAGGGTGGCATTTTTCAACACCAATGTGGTGGATGTGCCACTAGCACTAATGGATGCCGTCGCATGAACAGGACTGGACAAACTAAAGACCATTCTTACAAATGGGATGGGCGCATCATTTCTGGTGACCCAATGAAGATCTGTCACATTGGCAGCCCTTGAGGCTCCAAACAGAACTGGTAACACCAATACTAACATACCCAATAGGGTAAATAACTTACGCAAATATCTCACTCCAATCTATATTGCACTGGATAGTTTTCCTTTAGACAGTACCTTAATTATACCACATTTACCCAGTCCATACATGAAAAAAATCAGTGAAAAATTATAAAAAGAAACATAACTTAAAATTGCAAGTCGAAATTGAACACTTTAATATAAATAATTAAACATCTCATAGTAGAGCTAAAAAGTGGGTTAGCATAATAACTTAGATATTTCTTGTATGAACATCTCCTCTGGTGTTTTGTATCCAAGAAGCTTTCTTGGTAATCAGTTTATCCAGTTGTGTACAATCTCGAGTGTCTCTGTAGTAAGATCACTCAATGCTTTGCCTTTTGGTATAAATCGTCTTAATAATCCATTGTGACGTTCATTTGTTCCTCGTTGCCAAGGTGAATTAGGATGCGCAAAAGTATACTGGGCAGGCTACTCTACAGTCCTCTGTAAGGTTAGCAAACTCACTACCATTGTCTGAGGTAATGCTCTTTACTGAACCCATTGCCATAGTACTTAACCATGCGACAGAATAGCTTTTTGTTACGTCATTAGCAGAACCACTATCTGCTAGCAGTTGTACATTAAATCGTGTTTTTTTCTTTCAGCCAATGTTACTAGCACAGGTTCATGCTTTCCTTTCTTTCCTCGAATCGTATCCACTTCCCAATGCCCAAATTCCGTACGTTCATCTACTGCAGGGCTACGATCATCAATGCTTAACCCAAGATTACGTTTACGAGTACGTTGGATATACTTGGTTCGTTTTCTTTTAACAATACAAGGAAAGTCAAGGATATGTAGAAAGAGACCTTCATGTACGTAGTTGTACAAGGTTTTTGTGCAAACCATCATATCTAATGTAAATAACTTTTCTTTACGTGCTACACCAACACAAGCATCAATAGACCATTTATCGGCCCCTTGGATCTTATATTTTGCCCATTCTAGAAATGCACTAGCATTATTAATTTTTAGGCGAGAAAATGATCCTGCTCTACTTTTTTCATATGCTAGTTGTCCTGTTTCGGCGAAATATAGGCTAACTAGTTTATCCTTTTTATCTGGTCGACTGTACCACGCTTTATTTCGTAATAAATAGTCGTTCTAGACCGTTGCAGATCAGAGGCAATAGAAGATATTGATGCTCCTAGTCGAAGACGTCTTTCAATGTAAAATCGCTCTTTTAACGAAAGATGTTTATTTGTCCGTGTTTCTGTGTTATGATTAGTATTATCCATAGTGATTACCTCGTGATATCTTGTAATTTAGCACTATAATCATACCACGAAATCACTATGGATTTTTTTATATTCTATTGTTCAGTTTCATTATACAATTAACCAAAAGAAACATAAGTACATGGCAACCGTATGGTTACAGTACTTATGTTTCTTATTCACTCATATATACAACTTATTATGCTTAGTGACGAATCCTTATCATATGATTTGGAGATGACCAATTAACATTCCCCAACACCCTATGCATACCATCACTAATAGGCTAAGCCGCTTGTTTTTCGTTGCGGTTCATAATGTAGTACAATACAGCACCCACTACTAAACCACCAAGTCCCCAGAATACTTTTTCCAAGGAAGATTGAGTTATCAACCAAATACTAACTACAACTGCTAATACTGGAATCACTGGACCAAATGGAACACGGAATGTTCTCGCCATATCTGGGCGTTTACTTCTGAACACAATCACTGCCAAGCAAGTAGGCAAGTATTGAGCAAAACGAGACACTACGGAAATAGCAGCCAATTTTTCGAAACTACCAGTCCAAGATAATGCCACTGCAAACAGAACCGTTACGATGATCGCTACATATGGAGCATCTTTTTTATTACGTTTAGACACTACTTTAGGAATCAATCCGTCATCCGCCATAGCTACGCCAGAACGTGGTGCTAAGAAGGAAGAGGCTACGTTGATACCGCCGATAGAAATCAATGTACCGACTGTAACAATAGCTTTCGCCAATGGTCCCATGAATACGAATGTCTGCATCCGCCACTGGAGTTTTAGA
The DNA here is from genome assembly GCA_916438745.1 of uncultured Veillonella sp. Taxonomy (GTDB): domain Bacteria; phylum Bacillota; class Negativicutes; order Veillonellales; family Veillonellaceae; genus F0422. The sequence continues at coordinate 716,153 of CAKAGN010000001.1, read as the reverse complement.
TGTCACAAGGGAATCCCCCATGATACCGATACAGATGGCTTGAATCAAGATGTACACGATAGACACTAATGTTAATACAAGAATAATTGCTTTTGGTACATTGCGTTCAGGGTTTTCCATATCTTCCGCTGCCACCGCAATGGATTCAAATCCTGTGAAAGCGTAGAAAATAATCAATGCTGCTGCACCAAAGCTAGCTTGTGTCATGTCTGGTACAGATTCCATTGGCGCGAAATTAACGCCTTTCACATAGAAAATACCTACGAGGATGAAGAAAATCAATGGCAACAATTTACCGATGGTTACGACATTGTTGATGATTTTAGAAATTTTAACCCCCATGATGTTCATGATACCAAGTACAACGATGATCACTGTGGCAATCACATTTTTTTACCCATCTCTGTACCAGTCTGGTTCCCACACCGCTCCAAGCGCTGTCGCAAACCCTACTGCCATAGCAGACCATGCAATCGTAGCAATGGCCCATTTCATAAAGCCTACTTCAAAACCTACGAAGTTACCAAATGCTTCCTTTGCATACACATATGGACCTCCGTTCTTATTGAACATACCGCCCATTTCGGCAAAACATAAGGCAATGGACATCACTAGTAGAGCATCGAATACGATAACCCATAAACTGTTGACGCCTACCAAAGCAGCCGCTTTACCAGGAAGTAAGAAAAATCCCGGTTCCAATAATTGCGTTGACCCCTAAGAGAATGATACTCATAAGGCCTAATTTGTTAGTTGACATAGTACTTCTCCTTATACTCTTGTGCTTACTCAACTAATATGATACATATGCCATAGACTGGCAAGGGTAACACTGGTACATACCATGATGCAACAGCATCTCCCCTTAAAATTATAGCACTATCAGATTCCGCTTGCCAATAGATATTGACCGTAACATATTCTACTGTCAGATTCTATCTAATTAGAACATCGCATGGGCAATGAAGTACCCTACTACACAACTAGTAAACACCCCGATAAGTCCAGGAATGATAAAGCTGTGATTAATAACGAATTTACCAATTCGTGTGGTACCAGATCGATCAAAGCCAATACAAGCCAAATCAGATGGATACGTTGGCAATACAAAGTACGCATAACAAGCTGGTACGAAGGAAAGGACAATCAATGGACTCACCCCTACGCTAAGGCCCATTGGCACGACAATGGCCAAAGGTCTGCAGACTTGGGAGTTAACCAACTTAGAAATGATAAACAATACTAGCGCATAGGGTCCATGGGTGTTCTACAACAATGGCAGATAAAGTACCTTTAAATACTGGAATATAGGCACCAAAGTATGTTTCTGCCATCCAGGGCTACACCGTATACAGATACAACGGCAATCATACCAGATTTGAATACAGACCCACTTGTTACATCGCTGACTTTCACCTTACATACTAATAAAATTAAGGCTGCCATCACGAGCATTGCAATTTGAATTGTGGGAGTCATGGACAATGGTTTCCATGCACCTTTTGCATTTGGCACTAATGGTAACAATTGTTCTGGGAAACTACCGAATAAAGCGATCACTAGAATCCCTAGTAAGAAAATTGTAGTAGCCCAGTACGCTGTACGAGGCAATTCTTTTACAACACTTGCCTCTTTGTTTTCTGCATAAATGTAAGCACGTTGCTCTGGATCTTGAATGCGTGCTTGAAAGTCTGGATCGTTAGCCAATTCTTTACCACGGCGCATGCTCCACACACCGGCTACGATGACACCTACAAAGGTAGTTTGGAATCGTAATGGACAAAAATAGTCACAACACTAGCGGGGAAGTTAACGGCCCCTAACATAGCCACTACAGACACAACGGCAACGGATGCGGTGAGGCACAAATCCCCATTTGAGAGGCTACCGATGCCACCGCCATTGGTCGCTCTGGTCGAATGCCCTCTTTGATAGAAATATCATAGATGATAGGGAACATCGTATACACTACGTGTCCTGTTCCACATAATACAGTTAAGAACCATGTTGTGATCGGCGCTAAAATAGTAATTTGTTTTGGATTGCTACGAAGAAACTTTTCTGCGTATACAAGCATCACATCCAAACCTTTTAGAGGCTTGCAAGAAACCAGAACATGTTACCACTGCCATAATCGTTAGCATTACATCAATTGGTGGTTTACCAGGTACAAGACCAATTACGAATACGTAAATAGCAAGACCGATACCAGATACAGCCGCCAATCCTAGGCCGCCATGTCGAACGCCCACGATAAGACAAGCTAATAACAGAATAAATCCAAATAAAATAATCATGAAACTACTCAACCCTTTCTTAATAAAAACTATCACTTGTCGTATCTATTATACGGCAAGTGATAGCATAAAAACAGTGAGAAAGGGCATGGGTGGTCTATGAAAGTTGGTTATGGTTCCCATGCATTCGTCCACAGGATGTCCCACATATGTTGTTATTCCTCTTCAGTTGTAATAGGTTATATAAATCCAGTGCTGTTTCATCCAAGAGAAAATCCTCTACTCCAATATATAAAAATTCCATGGTCTTTTGTACTTACAAATATCCAAAACAAAAACTTATTTATGATATCTTATTTGACGAAGGAACACCTGTTTTGGAACTAAAAATCGGTATATCGAACCGACTAAACTTTTGAGTTCTCTTATTGCCTGTATAGGCAAACAACAAAAGTGTTTGCATTAATTATCGTTATACCCTGTTTTTTTGATGGTATCAAAACAGCGTTTCCAGTATTGCTCTCGTTCTTTGATTTTTTTCCGGATCATGCGAAAGTCCAAAAATATTCAAGCAGGGGTATATGTAAAGTACTTTTCAAAATACTCTTCCCTTTTTGCTCGTAAAGTGCTATTAGCTTTTTTTATTTCCACCGTGCTTTGAATCCGTGTAATTACCCCATCTTTGAGCAACTCCTTCTTCCCCAGTAGCTGAACCTATGTACAATTTACCCGTATGAGTATCCGTTAAACAATATACACCAGTAATTTTCTTCAATGCCTCATAATATGTTGGAAGAATTCTTCCAGACAAAAAATATCAGCTAATCTACGATATGGTAAGTGAACCCTATCATAACCTTCAAACTTCTCACCACTATAAAGGCATGGAAGAACTTCTTTGACTATTGCCAGATCAAGGTATTTACTCAAGTTAAATACATACCTTGAAAAAGGTATTCCCTTTTTACACTTAATGATTAATCTGCCAAACAGAGGTATATACTTTTCTAAAACCTGAACAGTAGCCCAATCATTAGTTGGCGTATCAATAATCTCTGCGACCGAAATAAGGAGCCATTCATCTTCTGACATTCTTGCAAAACTAAAGACCCATTGTCCTTGAGAAAAAAATTTCTCCTTCCTCCTTGCCAGCCCCAATACGAGCAAGCCTTACAAGTTCCTTTTTCCTTTTCTTCATCAGGGTGTGTTAGCCATCTTTCAAGAAAAGATTCACCACTGCCATTATGCATATTAAATTCAATTTTGCTTTTTCTTATCTCTTCTTGTGTTAGATGCAACACATCATTTAACAGTAATTCCATTTCAGTCTTCTCCTCCATCCTCAAAATGCACCTCAATTTATTATATAATAATACAAATGGTTGATATTTTCAAGCACGGCAAAGTTCTGCTCTGTAAATTTTGTAATAACAACAAAAACACCTGCATTGCTTTGCAAGGTGCTGATTTCATTTGCTATTTACAGGCTCTATAGTAGTCAAACATTTGTGACACAACCTCCTAAAGATTTATTTAAGAAGTACTCTGCTATATATTCATTGGGTGATTTAAACCCCAATACTTTCTGTGCTATGTTATTATATCTACTTGCATATCGTTGATGTGCCTTTAAGCAACTTTCATTATAACAGAGAGCCTTCTTATTTTTATTTTTGTCACAAATGTATTATACTCTTACATATTATCATTTATGATGGCATCAACTTTGTATCACTAGAGGTGTCACTTTTCTCAGAAATAAAAAAACATAAGCAAGATCACCTATACCATCACAATCAATGGCACCTGTAATCAAAGCTTATGTTTCTTTTTACCTATTACTATTCAATTATTTACTTTTTCCAAAGAAAAAGGATACCACTAGCAATCACAATAATTGCACCTAATACAGACGGAATCAACGCCATTCCACTAAACTTGGACCCCAAGTACCAAAAATGGCTTGCCCCTACAGAGGACCCTAACAAACCAGACCACAATCTTGGCAATAATTCCCATGGATCCTCTTTTTAGTAATTGACCCGACTAGAAAACCTATAAATCCACCAACAATACATGACCAAATCATATTATCACTCCTTTGTGTAAAAATTTGTACTGCTTTTTATACTTCATTTATTTTTTTGTTAGAAAATAATCCTGGATGTACCTTAAATAGCATATGCGTTTTAATACCACCACCTATGAGTCTTTTTAGAAAAATTCGGTACTATCAACAATATTTTTTTCACACAACTCGAAATGTCAACATCTTATCCAGTCCCACATGTTTCAATGTCGCAAGGTGTACCACCACGCAGTGTTGCTTCCAAATGATAAAAACAGCATACACCGGTTAATATGTTGAAGAAGAAAGGGAGAACGTCGCTGATAGCCATATTGCGTAAGCAAGGATCGCAGTTTGATTCTCACATACCCATTGCCCTTGCCATAGAGGATACTGATACGCACACTTTTAAAGAACAAATCCAAATCAGAATAGTCGCTTATATACTCTTTCATATTTACAGTGTGCTTGCCGTATGCAAGGTCCTTTTGTATAGCGGAAAATTCCTGGTCAAGGATGGGTTTTTCATGAAAAATAATGCATCCAATAACGAATGTCCAAAATGAACTGTCGTTTATCCCTGCGATACTTGTCAGCAAAAAAGGCCTTCTCACCTTCCCATATCAGATCAATGATATGGCTTTCCTCTCTACAGGTAAGCTCCATACTACTGATGATGGCGGCAAGGGTCAAGGGCTGAATATAATAGCGCCCTCACTAGCTATCACCCTTCATGCCGTTGCACTGGCGGCACAGGATTTGAAGATTTTCCGCAACGCTTTTGCCACCACTGTTCATTGGCACGATGTGATCTACCTGAAAATAAATCCGAGATTGATCCGTTTTGCCACAACAAGCGCACTCATAAAGTCCCCGCTTATTCCTTGCCTTTTCAAAAAGCCTGATCTCTTAGTTCTTTTTCCAGCACAGGGGTCAAGCTTCCCTATCTCATAGAGTGGCAGATCCTCCAATGCTCGTGTGCCGTACTTCACATTACTTTCACAGTCCTCATACAGATCAGAAGAATGGGATAGTTTCATCAGCTCAATGTCGAGTTGACGAAGAAAATATAGTTTCCTTCCAAAGAATAATTTGAGCATAGTATCATCACCAGAGTCCCAGATAGAGTCAATATATTCCGACTTCTTGCGCTGTCCCATATCTTCATCCCAGATGTGTTGTGCAATAGCGGTCACATCCACTTTGTTCCTGTCTAACTCGGCAAAGGTATAAAACTGAGGAATTGCTTCATACTGTGCATAGTATTTCAGAATATTTAATACATCCCTTGGCTCATAAGGTGGTACAAGCTCTCCGCAGAAGAAGGAGTCTCTACACTGACGTTCCATTTCCTCAAGCTCTTCGTCACACAGATATTCTTCCGTTGCTTCAAAAGTCGGCGAATAGGGATGGAAGGGAATCCATAAAGTCTGCTTGTACGCCTCTTGTGTACTATTGTAGACCATGACCTGATAGGCGTGATCCATACCGTTTTCCTCCAAATAAGAAAACGCATACATTCCAATCGGAATGCGCTGTTCAAAAAGGTACTTTTTTTCTAATGCCGAAGTATCTACTGAATCATCTAGGATGGAAGCAAATTCTTCTATTTTGGAAATAGCAATCATGCGAAGATCATGCTTTGTCCGTTCAGTTTTAGTATCGCGGAAATCGTTACTTCCTTCAAAGAGGCTCTCAGGATTTACCCAAGCGATATTTTCATTCCAATGATCAATGAAAGAAACAATATAGGCACTGGATGTGCCTCCTCGTCGCTGTTCCCCGCAATGCGCGACCAACCATTTGGGTCATCAAGATAGATGACACCGTAGGTCTAGCAAGGAAAAAACTGTCTTTGTTTGTGGTAAATCAACACCTTCTGTAAGGATATTCACATTAATTAAAACTTGTAGCTTTCCATCTCGATATTCATTTAGCTTTCTCTGGTTATCTTCACGGCTGATTGTTACGCCAGTAATAGCATCTTTCACAGAAGAAACGATAAAGTCAGCTGAAACGCCTGCTTTCTTAAACAAGGCGGTCAACTGAATAGCATGGACTACATTGACCGCAAAAGGATGGTTTGCCCATATTCGGATTGCTTCGCTGTATAAGTCTCTACAATCAGTTTATTTCGGACCGCACTGTCTGCCATCTGCTGTGCAATTTCATCCGGCAAAATATCCAAATGTCGGATACTCTCCCACGCATCTACGCCAAGGAGCTCACCGTACTCTTCATCGGTATAAAAGCTTTCAAAAATTGGCTTCGCAAGTATCTGTCGGTTAATCAATTCCTTTAAGCCGATTTGATATGTAATACCCACATCGTCATGTACAGCTTGTCCATTTCTAACACCATCGCCGTATATACGGGCTAACAACCCTTGTTCATTTTCTGCTGTCCGAAATGGTGTTGCAGTCAGCCCAATGAGCTTCAAATTAGGGACTTTCCCTCTTACATACTCAATGATTTTTTTCGATACGTTTTTAGCCGTTGAATGGTGGGCTTCATCTATGACAAGATAGAGCTCATTTTCATCTTTTCAGCCATGTGTCCAGACGTTCAATATTTCTTCCAATACTGTCTTTGCTGACAATCAAAAAGATTGTCCTCGGGACGAATATCGCTAGTACGGTCATGACTAGACGCACCGGAAATAATGCGGAAACAAAAGGATGAAATATGCGGTATCACTTCTGTATAAGCAAACTTTTGAAAATGATTCCGTCGCCTGATCCGAGCAACATTTGACGGTGTCCAATCCAAAGTATCTTCTTTTTCTTGTCGATGGCATTCTTCAAAAGCCACATGGACACTGTGTAGGTTTTACCGCCACCAGTAGGCAGTACTACCAACGTACTGTAGGACGGCTCTTGATTGATTTTGTCGAGACACCGCATAGCCTCTTTTTTTGGTGCTCGTATGGCAATCTTTCATTTGTCCCCTTTTTGGGAAACACATCACCGTAGGACTTAACTTCTATACAATCAGAAAGATGTTTCATTTCCTTTACCTCACTTTTACGGTTCTTTGTCCACCCTTGTATGAGCCTAATATAATGCTTACTGCATCACTTAGCCCCTTATAAGCAACGCCACCGCTTCTGTATGGTACGTCTGCGGGAACATATCCACTGGTTGGACTTTTACTAATTCATAACCCTGTTTTGTTAATATTTCTATATCTCGTGCCATGGATGATGGGTTGCACGACACATAGACGATGCGTTGTGGTCCCATGCCGATGGCTGCATGCAGCACATCTTCTTTACAGCCTGCGCGGATAGGGTCGAATACGATGACGTCTGGCTCGATGCCTTGTTTATACAAGCGAGGCATCTCCACGGCTGCATCACCTACGATAAATTCTGTATTGTTGTATCCATTGCGGAGTGCATTTTTTTCTTCGCATCTTCGATGGCAGGTGCCACGATTTCGATGCCGATGACATGCTTTGCTTTGTGCGCCAAGAACAAAGAGATGGTTCCCGTTCCACAATAGGCATCGATCACTGTTTCATGGCCTTTCAAGTCCGCAAATTCCAAGGCTGTATCATACAACACGGTGGTTTGTTCTGGATTTACTTGAAAGAAGGAATGCGGTGACAGTTGGAATGACAAATCTTTGATATAATCTGTAATCTGGTCTTTTCCCATACAGTGTACGATTCGTAGGGGCCTAAGATCACATTGGTTTGTTTTGGATTGTGATTCACTACGATGGATGTCACCTGTGGCAAAACCTTTACAATGCGGTCCACTAACTCTCTTTCACAAGGTATGCTAGGAGTCCGACTCACAAGGATGACCATCCATTCATCTTTGCCAATACGACCAACCACATGCCTAATCACGCCTCTTTCAGTGTGCTCATCATAGGGGCTCAATGTCTAGTTCGTTCATCGCTTCGTAGCAAACATTGCGAATCTCATCATTCCCCGCATCTTGGATCGGACAATGCTCGTGATTGATAATGCTATGGGAACCTTTTTGGTAAAAGCCCATGCAGATGTTGCCGATAGTGCCACCTACAGGCATTTTGCATTTTATTGCGATACCGCCAAAGGGCTCCTCTGGGCCTATGCAAGGCAAAGACCAAATTAGGGGTCACATTTAGCGATACGTTCGATGACAGATTTCACAGATTCTGTTTTTGAGTCGCAATTGTTCTGTATATGACGCATGTTGTAATTGGCGACCTCACAATTGCCGTACACTTCGCATTGTGAGTCCACGCGCTCAGCGGAAGGTGTAATAATCTCAACAATATCCCCCACAGCATAATTCTTTTTTAACTAAGGTAATCTTCACTTGCACCGTTTCATTCGGTAAACGCATAAGGTACAAATACGGTAAAAGCCTTCGTATCTGCCTCACCCTTCACCACTACTGCCCGTGCCGTGAATCTCTATGGTATATGTCGTTCCAATGCACACCGGTGCTTTTTTTGTTTTTCTTCTTCTCACTCATCTATATATCCTTATACACAATGTAATCGTTTGTATCAATGTATTTTCTTTTATTATATCATTTTTTTATATGTTCTTTACACGACTCCTAAGATCATTACTAGTGAAAGCAACTCATTTTGTCCTGCCTCATTTTTTTAAACACTTTTAACATTCAATGAGCCCAGTCTTTAACTAGGCTCATTACTATTAAAAACCAACTCATTTTGTCCTATAGCCCTATAACCTACTCTTCGCAAAAGAAAAAGCATACAGCCTCCATCATGGAGACTATATGCCTATGTATTACACTTCTTGTTCTGAACTAGTACGCCTTATGTTCTAGTGCCTTGAGCTGTTACTTTCACCAATACCAGTTTATTTCACCAATCGATTACGAATGATAGCGACTCCTAATACCAATACAACACAAGCGATGTGGAATGGCAAGCTGTATGGTTCAATGTATGGTGTTGCCAATGGATCATGTTGAATCATACTTGCAGACACCCAACCTAAGATACCGCCACCTACGTATAGAATAACTGGAAATTTATCGATCAGTTTAACGAAGATCGTACTGCCCCAAACAATGATTGGCACTGTCACAAGCATGCCAGCTACAACGAGACCGAAATGACCTTCTGCTGCTGCCACAACGCCTAGTACATTATCAATGCCCATCACACCATCAGCAATAATAATAGTGGCAATAGCGCCCCAGATATTATCTTTTGCTTCAATATTGTGTTCATTGTCGCCATCTTTCAACAAGGAATACCCAATCCAAAGCAACATAATCCCACCAATAATACGCAATCTGGAATGTTATCTAAGGCTTCAATAAACAAAATGGCCATAATTAAACGCAAACCGATGGCTCCTGCAGTGCCCCAAAAAATAGCACGCTTACGCAAGTTCTCCGGCAAGTTTTTTGCCGCCATGCCGATGACAATGGCATTGTCCCCTGCTAATAATATATCAATAATAATAATTTGTAGAATTGCTAATAACCCTTGTGTTGATGTAATGTCCACCATTTCCTCCTATAGTAACTACTTAGAACTAATTTATTATAGCACAGCTAGGGCGCTTACGGTAGTGTGCAAAGCAAAAAACAAAGGATAGTTGATCCACTCCGAATCAACTATCCTTATATAATATCATACGCTAACTCACATTAGCCTCATAGTATGTAGTACCCTGTCATAACAGGTTTTGCAATTAGATGTTCTTTCTGTTCTACAACAAATCAATGACTTCTCTAATTTAAAATATATACTTTCACAGTGCGACGTCCAAATTGAATAGCCTCGTAGTAACTGTCCATCGCTAAGTCGATACGATATCCTTCAATATCTCCACCCGTATCATCTGCTACAGCATACCCATAGCCTTCTACATAGACCTCTGTTCCCAGTGGAATGACATTCGGATCTACGGACACATACCCACGGCGGAGCGCATTGCCTCTAGCGGTATAGGAACCTGATTCATAGCTTGAATAGGCACTGGCTTCCATGTTCAATGTCTTTTTTTATAGCTCGTTGGTTTCCCTCGTTTTGAGTGGCTAATTTTGACCATGTTTTTGCATCAACCGTTCCTGTCACTGGTAATCCGTGATGTTGTTGGAACCGTTGTAACGCTTCTTTTGTTCCATTCCCAAATACGCCGTCAACGGCACCAGGGGAAAATCCACTATCTACTAGTTTAAGTTGTACTTCTTCTATTTGACGGCCACGATCACCAAATCGCACCTTCACGTTACGGGTGTTCTGAGAGGCTTCTTGCTTCTCAAATTTGTTTTGATTCTCTAGTAAAGCACGCATTGTTTCCTTGCCCACTCTACCATCTGGAGTTAACCCGTGTTCTTTCTGAAAGACGAGTACTGCGTATTCTGTATTATTCCCAAACACACCATCAGCTGTATCCAGCAAATAGCCTTGGGCTACTAACAACGCTTGTAACTCTTCTACCTCTTTACCTCGGTCACCACGTCCCGATGTTGCCAAAGCTGTCACCATGGAGCACACCAAGAGGAGGATCGCTATGAGAGTTATTTTTTTCACGATGTTCACCTCATATCTAAATGCTTATACATTTTACCATTTTTTTGGGAGATACGTCAAAAAAACAGGCCTTTTTAGCACTTCACTACCACTTAGACCCCATTTTTACCCTTTTTTTCCCACATGTAGTAAAATATGTACTCACAGGAAATTTTTACATACTATATATGCACTCACAAATGACAGAAATTGCCTATTTTCTATAATTTTTACTCATATATAAGGGGTATCTATATCGAATTAGCATAACTCGTTATTTTATAGCTACTTTCAGCACATTATATACTCATGTTTTTCATCATTTGTAGGGGTACTATGTCATTCTTCTGTAAAAAACACAAAAAGGACTGTAACAAAATGCAATAACTACATTTTTGTTACAGCCCCTAAGGATACCGCATGCGCAGTCTATCTGTGATATAAAGCCTCTACTCTCTATACAACAGCTTAAATATGTTGTCCTTTAATCATGTCATATTCAGATACAGCCACAGTATGTTTTACGGCCTGCTAGGCGCAATACTACATAGCCCAAGATACCTGATACGATAGATCCTACGAAGATACCTACTTTCGCCATTTCTTGAGCTTCCCCTGGTGGGAATGCTAGCAAGGATACGAACAAGCTCATGGTAAATCCGATACCGCAACAAAGTGCGATGCCATACACTTGCAACCAGTTAGTTTGAGCTGGCATTTCGACTAGTTTTGATTTCACTAGCAAGAACAATGTACCAAATACCCCTATTTGTTTACCTAGTACTAAGCCCACTGCAACACCAAGAACAACTGGATGAGCAAAAGCTTTCTAAAGGTAAATCCGTGGAAGGATACGCCTGCGTTGGCAAAGCCGAAGATTGGGATAATGAGATAGGTCACCCAATTACTCAATGTATGCTCCCATTCAGATAATGGAGATACATGGCGTCCATCGCGAATACCATGGAATGGAATGAAAGCAGCTAAGATAACGCCTGCTAATGTGGCATGTAGACCAGATTTGAATACGCAGAACCACAAGCCAAAAGCCCAATGCTAAGTACGGAATTGGTCGCGTATAGTTCATACGGTTTACATATTGTAACATAAACACGATAATGGCGACCACGAATAAGTAAAGAAGTTCAACTCCGCTGTATAGAAGAAAGCAATGATGACGATGGCCATCAAGTCATCCATAACAGCTAAGGTGGTTAAAAAAATACTTTCATCGCAATCGGCACTCGATCTCCTAGAGAGACACGATACCAATGGCAAAGGCGATATCCGTCGCCGTTGGAATCCCCAACCATGAATAAATTCTGGATGGTATCCTACGATGAAGTAATAGATTAATGCTGGCATTAAAAGTCCAAAGAATGCGACAATACCGGCAAAAATCGTTTCGCATTCGTATTCAATTCACCGGCAATCATTTCCCGTTTTACTTCAAGTCCTACGAATAAAAAGAAGACCGCCATGGCCACATCATTAATCCATAGTTCAATGGATAGTGGCCCTAGTTTGGCATGAAGTAAGGAGTGGTACAAGCTTTCTACCGGTGAGTTAGCTAAGAGCACCCCTACCACAGCGAGCAACAAAGAGTAGTACGCCCCCTGCTGATGGTGATGTAAAAAGATACAATTCGATTCATACAATTACCCCTCTACATATGTAATTTATAGTATTGAATAAGTAAAGCTGTCTTTTGTTATTATATCACTAAATAAAGTTCATATCTATCGAAATTTTTCAATATTCCCTATGTATACAAAATCCAATGTCATTTCGATACTGCATTCCCTCAAATTGGATTGTCTCCACCCGTGCATAAGCCTTAGCCCTTGCCTCTTCGAGAGTGTTTCCTAACCCTACTACGCCTAGCACACGACCGCCATGTGTTACAAATGTAGCATCCCCTACATCTTTCGTACCTGAATGGAACACTAAGGTATCTTCTGTGAAAGTACTCACATCTCCTGTAATCGTATCTCCCTTGTGTGAACCACTAGGATATCCTTGAGATGCCGACATCACGCACACCGCCGTCTGGGATGACCATTCTAGTGTCATCTCACCTAGATGTCCCGTCGCCGTCGCATAGAGCACACGGCCTAAATTGGTCTGCAACAGTGGCAGTATGACTTGTGTTTCCGGGTCTCCAAAGCGAGCATTAAACTCCACTACTTTGGGCCCTTCGTCGGTCAACATTAAGCCTACGTACAAACAGCCCACATAGGGTATTCCCTTCTGTTGCATAGCTTTCACGATGGGATGCACAATAGTGTCTAGGATTTGTGTCCGTAGTTCTTCGGTCACCTTCGGCACCGGTGCGTAGGCGCCCATGCCCCCTGTATTGGGACCCTCATCGCCAGCATATATGCGTTTATGATCTTTAGCACATACCATGGGCATCACATGTGTACCGTCCACAAAAACACAGAAAGGACAGTTCCTCTCCGTCCATATATTCCTCTATGACAATCGTATCTCCATCGCCTTGTAGGAGTTCCTCTACTACTTCTTCTGTCTCTGTGAAAGTCTCGCAAATGGTGACTCCTTTCCCTGCTCTAAGTCCATCTGCCTTAATAACGATAGGCAAGCCCCATGTACGAACCACATCTTTCGCTGTATTCACATCGGAACACACTGCATACTTGGCTGTGGGAATATTATACTCCGTCATTAAGTCTTTTGCGAATGCCTTTGACCCTTCTAATTGCGATGCCCCTTGGGATGGTCCAAAGACAGGGAATCCCTGCCTGATGTATGACATCGCTCAAGCCGAGCAACCAGAGGAGCCTCTGGTCCAATGACCACTAAATCTATGTGCCAGTCTAGTAGTTGTGACACGACTCTATCAAAAATCAGTCCAATCTATATCGGCCACGGTGGCGCTAGAGGCTATGGCATCACTGCCGGGTATAGCATAAACTGCTGTCACAGAGGAACTGTGTCCTAATTTCCATACCAATGCATGTTCTCTGCCTCCACTGCCGATGACACAAACTTTCACGATGATCACCTTCCCTCTGTAACAGTTTGAGTCTTAACGATACGCACCGTCTGTCCATCTACTCGCAATGCCTCTTCGCAAAATAAGCGCACTACATTAGGATAGATACGATGTTCTTCTTGTAAAATTCGTTCTGACAAAGTGTGTACTGTATCGTCTGGATAAACTTCCACCTTTGCCTGTTGAATCATGGGCCCCGTATCGACTCCCGTATCTACAAAGTGTACGGTACAGCCCGACTTCACTAACACCTGCCTCTAAGGCTTGGCGTTGCGCCCTGCAGACCTCTAAACTGTGGCAATAAGGATGGATGTGTATTCAGAATCCGATGGTCGTATGCATTGACAAAGGTCGGTCCTAGTATGCGCATAAATCCCGCCAGAATGATACCTTCTACTGCATATGGTCTTAGCACCTCTAATAGGACTGTATCAAAATCTTCTAAGGAGCTGTAGTCCTCTCGGCGGACCACATGGACAGGAATCTTCCACAATGTCCCAAGTTGAACCAACCTAGCCTGTGGCTGATCGCACACAATCACCACAATGTCCGCCGGAATCGTGCCCTCTTGTATAGATTGATAAATGGCTTCTGCATTCGACCCTCGTCCGCTCCCAAAGATAGCTAATCGCTTAGTCATGGAAGGCCTCACCAACGATGGTTACTTCCCCATCTCCTTCTGTAACAATGCCAATGGAATAGACTTTCTCATGCTCTGTTTCTAATACTTCCACCACACGTTCTACTAGCTCTGGTTTCACTACTAGGACCATGCCGATGCCCATATTGAAAGTATGGTACATTTCTTTGGATTCTACATGACCCCATTCTTGTAAGAGCCTAAAAATTGGTAATACAGGCCATGCATCACTGTTGATCATCACCCCTAAGCCCTTTGGTAAGATGCGAGGAATATTATCGTAAAAAGATCCACCCGTAATGTGTGCTATCCCTTTCACCAAGTTTTTCTTCTAATAAAGGTAATATGGGTTTCACATATAATTTCGTTGGCTCTAGCACCTCTTCTCCAATGGTTCGCCCCAACGTCTCTATATAGGTATCTAATGGAATTTGCTTGTGCTCTAACACAATACGACGCACTAAGGAATACCCATTGGAATGCAATCCCGATGAGGGCAAGCCTAAGACTATGTCACCGGCTTCAATAGTCTCCCCTGTGACACACCGCTCTCGATCCACAATGCCCACCGCAAAGCCTGCTAAATCATAATTGCCATCGCCATAGAAACTAGACATTTCCGATGTTTCTCCGCCGATGAGGGCACAACCCGATGCCTCACAGGCCTCACTAATACCGTGGATGATACTTTCAATATGATCATGGTCAAGTTTTTCCCACTGCAATGTAATCTAGAAAAAAACAGGGGACGTGCCCTTGCGCCACCACATCATTGACGCTCATAGCCACACAATCTTGTCCAATCTGGCGGTGCTCATTAAGTAGGACTGCAAAGCGAATTTTCGTCCCCACCCCATCAGTACTAGATACGAGGACAGGTTCTTTCATGTTGTGACCTGCTAGGGAATAGAGCCCGCTAAAGCCTCCCAAGGATCCTAGCACACCAGGTGTAAAGGTGCGCTCTACGCGCTGTTTAATATTCTTAATTAACTGATTTCCTGCTTCTACATCAACCCCTGCATCTAGGTATGTAAGTGGTGTTTGATTCAAAGACATAGGTAACTCCTTTTCTACTCTTCCGGGATAGGACTTGTATACGCTCCATCAAAACAAGCCCTGCATAATGGGTGCGATTGCACATGCAACAAGGATTGTTTCCAACCTCTTGGGGATAGAAAATATAATCGATCTGCTTGAATATAACGACGAATATCATCCACTGATGATTCGTGCGCTATTAACTCTTCTTTCCGAGATGTATCAATGCCGAAATAGCAAGGATAACGTACGGGCTCAGAGGTAAGACATAGGGACACTTCCGTCGCCCCCGCCTGTCGCAACATGTGAACAATGATTTTTGCTAGTGGTCCCTCGCACGATGGAATCGTCGATGAGAATCACTCGCTTACCCCGTACCACCTCAGGTAGGACCTCAAACTTTTGGCGCACACCTCGTTCTCGCTCATCTTGAGTGGGTCTAATGAAAGTTCGCCCCACCTTAGAACATCTGCGTAACCCTTCCACATAGGGGATCCCCGACTCCTGCGCATAGCCTTTTGCTCCTAAGGTACCAGAACTGGGGATAGGCATCACCGGGTCCGCTTCATACCGAGTTTCTCGCGCTAATTGCCGGCCCATTTCGAACCGAGCCACTCCCACAGGTCGCCCATCGATAATGCTATGAGGACTGGCAAAATATATATACTCAAATACACAAGTGTGAGGACTTCTATCAATCTGTACGCCCCTATTGATGGTTTCCTCGTCTTTAGTCAACCCTTTTTCTGCGAGCAAATACGCCGAATCTCGTAGCCCTTCCTCGCCAATACAGACGATTTCTCCTGGCTTTACATCGCCTATGAAAGTCCCTTGTACGGCATCAATGGCACAGCTTTCAGAGGCCACCACAAAACCTTCCGGTGTGCTACCTATGCAAAGTGGTCGATATCCCATTGGGTCTCGGACCGCCAACAGTTCCGAAGTGGTCAGTATTACCAACGAGTATGCCCCTAGGACGTGGTGTGCCATATCTTGCAGTGCCTCTACAATAGTACTACAGTGGGACCGAGCCAACCATTGTATGAGCACTTCCGAGTCCATAGTTGTTTGAAATTGGACTCCCTCTTGTTCTAACTTCTTCCGAAGAAGTCCGCCATTCGTTATAGTTCCATTATGAGCCAATGCAATGGGACCAAACTTCGAGTCCATCACTAAGGGCTGTATATTCTGTGCGCTGTTGCCCCCTGACGTAGAGTACCGCACATGACCAATCCCTGCATGACCTGAGTGATCTGAGTGACTCGCGTGATCTACATGATCTGAGTGACCTGCGTGATCTACATGATCTGAGTGGCCTGTATGACCTGCATAAACTACATGACCTGTATAATCTGCATGATTCACATGCCCCCCACGTTCCTCTTGATTACCTGCACTTGCAAACATATCACGGGAAAGTACATCTCGCACAAGGCCCATCCCCTTGTGACAGTTGAATCCATTAGCATCTACCACAACGATACCGCAACTTTCTTGGCCTCTGTGCTGCAATGCCAAGAGACCCTCATATATATAGGTACCCACTGGTACCATTTTGTCATAGATGCCAAAGACACCGCATTCTTCTTGCCACTTGTCTAGTACACTATCATATTGCATGATGACTCCTACCCTACTATAGGGATTATATTATAGCTCTATCAAATCTACCTTTATTATAACTTGCTCAACACCTATCTTCAACAATAGATATTTCTTTTGAAGTCTGCCCCAATTCTTTGTATACTATAGATAAGAATTATCTTTCAATGGAAGTACTATAAGGAGCTCCTATGAAAATCTATCGTTTATATGTCACACAACGATACGCCACAACATCACAGCAACTACGTCAACAACTATCGGACGATCTACACATCCCTGTCACGCACCTGACCGTGTACGATCGATATGATGTAACGGGTGTATCCAAAGAAGAATTTCTTCAAGCGACGACCACCATTTTTTCTGAACCGCCTATGGAAACCGTCACTTTCTCCTTGCCATTAGAGGACACTGATACAGTGATTGCCGTGGAATCTAAACCGGGCCAATACAATGCCCGAAGCGAGGCAGCAGAGCAATGTGTATCCCTTCTTACATCGCACATGAACACTACCGTTCGCACAGCCCGTGTGTACGTCTTTTCGGATGCCCTTTCTACGGACCAAATCGATCGCATTCGAGCCTACCTAACTCGCTCCATCGACGAATGTGAAAGTCCTCTGCACCTGCCAACTACCTTAACACAAGAAGTACCCACTCCTGCACCTATATGCGAAATAGACCACTTCCTATCCATGGACCATGAGGCACTACAGACTTTGCATCACTCTTTACAACTGGCTATGACCATGAGGATCTAACCATGGTGCAATCCTACTTTCAAGAGGAGCGACGAAACCCGACCATCACGGAAATTCGTGTATTAGACACCTATTGGTCCGATCATTGTCGTCACACCACATTCCACACAGCACTGACGAGCATCACCTTTGATAATTCGCCTTTCACCGCCCCTGTAAAAGCCACCTATGAACGCTACCTATGTAGTCGTAGGTTATGGGGCAAGACCCGTTCCGAAGTGCCCACCTTGATGGATATAGCCACCCTGTCTATGAAAGAGCTACAACAACAAGGGCGATTGCCTAACCTCGATGTATCTGATGAAGTGAATGCTTGTACTATCCGTGTGCCCGTCACTATGGATACTAAGGAAGAGGAGTGGTTGCTGTTTTTCAAAAAACGAAACCCACAATCATCCCACAGAAATTGAACCCTTTGGCGGTCTTTGCTACCTGTTTAGGTGGTGCCATTCGAGATCCCCTCAGCGGTCGTGCTTATGTATACCAAGGAATGCGCATCACCGGATGCGCCAATCCTTTACAACCTTTCGAGTCTACCTTAGCGGGAAAATTGCCACAACGGTATATCACCACTACGGCAGCCAAAGGGTTTTCCTCGTACGGCAACCAAATCGGTGTTCCTACTGGTGAAGTGCGTGAATATTACCATCCTGGTTATGTAGCAAAACGGTTAGAAGTAGGCGCTGTCATCGGCGCTGCCCTCGTTCTTCTGTACACCGTGAAAGTCCTACCACTGGCGATTTGATTGTTCTCTTAGGGTGGAAAAAAACCGGTCGTGACGGTCGCGGCGGTGCCACCGGTTCCTCTAAAACACATACAATGGAATCCATCCGGCAATGTGGCGCTGAGGGTACAAAAGGAAATCCCCTAACGGAGCGCAAACTACAACGTCTATTCCGCATTCCAGAAGTCACTACCTACATCAAGCGGTGCAACGATTTTGGTGCTGGCGGTGTCGCCGTAGCTATCGGGGAATTAGCCGACAGTTTACACATCAACCTGAATAGGATTCCCACGAAATATGCTGGCTTAGACGGCTCAGAACTAGCCATTTCTGAATCCCAAGAACGGATGGCTTGCGTCATTGCCCCTAACCACTGGGACATATTTCAGTCCCTATTGTGAGGTAGAAAACATTGATGCCACCATCGTAGGGTCACGTTACACAAACAGGGCGCCTTGTGATGGAATGGAACGGAGATACAATCGTTGACCTAGATTGTCATTTCTTGAATAGCAACGGCGCACCGCAAGAGGCAATGGCGCGTGAGTGGCTCCAGATGGGACGGATCATGTAGTGGCGCCAGAGCCGGCGACAGCTCATGTAGTAGCACAACAGCCAGCTAGCATGGTCGTTACACAAGCTATTCCTAGTACCACACACCCTATACCTAGCACCACACAGTCTATACCTAGTACCACACAGTCTATGCCATCCTCAACACCATTGGTTGGCGACTTACTCGCACAACGATTGGCACATGCTCTAGCACAGCTGAATACAACATCCCAACAGGGATTGGGCGACATGTTCGACAGCACTGTAGGGTGGCAATACGGTATTATTACCTTTCAGTGGGCAACATCAAAAAAACACCAGTCCAAGGGATGGTTGCCAAACTCCCTGTCCTACAGGGCAACACGACTACGGCAAGTATTATGACCCATGGATTTGACCCATACCTATCGGAATGGAGTCCTTACCACGGAGCTCAATATGCAGTACTCCTGAGCGTTGCCAAAATCGCCGCTCTCGGTGGAGATACCACAAAGGTGTACCTTTCCTTGCAAGAATACTTCGAAAAATTGCAAAGCCCTACCTCTTGGGGCAAGGTAGTATCTGCCCTATTAGGCGCCTATGAGGCACAACGACAACTGGGCATTGCCGCTATCGGTGGAAAGGATTCTATGAGTGGTACCTTCCTGGACATGACCGTACCACCGACGGTGATTTCCTTTGCAGTCACAACAGAGTCTGTGGATCACATCATCTCACCCCATGTGAAAGGCCCTAACCACCACATCCTATGCCTACACGTGCCGGAACTAGCAGATGGTACACCAGACTGGCAAACCTTCCGTGACCACGTACGTACAGTACGCATCTACAATGAAAGTGGCTATATCTACAGCGCTTACGTAGTGGAACAAGACGGCATCGGTCCTCCCCTTGTGAAAATGTGTTTAGGCAATGGTGTGGGCTGTGAGTTAGACTTACATGGATTAGATACATTATCGAAAACCAATGAAACCACAGTATCTGCCATTATCAGCAAGGATTCTGCATCCCATAGCATCCATCCGTTCCCCCTTAGCGAAACGGATATCCTCTTCCACCCCCTCCGCGGTTCTATCCTCATCGAGGTGGATCCGTCCACTAGCGAAACATTGCAAACCTTACCACATGTGTATTCCATTGGGGTTACCCAAGACGAACCAACTTTCACCTTCGGCACTACTAGAATATCCTTAGACACCTTGTGTACTGCCTATGAAAGTGGATTGTCCAGTGTATTTCCTATTCGCAATCTAGATCAATCCTCCACTTCTCCTGATGAACAAATAATCTGTACTAGGACTTCTAGGGAAAGGAATTACAAAGCAGAGTAATCTCTATGCCCCTCGTCCTATAGTTTCCCCTACACCAAGGGTACTCATTCCCATCTTCCCTGGTACCAATTGCGAGTATGAAACAGAACGAGCTTTCACCATTGCCGGTGCCACTGTGGAAACATTGGTACTACGCAATAGAACAAGTCACGAGTTACAAGAATCTATCCTAGCTCTCACAGGAGCCCTAGATCGTTCTCAAATTCTTTTGCTTAGCCGGTGGTTTTAGCTGTGGCGATGAACCGGCGGGTTCTGGAAAATATATAGCTACACTATTTAGAAATCCATACTTACAGGAGTCCCTCTCAGCCTTATTATATGAGCGTAAAGGATTAGTCTTGGGAATTTGCAATGGCTTTCAAGCCTTACTCAAATTAGGTTTATTGCCGAGCGGACAGATTCAGCCACTCACTGAAGAGAGCCCAACATTGACCTACAACACCATGGGGCGACACATTTCTTGCATGGTCCATACCAAAGTGATATCTACCGCCTCACCTTGGCTCAATCAATGTCGAATCGGTGACATCTATACAGTCCCCATTTCACACGGCGAAGGACGATTCGTAGCAACCCATGACCAATTACAAGAACTTCTTCAAAATCAACAAATTGGTACGCACTATGTAGATTCACAAGGACATCCATCCTATGACCTTCGTTGGAATCCTAACCAATCTATGGGCTATATTGAAAGTATACTAAGCCCTGACGGTCATGTATTGGGGAAAATGGCGCACGTAGAACGCATGGGGTATGGAGTACATAAAAATATAGATGGACACCTAGTGATGCCCATCTTTGAGTCCGGAGTGCAGTATTTCAAGTAATCTGTTATAGTACTACATATAATTCGATTGGTATCTCCCATAATTCCGAAGAATGTTCTATAAAAGAATTTTCCCAGAGGAGTTTTCCCAGAGAGGTTTTTCCCAGAATTGAATTTCTCATCATAAGAAAGAAAAAAAGAACTGACACTAGTTGCTAGCATCAGTTCTTTTTTTCTTTTATAGGACTCTACCTTAACCAATTTCTGGTTCTAATAATCCATATTTACCATCATGACGGCGATACACACATTCATAGTTTCTGTTTCTTCATTGAAGAACATAAAGAAGTCATGACCTAGTAAATTCATTTTGTAAAATCGCTTCTTCTACACCCATAGGGCGTACAGTAAAGTTTTTACGACGAACTACTTCTAATTCTTTTTCTTCTGTCACAGGTTCTACTGGTGCCACATCTACACGGAATCCAGTTTCTTTACGGAAACGTTTTGGCTAAGCGAGTTTTATATTTATGGATTTGACGAATAATCTTATCCACTACTAAATCAATGGCGACATACATATCTTGATGGCTTTCCACACCACGTAAAACGATACTTTCTACAAAGCAAGTTACCTCTACTTTGCGTTCTTCTTTTTCCACGGATAATACAACTTGTACAGTCACTGGTGTTTCGAAAATAACGAGATAATTTGTCTACTCGCTTTTCAATATATTCACGTAACGCTGCTGTTACTTCAAGATTTTTGCCTCGTACTGTTAATTTCATAGTGCTCATCCTTTCTGTGTTACTAAAATAAGTACCATGTTTATATAATTCTACAGAGACCTATAAAACTCCTTTTTTTATTTTTTTCAAATTTTTTTAATTATTTTTCCTCGTTGTAATTTTGCCTACTTCAAAGTTTTTGAAACAACTTTAACATTCAATCCGCTTAATATTTAACTAGTCTCATCGGTATTAAAGCCAACTCATTTTGACCTATAACAAAGAAAGTCGAAAAAAAACTTAGGATCTCCTACCAGAGGGGATCCTAAGCTTTCTAATGAGTTATTCTTATATTGTTTGAGTTATTCTTATACTTTATGAGTTAAGCTTTATATACGTTAGTAGCTTGAAGACCACGGTTGCCATCTACAATGTCAAACTCTACTTGTTGTCCTTCAGATAAGGATTTAAAGCCATCTTCTTGGATTGCAGAAAAAAATGAACGAATACATCGCTGCCATCTTCTCTTTCAATGAAACCATATCCTTTTTCTGCACTGAACCATTTTACTTTCCCAAGCATGATAATTCCTCCTACATAGTTAATACTGCAAGCGATCTAGATAATCTAGATCTTGCTTTCATGTTATCACTATAAATGTATGGTGTCAATCAAAAATTTTTTTATTATTTTTCAAGTAATGGCAAGATTGATATACCTTATTGCAATTATTAATCAATTATATCTATATATGCTAGTAAGATAAAAGGCTTTAGATATATTTATAAATTTGTATATTTACTATATATTTCAATTTATATTCATTATATTTTTTTATTTTTTTATGAATTTTTTTGTAATCATTCGGTTATCAAGATTGTACAATCATTTTTTTCTGCATATCGTTGTCTTTATTCCATTTGCACACACTCTTAATATTCATTTTTCATTAAAAATCACTATGAAATATTATAATATTTATTCTTTATGAATAATTTATGCACCTGTCTCTCTATATATACAAAAACTAGAGTTTGCTCGTATTTCTCTATATCATAGTATAGCCTTATAGCTCAAAAAAACTACCTACCGGGCTTTTTCATATCAGAATATAGCCTTATAGAAAATAAAAAACTACCTATCGAGCTTTTCCATATCAGAGTATAGCCTTATAGAAAACAAAAACTACCCTACCGGTATTTCACCATGTAGGGTAGTATACCCATAAATATTTATCGAATTACTTTCGATAAGAAGGATTTTGTCCGTTCATGTTGTGGTGCATCAAATACGGCTTCTGGAGCGCCTTCTTCAAGGATTTCTCCACCATCTACGAATAAAACGCGAGTCGCCACTTCCTTGGCAAAGCTCATTTCATGGGTTACGATAACCATCGTCATGCCTTCTTCTGCTAAAGGCTTTCATAACGTCCAATACTTCGCTAACCATTTCTGGATCCAATGCGGAGGTTGGTTCGTCAAAAAGCATTACTTTCGGCTTCATCGCCAACGCACGAGCAATGGCCACACGTTGTTGCCGGCCCCCGGATAATTGTTCTGGGTAGGCCTCCGCTTTATCAGATAGACCTACTTTTTCCCAATAAATCATGGGCGATAGTTTCAGCTTCTGTTTTTGAAAGTCCTCTAATTTTTTTGCGGTGCTAATGTGATATTGTCCAATACCGTCATATGTGGGAACAAGTTGAATCGTTGGAATACCATGCCCACTTCTGCACGTACATTATTGATATTTTCTTTCAAATTCAAGTTCATACCATCTACAATGACATCCCCAGATGTGGGTTCTTCTAGATAGTTCATGCAACGCAATACGGTACTTTTTACCAGAACCAGAAGGGCCGATGATAACCACCACTTCACCTTTGTCGATCGTTGTGGTCACACCTTTTTAAGACATGCAATTGTCCAAAATATTTATGTACATCTTGTAATTGTATCATTTAATGTTATATTTCCTTTTCTAAGTACGCTACAAATCGGGAAATGGTCAGTGTCATAATTAAGTAGATAATCGCTACTGCCGTCCAAATTTCAAAAGACCCATAGGTACGGGCGATAATCAATTGACCACGACGAGTTAATTCTTCAAAAACCGATCACCGCTACTAGGGATGTATCTTTCAACATGGCAATAAATTCATTTGCCCAACGGTGGAATGATGGCTTTGAAAGCTTGCGGCATGATGATGTAGCGCATCGTTTGGAACCATGTCAAACCGAGAGAGCGACCTGCTTCCATTTGTCCTTTATTAATGGATTGGATGCCGGCACGGAAAAATTTCAGATACATAGGCTCCAGAGTTAATGGAACATGCCAATACAGTTGCCAAATACGGTCCAATTGGTTCTGGTGCCCCGTTTGCATTGACAATGGCGCCCAATAATTTAGGACCCCCGAAGTAAATCATAAAGATTTGCACTAATAGAGGTGTGCCACGGAATAATTCTACATAACATTTTTGCGATTAAACGAATTAGTTTAAATCGAGATAAATTCATTAAAAGCCACAACAAGGCCAATAAAGAAACCAAGCCCTACGCTCATCAGCGTAATTTGAATGGTGATTCCAGCCCCTCCGATTAACAGAGGTAAAGAGTCGACAATCAACTGCCAATTAAAATCCATCGTTTCCTATACATCCTTTTCATTCATAACATAGTAAGGAGGCTATACAGCCTCCTTATATAGTACCTTATTTTCCTTCATATGTCACGGGCATATCGCTAGGCATATCAGTTTTTGAACCATTTTTGATACATTTTGTTTAACGTACCGTCTTGTTTCATCTCTGTTAATGCTTTATTAACACTTTCGATAAGGTCTTTGTTCTTTTTTTATTCATAGCCAAACCAAAGTATTCTTTTTGTGTTTGGGTAGGCAATCACTGTAAGTGTTGATCTGCATGATTCGGCTGCATAATATTGCGCTACTGGAAGGTCGATTAAGGCTCCTTCTACGCCACCATTGTTCAATTCTAATAAAGCATCGCTAGTGTGGTCAAAGTTTTTTTCACAATAGCGCCGTTAATTTTAGAGGCTAAGTCAGCACCAGTTGTACCCATTTGCACGGCAATCGTTTTACCAGATAAATCGTTTAAACCTTTAATAGAACTAGTTTCTTTTACGACTACAGCCATACCAGATTCATAGTACGGCATGCTGAAACCAACTTTTTCAGTCCGCGCTTTTGTAATTGTCATACCGGATGCGACCAAGTCAATTTCTCCATTGTCTAAAAGCGGTACTAACGCATCGAATGGAACATTTTTAAATTCAATCGTTTTACCAGTCCGTTTTGCAATTTCTGTAGCTACTTCAATATCAAAGCCTTGTAACTCTTCAGATCCTTCTTTCTTAAACTCGAAAGGTACGAATGTGGCATTAGTACCTACCTTAAGAGTGTTCGCTTTTTTTGTGCTTGATCGCCCCTTGCGATCCACAACCTCCTAATAGAGCTACCACGCCTATAGCCAAGACACCAGTAATTATCATTTTTCCAGTTCATAGTTAATGTTTTCATGTTGCTTCTCCTTTACCTTGAATAACTATCTGTAATTTATGGATTAATTATACATCTATCATGTATAAAAAGTCAACATAAATTTACATATTTTAGTAATTTTTTTATTTGGAATATAAAAGAACTACGAATCTGCATATGAATGTACCATATATTCCAAAGGGATCTGCTATAGTTTGAGTAGCTCGGAGGTATAAAAATACACAGCAGAACAATTTCTGCTGTGTTTCATACAACTGACCCTGGTCTTTGCCCCCACACTCGCCTGCTGGAAGGTTCGCTCATAAGCCGTGCTCCCCACTACTACTCCTCTCGACATTGTCAGCGGGTCTTACATCTAAAGCCGCACCATGCTCACAATTTTTATTGCTTATGTGGATCGTTTTGCCTGCGACTGGCCTCGACTTTCAACCACAGACCCGTTATGTACTTTTATTATATCCATAAAAAGAACTTTTGTCACTCATTGCCCATCATGATTTTTCTTTCCTATTATATAATTTTTTGTATAGTAAATTCTAAAAAAAGACTTGCAATTTTTCTCCAAATATACATGACCTAAGCCCCACCCCCATATTATCACATTCTCATATTAACTTAATAAGATGAGAAGAAATTCGTGCATTTTTGTCCACTCCATGGGGTATATTCAAGACTTGGAAATTATTGTATAATGTGTTTACTAAAGTATACGAGTAATTTAAAAACGGTGAATCCCACTGATGGTTGACACCGTTTCTATTGATTATGGAAGGGTTTTACCATGTTTATGTTATCATTAATGCAGGAGTCAAGAGCATACGAACAAGACACTAGTAGCTTAGCATCAATTACAGCTCAGCTCCTACAAATGATTCATATGAAGAGTCAAACCTTATACACCCATTCTGTGCAGGTTGCCAATTATTCTGTAGCGATTGCTGCGAAATTAGGACTTCCTAAAGGAGAAATCGAATTAATTCGCCAAGCTGCGTATTTACATGATCTAGGCTTGATTTGCCTTCCTTCTACATTATTGATGAAGTTCCCATACTTAAATCGTCAAGAGTTATCTAAGTATAAACAACATCCAGTATTTGGAGCGAGCATGATCGAGAACTATTCTGTGTGCCAACCAATTATCCCGTACATCAAATACCATCATGAACGGTGGGATGGCACTGGTTTTCCAAAACATTTACGAGGTGCTAACATTCCATTAGGAGCACGTATCATCGGCATTGCTGACTATTATGTAACATCTATCGACCCATCTTCCGATACAACATTACAGCCACGCAGTCAAATCAAACAAGACTTGTTCCGACATTCTGGTGCCATGTTCGATCCAGACATCGTAAAAAGCCTTCATAGAAATTTTTAGGATAACATTCAGGCTCCACTTGCTAAAGTGAGAGCCTTTTATTGTTGCCTTAGGATACTTTTCGTGCAGAGCAGAGGTCGCCTCTAATAAGGTGGCTCCCGTTGTATAGATATCATCGACAATGAGGATATCCATGGCTTGATTAGGAGCGATGCCTACGCCTTTGGTACGGGCTATGAAATGACCTTTCATATTTACCTTTCGCTCTTCCTTCGTTAAAGACCACATCGGTTTCGACCCATCCAGTTTGATCAGCAATTCTTTCCATTGCCACTGTTGTTCTTCTACCCATCGCTGAAATAATAGGTCTACTTGGTTATAGCCACGTTTCTTTCGTTTTCTATCACTAATCGGTATAGGTACAACATAGGTCGGTACATAGTCCATATCTAAACAAGTGACTGTAAACTGTTGCAAAAAAGGAGCGGCTCCTAGAGCTCGCTCCTTTTTTCCATTAAATTTTATATCATGCAACATCGTTTTAATACCACCCGCATAGTCTGCCAGTATATATATACATTCTAGCGGTGAATCTTTTGGGCCCTTTATACATCGTTCATGCAAAAACAGCTTGAAAGCATGGTTTGCACCACTCTCCCTGTGTGTATACATCTTGTCCACAATGGATACACGTAGGGAGGACATAATAAATCCCATAAGCGCATTATATAACCCCCTCTAAGCGTTCCTTAAATAAGGTATATCGATATTGGTATTCTTGGTTGTTCACAGCCGTTTGGATAGCTGTTTTACTGCCGATGATAAGCACTTTATCCTTAGCCCGTGTGATCGCCGTATACAGCAAATTCCGTTGTAACATCACATTGTACATCGATGTAAATGGCAATAGAATCCGATGGTATTCACTACCTTGCGCCTTGTGAACTGTGATGGCATAGGCCAGTGACATAGTTAGCATATCTTCTTCTGAAAGCGTCATAGATTTATCTGGAAATTCTACAAATACATGTTTTCCCAGTATATTGGTAATTTGTCCAATTTCACCATTATACACGTCTTGATCGTAGTTATTTTCCATTTGAATCACTTTATCTCCCACACGGAATATACGTCCATCCACCTTGATTTCTTCCCGATCAGGTCGTCTAGGATTCAAAGTCTCTTGTAAATGCTTGGAAATAGCAACACTCCCCATGGATCCTTTTACGCATAGGGCTTACGATTTGTATATCTAGGTCAGATTCTACGTGTTCTAATTCCTCACGATATCGTGTAACCAAGCGATCCAAGATACTTTCAACGTCATGGGCCTCATCAAAGCAAAACTCATCGCATCGCGTCAAATTCGGCATGTCACCATGGTTGATGGCATAAGCATTATCGATGATGCGATTGCCCGCTTGTTGACGATAAATCTGAGTCAACCCTTGATAGGGAATCATCTCACTTTCAAGCATATCCGCAAAATGAACCCAGCCCCGATTGGAGGTAGCTGGTCCACATCTCCTACTAATACCACATGGGCCTCAGGAGGAATGGCTTGAATCAAAGCATAATAGAGTTCTAGGTTCAACATGGACGATTCGTCTACAATCACCACATCTACCTCGAGTGGATCATCTTGATTCCTTGTGAAAACGTATCCCGAACCTTCTGCTTCAGGCTCTAGCAATCGATGGATTGTAAACGCTTCTTGAGCGGTAGCCTCTGATAAGCGCTTCGCTGCTCGGCCCGTAGGAGCGCAGAGAACGATGCGTTTTAAATTCGCCTGTTCGTAACCGGCAACTAAGGCTTTAATAATAGTCGTCTTACCCGTGCCCGGACCACCAGTGATGATAGAAAAAGCGTTCTCGCAGTGCCATCATGATGGCTTTCTTTTGCTCTTCACCTAATTGCATGTGATACAAAGATTCGTAGGTGTCACAAAAACTTTCTACATCCAAGTGTATCTCTTCATCGGGCTCTAAAAATTGTCGAGTATAATCGATACTATCCACTTCCGCACGATATACCTTTGGTTGATAGATATAGATGACATCATCATAGTCCTCTTGGTGGTAAATATTAGCTTCCAGTAAATATTCCAAGCGTTCCACGATGGCATCGATATAGTCGTCACCTAATAGATTCGACAAGGATACCATTAATTCCTCTATGGGAATACAAGTATGTCCAGAATCGTTAATTTGGTCCATCACATACCGAATCCCTGCATCCATGCGGTAACTACTGTCAAAAGGATATTCCATTTGCTCTGCAAAATGATCAATCGTCTGAAAGGGAATATTCCCATCAAGGCGCAACAACAAATACGGGTCATGCTGAATCATCTCAATGGTTTTTGCCCCATATACTTCATACAACTCACGGCTCCAACGATTACTCATATTGTACTTAGCAAAAAAAGTCATTAATTTCCTGCAATACGCCTTCACCGAGCAATGTCTTGTATAGTTCCTGTTTGACACCCTTCCCTACATTGGGAATCTCCAATATCTCTACAGGGTTTTCTTTTTCGTAATACGTCCAAGATGGATTCATCAAAATAAGCTAGAATTTTTATCTAATGTTTTTAGGTCCAAGCTTTTTACTTTCAAATTTTCCAAATATCGTCTAGCACCCACTAACGTATCCGGCATAATGCGTTGGATACTGTCAATTTTTAATTGTTTCCCATATTTTTGGTGAGTTACATAGGTACCTTTTTACTTCTACTTCTTCGCCTACTTTTGGTGGATCTATATTCCCCGTACATGTATGTGTTATATCTTGAAAGTCTTTCAATAGAAACACACAGTACTTACCATTAGTGGCATTAAAAATAATACGGTACACTGTTCCTAAAATCGTACTCATCAGGGATACATTTGGCAAAGCGGCTATGACGGCCTTAACTACATCAGCCACATTGCTGATATTTTCAATTTTAATATGGCTCACACGCTCATAAATTGGTTGACGTTCTTCATAGAGGCGGAAAAATATATTCAATACTTTCTTTTCAACAATGGACGAATTTCCATATCTAAATCGTCAAGAATTTGTTTCACATCTCGTTGAATCAAGACTACATAACCGGACTCACGCATCAATTCAGCTGTGGCATCGCACAATACAGTACCACCGCCTGTAGCAATGACACTGGCATTTTGTTTTGCTCACTAAATCTTGGATAACAGTAAGCTCCAATTGATGGAACTCTTCTTCTCCGTCATGAATAATAATATTTTGGATAGACTTGCCTGTGCGCTCTTGGATTTCCGTATCTACATCATAAAAGTCTAATCCTAGTGTTTGCGCCAAGGCTTTGCCAATCGTCGTTTTACCCGCTCTGGCATACCGATCAAGAAAAATATGTTGGTGGATATGATTCTTTTCATACTCTTTACAAATACGGATGACCTCTCCCATGAACTCTTTTGCATAGTCTCCTAGTTCTGGATTTTGCAAGGCTTTCACCGCAGACTCTAGCACTTCTTGTTCACGCTGCACATCATGAATCTGCATTTGATGTTCTTCTTTATATTTTGCAATCTCTACCACAATGCCCAATCGTTCTTCAGAACAAACGAATTAACTCCTGATTAATGGCATCAATTTTTTTGACGACTCTCTTGTAATTTCATATCCTAACTCCTTATAGCTTCTTATAGATAGTATGTTCCAAATGGGCCAAAGCAAACTGTTTATCCGCTTCCATTTGGTCAATTAAGGCTTGCAACGAATCAAATTTCACTTCCCCGCGAATAAAGGCTAAAAATTCAACAGTCGCCTCTTTTCCATACACATCATCAGAAAAATTAAACAAATGTGTTTCATAGCGATGGTATTGATTGGTAAAAGTCGGATTATCCCCCATATTGCCTACGGCACCATACCACTTTCCATCAATGCACACTTGATTCACATAAACCCCATCTGCGGGACATGCCATATCATCAGGAAAGTGAAAGTTCAAGGTAGGAAACCC
This sequence comes from uncultured Veillonella sp., assembly GCA_916438745.1. Classification (GTDB taxonomy): domain Bacteria; phylum Bacillota; class Negativicutes; order Veillonellales; family Veillonellaceae; genus F0422. Next base: position 685,349 of record CAKAGN010000001.1, on the reverse strand, counting down.
TAATGTGCGGCCTCGTTGATCCCCTTTCACAACGGTTCCTGTAAAGCGATAGGGGCGCCCCAACATCTGATTGGCTAGCTCAATATCACCTCGTAAAATACTGTCTGCGAATGGCGGTGCTTGAAATAGGCGCATCAATCCAATCATAGCGCACTAAGTTCTGGTCCTGCACTGTAATGTGAGGGTATATGTCACGAATCAGTTGGGAGTCGCCCGTCCCCCCTTTACCAAATTTGAAATTCGCACCAATCACAATGTGTGTCACTTGTCGATGTTGACACAGGTGGTGAATAAAAAGTCTCCCAGACTGTTCTAATAATTCTTTTGACATAGGAAGTTCTAGTACATACTCTATGCCCCCATGCCTCTAGCATAGCGTATCGTTCCTCTCGTTGTAACAAACGAGGAGGAATCTGTTTCGGTTCTAATATAGTAAATGGATGAGCATCGAAGGTCACAATGACGGACACACCATGACATGCGCGCGCCAACTTGATCACCTCTGTAATCACCGATTGATGGCCTAAATGTAATCCATCAAAAGTACCCATACCATACACTATCGGTTTGTTCTATCGTATCTAACTCTGATATCTTATGTAATACTTTCATATCGATCCTTATCTTTTTGAAATTTAGAATAGAATATCTATTCCGCTCCACCCTTTATTATATCACAACCGTAGACTATAGAAAGTGTATACATAAATTTCTATAAAAGAAAACGGTCAGGATTCCTTAGAGCTCCTGACCATTTCCTATATGTATATATTTTTCTCCACTTTCAACGTACTATCCAACCGTCGTAAAATGCTCATAAACCCATTTGCATCATAGGCTCTCACTAATGTGTCTACTGGAATTTCCTCTGGGGACACACAGAAAAGTTCCATTCGGTTTGACTGTATGAATTGGCACTTGTTTTCCTTTGTACCAAGCGTGTGCGATTAATATCGTTAATATACACCGCTGGCAAGTGTGTCAACAAGGTATCCACTGGTTGTATAGCATCTTCTTCTAGTATTTCTAGTTCTTCGATGGTTATAGAATGCTCGAGATCAAATTGTCCCACAGCGGTACGGCATAATTGTGTCATCATGCCATAATCTCCTAGGCGTCGGCATATATCTCGTAACAAGGCACGCACATAGGTACCCGCCGAGCATCGTCACACGAATGGTAAAGAATGGGAATGAATAAACTAATAGTTCGATATCATAAATATGAATCAGACGAGTGGGTAACTCAAACTCTACTCCTGCACGTGCTAAATCATAGGCTCGTTGACCATTGATTTTGATGGCAGAATACTTGGACGGTCGTTGCTCCATAGGACCTTTAAAAGACTTCACCACTTCTTCTAATCGTTCCCAAGGCGGGTGTCTAAATAATCCCATTCGCTCAGTATATTCCCAGTGCTATCTTCTGTGTCTGTTTCCACGCCAAATTTACATTCTGCCACATAAGTCTTACCAATAGATTCTGTATATTCAATGGCACGTGTGGCTTTTCCTACAAAGATAGGCAACACTCCGTATGCCAAAGGATCTAAGGTCCCACTGTGCCCAATACGTCGTTCTTTCAAAATGCGCCGACAAATGCCGATCGCATCATGGCTTGTAATCCCCGGTGGCTTGATTAAAGAAATAACTCCATCCATTAGTCAATCACCGCTAAGATCTGTTCCAAGGCCTCATGGATAGGACTTTCAATAGAGCAACCTGCCGCACGAATATGACCACCACCGCCAAAGTGGCTCGCAATTTGGTTCGCATCACGTACTTTGCTACGAATGCTGGCACGAGTCAAGGTTTCCGTTTTAGATTTCAACACGATGGCTACGTCCACGCCCTTGATATTTCGAATCATGTCCACAAATCCATCGGTATCATCCCCAATGCGCTCCATCAAAGGCAATGTTAACGACATAGATACCACTTGTCCTGCATGATGAAAAGCTACATTATCTAACACTTCTTTCATCACTTCGATGCGACCTGGTTCCACCATTTCTATGGCTTCCGAAATCACATGTGGTTGTGCTCCCGCTTGCAAGCATAGACCTGCCATTTCCATGGTATGTGCTGTTGTATTGGAAAATTTAAAGAACCCTGTATCTGTAGCCATTGCCATATACAAGGCTTGTCCCATCGACTGAGTAATCTCCCAGTTCCACATCTTACAGAGGTACGCCACTGTTTCCCCGGTAGAGGAGAAATCGGCGCGCAAATATAAGCCATCTGCAAATTCTGTATTCGAAATATGATGGTCTATATTAAAAGTAGGTGCACTCACTCGTACACCTACTTCTCCAATTCGTTCAAATGTGCTAGCGTCCAGAATGAGTAGCATATCTGATGTGTAGCCATTTTCTAAACTTTCAATAGACTCAATCTGGGAGCATAAAGGAAGAAAAGAAAAATTTTTCTGGAATCACATCATCTACTACCATGCGAACTGCTTTCCCTTGGGATGTCAAGGTTTCATACATAGCGAGCATGGAACCTATGGCATCTCCATCAGGGGCTAACATGAACGGTAAGAAGAATGGAATGGGCCGTATCAATCGATGTTTTCAGTTGATCAATACTAATTTTTTTGCCATTATTGTTCCTCTTGTTTAATCGAATTTAATAATCCTTCGATGTGCATGCTGTAATCTAAGGATGTATCTGCATCAAAAGGCAATGCTAGGAATGTGGCGCAATTGGAGCACCTTTCCTAGTTCAGAACGGAAATAACCAGACACTTCTGCGCAAAGTCTCTAAGGACTGTTGTTTCTCCGTCTCACTGCCGAACAAGCTCACATAGATAGTAGCTTCTCGCAAATCACCTGTGACACGCACATCTGTTATAGTGACAAATCCGATGCGAGGGTCTTTCAACCCACGCAATAAGATTTGACTTGCTTCTTGTTTAATAAACTCTTGTAATTTTCGTACACGAACTTCGCTCATGGATACCTCCTATAATTCTGGGGCAATTTCTTCCATTTTGTACGCTTCGATCACGTCGCCTTCTTTTCACATCGCGGTAACGTTCCAAGGAAATACCACATTCAAAAGTCTGGTAGCTACTTCTTTCACTTCATCTTTGAAACGGCGTAAGGAATCGATATGACCTTCATGGATAACGATACCATCACGGATTAAGCGAATTTCAGAGTTATTCGTGATTTTACCTTCTGTTACATAAGAACCCGCAACGATAGCTTTCGGTGTAGAAATCACTTGACGAACTTCTGCACGGCCTAAGATAACTTCTTTAAATTCAGGAGTTAACATACCACGCATAGCGGCTTCGATTTCATTGATCGCATCATAGATGACACGGTATGTACGAAGGTCAACACTTTCTTTTTCTGCTTCTTTGCGTACATTCGCATCTGGACGTACGTTAAAGCCGATAATAATCGCACCGGATGCAGAGGCTAACATGACGTCAGATTCGTTAATAGCACCTACTGCACTGTGGATAATATTAATGCGTACTTCTGGGTTTTTAATGCCCTCTAAAGATTGGCGTAAAGCTTCTACAGAACCTTGTACGTCACCTTTAATAATGATATTTAAGTCTTTCAATTCCCCTTGTTGCATTTGATTGAACAAGTCATCAAGAGTCACTTTTGTTTTCGCATTCATTTCTGTAATGCGTTGTTTTTCAATACGTTTTTCCGCAATGGAACGTGCTTCGTTGTCATCAACAGCGAACATCACTTCCCCTGCCAATGGCACATCGGACAAGCCCAAGATTTCCACCGGCATGGATGGACGAGCCACTTTCACTTTTTCTCCACGTTCATTAGTCATAGCACGTACTTTACCATAGGCTACGCCAGCAAGGATGGTTTCACCTACGCGCAAGGAACCTTTTTGTACCAATACAGTACATACAGGACCACGACCTTTGTCCAATTGTGCTTCGATAACGATACCTTGCGCCTTACGGTTAGGGTTCGCTTTCAATTCTTGCACTTCTGCCACCAGCAAGATTGTTTCCAATAGGTCTTCAATCCCTTGACGTTGTTTCGCAGACACTGGAACCATGATCGTATCGCCACCCCACTCTTCTGGCAACAAGCCATGTTCGGACAATTGTTGTTTCACATGGTCAGGGTTAGCACCTGGTTTATCCATTTTATTGATAGCTACGATAATTGGCACTTCTGCAGATTTCGCATGGTTGATGGCCTCGATGGTTTGTGGCATTACACCGTCATCAGCGGCTACAACAAGGACTGCAATATCCGTAGATTGAGCACCACGCAAACGCATGGCTGTGAAAGCTTCATGGCCCGGTGTATCTAGGAATGTAATTTTATTACCTTCATAGCGAACTTGGTACGCACCAATATGTTGTGTAATACCGCCCGCTTCAGAGGCTGTTACATTAGTAGAACGGATCACATCCAATAAAGATGTTTTTACCATGGTCAACGTGACCCATGATAGTAACAACTGGAGGACGACCTACTAAGCTTTCTGGGCTATCTTCGATTTCGATGATTTCTGTAGGATCTTGTTCAGGTTCTACTTCCACCACTTCAACACCAAAATCCTCTGCCAATACCATCGCTGTTTCCACATCGATTTCTTGGTTGATCGTAGCCATAACGCCAAGCATCATCAATTTTTGATGATTTCAGACATCACGACCCATTTTTCAGCCAATTCTTTTCACTGTTAATGGACCAGATAGTTCGATAGACGTAGCGATGGTCGCTTCTGCCTTACGACGTTCTTCCTCTTTTTGTTTGATGTGTTGCTCATTACGTTGTTTTACTTTATTTTTATTTTTTGCAATGCCGAAGATACTAAGGATTGAGTACGTTCCCCTTTTTTTACCTTTTTATCTTTTTATTGCGCGCTCGTTACGATTCTCATTGCGATGTTCAGATTCAAAACGGCGGTTTTCTTTTTCGACGATCTACTTCACGACTCGCTTGACGGTCACGACCTTCTGGTTTCGTAGTGATTGCTGGATCCACTTGTGGAATCTCTAAGCGACGTTCACGACGTTGTCCATCATTACGGCGATCATTATTACGGTCATTATTGCGATCGTTGTTGCGGTCAAAACGGCCACCATTATTAGGACGATTACCGCCATTGCGATTATCTGGACGTTGGTCATTGCGACCTTCTGGACGACGGCCATCACGATATTGACCATTGCGTTGATTGGAACGAGAATCCTTTGTCTATCATTGCGGTTATCTCGTTGACCATTGTTTCTACCATCTCGATTGAAAGGACGATCACGCTTTTCACCACGGTCATTGCGGTCATTGCGGTCATTGCGATCATTTCTGTCATTTCTATCGTTTTTATCATTGCGATGATTGCGGTCTTGTCGAGGACCACGGCGTTGATCCCCTTGCTCATTGCGACGATATTCATGGACTTTCTTTTGTGGTCCTTTTTGTGCATCTTTTTGATTATCTTTTGGTGCCGCCTCTTGAGATGGCTTTTGTACCTTTTCCTAAGGCTTGTTTTATGATAGACAATTGTGAATCCTCCACTGTACTCATGTGACTTTTCACTTCCATATTATTTTGTTTTTAAAGCTTCAAGAACTGCTTTATTTTCTACACCTAGATCTTTTTGCAACTTCATATACTCTTTTTTTGGACATCTACATTCCCCCTTTACTGATTCTTATCTATTTCAGCTAGCAAGGATTTAGCAAATCCAGCATCATTTACTAATATAACTGCTCGCATTTCTTTTTCCCAATGCTCTGCCAAGTTCTTCCTTTTGTACCCACCAAGCGCAAAGGAACCTTGTGCGTTTCCGCTAAGTGTATATTTTCTTCGCATTATTAAGGGCACAATCTTCCGCCATAATCAATAGCGGGTAGGACTGCCGTTTGACCGACCGTTCCACGATAAAATCGCCGGATAACAAGCGACCTGCACGTTGTGCCAATCCTAATATATTCAACACTTTTTCTTTATTCATGGGATATTTGTTCCTTTTAAAGATTCATAAATTTCTTCTGAAACTTTATGTTTTTAATGAACGCTCTAATCGCTTTGCTTTATAAGCCATATCTAAGCATTCTACTTTCGCTTTCCATGTAGGCGCCCCGACCAGGGTGCTTTCCCAGTAGGGGTCAATGGAAATTTCTCCCGTCGGACTCAATACAACACGAGTCAACTCTTTCTTGGGATGAAGTTCTCCGCATCCCACACAAATTCGCATAGGCTGAGACTTCGTTTCATATTATTCGTCATCTCCAAACGCATCTAGAGAAATCATATCCTCGGGCACTGCTTGAGTTTCCCCGACTTCAGTCGCTTGCGTTTCACTCTTAATATCGATTTTTCCAGTTTGTTAATTTCGTCGCTAATCGAGCATTTTGACCTGCTTTTACCGATGGCTAGTGAAAGTTGGTAATCCGGCACTACTACAGAAGATGTTTTTCTTCATCACGAGCCACTACGCTCACCACTTTCGCTGGGCTTAAGGCATTAGCAATATACACAGCGGGATCTTCGTCCCATTTCACAATGTCGATTTTTCTCACCATGCAATTCATCTACAATGGCTTGTACACGTTGTCCTTTAGGACCTACACAAGCGCCTACTGGATCCACTCTGTTCTTCGCGGGATACAACAGCAATTTTAGAACGCATGCCCGGGTTCACGAGCGACAGATTTCAATTCCACTGTACCTTCTTCAATTTCAGGTACTTCTAATTCAAACAATCGTTTCAATAAACCTGGATGGGTACGGGAAATCATGATTTGTGGGCCTTTGGTAGTCTTTTTCACTTCCACAATGTAGCATTTAATGCGGTCACCCACAGCATAACTTTCACTAGGAATTTGCTCAGATACTGGCAAAATCGCTTCTGTTTTTACCCTAAGTTGATGAATACATTGCGACCTTCGATACGCTCTACCAAGCCTGTCAAAATGTCGCCTTCCCGATTGGAATACTCATCATACACAATATTTCGTTCTGCTTCTTTCAATCGTTGAATCAACAATTGTTTTGCCGTGTGTGCTGCACTGCGACCAAAGTTAGAAGGCGTTACATCTACTTCGATAATATCGCCAATTTCCATACGTTTATCTAAGGCACGAGCATCTGCTAATGAGATTTCTAGTTCATCATTTTCAGGAATGTCTACAACAGTTTTCTTCGCTAGTACTTTGTAGTCCCCTGTTTCACGATTGAAATAAATATATGCCTCTTGATTCGCTCCTACTTCTTTGCGATAGGCTTGTAGTAAAGCAACTTCAAGAGAATCAAAAATAACCTCTGGTGCCACACCTTTTTGTTTAGTAACTGCTAATACCGCTTGTACTAATTCTTGACTCACTGGTTTCCTCCCTTAAAAATCTAAATGTAATCGAATCTGTGCAATCAGCTGCACGTTCAATAGAAATGGTTTCCTCTTGAACCTGAATCGTAATCGCTTCTTCAGAAAAGCCTTGTAAGGCTCCTGTATATTGCTTTTTACCATCAATTGGTTTAAACAATTGAATATCCACATCTCTTCCATGGTAACGGACAAAGTCTTTATCTTTCTTTAACACTCTATCCAACCACGGGGAAGATACTTCTAATAAATAGTTTTCTTTAATTGGATCCTTCTCATCGAGCACTTGACTTAATTGTTCACTGACCATTTGGCAATCATCTAAATCGATGCCCCCTCTTTGTCCAAGAACACGCGCAAGTACCATTCGCGCTCGTGTACATATTCTACGTCCACAAGCTCCAACTCCGTAGACTCTATAATCGATTCTACAACACCGGACACAAATTCCTCTACGGCGTCTCGTTTCATCTTATCCCCTCCTTGCAACAGTATAAGAGAAAGAGTGAGCCACAGCTCACTCTTTTAATAGATTCTATAAAAGTTACCACTAGTATATCATAATTAGAAGAAAATAGCTACAGTAAACCATTACGTTTTAAGGCTTCTTCCCATTCTGGTTCTTTAAAAGCCTACTAACACAACATCATCCAATACAAGAATCGGACGTTTTACTAACATGCCATTGGTCGCCAATAACGCTAGCTTTTCATCATCTGTCATAGTTGGTAATTTGTCTTTAATACCTTCTCCGCGGTAGATTTGTCCAGACGTATTAAAAAATGCTTTAATATCGCCTTTTTGCTCTTAGGATACCAAACTCCTAATTCTTCCGCCGTTGGGTTTTCTTCTTTTATATCTCGATGGTCATAGCTGATACCATGGTCATCTAAATATTTTTTTGCACGTTTACAAGTCGTGCATTTCGGATATTCAATATATAACATACAACTACTCCTTGTTATACTTTCTTACTTATCTACACCTAATTCTTTTTTTAATACCTGCAACAAAGGTTCTGTCATCTCGCTAGCAGCGAACACATACTCTTTTAATTTACCTCGTTCTTCGGCTACTTTCATAGCAGATACTTCAAACGGATCCAATACGATGGACAACACCGGTGTCCGCTCCCATTGCGTTTCCTCCGTTAAGTATCCTGAAATACGTTCCCCTTCGTTCTCTTCAAATCGCTCTAAGGCAACGATAGGGGCAAAATTCGTACATCAATTTACGAACCACAAGCATAAAATGTTCTCTGTCTTGCTTAAACTGCTCCGCTTCTTCTCGGGTCATGCTAAAAATGTCTACTTTCACACGATCTGTTTCACGGTCCATTGTCATGACATTAAGCTCCTTTCGCAGATAAGAACGCTACATAACAGCGTTTTTGCCTCATAAATATCAGCCTTGCTCGTCACTTCCCAAGGGGAATGCATGCTTAGTACAGCTACTCCACAATCGATGACATCCATACCGTACAGCGCCAAAAATATAGGCGATCGTACCGCCACCACCGAGGTCAACACGGCCTAATTCCGCCGTTTGATAGGGACACATTGTCTTGGTCCATCAAGTGGCGAATGAACGCCATATATTCTGCATTAGCATCGTTGGATCCACTTTTTACCACGAGACCCAGTAAATTTATTAAACACCACACCACGACCTAGGAAAGCAGAATTTTTCTTTTCAAAGGCACTCGCATAGAGAGGGTCGAATCCGAAAGACTCACATCAGAAGACGGCATGCGACTATTCGATAAAGTACGACGCACAGCTAGTGGAGATGTATGGCCCATGGCTTCCAATACTTCTGCTATAAAGTTTTCAAAGAAACGAGATTGCATGCCTGTAGCCCCTACGGAACCAATTTCTTCTTTATCCACCAATAAGGTACAAGTAGTACGACTCACGTCCTCTGTTTCCAACATAGCCTCCAAGGATGTATAGGCACATACACGGTCATCTTGTCCATAGCCAATGATCATAGAACGGTCAAAGCCTAACTCTCTCGCTGCCCCTGCTGGTACAATCTCAAGCTCTGCGGATAGGAAATCTTCTTCTTCAAAGTCATATTGCTCCTGTAACACTTGCAATACATAGGCTTTGACACCTTCTTTTAATTCCCCTTTCACAGGACGGCTACCGATAAGAAGGTCCAATTGTTCCCCTTCTACTACCTTACCTGCTTTTTTCTCCATTTGTTCTTGTCCCAAATGTGGCAACAAATCAGTCACACAGAACACAGGGTCCGTTGGGCTTTCACCGATGGCAAGATTGATCACAGAACCATCTCGTTTCACTACCACGCCATGAATCGCTAGTGGCATTGTCACCCATTGATATTTCTTGATGCCCCCATAATAGTGAGTATCTAACAGGCCAAATCACTGTCAATATATAAAGGATTTTGTTTCACATCTAGCCGTGGGGAATCAATGTGAGCCCTAGAATATTCATACCATTTTCAATCGGTTCTGTACCGATGTTCACCATGGCTACGGCTTTTTTCATGTGCACATAATAGACTTTGTCACCCGCTTTAAGAGTCACTTTTTCCTTGATAATACTCTCCATATCGCGATATCCAGCGACTTTTGCCCGTGCCACAATTTGTTCTACACATTCACGTTCTGTTTTACCGTTATCCAAAAATTCACGATACTTCGCGACCAACGATTCTACTCCGAGTAACTGTGCTTCTGTATATTCATGCCAAGCATTTCTACGTTCCATACCTAGCTCCTTTCTATCTAATATTACATACGGCATATTACCGTTTTCGTTCATACATAGTGCGCAATGCCGCCGGGGCATTGGTCACCATTTTAGACACATAATATCTGCGCCCTAAATATTTGCTGTCCGACCGTCCCACATACCAATGTACGCCGAACGATCCGTGTTCCTTGCAAGATCCAATGGATAAAAATCTATGTTTTACCACGCCTACAATGGGCTCTAACTGCAACAAAGAATGGCATTCTGGGCGCGTGTTTTCGCCCGATTACTCTGCCTGAATATGCGTGGCATGGTGATAATAGATTCAAACAATTTATGTTCATACCGTGAAAGTCCATACAAACATTTTCCCTTCCCTTTTTGCTCCACTCGTTTCTTTTCCAAGCTCTTCACAAAGGGAAAGCGTTGGCACACCATCGCTGTACAGATAGCATCATGTAAGCCATTGTGAGCCTGTAAATTAGGGACTTTCACATCCATTTCTTCCATTGCTTTTTGCAAGGCATACTGCTGATTCGATCCGTGCATGGACTTCGCATACAAGGATTGTACGTCAAACCACGGCACATTTCTATGGATGGGCACCGTATGACATAGTGCATTATCCATCAACATTTCAATGTCGTCGGGTCCCCAAGAAACAAGAACCCCATCAGGTCCTACAAAATCTAAAAATTTTTGACACCCTCGGCGAAAGGATACCCCTTCACGACGTAATTGTTCCATCGTAATATGAGTCAGTTTTTCCACAGAATGGTGCATAGTCGGTAAAAATTTAGGCGTAATGTACACTTCAAATTGATCCACAATTTGTAGCTTTCATCTAATTTAACAGCCCCTATTTGTATCACTTCACCTATAAATGGAAATCCTGAGCGCCGTATCATATCTCGGTTCTAATGCATAGGGCTGATTCCACTCTAAGTCAAATACAATATAGTGCATGCCTATTTCTTACCCTTTCTATCTAGTACTGTGTGCACCGCGTTTAATACTTCTGGCTCCTGTATAACAGATAAACCTTTGTATTTACCAGATCGCAACACTTGATTCATATTTTTATTCACATCATAGAAGTCCATCGTTTCTAGGACGATGGCATCCTCTGTAAAAGGCCCATATAAAGATGGGTTCGACGGTCCGTACAGCGCCACTACTGGCACTTTTTGGCTCACCGCCACATGCATCGGTCCAGAATCATTAGTGACAATACAAATGCATCGCCGCATCGCTGCCGCAAGTTCTCCAATACTGAAAGCCCCTGCACCCCTTTAATGGCCGGCTCTTTCATGACATCCAATACATCTTGTACCATCTCTACGTCCATAGGACCTCCAAAAAATACGATGGTATACCCTTCCTTTGCCAATGTGTCCGCCACATGGGCAAAGCGCTCCTTAGGCCATCTCTTTTCCGGTACAGCACTGCCAATATTAAAGCCAATCACTCGATCCGTATCGACTACCCCCATGAGACTCGTAGAACTTTTCGTGCCGCTTCTTCCCATTCCGGGCTCGTAAACAGCTCTAATCCTGCATGCTCCACCGCATATCCCAACTGTTCTAACACATTCATGTACATTTCTGCGGCATGAATCGTTTTACGATTGAATCTGGTCACTTTCGTCATAAATGGCTGAAAGAGGAAATGACTCATCCCCGTTGTTTTCTTAGCCCCAATTTTCCAAGCTAAATAGGATGTTCTTTTCATTGGGATGCAAGTTAATCAGCACATCCACAGGGCCTGCACTGCGCACTTGTTTTGCAATTTGATTTAACCCTGAAATGCTATTATGGACGCCTTTTTATCTACCTCAATTAGCTCATCAATATAGGGATTGCAACGGTATATATCAGCCAATTTTTTTATCGATAACATAGGTAATATGGCTATCTGGGGCAATCTTTCTAAGAGCATGGATAAAAAGGCGTCGTTAACACAACATCCCTAGATGCATCAAAAACGTGACAACAATGCGTTTTCCGTTTAATTCCATCATAGATTTCTCATTTCTTTCACTTGAGCCAATACGGTTTCCACTGAAATCTGATCCATACATTCCATATCTTCCACTAATGGTTTATCTATGGTTGCCCGTGATGTAGGGGATACAATGAGATGTACGTGGTCTCTCCATAAGGACCCGTTCGTTCTGCACAAGTTGTGCCAAACAAGGCAATCAGCGGAATTTGTAAGGCGCTAGCAATATGCAATGGACCTGTATCGGCGCTAATATATAAGGCGCTGTGGCGAATCACTTCAATCAACTCATGCACATGAGTTTCTCCAATTAAGCTGACCACATTCGGATGCCCTACCCCCTCAACGATAGTTTGTCCTTTAGGAATATCATCAGCGAGCGCCTACTAGCACTACTTTTTGGTCTAATTTCACTAACTCTGGCAAAGTTCAGTAAACTTCGTCAGCTACCACTCTTTGGCAATCCATCTAGCACCGTGAGCTATAACAGTATATGGCTCCCCGCTCGCAATGCCCGCCTCTTGCAATCTCTGCAACGTTTGTTCCTTGGCAATGTCAGAAGTAGGTAAAGGAAACACCACCTCATCCACTGCACAACCTAAAGCTCTTGCCGTATCTAAATAGCGGTCTACCACATGGCCCTTGCAATGACTACCTACGAGCGGTGTGTTCACGATCCAACTTCCTCACGTTGTTCGCAATAGGAGTATTTTTTTCTTGGCTCCGCTTACACCGCCACAGCAGCACTTTTAGCTAGAGACTGTAAATCCAAAGAAATATCAAATTTTTTCTTATGTAACTGTCCCCATAATTCCATCAAATACGGGAGACGCTTTAGTCGTTTTTTATCAATGAGAATGATTTCATCCACCCATGGCTTTTCCCGGTATAATATCCTTGAAACGCTCATGAACTGCCCAAGCAATATAAGCTTTGGGATATTGTTTTCGTATGGCATATAAGGTTGGTAATGTATGAATTATATCACCTAACGAACTCATTCTGATGAATAAAATCCGTATATCTTCTTTCATATGGTATCCCTTTCTCATATCTTGATCTCTATACCTATTAAGTATACCATAGGATGTGCATAAAAGTTAAGATTTATATAGTCATACTGTGTATACAACATGAGTGGTCACGAACGTGAAAGTCAATCATTATGACAAACCTGCCATAGAGCGCATGACCAGATCGATGTCGCGGTTTTCTAACTCTTGTATGATGTGAATGTACGTTTTCTGTGTGGTAGTCATACTCGCATGCCCTAATCGCCTAGCCACACTCGCAATAGATACACCAGCAAAGAGCAATAAAGAGGCATGTGTATGCCGTAGTCCATGAACAGAAATGATGGGAATCTCTAACTCTTTACAATATCGTTCCAATCGATCATTCACCGTCGAGTTATAGACTGTGCCTTTCACAAAAATCGGTTTATCCTCAGGTAAACCTTTAATGAGCTCTGAAAACTTGATAATCGTTTGCCAATCTAACTGAATCTTCCGTACAGAAGATTTATTTTTTGTCGGAAGAAATCCGCCTTTCCCTTTATAATCCCATGTTTTATTGACAATTAGTGATTGATGAGGAAAGTCGAAATCTTTCGGTGTTAATGCGAGTGCCTCAGAAAAACGCATGCCTGTCTTAGCAATGATGAAAAATAAACCAGTCCCAATTAATCTCCGGCGTGAGATTCAAATGTACCAAAGAATGTATGTAACTCAAATTGATTCAAGTACTTAATTTTCTTTTCCCCGGGCGCCTTTCCTTTAATAATGGCTTTCCTCGTTGGGTCTCGATCAATGTATCCTCGTCCACCGCATCTAATACGGTCGCTTTTAACTGATGGTGAAAGTCCATCGTCGTTTGGCGTTCATGATACATAGCATAGTCATTAAGTAATTGTTGATAGGCACTACGATTTAACTCCGAAAGTCGCAACTCAGGCACTAGTTTTTCTAACCATGTCAAAGTGATCTCATACTTTTTCATCGTTACCTCTCGAATGGCCCCTTCCTTGTAAATTCGAATCCAACGTTCATAATACTTGTAAAACAGTTCCGAACCTTCCTCTGATTTTCCCATACATAACACCCCTTTTACTAATATCATAAGAATAGTGATTACCTATATCTTACTCGTATTTTTCAAAAAAAGTGTAATATGAGTTGTAAAATAATTTATTTCTTTAACTATGAACGTTTTTGAATGATTTGAGACTTACGCTGATGAAGGGTGATGGCATCGTCCATTGTTTTAAAAAAAGCTCGCTCACCTGTTTTGTTCCTCTAATGATGGAACCATTAAATTCATCTGTTCCATTTGCTTACCAGAAACTTCAACAAATGTAGATCCTGCTCCTGTTATTTCACCATACCGCTTTAACTTTGGTGTCATAGTATACAAAAAATATGTATCAAGTTCATTTAGATTTGGTGTTATTGATTGAAACCCCTGATTAGTACATCCCTCAACCTGTAAGATAGCAGTATTTCCAATACCGACTCTTGATGTAAACAGAACAGTTCCCACTGGAAGTATTTTTTTGCCGAGCTTTTTCTAATCCCAACTTGTTATTTTTACGAATACTCCCACTAACATAACGATTCTCACCTATTTCTACTGGAGAATACCAGTCAATATCCCCATTCCAATATTCAGAAATATTAGTACTTGGAGTTCCTCCACCTGTAACAGTAGCAATCTCCCCCAACTTACGCTGTTCCCAAGTATATGTATTAACAGACATAAAAAAAGCTGACAATTCCAAAATCAGCTTTTCTTTTATAATTCTATAAATTGGGGAAACACTTGCTTTTATATTAAATTACGTTCTTTAGCAAGTTTAGTAAGTTCTTCCACTGATAATTCTGAAAATTGAGCAATCAACTCAATAGAAAAATTTTTTCGCTACCAAATCAAGAGCTACTTCACGTTTAGCTTTCCATCGTGCTTTGGGCCTTTCTTTCTTCCATCCTTTGGAACTCTTCGTCAGTCATGATTCCTTTAGAATGTGCATAGGAATTTACCGATACCACAGAATATTCCTCCTCCCACGTTTCATAGTACATCACATTATGTATGACCTAATCATTGCTTTTGAACACCTACTACGTTGCTTCATGTCTATCAATATAAATATAACTATTTTCTATCTCATCCTTTTTAAGTAACATTACATCAGCGCATGTTCTTTAGCAATAGCCTTTACTTCTTCTAATGTAAAGTTAGTAACCTCTGCAATCATTTCTAGCGATAGTTGCTTACGCAACATCTGAATGACAAGTTCAGCCTTGCCTTGAGCAAGACCTTCCGCAATCCCCTCGGCCATACCCTCTTTCCAATATTTATAATGATCCATGGATAACATCGAGTATTCCTCCTTCCACGCTTCACTAATGCTTGACTTCATGCACAGCATCGTCAATATCTCTCAGCAACTCATCTGTTGCTTCCTGTCCATCAATATAATCTAAAAACGCTTGCAACGGTTTCGACACATCATTTTGCGTTCCCTTTGTACTTAAAAAAATAACTTTGTAGCACCATCATTCAGAGCAATATCATGTTCCTCAATACAAAGATTTCTAAACGTATACTTATGACGATTGCCCGTAAACACTGAAAAAGTGCAAATAAAAATTACATAGGAATCATTTAATGTCGTATACTTTTGACCTTTTTGAATGTGGTACATATCTAAAAATGCTTTGGTAAAACCGTGTACGTTTTACAAGTTCTTCCATGTCTTTGCTAGTTTGCATTTCAATATTGAATACCGTTCCTTTATCATCATTCACAAACACATCAAGACGTACACTTTTAGTATCCCACCGTACATCCAGATTTTTCTCTTCATGGATATATACGATGTCTCTAATCGAAATGTCTAACAACCGTTCTAATACAGCCTTACAAATGTGTTTCTTTAACATCACTTTCTGAAAGATAAAATTGTCTTGGAACGTCAGTTCATCAAATGACTTAATGTACATGGAATACCTTCCTTTTCTTAAATTATATCATACCGCTAAAACTAGAGATAGTACAATACTATCTACTAGAGGTATTCCATATCCTTTTATTTCTCCCACAAAATAGCACTAACAGTCAACGTTCACTGTCAGTGCTACTTTTTGTGAATATTATAAATATTCAAGCATATATTATAAACTCAAAAAGCGATACAAGTAGGTAATTCCCATTGTATCGCTTCATTTTTGAAATGCTGTTACATCAGCGCATGTTCTTTAGCAATAGACTTTACTTCTTCTACTGTAAAATTAGTAACCTCTGCAATCATCTCTAGCGATAGTTGCTTACGCAACATCTGAATGACAACTTCAGCTTTACCTTCAGCCACGCCCTCTTTCCAATATTTATAATGATCCATGGATAACATCGAGTATTCCTCCTTCCACGCTTCACAATGCTTGACTTCATGTACAGCATCGTCAATATCTCTTAACAACTCATCTGTTGCTTCCTGTCCATCAATATAATCTAAAAACGCTTGCAACGGTTTTGACACATCGTTTTGCGTTCCCTTTGTACTTAAAAAAATAACTTTTGTAGCACCATCATTCAGAGCAATATCATGTTCCTCAATGCAAAGGTTTTTTTAAACGTATACTTATGACGATCACCCGTAAACACTGGAAAAGTGCAAATAAAAATTACATAGGAATCATTTAATGTCGTATACTTTTTGACCTTTTTGAATGTGGTACATATCTAAAATACTTTGGTAAAACCGTGTACGTTTTACAAGTTCTTCCATGTCTTTACTAGTTTGCATTTCAATATTGAATACCGTTCCTTTATCATCATTCACAAACACATCAAGACGTACACTTTTAGTATCCCACCGTACATCCAGATTTTTCTCTTCATGGATATATACGATGTCTTTAATCGAAATGTCTAACAACCGTTCTAATACAGCCTTACAAATGTGTTTCTTTAACATCACTTTCTGAAAGATAAAATTGTCTTGGAACGTCAGTTCATCAAATGACTTAATGTACATGGAATACCTTCCTTTCCTAAATTATATCATACCTACTAAAAACTAGAGATAGCACAATACTATCTATTAAAGGTATTCCATATCCTTTTTATTTCTGATACAAAATAGCACTAACAGTCTATGTTCACTGTCAGTGCTACTTTTTGTGAGTATTATAAAAATTCGGGGCATAGGACAAAATTCAAGCATATATATTATAAAATCAAAGGGCTGTAATAGGAACTATTAGAGGGCTCCTAGACCCATTTCCTTATTAAAAATATAAAAATAGAGGAAAGTTGATACTTTTTGTTCAACTTTCCTCTATTTTATTTGTGGGCCCTTTTGTTACAGCTCCTTTATTAGTGTTAAAAGGCTATTTTGTTACGTCCCTTTTTAGTGCAAGATTTACTTAGAAGTTATGTCGTACTCCCCGCATCCATACGCCATGTATTGTCTATAGTAGCACCAAAGTTTTTAGTAAATGTACCATATACATATGTGCTTGGACGAACGCTCCAGGAACCTCCAATTTCAGCATCAAGCCATGTATCTTTCAAATCAAGTTCTGTATGTACTGTTGGATTACCTGGTGCGGAATATGTCGTATTGATTATACTAGAGAATTCATGAGCCAATGCGAGTTTTGCAAAAATGTTGGATGTTTCTGTTTCTCTACCAATTCCAAATCCTAATCGACCTACAGCAGAGTTGACAGCATCAGCTTTCACATGCATAGATCCACCACCAATAATATTAGCATCATAGGATACGCCGTTCAAACGACCTACAATAAATTCTACACTAGGATCCATGTAGAAACCATTTTGTTTTTTAATACGTTTACCGTATTCTGCACTGAAAGAGGTACCAAATGTATGATAATCCCCATTCAATTTATGTCCCCCTAGGGAGTCAAGTTTATAAGTATTGGACAAGCGGCTTCCACGAACGATGATATCTAAGTAACTTCCGTCAGCATGTTGGTTTGTACCGTATAATCCAATACCACCGATTTTACTGTCTCCGTTGCCAACACCATAAGAGTTGCTAGATGTACTGTAATGTAGAGCGCCACCCAAAGTCCAACCATTGGATACTTTATAATCATAACCAATTTGTACACCATTATATCTCATATGAACATCGGCACCATCTGTTATTTTAGATTTGCCGCCGATGTATTTAGCCCATATACCATTATTCATGGTAGCTAAACGAAGATCCCCTAAACGACGTTGTAAATCGTTCGTGGTATCACTCCAAGCCATCGCTGTAGATGTAAGAGCAGATTTCGTACTATTTACCAACGAAGATTCACTAGCATGTGTTACAGTCGCCGTATCGGTAACAGCAAGATTACCTTGTGCATCAAATGCATTTGTACCAAGTTCAATCATAGTCGCCGGTCTTGTAATACCTTCATTAACTTGAACAGCGCTGACTAGTTTCTTATCATTTCCTGTATATTGTAATTTAGTAGCTAACGATTTCATTTCTGCACGATAACTTGCATCATCAGTCAAATTCTTAGCACTATCACCTTTGTACAGTAATGTGGCTATTATCAGCAGCATGTTGAATTATGATTTGGCCATTGCCAGCTTCGCTCGGCTGGCGTACCTGTTTTATAATCAGCATTTACAAAACCACTATAGTTTTTGAATCGTAATAGGACGAGCATCGATAGGATGAATCATACTCGCCGCTGTTGGATTTGTACCGCCTACAAGATTACGAACTTTACTTCCTTTATATAAGTATGCTTCATCATCTCCTGATGGACGTGGTTTTCTTGGTGTAGGTCGATCCTTACCAATCCATTCATTATTCCAAGTAGCACCATTTTGTAAATAGATATCGGCACCAGAATTATGCGGATTTTTATTACTTTCAGCATATTCATTTAACACAGCACCAGTAAGACTAGAGTTAGAGGTTGTAAAAGCTAGTCCGATATTTGCTGGCGCTTCATTAAGATTTGGATTCTCACCATAATCTTTATTAATTAACCCTACATTACCAACAGCTACTAAATCCTTCGTACCTGGGTGTTTACCATCGGTACCTGCATTCACATAGACATCGCCCTCTTCTGCCTCAACAGAATAGATATCTGACGTTGCAACAGGATGCGTTATAATACGACCACCGCCATCAACGATAATATGGCCTCGGTGATTAGCTTGCAATCCTACTCCGACAGCGTCAATATCTACATTGCCTTTCACATGAATATTGCTATCACCATAGTCTCTGTCAGGATTATCGTTATGATGTGGCACCTTACCACCAAGACCAGCATAGACAGCACTCATATAATAATGCCCCAAGTCTTTTTTATCTGCTGGTGCATCATTTTTTAAGCGTACAATAAGATCTTTATCTATAGTCAATTGCGATCCAAATACAGTATAAATCCCTGTTACATTTTTAGATTTACCTGTATCCATCAAGCTTTTTACCATGTACATTTACGGTTAACGTGTCTTCTATATGCTTAACCTCAGGTTCCGTTTGCTTTTTGAGAGCCCATAGATAAACCAATTAAGTTTTCTGCTTTATCACTATACTTAGTAATATCTGTAGCCATTGCGGAATAAGACATTCCTGTTACTACTAATGCGAAATGCATCACTGCTGATACATGACGTGTAATTTTCATGCTTACCTCTTTTCTATACGATGCTTATAGTCCTCTTACCAAATTATATAGAATCTATAGCACCTTAAAAACACAGAAAAACCCCCTTAGTCCAACTAAGGAGGTCTTTTATTCACTTACACACTCGGTAAGTACTAGAAATACTAATTATTATTTAAACTAGTTATCATTATACACCGTCATTTGCATTTCGTACATACTCATACCTCTATAATTAGGTTATTATGCATATTTTATATAGTAAAGCATTACTATGACAATTAGTTATAATTGATAAAATTATCGTAAAACTTTCATAGCAATATAATAAAGGTGGAAGTTTGACTTCATGTACATGGAATAGCACTAACAGTCAACGTTCACTGTCAGCGCTACTTTTTTTACACACTATCTTTTGTTTTTAGTACTCTATGCTATAATTAATATAACAAAAGAGAGCCTCAACGTATTGTCGGCGTTAGGCTCATCTCAAAGACAAGAAATGAAAATAGCCTAACGTATTGAGATCTGCGAAATCTCTTTTTCGTTAGGCGTTTTCATTTAACTATTTCAAAAGTTCGATGATTTGAACTACTAATGTCAAAAACTAAAAATAATCAGATAGATTTTTCAAATTTTGTCATAGTATCACCCCTCCCATTATAGGAAGAGATGAGCCCAACTTACGATAAAGACTCTCTTATTAGTAGTATAACACAAATTTAGCATATTGTTTATTTTAAAAAGATACTTTCATAAGAAAAATTACCGATATTTCACATATACAAAAATGATGCGACCAGCCCCCCACTAGTCGCATCATTTTCTATTATCTACCCACTTTACCATCAACATGTTCGCATTCATTAATAATACTCAACAAGCATTGCTACTCTCAACTATGTTCTCTGAAAGTTACTGTTTCACTCCCAACAGTGCCAACTGTTCTGCTATTTCTTTTTCCAACGCCGCAATATCACGGTTATCTTCTTCAATCATGCGATTGATTTCATCAAGATCCAGTTCTTCCTCTTCTTCAAAGGTATCCACGTAACGAGGGATGTTCAAGTTATAATCGTTCTCTTTGATTTCCTCTAGGCTCGCCACATGCGCGTATTTCTCCACGTCCACACGGTTGCGGTAGGTGTCGATAATCTTCGCGATATGTTCTTCACTCAAGTTATTTTTGGTTTTTCCCTTTTTTCAAACTCGTTGCTCGCATCGATAAACAACACATCACGGTTGGTACGGTTCTTTTTGAACACCAAAATCGTGGTAGGAATGCTCGGTACCATAGAATAAGTTCGTCGGCAATCCAATGACCGCATCCAAGTAATTTTTCTCGATGATAGTCTCCCGGATTTTTACCTTCCGCTCCACCACGGAATAGTACACCATGTGGCAATACGATAGCCATCGTTCCTTCTGTGTTCAAATGGTACAAACTGTGCAAGATAAAAGCATAATCTGCTTTGGATGCGGCGCCAACTTACCATAATCGCTGAAACGAGGGTCTTTCAATTTACTTTCATTATTGTCCCATTTCGCAGAGTACGGAGGGTTTGCCACCACCGCATCAAAGGATCGTGGACGATCGATGCCATCATGGTCCACCCCATCTGGCCAATCACTTTCAAGGGTGTCCGCATTGTGCAAATTCATGTTGTTATAGGTGACGCCATGCATCATGAGGTTCATGCGTGCTAAATTGTAGGTCACCGTGTTCAGTTCTTGCTCATAAAAGCTCACCGCCCCTTGACGAGAACCATCAGGAATCTCGTTGCGCACCGTGAGCAAAGAAAGAACCAGAACCCATGGTCGGATCATAGACTGTGAAAAGTATCTTCTCGGTTCTCCAAATTCGCTGTCACCAATTTCGCCAAGATGATACTTACCTCATGAGGGGTGTAGAACTCGCCACCTTTTTTTGCCTGCATTGGTCAGTGAACTTGCTGATTAAATATTCATAAATTTCACCTAGGATATCTTTTTCCACTTTCATCCTTGTACTCAATTTCATCGATTTTGGATACCACTGCATTGAGCGTTTTCGTACGTCCCGCTGTAGTAGCACCCAACCCAGAATCGCCTAAGTTGATGTAGTTAAAAATTCCTCTGAAATCTGAGGATGCTTCTTGATTGATTTCCGCATTGGCATTAAAGTTTTCAAAAATGCGTTGGTAATCCCCCTGAACTACCGTGCCATTATGAATACTTTCCGTTAAGGATACCCAAGTATCTTCTGGATTGATGGCATATCCCAAAGAACTAGCAATATCCATCAGGCAATCTTCCAAGCCCTCTTGCTCCACAATTTCCTTATACAGTTCGTTCACAGATTTCCCTCAGAAGGATCTATCAAACCGCTGTCCACCAAGTATTCTTCTTGATGAGTGGACAAATATTTATAGAATAAGAAGGGAAGAATATAATCTTTGAAAGAACTTGCGTCCATTGTACCACGTAAATCGTTGGCAATCGCCCATAATTGGCTAGAAATCGTTTGCGCTTTTTACATTCGCCATAAAAAATCTCCTTTGTCATATCTCTCTTGTATCTATTTTTATATGTTGTGTTTTCTGTTTTGTGAAAGTATTTGAAAGTAAAGCAGACTGCCTTTACTCGCTGAAAGTATACACTACCTCACCCGCTTATACTAGACAAACATCTGTTGAAGAAGAGCCTTCTTCTGTAGTTGTAAGTGTTCTAGCTTACGCTGATGAAGGGTGATGGCATCGTCCATTGTTTTAAAAAAGCTCGCTCACCTGTTTTGTTCCTCTAATGATGGAACCATTAAATTCATCTGTTCCATTTGCTTACCAGAAACTTCAACAAATGTAGATCCCTGCCTCCTGTTATTTCACCATACCGCTTTAACTTTGTGTCATAGTATACAAAAA
Organism: uncultured Veillonella sp.; assembly: GCA_916438745.1. GTDB lineage: Bacteria > Bacillota > Negativicutes > Veillonellales > Veillonellaceae > F0422. The sequence continues at coordinate 662,736 of CAKAGN010000001.1, read as the reverse complement.
TATGTATCAAGTTCATTTAGATTTGGTGTTATTGATTGAAACCCCGATTAGTACATCCCTCAACCTGTAAGATAGCAGTATTTCCAATACCGGCTCTTGATGTAAACAGAACAGTTCCCACTGGAAGTATTTTTGCCGAGCTTTTTCTAATCCCAACTTTGTTATTTTTTCGAATACTCCCACTAACATAACGATTCTCACCTATTTCTACTGGAGAATACCAGTCAATATCCCCATTCCAATATTCAGAAATATTAGTACTTTTGGAGTTCCTCCACCTGTAACTAGTAGTCAATCTTCCCCAACTTACGCTGTTCCCAAGCATCCGTAAATCTCGGGAAACGAAGTTCTGAAATTGTTCTCCATTTTTCGAAAAAATAATTTTTGAAGTAATGCTTTTTCTTCAGTTTTAAGTTTTCTAACTTACGCTGATGAAGGGTGATGAGGTCGTCCATGTTTTCAAAAAAAGCTCACTCACCCGTTTTTGTTCTCTCGTACTGATGGCAACCATTAAATTCATCTGTTCCATTTGCTTACCAGAAACTTCAACAAATGTAGATCCTGGCTCCTGTTATTTCACCATACCGCTATTCACTTTTGCTGTAAACATATTATAACCACAAAATATGTATCAAGTTCATGTTAGATTTGGATGTTATAAATGATTGAAAACCCCATGATTAGTACACATCCCTGCAACATGTAAGATAGCAGTGCTTTCCAATACTGTTCTTGCATAGTAAAAGCAGAGTCAGTCTCACACTCGAGTATTTTTTTGCCGAGCTTTTGATATCCTTTAGTCCCAGACTTTGTTATTTTACCATACTCCCGACGTAACATCAGACGATTCTCACCCTATTTCTACTGGAGAATACTAGTCAATATCCCCATTTCCAATATTCAGAAATATTAGTACTTGGAGTTCCTCCACCTGTAACTAGTATGCTAATCTCCCCAACTTACGCTGTTCCCTAATCTTCCGTAAACCTGTGGAATCTGAGTTTCGGTACTTTTACGTTTTGTTTCACTCATTGTGACACCTCTCTTTATCCTTCACTTACGTAGGCATCGGCAAAGTCATAGATAGCCTCAATTAATTTATTTCATAGGCAATGGTTTTCATTTTCTTTCACAGGTCGGGTCTTGGGCTTTTACCATATACTCTTTCCTTGTCGCTTTTTAATTCTGTCATGCGACCTGTATCGTCAAAGTCCTTTTTACCATATACATGGTTCGCAAATAACTCTAGCAATTCTTCGCTACGAATGCAATCGACGATACCCCATTTTTGGCGGAACTCAAAGATTTCATCTTTCACAATCATGGTGTTTGCCTCATGGATGATATCCTTGCTATCATCTAATTTTACAGGATAAGAAATATCGCTCCCTTGTGGCGGATATTCCCCTGTATAGATAGCCTCTGCGACTTTGTTGATTTGCTTCGCATATTGACGATCTTCTAGTGCCATGGCAAAATCTTGAATCCGTGTACGGTACGCATCTGCATCATCCATACGCTCTTCGTGGACAGCATTCATCAATTCTTCCACTAGTTCCGTCAAATAATCGTAGTTCACTTTCACATCTTTCACATGGGTCATACGCACTCGATTTGCGCCACCGGCACATCGTGTGTTTTCGCCAATCGCTCTTTCAAATCGTTATACAAGGACGTGGTCAGCACTTCCTCTTGTTCCACCGTCATGCCCACCATATGAATCAAATCTTCTGGTTTATCGTAATCGAAACCGATGGTTTCTCCATCTAATTGCTCCGCGTCATATTGTTTCAACTTGGACATGCTGGAGCTATATTTTGCGCATAAGGTCAAACATTTCCTCTTGCTTCGCTTCGCTAGGGGCACTTCAGTGAAAGTATCTGTCAAATCCGCTAATTGGTTTACTATATGTTGTACTTCCGCCAATTGATCTTTGAAATCTTTTTGCCAATACACCTGTACCTTTCAAACCACCGTCATCACCACACGGGTCCCAATGTGCCTTGCACATTCGCCGACGCACGGTTTGCATAGATGCTTAGAGCTTCTTTCATCAACTTTTCGTTCTGCACTGGCCAGCGATAGTTAACAATCCGTCCCCAATGTTTACTATTTGAATCAGCAATACGGTTCGTTCTGGAGTAAAGCTTTGAATGAGCAAAAGCCCTTTCAGTGTACGGTCCACATACAAGGTATTCATCTGTGGCGCATCGAATCCGGTCAACAATTGGTCTACTACGATGACAATATCCAAGTACTGTCCATCTCTAGCAGTACGATTCAAACGAGTCGTCAAATCTTGAGTATACCCCGACACATCATCGAGACCAAAATTGGTACCAAACAACTTGTTATAATGATTCATCGCCCGTAGTAACCCATTATTCGTATCTAGTTGGGTATCACTATTATTCGTACTAGCACTAAAAGTAACCCCTACTTTCAAGGTAAACTCGCCCCGTGCTGCTCGTTCTTGGTTCACTCTTTCAAATTCATCAAAGTACATCATCGCCATAGGTGTACTAGGACGGGTACCCCCTACATGAGTAGTGAGCATCGCATTATACTTGCCCTCCGCTGAACGGTTTTTCCAGTGCGTAAAGATATCTTCCACCACTAAACGGACATGGTCTTTGTTGTTATCATAGAAACTTGGTTCGATCATATCATCCATATCATCGGGGAGTCATGTTGTTGATACGATGTTGAATATCCTCTTCCGTCCAATTAGGGTGTTGGTGCCGGTAAAAGGCAGGTAAGTAATTTTCCTTCATCTCATCTTCTGGAATGGTGTTTTCAAAGTCCACTTTAAAGCCCAATACGTTTTTGTCTGCAATGGCCTCTCTAATAGTATAGGCATGGAGCAAATTACCGAATACTTCGCGTTTTTGGTGGTGTTTTTCCTGCCACTTCATCAAACATCGGCGTTCCCGTATAGCCTACCCAAGCGCGCCTTTTAAATACCTTTTTGCAACTCTTCAAAGCTGTCACCACCTGTAGAGCGATGGGCCTCATCGACGATGAATACAAAGTTTTTTTCTTCGGTAATGTAAAGTCTTTACGTTGGATTAACTTCGTCAATTTTTGCACAGATGTGACGATAATACCATTGCCTTTTTTCATTCAATTTACGTTTCAGTACATTTGTATTTTCCGTACCACCTACCGCATCAAACTGTCTACCGTCTACGTCGATTGTCCCTCTGGGTCATAGGCCTTGTAGTTTTCTTCTGTTTGTTTCGTCAAGGCAATGCGGTCCACTACGAACACTACTTTATCTACATGAGGCATACGGCTCGCAAGCCATGCTGTTTTTAAAGCTAGTGATCGTTTTGCCAGATCCTCGTGGTGTGCCAAATGTAGCCTAATTTATTGATAGGCGCCGTAAAAATCTGCTCCTTTTTAATTGGTTTAGTACCGCTTTTGTGGCATACACTTGGTATGGTCGCATCACCTTCAACATTTGTTTATTCTTCGTTCCATCTAAGATGGTAAATTGCGTAGACATTTGGTGCGCCATAGGAATGCTGAGGAACAAATCGGAGAATACTTTCCAATCTGTTACAACCTTATTGGTTTCCGGATTTTGCCACTGAAAGGAAAAGTCCTTGTTGAACATGTCCGCCGTCGTATTCGCCATGTATTTAATTTGCGTAGGAGTCATACCCACCAAAATCTGAATAGTAGAGAATATATCGCTGTACTGCCGTTCTTCAATGTATTGATGCATTTGATTTAATGCCTCATTGGCAGAGTGTCCCGATGCTTTTTCCTCGATTTGGATAACAGGTAACCCATTGATTAAGAGTGTTGTATCAAAACGTCGTTCTGGTCGCCCTGCAATCTTAGGCGCTCGTTGTATTTGTGTGACCACTTGGTACACTGTATTACCTGCGCCAATTTGTTTTTGGTCGAATACAGTCAGGTACACATGGCGTCCATCATCTAAATCCACTTCTATTTGAGATACACCATTCACACCATACAGAAACTGCCCTGCTAGGTACGGTGTATATAACTCATTAATCACTTTTTGGACTTGTTTAAACTCTGAATCGCTCAAAGGCTTATCCAGTTTATCTTGGTTCAGTTGGTACAAAATACCTCGAAAGTTATCCCACAATGCTTCTGTTGTCTTAATATGTGGTTCATACTTCCACAATTTGCTTTTTATATACCCCACGAGGTCCATATTGTGCTTGTCCTTCTTTCACATCTTGTGTGAATGTAATCGTGCCCGTGGTCAATTGCTCCACTAATTGTCGTTCAAATTCCGTTTCATATAGTTTTGTCATCTCTTACACCCCTGTAATTGTGCCACTCGCAATGTATACATATTATGTGCTACTGTTGTTGCAAAGAACGCACTCGTAATTCCTTTGTAATACACATCGCCGATGATTCGTTGTATTTCGAGCGGTGGTAACTTCGGCAGTTCTATGTCTTTCAATAGTTTTAAACTGTACCGAATCACTTGACTACCTTGCAAGTTTTGTTGGAACTGGCGTTTGATACTTGGATGTTCATTGATAAGAAAACATCATATATTTACAGTCAATCTGTTTAGACGTGGGCACCATACGCACATAGTTCTGTGTGAAAAATATATCCTTCGTGGTCTTTACTGACGATAGTCGCTTCCCCAGAGATAGCACTGAATAGCAAATCGCCTTTTTCTAGTACATCTCCTGTGAAAGTCGTTTTAATTTGTTTCCGATCTTGTCGTTCACCAGGCACACCATGTATATCTTCGTATAGCTCATTTTTTGACCATACAATGTATATGTTTGTGCCTCTCCTGTGACATCTTCGTCCAAGCGATATTGAGATACCCCGTATTACTGTGAAATAAGTCTTTGATACATACCATAGAAACCATCTCCTTTTCTCTAATTTTTAGATGTAAAAATTACCGCGTATAACTTATGACTTAAGTATACATGGTAATTTCAAAAAAAGCAAGTCTGTTTATTTGTAATTTTTAAAAAATTATTTTTGTTACAACTTTTTTTCTTTTTATCTCCTCTACTACTTCTAACTTTATTTATTTTGTTACGAGAAGACTTCTTCAAATTACATCAATATCAGAAAAACCTCCATTGAGATTCCCCCAATAATATTCTTCCCTTAGCTCGTCCGCTTCTTCTGGCTAACAACTCCATCACACCAAACCGAATTGATTACACTATAGATATTCATAATTTTCATTTTAAATTCAATTCTATTATCCATAGTTCGATCGTTTAAATATGTTTCTTTAGCGAGATTTAATGAAGCTTATTTCTTCTTGTAGGAAACGATAACCTTCTGTATTTACTTTCATAGTACCCTCTTTTGTATGAGCACGTTTGATGATTATAAACTCATCCCTCTCATCTAGTGCTCCATTCTAATTCAAGTTCAGCCTTATTAATAATCTCCATTCTAGCGTATCACACCAGTTTTTCTAATTCTGATTGCACTAAATAAGGCTCTGTAGGAGTAAAATCCGCTCCTATGATTATATTATGAATTGTTTTTAAATTATTGTATTAAAAATCTTTACAACTCTTACACTAGATAGTTGCATCTATTTTTAGACAACCACAATTTTTCTATCCCTAATCCAATTGCCACGCTTAATGCAATGGCGCAGATTTCAAAGATGGACGGCGTAATATAGACTAATGGGGTGCCTGTGAAAGCTGGCAAAGCTTTTCCTGCCCACACTTTCACAATATCTGGAATGTATCCACCGAACAGGATATGGGCATTGGTTGCCACCCACCACACTGCCATCACTACGATAGCCGTCACACGAGGCCACAATGCTGTACGACGTGGGTATAAGTATAGGACCATACTGCCGATTGTGGTCAGCATCATGAGCACGACCCCGATGTATAGGCTAGCAATCAACCCCGCAAAGCCTTGTGCATCTAACGAGGCTTGGATAATAGGATCTTCTAGGGTTTAAATACATGACGTCGCCTAAAAATAGCATCGGCAATGGCAACGCATAGGTAGAAATATTTAGGACTGTATCGATAAAGTAATGACGTTCCTTGCGCGCCATCCAAAGAATCTAATAATTTCGCTGTACCGATCATGAGTGCCACTACAACTAACATGGTCAATACCCAGACTAGCATGATATAGATCGGCTCTTTTGGCAAGGGTAAAGGCAACACACCATTGCCAAAGAAAAAGAATAGGTTCCACCACAACCAAGAATATGTGTAATGACCTTTTCCTAAGTGAAAGTCAAATTGCCCTGCCAGTCTTGGTACTGCTTTCAGACCCAAAAGGAATCCCCAAGGAGGCAATGACGAACATGATGATGCTAGACGTGTCAAACTGCCCCCAAGCTAAACACCAAGCTGAGTGGAATAATCCAAAGCATGGACCAACTGTAAAATTTTATATAACTTCTCATATTACACCTCTGTATTCTTTCCACCGAGCAAGCTGAGCACCAATGCCAATGTCACTTGGCAATACATGATGATGGCAAACACCACATCACGACCGATAGTAGATAAGTTCCACAACCAAGATAAATCTAAATTATTGAACACCAAGAATGTACCACCTTGTACTAGCGCCCAAGCTACTACGTACACACAAATCGGTACTCTACGAGCCTTAGGCCCAAATCCACTTTCACTAGAACGCAAGTAAAAGATAGGAATGAATAGAGACAGCACTCCATAACTCACCCTGCTACCATGGCACTCATCCCCTGTATGAATTGTATAGGCCCCTAGAGGAATCAATATAAAAAAATATACTCATATACATCGTGCGTTGCACTACATCTTGTATGGTTGACATATAATATCCTTTCTATATTAAAATTATCTCTCCCTATAGTATAACAAACATCGGCCATCTTATAAATACATATGCGTTTCAATTTTACAAACAAAAAAGCACCCTTACGGATGCTTTTTGTGTGTTATGCTACAACTGCTTCTACTTCGATGCAGTCATCGTTTTGTTGTTTTTTTGGTTTTTCCAATAATGGAGTCATGCTATACATACCCACGCCTAGTGTGAACAAGTTGTGAATCCATGCAGTGGAGCTAGGAGGCATTACGCCTAATACGCCCAATCCTACAAGGCCACCATTCACGCCTACGATGGAGTTATAGTTAAATTGAATGCGATCCATTAATTTCATGGAAATACGACGTAAGTCAACGATAGCAGTCAAGTTATCACTAGACACTGTGACATTGGCGATTTTTTTGTGCAATCGGCGCACCTTCATTCATACCAATCCCTACATGTGCTTCGGACAATGCCAAGGAGTCGTTAATGCCGTCCCCTACCATCATCACTGTATAACCTTCTTCTTTTGCTTTGCGAACGTATTCAGCTTTATCAGTTGGCATTACTTCTGCATGTACTTCATCAATGCCAATTTCCGTCGCTACGCGCTCTGCATTTTTACGGCTATCACCAGTCATCATAACGATTTTTGATACCTAAGTTATGAAGATCGCGGATAACGTCTTTTGCCTCTTCACGTACTGGGTCTTTAATGCAGATAACCGTCGCCAATACGTTAGAAATTGCTAGGGTATAAATAGGAACAACCTTCTGGAAGGCTTTCAAATCTAGCTTCTTCTCCAGTCGGAATCGTTGTTTTTTTCGTCTTCAAAAATGAAGTGATGGCTACCGATGCGTACTTTGCGGTTACCCACTTTGGATGCAATACCATGTGCCACAACATATTCTACTTTGAGTGCATTTCTTTATGTGGTAAATGATGATCTTGCGTCACTGTCACTACTGCTTTCGCCATGGAATGAGGGAAATGCTCTTCCAAGCAAGTCGCTAATGTCAACATTTCATCTGCATCATTACCGCCAAAAGGAATAATTTCTTGGAATACAGGTTCCGCTTTTGTCAACGTACCTGTTTTATCGAAGACGATCATATCTGCTTCTGCAATGCGTTCCATGAATTTACCACCTTTTTACAGTGATACCACGGTTAGACGCTTCTTGCATAGCGGATAATACTGCCAACGGAATGGACAATTTCAATGCACAGGAGAAGTCTACCATAACGAAAGATAAAGCTTTCATCAAGTTGCGAGTTAAGGCAAAGGTTGCGAAAGCACCTAAGAAACTCACTGGTACTAATTTATCTGCCATGCGATATGCTTTTTGTTCCATACCGGATTTCATTTGTTCAGATTCTTCGATCAAGTTTACGATTTGCTCGAAACGAGTATGTTTGCTTGTAGTACGTACTTCGAAGGAACATTGACCTTCTTCTACGACAGTACCCAAAGATACACAGATGTACCGGCATCACGACGAACTGGTTCAGGTTCCCCAGTCATGGAGCTTTTCATTCACAAGAACTACGCCATCCACAACTTGGCCGTCCAATGGCACCACTTCACCTTGACGAACTACAACTACGTCACCTACTTGTACTTCACCAATTGGTTTGCTTACTTCTACACCGTCTACAAGAACCCAAACTTTGTCTACGTTCAAGGACATGCTTTCAGCAAGGTTAAGCACAGATTTACGCAATGTCCATTCTTCCAAGATTTCGCCGATGCCCAATAAGTACATCACAGCGCCCGCTGTGGAGTAATCTTTTGCAATAATCGGCACCGATAGCTACGCCATCTAATACTTCTACGGTCAATTTGCGTTTCCACAATGTTTTTGATAGTCGCACCGATGAACTTGATACCATCGAACCAAGACCATGTCTGCCGCAATAGGTGCCGGTAAAACGATTTTTACCGATATAAAGCAATGTTTTATCGATCATTTCTTCTTTGTAACGCTTGTTTACAAGGCGAGGTGAAAAGCTCATGCAATGTCGGTGCATTGGCTAAATCCAAATCTTGCAATCCGAATAAAGCGACTTTTCACAGCACTTTCATCACCAGTATGTTGGATGATGATATCACCAGAACGCGTATAGAAGTTCGCTTTGGTAATGGCTTCACAGGCCATCAATGTATCTTCGATATATTGAGCCTGTGCGTCATTAAACTTACGTCCCTCAATGCGTACATGAAGACGACGGGACAAGCGTTGCAACATTTTAAATTGCATCATGGATTATTTTCCTTCTGTTAACACTTCTTCATCGCGAGTTTCGTTGATTTCTTGTGCTTCAGCCAAGATCTCGCCAGTGGAAGCTTGTAATTTTTCAGTTGTTTTTAAGATGCTGTCTTTTGCACGAAGGCCAGCTGCTACTACATTAGCATATACTTTGCGAGCATCTTTGGAAGTTAATACTTTTACACCTACTGTGCCTAAAGCTAAACCAGCTGCGAATACATTAGCATCTCTTAAAGTTTCTTTTTTTACGTTGAACATTGTTAGTTCCTTTCTGTGAACTCTGTCACATTAATACATGAAAATATATTAAAATTAAAAATTGTAAAGATAAGAGGGTCCCTGTGTTACCGAGTCCCTCTTACCAAACTTATGGTATCGAATTAGTTACTTTTCAGCTTGTTCTTCGTGACCACCACAGCCACAACCGCATCCTGATTCAGATTCAGAAGAGGAACCACATCCTCCGCCGCATCCGCCACCACAACCGCCTGCGCTTGTTGCACTTTTATATACTCGGTATGCAACATAGAGAACAGCTAGTAAAACCAATTGCGTATACAATAACACTATCCATAGTATACACCATCTCTTTCTCATTTTTCAAGTACTTTTTGAAAATTATTTTGCGAATACAACAAACTGCATAATATCAATGAATTTTTGAAATAAAATTTTTCTCAATCTCAATTATATTGTTTTGTTTACTATCAATATTGATTAGCCCAATCCTAAAGCACGACCAATATGAACTGCTAAGTATGCACCTACCCAAGCTAGGATACTAGTGTAAGCAAATACGGCACCGAACCATTTCCGGGAGTCAGTTTCACGTTTTAATACCGCCATAGTCGCCAAGCATGGTAAATATAGCAAGGCGAATACCATCAAGCCTAAACCGATGGGTCGGGTTGAAGTCTGGATCAGTAGACAAGAATTCTTCCAAGGATTTAGAATCTGCATCACTTGCTTCGATCGCGTAAATAGTACCTAATGTACTTACCATTACTTCTTTCAGTCGCTACTGCGGCTATTACGGCAATGTTCACACGCCAGTTAAATCCAAGTGGTTCCATTACAGGTTGAATAAAACGTCCTAATTCAGATGCATAGGATTGTTCAATTTTTTCTTTACCTTGTTGAAGATCTAATTCTTTGATTTCATCTTCTTCTGCTTTATGGTTTACATATAAAGCCCAAGCCACTGGATATAACTCTTCAGCTTTTTAATTCTTCAAAGTATGCAGGTTCTTCTGCAGCTTCTTCTTGAGTTGCTTCTTCTGCTGTAGCTTCTTCCTCTTCAGCTGGCGGGTCATCTTTATGCTCTTCGTCTAAGGCAAGCATTTGACCTAAGATATCATTCGCCTCTGCTTGTTGTTCTTCTGTTACCAACATAGCATTCACTAAAAATCTCATCTGCCATCTGAGCATGTGTCATTGTCACTTGTTCACGAGTCGCATCATAGTCTTGAGAGTATTCTACATCTTGTGGGAAGGATGTTAAGAACCAAATAAGGATGGATGCTGCCAAGATGAATGTACCTGCTTTTTTAAGGTACATTACGGAACGTTCCCACATATGAATGCCTACAGAACGAAGTGTTGGCATATGGTATGGAGGCATTTCCATTACGAATGGTTCTGCTTCACCTTTAAATACATACGATGAAGTACTTTTGCAGTTACAACAGCTACGACGATACCCAATGTATAGATACCTAACAAGATCGTTGGTGCATCTTCTGGTGGGAAGAATGCTGATGCTAATAATGTATATACTGGTAAACGAGCACTACAACTCATAAATGGAGATACTAAGATCGTAATCATACGGTCTCTTGGGTTATCAAGGATACGAGCACCCATGATGGATGGTACGTTACAACCAAAGCCCAATAACATAGGGATGAAAGATTTACCATGTAAACTCTACACCACGCATCACGCGGTCGATAACGAAAGTGCTACGAGCCATGTAACCAGTATCTTCTAAGAAAGAAATAGATACGAATAATAGAACGATGTGTGGGATAAAGCTAATAACAGCCCCTACACCACCGATGATACCGTCATTCAATAAAGATTTTAACAAGCCATCTTCAAGATTAGCTCCGATGAAATCTGTTAATAATTTGAAAGCACTTTCCAACCATCCTTTAGGATATTCTGCTATGTTGATAACTAAGTAGAACATAACCCACATGATGCATAAGAAGATAGGAATCCCCAACCAACGATTCGTTAAGATTTTATCGATGTTGTCGGATTTTTGTATCTTTATGTTCAGGCACTACTTCTAGCACGCCGTTGAATACGTCTACTGCAAAACGATGACGGTATTCTTGGAATACGATATCCATATCAACAGATTTGTTCAATTCTGTGCGCAATGCTTCTGCTTTGCTAAGCACCGCACCAGATTTGTCCAATTCTTGTACTTTTTCTAAGATATCTGTATCTTGTTCTAATAACTTGATAGCTACCCGGCTGATGTGGATAACGACCAGTGTCAAGTTTCGCTACTTCTGCTTCTAATTCTGCGATAGCTGGCTCTAATACTTCGCCATAGTTAACGCGAACATTAGGGATTTTGCGTTCTTTAGATACTTTCACAATGCCACGTAGTGCATCTTCTGTACCTTTATTAACACGGCCGATAGTTTCTACTACTGTGGAACCTGTTAATTCTTCTAATTTTTTTATTATTGAACTTTAAACCCATTTCTTTTTGCCACGTCTACCATGTTCAAAACAAGTAGCAATGGTTGTTCTAGTTCAATTAATTGTGCTGTTAAGTACAGGTTACGTTCTAGATTAGACGCATCCACTACATTGGCAATCAATTCTGGATTTTCATTGATGATAACGTTACGTGCTGCCAATTCATCGAGAGAACGTGCTGTTAAGGAGTATGTACCTGGTAAGTCGATGATTTCAATGTCATGACCATCGATTTTCGTCTCCCCAACTTTTTTCTCTACTGTAACACCTGCGTAGTTACCTACGTGTTGACGGGATCCCGTCATATTGTTAAAAATACTTGTTTTACCACAGTTAGGGTTACCCGCTAAAGCAACCTGAATCTTGGTATGTGTGTTGTCTGCCATCTTAGCAATTCTCCTTGTTAGACTTCAATATCGATCATTTGTGCTTCACTTACGCGTAGTGATAATTCGAAGTTTTTCACTTTGATTTCCACTGGGTCTGCTAATGGCGCATACTTCATAACACGCACTACTGTGCCTGGTACAACACCCATGTCCACCAAACGATGCTTGATATTGCCAGCTCCATTGACAGCTACAACAGTGCCAACTTCACCTGGTTTCATCTCGGATAGCTTCTTAACCATAGTACACCTCCTACATATAAAACATAACAACCAAACCTATCATATATAGTTATATGAGTAATATTTATATTATAGCACATTATAAGAGATAATCAATAAGGAATCTCATTTTATTTTTATCTTTTCGTGAAATTATAAATCTACTTTTATCAAGTAGTATGTACACGATACAGCTATTTATAAAGGTCATATCAGGTATATCATTTTGTCATTTTTCAATATCACTTCTTAATTAATAATGATATAAGAGCAACATGTTTCTCATTATCTATTGTCTACATCTTAATTATTCCACTTATTCTGTGCCTTCCCCTCTTGTCAGGCCCTCTTTATTTATAACTAGACCATCCATTTCCTATTGCTCTATTCCTATGTGAAAGAACTTTCACGGACCCACCTATATAGAAGTATGATATAATAGTACTATTAAGTCATTTAGAAACGGAGATATACTATGAAATCTTTTCAATCCTTAGGCATCGTGCCTGAACTGATACAAGCATTACAAAAGGTGGGCGTGAAAGAACCAACACCGATCCAAGAAAAATCGATTCCTCTCATCTTCAAAGGACAAGATGTGATCGCCAAAGCTCAAACAGGGACAGGCAAAACATTGGCATTCTTGTTACCACTATTGCAACGCATCCACGTAGATGTGCAACAGGAGCAAGCCCTTATCATCGCCCCAACTCGTGAGCTAATCCAACAAATTGCAGAGGAAGCACGCCATTTAGGTGCTATTTTAGGGGTAGATGTGTTACCTCTCATCGGTGGCAGAACGATCGAAGGACAATTGCAAAAACTAGGACGTCGCCCTCATGTAATCATCGGCACTCCTGGTCGTTTGCTGGATCATGTCAACCGTGGTACGTTGCACTTAAACTCCATCCGCCGTGTCGTGTTGGACGAAGCGGACCAAATGCTTCACATGGGATTCTTGCCAGACATTGAAAAAAACTCATCAGTGGCACTGATGGTAAACGTCAATTATTGATGTTCTCCGCTACGATACCTGATAAAATCCGCAACTTAGCAAAAGCCTATATGCAAAAACCTACCTCTGTGACTGTACAAGGGAAAAATATTACTCTCGATACGATTGAACAAAAAGTATACATGATGGAAGAGCAGGGACAAAGTAAACCGACTTGTGGCGATGCTAGAGGCTGACAATCCATACCTAGCCATTGTATTCTGTAACACTAAAGAAGGGCCATTAAATTGGCTTACGATTTAGCCCGCAAAGGTGTGGAGCTTGGTGAAATCCACGGGGACATGACACAAGGTCGTCGTACACAAGTGTTAAAAAGAATTTGCCAAAGGCAATCCACCTATTTTGGTCGCTACCGATATTGTCGCCCGTGGTATCGACATCGAAGGGTGAGCCATGTGTACAACTTCGATGTACCGCACGACATGGATTACTACATCCACCGCATCGGCCGTACTGGTCGTGCCGGCTCCACTGGTGTTGCCGTAACCTTTGCTACGCCAGCTGAAGAAATTTGGGTGCGCCGTATCGAACGATCCATCCAAGCTACTTTAACAAAAATACACCAAAGATGGACAAGTGAAAAACAAAGGGTTCTGGCTTAGCACCTAAGAAGGAAACAGCTAGCAAGAAACCTAAGATTAAAACTACCTACCAAGCAACAAAAGCAAAAGCTCACAAAGCGCGTGGTCACAAAGGGGCTAATACACGGGTGCGCTGCTAAATCGAGTGGCACAAGTGGCCGTGGCAAAGGTAAACGGTAGACAACGATCTATCAAGATATATCTTAATATGCTACATAGAGGCTACTCCTATAGGAGTAGCCTCTAATATTTCTTTTTAATATATGCAAAAGGGATAGTTACTTACGAGAGTTAACTGTCCTTTTGTATACCCACTATGGTGACTCAATTACCAAGTTATGTATTGTATATCAATGATTTTTCTTGTAGCTATCCTTATCCGCTTCAATAGATTGCTTGTAAACATATACTTACTATACATTATTTCCGATTTACATAGATAGTCGGTTTGCCCTCTACATCGGCACATGTTGTGCGACAAGACTGACCTTCACTACATTTCCACACTGGTTCCGGTCTAGATTCATATTGCACCAAATACCCCTTTTTACAACGTGGGCAAGTATATTCTTTATGAGTATCATCTAACACTTTACCACCTGTTGTTGGCATAGGTGGCATCATCTCTTCTCTAGGTCTTTGTGACATAGCTACTTTAGCCTTCGAACCTCGGGATGTATTTGCAAATTTTGACTGCCCTGTTCCCGATGCACTTCCTTTGGACGGTGAGATATTCTCTGTATAGTTACACTTTGGATATCCAGAACAACCGTAAAAATTCGCCGTAGGTTCCATTACGTAGCATCAGCTCTCCCGACTTACACTTAGGGCAAGTGCGACCTGTTGGTCGGGCTGTTGAAGTTTTTACGAGGGGGCCCACTTTTCTCCCCCTTTTCTTCTGTTCGTGGTATCGGCACTCTAGGTGTTTTTCCTACTCGCGCTTTTTACATCATTCACCAGTTCTTCGATGAACCGAGTTTGATCTGCCAAGAATACATCTAAAGACTCATTGCCATCACTCATCTTTGCCAATCGCTCTTCCCACTGTGCCGTCGCATCAGGGTACAGCAAGGAATCTGGCAGTGCATCTACTAAGGCATAGGCAGACTCTGTAGGAATTAAAGTTTTCTTTTTTCCTTCTTCTGCAAGAAATGGATTCTTTTTATTATGAATTAAATCTTCAATAATCGTAGCCCGTGTTGCCTCTGTACCAATACCAGATACATCTTTTTAATTGTTTCTTTAACTCTTCGTCTTTCACATATTTGTGAATTTCTTTCATCGCTTGTACTAGCGTAGCCGATGTAAAAACGACTTGGTGGTTTTGTTTTCCGTTGGTCCACCTTGCTGTCCTTTGCTGTTACGGAGTCACCTTTTTCGTACAGCCGGTAAAGATTTCTCTTCATCCTCTTGATTCTCTTCAGATTCTTCTGTGGATTTCACCTTTTTATACAATGCTTTCCAGCCCATATCGACTACAACACGACCTGTTGTCGTAAACAATTCATCTTGATGGGTTACTTCAATGCGCGTTTGCTCGTACACATGCTCTGGGTAGAACTGTGCAATATAGGCTTGGGCAATGAGGGAAGTAAATGTTTTGCTCCCCTTTCGACAAAGTATGCAAAGGGCACCGTACCGTGGTTGGAATAATTGCATGATGGGCTGTGACCTTGCTATCGTTCCAAGCACGACTCTTGATAGTAGGGTCACCATCCTTTGCCCATGCACCAACTCTTTATGCCCCCATATTCACCAAGTTCGCCAAGATATCTCTTCCATCTGAAAGTTGATTGACTGGCAAATATTCGCAATCGGAACGAGGATAGGATGTATATTTTTTTCTCATATAGTTTTTTTGCGCAATGTCTAGCACTTCTTGCGGTGTATAGTTGAATAATTTACCTGCCACAATTTGTAGGGACGACAAAGAAAATGGCAAGCGCTGTCCTTCTTTTTCTTCTTCTTTTCTACTAAGGAAATAGCTCCTTGTGGTTCTCGTAGTAACCGGTCGCGCAAGTCTTCAAGAATGGTTTTATCTAACATGTGTCCATCTGGATCTACTCCTTGTTGCGTATCTTTCGCTTTCCATGTAGTCCAGAAAAACACCATTTTCATGTTCATATTGAACTTGTAGTACATAATATTCCACCGGCACAAAATTTTGTAACTCTCGCCTCTACGCACCACCGCGCCAACGTTGGAGTTTTCACGCGACCAATAGGAAAGGTCACTTTCTTACCCAAATGCTGTTGCTCTAAGGTATAGGCACGGGATAAATTCATCCCCATCAACCAATCTGCACGAGACCGTGCTAAAGCAGAATCTTTTAACGGTTGATACTTTGCATTGTCCTGCATATGCTCTAATGCATAACGCATGGATTTTTTTCATCTAAGGCATTCAGCAAAAATACGCTCCACCGGTTTCGTATTTCCCAAATAGTCAAGCATTTCATCTATTAACAATTGTCCTTCTCTATCTGGGTCACCAAAGATTGACAATAGTGGTGGCTTTCTTAATTAGACCGCTAATTACTTTGAACTGCTTAGCACTCGATGCTTTAATTTTTAATTTCCAAGAAGTCGGCAAAATCGGTAATGAATCAAATCTCCAAAATTTATATTTTTCATCATAATCACCGGCTCTACTTGTTCTAGCATATGACCAAAAAGCCCATGTAATCACATCATCACCTTGCACGATATACCCGTCATGACGCTTAGCACTCTTTGCATTTGGCAACACCCGGGCTTAACTCCTGTCCTACACTGGGCTTTTTCCGCAATAAATAAACGCATATACTCCCTCTCCCTATCTACAACTATGTATACTATTTACTACTATTGATGGCTTTTTATTACTTTTTTTATTACTTTCTATTAGTATAGATCTTCTTTACACTGGCTTTTTATTATACTACGATTGCACTAATAAATTAAATATCTATAACTGACTACCCGCATTCATTCTGTTATCATCAATCTACTAGCATGCATGCCTTCTCTAGTGCACTACAGCTATGATACAACGGTCTTTTTACTAGGTACAGCACCTTCTATTCTATATATTCTCTATCTACTTTCATAGTCCTTTAAAATTTCCTACCAGTACTACTTTTTCCATGCATCCTTGACAAATACCTGTATACATCATTGCTCTCTGCTAATGATGTTACCCAACTTTCACTATCCCATCCTATACAGAAAGGGCAGAAATAGTATATAATTTTAAGGATATAAAAGTATATACCATACACATGTATTAATAGAGGTGAATTATGACATTTTTTTAGAAGAAGTAACTCGGCGCCGTACGTTCGCCATCATTTCTCACCCAGATGCGGGTAAAACAACATTGACGGAAAAAAACTTTTGCTATACGGTGGTGCCATCCACTTCAGGTGGTCTGTTAAATCTAGAAAAACACAAAAAAATATGCCGTGTCTGATTGGATGGAAATTGAAAAGCGACGTGGTATCTCTGTAACAAGTTCTGTCTTGCAATTTGATTATGACGGTCATCGTGTCAATATCCTAGATACTCCTGGTCACCAAGACTTCTCTGAAGATACATACCGTACTTTAATGGCAGCAGACAGCGCTGTCATGTTGATCGACGTGGCGAAAGGTGTGGAAGCGCAAACGAAAAAGTTATTCGCCGTTTGTAAAGAACGTGGTATTCCTATCTTTACCTTCGTCAACAAAAATTGACCACTTCGGTCGCAATCCATTTGATTTAATGGAAGAAATTGAAAACCTCTCGGCATTCGTGCGGTTCCTATGAACTGGCCTGTAGGCATCAATGGGGAATACCAAGGTGTGTACGACCGTGAAACGAACACTGTAGAATTATTTGAAAAAGATGAATCCCACGGTCAAAAGAAACTAGCCTCCACCAAGGGCGATGTACACGATCCAGAGATTCCGTGACCTATTGGGCGAAGAAGTGCATCAATCCTTAATCGATGACATTGAACTTCTCGACGTAGTCGGTGATGCTTTCGATTTAGATAAAGTAAAAGTCGGCGAATTAACGCCTATGTTCTTTGGCTCTGCCATGACGAACTTCGGTGTGAAACCATTTCTTGAAAAAAATTCTTGGAACTAGCTCCTATGCCGGCCCCTCGTGTGGCTCGTGAAGAAACGGTAGAACCTACATCGGAAGACTTCTCTGCGTTCGTCTTTAAAAATCCAAGCCAACATGAATCCAAATCACCATGACCGCATTGTGTTCATGCGCATTTGCTCCGGCAAATTTGAAAAAGGCATGAACGTACTTTCACCGAAAGAATCTGGCAAAAACATTGCGTTTGTCGCAACCGCAACAATTCTTAGCCACAGAGCGCACCATCATCGATGAGGCCTACCCAGGGATATCATTGGTGTCTTCGATGCAGGCACAATGGGCGTAGGCGACAGCCTATGTGCGTCTAATCACAAAGTCACATTCAGTGACTTCCCTGTATTCCCACCAGAGTTCTTCGCGCGTGTTACGCCAAAAGATTCTATGAAGCGGAAACAATTCTTAAAAAGGTATGACACAGCTAGCTCAAGAAGGTGCCGTGCAAATCTTTGAACCCCTCTACTCCATGGACTCCTTCGTTGTAGGCGCTGTAGGTATGCTTCAATTTGAAGTCTTACAATACCGTTTAAAAACACGAATATGGTGTAGACCTTGTGAACAATTCCCTACCATATGGCGTAGCTCGTTGGATCGATGGCGACGTAGATGTGAACAGCTTAAAAGGTATGGACAATGCGATGATTGTAAAAGATAATCGTGGTCGCCTTGTAGTACTCATCTCCAACGAATGGCAAATGGGTTGGGTCGTAGAACGAAATCAGATGTAACATTCTTGCATTCTCCAAAAATTAGAAGCATAGCATATCTATATTTAGATATACAAATCACTAAGATTTAGTCATACTATTTATAGCACAATAAGAGACAATATATATCGTTTTTTTAATAAAAATAAAGGCTATAACAAAATAGCTTTTAATAAAAAAAGAGGAACGTTGATCAAAAAGTATCAACTTTCCTCTATTTTTTTATATTTTAATTGCAAAAAAGTACCGTGGTCCCCTTTTATAATCATATCTTGTGATATATCAATGATATCACCTAGTCCTTAGAACAATGGTTCTAAATCAGCTAATCCCTTCAAATTCCATTCTAACAGTTTGACATGGATACGCCACATAAAAAGCATTTTCCCATGGATAGTGTAAGCGAACCCAAAAAGTTTTTGAAATGGAGTTTCATTGAAGAACACAGCTTGTCGTGGCAAATTAAATAGATCCTGTCCCGGTTCTACATTGCCTCGCTTGCACCGTAAATGCCATGCGGTAACCACTTTCCTCTGCGATTCTATCTATATCCTTATTCGCAAATCCACCGGGATAGGCAATGTATCGAACTGGATGCCCCATACGATCTTCTAAGACAGCTTTGGAGCCAATCAATTCATCACGGGCTTGTTCCAAGGACATATTCCGTAAATCTTTATGATTCACCGTGTGACTTTGAATATCGATGCCATTCGCTTGCATTTCTTTCAATTGCTCTATATTAACAAATCGATTTTCTCCAATGGAACTAGTAATCATAAACAAGGTGGCTTTCATATTATATCCCTTCAAAATAGGAAGGGCATGCTCATAATTGTCAATATATCCATCATCAAAGGTAATCAACACCGGTTTATCCGGCAGATCTTTGCCATTTGTCACATAGTCATACAACTCGTCCATGGTAATTGTCGTATATCCTTCGTCATGAAGATACTGCATTTGTTTTCGAAACTCCTCCGGAGGCACCACCAAGGAATGACGTATGCCCGTATCAATGCGGTGGTAGTTCAGCACCGGCACACCCACCGCTTTATAATCTAAGGACCTTTCATATTGGATGCCTAAATATAGGCCCACCACAAGAATCACGCCCACTACACTTGCGATAATTTTTTTCACTATAACCTCACATACTAGTAACTTTACTTACATTAATCTATTTAAAATTCTATATACTGTCAAACGTACCCTACTATAGTACCATATTTCACATAAATTATCAGTCTTTTTTTCATCTCTAATGTCTGTGAAAATCCTAGAAACTACTCTGTACTATAGATATAGTATATATCAATTTTGCATTGTATATATGTATTCTAGTTATAAGTGCACTTACATGTATACAACATGCATTAACAAATTCATATCCATAACCCTTTATTTTTTTCTACATTCTATAGAATCTGTTGTGTAATTGTTTGCAATTCATTATATGGTGCCTGTACCTTAGCACCTATTAAATCCTTGCATAGCCCCTTATGTATACACAAAATAGGCTATGACGGTTTCTTTCTTTCATGCTATGATAAGACTATAAGTTTATTCTATTATGCTTCTTGAACCAAAGGGGGTTATACTATGAAAGGTCTTATTGACTTAAGTCTAGTAAACGGAATCTGGACATTAAAAACTGTCTATGATTCAAACAGTGGCATTAGCTATTGTCACATTATATTTAGGGGAGTTCATCAAAAACACTCTTCCTTCCTACAACGTGTGAGCATGCCGGCTCCAAACTCGTAGGTGGTTTACCATTTGCATTCTTATGTGCCTTCTTATCCTATTATAAAGTAGTAAACATTACCTTCGATGGTGCCTTGCAATCATTCTTAATGCTAGCATTCTTTACAACCATCGGTTTGATGGCCAGCCTCAACGTCCTAAAAAAAGGTGGCGTCGCTATTATCTTCTTCTGGATTGTGTGTACTATCTGGATTGTCTTCCAAAATGGCGCTGGTATCATCATTGCCAAAGCAATGGGTATTGAACCAATCTTCGGTATCATGGCTGGTTCTGTGTCCATGATGGGTGGTCTTGGTACAGCGGTGCCTTCGGCCCTCACTTCGAAGAATTAACTGGTGTTCCAGGTGTGGCTTCTGCTGCTATCGCAGCCGCTACATTCGGTATGGTAGCTGGTACATTATTAGGTGCTCCTGTTGGTGATCGCATCATCAAAATGCACAATGTCCCTACTCCAGTAGATCATCCTGAACTATTAGAGGCTGATGGTATCGATATTAACGAATCCGACTCTGAAAGTAAATTATTCGACTTACAATCCCTAATGCATGTCATTGCCTTCGTGGGTATTTCCTTAGGTCTTGGTACATTAGTAAGTGCCGCTTTATCTTCTGTATTCGGCCCACTTCCTGCATATATCGGCGCTATGATCGTCGGTGCTTGTATTCGTAACTACGCTGACTTTACTGGTCACATTTCCATTAATGGTGCTCGCTTTTAGATGCAGTTTCTAATGTATCTTTGAGTATCTTCGTTACTATGGCCATCAACAGCTTGAAATTGGCACAATTAGTTGACCTTTGCATTACCATTGATGGCAATCTTGGCAAAGACAAATGGTGTTGATTACAATCTTCGCCTACTTAATCTACTGGTTGTTCAAGCGCAACTACGATTCCGTTATGTTAGGTGCTCGGTGCTATCGGCTTCGGCTTAGGTGCTACACCAAATGCGTTAGTAAACATGTTGTCCTTGGCTTCTAAATACGGCCCATCTCCAAAAAGCATGGCTCGTTGTATCCTTAGTAGGTGCCTTCCTCATCGACTTTACAAACGCATTCTTAATTACATTTATGGCAAAAATTGATCTAGTCAATTTGGTCATATACATATCCCTAAACGAAAAAGGATTCTACCACATCTGTGGCGGAATCCTTTTTCTATTCTACACAGATATATAGCTCTAAGAACTTTTTTGTGAGCAGGCCCACATTTCATTAAAGTGCTCAAAAATATAGGGGATAGCCAATGCTATCCCCCTATATTTTGTACTACGCCATACGTAGTGTATCTAACTATATGCTATCTTGGTCGAGTTCATACCAAGCATTGCCAATGAGAGCAAATTCCTCTAATGTAAATGTCTCCCCACGGCGAGATCCATCAATGTTCGCTTTCGCTAAAATAGCTTCGATTCGCTCCTTGCTTAGCCCTGTGGTCTTCATTGTATTACTGAATGTTTTGCGACGTTGTGCAAAGCCTGCTTTCACAGCACGGAAGAAATAGGCCTCACTATGCACTTTTACAGGTGGTTCACTGCGCAATGGACAGCAGATAACGGCGCTAGTCACCTCAGGAGCCGGCAAAAAGGCCTTCGGTGGTACATCCATCACAATGTATGGGTCTGTATAATACTGTACTGCTACGGATAAGGCACCATACATTTTTGTACCTGGTTTTGCAATCATCCGCTCCGCCACTTCTTTTTGCACCATCACTACTAATCGCTCGATTGGCAATTTAGACTCTAGCAAAGACATGATGATAGGTGTCGTAATGTAATAGGGTAAGTTAGCTACCACTTTGAACGGTTTGTGATCCATCAGTTCTGGAATGTTGACTTTCAATACGTCGCCATGAACAATGCGCACATTGTCATAGTCCTCTAATGTCGTGTCTAGGACCCTCTAATAAACGGCGGTCTAGCTCCACAGAGGTTACATTGGCTCCACTTTGTGCTAGCCCTTGTGTCAATGTACCAATCCCCGGTCCTACCTCAAGAACTGCATCACCCGGTTCTAGGTCCGCCGCTTGTACAATCTTATCCACCACTGTGCGTTTAATCAAAAAGTTTTGACCTAACTTTTTACTCATTTGAATGCCAAATCGTTTACATATATAATGTACCACCTCTGGGCTTGCAATCACTGATTCTATCATGAACTCTCCTATGTCTATATTACATCTTCTGAAAGAGCCTCGAAAAAGGCGTCTCGACTAATTCCATAATGATTTAAGCGATATAGAAATTGCTTTCCATTTCCATAACCTATGCCTAGCTTAGCACCTATGCGCGCTCTCATGGTCAGCGCTATGAGGACTACCACTGAGGTCATGTTGGACTAGATCTTGCATGGAAAAATAATTCCGATGATTCCATAGATTCTATGTGCAACACCTCTAGAGCTTTTCTAATGGATTCAGGGCTCGCTTGTTCAATCCCAATATCGTCATTGGCATAGGCCTCTTCTCGTGGTACGAAAGCATGCTGCGCCTGAGGAAATCGCTTTGTCAAAAATCGACGGATTCGTTCCCCTGCATAATCCGGGTCTGTTAAAATAATAATCCCTCGCTTTTCATAGGCATCCTTAATACGACTCAACACAGGCTTGCGCAAGTTAAACCCTTCCGTGGCAATACACTCCACCTCTAGGGCTTGCTGCACTCGTTGAATATCTGATTTTCCTTCCACTACCAAGACTTGTTTTAGCATAAGACCAAGCTCCTTCACAATATCGTATTCTATTATTATATCACAGAAGTTCGGACTATAATACACAAAGACAAAAAGACTGACGGTGTCAAGTTTTTTTGTTGGAAAAATAATTGCCTAGCTTTAAAAGAGGCTTCCTTGTTACTAAAGAACTCATGCGTCCACCATATTTAATTGCTTGTAACCATCCATTACTTTTTCTTTTCCACACCGGGATTCCAGTTCTAGGTGTTGGCGAGTACGTAATGTATGGATGGGATTTCCACTTTTTCCTGGCAGCTGCTTTTACAGAAGATAGAACCTTTGCTGTTTCTACATTGCTGAAATAATTAAACGTATCGCCTCTGTATGCTTTCATCACGAACTCTTGGATTGATTCATTATTATCGACTAGTACACGTAGTTTAGCGATCGTTTCTGCCCCTTTTTCACTCCATCCTAGTGGACGAGAACTTAGGCGTACAGATAAAATGTGACTCACATGTGCCTCTGTACTGCTACG
Organism: uncultured Veillonella sp.; assembly: GCA_916438745.1. Taxonomy (GTDB): domain Bacteria; phylum Bacillota; class Negativicutes; order Veillonellales; family Veillonellaceae; genus F0422. The sequence goes on along the minus strand of CAKAGN010000001.1, from coordinate 638,923 downwards.
AATATCAGGTCTAAGTAGGCTAGCCCGTGCGTACTCCCATTGGTTCTCAATGTACGTAGCACCATCTACAATCTGCTTCATACGATGTGGATAGGCTTTTTTCATTTGTTCTACATAGGATTCAAATCTTGCTTTATCATTAGTCTCTAAGCTTGCAAAGACCTCTTTTCGGCTCCGTTTTCCACAAATCTTTGTCATATATTTAAATAGATGAAATCTATCTAAAATAAACTCACTATTTGGAAGTACATCTAGACCTCGTTTAATCCAACTAGCACCATCACCAATAATATACACCTTAGGACTACCCTCATAGGCTTCTGCCAAGTAGCTGTCTATCTGCATCCAAAATTCTTCAGGTGTTTCTAATCCCGTGAAAGAATGCTTTTCAACTAATTCCATGCGATTAGAACCAACATCTACTTTGTCAGTGTAGACTGTAGCTAACTTCATGTTAATGTTCTTGCCAGTTTGCAAGCTTACATGATCTTCGTCCACTTCAATATACACAGTTTCAACAGACTTTGCTTCTATCTCTGTTTGTAGAGTAGTCGGTGGCGTTCGTAGGCTATGCACTAAATTCTTTACAGACTGTCGTGAAAGTTTAGTTGGAGTAGAAGCTTCTGCTGCCTTAGCGTAGCTCATAGATATAGTATGCTTAATAATTTCACTGGCGCAATAGGGCTCGATTCGTTTATGAGAAGGTAGATCTAATAATGCATCTAATAGATATACAAACTCCCCAGTTACTTTGTCTTTGTAATACCTTCGTGCAATTTTCACCTCTCCCCATTTAGTAGTAATCGTTCGTTCTCGACCCTTCTCTTGTACATGATAGCGCTTTTCTTGTTTAATCAGTTCGTAGAGTTGATCATCTAATTTAGAGAAATACCCCTCTAACATCACAATCGCCATACCATTAATTAACGTCGAAAAGTCTTCCATAAGATGGAAGGATGAATACATTTCTTCATCATTAAATATCTTGTTATCTGAAAAGTTAAAAAGTCAGTGCAATTGTCTGCTACTTGTTGTAAAAATAAAGTCCATAAGAAGGTCTCCTTTGCTTTTGAGTTGTTTGAACATATCATTGTAACAAAGGATGACCTTCTTTTGCTATTTTTATTTTTTTCCCACAAACATTTTTACACTAACCAAAAAGACCGTAACCACTTCCTCACGACTGCTTATATATCAGTGTCACAAGGACTACAATTACGGTCTTTTCTGTATGTCATATTGAGCATTATCAACTATCGGTCCACATCAGGCATGTCATACTACGAATTATCAGCTATCGTTTCATATCAGGTATGGCATTTTGAACATTTTCAACTATGCCGACCATGCATTATGACAAGACGTACACCTCTACAGTGCGTCGTCCAAATTGTATGGCAGAACTATAATCTTCCAAAGACTACATCGATACGGTTACCAATAATATCTCCACCCGTATCGGCTGCCACAGCTTCACCATAACCAGGTATATACAATCTCGTTCCTAAAGGAATTACATTAGGATCCACCGCCACAATACCATGATGTGCTTGTACGCCAGTGGCTGTGATGCCATCGCCACCCCCATCAGTAGGTAAGTACGCTGTGGCTTCCATAGTAATCATTTGTTTCACTTGACCGTGAGGCAGTGCTGATCCTGTATCAAGGGTACCCGTTCGAATGACTTTAGGTTTCATTGGAGAAATATTGTTTCGTGAAAGCTCACGACTTTCTACAACATTACCAGCTGCATAAACAACTTCTTCTTCCACTTCATCAAGGCCTTCTGCCCCCTCTTGTACAACTTCCTCAATACCCTTGGGCAATGTATTCACTCGTTCATATTGAATAGCCACCGGAATGGGCACTCTTTTAGTCTCTATCTTCTTAGTTTTGAAACCGCCGTTCCATACAAATCCTGAAACTGTAACGAAGACCACTAGTAAACATGTTAGCATTAGCAAAAATGTACGCTTTTTGCTGTATCAAATCTCTGTTTGTCATCTATTACCTCCATGGGTTGCATTCTACCACAGGTGGAAAGATTTCGTCAAACATACGCTCCTAAATACGATAATACCAATGGTTATACAACAATCTCATTAGTTAAGATAACCGTTTTCACTCTTTTTTGTCCATTCTATACGTACATTTTATTTTGATTAAAAATGTTAACTTTTATATTCACACATTCTCAATTAATGCTATATCCTCTAGTATATAGTTTTTGGAATATAACCTATGTCTTAACTTATACACAGCCTAAACCATGTGTATAACTATATCCACAGGTACTAACATGTGTACAATATATCTATCGCAACGAGTCACACTAGAATCTACCAAGGCTCTTCGTATTGATAATGCAAAATTGATATGATACGCATTTTAGTAATACCTATTTCCTAAAATGCATACCTTGTCTATTTGATTTTTCGTTCAAATTATTCATATGATAGCCAAATCGTGTAATTTTCAGACTGTTTATGGGTTATGTATGGTTACTCTCCCTCTCTAGACGACCTATGAAACTCTAGGATCGGCTCCCATGTTGTCCTATGCATCTGTCCATTATTAGTCGGTCCTTCCACTCTATCCATATAGGTAGTTTGTGCCGAAATAGGCTCTTCCTTTGCCACCACTTTTCGATAGGACCCATCGGCTCGCATGACATGGGCTTTTTGATTATCCTCTAAATAGACCTGTAGGATATGACCTAATTGCTCTTGTAAAGTAGCATCTTCCACAGGTACCATCAATTCCACACGATCGTTTAAATTCCTTGGCATCCAGTCTGCACTGGAAATAAAGTACGGGCTGTCACTATGATTTTTTTAAAATACATAATACGATGATGTTCCAAAAAACGACCTACTACAGAGCGCACCGTAATATGATCGCTAATGCCCTCTATGCCTCGGTCGCAAGGTACAGATTCCGCGGACGATTAACTCTATTTTGACACCTTTTCCAGATGCTTCATAGAGTTTGGCTATAATATCTTTATCTAACAGGGAGTTCATCTTTGCAATGATATGTCCTCTTTGCCCGCTTCTACAGCCTGTATCTCTCCGTCGATTAAGTCCATCAAGGACTGGCGCAATGTTAAGGGTGCCACGATGAGTCGATTCCATTCTTGGGACTCTGCATAGCCGGAAATCGTATTGAAAAGAGAGAGCTATCATCTGCATAAGTATCACGACAGGTCAAGAGACCGCAATCTGTATAATACTTTGCAGTTTTACCATTGTAATTGCCTGTAGCAAAGTGCATATACCGACGTAGTACATCCCTTCTTTTCGCACTACCATAGTAATTTTTAGAGTGCGTTTTGAGTCCTCGTAAGCCGTAGATAACATGGCAACCGGCTTTTTCTAAGCGCCGTGCCATGATAATGTTGTTCTCTTCGTCAAAAACGAGCTTTTTACTTCCATTAGTACCGTTACTTGTTTGCCCTAATTCTGCAGACTTTTCACCAAAGAGGCTACGATAGGGAGAATCCCCGCTCACACGGTATAAGGTTTGCTTGATAGCCAATACATCGGGGTCTAAAGGCGAGACGTGCAATGAATTCTTCCACTATGGAAAAGGAATCAAAGGGATGATGCAAGAGGCGATCTTGTTCTCGAATGTAATCGAATATAGCATGAGTACCCTTTTTCATGAACACAAGGCAGTTCCTTTGGACTAAATGGAGCATACCGTAGATGATCATAGCCAGACACATTGCAAAAGTCTCCAAAGGAAGATAGGTCTAGCACACCTTCTGCGATATACACAGCCTCTTTTTTTAGCCTGTAATCCTTGTAAGACAAATTCCAATAACTGTGGGTCATAATGTTCGCACACTTCTACGCGCACCACTTCTCCACGGCGACGACGTCGCAAGGATTTTTCGATTTCTCGCAATAGATCCGTAGCCTCTTCTTCAATATCTAAATCGGCATCACGTGACACGGAAGGTGGTAAAGGAATCAATATGATGACCTACGAAGAAGTCTTCACAATAATAGTTGATAACATCTTCTAGCATCACGAAATGGCGATGTAATTCATTAGGTACTTCTATGATGCGATTTAATACAGATGGAATCGGCAAGATCGCCATCTTTTCTTGATGAATATCATGAATGGGATGAATTTTTAACAACAGAGTTCAGCGTTTTTATTCACCAAGAATGGGAAGGGATGGCTTGCATCCACTGCCAAGGGTGTGACCACAGGAAAGATATGAGTCCGAAAATATTGGTATAACCAACGCAATTCACTTTCTTTGAGGTCTTTCACCTTCACAAAATGAAGTCCTTCTTTTTGTAATCGTTTCAAAATATCGTGAAAGTATGTATACTGCAAAGACACTAACTTTTTTTCGTAGCCTCACTGATGGCTTTCAACTGCGCTTTAGCATCCATGTGGGGCTGCATCATATTTAACGATGCCACTTTGTTCTTGATGGCGTAATCCAGACACACGAATCATGAAAAATTCGTCTAAATTGGAACTACCTATGGTCAAAAAGCGCAACTTTTTCCAACAGTGGATTGCTTCTATCGATGGCTTCCTGTAGAACACGTTGATTAAATTTTCAAATACGATAGTTCGCGATTAAAAAAATACTTTGGATTGTAAAAGTCTTTCATCCTATCACTCCTAACGAACGTTCCAATGTACCACTAATTCACGTTTAAATTCTTTCTTACACTGTTTTTTCAATTTTTCGATGGCCATTTCCATCATAGGGATATGGCTCAATGTTTGCGCCTCTATATACATATCGATTTGCTTGTCCTTAATCTGTGTTTGGATGGAGCGAATCGTCCGTTCATGACTTTCATCTAGGGCTTCCGCTAAGGCTAGCGGAAAGGACAGTTTTTGAATGATATCCCGATCTCCTTCTTTTAATATGGACAGATAGGGAGACTGCTTAATAAATTTACTATTCGCCCCATGGGAGTAGGGACGCGATAAAAAGCACTGAGCAATTGCTCTCGATGGGATAATCCATAGAGATTACTGTTAATAATCATATATGCACTATGTCTAGCGTGGCTATAATAGTTGATCTGTTTACCCAAATCGTGCAACAAAGAAGCGACTTTCAAAATTAATTTCAGCCGTTCCCCATCTGGCATGAGTTCCTTCCACTGCTTGTAAATCAGCTTTGCCAGTTTCGCAATATACTGGGCATGGTCTACATCGTGTGGTGTGAAAAGAGCGCAACACATTTAACGTAGAATGGGTGACGATATCATCTACGATACCATTTTTGAAGACATGGTAGGCCGTACTTCTCTCCCGAATAGTGACTCCCATAATACTGAAAGAACAATCCTTCTCGCAAGCCACAACCACTGACAATCATAGATGATGCCTTGGTATAGTCCATCAATTCCTTGATGATAGCCATTCCGACTACGATAATGTCTGCCCGCTCGGAAGATAAGCCAGAAATCTTTTTCGCTCTTCCCACGGTGTTTCTTTCACGCGCTGAAACAACGTCTCCATGGTCGCTTTTTACTTTATAATTGTGTAATTTAGGGATAGGATAATTTTTCTCTCGTTGGTCCATTTTTGGCAATATTACGAGCTGTACCACCGATACCGATCAAAGGCAGTTTCACATCTTTCAGCCAACTTTCACGATGCAATAGAGTTTGAATATGGTGTACCATTCTTTCATATTCTTCACTTGTAAACTCATGGCCCGATTTAAACTGTCCCGTCATCACAAGGGCGCCCATCGGTAGCTGACGGATCGTTTCAACTGGCGGTTTTCAATTAAGCTAACCTCAACACTGGCACCGCCCAAGTCAAAGACAATAAAATCATCTAGCCCTATGGTGTTCACAACGCCTAAAAACCCTAAGTATGCCTCTTCCTCACCACTAATGGGACGTAAAGAAATGCTCTGGTTTCTTGTAACACCTTTGCAATAAATTGTTTTCCATTCTTCGCCAATCGTACAGCCGCCGTGGCAATGCCATAGATTTCTGTAACCCCTCATGGCCTTCGCCATATGGGACAAGGCTTTCAACGTTTTAATAGCCCGTTCCATGGCCGGTTTCGTCAACATTTGGTGAGTCCACATGCCTTCGCTGAGGCGAATGGATTCCTTCTGTTGGTACACTAAGCGATAACTGCCAGATTCTGTAATTTCTGAAATGACAAACCGTACTGAGTTTGATCCTAAATCTATTAATGCTACTCGTTTCATAGGTCTCCTGTGTACACAGAAAGGCACCTTCCGTATATGCTACTGTGAAAGTGCCTTTCTAGTTCTATATTACTCAATACCAAAACAACGCTTACCATTCTCTAAAGCAATGACAGCTAGTTCTTCTACATCCATGCCACGCAATTGGGCAATTTCTTGAGCCACAAATTGTGTTTTGGATGGGTCATTGCGACGACCTCTAAATGGAGGTGGTGTCAAATAAGGGGAATCTGTTTCGATGAGCAAACGATCCAATGGAATATGTGTTGCCACTTCTTTCAGATTCGTAGATTTTGGGAATACTACAGGACCTGCAAAGGAAATATAATACCCCATTTTAATAAATTCTTTTGCCATTTCTAAACTTGTGGAGAAACAATGGAAAACGCCATAGTTGCCTTTTCCATGTTCCAACAACATATCTCGAATGGCACCGTGCGCATCACGATCGTGGATAATGATTGGTAAATCCACTTCTCTTGCGATGGCTAATTGACGTTTGAAAGATTCTGCCTGTACATCTCGATCGGAAAAAATCATAGTAATAATCTAAACCAATTTCTCCAATGGCTTTTACCTTTGGATGAGATGCCATTTGCTTGAACCATTCATAGTCTTCTTCGGTAGCATCTTTAGATTCATGTGGATGCACGCCTACCGTCGCATAGACACGGTCATACTGTTCCGCCAAAGCAATGGCAGACTCCGCCGTTTTACGGTCTACTGCTGGACACATAATGTACTCTACACCTTGGTCAAAAGCAGTCCTGTATCATTTGTTTCCGATCATTATCAAATCGTTCATCATTGATATGCGCATGTGTATCGAACAATCGCATTATCTCACCACACTTCCCGGAGTTAAGGATTCAATATTCGTTACTTCTAATTGATCATCTTCATTAGAGGCCGATAAAATCATACCTTCTGACATATGGCCCATAATTTTTCGGCGCTAAGTTTGCCAAATAAATCACTTTTTTTGCCAATTAAGTCTTCTGGTTTGTAGAATTGAGAGATACCACTCACTACCGTACGTGTTTCAATGCCTAAATCTAAGGTAAATAACAATAATTTTTAGATTTTTTTCACCGCTTCGCAAGTCAATACTTTGGCTACCCGTAAGTCTAATTTTGCAAAATCATCGTATTCGATGGCCTCTTTAATAGGTGGGATATTGCTAGTATCTACCGTTTCCTCAGTGGATTCTTCTGCAGTTTCTGATGCAACGTCTACCATTTCAGGAATTTCAAAGCGTGGGTAGATTGGGTCTCCTTTTCACTACTTTTTGTTCCTGTTGGAAGGGCTCCAAATGCGCGTACATCATCTAGCATAGCTTGTGCAAACCCTTGTAAACCAAGTTGTTCCCAAATTTTTAGGAGCCCCTGTTGGGATTACTGGATCCACTAAGACAGCAATGATACGCAAGGATTCTGCCAAATGATACATGACAGCTTCTAAACGCTCTGCATCACCTTCGTTAGCACCTTTTTGCGAGTACCCAAGGCATGGTTTCATCAATGTATTTATTAGTACGACCAATGAAAGCCCATACAGCTTTTGAAAGCTTTGTTATACTGCATATCTTCCATCAATTGTTCATAGTCTTTCACAGTTTGCTCAGCTAAGGCAATTAAGTCTTTATCCACATCTGCTGTTGGCGCATGTTTTGTAATGATACCACCATGATATTTTTCAATCATCGCTACGGTACGATTCAACAAGTTCCCAAGGTCATTGGACAAGTCTGCATTGATTTTTCGTAATAAAGTTAGGCAAGCTAAAAATTACCGTCATTGCCCAAATGCACTTCATTCACTAAGAAATAGCGCAACGCATCAGAACCATAAGTGTCAATCAATGGAATTGGGTCGATCACATTGCCTAAGGATTTACTCATTTTTGTGCCATCAACGACAAGCCGACCGTGACCATATACTTTTTTTCGGCAATGGCAAGCCAAGGCTCATGAGCATAATCGGCCAAATGATGGTATGAAAACGAACGATTTCTTTCCCCACTAAATGCAAATCTGCAGGCCAGTACGTTTCAAATAAATCACTGTTTTTCATCTAACGGATTTAATGCAGAAATATAGTTAATCAACGCATCAAACCATACATACATAACATGTTTTTCATCAAATGGTACCGGAATACCCCAGTTAAAGCTAGTACGAGATACTGCCAAATCTTCTAAGCCTTGTTTGACGAATTGAATCATCTCATTACGGCGAGATTCTGGTTGAATGAAATCAGGATTTTCTTCAATGAATTTGAACCATTGATCAGCATATTTGTTCATGCGGAAGAAATAACTTTCTTCTTGTACTACTTCTAATGGACGACCGCAGTCAGGACATGTTTTTTTCAGGGCCTAATTTAGACTCTGGCCAGAATGTTTCGCATGGTACGCAGTATAAACCTTCGTAGGAAGATTTATAAATATCTCCATTGTCGAAAAGCTTTTTGAAATAAATGTTGGCAATATTTAATATGTCTTTCATCTGTAGTTCTAATGAAATCATCATGGGAGATGTTCAATTTTTTTCCCACAAATGTTTAAATCCGTCTACGATTTGCGTCGTATATTCTAAAGGAGTAATCCCCATCGATTCTGCCATACGTTGGATTTTTTTGACCATGTTCATCAGAACCCGTTAAGAATCGCACATCGTAACCAGACTCTACGTTTGAAACGAGCGATTGTATCAGCAATGGACGTACAGTATGTATGCCCAATATGTAATTTCGCACTTGGATAATAAATTGGTGTCGTAATATAATACGGTTTCTTAGTCATCTGTTCTCTCCTTACTATACCATTCAATTTCATTATATACATCGCGCCGTGAAAGGCCACGTTCTTTTGCAATTTGACGAGTCGCCTCTTTTTAGGCATGCCCTCTTCGATTAAGGCCAATCGCCTTTTAGTGGTGAAAGTACCACTTCTTCTACCACTGTTTCATCTGTTATTGTTTCACTGCCCCTACTAAGAGAACAAACTCACCTTTTTCTACGATTTGATTGAAATCATTCCGTAACTCTAACAAGGTGGTTCGTGTGAAAGTTTCAAACTTTTTCGTCAGTTCACGACCCTACAGTAATAGGGCGATTTCCCTAACCCTTCCAGTAAACTTTGGATGGTTTCCTCTATACGGTGAGGCGCTTCATAGAAAAATGAGGGTCCCTTCATAGGTAGCAATCCGAGATAAGACCTCTTTTACATGTTGCTTTTCGTTTTGGCAAAAATCCAATGAAGTGAAACTCCTTCGTATTCCGCCCCGATGCAATAAGCGCCGTTAAGCCCGCATTGGCCCCTGGTAACGGTACAATCGGTATGCTCGCCTCGATGGCTTCTGTCACCAAATCTTCGCCGGGATCAGAAATAGCAGGCATCCCCGCATCACTGACCAAGCCGATGGATTGACCATCCAACAAACGTTGGATGAGCTCTGCTCCTTCTCTACTTTATTGTGCTCATGATAGAAATCATAGGCTTCGGTATATTAAAATGTTGTAATAATACCCCCTGTATGACGCGTATCTTCCGCGCCACCACATCCACTTCTTGCAATGTGCGCACCGCCCGATAGGTCATATCCTCTAAGTTCCCAATGGGTGTGGGGATTAAATATAATGTCCCTCTATGACTACTCATAATATGCTTGTACCTCATCCGAATAGGAACCATCTACATCATAAATATATAAGGGTGGTTCCACCAACATGCCCTGTTTCCCACCATATTTTAGCTCTAGTAATACTAGCTTACTCACTTTACCTTGACTTCCATGAATAAAACGCATTCGTTTTACCCTAAATTGAGTCTGTTCAATGGCACTGACTAACGATTCTAATCGCGGAGTCGTATATATCATCCATAATGTACCGCCAAATTTCAAATACCGTTGGGCTTGTAGCAGTATATCTGTCATAGTATATCGTTGCTCATGCAAGGCTAATGCCACGCTTTCTTCCTCTGAAAGTAACCCACTCTGTGGTTCAAAAATAGGAGGATTCATATAAATACCATCAAATTGACCATAGTAGACTTTACCAGCATCACTCATATAATCTAGTTCCACCATGGATACTGCCTCAGCAATATCATTATGAAGGACGCTTCTCTGCGCTAGTTCGATGACACGTGGATTGCAGTCTACCCCTACTACATGACGGGCCCCTCGATGGTATAGCACATGGGGAATGACCCCTGTACCAGTACCTAACTCTAAATAGTGTTTGTTCGGTTTCGCCGACCCAAAATGAGCCAACAAAATAGCATCGATAGAAAACTTAAACTCTCGTTCATCTTGAAATAGCTGAAAGCCACTGAGCAACAAGTCCGTTGTAGTGATATTATTCTTCATCAGGTAATGCCACTTCGGACCAATGTAAGTCGATTGTACGACCTGCCTCCAATTGGACTTTCACTGTCTTTTTCATGTTATTGATTTTTAAGACCTTACCTAAACCTTCATCGGTTACTACTTCTTTACCGATTCCCGGCGGTTCTACAGCGACAGGCGCTTGTTTTTGCTTTTTGTGAGTACAAGTCGCCTCCTTTTTAGGTAGGAGTCATTTTCATAGTTCAAACAACACATCAAACGACCACAGATACCGGAAATTTTCGTAGGATTTAAGCTCAAGTTTTGATCCTTCGCCATGCGAATGGAAACAGATGCAAAATCGCCTAAGAAGGTAGCACAACATAATGGACGTCCGCAAGCACCAATACCATTTAGTACTTTCGCTTCATCACGAACACCGACTTGACGCAATTCAATGCGCGTCCGGAATACATTAGCTAAGTCTTTTACCAATTCACGGAAGTCGATACGACCTTCGGCAGTGAAAAGAAGACTATTTTATTCATATCAAATGTGTATTCCACATTGATTAACTTCATCGGTAGCCCCCGATAGGCTATTTTTCCAAGCCGATTTCAAAGGCCTTTTCTTCTCGCTCTCTATTTTTTTCTACTTGTTTGTAATCTTTTGGTGTTGCCTTTCTGGTGACCTCTTTTAACGGTTGTACCACTTGATCTTTCGATACTTTTCGTGGTCCAAATGACAACTTCCCCAAACTCTAAACCACGAGATGTTTCTACAATGACTCCATCTCCTGTAGTTAATGTAACGAACCCTGTGGCTAAAGTAGTAGATTTTCTCCCAGCTTTTTAAAGCGTACCCTACTATGGTAACCACTATATATCCTCCTTCACAGCCTCCCTTAAGGCTAATATAACTCCATCTATGACAAGGCCTACACGCACATATAGGCGCAAGGCTCGTTCTTGCTTCTAACGTAATCGGTATAATCTGTTGCAATGCTGATGATGACCATCGTTCCACGATACATGTCATGCGGAATCGAAAGGCATTCATCAAGAGTCCCTTCGACCCATAGCGCAAGGCTAACATATCTCTCGCTAAAATGCGCAACCATCGCAACACATCCGTTGCTTCTTCCCGTGAAAGTCCTCAAACTCAATACCTAAGGTAGTGAAAAAAATACGTTTGTTCCACCACCTTCTCTAGGATATGCATCGCTTTTTCTAAGCTTTCAATCGCCCCGGATTGCGCCCATTGACGAGCTAACATCGGATTGCCCCGTGCAGAGGCAACGGCTTGCTGAATATCTCCCGTGTAACCTTCGCGTTGCAAAGCCTCAAGCAATATATCATCTGGCACGGCCTGCATACCGATGAGCATACACCGAGATTTTTATAGTAGGCAACACATTGTCGATATTCGTCGTCACAATGATAAAATGCATATTTCTAGGCGGTTCTTCGATGGTTTTCAACATGGCATTGGCTAAGACTGCATTCGCCGTCTGAAAGCCTTCTACAATGACAACTCGCGGTGTATCGCTAGATACGTTGACATAGGACTCTAGTAAGCCATACCATTGCTCTACACTAAGTTGTTTTTCATCGGCCGAATCCAAAAGGCACTTCCTTTATCGATGTAGATAGGAAGACCTGTTTCTTTGACGGCACTTTCACTTTCACCAGATTCAATCCTTTGTTTCTCTATGGATGCTAGATAGGTACGCCCTTCATCATTCGAAAAAAATTTGGCGTCCTAATACCATGGATCCCATAGCGATGGCCATGGATATCGATTCCACCCTTCTTCTCCATAGAGTAGCACACTATGTGGTAAGGCAGACTCTTGGATTAATGTAGTCAGTTGTTCTTTGATTTGTTGTTGTCCTAGTACAGCATCAAAAAATGACATACACCCTCCTATATCTGCATACATATTACCCCTTGTGTCTACCCCTCATTATACCATGTTATGGCAATAAAAACACGGATTAAAGGAGAAACACCACAGAGTTTTTCATGACCCTGTGGTGTTTCCCTATGTAAACTTGATAAGTTCTTATCCCCATCTCGGCAAGAGTGATACTCCTAGCCTTACTTAACTTGTATATATTGTTTGGCAATGCGGTACACTTCCTCGTGAATGTCATCAATACTGCGCAACTGATTACTTTCATTTTCACAATGCACACGATGCCAATCATAAGTGTTCACCAACATATCATAGGCATCATGAACCGCCGTCAAGTGCGAAGTATCCCTGCTCGTGAATGTCTCCTGTATTGCCTCCCGTTTTGCCCGTACGCTCCGCCAACAATGATTTTAGACAATGATAATGGCATGTCTAACAAAATCACCGTATCAGGTCTTGGCAACCCATATAAATCGTATTCCAATTGATCTAGCCACTGCAAGAATGTTTTCCGTTCTTCTCCGTCGGTGTACTTAATCATTTGATGGACCATGTTGGATGTCGTATAGCGGTCTGCAATGATGATGCCACCTTCTTCGTAAAAATGCTTGCCAATCTTGTCGATACGACGCAAAGCGATCGATAGCATAGAGGGTGCTCGCCACATAGGCATTCACAGAGTTCGCCTCTTTCCCGAAAGTCACCTCGTAAATACATTTTTATGGGCTCCGCTACCGGACTATCGTAGTTAGGAAAAACTCACAGACCGAACGGGATAACCCTCTGCTTGCAATCGTTCCAACAATTTCGCCGTCTGCGTAGCCTTGCCACTGCCGTCGCCACCTTCAATAATAATTAACTGTCCCATATGTGTCTCCTTATGATGTCATAATGCATTGGGCTTACTCTATACCTAGGGCCACTCTACATTTGTATCTTTACAGCTGAATCTTTACAGTTTTACATTTTTATATCTATATCTTTAAACTTTATTTTTGCATACAAGGATTGTCTGTAGTTGGCGATCCCTAGCGCCATTCGGTACATATCCATCCCGTTGTTTCTGCCTAATATATGCTAACACGTCTTCTGTTATTATCTCACCTACTGCCAAGCAAGGAATCCCCGGTGGATAATAGGTGATTGTTTCTCCACTGATACGCCCCAACGCTCGTTCTAAAGGAATGCATTCCATCTCTGTATAAAATGCCTGCCGTGGTGAAAGCCCTACCACTGGTGCAGCAACGCTTCCATTCTACTCGCATCTGACTCATTATAGACGGTAACATTAACACCGTCTATGTCCGCATTCTTTGTACTATCCATTGCATGGATATCTGTACTATTACTTTCTCCGCATACAATGGCATCATTCTCTGGATGATCCGTGCGGAACTCTTTTGTAGCATTCTGTACCTTCTGCCTATATATATCCGAGATATCTTGCACTGCATCTATGACCTGCTGTATAGTTCTTTCCGTATCACCGATAGTAATCAATAGTAGCACGTGGTAGGCTTTCATCAGCTCCACTTCCATATGACGAGCTCGTAATTCCCGTTCAAACTCTTGCGCAGTGAGCCCTAAGTCTTTCACATCAATGAGTATCTTCGTTTCATCGAAACTGAAAGCCCCTCTATGTCCTCATGAGTCTGGGCACGCAATGCCCGGAATTTTATTAAGTGCCACCCGCAATGTACGAGCTAAGCCTAGCGTGCGTTTCATAAGGGATACCCCTTCCGTAGCCCATTGGTGGCGCGCCATGTCCAAGGATGCCAAAAAGATATAGTTAGAAATTTGGGTGCTCATCAAAATCTGTTGTAATCGTTGGATGCGATCCACATCAATATGTGGTCCTTGTCCATGTAGCATCGAAGTTTGTGTCAAAGAGCCCAATAATTTATGCGTACTTTGTGCCACTAAATCAGCTCCACTAGCCAAGGCGGGTACAGGCATACCCAAGGATGGTTCTAAATGCGGTCCATGAGCTTCATCCACTAGCACTAGTATGTGCCGTTCATGAGTCGCCTGTACAATTCGTTCCACATCTACACCTACCCCATAATAGTTCGGGTGCACTAACAAGATTGCCTTTGCCTCTGGATGGGCATCCATCGTAGCGATCGCATTATCTGCTGTGACACCTACAGGGATTCCCCATCGCTCATGAAAGCGCCCCATCATGTAGATGGGCTTCGCACCACTTAAGACTAAACTATTATGAACAGAACAATGGGCTTCACGAGGAATGATAATGGACTCCCTTCTTTCACGGCACTCATGATCATCATCTGAATCGCTCCGGACGTACCATTGATGGAGAACCATGTATGGTCCGCCCCAAAGGCTTGTGCCGCCGACTGTTGAGGCTCTAATAATTCGCGCTCTGGCTCATGATAATCATCGATGGCATACATTAATCCTAAATCATAGGGGCAAATGCAGGGCCCATCCACTCTGTTAATAGCGCTGGCGCTCCTCACCAATCTTGTGCCCCGTGTATGAAAGGGCACCATATGTTGTTGTCTATATGTTTCCAGAGACTCCACAAAAGGAAGTCTGTGTTGATTTGTTGTTTGTTTCATCTGTTTACTATTGATTCTCTTACACTCATATTACTTTCATAGAGCTAAGCACTCTAACTAGTATTCTACCCTACTCTGTACATCCATTCAAGGGAATCTATAGAATAAAAAAACTGCTACAATTTGTAAGTTTTTACAAACTGTAACAGTTTCTGCTTATTTACTATATTCCGCAACGTATTGGGAACCTACTTGTACGTAGTGTTCCATTGTATTTGCCACATGGTGTAAATCTTGACCAGTCAAAGCATTGATATCTTGACCGCCCGTTGCACTATTGATAATTTGTGAAATTTCGTAACCACTATATCCTAGCACAGACAAGCGGTTGGATAAACTTTTAATTAAGCTCATTGCTAACCTCCATTTGTGTAGTAATTATTTGAATTCATTTCCAATATTGGATCCTTCTGCGGTCGGGTTGAACCACCATAGCTACTAGACCGTCATAAGCGTGTATACTGTAAGCATCGATTCGCATACAAGTCTTACGTAGCATCAACCCTAGTTTGCTAGTGTTATGTAACATTATAACGATAAATTTCGATATTGTCAAGTAGTTCTATAGAATCATAAAAAAATCGACCCCAAAAGGAGTCGATTTTCCATACTAACTTGTAATCAAAAGCGCTTAGCTAATTAAACTCAGTAGTATTAAGAACGTACAACTATTTTTATTTTTTTAGTTGCTAATGTAGCTAACATAGCTTCCTCAGTACGACGTCGTACTGCATCTACTAATGGTTTGACTTCTAAGAATTCAGCATCAGTCAAACGGAAAGTACGTCCTTTACGTTCAAATAAGGATTTTTGCGACCTGCACCAGCCTCGCTTGTCACCTCAATTATTACCTTTCATGATAATGCCTCCCTCACAATAAGTAAAAAAATAAAGACGATTCACATTAAATACTAATTATACTGCTCTAAACCTAGTATATACTTTTATTTTCATAATTTCAAGATGAAAAGACATATATAGTGAATTTATTTGATTGAATTCGCATAACAATTCAAAAAGTAATTCACTAGTTGATCAAAACCGTCCTTATATACACGATATATACACAATAAAAACCAAAAATAGAACATGTGCTCTATTTTGGTTTTTCTGATTCTATTAACGGGGACGACCTTTTTAGGATTGTATACATTCATACCTTTATCGATACCTACTTCTACACAACCTAATACGGCTTTCACCATAGCCTTAATCCCCTTTTGCACAGTGTCCTGTTGGTCTTCTGGAAATCGCGACAATACATGGTCCACCACGGTCCACTCCGGCAAAGGACGACCTATGCCAAACCGGAAATGAGGAAATGCATCTGTCCCTAAATGGCTAATCATGGATTTAATACCATTGTGACCACTGCACTACCATTAGGGCGAATCCTAAGTTTCCCTACTGGTAAGTCCATATCATCATAAATGACATACACATCTTCTGGAGTTAGCTTATAATAGCGCATCAAAGGCCCTACAGACTCACCGCTGAGGTTCATAAAGGTCTGTGGTTTCACCAATAACACCTTTTCTCCCTCGATGGTACAAGAGCAAATTTCCGCTTTATAATCTTCTCTCCATGGTGTGTGGCTCACGCCATCAGCAATAGCATCTACCACCATAAACCCGATATTGTGGCGAGTCCCTCTGTAGTCCCTTCCGTGATTTCCTAGTCCGACAATTAATTTCATCTTATTTGTCAAACAAAGAGCTTACTGACTCTTCTTGAAAAATACGTAAAATCGCTTCTCCTAACAATGGAGCTACGGACAAGACTGTAATATTTGGCAAACGACGTTCTTCAGGAATATCGATTGTATTTGTTACAACTAACTCTTTAATATTGGAGTTTGCAATACGTTCGCAAGCTGGATCTGTTAATACCGCATGCGTTACACAAGCTGTTACAGATTTAGCACCAAACTCTTGCAATGCTTTTGGCCCCTTCTACAAGGGATCCTCGCTGTATCTACGATATCGTCGATGATGATACAGTTTTTACCTTGCACATCACCAATTAAGTTCATCACTTTTGCAACCCCTGGTTGTGGACGTTTTTTCTCGATGATCGCAATAGGAGCGCCAATGCGGTCCGCTAAATCACGAGCACGTGTTACACCACCAAGGTCTGGAGATACAACGATGACATCTTCCATTTTCTTTTCATTAATGTAGTTGGCAATAATGGATGCACCCATTAAATGATCTACTGGCACATCAAAGAAACCTTGAATTTGACCTGCATGAAGGTCTACTGTTACAAGGCGAGTAACCCCAGATGTTTGCAATAAATCTGCCATTAATTTTTGCTGTAATTGGCTCTCTACCACGAGTTTTTCTATCTTGGCGAGCATAGCCATAATATGGTACAACGGCTGTGATGTGACGAGCTGACGCACGTTTCAATGCATCCGCCATGATGAACAACTCAACCACATTATCATTCACAGGATAGCTAGTAGGTTGCACGATAAATACGTCTTTACCACGTACACTTTCATCAATCATGACTTGTACTTCCCCATTGTTGAAGCGACCTACAAAAGCTTCTCCCTAATGGAAGGTCCAAATAATCACAGATCTCTTTGGCTAATCTCGGATTTGCATTACCTGTAAAAACTTTGAGTCGTTTACCATCTTCTAATGCCATGTCATTACTCCTCTAAAACAATTGACTTACAATTTGATGCACAAAGGCTCCATCTATATTGTACTTCATTTTATCAATTTTGTGTAAACAATTTTACAAAATTTCCATACAATTTTATTTTTTGAAAGTATCCTCTGTAACCCAGTTCTCTTTCACCACTTGTCGAGCCCGTCCAAATGCTAACGCACGACTTGGCACATCCTTCGTTATGGTAGAGCCTCTCGCCACGTAACTTTCACTACCAATAGTAACCGGCGCCACTAAATTAGAGTTACAGCCCACAAATACACCGTCCTCAATCGTAGTGCGGTGTTTCTTTTTACCATCATAGTTGACAGTAATGGTACCACAACCGATATTCACCTTGGATCCTACATCGCTGTCTCCAATATAGGACAAGTGCGGAAGTTTTGTACCTGTACCAACTACGCTATTTTTCACTTCCACGAAGTTGCCGATTTTCACCTTATCAGAAAGCACTGTATCTGGGCGCAAATGAACGAACGGCCCAATGACAGTGTCATTCTTGATTTCACAATCATGCGCGTAAGAATCATGGATATGGTTATTATCGCCTACCATCACATTGGAAAGGCGTGTATTAGGGTCCCAAAAATATTATTCGTTCCTACCACCGTGTTACCTTCTAATGTCGTATTTGGATAGATGATTGTATCTGGTCCCACCACCACTTCTGGGGCAATGTATGTGCTATGTGGGTCCACTAAGGTAACACCAGCTTCCATCAATGCCAAGTTTGTACGGTTCCGCAAAATCAATTCTGCTTGTGCCAATTGTAAACGGCTATTGACCCTAAGGATTCGTCGCTGTCCATGGTCATGTAAGCGCTCACTGTTTTGCCTGCTTTCACAAGGATACTCACTACATCTGTAATGTACAGTTCACCCTGTGCATTGTCATCTGAAAGTTGCTCTAAACAAGGCCATAATTCTTTGGAGTCAAAAATGTACATCCCTGTGTTCACTTCGTGCACTTTTAATTCATCTAGTTTGCCATCTTTTTCTTCCACAATGCGTTCTACGGACTTAGATTCATTGCGAATGATACGGCCGTAACCATATGGGTTGTCCATATAAGCCGTTAATACTGTGGCTGCCGCCCCTGTTTCTTTGTGGTGCGCCAACAATTGTTCCAATGTTTGTTGCGTTACCAATGGTGTATCGCCGCACAACAACAAAATCAGACCTTCATGGTTGCCCAAAACAGATTCTGCTTGTTGTACCGCATGACCAGTACCCTTTTGCTCTAATTGTGTCACGTACTCCGCACGGTCACCTAAGTAAGCTTTCACATCGTCTCCACCGAAACCAACGATGACTACATTGCGCTCTGCCCCCACAGATTGAGCCGCCTCTAAAACACGTTCCACCATAGCTTTACCAGCTACCTTGTGTAATACCTTTGGAAGTTTAGATTTCATGCGCGTACCTTTACCGGCCGCTAAAATCAAACCTACTAATTCATTCATATGCATCCACCTTTATTGTTATCGAATAATAATTATATATAAATTAGCATACCATATTGTGGGAGATTTTTCGACTGTTAATTGTAGTATGTATCTCCTAACACTTTATTATTTTTATGGATTCTATCACATATTTTTGCAATAATTTTACTATTTTTATGGAATAGAATGTAACTTTTTCTTTATTTCATCATTTTTGTGGAGTCTATGACAAATTTTTTTCTACATATAAGAAAAAAAGCCGGAAAAAAATTCAACTTTCCTTATGTTCTACTCTAAAAAAATTATTTTATCTGCACCAAGTTTTAATGTTTGGTTACACACTACTTCTCTGCTATGGCTATTACAACTATCACTTTTTATCTAATTTATTCAAATTGTGCTTAATATTCTCCAGTGCACTCCATATCGTATTCCTTCACAAATTCAAGTTCTGTATCTTTAGGGTCAAAGGATGTTAATGAGCCACCTTTTGTATTAAATATGCCTTTAATTCTAATAGAACTATTTGGTGGGATTAAAGTGTATCTAATATCTTCTACTTTATGTGTTGCATCCACTCGTCCATGAGCTTTCACTTTGATAGCCACAAAATAATCTGATGTATTTTTGCACTGTTTGTTCCCATGTTCCATCTGTTTTGGCACCCCCTTTTAATAGGTCTATATCAAAACGGCCTCGGTCCAAAATATAAAGTTAGTTTTTGTCATATCTAATAATGATTTTTCAGTACTAGGATTCGTATTATTCACAGACATAATCACCCAAGGTGTGATTGGTGCTAACCTAGTCGCATTAGCTTCGGTGTATCCAAAAATAGCCGTATAATGATGGAGATAAAAATAAAGCCCCTACAAATACAATAAAAAGGAATGAAAAAAATTCATTTAATCTTTGGAACAAGGTTTGATCTGGTCTTCCAAAGAAACATTCATGAATGAACTGTTTTAAATCTTTCTTTATTTCTTGTCCCTCTTCACTGGCATCAAACTCTTTCTTTAAGTTTTTTTGCTACCTCTTTAGCTTCCTTTAAATCATTTAATAGTCCCATGTCATACTCCTTTTCACAAATTACTTTTTACATAGAGAATACGAACTTCTGTTCTACTATAACACCTACGATAGACACATTTTGTCTATGTAAATACTTATTATGAAAAATTTTTACAATTCTATGACTAAGATATTCTATCCTTTACCAACTACAAACCTAATATTTTTCAAAAAAGATAAGAAAACGCCATATAATCCTTACTTACTTGTTGTAAGGATCATATGGCGCTATTAATTCCATCTATGCTAATGCAGTGGTGCATCTATTTAATTTTATAATGCAAATCGATAAGTTCTCGTTGCATAAGCCCGAACTGGTCGTCCGTTTCTAGTGGTGGTACGAAAGTCCACTGATATGCTACTTGCATAACGGCTCTATCAAATTCAGGTTGTCCGTCGCCTCCAATAATATCTACGGAGCTAACGGAACCGTCTTTTTCTACTACCAATTGAACAACTACAGTGCCTGTTTTACCTTGGCGGAGCATTTTAGGTGGGTACGGTGCTTCTACATCCCTGACCAGAGATAAACTACCAGCATCAACGATCACTCCATCGTCGTTGCCGTCTACCCCGTTACCCTCTCCAGTGCCTTCTCCGTCGCCAGATCCGTTACCATCACTATTTCCATCGCTAGGCCCCGTACCTTCTCCACCGCCTCCAGGATTTCCTGGAAGTGCTGATGGCGGTGCTACAATCGCTACCTGTTTAGGTGCTTCCGTTTTCACTTGTTCTAAAATTGCTTCTGCATCGGCTAAATTCGTAATCGGTGGTGGGATTTCACGTTTTTCAGTATGAGGCGCTGTAATTGCTGGTCCTGCACTAGGTTGCCCCGCGCTACCTTTATCCTCATGGACCAACTGCACCTCTACAATTTCATCCGATTCTGGTGTAGGTGTTTGGATATGTCCCAAAAACTCCTAGAAGTACTACAAGACCTATATTCGTCAGTCCGGATATCACTGCGGGTATACGCCATCGTCTATCCATAGTACCTCCTTATTTACTATCTGTCGCAATGGATACTTTCACAATACCCATTTGTTTCAATGTATCTAAGACAGTAACAAATGCGCCATATTCTGCTTTCGCATCACCACGCAAGATAACAACCATATCATCGCCCTTTGCTTTTTCTGCTTGCAAGTAGCGAATCATTTGGTCAAGCGTCACCGGTTGTGCTTCCACATAAATTTGTCCATTGCTAGTTACAGTAATTGGAATTTTACGTTGCAAGTCCACTTTCGATGCCACCGCTTGCGGTAACTGAATTGGCACAGATTTTTGTACGACCATCGTCAACATACTCATCATGAAGAATACCAATAGAAAGAAGATGATATCAATCATTGGGATAATCATGAGTTTCGGTTTAGACGTAGTCCGTAAGGATCTAAGCCGCATGGTTGTCACCTGCCAATTCCGCCATATACATAGCACTCGCATCTTCGATTTGGCTAATCAAAATATCTTGTTGTTGCACTAAGTATGTATGTAAAATCAAAGCAATAATTGCCACGATCAAGCCTGTCGCTGTAGCAATCAAGGCTTCCCCTACATGCCAGTGATGGCAAATGGTTTGTCCTTCAGAAATGGATAATACACTGAAAGAACCAATCATACCTGTTACTGTACCCAACAAGCCCAACAAAGGAGCCATGGTTACGATAGATTCAATGTAGTTCAAATATTGACGTAATTTTGCAGATTCACTAATCAGCTGCGACTTCCAACAATTTTTTTCTTGTTGCTCTTTGTTATTCCCACCACGGGTCGCTTCTGCAATGACATGCGTAGCCATACCTTTGTTAGTTTCTTTTTAAAAGCTTGTAAGCCCTTCCAGTTACTTTGTTGCACCAATGGGATGATACTTTCACGCAACGCATTCACATCGTCTAACATAGAATGGTAGAAA
Organism: uncultured Veillonella sp.; assembly: GCA_916438745.1. GTDB lineage: Bacteria > Bacillota > Negativicutes > Veillonellales > Veillonellaceae > F0422. The sequence goes on along the minus strand of CAKAGN010000001.1, from coordinate 616,765 downwards.
CGCAAGCGCTCAACAAAAATAATCACAGCAATGAAAGAACAAAGTAACAATGGATACATTACATATCCACCTTTAATAAATAATTCAAACAATTCCATGTCATACCTCCTTATACATGAATACTCATTTCACTGTTTCTGTAAAAAAATAATATGAATTGAATCTTCTGTCGGGCCTTCTACGATGCGACTATGTACACCATATAGTTTTGAATAAACTCTGGTGTCAACAACTCTTTCAGTGCCCCTGTGCCGACCACTCGACCTTTTTCTAAGGCTACTAAACGATGACAAAAATTGGGATGCCAAGTTTAAATCATGGACAGCCATCAATACGGTTACTCCCCGCATCACGGACGATTTCCAACATTTCCAATTGGTACTTGATATCCAAGTGATTCGTTGGTTCGTCCAAAAATCAAACATGGGCTTTCTTGTGTTAAAGCTCTGGCCAAGATTACACGTTGTTGTTCTCCCCTGAAAAGGCTCAAGAAATTCCGTGTTTCCATATGGTCCATTCCCACCTGTGCTAACGCTCGTCTAGCTATAGTATAGTCCTCTGAGAATCTCCTTCAAGTAATTTTTTTATGTGGCATACGCCCCATCAGTACAATGTCCATCACTGAAAAAGTCAAATTGATATTGATTGTGCTGAGCCACTACTGCCATTTGTAAAAGCACTTTCACGGAAAGAAAGTTCATCTAAAGATCGTCCGTTCAGCTCAATGCGCCCTCGCATTGGGATGCAATGTACGATAGATGCACTTTAACAGTGTACTTTTACCACTACCGTTAGGGCCTATTAGGCCGACAATTTCACGGTCTTGCACTTCTAAATCGATACCTTGTAGGATTTGCGTTTGTCCAATGCCAAAAGGCAACTTGTTTTTACTTGTAAATTCATTAATTACCTCGAACGCATAGGTTTGCTTAATCATTAAGTATACAAAAAGCTGGTGCCCTGATGACTGAAATTAAGATACCGATAGGTAGTTCCGTGTGAGGAATGATCGTTCTACTCAATGTGTCTGCTACTACTAATAACAAAGCACCACCCAAAGCAGAAATAGGAATTAATCCTTTATGATTTGTACCCAACGCTTGTCGCACGATGTGCGGAATGAGCAATCCAACGAATCCAATAATCCCTGCTCGCATATACAGCAAAACCTACCATAATAGAGCTCATCACAAGGTATAATTGGCGGTATCTGTGAAGGTCCACCCCTAATGTGATAGCCACTTCATCACCCAACAACATCAAGTTCAAAATACGAGTTTGGAACCAGAAGAATACAATTGGTACTAGAATCACAAGTAGCATAATGCCAATCAAATCCCAATTAGCCCTCGCTAGACTACCCATCATCCAGAAAGCTACGTTTTGAATACCTTCTTTATCCTTTGCAAAATATACGATAATGCTCGTAAAAGCACTGCAAACGGCACTTAATGCCATACCAGCTAACAACAGTTTGATCGCATTAGCACGGCCACCCATATTAGCGATAATAAGAACGCCAAAGGATATAACCATAGCACCTATGAAAGCCATAATGCCTACATATTCTTCACCAAAGGCAATGCCTACACCCATTAAAATGGCTACTGTAGCACCTGTGGATGCACCTGATGAAATACCTAAAATATATGGATCTGCCAATGGATTTTTAACAATCGCTTGCATGATGACACCACTGACAGCGAGTCCCGCACCTACTAAAAGCCGCTAAGATAACCCGTGGCATACGCAACATCCATACAATATCATTCAAAGCCCCTTGTCGTGGATCCTCAATGGTCATGGTATCGACAAATTTTGATGCCACTACTTGCCACAATGTATGTGCTGGAATATGGACTGTTCCTAAAAATAAAGACCATGCCATACCCGCAATCAATAGGGCTATGAGTATAATTCCTACACCCACCACTGTAAGCGTATGTGTTTCGATTACTCATGAATACCTCCTGTAAAATTAGGATACAATCCGTGAATCATAAGATTCAATCCATCATGAACTCGAGTGCCTGCGCTGTATATCATAAATAATGGAACCCCATGTACTCGATGATTACGTATGGCATCCACATGTTGTAATGTAGGGTTCTTATATAGATTGTCTATGAGTTCATCTTGCCGTTCATAATCCTCTTCTACTAGCACTAAAAAGATAACTGATGGATTTAAATGAATCAATTCTTCTGCATTGATTGTCTGTCCTGCCTCAGAAATAAGATGTCCCCTATTTCTTCAAGCATATTTCCTGCTAATGTTTCCTTATCATACACACGATACTGGCGTCCCGAATTTTCGAGTATCAGAACCGTATCTTTCGTGTTCTGTGTTTCTCCATAGGCTCTTGCTTCTGCCACTGCACGTTTCGTTCGATTCACCAGCGCCTGTGCACGTTCTTGCCTATTAACAATCGCCCCTAGATCAAGAATATATTGATATTCTCCCTCTACTGTTCTCTTAGATTTTTTATAGGATGCTCTTGAAATATAGCTATCAATCCCTCGTTGTGCCCAGAAATCCGTACTCTTCCAATTATTCTTTTGAAAGGTAGAATACCAGCCTACAAGCAAGTCTGGCTCCCATAGTAATGTAGTTTCTACATCTGGAATTTCCATGCTTTTTATAGGGAATCTTTTCATAAGCATCACGATATTCCTCTGCAATATTTTGCTATCTGGTACCCCCTATAGTCATGCAATCATACGATCGCCTACACCAAGAGCAAGCAATGTTTCTACTGAACTTTGCCAAACGCCCATGATGCGTCGTGGTTCCCCTTCATAGGTGATATCTTGATCCGTACCTTTGCTCGTTAATTGATTTTACCGTACGAGGTCCTACTTCTTGGGAAGCAATAGTACTTTCCACATAGTCAGGCATCGGAACGAACTCTTCCATACCATGCAAGTGTGCACTATACAATCCCCCTAATAGAGCCACCACAATGCCTGTTATATATATTTTCTTCATTCTTTCACCTAAACGAAAGAGCTACCAAGGTAGCTCTCTCTAGAATCATTATTAGAATTTGTATTTGGCACCAATCATAGCTTGACGAGTCGGCATTGCAGAACTACCGGGCCATATACGGCATAGGTAGTAGTTTCGTATGCTTCGTTCGTTAAGTTTGTCACTGCAACGTATGTTGTTAAATCTTTATTTACATCATAGTTTAAATTCCAATCTAGGATTACGAAACGTTTTGAAGTAAAGGCTTCAATATTGGAACCAGTATAGTAGTTAACTAATAAACCAGAAGATACTTTGCCACCATCATAATTCACATTTAATGTGTAATGGTTCGCAGGACGCAATTTGTTGATACCTGTGTTAATATCACCAGAGTCATTATATCCCCAGCCTTTTTCTACTACATAGCCTGGTTTCACATTCCATGTATCTTTTAAATGGCTGTAAGCAAGACCTACTGTCCAATGTTGGTTAATTTTATGATCTACCGTTACATTGAAAGCAGTTTTCTTCTGTGTTGCATTAACAGCAGTACTTCTAAACCCTTTTTCATTTCTACTGCAGACACCATTTTCATTCTCCTCGGTCCATTTTGCCCAAATTGGAAACGATGCAATGGCATTACTCATATCTGTTAAACTATAGTTCACACTCTACAACAGTTTTTTTATTAATTTCTTTTTGGTAACCAATAGTATACACATTACCTTTTTCATCTTGTAAAGGAGTTTTGTATTCACCATACGTGGATACATAATCTCCATTACGCAACGGACGTACTACTCGAGTCCAACCAGAGATACATCGTACTATCATCATTAAATTTATATTGCAAGTTCAATGCCGGAGTTACCACAAATGTAGATCCACTGAATGATGTACCATTATCCACATAGTCACTATATCGTGTAAATCTAACTGTTGGTGTTACATCAAAATTATCATTTACATGGATTTTATCTTGGACATAACCATATGTAGAACTACGCTTAACCGTATGTGCTTCTACTTTCTCGGTTTCCTCATTATATTTACGGAAATCATGACTTGCTTTATCATAAGTAACATTTGCAAGAATATCATGTTTACCAATAGAACGGCCTACTTGCAATTGAATACCACGAGTTTTTCACTATGATAGCTTGTTGGTGCCCTGCTTTCCCACCAGTTTTTCTACCCATTCTTCTAGAGTTGCTTTGCTGTCCCCCGGAATGGTGCTAAGTTTTCACTAATCCATTTATCCAATAAAGCTTGGTCTTTTGCCCCATCTGGAAAATCTTCTGAAAATTTTTTCTGAATATTTTTTACACTTGGTAAGTGCCAGAAGTATGTATCAGTACTAGCATATTTGTGATTTTGATTATAAAAACGAACAAAGCTTTCCATATCCGATTGACGATCAAATGTATATTTTACATCTACGTCATTATTTTTGGAACTTACTATAAGAATTATATGCTAGTCCATCTAAGGCAAACAAATTATGATATCCTGGATTAGCTTTTATTACCCCATTGAGGACCATCCACTAACTTTCCATTTTCGTCTAATACTCCTACATCACCGGCGAAAATGATGCGTTGCCAATCTTTTGTGTTCCAATATTGTAAATTTGGAGTCGAAATAGGATATCCATCTTTACCTTGTTTATGGTTTATGGATACTGTTAAACGTTTAGTCTCACCAAAATCTTTATCGATACGAACATTAGCTCCACGCTCTTCATAGCGTGCACCACCTAATGTACCAACTGTGCCAGTATGTCCATCTACATATTTTGTATCATCCGATTTAACACTATTTAAACCTACAAAATAATGGAAGGAGTTATCATCTGCTGCACTACCGGAGTAAGTGAAGTTATAATCACGTTTGCCCCAAGATCCTGCAGAAATATCTACACTTCCTTGATTATGCTCTCCACCTTTACGAGTGATGATATTAATCACACCACCAGTAGCATCAGAACCATAGGGCAGATGCTCCAGTGCCCTTTTATAACTTCGATTTTATCTACTGCATTGATATTAGTAACTTGGTCTAAGTTAACTCCTGTAGACTTACTACCAGAGCCACTAGTATCAGAAATACGTGTACTAGTAGCATTATCTACACGACGACCATCTACCATAATAATGACACGAGTGTCTCCATTAATAGAAATACCGTTATTGAAAAACTGGAACCCATATTCCCCACCACGGTATCTCGGGTTTTGGAATGTAATACTGTGGATACGTTTGATTGCTTCTGTTAAGTCAGAATAATGACGTTTTTCAATTTCATCACGAGTGATAACTTTTACATCACCACCTGTACGATAATAGGATTGTTCTGTTACAGTGTTACCAAATTGGTCTTTAGAACGATCTCCTTTTTACTACCTTTGTGTCTAATTGGTAATTGTCTAAATGCTCATCAAATGCCGCTTGTACACCACTGAATGTAGTCAATGCTACACATGCTAACAAAAGTCTGCAGAGATGCGTTTAGTTGTTACTTTCATGAATATACCCTCCAAAATTTCGTACGCCCATACGAATTAATACATGTATTGCTTTCAATACATAATAAAGTACTACCTATAATTATATATCATGAGTTCTATATTTCACAATACATTTTTTTCAAACATAATTAAATTTCATATTTAAATTTTTTTCTATATTTTATATATTTTTACTTTCTAATAATATATTCATTTCGTTATATTAATCTATATAAAAAAACAATGTTTATTTTCAGATTTTTCCTAGAGCATTCTTTCATTCTATGTTACTATGTTTTAGTACTCATAAATTTATATCATACATAGACAAATAAACTGATATATCTGTATTTTTTTCTCGGAGGTATCAATGGAACCTATTAATAAAAAGGCCTATTCACTGGCCTCAGTTGTTATATTATTTGGGGACTTCTCCTTTGTATTGGGCCTTATTAGATCATATAGATCCAACTAGCGTCCTTGCACATCGGATTATTTGGTCCGCTTTTCTTCATGTCTTTCGTGTCCATCGGTATGAACTTTCAACAGTTCACAAAAAGATTGCCACCATTTATTGTCCCATAGATCGCAAATATTTCTATTATTCTGTAGCCTCTCTTGATTACTTTCAATTGGGGCTTATACATATGGGCCATCTCCAACAATCTCGTCATGGATACTAGTTTTGGCTATTACATCAACCCTTTACTCAATGTGGTGCTAGGTGTCCTACTCTTCAAAGAATACTTAACTACTATGCAATGGTGCAGTGTTGCATTAGCTACCGTTGGCATTATATTTTTAGGCATCCAGTTGGGAACCTTCCCTATGTAGCACTAGGCCTTGCTTTTTCCTTTGGCATATACGGTGTGGTGAAGAAAAAAAGTTACTCATTCATCCTTTTACCGAGCATCGCCTTCGAGGCTTGGCTCGTTACACCACTGGCGCTAGCCTATACAACATATATCAATGATAGCTCATGGTTGGCATTCCAGACAGACACCATGACAGCCGTGCTGTTCGTAGTATCTGGACTGACTACTTCAGCACCGCTCGTGCTCTTTAGCTATGGGGGCCTCGTTTACTTCCATTAAATCTATTGGGCTTTTTGCAATACGTATCGCCTACCATCGCTTTTACTCCTTGCCATTTTCTATTTCGGTGAAAGCTTCGATACCAATAAAATCATAGCCTTCTCCTGCATTTGGGTTGCACTTGGGATGTATACCATATCGAATTGTAAGAAATAAGCATTCTAATACAATATATAAAATATAAAGAGGAAAGTTGATCAAAATGTGTCAACTTTTCCTCTATTTTTGTATAATTACATTCATTTAATGTCTCGCTTCTATTAAATTTTTGTATATACTTCTTCTCTACTTTATCTATTACTTTACCATATAAATTAGGATATCTCTTTTTATATTAACAATCACTTTTGTAATCGATGCACAGTGAGTAATAGTTTGTTTATGCGTTCTAATATACGAATTACAAGATAAATTCATCTTCGAACTCATCATAGTACATATCATATACTGAATCATAAGGACGAATCTTTTGAGCATCTTTGTATATGTCTTCAATTTTTATTATGTGATTGCCATTTTTCCATTAGCCCTACGCCGATTCGAACTTGCTTCCATGAATATTCTTGATGTGATAAATCACTCAACTTCCAAGACTCAAATCCCTCATATTGATGCATAATATTATTTGCAATATATTTATTTTTCATCAGATATATCTTTTTTTCATCAACAAAAGATAATCCATCATCAGTAAAGTGGTCTCTAACTACTGGGCTTACTGGTCCATATTTCCAGCCTTCAAGATCTTCCTTAAACATAGGTTTTCCTGTGATAGCTATGGTTTCCCTTTGAACAAAAATAAAGGAGTTTATGTAATTTTAATTCGTCAATACTACCACCAGTAATGCATTCATATCGATTAATAAGATACTTAGCAACATCTAATACTTTTTCCATGCTAAATCCCCCTTTTTATTATCATATATAATTTTTATACGCTTTGTAAACACAAATTACAATTCTTCTTATATCTTATAGTAATGAGATATAAGGTACTGTCAATAATCTTCATTTCATATACTCGATGAATATTTGTCCTATCTTGTCATATACATCAAGTGTATCAACAAACTGTATGTCTTTCACATAAGGATTCGCATCTGTGTATTTTTTCCATAGCTTTTGCATTTTCCTGCTACCACGCAACAACTTTGTTTAGATTTTGACAACTTTTCAAGAATACCTTCAAATAAGCACATTTGCAATAATGAATTTGGATTTGTCCCCATTTCTTTAGATATATTTCGAATTGCTCCTTTTATCTGTTCTGCAGTCTTCATATCATTATCTCCGTATATTGTGTCAATTCATCTTCCATATTCATTGATACTGCATATTGAGATAATTTTAAGATGTTCATATCAGTATTTAAAAAAATAGGTTCTAATCGTTTCTCTAAAAATTTGCCCCTCTATTCTATCTTTATCTCTAATTATATCAAGTACGGTTCTTTCCTTATCATAGGTTAACAACATCCGTCCAAAAGGGCTCAATTGTTCTACTTTCCTATCTCAAATAGTTCTTTATCTACATATTTAAAGTTAATATTATCTTTCAATCTTGTCACTCGACTGACATTATCCCCAAACATTATCGTCATCACATAATTACAGGGTATTTTTGTTGTTAATCCTTGCAAATAAGTCTGCCGTCTCATGCGAAAAATACCCCCTTCTTAATGCGATGTGTGAAATATAGATATTCATCAATATTCTCATGTGGAAATGCGTATAGTCCTGTGGCTACTTTTTTTCTAATTTACCGTCTACGACTAACGCCTTTAACGTGTCTTTTGTGAAACCCATGCTCCAATACTTCTTTCGTAGTAATCACACCTGTATTATTCTCTATAACTTCTAATAAATGATCCTTTTTCATGCTTTCACCGCCTTTTTATTCTTAAATATTATATTTTTTTAAGAATAAAAGTCAACCCTAAGATGTTTAATATATTACCAATCTGTATCCCCGAGCAACTGAAAATTATTTTTATTTACGATATACTATACACAACGATAGAAGTTCTCTGATTCATATAGAAAGGATACGCACATGGATACAATGAAACAAGCCCTAGGGGCTCACTGGCAACGACAGAATGGAAGTTATGATTGATATTAAAGATCGCTTTCTTAGCGGTACTTTAGATTTAGACACAGCACGCACGTTATTGAAAGAAAAATCGGCACTTGTACGCCTGATGAATTTGCTTATGGGGAGCAACAGTTGAAAGGTTCTTATACAGATGAAGAAATCACTCATCGCATGGATGATTTGTTAGAATTATTCGACGGCATCTTAATCCGTGCCAACAACGAATACCCTGAGCACCATCCATTGACTGTGTACCTAAATGAAATTAATGCCATGGAACAACAATTGAACGAAATGGAAGGCTTATTACAAGCTCCTCATTTCATTCTCAACCCTTGGCTTGGTGTATACGATGCGCTTACCACTTGGCGCACCCATTTGGCACGCAAACAAAACCAATTATACCCTGTATTAGAGCGTTATGGTTTTGATCGTCCTACAAAAATCATGTGGACTTTCGATGACGCTGTTCGTGATACTATCTCTGAAAGTAAACAACTTTTTAGAGTCTGGCCGAGAAGCTGAATTTTTTTAGCAAAACAAGCGGATGTGATCGACATCATCCGAGATCTAAACAACAAGGAAAAAGAAGTCTTAATCCCTACAGCATGGAAATTGTTACAAGACAGTGACTTCATCACCATGAGTCGCGGTGACCATGAAATTGGGTTTGCTTTCATCACCCCCCCACCATTCTACGAAGGTCGTCCTGATGCTGTACCATCCCATCATTCCGAAACATCTACCAATACCGCCCCAGAGCATACTTTCACAGGAGCTAATCAAGGACAGGTAGCTCAAACTGGATTGGTTGCCTCTACTGGTTCCGCATCTAGCACATCACTTACTGGTGGTGCTAATCCTACAGCTTTATTGCAAGAGTTAGCCCAATTGGTAGGCGAAAGTATGGTATCAACGGAAGCTCTGAGCAAACCCACGATTTAGCCGTTGGTTCCTTAACCATCGAGCAAATTACATTGATCTTTAAATTCTTGCCGGTGGACATTACGTTCGTAGATGAAAATGACTTAGTCCGCTTCTACAATGATACAAAACACCGCATCTTCCCTCGTAGTTCTAATATCATCGGCCGTGTTGTAGCAAAACTGCCATCCTAAAAAAGCTTGCCTTTAGTACAAGAAATTATCGATTCTTTCAGAGCTGGCAAGCAAGATTATGCAGAAATGTGGATTAACAAACCAGACCTATTCATCCATATCGAGTACATCGCTGTACGCAATGAAGAAGGTCAATTTAAAGGCATTTTAGAAATGGTCCAAGACTGTACACACATTCGCAGCCTCAGTGGTTCTCGAAAAGAACTCATTTGGGAAGGTTCTGATTCCGCATACCACGCCGTAGACCACATCGATTACAAACACGTACGCAAAGAGGATGGCCCAACTAGCACAGTTGAACAAGGTACAGTATCTGAAAGCGCACCACAGTCTACAGTCTACGAAAAATGACCTAGGCTTAACTGGTGATACTAAAACTATTCCCTCTATTCGATGTAATCCCAGGCCTAAAAGATCATATGATTCACATCAATCCGAATTATAAAATGCTAAATTCTCCACTGGCTAAATTGATGAAACACAAAGCTACCTTATCCATGGTAGCAGAACGAGGAGAGATGACATTGGACGCTTTAATCCAAGCTATCTTAGCATTTAAACATAAAAACCAATAATGTATCTGAGGACTATCAGCGATAGTCCTCTTTTATTTTTATTAATTGTCACTACTTTACACATCACGTCCCGTGTCATATATACCTCAACTTTTCTTCGCATCAAGAACTTACTAGAGTTACTTTCAATATATACACAGATACAACAAATAGAGTATACTAAAGAAAAAGGAGGTGTCACACGTGCAGTATCGACTCAAATTAAAGGATGAAGATATTTTATACTTTCACATAGAAAAGGAATCGCATTTCCTTGGTAATACAACGGTAGATGATTATATGGTGCATATAGATTCTATTCTTGATGCGAAGCGTCTCCCTATAGGCTTATCCCCTACTAATACTGGTCTACATCAATGGCTGTTAGAGCGGAAGATTCCTAAGAATCGGGCCTATGTGGACGAGTTATTACAGGCTTTATCCGAAACAGATAACCCTTACTCCTATATCGATATCTCATACGGGCTTTCGTTGAATGATGCCTATTGGATTTGCCCTGCCCATGAAAGTCCTACATGGACATCGATGAACCTTTATAGCAATCCATTCGATGAAATCATTGCTCGCATTGCTTTCACAGGCTATGAAAGTAAAATTCATCATATCACCACCACGCCAGAGTATACTACGAATGGGATGCTCAAAAAATGTTGGCACCGCATCGGTTCTACGATTTATCTATATAAAGGGTCTACCCATCGATTCGCAAATGGTGGACAAGAGGCGTTGATTGAGTGCTACGCTTCACAAATTGCTAAAACTATAGGGATTCCTCACGTACCCTATACGATCCATACCTATCATGGAGAACCTGTATCAGCGTGCCCTCTATTCACATCAGAGCAGATAGGGTTCCTGCCAATATCGAAGTGCATTGACACTGTCACAACCCGTGATGACCTAAGTCGCTACCGCATCCAGTTAGAAATTGGAAACCAATATGGCCTTGCTGCATTCCAAGATATGATGGTATTCGATGCCTTTATTCGCAATGCAGACCGACATTTAAATAACTTTGGCTTTCTATTCCATACTGAAAGCAACGAACGTATCGGTCCTGCCCCACTCTTTGACCACGGGAACTCCTTATTCTACAATGCCTGTGATGAGGACTACGACCATTTAGATACGGTAAATCATAATACCAGCTATTGGGGCATTTCCTACGAGGAACAAGCAAAGCGTTTCTTACAAGTTCGTCATATCCCTATGTTAGAAACTATGAAGACATTTACTTTCAATTATGTTCCCTCTTCCATTCTAACAGAGAAAAAAGTAAGAGCCTTTAGAATCCTTCTTACAGCGTAGGGCTACACGATTCCTATCCTTCCTTAGTGAAACAATGGAATGATGTATTCCCCTGTTGTATCCTTACGATTGTTATCTATATATCTTTTATCCAAAGACTTTTTAATATCTCCCTAGTAAGGATACTCAAAATAGTCCCACAATATATACCATAGAACTAACATATACTATGGAACTAACATATATGATTGAACCGCAAAAGACAGACACAATTTGCACCCGCAAACCATGTCTGTCTTTTCTATTACTCAATTTCTTTATTCTTTATTTTTTCCAAGAATATTTCGATGCGTTTTACCGCTTCTTTAATATTCTGCAAGGAGTTCGAATAGGCTACACGAACGAATCCTTCTCCACAGTCCCCGAAGGCATTTCCAGGCACGATGGCGATGCGTTGATCATACAGTAGCTTTTCGCAAAAACTCTTCCGATGTCATGCCTGTGCTCGTAATGGACGGAAATACATAGAAGGCCCCTTCTGGCTCGAGATGTATGAAGTCCCATACGATTGAAAGCGCTCACCAACAAGCGACGACGCATATCGTATTCTTCACGCATATATTGAATATCTTTGTCTCCGTTTTTTAAAGCCTCAATAGCTGCATATTGAGACATGGACGGCGCACTCATGATACCGTATTGGTGCATCTTCGTCATTTGCGCAATAATCGGAGCTGGACCCGTGGCAAAACCAAGTCGCCACCCTGTCATGGCATAGGCTTTTGAAAAGCCATTGATTAAGATAGTGCGCTCTTGCATACCGGTATAGACGCAATGGATACATGTGGTTCATCTCCATAGGTCAATTCACTATATAATTCATCCGATAAAATGAATAAATCATGTTTGATAACCACGTCTGCAATGGCTTCCAAATGTTCACGTCGTAGGACGGCACCTGTTGGATTATTAGGGAATGGTAATACCAATAACTTTGTTTTTCCGTCACCACAGCTTCGATAGCCTCTGGCGTCAAACGGAACTCATCTTCTTCTTTCGTAATGATCTGCACTGGTTTGGCATTACACAATTCAGCTAACGGTGTATAGCACACAAAAACTTGGCACAGGAATTAATACTTCATCTCCTGGATTGAGCAAAGTACGACAGGTTAAATCGATGGCTTCCGATCCACCTACAGTGACAATCACTTCTGTAGTCGGGTCATAGGACACATGATACTTCCGTTCTAACCACTTAGAAATCTCTTCCCGTAGTTCCATGAAACCACGGTTAGGAGAGTACCAAGTTTTCCCTTTTTCTAGTGTATTAATCCCTTCCTCACGAATGTGGTAGGGCGTAGCAAAATCTGGTTCACCAATACTGAGGGGAGATAACATTGTCTAATTCGTTGGCAATTTCAAAAACGACGAATCCCTCGATGGTTTCACAGCTTTAATTTCAGCATTTAAATAGTTGTCATAATTAATCATCGAATACATTTCTCCGATCTTCACGAACTCCACCCGTGTGGAACACAATATTGTTATCTTTATAGCGTGTTAAGATAAAGTTTGTTGTCGTGGACAGCACTGAATCCAATGTAGATAGACGGCGGGATACAAATAAAGCGATATCGCGCATGCTCGCCCCTTCCACGATAACCGTTAAATCATAGCTACCAGACATAAGGTACACACCTTGCACTTCTGGAAATTCCATAATACGTTCTGCCACTTTATCAAAACCTTGATCGGGAGCCGGAGTCACACCTAATTGGATAAGAGCTGTAGATTTATTTTGGTCTACTTGTTCCCAATCAATGACTGCTTGGTACCGTTTAATGATGCCAGACTCCTCAAAAGCTTGAATACGACTTGCCACATGCGCTTCTTCACTGTTGAGCATAATGGCTAGGTCCGCAGCCGACGTGGAGGCGTCCTCATCTAATAAACGCAATAAACGATGATCCAATGTGTCTAATTGTACTGTCATAAGGGAGACTCCTTTCTCATGATTCACATCAATTTGCATACAACATAGCATTGCATATAGTACGTCAATGCTTTATCTCTTTATTATAATGACTTTCTTTGAAAGTAGCAATACATTATGTTACACCTATATCTTATAATTAGAATATGAATGACTCGTAACTACTCCATATTATCGATGGAGCATAAATCCAGATCATTATTTTGAAGCTTAGTTTAACTTATTCTGTTTTTTTGGTTTGCACCGTACTCTAAAAATTTTATAGCATCTTGTATAGTTCCAACTGTCCTTCATGGATACCAACGTTTATTGCACTACATGTAGTATGCTATTTTTCAACTCATAATTCTTCTACGTTCTATTTTGCTACTTTGTTAACTTTATTAGTAACTATAGAAAAATATTTATATAACCTTTACAAGCTAAGTGAATAGGTATATTCTATAGAACGTATTACAAAAAGGAGGAGTTATCCATGAATGCCCAATCGATACAAAATCAAGAAGAAACCTTATTTAATTCTGGGTTTTATTAGTATTACCATTATTAATTTCATTGTCTTTCTAGTATATTACTGCTTTGTGGTCATCACCGCTAGTTACGCAACGAAGGAGCTACACTCTACCGTCGCTGAAGCGAGGCTTTGCCACTGGCATTTATATTATAGGCACCTTATTTGCCCGCCTCATTATGGGGCAACGGTTAGAGCTTATTGGTCGTAAAGAAGTGCTCCGCTACGGTGCTCTCTTTTATTTTATCACTACCCTCGCCTACCTCATTGCCAAAGACATTCTCATACTTGATACAGTGCGTTTTTAAATGGCTTTTGCCTATGGCACTGTCTCTACCGTACGCTAATGCCGTAGTAACAGCCTATATTCCCAAATCCAAAGACGGCGAAGGCATCAACTACTATGGTCTCAGCACTAGCTTAGTCATCGCTATAGGACCTTTCATCGGCATGATTTTTATTACACGCGGTTGGTTTCACTTGGATTATCTACCCTAGCTGTTGTATTATCCTTAGGGTGTTACCATCGCTTGTTTGCGTTTTCCCCGTTCAAAAATTTAGTTCTATCTGCAGAGGAAAAAGTTTCTATGACATCTTGGTCTATGAAAAACTTCATTGAACCACGCGTCTCTTTCATTGCCTTCCTAGGATTCCTCATGGGCTTAGCCTATTCCAGTGTTCTCAGTTTTTATCCATCTTTACTCATGAAATTGGACTTATCACAGCAGGGAGCTTTCTTCTTTGTTGTGTACGCACTTGTGATCACCGTCACCCGTCCTATTGCGGGTCGCATTTTTGATGAACGTGGGGAAAAATGCAGTCATGTATCCAAGCTATATATGCTTAACAATCGGATTACTACTCATCGCCTATAGTACAACTAGCGCCATATTACTCATTGCTGGCGCCTTCGTGGGCCTAGGCTATGGCACATTTATGTCCAACGGACAGGCTATTTGTTTGAAAGCAGTAGAACCTACAAAAATTGGCGTCGCCCTTTCTACCTATTTTATTGGTCTAGATCTTGGATTAGGCGTCGGACCTTATACATTAGGGAATCTTACATGACTTTACTATCCTACAGCGGAATCTATATTGTATCTGCCATCATTCCAGTTATCGTATTGATACTTTATGCCATCTACTATAAACCTGTAAAAGAAGAAGCGATTTACGAAGAGGAGATTCCTCAACATCAATAAACCTATAGATATAAAAAAAGTGCCCTATACCTTATGCTATGACATACATATGCATATCGGTATAGGGCACTTTTATATTATCCTTTTGTTACAAATATGCGAATTTTTATTCGTCCTATCAATTAAATTAGTATCATTACACCAAAAATTTAAGAGTATCATAGCCAATATATCTTTTTTTATGAAAACCGTTTTTCTCATCACTATAGATTATAGTTCCTAACTCATCATAACAGTTTACAATAAAAATCTAAATTACAATCAAACTTACCATCCATAATTTCTAGAAGAATATAAAAACGATTGTGTACTCCCTTTATCAACTTCTTGTATTCCATAGGACTGTACATTAATTTGAAAAACTGAAATGTTTTTCATTAATTTCAATAGCATTATATAATCGTTCAACATCAGTAACTGTATTCATAGTCCCTCCCTAAGCACACTCATTGTATGATACTTACATTATAATCTATTTAGGCATAAAAATAGACCAACCGAAGTTGGTCTATAATGAGTGCCGAGGACCGGAATCGAACCGGTACGGTTATCTCTAACCGACGGATTTTAAGTCCGTTGCGTCTGCCTGTTCCGCCACCCCGGCATGGGTGGAATGTTGTGGGCGGCACCCAGAATCGAACTGGGGAATAAAGGTTTTGCAGACCTCTGCTCACCGCTTGGCTAGTCTTGCCAAAAAGTGGAGCGGAAAAACGAGATTCGAACTCGCGACCCCCGCCTTGGCAAGGCGGTGCTCTACCGCTGAGCTATTTCCGCAAATGGTGCCTCAGGGCAGAATCGAACTGCCGACACACGGATTTTCAGTCCGTTGCTCTACCGACTGAGCTACCGAGGCATGTAGTGGCGACCCCGATCGGATTTGAACCGACGATCTTCGCCGTGACAGGGCGACATGTTAACCGCTACACCACGGGGCCAATTGACTACTTTGTTAGTATACCCTATTTCATGTCACTCGTCAACACTTTTTATATTTTTATAAATATTTTCTCATTTCCTGAAAAGCCCTTGGTCTTACCTTCTTAGAACGATGTAGTAGGAAGGTCATTCTACACAACTTGCATCGAGCATGTATGGATTCGTTTCTAATTCCTCTTGTAAGGTGGTGCTAATACCATGTCCGGGATATACCACATAGGCAGGATCTAACTGTCTTATCTTACCGATGGTATCTCGCATTGCTTGTACATCACCATTAAAAGTATGGACTCGACCTACAGTCCCTTTTAAACAAGGTATCCCTGTAAATAAGGCTCGCTTGTAACCGATGAGTACGCTTCCCGCACTATGTCCCGGGGTCTCCCAAATCATGAGCTGAAAGGACCCAATTCGGAGCGGTCCTTCTTTCAAAGGTAAATAGGATGCCATAAAGCGTTCCTTGTACACCGATGGCATCCGTCGTTTCACTCGTAACAACGCATCATCTGCCGGATGCATATACACAGGAATCTGGTAGGCATCTACCAAGGTGTCTACAGCACATATGTGATCTGCATGTCCATGGGTCAATACGATTCCCACTGGTCGAGTATCCCTAGCTCTTCTATAATGCGTCGACCGTGAAAGCCGGGGTCAATGACCAAGGCTTCTCCACCATCGATAAGGATATAACAATTTGTTTTATACAAGCCTTGAGGGAGTTCTTATGATGTCCATCGAATCGTCTATAGCCTTTTTTTCTTTCTTTTGTAAAAATATCCACGCTAAAAACTCGGATGTATTAGCACTAATAGAGTAAACAACTCTAACCGTCCTAATAACATATCAATAATACAAACTATCTTTGCAAGGGTGCCAAAACTGTAAAGCTTTCTGTGGGTCCCAGTGTTCCAAATGCAAGGCCTACATTTCCTAGACTACACGCAACTAATGGCGACACATCTGCCAAAGGGTAACCCTGTAGAAGAGATAATCACTGAGGAAAGGCCAAAAAATTAGCATATAGAGAAAAAGAACTGTTGTGTAATTTGTAACCATTTATTAGGTAATACATAGCCATTTAATCGTACTAACTGTACCATATCAGGATGGATAGCTTTTTCGTAGATAAAGAATGCTACTTTTCGCCGGGATAATAATCCGAATAATTTTAAGTCCCCCGACAGTCGATCCACTACAACCACCAAAGAACATCCCCATAAACAATACCATTTGTCCTAAACTAGGCCATAGATTATAGTCAACAATAGCAAATCCAGTCCCAGTCTGTATGGAAACAAGCGTAAAAATCGCATTTCGCAAATGTTCAATTTTAGCATCTCCGACTTTCCCATATCAATGCAAATAATACTAAACTTGATCCAATTGCCAGAGTAATGAGATAAATTCTATATTCAAAATCTCGCTAAATCTCTTTAATACCTCGTTGCCAGATAGATTGATAGACTGCAAAATTTCCACCCGCCAATATCATAAATACTACTAATATGATGCAGACCAAATAGGAATCAGCATATCTAAATGTACTGCCAGTAATTGGGGACAATCCACCTGTAGCTACCGTAGCAAAGGTAAAAATTAAGTGCTTCAAATAAACCGATGCCACTTAGCCATAATAGAAAAGTACAAGTAAATGTAAATCCCAAATAAATTCTCAGCAAGTTCCCGGCCATAGATTGGATTCTTGGTAATACAATCCCAAGTCTTGGTACAGAAGCCTCTGCTTCAACTAATGGAGCTACTCCAGTCCCTAAATTACGCAAGAATGCTAACACTAAGACAATCATCCCCATACCACCAATCCAATTGGTAAGCCCCCTCCACAAAAATAAAGGCTCTTGGTAAAGCACTTACATCATCAATCATGCTTGCCCCGGTAGTCGTTATACCTGACACAGACTCAAATAAAGCATCTACAAATTGCTCAAGTACTCCACTAAAATAAAAAGGCAATGCAGAAAATATAGACGCTAATATCCAAGTTGTACTGACTACAAGAAATCCATCTCGTACACTATATACATTAGTATCTGTACCATAATAATATAATAGAAACCCCACTACCCCTGCTATACATGATGTAATAAGAAAAGAATAGTAAAAACCCTTCATCTAATATACCAAAGAAAAAGGGAACCATAATGAAGGAAGCTAATATAAGCATCACTTGTCCAACAACTCGCATAATATTTTGAATGCGCATGATTCCTTCTCCTTTCAAAAATTTTATATCATTTATTAATATATGCTAATAAAGTATTAATATTTTTCTGGCAATGTAAAGATAACTATATGATCTCCTTCCGAGAGCAATGTATCCCCTTTTAGGAACAATGGTTTGATTCTCTCTAACAATAGCTCCACTAATGATTTTCACGGCAACTTTAGGTCTTTTAAATGTTTATTTATCAATGATGTTTTTTCTGCAACTTCTATTTCCACAGCTTCAGCTTTAGACCCTTCGAAGGTAAAAATATTAATGAGATTTTCATCTTCTCGAATTAACCGCAAAAATTTGCCCCGATGTTAATAATCTCGGTGAAAATGCTACGTCAATACCCACCGCTCCATCAAAGTAATATATTCTAATCGCCCTACACGAACAAATGCTTTAGGTACCCCTAGATGTTTTGCTAGCAAGGCCACTAGCAAGTTCAACTTGTCATCATCGGTTAAGCAAATAATGACATCATTATCGCTAATTTCTTCTGCTTCTAACAAATCGATATCTGTACCATCCCCATGAATGACGATGGATCGATCCACTAGGGTCGCTAATTGCTCACACCGCTCTAAGTTCTTTTCGATGACTTTCACATCGTATCCATCTTTTCTAATAATAGGGTTAGGTTCCGCCCTATAAGGCCTGCGCCAATGATAACGACGCGCTGTGTAGGTCGGCTCGTCTCATTGAGCCATACTTCCACTTCATCGATACTATCCTTAGCGCCTAGGAAAAAGACATTGTCCATGTATTCCAATGTACTTTCACCGTGGGGAATAATCATTTCTCCACTGCGCATAATGCCCACCACGAGCACGTTAGGAGGCAATGTTAACGACCGTAGGGGAATCCCCATAATATCCGTATTGTTACGAATTTTTAAATTCCACAAGGCGTACAGCACCACTGGCAAAAATCTTCCACATCTAATGCAAACTGGAGTTTTCAAGATTTTATAAATCTCTTGGGCCGTTACCATTTCTGGATTGATGAATAAATCGATGCCCAATTTCTCTTGAATCAGTGCATTGGTGCCATTTTTCATATTCATTGTCTCGCACACGAGCGATGGTCTTAGGAATTCCCGTAGCCTTGCCCAACATACAGGCCAACATATTCACTTCATCAGAATCGGTCACAGCAATGAGCATGCCCATATCTTCAATGCCGATTTCTTGTAGTAAAGAGATACTGCTCCCATTACCTTGCACTAGGTTTACATCTAGATTATTTTCTAGATTTTTAATGCGTTCACTATTTTTTTCAATGACATACACATCATGCTGATCTTGTGCTAGCCGTTCCGCCAATGAATAGCCCACTTTACCGGCACCTACCACCACAATCTTCATCGTACATCCCCCTTTATTCAGCACTGTCCGCTTGTTGTTCTTCTGCCGCTAGTAATGTCTTTTGACCGACTTCCGTCAACAAGGTCCATCCTTCTTCTTGCACGACGAATCCTCGCTTTCATCAGATGTCCAAGAGCCCGTTTGAAAGCTACTTTACTAATGTTGAATTTATCCTTAATAATCGGAGCTGATGTACCATCCCCATAGGGCATACGACCGTGGCGACTCGCCAAGTAGGTCATAATCTTTGCCCCGTCGGTGGCCAAGGCTTCTTCTTTCACAGGGCGCATGGAGATGTTAATACGTCCATCGTCTCGTTTGAAAGTAATACGACCTTCAATCATTTCCCCTACTTTCAAAGACCGAGTCATTTCACTGCGGTGCATGAAAGCAATCCATCGTTCAGGGGTGATTAAAAAAGCTCCTTCACTGGTCATATTATAGATAGCGCCTTTCACCATGGCCCCTACCTTTGCCTCTGTAGCTGGTTTTGAGGCACGGCGCATAGCATCATCCACATCCATAGACACAGCTAATCGACCGGATTTATCGCTGTATAGACGAACCCATACTTTTTCACCATTTTTGAGGACGTCCACGCATCTCTGCATGAGGGCATGAAAATCCCCCGCTCTGTACCGACTTCAACGAAACAGCCAAAAATTTGTGGTATTAATCACTTCTACATAGCCAATTTGACCTTCTTTCATAGCCGGTAAGCGCATACTTGCAGTAACACGACCCTTCGGATCTTTATAGAGGAATACAGTGACTTCATCGCCAATCGCAACAGGTCCTGTTTGCTGATCTTTATGGAGTAAAATGTCATCACTAGTATTGCCTGTTTGACCATCTAAAAAGGATCCTTGATCGCTTTGGCGCAATACTTTTAAGGTGGCAATGGTATTTTCAGATAAGCTTGTAGCCATATTAGACTCCTTCAAAGGATTCTCTTGGGGCATCCTTCCACAATTCTTCTAGCCCGTAAAAGTGACGGTATTCGCCGGTAAAGACATGGCAAATGACATCGCCAAAAATCAAGCAAAAATCCAATCACCTTCGCGATACCCTTCACGATGGAGCACCGTCATACTTTTGTTCAGCTCCTGCATCTTCAATAGCATCTGCCACACTTTGGGCATGTTTCACATTATTGGCAGTAACTACTAAAAAGTAATCTCCCAACATTGTCAGACCTTCCATATCCATAATGGCAATGTCTTCCCCTTTTTTATCATATCCAGCCTGCGCTAATACGCGAATGGATTCTAAAATTTCATGTTTCTGTTTCATTCTAACTCCTTATCTAGTTGTGGGACTTCCTGGTTCCGTAGATTCCTCTTTGCTGTCGGTACTCTCTTTCGGAGTCTCCGTTTTCTTTGTATCCGTCTCTTTAGGTCCATCACCAATGACAGGGATTAACTCCTCATCACTAGGGATATCCCCCACTGTAATCCCAATTAATTGTTGCAAGTCCGTTGGTTCCACATTCCAATAGGAAACACCTTGAATTGTTTCTGGTGTGCCTTGTAAAATATACCAACGTATTTTATCCTTAGGGAACTCAATTAATTTTTGTCATCAATCGAACTCCGTCCCAAGTACTAATATTGGTACTAATGTGACTCCATAAACGCCACACTCGGAACGCCGTTCCTAAGCTGACATGATTTTTCACGGTCTAACATGGCTTTCAGCAATCGTTCTTGATGCATCGTGCGAGACAATGTGTTCCCATCACCGTCTACAAATCGCATATACCCAAAGGCCGTTTTCATCCGTAAAATCTTGAAATCCTTGATGAATATTAATATCCACTTGCCCCGTTGTCATATCTTGATGGACCATGGAATTTTCTACATACAAACTTGGTGTTCCAAAGATATGCATCATAGACTGAAAGCTGTCCTGATCCACAATGGCATAGTGTGGTATGACAATGTGAAACATGTCTTCCACCACCGCTTTTGTGAGCTCAATACCACCTTGTCCATACATATCATTCAGCCGTTGCGGTGTATCATTATGGCGATTGATGATTTTGCTATTGCTCGGAATGCCAATAATTTGCATCGTTTTTCGCATCTAGGGTTGAAAGCCACCAAATACAGAGCATCTGCTTGTTGCATTTGACTCTTATCTACACCCACTACGAGCATATAGCTGGTTTTAATGGATTTCATATCCACTGGTGTTGTGGTTGTCACTGGCGGTAGTTTAGGTCCGCTTTCAGTAGTCTCAGAAGGATTCGATAGACCCTCTACAGCCTTTTGAATGCCCCACACCAAACCACCGATGATAAGGACCACGACCAATAGAGCTACAATGATACGATCCCAGCGTAGACCCTTTCGTTTTGGACGCACTCTACGTCGCATTTGCTGTTCCATTTATGCATCTGCCCTTTCTTTTACTAGACTATTTCTTCCTTGTATGGTCTGCACGTGTATGGTCAATCCTTGATCCAATAAATGGCGTATCGTTCCATCATAGGCACGAATTACCGCCTCATTAATATCTTGAAACGCCAAGGAGCGCAATTCCTCCACACCGGGAAATCTCTGTTTGGTTCAATATAGTCTGCTAAAAATATAATCTTATCCAATAGGCTCATATGGGTACTTCCCATCGTATGTACACGAATGGCTTCACAAATAGACGTATCCTCTACGTGCAATCGAAGTTGTGCATAAGCGGCCCCTGCCGGTCCATGGAGCAAAGCTCCATTTCCGAGCATTTCCTCATCGACGGAATCTGCGCCTCTCCTACGATAGCTTGCATATCCCGCAAAGATGACTCTTTCATTACATCATGCAGTAAAGAGTAGCCACATAGGCTTGTTGTTCATCGGCCTCATAGTGTACTGCCAGTCGCTTCGCCATCTCTACAACGCCCATGGTATGGTTGAACTCGTTTCGGTGAAAGTCGTTGCTGTACATGTTGTTCTAAAGTTTCCATTGATACTTTCATTTCCACGCCTATACCTTTCCTTCTGTGTTCTTCGCATCCCGCTCAGGGCATTGTTCATAAATCTTGTGATCTCTAATGTATTGGTACACCAATCTAGGTAGCATGTAGCGAGTGGTCAATCCATGGCACAGCCGGTGTCGTAAATAGGTGGCGGATAATTTCATTTCTGGTACTTCCATGCGATGAATGCGACTGCCTCGTTGCCCAAACCATTGCACCGTAGATTCAATGGCATCGGTAGCCCTCGGTCGTATGGCACCGATAAACTCACAAATATCCAACAACTCTTCAATATACTTCCGGTGAGGAAGTTGCTGTATTGTATCTGTGCCAGCAATGAAGAAAAACTCTGCTTCCTCTCCATAGAGGTCACGGAAATACCGCATCGTATCAATGGTATAGGATTTCCCTTCTCGTTTTAGCTCCACGTCGGACACAATAAAGTTCGGATTGTCCAACACAGCTAGCTCTACCATCTCCATGCGATACTTAGAATCTATCACGTCAGCCTCCTTATGAGGTGGTTCCTTGGATGGCACGAAAATCACACGATTCAAGTGAAACGTTTCCAACGCCATTTCTGCTATCATAAGATGACCAAAATGAATGGGATTAAAAGTACCCCCTAAAATGCCGATACGCTTTTTCTTATCTACCATACAACCACGCCCCTATGCACACTATTGATACTACGGTCATAATCGCTAGAAATTTCCCATAGGAAACCCACTCATAAGCCCCTTTAGGAGACTTCATATATCGTATATACGCCTTAGCATACTCAAATTTCATCGCACTTGTCCATGACCGAACACAAAGTATTTATAACTTGTTAAAGCATCTAATCCCATCGGTCCACGAGCATGTAATTTTTGCGTGCTTATGCCGATTTCTGCGCCCAAGCCAAATTCAAAGCCATCTGTAAATCGTGTAGATGCATTGACATAGACGGTAGAGGCGTCGACTAAATTCATAAATGTCTCTGCGTGACTAGGCGTATTGGTCAAAATCATTTCAGAGTGTTTCGTACCATACGTATTGATATGGTGAATGGCCACTTCTAAGGACGGAACTACTTTCATATTGACGATGCAGTCATTATATTCCGTAGCCCAATTCGCCTCCCTAGCGGGTTGTACCTTAGGGGATAGACCTTGGATCTGCGGATCTCCATAGATGGTGACACCTTTTATTCTCTAGCATAGAAATAATATGAGGTCCAAAAATCTTCTACTCTCGATGCATGTAACAAGATGGTTTCCATCGCATTACATACAGATGGCCGTGAAAGTTTCGCATTCTCCAATACTTTTAATGTCATCTCTAGGTCAGCCGTTTCATCTACATAGCCGTGCACCACACCACTACCTGTTTCAATGACAGGAATTTTGCTGTTGTTTACCACATATTGAATAAGCCTGCGCCACCACGAGGAATCATCACATCGATCCATTGTCGTTGTGCTAAGAACTCTCCTACCGCCTCTCGTTCTAGTATCGATACGAGTCGCACCAAGTCTTCTGGAGCACCACAAGTCGCCAAGGATTGACGCATGATTTGCACCATCGCTGCACTTGTATGATAGGCCTCTTTGCCACCACGAAGAATGATAGCATTGCCCGTTTTAATAGCCAATGCTGCGGCATCTACCGTCACATTGGGACGGGCCTCGTAAATCATACCGATGACACCTATGAGGGATTTGTCGCTTTTTCAATGCGCAATCCATTCTCTAATGTTCTCGCCTCTAATACTGTACCAATGGGATCTTGTAACTGAGCCACTTGGCGCACGCCCTCACAAATGCCTTGGATACGTTCTTTCGTCACTCGAAGTCGATCTAACATGACAGTGGGAACTCCATTATCTTGCGCCTTAGAACAATCCATATCATTCGCCGCTAAGATACTCTCTGTAGCATTTTCTAAATCATGGGCAATTTGTTCTAATATGCGATTTTTTTCTGCTGTACTCAGCACTTGTCCCCCTTGAGAGGCTGTCCGTGCCGCTTGGCCTAAACTTTCAAAATAAGCAGTATATGGATTCATAATTTACTCCTGTCGTAAGACAACTAAGTTATCTCGATGCACCACCACATGATAGGTGTCACGAACACCTAAAATAGTAGGAATGTCTTGCGATTTATGACCTTTAATTTGCAACAAGTCAGATAGATTAAAATTCACAATGCCACGGGCAATTTCTTCTCCATCGTGAACGATAGATATGGTATCCCCTTCTTCAAAGTTCCCTTCTGCAGATAGGATCCCTACTGGGAGAATACTGGATCCATTAGTGAGTAGTGCATCACGGCAACCCTTATCTACATGAATAGTACCTTGCAAACGTGTGCCAAATGCCATCCAACGCTTTTTAATTTGTGGTACATCGCGATGAGGCCAGAAATGCGTGCCTCGTTCTTCTCCATTCATAATGGCTTTAATGCTATCTGGGCGATCCCCAGAGGCAATGACCATATGAACACCAGAGTTTGTTGCAATATGAGCCGCTTGGATTTTTGTATACATACCACCTGTACCCAAGGATGACCCTGCACCGCCAGAAATTTCATAAATGTACGGCGTAAGAGCCTCTACCTCATGGATTAAGGTAGCTGTTGGATCCGTCGCTCGGATTTTGCTGTGTATAATCCTTCAATATCCGATAAGATAATCAATACATCTGCATCGATAATGCTCGCAATATTGGCAGATAATGTATCATTGTCGCCAATTTTAAATTCATCGATAGCCACTACATCATTTTCATTGATAATAGGAATAACCCCTAACCCAATGAGAGCAGTTAATGTATTACGCAAGTTCAAATAATGACTACGCTTCACTGTATCTTCACGGGTTACAAGAATTTGTCCCACTGTATGTCCATATTCAGCGAACAACTTTTCATACATGTGCAACAAAATGCCTTGCCCCACAGAGGCGTCACTTGTTTTAGGGCAATATCATCTGGTCTAGACGTGAACCCCAATGAGGGAAGACCTGCGGCAGTAGCCCCAGAAGAAACTAATATCATTTCTTTCCTGCATTGGCTAAATTACAAATTTGGCGAACTAATACTTCCATTTTATCGATATTAATGCGTCCATTTGCATGGGTCAGTGAACTTGTCCCTACTTTGACAATCACTCGTTTTGCCTGTCGTAACTCTTCTCTCATCACTTCACCTCATGTGGCTTGATTATCTTGGTAACTCAATTTTTGGATCTTTTGCTTTTTTATATAAGACCCCATTATGACCAATAATTTGTACTAATTCTGCACCTAACATGTCTGCTAATGTTGGTAAAATCTCTTTTGGATCTTCCAAGCAGTTGTTCAGTACTTTCACTTTGATTAACTCACGTTTTGTGATCGCTTTGCACGAGCGCTGTCGATCACGGGATTTTCCAATCCCCCTTTACCGATCATCACAACCGCTGGCATAGTGCTGGCCAAAGCTCGTAAATATCGTTTTTGTTTGCCTGTCATGCTATCTCCTAATCATGGAATGTAAAACGTTGTTCTCCGATAACGACTTCATCGCCATCTTGAATGCCACGTTTTTTTCAATTCCGCATCTAAATCCATATAGCGCCAAATCTTTTTGGAATCTGCGCAACGCTTGCTCATCATCAAGGTTCGTCATAGCCACCAATTTTTTTCAATACGGGAACCGCTGATAATATAGGATGCATCATCTCCACGAGTGATGACGAAATCTGTATCCGGTTTAGCTTCATAGTATACAGTGTCATCTACTACTTCTGGTTCTGGCACATAATTTTCTACATAGTACCAAGCTCGTTCTACTAAGGCTGGTAACCCTTCCCCAGTCAATGCGTTCACCGCAAATACTTCATAGTCTTGATCTGCAAAGTATTTCGTCACTCGTGGCAATGTGTCTTCGTCTTGTAATAAATCTGTTTTATTCAATACGATAAGTTGTTTTTCTTGCTCAATTTTTTTCACTGTATTTTTGCCAGTTCTTCATTGATTTTGTGAAAGTCTTCAATCGGGTCACGGCCTTCTAATCCAGATACATCAAGGACATGCAACAAGATATTGCTACGCTCTACATGGCGCAAGAAGGAATGGCCTAAGCCTACACCTTCACTAGCTCCTTCAATCAAACCTGGAATATCTGCCATAACGAAACTTTTACCTGGTGCTACAGACACTACCCCTAGTACTGGAGTTAGTGTAGTAAAGTGGTACGCAGCTACTTCTGGTTTCGCAGAAGATACTTTGCGGATGATAGAGGATTTACCCACACTTGGATAGCCCAACAGTCCCACGTCTGCTAACACTTTCAGCTCTAGGTTCAACCAACGTTCTTCCCCTGGTTCCCCTTTTTCCGCAAAGGTTGGAACACGGTTAGCACTCGTTTGAAAGCGCGCATTACCACGGCCACCTCGACCACCTTTGGCAACCATGTAGGTTTGTCCATCTTCCACCAAGTCCGCCATTAATTTGCCAGACTCTTCATCGGTAATCGTGGTCCCCAATGGAACTGATACAATCAAGTTCTCAGCGCCACGACCATGCTTGTTAGCACTTTGTCCAGCACCACCAGTATCGCCTTTAAATTGACGTTTATATCTAAAAATCAACAAGTGTATTGATATTTCTGTCTGCTTTTTAAAAATAATGTCGGCCCCTTTGCCTCCATCACCACCATTCGGTCCCCCTTGTGGTACATATTTTTCACGGCGGAAACTACTCATTCCATTACCGCCATCTCCCGCTTTCACTAATATACGGGCACGATCTATAAACATAGTTTTAACCTCTATCTCTATAGATAGAGCGGCCGAAGCCGCTGTATCATAGAGTTCTTACAATTTCAATAGCACGTTCCATTTGTACATCCTCATTAGGATCTATTTTGGAAGGCTCTACAATTTCATCTGGTTCAATACCAATTCCATCGATAACCCGATCATTTGGTGTATGATAGCGGGCGATAGTAATTTTCATACCTTCTCCATCAAGGCCTGGTAATACACTTTGAACAGTACCTTTACCATAACTTTTTGTGCCAACAATAGTGCCAGATTTTGTATCTTGCACGGCACCAGCAATAATTTCAGAGGCGCTTGCAGAATTACCATTAATCAACACCACTAATGGGAGAAGTGTATGTTCTCCTCGTGACATATACGCCGTCGTTTTGCCTCGTCTCGTTTGTACTGTAACAATCGGTCCTTTCGGCACGATATATTGTCCGATACCATGAGCTGTGGTAATTAAGCCACCTGGATTATCACGCAAGTCTAGGACTAATCGTTTCATTCCTTGTGCCTCTAGCTCTTCGTAGGCTTTCGCAAATTCATCGACTGTTTTTTCAGCAAATTGTGTGACCCGAATATAGCCCACATCATCGATGAGCATTTGACTTTTTACGGTAGGCATGACAATCGTTTTCCGTTCGATAGAAACCTCTTGTTCTTCCCCATTGCGAAGGATGGTGAGAACAACAAATGTACCTTCTTCTCCTCGAATATGATTGGCTACCTCGTCTTTTTTTCTATATCAGACACAGGAGTCCCATCAATGGCAAGGATTTGGTCCCCTTTTTGCAGACCTGCGCTTCCGCGGCTGTCCTTCCATGGTAGCCCCTACTTTTAAGATTTTACCGTCAGAGAAATCCAATAATAAACCGATTCCACTATAGGAGGAAGATGTATGCATTTCTAATTCTTTCATATCATCTTTATTCAAATAGGTAGTATGTTTATCATGGGTCCCTTTTGTTAAGCCTTTCAGCATATTCACAAAAAAGTTCTTCTTTAGTTTGGTGGTTCCATGGCCCATTGCGTAGTAATGTAATAGGTATATCCAAATTTGGCAAACCCTAAAGGAGACCCAGAGATATACCAAAAATACACCGGTCAAAACAACGAGAACGGTAAGAAGAATCCCAAGTATTCCCATTAATACAGTTTTGAGGATTGATTTCCAGTCAAATTCTTCGTCATCGCCAACACCATCCTGTTCCGCATCGATACCGACGAAAAATGTCTTTAAACCATTTCCAAATAGATTTCTTTTCTTTTTCTTCCATAGTCTCCTCTATAAGTATCCCATCGGATCCGTTGGTTTCCCCATTAATACGCACTTCAAAATGAAGATGTGGACCTGTGGAACCACCTGTATTGCCGGAATAAGACACAACTTGGCCTTTGGATACGGTTTGTCCCGGGCTAACGGCTACATCACTATTATGGGCATACAAGGTAGACATACCATTACCATGGTCAATGATAACCGTATAGCCATAGCCACTAATCCAGCCGGCTTCCACCACAACACCACCATCTGCGATGCACTGGTGTTCCTTCATCGACACCAAAGTCAGTGCCCGCATGAAGACGACGTGTACCATAGATTGGATGAATACGCCAGCCAAAATCTGATGTAATCGGTGCGTTAACAGGTGCCGCCAATTGACCTGTACCTTGTACCCATGTAGCACCTCCGCTGCCACTGCCGCCACTAGCAGCTGCCGCCGCTGCCGCACGTTCTGCGGCTCGTTGTTGCAACATAGCGGTAATGCTAGCAGAGGATGCCATTAATTCATTATAGGCTCGTTCCGCTGTATCACGGTCGTTCATGGCCCGTTCTAATACAGCTTGGCGTTCAGCTTTTTCTGATTGATCAAGTTTTTGTTTTTTTCTTGTGCTACTTTTTCTAGTTCTAATACTTTCGCCCGATCTTCCTCTAACTTAGCTTTTTTTGCTAGCAATTTCTTCACGCTCTGTTTTTGATGGTGTTGATTAAATCCATATCGGATTGCAAAATACGTTTCAACATTTCCATACGGTTTTGCAAAAATCGCTAAAGTCTTTGGAGCCAACCACGACATCCAAATAACTTAAACGGCCATTGATATAAATATCTCTCACCCGTTTGTAGAATACTTTTTCACGAGACTGCAAAGCGAGCTTGTGCTGCTTTCAGTTCCGCCTCTGTTTTTGTAATATCTTGATCCAACTGAATCCGATCTGCTTGCACTTGTTTTAATTCTGCAGTAGCAGTATCTAATTCAATTTGTATAGCATGTAACTGTTCATATACGGTACCAATCGTTTTTTCCGCTTCCGACTTTTTATTCGCTTCATTTGTCATTTGTTGTTGGATATTTGACAATTGATTCGTTAAGTCTTCATCTTGGGCTTGATACCAATACGGTGTAGCCATCATGATAGAACCGCATAGTAAACTAGCTACTAGTGTTACTGTTTTCTTCTTCATCATTCCTACACTTTCATATATTGTTTTAACGAAATGGTACTACCAATAGCACCCACCAAAATACCTACACCAACTAATCCAAGGGATAGTTCATAGATAAATGGCATCATTGGCACTAATGGCATAAAGGCAAAGTTGGCAATTACTTCCATCGTAATATAGCGATAGAATTGCCATGTAGCAACGCCTGCTATAGCACCACCGATAGCGCCTAAGAACATACCTTCCAATACAAAAGGCCAACGGATAAACCAGTTCGTAGCCCCTACATATTTCATAATAGCAATCTCTTTACGACGAGCAAACACTGTTAAACGGATCGTATTAGAAATGATGAAGAGTGTTGCCCCTGCTAAGAAACCGATAAGCACGATACCGCCGATGCGGATAATTTTTGTGACTTCAAAAATTTGCTCAATCACATCTTGTCCATAATGGGCACTTTCTACTTCTGGGTATTTAGACACCACTTCTGCTGTCGTTTTTACTTGGTCAGGTGTATTGAAAGTCAACACATAGGACGTTGGCAATGGATTATGTCCATCTAGGGGAATCTAACAATTGCTGTTGCTCTCCTAAGCGCTCTTTAAAGCGTTTCATAGCTTCATCTTTTGTGACAAATTCAATATCCTTTAACTCTGGTAAAAGCTTTTTAATTTTTGCCTAGTTCCATCACTTGCGGCGTTGTTAAGTTATCTTTTTAAATAGATACTAATCTGCACTTGGCTCTCTAAATGGGATGCCAAGTTGTTAAGATTCACAACGCCACAGGCAAACACGCCCAAGATAAACAAGGACAGTGTCACAGTGGAAATAGATGCCAAGGACATCAAACCATTGCGTCGCATAGATTTGACGGCTTCTTTTACATAATACTTAAAGGTTCTAATTTTTCATGGAATGCGGCTCTCTCATTTGATCACTCACTACTCGACCACCTTCTAAGGCGATCACTCGTTTGTTCAGATAGGACACCATATCCATATCATGTGTTACCATCACCACGGTAGTACCGGAGTTGTTGATAGCTTTGAAAAAGGTCAGAAATATCACGACTCGTTTGTGGATCCAAGTTACCTGTCGGTTCGTCCGCAATTAATACCAATGGTTTATTCACAATGGCTCTAGCAATCGCTACCCGTTGTTGTTCCCCACCGCTCAAATCCTCGCGGTAAATCATTGGCTTTATCACTCAATCCAACCAATTCCAACACGTTGAATACTTTTTCTTGAATCACTTTCGGTTTTTCCTCGATAACTTCCAAGGCGAAAAGCAATGTTTTCAAATACAGTTTTTGATGGTAATAATCGGAAATCTTGGAATACAATACCTAACTTTCTACGCAAGTACGGTACTTTACTAGATTTGATACGCGTCACATCAACATCATTTACCTTAACCGTTCCAGAATCTGGTTGTACTTCATGTGAAAGTAATTTAATAAATGTTGATTTACCCGCTCCAGAATGTCCACAGACTAATACGAATTCTCCTTTTTCAATATGAATCGATACATCCTCTAAAGCAACAGACCCATTGTCGTATACTTTATGGATATTTCTAAATTCTATCATTCTATCATTCCCTTCCTATTTTTCGCGCCATACCTCGTTTGGTAGCGACTACAATATCAGTCGCTGTTAATCCATATTTTGCCATCAATTCTTTTGAGTACCGGACTCACCAAAGGTATCTTTCACACCGACAAATTCCATTGGTACTGGGCATTCTTTAACAACTACTTCTGCTACTGCACTGCCTAAACCACCGATGATATTATGCTCTTCTGCTGTGATCAATAGTCCTGTTTCTTTCGCTGCTGTTACAATCGCTTCTACGTCAATTGGCTTGATGGACGCCATGTTGATGACACGTACAGAAATGCCTTCTGCTTCTAACGTAGCCGCTGCTTCTATGGCTGGTCCCACTAAGGCACCGCAAGCAATAATTGTTGCATCTTTTACCATCACGTAATTGTTGCGATTTTCCCGGCACAAATGTGTAACCTTCTGGTGTCACATCTTCTACGCCAAAGACGGCCTAAGCGCACATACACTGGTCCATGATATTCTGCGTACCCAAGCAATGACAGCTTCTGTTTCTGCTGCATCTGCTGGCACCACAACTGTCATATTAGGCAATGTACGCATGCAGGAAATATCTTCTAAACTTTGGTGTGTCGCGCCGTCTTCGCCAACAGTAATACCTGCATGAGTAGCGCAAACTTTTACATTTAATTTTGGATAACATACAGCATTGCGCACTTGTTCAAAAAGCACGGCCTGTGGCAAACATAGCAAAGGAAGATACAAATGGTACTTTTGCCATGCTGCCAAACCAGAGACCTACAGAAATTAAGTTTTGTTCTGCAATCCCTACGTTAAAAGAAACGTTCAGGATAGACTTTTTTAAATTCATCAGTTTTTGTAGATTTTGATAAATCTGCATCTAATACAACAACATCTTTATGAGTGGCACCCACTTTTACTAAGCCTGCACCATATGCTTCACGAGTCGCTTTTTCCCATGATTACACCTCCAACAATTCCGCTACAAATTGATCACATTCTTCTTGAGATGGCGCCTTACCATGCCAGCCTGCTTGGCCTTCCATAGCTTGTGCGCCTTTCCCTTTGACAGTATTCATAATGACCATAGTCGGTTTATCTGTGGTTGCTTTCGCTTCTGTAACCGCGCGTGTAAGGCATCTAAATCATGACCATCCACCACGATTACATGCCAACCGAAAGCTTTGAATTTTTCATCAATTGGCAATGGACTCATAACTTTTGTGATGTCACCATCGATTTGTAATCCATTAAAATCTACAAACGCTGTTAAGTTGGACAATTTGTAATGCGCTGCAAACATCGCTGCTTCCCACACTTGTCCTTCTTCTAATTCGCCATCACCTAGCACAGAGTATACACGGTAAGAAGCGCCGTCAATTTTACCAGCTAATGCCATACCACAAGCTGCGGAAATACCTTGTCCCAAAGAACCAGTAGACATATCTACGCCCCGGAATGTATTTCATATCTGGATGACCTTGCAAGATGTGGTCAATTTTACGCAAATTCAACAACTCTTCTGTTGGGAAAAATCCTTTTTTTCTGCCAATGTAGCATACAACAGCTGGTGCAAAGATGTCCTTTGGATAAGACAAAACGATCGCGATTTGGATCTTTTGGCTCATTGGGATTTACATTCATTTCTTGAAAGTACAACAAGCTCATCACATCAGCAATGGATAAGGATCCTCCTGGATGACCAGATTTTGCCGCTGTTACAGATTTCACGATGTGTACGCGAATCGCTTTTGCTTTTTCTTGTATCAATTGTTTTTGTTCAAGTGTTAACATACTATACCCTCCCGTGTTATACACAATTCTAAGGTAAATTATTTATCATGCGAGCATGCCGATGGCAATGCGGGCATTCTCTAAGGCATTTCTTCTGAGTTCGTGAATCTTTCCTAGTGTTGCCTCTGTGAAAGTCTTGCATTCTAAGGCTTCCACTGTTCGATCGACTATAGGCTTTTACCTGTAAGGTATGTAAATCACCTACCGGTTGTTCACCAATCATATGAAGAAAGTTTAAAATTTTAGGATCATAGGAGATCCCCACGCAAGGTGTTTCCATTAAGGCACTAAATACTAATGCATGGAGTCGCACACCTATCATGACATCTACAGAACCACTGAGCGCTAGTAACTCTGTAGTACTATACGAATCAGCTAAGACTGTGGACTTTGTTCTCATCAGTTTAGCGATGGTTTCTGCTTCCATCGTATCTTCCCGATGTTGCATAGGAATGAATACAATCTGCGCATCCTTAGTGGTCTGGATTTGGTCGAGAGCCTCTGCCAATGTTCGTTGATAGTCTATGCAATCTTTCCAAGACCGTACAGATACTCCCACAATTGGTCGGTCCATAGTCACCCCATAGGACTCTAACATCGTACGCCCCATTGTGGTATCCACTGGGTGCATGCCTAGCACTGCATCAGCAGTCACTGTAATTGGTACATCATGAATGCCTAGTGAAAGTAACTCTTCTTTTGAGGCATGATCCCGTACGGTAATCTGGGACACTCGATTCAACACGTGACCCACTGTGGTACGAGCCAAAGGTTTACGCAAAGGTCCAATGCCTTGGGGCATAAATCATCACTCGTTTTCCCAATGTATTCGCTAAAGCGATAATACTCAAATAATAATATAAGCTACGAGCACTTGTTACATCTTGTAACAAACTACCACCGCCACTGATAAGCATATCGCAGTCTAGGGACCGCTTGATATATGTTCCACATAGCAAAGCGACCAATGGCTTTTCACCTTGTGTGTCTCCATCGTTTCCCGGGATTCCCAGAGATGACCGTAATCTCCGCCTGAGGTTCTAATTCAGCAATGCCCTGCAAGATAGAGCTCAATAAAGCTTCATCTCCGGCATTACCGAATCCATAATAGCCGGAAATGAGGATCTTACACATGGCTTTTCACCTCGTCCTTGGAACCAACGAATGCCATAGCCGATAAATCGTACTCCTATAATCGCTACTAAGCCGATGATGATACCTAAGAGTAATCCATCATAGCCACGGGCGATGGACATGTACACTGGTGTGCGCAAGTGGCAGAATGTTTCTACCATGGATGCGATACCGATGACAGCACCCACGGATAAGGCAAAGTGCAATACCATCGGAATCCGACGTCCTACGGCATAGGCTGCTAGCATAAATGCTTCGGGATGACCGATTAAAAAATTCTTTTTCGCGAGGTCGAGCATACATAGTATTTTTCCAAAAATCTACGTAACGCTAGCTCCCAAGATGGAACTGGTACGCCCTGCTGTATGACCACTACGTCCTACAAAAACATAGGCTACCACCGCTAAAGCACCTACGATTAATAGGCTATATACTTTGATATCAATTTGTACAAATTCTGTAATGAACGATTTTCACATCTTTCACAGAGGAAATGGTTCTGCCTTTCCAAATTGGAAAGCGTTGTAAGTAGGCTATGGCTGTTAATACCACTGGCGCCACAAAGGTTAATTTCACGCCATGGAATAAAAGCAAATTCCATAAAAGAACTGTGTGCTACCTAACATGGCAGCGATACTGATACCGCCCACAGTCGCAATCAAAGCGACCACCACTAAATATACGACAGACTCAACAGTACTTCTCCATG
This sequence comes from uncultured Veillonella sp., assembly GCA_916438745.1. Classification (GTDB taxonomy): domain Bacteria; phylum Bacillota; class Negativicutes; order Veillonellales; family Veillonellaceae; genus F0422. The sequence goes on along the minus strand of CAKAGN010000001.1, from coordinate 581,487 downwards.
GGGATAACCCTGCATGGTTGCGTTTTGACCAACAATCAAAGATCATCGTCATGGCCAATACTGGCGCAGAAATTGCTGCAACCAATGCCCAAGCAGACATAATCTTTGTGCCTATTGTCATCATATAGATGGCTACAGAAAGAATGCTGCCTACTGCGAATAGGCCTAATAGGTACGGTTTGCGTACACGTACAAATTGTCCCAATGTCAACGTAGCCAAGCTAATGACGCCTGTCATCGTTAACAATCGCAACCAAGTATTCGGAGAGTACACTGGGTAAATTGAGGCTTCCCCGGTAGTAAATCCACGTGTTTCTAATTTATCTGTCAGTTGTTTCGCTACAAATAATGTAGTTTCTAAAGCTGTTCTATTATCTACACCTTGTTCATATAAAGGAAACAAGTTGTATCGGATATTTCGTTCAATGTCGCTAATGTAAAACCATTGCACTAACTCAGCGAGGCGTTAATTTGCGCACTTCTTCTTTCGATACAGTGTACAATCTACCTACTTTATAATGATTGGCATTGGCCATTTCCAAGAATCCTGCTTGTGGGAAGTATTGCAATTGGTTCACTGCTTCAATCCCTACTACTGGGATATGACGCGCTTCCAACTGTTCTAAGGTGCGGTCCACATGCAATGGATAGCCTAATGCTTCTTTCCCTACAAAGACCATACCTGTCACACCAGAGATACCATCTATGCGTGTAAACACGTGATCTACATCTTCCACGGTCACCCCTTTATAATTCGTAGGGCGCACAATGACGTGGAATCCGAGATTCGCCACTTCTTGGGCTTGTAATTTGGAAATACCCAAGTTCATATCTTTCAAAGAATCACTTGGCAATGCCAACCCTAAAAATAGGACCTAAGGATGTTTGCAACACTGTTACTTTATCCTTGCCTAACCGGCGCACTAAATCTTCCTGTACCTCTTGAAAGTAGGCTTCTTTGCCCGGAATGGTTCCGATGTAGGTCATACACGGTTGTGTACCTTCTATTTGCAACTGTTGCAAATCATTGGAGGTATACATGTGAATATGTCCCTGCATCCTTTTTCCTTTTGCAATGTTCTATCATAGATAGCCAAAGCTGTAATCCCCGCTTCCTTGGCAGATGCTACGGCATCTGTTAAGGAGTCGCTTTTCATACGCATTAGCACGCAATAATCCATCATAGTCAATGATATTTTCGATTTGCTCTCGCTGCGCCTCAATATGATGGCGCTCTTTTACAAGTAGCAAACCGCTCACAATACCTACACCTAGAAAGGCTAATAAAAATCCATGTGTAGATAGAGATTTGCTTTACTTTCATAGGTCCTCCTATTGTGCTACAGGATGTACAAATACATGAATTTCTTCACGACCGGTTTCTACGCGATTCAAGCGAACGGGAATCGGGAACTCTCCAAAGTCATAGAGAGGAATCGATTTCACAGCGCCACTAGATAAGCGGTTCAACGTTGCGCCACCAATGGACAACTTTTCAGTAGTGAAATACAAAGTATTGCCATCCGTTTCCAATCGGCCTTGGATGATCACCTTGCCAGAAAGGAATCCCCCTACATCGATACGCCCCCCCATGAGGACACCACGGTCAGAGATTTCCACAGTTTCAATGGTTAACCCTTTCGCACTGGAATTGGATAAATATTGTTCAATGTATCGTTTTAAATCATCTTGATGGATAATGCCTTCAATATGACCTTGTCCAAAAACTAGTGAAGTGCAATCGTTGATCCACGAATAATTCCATGGGAGAGATTTGAATATCTCGCAAGTCAAAAAGCCAATCGTTGTACTTTTAATTTTCCTAAGGTAACACCATCTACATATCCTCGAAAGGGAGTCGATGTCTCCCATGGCCAATTTAAACCCACGGAGATGACTCGATTCGCATAGATTGTGATTCTGGGTGTAACGCACCTTGCAAGCGTTCTTCTACTTGACTACTGACTAATGTAGGTAATACCAAGGAGGAGCCACCTACTACGATACCCGCCACTACTAATACAGATACTACTGTTTTTACAAGAAAATTTCTCACTGTTACTCCATTATATTGATAAATTTGCTTCTTTCTTCAAGAAACCTTCCATAAATTGATCCAAGCTACCATCCATGACAGCCTGTACATTGCCTGTTTCCACACTAGTGCGATGGTCTTTTACCATGTTGTATGGATGGAATACATAGGAACGAATTTGGCTACCCCATTCAATAGCTTGGTAGGTACCGCCCAATTGTTCTTTTAGTTCCGCTTGTTTTTCTAATTCTAATTCAAATAACTTAGCGCGCAATAATTTTAAACATTGTTCTCTATTTTGAATCTGTGAACGCTCACTTTGACATTGTACGACAATCCCTGTTGGTGTATGAGTCATACGCACAGCAGAGTCGGTCTTGTTGATGTGCTGATCACCAGCACCGCTAGCACGGTATGTATCGACTTGTACATCTTTCATATCTAGATTGATTTCTACTGTTTCATCAATTTCAGGCATTACATCGACAGCACAAAATGAGGTATGACGACGTGCAGCAGAATCAAAGGGTGAAATACGAACTAATCGATGAACCCCTTTTTCAGACTTCATATAGCCAAACGCATTCTCCCCTTTCACAAGGAAGGTGGCACTTTTAATACCAACTCTCATCGCCCACTTGTTCATCCATGAGAGAGACACTATATCCTTGTTTTTCCGCCCACCGCAAGTACATACGGATCAGCATAGAGCACCAATCTTGCGCTTCTGTACCGCCAGCACCGGCATGAAAGGTCAAAATGGCATTGTTCTTGTCATATTCTCCACTCAATAGAGCAACACTTCACGATGCTCTACTTCCTGAGTCAATGCATCGACCATAGCTGTCAATTCTTTTTCCATGGACACATCGTCTTCGTCATTGCCATTTCTAGCATCAGTTTCGCTTCTTCAACATCTGTGACAAGTTGTTTATAGCCCTCTACGGCATCTTTTCAGTTGTGTCGCCTCTTGGGAAATATCGCGCGCCGAATCTGGGTCATTCCAAAACTCAGGGTCGCTCATTTTTATATCTAATGTGAGTATGCGTTCTTCTTTTTGAGCGATGTTAAAGTGAATCCCTCATTCCAAAAATACGCTCCTCTAAATTGTCGATAGGGACCTTTTTAAGTCTTCTAACAATTTATTCACCTCTTTCTTTCATCCTATAAAACAAATGGCCGCACAGGAGATGTATCATCTCGCTGCGTGGCCATGAAAGTCTAGTCTACGTTTTGTGGTTCCAACACGTCTTCATGGTGGGTCTTAGCATCAGCTAGATGATCAACCGGTTCTTCTTCTGCTATTGTATCCACATTAATTTGGATGCGGTATAAATACATAATTGTTTCATCCGTAATAGCTTCTTTCATATTTTCGAACATGTCATAGGCCTCAAATTTGTATTCCACTAATGGATTTTTGTCCATATGCGCGTAGGCCGATACCTTCTTTCAACATATCCATCGAGTCTAAATGTTCCATCCATTTGCTATCTACCACTTTAAGCATGATTGCCTTTTTCAAGTTCACGCATATTGGCTTCACCAAATAGGGATTCACGTTTTTCATACTCTTTATGTGCAATGTCGATCAAGTGGTCTTGCAATTCTGCACGGCCAAATTCTTCCATTTTGCTCTACTGTCAACATGCTCGGCTCTAAGAAGTAAAATCTCTAAAATGTTTTAGTAAGCCTTCATAGTTCCATTCTTCTGGATATAATTTTTTTCATCTGCATATTGATTCATAGCGTTGATAATCAAATTATCAACCATGTGTAAAATCGTTTCACGCAAGGATTGGTTATTTTAAGATCAAACGACGTTGTCCGTATAATACTTCCCTGTTGTTGATTCATAACATCATCATATTCCAAGATATACTTACGAATATTAAAGTTATGATTTTCTACTTTTTTCTGTGCTCGTTCAATGGATTTAGTAATTAAAGAATGCTCAATTGGCTCATCTTCTTCCATACCTAATTTATCCATCATGCCAGCAATATTATCTGCGCCGAAAAATACGCATCAAATCATCTTCCAAGGATAGGAAGAATTGAGAGGATCCGTTGTCCCCTTGACGGCCGGAACGACCGCGCAACTGATTGTCGATACGACGGCTTTCATGTCGCTCGGTACCTAAGATGTGTAAACCGCCTAATTCAGCCACACCTTCTCCTAAGGAGATATCTGTACCACGACCCGCCATATTCGTAGCAATTGTTACCATGCCATGCTGACCTGCATTAGCAACAATTTCCGCCTCTTGTTCATGATGTTTCGCATTCAATACATTGTGCGGTACACCGGCTTTCGTCAGCATATCACTGAGCATTTCCGATTGCGTAATGGAGGTCGTACCCACTAGAATTGGTTGTCCTGTTTTATGACGTTCCACTACATCGCGAACAACGGCACGATATTTAGCGTCTTTTGTTTTAAAGATCAAGTCTGGCATATCAACACGTGCCAATACTTTATTTGGCGGAATTTCGTATACTTCTAAGCCATAAATATTGTTAAACTCTTGCTCTTCCGTTTTTGCAGTACCTGTCATACCAGACAATTTTTTTCATACATACGGAAATAGTTCTGGAATGTGATGGATGCTAGAGTTTGGCTTTCACGTTCTACACGTAAACCTTCTTTTGCCTCAATAGCTTGGTGTAAGCCATCGGAATAACGACGACCAAACATCAAACGGCCTGTAAATTCATCAACGATAACAACTTCGCCATCTTTTACAACATAATCTTTATCCCGTTCCATCATGGCATAGGCACGAAGGGAGGCACTCAACAAGTGATTTAACTCTAAGTTAGAGGAATCATACAGGTTTTTCGATGTGCAACATTTTTCAACTTTTGCAATCCCCTCTTCTGTAGGAGCAATTGTTTTTGTTTCTCATCGATTGTGTAATCTTCGTCTTTTCACCAAGTGTGGCACCACTTTTGCCAATTCATAGTAGCGTTCTGTAGAACGTTCCCCTCGACCAGAAATAATCAATGGCGTACGTGCTTCATCGATTAAAATGGAGTCCACTTCATCGACGATGGCATAGTTCAATGGACGTTGTACCATTTGATCCGCATGAACAACCATGTTGTCGCGCAAATAATCAAATCCAAACTCATTATTTGTACCATATGTAATATCTGCCCCGTAGGATTGTTTTTCGTTGGTCATAATCTAAGCCCGCTACGATTAAGCCAGTAGACAAACCTAGAAAATTATATAAACGACCCATCCATTCGCTGTCACGTTTCGCCAAGTAATCGTTGACTGTTACTACGTGCACACCTTTTACCAGATAGGGCGTTCAAATATACCGGCAAGGTAGCCACTAATGTTTTACCTTCACCAGTTCGCATTTCTGCGATATTACCACGATGTAACACAATACCGCCGATCATTTTGCACATCGAAGTGGCGCATACCCAATACACGTTTGATGCTTCACGAACCACAGCAAATGCTTCTGGTAAAATGTCATCTAATGTTTCGCCCTTTTGCCAATCTATCTTTTGAACTCTTGTGTCTTTTGCACGCAAAGATGTATCGCTCAAGGATAGTAATGATGACTCTAATCCATTAATCTCTTCAACAATAGATCGAATCCGTTTAATTTCTTTTTGCATTTTTATTGCCTAATAGTTTTTGTATAAAAACCTAACAACTATCTCAACTCCTTATATGTGGAATGTTTCAATTAAAGACTATGTATCTAGATTATTATAGCCTACTAGACATCAATAGTCAAAAAGAACTACATCAGAACTGCCATCTTCATGGTAATTTCATAAAAATACATGCTGAGTAGTCATCACTACCCAGAGATGCATGGTATTTGTGCACTATCAATGAAGATAATGTCTGTGTGTCATCGCCATTCTATGATGCATAGACCAATATTGATAGGACCTTTGTAGCGTTCTCAGTTGTTCGATCCTCGCTTCGCCTTGCAATAAGCATCGAACTAACTCGACGGACTCAAATATAGTTCATCAATTTTTCACAGCTTTCACATAATTGATGCTGTTTTCGTTGCGAATTAGCAAATCTATAAGACGTACATATTCTTTCACCGTCACATAGTCAATGCTAGTATCTTTCAATTGATTTCGAAGAATAGCCACATTCATCGATGTACTAAGAACACTCATGTAATCAATAGCCCCTGTCACCATATCTAAGGTAAGGGGATGCAACACCTGTTCACTAGCAAACATTAATGATGTAGAAAAAGAACCTTGTAAAAACTTCCCTTATTAATTGTATATTGATGTTCTTCCATCGTATACCTCACTAGAATTTTTATATACATACCTATGTATATCTTCTTTACAACTCTTTTTGATGCCTTCCCGACCTAGGGGCCCTCCTTTCTCCTATATATACTACCTATACATATTCTTATAGGTCTTATGGTCTACAGTTTCGATTGTTCATGATTGCTGATTATTTTCTATCATCATGATTTGCGTTTATCATATATGATTTTTCACAGGGTCAATTCTTTTATTGGTGAAAGTCTATATCGTTTACTCATAGACCATCTTGGTCTAGTTTATCCCCCAATATCTCCATCAAGTAACTTAACCAAGGAAATATAAAAAGCAGATACTGTTACACAGTATCTGCTAATCGTTAGTGCCGGAGGTGGGACTTGAACCCACACGGTGTTACCCGCTTGATTTTTGAGTCAAGTGCGTCTGCCATTCCGCCACTCCGGCTCGTCAACGATATTAGTATACACAGAGCCAGAAAAAAATGTCAACATTTTTCTTTTACTTTATTATGCATAAAACGCAAGAATATGTTGCATTTTTCACTCCATTCACATACTGACTTATACTTTACGTTGACTATAGGCTTCACAGGAGTCTACAAAAGCGTTTTTGCGACCACCTCACTACCAGAGAAATTGATATAGCAAAATAGGATGCTAGAATATTTTTATGCGCGTAACCACCTTGGTAGGCTTTTGGTTTACGACCGCCTACTAATTCAAAAAGCCCATGGAAATGGACTTCGGGTTGGTGTCATGGTGGAAAAAATGGAACTCGTGTCCACGCAAAGAATCTTTCACAGATCCTAAAAATATTCGGCTCTAACATGGTAGCACTCACATAGCCCACCCGTTGTAGCGTTTGTTGCATTTCACAAGTAGCCGGCACAATGCCAACCATAGGATATGTATTACCTTCAAAGTCTGTCACGGCTTCTGTCATATACATGAGGCCCCCACATTCTGCATAGATAGGCATACCCCCTTGGCTTGCCTTGCAGAATGCTATCACGCATAGATACATTATTCCCCAATTGCGATAAGAACATTTCTGGGAATCCACCACCGAAGAACACCCCATCCACATCTGGTAATTCCTTATCTTGCAACGGGCTAAAATAATGTAACTCTGCCCCTTCTGCTTCTAAAGCTGCCAAACTCGCTGGATAGTAAAAAGAAAAAGGCTTCATCCATGGCAATACCAATACGGGCCCGTTTTTCTACGGACTCCACGGCTTCTACTGTTTCTATAGATAAATCTGGTGCGCTTTGTGCCAATTCTGTGAGAGCCTGTAAGTTAACCATCACTTTCACAGCATCACGAATGGTAGCAATCGCTTCTGTGGGATCAATTTCCGTCACCGGTGTCAATCCTAAGTGGCGCTCAGGGGATTGCATCCGTTCATCGCGGCGGATAGCGCCCAATACAGGGACCCCTAGCTTTTTCATAGCCGTCCGAATCATATGTTCATGATTATCAGACCCTAACCGATTCAAAATAACCCCACCAAATTGCACCTCTGGATCATAATCACGGAATCCTTTTTGCAATAGCGGCTGCACTTTCACCCATAGCCTTACAATCGATGACTAATACCACTGGCGCATTCAAATCTTTAGCCACTTGTGCTGTGGAGCTGACGCCCTCACGTCCCCCATCATAGAGACCCATAACGCCTTCTGATAATAGAAATATCTGCCGTTTCTGAGCGACCCGCAAAGAAAGGAATTAATTTATGGGTGGTACAAGCCATGTATCTAAATTGTAGCACTCTCGTTGGCTAGCAATTTTATGAAAGCCCGGATCAATATAATCCGGGCCCACTTTAAATGCCTGTACTGACTTGCCCTGTTCTGTCAAAGCTGCTAATAACCCAGCTACAATTGTTGTTTTTTTCCGACACCAGAGTTGGTGCCTCGCAATGACAATTCTTGGTCGTTGTACAGTGTTCATAGAATACCTCTTAACGATCTTTACGTTTCGCCAAAATTGTAGATAAATAGTTTAATTTTGTATCTGATGGCAATGCATCCACATTACGGTATACTTCTTCTTCTGGCAAGCCTACACGAGAAATCATCACCGCATCTTCTGCCATGTCATGTTTGCGAAGTGTATCTTGCACTTCAGCAAAGTTTCTGTACACTTTCATAATAACTGCATCATCTGCCACTGCCAATACAGCATCAATTTTTTCTTTTGGTGCTGTAGCTGGAATGATGGCCAACACTTCTTCTTTTTCCACGATTGGATAGCCCAAGTGAGAACCGATAGCACAGAATGCTGTTACCCCGGGATCGTTTCAATCTCAAATCCAGCTGGACTCTACCAAGCGATACACATACATATACGTGCTATAGAACATAGGGTCTCCCAACGTTAAGAATACCACTTGTTTTCCTTGTTCCAATAAGCCCGTAATAATTTGGCGCGCTTCTTCCCAACCTTTGGATTGCTCGTTGTCATCTAATACCATAGGGAATACGACAGGAACGATTTCTGTATGTTCTTGAATATATGGTTCTGCAATATGCAATGCTACAGAGCCATCTTTCTTTTCTGTTTTAGGTGTAATAATAACGTCTGCTTCTCCTACGATACGAGCGGCTTTCACCGTCATCAATTCAGAATCACCAGGACCTACACCAATACCATATAATTTACCTTTCATCAGGACACCTCTTCTATTATCTATTTACCTAGGACTTGTGAAAGTCACCAGTCCCAAACTACGTTAACTAATTTAGTATATCATGATTGCCTATGTATGTATATGTAGTACCCACTATCATCAGTATCTATGATAGTTAAGATTATAAACGTTTTTTTGATATAAACCTTCCATTGCATCTGCCAAAATGTTCTGCATAAATGGCTTGAATTTCTGGATACTCTCCAAGACCTTTTACATATGGTACTACTTCATAACCTACTTCTGTTAACTCAGACAGTAAGCTATCTTCTTCATCACCAAACAAATCATTCAATGCATGGTCACCGCAAACCAATAACAATGGATGTAAATGTACTTTTTTATGAACTTCTTTTTCTTGCTCCCAACGTTGTAATACATCTTCTGGAGTTGGGAAGTTTTCCAATGTAGCAATCGATACATTGTGTAGCCCTTCTTGTTGCAATTTCAATTGTAGCACTGCATAGGACGCATTTCCCACATTGAATCCACCATGACCTACTAGTAATAGATCTTCTGTGCTAGGAACATCAAGGGTGCGGATAAATCGATCCAGTAAGATTTGATAATCATCTGGCACTTCCTCTTCTTGGCCCATAAAAATATAACAGCGGACGACCAAACAGAATTTCTTTGACAGAACCTTCTCCTTTGAAAAGCCATAATATTTTTGCGCAGTTTATCAAACTCCGCACCGCCTACTAAATGTGTAGGGTTGCACATAAATGCGTTCATACCCTTCCGCTACAATAGACTCCATCGCTTCCATTTCATTTTTGGAATACAATGCCTCTATCCTTTAATCGTTTAATGACAATTCGAGATGTGAAAGCCACCCGCACTTCATGATTCGGATGTGCCTTGCGAATCGCATCGACTACTGGAAAAATTTGGTTCTCTCTCGCACTGTCTACAGTTGAACCAAAAGATGTGACTAAAATAATCTCTTTCATGTTGTACCTCATACGTAAATTAAGAACATACCTACCTATAGTGTAAATTAAAAATTGCGTTCTGTAAAATAGATATAAGTCATTATCGATACAAATCATATATCCTCCCTTTCGGGATATTTCTACGCCGATACTGCAAAGACATCAAAAAGAGTCGCTCCCGTTATAACTATATAACGAGGAACAGCTCCTTTAACTATGTACTATTATTTTACGGTAATGAAGATGTCATCTCCTTCAACTACCACGTGAAGTGTTTTACCTTCTCCGGCACGCCCTCTAGGATGGCATCGGAAATTGGATCTTCTACAAATCGTTGGATAGCACGTTTCAATGGTCGTGCCCCCATAGCAAAGTCGGTTCCTTCTGCGACGATTTTTTCATCGCTTCTTCAGACACTTCTAATTCCATTCCTTGTTCATGCAATCGTGTTGTCACAGATTGTAACAAAAATGCGTACAATGCGTTCCAATTGTTCTGTTTCTAACGCATGGAATACAATCATCTCGTCAATACGATTCAAGAACTCTGGACGGAAATGAGCTTTCACAGCTTGAAGAACATCTTTTTTTCATCGACTCTTTGTCTTTTGCACTGCTTCTTGCTCCCCTTTCGTAGCTAAGAATCCCATAGCGACTGTATCTTCTTTTAAATACTTCGCCCCTAAGTTACTTGTCATAATGATAACCGTATTTCTGAAGTCTACGGTACGGCCTTGGTTATCTGTCAAACGACCATCATCCAGAACTTGCAATAAGATATTAAAGAAATCTGGATGTGCTTTTTCCACTTCATCAAAGAGAACCACACTGTATGGCCGACGGCGAACAGCCTCTGTCAATTGACCGCCTTCATCATATCCCACATAGCCCGGAGGCGCTCCCACTAGCTGACTCACCGCATGTTTTTCCATGTACTCTGACATGTCGATACGAATCATAGCATTTTCATCGCCAAATAAGTTGGATGCCAAGGATCTAGCCAATTCTGTTTTACCCACCCCAGTAGGTCCTAAGAATAAGAAGGAGCCGATAGGACGTTTTGGATCTTTTAACCCAGCTCTTGCACGGCGTACCGCTTTCGATACAGCGACAACAGCTTCGTCTTGTCCGATTACACGTTGGTGCAATTCTTCTTCCAAGCGCAATAAGCGTTGCGATTCTTCTTCTGCCACTCGTGATACAGGGATACCACTCCATTCAGAGACAACGGCGACAATTTCAGACTCTGTCACTACTAACTTGGATTCGCTGTCTTTTTGCTATCTTCTTGTTTCGATGCAATGTCAGATTCTAATTCTTTTTCTCTATCTCGAAGGGTTGTTGCTTGCTCAAAGTCTTGGGCAGTCACAGCGGCTTCTTTTTCTTTTCGCACTTGTACTAACTCATCTTCTAAGGCTTTCACATCTGGTGTGGCAGTAAACACAGCCATGCGCACCTTCGAGGCCGCTTCATCCATCACATCGATAGCTTTATCTGGCAAGAAACGATCCGCAATATAACGACTCGATAAATGCACAGCTGACGCCAAAGCTTCGTCTGTAATTTGTACTTTGTGGAAAGCTTCATACCGATCTCGTAGGCCTTTTAAAATGCTAAGTGCATCTTCTTCACTAGGCTCACCTACTTGTACTGGTTGGAATCTTCGTTCTAAAGCCGCATCCTTTTCAATATGCTTTTTATATTCATCTAACGTAGTGGCACCAATGACTTGGAAATTACCACGTGCCAAAGCTGGTTTCAAAATGTTCGCCGCATCCATAGCACCTTCAGAGGCCCCAGCACCGATCAATGTATGAATTTCATCAATGAACACAATCATGTCATCATGAGCTTGCACTTCATCCATCACTTTTTTGAGTCGTTCCTCAAATTCACCACGATATTTAGCACCTGCTAGCATAGATCCTAAGTTCACAGAAATAATTCGTTTATCCCGCAATGCATCCGGTACATCACCGCTTACTATGCGCTGTGCCAAGCCTTCGGCAATAGCGGTTTTACCCACACCGGTTCGCCGATAAGGACAGGATTATTTTTGTGCGGCGACTTAAAAATCTGAATCACTCGTTGAATTTCTGTGTCACGTCCGATGACAGGATCAATTTTCCCTTGTTTCGCACTTTCATTCAAATCAATTGCATAGTCAGCAATATCGCCCTAAATCGCTAGCTGTACCTTGACCTTGATGAGAGCCATCCTCTTCACCGCCAACAATGGCATTTACTTTTTCCACCACATCTTCTAGACGAATCCCTTTGGATGCCAACAATTGCATAGCTACGCTCGCCACCATCGGACAATAGGCCCAATAAAATGTGCTCTGTACCGATGTAATTATGACTCGCGACTATTGGCGACTTGTTGGGCTAAGTCCAAAGACATGTTTTGTGCGTGGTGTCATTTGTAACTGACCACCATTATGTGTCCCTTTCCCTACAGCGCGAATCACATCTTGTTCTAATTCTTTTCCTTTCACGCCCAACTCTGACAAAGCGCGGGCGGAGACGGATTTTTCTTCTTCCACAAGGCCCAATAACAAATGTTCTGTGCCTACATAATTATGTTTAAATTCAATAGCTTTTTCTTGAGCAATGGCTAGTGCACGTTTTGCCCCTTCTGTATATCGTTCTATCATCGTGTTCCTCCTTTAGTTCCTCGTAATAGTGTATCTCGAATGACTTGTGCTCTCTGACTATCTCGTTCCTGTGTGCCCATCGACTCTTTCCCTACTAATTTGGCAAGGAAATTTGGTCGTGTAATGACGAGCATTTCTTGAAAGTTCATAGTCACATCTATCAATTTCATATCTATGCCTAGTTGCACATAGCTCAATAGAGCTAGCGCTTCTTCCCCAGACATACGGCGTGCATGGGTCAAAATACCATAAGACCTCCACACCTTATCTTCTATGCCCTCTCGATCAGTAGTCCACAATTCCGAGCGAGCTTTTTCCTCTTCTTTCACCACACCTCGTACGATCTGTGAAAGTTGTTCAATCGTATTTTCTTCGCTAATGCCCATAGTTTGCTGATTGGAAATTTGGTATACATGTCCCAATCCCTCAGAGCCTTCTCCGTACAGGCCTCGCACAGAGTATCCCATTCGGATAATACTGCGGATAATACGTTGTAATTTTCCCGTCATTGCCAAGGCTGGCACATGAACCATCACGGATGCTCGCATTCCTGTACCCACATTGGTAGGGCATGCTGTCAAATATCCAAACTCCTTGGAGAATGCATAGTCATACTTACTTTCAATAGCATCATCGATGGCTACCGCCCGTTCATAGGCCGTTTCTAATTGCAATCCCAATTCCATTGACTGAATCCGCAAATGATCTTCTTCATTGACCATAATGGATATACGAGCGTCTTCGGAAATAATCACGCTACGACCCCGGCTAGTATCTGCTAAATTAGGGGAAATCAAATGTTTCTCCACTAATACATCTCGTTCCACCGAACTGAGTGACTCTAAATTAATTTTTGTAAAACTCTTACCATATGCCTTTTTGTAACGGACTAATCATAGCTCGCATATACCCATCAACGGTAGCAAACTGATTGGCATCACCCCGATTGGTAAAAGGAATGCCTGTAAAGTTCCTAGCTAATCGAATTCGACTAGATAGGACAATGCGATGTTCTAGGCCAGTTTCTTTCATCCAAGGCGACAAGGCCTCATCTAAAATAGTATGTAACATAGACCCTCCTTATTTCGATGCCCTAGACTGTTCTAAGGACTTGATTTCATCTCGAATTTGTGCCGCTTTTTCAAATAATTCCTGTTTTACAGCTTGCACCAATTCACTTCGCAATCGCTTAATTGTTTGTTCTACTTTCAAATCTGCTCGCCCCCACGCGTCTGGGTACACGTCCCTCATAGGATGTGGACCCTTGAATGCGTTTGATGAGTGGCACCAATTGTTGTTGAAAGGTTTCATAACAACCGTCACAACCCAATCGCCCTTGCTTGTTAAATCCCGCCATAGTCATGCCACATTGTGGGCAAGTAATGGTTTTACTCGTGCCCAATGCACTTTGTGGGTAAATCACATTGGCAAAAAATTGATTGTTAAAGAATGTATCATCAAACATAGAGGAAAACATGGATCCCGTTCCTGCGTCATGTTGATTAGCACAGTGTGGGCAATAATGATGTTGCTCCTTCACACCATTCACAATGGATGTCATATGAATGCTCGCATTCTCATTTCCACAAGATTCACATTTCATAGTCTACACCTCCTCATTGACGATTTTCATAATCGCTCGGTAAAAAACGCTCTGTCGCTTCTTTTTCGACGCTCTGTTGGAACATCTTGTAAAATTCTGACAAAAGCTTCATGTAACATAGCTGCTTCTCGTTTTGTAATACGAGATTCTTTCATATATTGAAATAATACTTTGTCAATATGACCAATTGTAAGAGGCGGTTCCTCTTCATGCTGTGGTTGTGCTTGCGGTAAAGGAATCCGTACTTGCCTAGTCATTGGTTCTACCACTCTAGTAATCGTAATCGATCCCCCTAGCCCTCGCCTAGACTGAACAATAAATCCACGATCATTAGAAAAGCGTGTGCTCAATACATAACTAATTTGAGAGGGAGCACATTCCAAAGTTTCTGCTAATTCATTTCTTCGTAGCGTAATCCCTTCCTCGCTCTTCTAATAACTTCGTTAGTATAAATTGTTCAATTTTATCTGCTAAGATACTCATCGTATACCTTCTTTCTTTCGTTTTTATTTGACCTTTTGTCTTTTTTATGGTTACAGTATATCTGACTTTTTGACCTTTGTCAAATATTTTTGACTTTTTGACTTTATTGTGTAAAAAATTTTTGATTTTTACTCTAATATCTAAGACTATAGGTCATACTCTACCATTTACTATATCATTTGTCACCAATTCACCAGACCTCTGGAATAGACTCACCATTACTATCCCTGATTGGTATATCAGGTAATACATAAATGGGGCCGTAACAAGAAGTAGGTTTTTACCTATTTGTTACAGCCCCATATATTCTAGCAAACAACATCACTCTTACCACTATCATTGTGTGATTTATATGTTGTGTGTTAGGTTTTTGTATTTTTGTGTGTTTGTGTGTTTTGTGTTTTATGTATTGTGTGTGTTAGGTGTGATAGGAAGTTCTCACTTCATTGTAAGAGTGAGTGTATCAATTATTGACGGCTTCCTAATTTGGAATCCAAGAATAATTGTGCAGAACGGCTATCTTGTGCAAATGTGAATTGATCTACTAAGTCAGTTGCATTTGCTTCTTCTTCTACTTGTTCTTCTACGAACCAGTTCAAGAAAAGATACTGTTGCATAATCTTTTTCTTCTAATGCTAATGCATATAAGCTGTGGATTTTGCCAGTGATCATTTGCTCGTGAGCTAATACAGCTTTTTGCTACTTCTAAAGGATTAGTCAAATTAGATGCAGTATTTTTTTACATCACCCTAATGTTACTTTTTCATTGTTGCTTTGTAAGTAATCGATGAATTTGAAAGCGTGAGTTACTTCTTCTTGGTATTGTGCACGTAACCATGCGGAGAAACCTTTGAAGTTAGCATCAGCCATAGCTAAGGAAAGAGCTAAGTAAGTGGATGTCGCGTTAAATTCGAAAATTACTTGTTCGTTTAGAGCTTGTGCTACTTTTTGATTCATGTTTTTATACCTCATATATAACTATATAAACTTAATACTATATTGATGTGTTCCCACATCGTGATTTCATTATAACAGATAAATCGAAATAAATCAATCTTCTTTTTTTCTAATTTTTCGATTTTTTTATCATTTATTTTAAATTTTGATAATCACTCTACATCACAAAGACTGAAATGCTCACTCATTCATGCATAACCTACAGAAAGAGAGTATACTATCTATGCAAGAACTTTCATTATATATAGTATGACAATATAGGAGGTGAGATATATGATGAATCTAATCACTCGTACTTTTACTAGAGCCAAACAACGTGCTAGCTCTCACAAAGTAAAAGTCTATATCATCTCTGGATTCTTAGGGGCTGGTAAAACGACATTTATCCAGCAGTTGATTCAGGAATTACCCGATCCACGACGAATCCTAGTGTTAGAAAACGATTTCGGTCAAGTCAATTTGGACGGCGCCCTTCTTCGTGAACAAGGATATACAGTTCGCGAACTCACATCCGGCTGTATTTGCTGTAGCCTAGCTGGAGATTTCCGGCGTGCTTTGGTGGACATTTTGGATACCCAAGATGTGGACTATATCATCATCGAACCATCTGGAGTTAGCCAATTGTCGGACATCCTCGCTATTTGCAAAGATTCATCCATTGCAAAACGCATCGAGCTCACCGGTTGTGTATCCATTGTGGACGCTATGCGTGCCCCTATGTATTACAAAAAAACTTTGGCATCTTTTTAAAGATCAAATCGCCTATTCTAGTCAGGTTTTTATCAGCCATCAAGAAGAGGAAGAGCTATTGCAAAAAGACATTGGAGATCATCCGCATCTTAAATCCAGCA
Source organism: uncultured Veillonella sp. (assembly GCA_916438745.1). Lineage (GTDB taxonomy): Bacteria > Bacillota > Negativicutes > Veillonellales > Veillonellaceae > F0422. The sequence goes on along the minus strand of CAKAGN010000001.1, from coordinate 564,987 downwards.
GCGCCAGTCTACATCGTGCCATGGAAAGAGATTACGCTTTCAAAATACATTTCTATGTACCCTAGAGAGCAAGCGGTGTCATCTTTAGCTCCTAATGAGACAATTGAAAATCACAAAGGTCATCATACGGCGCGGAATCACCCTGAGATTCCCCATCATGACCACATCGCGCATCATGCACAGGCAAAAGACGCATTCTTAACTTGCACTGTAGAGTGCACGTTACCACGCACCATTGATGAGTGGCAGGATCATTTAAAAGCCCTCATCGAAACGAATACAACGGGGCATATTTTACGCTTAAAAGGTTGTATTCCCCTTTCCACAGGAGGTCAAGCTTTGGTACAATATAATGGAAGTAGTTTAGAGATTACCCCTACTACTTTGCATGATTCCTATTTAACCATCATCGGTCCATCTTTGAACGATGATGCTTTACAGTCTTTTATTAATGGAACAATGTAACACTATGCAAACTATCCCCACCTATGTAGTGATGGGCTTTCTCGGTTCTGGCAAGACCAGTGCCATCACTGCTGGTATTGAAAGTCATAAAATTTCAAATGTTCTTCTGTTTCAATTTGAGCAGGGCTTACAAAGTCCTGCTCTTTCCGACCACAGAGTGCGTACCTTTTCCATCGATGACGATTCACAGGCAACGATAGAATCTTGTCGACAAGCCCTAATGGATCATACCTATCGTGAACTATGGATTGAATGGAATGGTATGGGCTCCCTAGACACATTTGAAGACCTCTTTCTTCACTCTCCCTTAGGCAATATGATAGATATTAAACACATCTATTATGTAACACAGCCACAATGGATTGAAACACAGTTGCCCTATCTAGGAGAGATTCCGCTTTCACAGATACGCTATGGCGATACAATCATTATTGGCAACACCACGCAAGAACAAGGCACGGCCTACATCGAATTGGCGCCTAACAGCGCTTGGATTGCCTGCCCAGATGTCAAACAATGGCCTGTGACAAAGCCTATACAAGAGCCTAAAAAACGATGGAAGCCCTATGCAATTGTCCTAACGATACTGGCCTTAGCCTATATGTTCTATGCCCAACCTAATTGGGTCACTATGACGACGGCCATCGTCTTGCAGATGATACCTTTCTTGCTATTAGGAACGGGCATTTCTGTTATAGTCGAACAATATGCCTCGCCGTATCGCATCGAAAAGTATTTACACAAATCACCTTTCTTTGCCTATATACTTGCCATCATCATGGCTTGTACCATGCCACTTTGTGATTGTGCTGTCATTCCCATCCTGCGAAGTTTAACCCGGCAAGGTATGGCACCTAAAATAAGCCTATTCTTTACCATGATTAGCCCTCTATTGAACCCCATCGTCTTACTCTCCACCTATTATGCGTTCCCCAAAGAACCTATGATACTATGGGGAAGACCCTTACTGGGGATACTGCTTGCATTCCTAGTCAGTCAATATTGTGGCCCTCGCATCTACGGGCGCACCGATGCGTTCCCACCATGGAAACAGTTGACAATGGTCAAATCTCTATCGAAAGACACAGGATTTTTCGGAAGATTACAAGAAGAAACTCTGCGCCTATTGCCCTTTATCATAATTGGGTCTATACTAAGTAGTGGGTTACAATTATTTTTACCAAAACAATGGCTTCATGACGTATCCTTATCCGGATCTATCTTAGTCATCCTTGCTATGATGGCACTGGCCTTTTGCGTATCCATCTGCTCCACCGCAGATGCCATTATCGCACGGTCCTTTTGTAAGCGTCATTCCATTGCTCGGAATTTTGGCATTTCTAATCTTTGGCCCCTTTATTAGATATTAAAAACTACGTCTTGTTACGTAATTTGTTCCCTAGTTCGTTTGTGAAAGTCTATAGTATTTCCATTATTCTAGGGACAGCTATGATATGTATCGTATTTTCACTGTTAGGAGGTTATGCATTATGAAGTATATCCCTACCATCAACATCCATGCCGCTGTAGAAATTGTGGCCTCTGCTAGTTGCGACCTATCCCTGTTATATTTATTAACAACAGGCTCTATTTATCGTTTGATTGCCCCTAATTCCTATATCATCGCCTTACTATGGGCCTTGACTATCTTGTTATTATGGAGCACTATCAAAGCCCGCAAACACATATTCCGTCGTTCCTATGGTTCATCTTATAGAAATGCCATCTTGTACGGATTATGTACATTGCTCTTAAGTCCATCCATCTTCCATGCTCAAGCCTTTGCACTACCAGCAGAAGAACCTGTGGACCAAATCATTTCCATCACCAAAGAACCAGTTCCAACGAACGATTATAAAAAAACATCGGCGATGGTATCGACGACGCACATCGACACATTACATTAACATCCAGAAACTATTATGATACGATTTTGAAAGTATCCAATCACATCGACAAATACAAAGGCTATACAGTCACTGCTACTGGCTACATTTCCTATCACGACAAAGCCTTGCAAGGGAACGACTTTGTATTAGCTCGCGACTTGATGATCTGTTGCGTAGCAGATATGTCCCCATTCGGATTGCCTACAGAATATTCCTCTACCACACCATTGTTAGAACACACTTGGTATACTATGGAAGGAACCATCGGAACACGTAACTTCCACGGCGTAGAACAACCATACATCGTGAACAGCAAAATTACACAAGCCGATGCAATCGATGGGTATATTTTTCCTAACTAATAGGTAAGGAATCTCTTTAGAAACGACAAAAAAACACGTATACCAGTGTTATCACTGATGTACGTGTTTTTTTGATATACTATTCATATTTAGTACTACCTATGTTAGAATAAATAATAAATACAATTTTAAAGTTGATATCTGTATTAAATCGAAAGAAGGTTTCTAATGAAACGAATCACTATGACTCTAATCTCTTCTTGCTTTGCTCTATTTTTATTTTTCTGTATGCATACACCAGCAAATGCAACAGATATTTGGGTAAACTATGATCGATATGAAAATATAGACACCTATATTATGGATGATACAATTTCTTATGGAAAAATCCTCAAATGGCCCTTTGGATATCCGTATCTGTAAAACATGTACAAAATGGTAGAGTAAAAGAAGTATTAACATGGAACTTCGTCAAGTATAAAACAGATATGTGGCGATATTACACCAATACAATGAGAGGAAACAGCTCTATTGTAGATTCTAATAACAAGGTTTTTCTGTATACAATAAATAGTATCGGTTGGCCTTATTATATTGATGGATATTATATCTATTAATTCCATATTAAAGTATACAAGCTCTAATATCTCCTTATTATCTACACTGCTATTCACATTTTTGTATACACAAATTCTATACATTATATATACTTTCTCTACATGGAGATGTATAATAGAGACATAAGGAGGTATATTATGGCACAATTAAACTTAAGGATTGACGATGAACTAAAAAAAGATGTTGATTTTGTATGTAGTGAACTTGGGTTAACTATTTCGTCAGCTATTCATATCTATTTACGTAAACTTAGCCGTGAACGGCGCATTCCTTTTGAAGTAAGTATTGACCCTTTTTACTCTAAAGAAAACCTTCAACACATTCGAGAGGGAATTGCTGCATTAGATGCGGGATTAGGGTGTTGAACACGCCCTAATTGAGGAGTAAATCTATGAAGCTAATATGGTTCGATTCAGCATGGAAAGATTATTTATATTGGCAAGATACAGATAAAAAAATACTAAAGAAAATTAATCAATTAATACGTGATATTCAACGTACACCCTATACTGGAATCGGCAAACCAGAACCCCTTAAGTTCGAATTGTCTGGGTGTTGGAGCCGAAGAATCACAGATGAACACAGAATAGTGTATCGAGTTCAGTCCGACTATATTGAAATTATATCTTGTAAATTACATTATAAGAACTAAACTCATAAAGCCATACCACATCTGGTACTCCAGATGTAGGTATAGCTTTATTATTTATATATTAAAAATTTATACTCAACAGCAATCTTAGTATAGTCACCTAAGTCAAAGTGTTCTCCACCATATAACGTATCTCTACTATGGATTCCTTTGGCATTAAATGTATAAGATGCATATAGGTTAATATTTTGTACTGGCGTGTATCTACCTCCTACGGTAAAGCTTTGTACACCATCTAAATATCGATCTGGTAACGAATGGGTTCCATTACCACCGATAAATGATCCATGTTCAAAATACTTATAATCTACATAGGCATTCCATGAACCAGCTTTTGTCTGTTCGGGGTATCCCACATCTAGGCGAAGTGTCCAGAACTTCGGATACGAACCAATACGTCTGCCTTTCGTAGTAATTGTACTACCAGCATATGTATACATGGTATCTCCGTTTAGATATTTACCTAGTGATGTTCTATTTTGACCCATATCCATCGATACTTTTAACGTATTGGATGGTCTCCATACCGCTCCTAGCCCAAATACATTTGCAATTTGATTGTATGGATATACCTCATTTCCAGAATCATTGGCATATTGTAATACTCCTAATGCATCATTCATCGAACGCATATACCAAGCCTGTATTCCCCAATGTCTTCCTAGTTGATGTTTAACTTGCGCAAAGAGGGCTCTATTTACGGATGGAATTGTATCCTGTACTAATACATTACCAACCACAGGAACACTATATCCTTCTTTTTCTAATAGATGCAATGGCAAGGAACTATTATTTTCTGGTTTCCATAACTCACTAGCTAACAATACCAATACACGTTTAGCTAACGGTGAAATATTACTCTTTACAAATCCAGTAGCTCTAGATCCATTCGGCAATTTTTTCGTCAAGGTCATCCAAGCAGTATCTTTATTCCAAAGCGATGTAATTGCCTTAGCTTTCGCTTCCTCTTGTGTCATGCGAACAAATTTAGAGGCATCAAACTTGGATACTGCTATACCACCATAGCGTTTACCTCGATTAGTGGTCCCAAGGTCTTCTAATACATCCTTCCCTCCATAAGTTCCATATCCATAGAACTCAGAGTGCAATTTATAAGATCCATCTTTCAATAAGCCAGAGTTAGAAACATATCGATTCCAATCCTCATTGTTTTCCCCAACTTGCATTGTTACATCCCATGCTTTTGTAGCATCTTTTTCTAACAATGCTGTATCATTAGAGGCACTCTTCGTATATACTTGTGGCAAATCTGTAGTCATATACTCTCCTACAACTTGTCCACCGCATTAGTAATCTGTAACTTTTCTCCATATAAAGCTATTCATGTAATATTGACCGCTTCTATCGTGGAGTTTTTATACAATTGAGGGGTCATCCTTTTCGATGATTTTCATATATGCATCGATAATTGCTTTTTTTCCTCTTCTGGATTTTGAGCACTTTCCAACTTATCTCGCATAGTTTTAAAGTCTTTTACCACTACACTACCATCTGTATATTCGCCTGTTAACCCCACTGTATCAAATGATCCTTGACCCAACCATTCATCTTTTGTTGGTGGTCTAGTAAATGATGTTTTAACAGCATGTGTATAGGCAGAATCGTGTATACCTGTGCTACGGTGGAAATCTCCATATCCAATCCGTACTTCTGTTGACGGATTAGACCATATAGCTTTCACTCCATCATAAGAATCAGTAAACCAATATCCAGTCGTACCAAATGCTTCATACAAACGGCCAATAGCCCATTTCCAATCTTGTACAGCATGGTTTACTTCCAACCGTTGTAATGACACTGTTTTTATACCTTCGTGAGCCCCTGCATCAAGGGATTGTCCCTTTCCACTATAGGAATTTCCTTCTAAGGCAATATCTACAGCAGTATCTTTAGTTACATTACCTTTTACCCCTAGCTGTACAGAAGAACTATACCCATGATTAGCCTTTTCAATATAGTTTTTTTATAAGCATCCCCTATTGCGCTAGTTGCTGTAACCTCTAGCTTCTCTGGGTTTCTCTTTACCAGTAAAGCTACTCCACTCTCCGTGATAGGATCCATAGAATGCAAGTGGTTCTTGTACTGCCTCACCTTGAATAAACCAATTCAATGGTGTCTCAAAATTTGTATGGGATAATTTCGTAATTCGTTGGTAACTACTTTCACCACTATCTCCACCAAACTTCATATGTAAGCCTACTTTTGTACATTCTTTCTTGATGAGCTTGTGCGTCATCACGGTGATTAAATATATTATCAACACCAATATAAACTAGAGAGTCCTTTCCTAGTTTCTTTTGGAGCAATCCATTCCAGATACCAAAACTTTTTACTTTCATAGGTTTGTTTTGCCCTCTTCTGCAAAAAGCATATTGTGGGTCCCCATTACCTAAATCATTATGTACATAATTACCATTGTTAGCTATCGTATTGCTATCTAACATATGAATGTAGTAATCTCCCCATATGGATGCTTGCCAACCGGACTTCTTATTTTTCATACTGTAATCCCTATATCGATTTTGTGAACCGGTTTTATTTAATAGCTGTTCTGGCATTGTAGGGTCACTTTTTGTTTCGTGCATGTAAATATGTATATCCAAGACGTGTAGATAGATTAGAGTTGAATGCATATTTAATTTCACCTTCTACCCCAGTAATCTCAGCTTTTCCTATATTTTTTTAAAACTATATATCATATCTGGGGGCGCCATCCATGTATTCTTTCCCTGCATCAGGATTAAAAATTCATTAGTTTCCCAGTAAAAATATGTTGTCATATAATTTTTTTAATATCATTATGGAACAGCATCAAGCGACTATGAAGTCGTTTTTGTATCATACTCAACACCTACATCGACATTCATTGATGTTTCAGGTTTCAAGTTAGGATTTCCAATCCAATAATATCCTAATTTACCAACGCCAAAAATCATATGGCATGCCCTGCATACATTTCCCAATTGTAATACAACTCTCCCATACCAGGGCTCGGTATAAGCTGTCCCTACATTTGTTTTCAATCGATAATTTCTATTACCATGTACATAATGAGTTAATCCTAAGTTAAATGTCATAGTATTGCCAAATATGTTACTATGATCCCAACGAACAACAGGCATAACATAGGTATTTTTATTAAATCGCCAAAAATCTGAAACTGCAAAATTGGCTTTTTTTATGGTCGCTGTTCCTATTGTTTGACGATTTCTTCGATTCGTTCCTTCTTCTGTGAAAGTTTTTTTTCCATGCCACTTTAATATTTTTTGCGTCATAATATCGGCGCATAATAATATCATCATCTGGTAAATCACCATCTTCATTAGGTGTTCGAAGGCTTTCATTTTCAGAACGCAATTCTTCTGCAAATGTATGAACCCTATCTTCATCTTCTATATCATTTGTATAATCTTGATAGGTATAGCTAGGAATAACAGCTTTTCCGTGCGAGTCTTTATATCCATACAATTCATAGGCTTGATCATATTGTGGTATATCTGCATCATCACGGTATAGAGCATAATCATACACCTTAGAGCTTGGTTCGCCACGCCCTTTATCACTGTGTAGATTTTTTTATCAAAATCCCATGGGTTAATATATTTTTGTATAGATAGATTTGGCACTTTTTAGTCAGCTACCCTCACCATGTTCTTCACTATAACCAATTTGATAAGACACAAGGTGCTGATCATTTAATTGGTGATTAAGGTTGGCATTCACTTTCCATTCTCGGTGTTTCACATCATCAATATACCGTAATGTGTTTTTACCTTCATATGGTGAAAATGCTTCTATTGATGAAATTGTATTGTCAAATTCTTTTTGATTAGATAGAGAAACATCTACTTTCCAATCTAAATTCTTTTTGTTATTTCCTGTATAGATCAATTGATGTCTCCATCGTTCAATATTTCTTCCATAATGAACTACTGGATCTGGAGCATCATCAGAATGTTTAATATCTCGTTTAGTATCTTCTTTCCAAAAACGTAGTTTGAAGACTCACATGATGATTCTTATTAGCCTCATATTCAGCATGAGCTCCTACTTCCTTAATATCACCATAATATCGCAAAGCATTATGTACAGACCCCACTTGATTCATGGCACCTCTAAATTCTTGCTCACTATACACTGGCATGATATCTCGTTTACTGCTATACACAGAGATCTTCCCTTTTCCTATGCGTCCAGAGTTGGCTCGAAGAAATACATTGTTATACGGAAATACACTAGAGTTTCCCTAATTCTACGTCCCTCTACGTTCACTTCTAATTGACTACTATCGGTTGGCTTTGTAGTCACAATATTGATAACTCCGCCCATAGCGTTAGCCCCATATTTAGCGGATGCAGCGCCTCGGATCACTTCAATACGTTCAATGGATTCCGCCCCCAACCGTTGTAATTCATCACCTTGCCCTAAATATGCCTCCATTTCTCCCATTACAGGTTGACCATTAATTAAAAGTAATGTATGTCTTGGTTCAGCCCCACGAATTGACAGAGCTACACGTCCCATCGCGTCTACTGTACGACTAACGCCCGTTTCTGTAAAAATAATATCTTCTACAGATTTAGCCTGCCTATTCATAATATCAGCTTTAGTAATCACCGTTGTTGATAAACTTTCATCTTTTAAACTTTTCTATAATTGGATTTGCACTTACATATACAGAGTCCGATGTAGCTCCCTGCACACTACCTAGTGAAAAGTAAACACCAAGAAGCAATTGCTCCTGATATCCATGCTTTCTTACTTCTATACATTTACAACACATCCTTTTCATAAAAACAATAATGATTATCATATTTACTGTATACCTTTCAAAGTCATACTGTCAAGAGAATCTATCATTTCCGTTATAATTTATTATGCATATCAACTGTACGATATCCATAATAGATTATGATAAAAAGCCATACCCCACCGGTACTCCAGACAAGGTATGGCTTTTTAACATACGCTGTTTCTATGAACTTATTGTACTAAATTGCTCACTGTATCAAAGAGTGTTTCTGCCTCTCGGATGCGTTGTTCTCCGCCCATTACGACGATGTGATTATCTTCTAGTACTTTTTCGATGACATCGGCCAATCCTCGCAAGTCTTCTACTGTGGTATCTAAGACTTGTTGACGGAAGGCTGTCATATTGGCTTCATTGGTTTTGCTATAGTATAAACTCATAGCACGAGCCCCTTGTAAGAATGGTGTATTCGACACATCCAATCCGCTCATGGTGCCAATGATATATTTACGCATTTCCCGTGGAGATAAATCTAATTCACGTAAATACGTAGGCAATCCATCATAGACTTTCAATGTATTTTTCTAAGTTTGGATCGCGATAGGAACAGAATACCATATTACCATTATTATGGAAGTTCGCAAAGGCACCATAGGCACCGCCTTGCACTCGAATTAAATTCCATAAATAATCATAGCGCAACATGGTTTCTAAGACGCTCATTGTGCCTGTATGTGTGCCACCATGGTCTCGGAAGTTACCACCTTTTGCTACATATTGCACCTTAGCTGACGTAGCAAGCCCTTCATTCACATAGGTTTTCGTCATTTCCAGTTGAGACTCCCATGTGTCATTGCTCAATACACTAGTGATATCTTCTACATGTTCTAAGAATCGTTCTAACTCTTCTGTGGTGCCTACGAAGGAGATTTCCAAATTATCTTTTCTAAATAACCGTTGTTGTACTTTCAACAATTGCTCCGGCACACCTGCTAACAATGTTTCATTGTTTAATACTTCTACTAAGCGACGGAAATACCCCAATGTATCTTGATCTCTGAATTTTTCCAATGGAAGATACTTTTTGCCAATAATAAGTTTGTGACAATTGTATTACCTCGACGGAACGCCTCTGTATCCCAGATAGCTTTACCTTCTTTTAGCAATTCTACTAATCGTTCTTGGCTATCGAATTTCGTACGTCCTATAATTTCTCCCAGAAGAGATGTTAAATGACCAATATTGGATGCTAAGGCTTTGCTACGAACCACCGCCAACGGTACAAATGTATCTCGCTCATTATAGATGGACACTGGTAGGACATCCATCGTGTATCCACCCTAAATGTAAGTTAATTTCTTTGGCTACGTCTGCATAGGAATATCGTTCTGTATCGAGTCGTCCCAACACATCTGAAAGTAATTCCGCATAGAACAACTCATCTTCACGCAAGGATTCCATATTGAAATACAAGCCTACATAGTTAATGCCTCGTCTCTGGCACATCGATATGATGGATACGAATACCATTATGGTTAACTTCACAGCGTGGCGTTACTTCTACTACTGGAGAAATATCGGATAACTCCAATAAAGGTATTGTCGCCAAAGCCTCTTCGGAATCTACAGCTTGTTGCATTTCTTTTTAATTTCGCTGTTTGGTCGATAATGTGAGCTATCTGCTCTTGTGTCATTGTCGCCTTTATGGACGCTAATTTTTTTCTTTATCTTTTTGCTCTTTTTCTCTTGCAAGCCTTTTTCAGGGTACAAGGGAGATTAAACCTTTATGAGCATTCTCCAAGATATAGGTACGCAATAAACTTTCATAGAAATCTGTGGAAAGTCCCTCACGGAGTGCTTTCAATACTGGCTCATATTGCAATAACTCAATAGGATCATTGTCATAGAGCCAATTATCCATCACTCGTAATCCGTAGGCAAGGCCAATTGGACGGCCTCCAAAGTCAGCCTCGCGTAAGGTAAATTCAATGCGATTTAAGGATGCCTCAAGCAATTCTTTATCTAAGCCTCGCATCCACTAACTCCCGCAATTTGCCTTCTACCACATCTTGCAACTGCTGTTGTTTATCCATTTCAGAGCCGGTAACAGTCACTTCAAATAAAGGTTGGAGCATGCTATCCATATAATAGCCACTCACGTCGCTACCAATATTGGCTTTCACCAAGGCTTCTTTTTAACGGTGCAGACCCAGATGTAAACAAGGCATGATTAAGAACCTCAAAGGCTAAGCTTTTGGGTAAATGTCATTTCTGGGAACACATAGGTCAAGGAATGCATTACCTTTCCTTCTTCACTTTCATCGGTACCAATCCCATATGGGAAAGATGCCACTATTTCCTCTTGCAAAGGAGCTTGCATAGCAATCGTAGAATCTAGGTCAATGGCATGGAATTTCGACAAATATTCGTCATTGATAAACACCAATGTGTCTATAATATTCATATCCCCATAGAGGTACATATAGCTATTGGAAGGATGGTAGTAGGATTCATAGAAGGCCTTAAAAATCTTCATAGGATAAATCCGTAATATTGTCAGGATCACCACCAGAGTCATGACCATATGTTGTATCTGGATATAATAATGCCATTTTATGACGTTGCAATTGTGCATCTGGAGAGGAGTATACCCTTTCATCTCGTTATACACAACACCTTTATAGGTCAATAGATCTTCTGGAGATTCCAACTCATAATGCCATCCCTCTTGCATCACAATCATAGAATCCTTAGCCACACGAGGATAGAACACAGCATCTAAATAGACATCCATCAAATTGTGAAAGTCTGCATCATTCTTACTTGCCACTGGATATACAGTTTTTATCCGGATAGGTCATAGCATTTAAGAATGTATTCAAAGAGCCTTTCACAAGTTCCACAAAGGGTTCTTTCAAAGGAAATTTACGGGATCCGCACAACACGGAATGTTCTAAAATGTGTGCCACCCTGTGCTGTCATGTGGAGGTGTACGGAATGCCACATGGAATACTTTATTGGAATCATCTGCTTGAATATATAGTAAGCGTGCCCCTGATTGCTCATGTTTCAACATGTACGCAGTACCATTCACCTCTTGTACAGGTTCTACACGTTCTACGCGAAAGCTCTGCATATACTGTATGTAACTTCATAATACCTCTTTTCTATCTAGTAAACATAGAACGGTCATCCCTACTGACTAGTTCTGAACGTTGTCATATACCTATGTATAACAATTTGTCATAATTCTATTTGTATTATATCACGTTCTCAATGAGAATCATAATACAAATATATACACAAGGCTTGCTAACATCCAAATCATGGTCCCCCATTTATAGGCCTTAATACCCACACCAAAGTCAATATTATGACTGATATTATATCGTGTCACTGCATAAGGGATCACTGTGTACAATAGCCATGCCAATACCATGTAAGAAAAATCTAACTCATAGCGCACATGAGATACGAGCAACTCGGAGATAAATATGGTATCCCAAATCCAACGATCATACACATTGTTAGGTTTCTCTTGGCCCTCTAAAAATAGGGACGCAAGTGAGACACTGATACAATCTCTAAGACTTGCGCAAAAACCCACACCTATGGCAATGGCAAGCACCGTTTGTACGATAGTCACGCCATCAATACCAAGAATGTTAATATTCCCTGTCACGCCATACACAGCGACCACAATCATACCCAACAATTGTAAAGCTTTTGTAACTTCTTCCTTTTGTTGTTCTTTCACTGTGGATTGCACATAAAACATGCGTTGAAAGGGTGTAGAAATTCGATTCAACACTAATGCTACAAAAATTGCCATCATGGAAACCATATTATACCTCCCCTAAAAATACTGTTAATAAACGATTCAACTCGATTTGGTCATAGGTACCCATCAATTCCCGTGCTGAATGCATCGCTAACAATGGTAAGCCGATATCCATAGTCCGCATCACAAGCTGTGCCGACGAAATAGATCCCACTGTAGAACCGCCTGGTATATCAGACCGATTCACATAGATTTGATGCTTAATCCCATGCGTTTCACAAAGGTCTGTTACAATCGCTTGGGCCACTGCATCGCCTGCATAAGATTGGGAGCTGGCTATTTTCAAAACAACACCACCATTTAATGTAGGATAATTTGTAATGTCGTTTTTCTCTCCATAATTTGGATGATATCCATGGGCCACATCCGAAGAAATCATGAATCCTTTTTGCAATATCTGCATCGCAAGCTTCCTCTGAAAGACCCAATGCTCGATACACACGACGTACTACATTCGGTAACAACAAGGAGGCACCCCCTTGTTTCGTACGACTCCCCTACTTCTTCATGATCAAATAAGAAAGCCATGCGAATCCCTGTGGCTTGTTGCTCCTTAGCACTCAATATCCCCTGTAAACAAGCATAACAAGAGGTGAGGTTATCTAGTCTTGGGGCACTGATAAACTCCGCATCAAAGCCTACCGTTTCTACCGAGTCTGTATTATACACAGTCAACTCATAGGATAGAATATCCTTCGGTTCACAACCGATCTCCTCTGCTAATAACGCTTGTAACAGAGTCGCATCGTCTTCATACTCTGTACCAACGCCACGCATGAGAATGAGTGGCAACATTTCTTTCTGCTTGTTGAATACAGCCTTTTCATTCACTGTGCGGTTCATGTGAATTGCTAAACTAGGGATGGTGGCCACTGGTTTTGCTATATCGACGTAGTGTGTCTCTACGTCTAGCCCTTCCCCTTTTGTTACCACCACACCGCTAATGAAAGTGGGCGGTCAAACCAAGTATATTGAATAAGTCCACCATAACTTTCCACATTGAGCTTGCCATAGCCTTTTTCGGTGATCATCGGATTAGGTTTTACTCGGAATCTCGGAAAAATCCGTATGGGCAGAGGCGATACGTAAGGTCCCTCTAGGGATCTTTGCCAATATGGAATGCCACTAAAGTCGTACCATACACATCAATGACATAATCCCCTTCTGTCAAATTCCATTCTTCGTCCATAGACAATGGTGTAAAGCCCTGATCTTCCAATCGGCGATAGGACTCCTCCACCGTATGATACGGTGACGTGGAGCATTCAATATAGTCAAAAAAATCAGCATACATAGCTGTTACATGATTCTGTTCACACATAGTTCCTCCTATGAAAAAAATACCATAGGTACATTGTACACTATGGTATTGTCCACACTACTCTGGTAAAGCCAACTGATTCTAAATTTGTTGTTGTAATCGTTTCAATCTCACCCGACGTCGCACAATTCCGCTACTTTTTGGATCAATTGGCAATCGACCTAGTAACAATAAATTGTATTTTTTTCAACACTTCATCGATGTGACTTTTCACCGAAAATTTTATAATCTTTTCCATTATCTGGGCAATGGAAGTAAGCAAAGTTCTCTACCACACCAATGATAGGTACTTGCATCATATCCGCCATTTTTACAGCTTTTTTTCCACAATCATGGACACTAAATCTTGGGGAGATGTAACCACAATAATGCCATCTAGTGGCAAGGATTGAAATACAGTCATCGCCACATCACCAGTTCCCGGAGGCATGTCTACGAATAAGTAATCTACATCGCCCCAAACCGTATCGGAGAAAAATTGTTTTACCACATTGCCAACTACAGGGCCTCTCCAGAGAACTGGATCTGATTCATCATCCAATAGCAAATTCACAGACATCACTTTCACGCCGTTCTTAGACACGATAGGATACATCAATTTGCCGTCATCACTGCGAACTTTATCTTTCAAGCCGAACACTTTAGGGATAGATGGACCCGTAATATCTCCATCAAGAATCCCTACAGATTTGCCCTTACGGGATTGGCTTTACCGCCATCAAACTTGTGACCAAGGATTTACCAACACCACCCTTGCCGGATACAATGCCGATGACCTTTTTCACATGACTTCTATCATTTGTTTTTACTGTCAAATCTACTGGTTGTTGCGTACCGCATCCGCTAGAAGATGCGCAACCGCGCAACCGCCGTTATCTCCACATGCCATCATAAACCTTCTTTCTATATAACTGAAAGTTCTCAGAACTTTCTCTACCAATACACTCAATGCCATTCACACTTATGAACGCATGGTATATCCTATATGTTTATAGGTATATTTGTATTATAACATAGGATATAAGAAGTATGAAAGATAGCCTTCTCTATTATAGTATTAGAGGAGGCTATTTTCTATTCCCCACAATATTCTCGTGTCAATTCTCCAATGATTTGCATACCTTTTCGAATGTCATCTATGGATGGCACGGTATAACTCAAGCGGAAATGTTGTCCATAGGGAATGCCATCGGCAGCAAAGGCGCCACTTTTTACGATGCCTACTTTACGAGTAATGGCCTCTTCAAAGAAAGCATCACAGTCCACATAGTCTGGCAGTGTCATCCATACAAACATCCCTCCCGTAGGTTCTGTCAAATGCACCTTGGAGCTGCCATATTCACGGAACGTATCCAACATGACGTGGCATTTTTCTTGGTATACCTGACACACTTTTTGGATCTGCTCATCATAGTCGATGTGTTCTAGCAAATGACTCACTACACGTTGTGTGACCAATGGCATTTGACCATCGCAATTATTCTTCATGACTTGAATGGCTTGGATCACTTCGCTTGGACCATACAAGAAACCCACTCGCAATCCTGCAGAAATCGTTTTTAGAATAGGAGCCCGCATAGAGGACACGGTTATCTGTATCCATTTCCTTGAATGTCGACACACGTTCACCGGCGAAACGAATTTCACCATAGGGATCATCTTCATAAATAAATAAATCGTAGGCTTTCGCAATTTCATAAATTGCTTTCCCGTCACTCTAATGGCATAGTAATGCCCGTAGGATTTTTGAAAGTTTGGAATCAAATAAATATATTTGCCCTTTCCAGATTTTTGCGACCTCTTCTAGAGCTTCTGGAATCATACCATCCCCATCTGTAGGAATCCCACAGCTTTGGCTCCTACACTGCGCACTGCATTGATAGCGCTTGTGAAAGTATAGGCATCCATATACACTTCATCACCAGCATCGCATACTGTACGAGGCACTAGCCCTAAATCTTGCCCAGCACCGATAGACAGCAACAACTGTTGATGTTCTGTCGGCATATGGTGGACCTCCACAAGTCGTTGCAAGGTTTGTTCAGCTAACTTCGCATCCCCTTGCATAGGGACCATATTGCAAAAATTTCTAGAGGATTCGTATGTACAATATGATCGAAAGCCGCTTGAATCTCCTCTACTGGAACCACTTCTCCTGCTGGATTGCCTATGCCAAAGCTAATGAACCCTGGAATCCCCGCACCACGCTCAAATACATCTCTAATGAAATTAGGTCCTTTACTAATAGACCGTTCTGGCAATGCGAATGCCATAAGAATCACTCCTTTTTACTTTAGATATGATAAACAGGAGCAACAGAGTTGCTCCTGTTTTTGCATATTATATACTATAGCCTACATCATAATTTACATCATAACTTGGCCCATACCTGACATACTGACACAATATAAATCGTATCACCTAGTTTGCTACATGCGCTTGTTCTTCGATGGTTAACAAGCAGTCGCCACTTTCAATACGGCTACCTTCACGAACATGGATAACGCCTACTACACCGCCTACTGGCGCTGTAATCGTTGTTTCCATTTTCATCGCTTCTGTTACCACAAGGGCATCGCCTTTTTTTCACAGCTTGACCCACTTGTGCCACAATTTTTACAACAGAACCGGATAACGTAGCCCCTACTTCACCCTGGTTTTGTTGGGTCCACTTTATGACGAACCACGCCTGTTGTTTTTAATGTGTTTATCATGAACTTTGATCGTTCTAGGTTGACCGTTCAATTCAAAACAATACATGACGAGTGCCATCTTCATCAGCTTCACTCATTTGAATGTATTTGATCACCAACGTTTTACCTTTTTCGATGGTTACTTCTACACTTTCACCACGTTTCATACCGAAGAAGAATGTTGGCGTATCTAACACACTCACGTCAGAATAGTCGCGTTTGAAAGTACTATAATCGTCAAATACTTTGGAGTACAAGCAGTGCGCAATCACATCTTCATCTGTTGTACCAGCACCTTTTTCCGCCAATTCTTTGCGAACAAGTTCAAAATCAACTTCTGGAAGTGTCGCGCCTGGACGACCAGCCAATGGTTTTTCACCTTTCAAGATGATTTGTTGTAATCGTTCAGGGAATCCCAAGTATGGTGTACCGATGTAACCTTTAAAGAATTCCACCACAGATTGTGGGAAGTCTAATGTATCGCCTTTGTCGTAGATATCTTGTTCTGTCAAATTATTTTGTACCATGAACAATGTCATATCCCCTACAACTTTAGAAGATGGCGTTACTTTGATGATATCCCCAAATAGCATACTTACTTCGTGGTACACACGTTTAATATCTTCCCAACGTTCCCCTAAGCCAACGCTTTTCGCTTGTTGTTGCAAGTTAGAGTATTGTCCACCAGGCATTTCATGTTGGTAAACTGTTGTGTTCGGATAGGAAGATGTATGGTCAACCCCTTTGTAATAAGGACGAATAGATCCAAAGTAGTTGGATGCTTCTTCCATATAGTGTACATTCATCTCTGGTTGACGATCATGGCCAGTCAAACCATAGTACATGGAGCTCATACTAGGTTGGCTAGTACCATTCGCGAAGGCAGAGTATGCCAAGTCAATGATATCTACCCTGCATCGACAGCACGGCCATAGGAGTAAATAGCATTACCAGATCCTTCGTGAGTATGTAAATGAATTGGTAAATCTACGGCATCTTTTAAAGCGCTCACTAAATTATACGCTGCTTGCGGTTTTAACAAGCCTGCCATATCTTTGATGGCTAACACATTCGCGCCAGCGGCTGCCAATTCTTTACCCATATTCACATAATATGCCAAGTTATATTTATCACGGCGAGGGTCTAAAATATCCCCTGTAGCACAATGCCACTTCTGCCAATTTACCTTGATTACGCACTTCGTCGATGGCTACTTTCATATTGTCTAAGCTGTTCAAGCTGTCGAAAATACGGAATACATCGACACCATTTTTTGCCGGCTAAACGGATAAACTCACGCACTACATTGTCCGCATAGCTTGTGTATCCCACTGCATTGGAACCGCGAAGTAACATTTGCAACAAGATATTTGGCACTTGTTCGCGGAACATGCGCAACCGTTCCCATGGATCTTCATGCAAGAAACGATAGGCCACATCAAAAGTAGCACCGCCCCAACATTCTAGGGAGAACAAATTAGGCAATCCCTTTCGCTATGCGACCGCCACACGAGCCATATCGGCTGTACGTAAACGTGTGGCAAATAAGGATTGATGCGCATCACGCCATGTAGTATCTGTGAACAATACTTTCGGTTGTTCTTGAATCCATTTCGAGAACTTTTTCTGGTCCTAACTCATCTAATATTTGTTTTGTACCCTTCTCTGGAGCTCCTTCTAAGTTTGGAGGCATATACATTGGTTCAAACGTAGGCACTTCTTCTTTATGACCGTTATAGCCATTCACTGTGACATCCGCGATATAACGAAGTAATTTAGTCCCTCTGTCCTTCGCTTTTTTCAAGTTGAACAATTCTGGATGTTCATCAATGAAATGTACATTGTAATCGCCGGATTGGAATACTTCATGTTCTAACACATTCACCAAGAAATGAACATTCGTTTTTACGCCACGAATACGGAACTCACGCAAGCAACGCAACATTTTGCGAATTGTTTCTTCCGTAGTGAGCGCCCAAGAGGTGGCTTTTCACCGACAAGGAATCATAGTATGGTGTAATGACAGCGCCTGTGAAAGCATTACCGCCATCCAAACGAATGCCGAAACCACCAGAACTACGGTAGGTAATCAATTTGCCAGTGTCTGGCATGAAGTTGTTGTTTGGATCTTCTGTAGTAATACGACATTGGATTGCCACCCCTTCACAACGGATATTTTCTTGTGCAGGAATTGCCACCGCTTCACTGTGTAAATCATGACCTTCGGCAATGCGAATTTGCGTATGCACAATGTCGATACCAGTGATCATTTCTGTCACTGTATGTTCTACTTGGATACGAGGGTTTACTTCGATGAAATAGAAATTCCCATCAGCGGTTACCAAAAATTCTACCGTACCGACACTGACATAGTTCACATGTTTCATGATTTTAACAGCGGCTGCACAAATACGGTCACGCAAATCACGAGATAAAGCGAAGGTCGGTGCCACTTCTACTACCTTTTTGATGACGACGTTGGATAGAGCAATCCCGTTCATGTAAAATGGACGATATTGCCATGTTCGTCACCGATGATTTGGACTTCGATATGTTTTGGTTCTACAATCAATTTTTCTACATACACATCGTCATCACCGAAAGCCATTTTCGCCTCAGATTTTGCACGATCATAAGCATCGCGAAGTTCCTCATATTTTGTCACTTCACGCATACCACGACCGCCACCGCCATTCACGGCTTTGATCATCAACGGATAGCCATACTTGCAGACAAATTCTTCTAATTCCGCAAAAATCTTTCAATGGTCCATCACTACCGGGAATCATTGGGATATCTGCTTTTTTTTCGCTTGAATACGAGCATTAACTTTGTCCCCGAACATCACTAAATGTTCTACTTTCGGACCGATGAAAGTAATTCCTTCTTCTTCACAACGCTTAGCAAAATGAGCATTTTCAGACAAGAAACCATACCCTGGATGGATGGCATCCACATCATGTTCCTTGGCAATCCGAATAATATCTTCAATATCTAAGTATGCATCAACCGGTTTTTTACCTTCTCCTACTAAATAGGATTCATCCGCTTGATTGCGATGTAATGAAAGTGCATCTTCGTTGGAATAAATAGCAACCAGTACGAATCCCCATTTCATTACACGCACGAAGTACGCGGATAGCGATTTCACCACGATTGGCTACTAATAACGAGCGTATTTGTTTCATACTAAACCCTCCTCAACTCTTGCCTATTACAAGACAACTACCACTAGGAATAGACATTTGTATACCCATTATACTCCGATTTGTTGTATTTATCTAGCCATAAACACAGGTTATACAAAATACAATGGTTCGTTATGGGCATTTAACCTAAGAGATAGGACATTACTTCTTGAGTGAAATCTTTATCTTTGCATCCACGAGCATGCTCTCCCACTGAGGAAATCGTCCCTTTCGCCTTGTAATGTATGTTCAATACAGCGCTTTGATGACCTCTGGTGAAAGTAGTCCGCAAATTAAACTGCAAGTCTTCTATCCCCGTAATCCTTATGTGGGCTGATTCTAATTTCTTCTGTAATCGTTGCATATATTCTTTCAAGAAATATTCGTATTCTGGAGGGTAGGCAAAGGTATCTACCACGCTATGCACCACTGCATTAGGTGCAATGGAATCTAGCCCGCTTTCCCTCATAGAACCATCCATTGTAAATGGATTCTGTACCGTTGGCTGCGCCTGAGGTGCTGTGGATTTGCCTGCAATTGTTGTAATCCGTTGGAATACTTCCTCTGGAATACAGGCATCAATTTTTGAACCTTGTAATACTATTTTTCCCATTATAAAACACTGTTACTCGACCTTCTACATCACCTATTTGTAAGGTTACAATGGCATGGTACGCGTGGTCTGCCACATCGGTTACAGTACACGGAATCTCACCCAAGGCACGTAACATATGAAGAACAATCTGTTGCGCATGCGACGCTCATACTATCCCAATCGCAAGTCACTTGTTTTCGTAGTTCTGCCTCTGAAAGTACTGTTGTTTGCGTTGCCCCAACAGAGTTAAGCCCTTGTGACATCTCTGTACTAGCCGACATAATAATAGGCATACCTATATTGCTAGTTGTATTCGGCGTCGCCATTGTGCTAGCAAAATTACCTGAATCTATTCTTGCACTTATACTCGCTGTCTTACCATGGTGTGCATAGGCACGTATACCACTATCCATAGCTAGATTTCTAGGCATATCTACTAAATACAACTGATTGGAACTCCGTGTAACACCCGTGTAAAAACCACTGGAATGTTTCCCGATTTTTTTAAACCCACGCTTTTAAATTGCAGTCTAAAAATACCGTATCCCATTCACTCCCTTGAGATTTATGACAGGGTGATAGCATAGCCGTATTTTTACTTGTAAGGCATTGATATATATATCTTTTAAGAGTAACTCTGTTATTTTTTTCGTGTCTTTTTCTTGCTCTCTTTAGTCGCCTCTGCAATCTCTTTACTGTGACGTATCATAAAGTCTTTGTATAGAGCTTTTCGTTCAATTTTTCGTTAACGCTCTTTCTTTGGAAAGCAATAATGTTTCCAACAGTAATCCCCTATGTTTGCAACCCTCAAATTCAATGACCACATCTCTAAAGAGCAACTCAACCTCTTCTTCTCCCATTTTAACTTTTACGAACAATGCGTGGTCCTACTTGCGCTACACGCACAAAGTCGCCATTTAGCAAATACTCATCACCGACACAGGGTATTCATTACAATCTGTAAAAGGTCGCCTTCTGTAATCTCTTCACGTTGCGGAAATAATTGCGCCCGAATTAAGCGATTATATATATCCACATATGCATTGGAGTAGGCAATTGCTATAACTCGACCCAACCCTTTTTTTCTTCACAGCGTCCATATAGGTAGAAATAAATTGCGCATGTGCTATCTTTGTAACATCGTGAGGGTGTTCCTCTATGAGAAATTCATTAAAGCGTTGTTGCTTTAACTTTTCTCGTATATACGTAGCTACCTTTAGAACTCCACTACCTTCTTTTTGGCGAACTACAGCCTGTAACATATACATTTGAATTGCATCTAAACTTGCTAAATAGGGGCATTCTTTATAAATGTCTTCCACAGTAAGCGCCGGAGAATGGTTCATCCCCACTGGTGGCAATTGGTACATATCTCCAACAAAAATGACTTTTCGAGCATTTTCTTTTAAAGTTAGGATTAATATATGTCAATAGATCATGCAACAATTTACCAGATCCAAATTTCAATGTTTCATTGTCCACTTCCCTATTTCCTATTAAAGAACTTTCATCCACAATATACACGGTAGAAATATCGTCTACATTAAATTTTAAATTGAAATGAAGTACCCAATCGGACTCTCCCACAACTTGAGCCTTTAAAAAAATCATCCTCTACATTGCGCTCTTTATTTTCTACTTCTACTACTTCATGAAAGTTATAAATTTTAGCATGAATAGTAGATGCAATAAAACCACTTTTCTTAGTCAATACTTTGGTAGCCTTACCTGTTGGAGCTATTAAACTAACTTGCTTTTTTTCTTGCTAAATAAATACTTAGCCACCCCTTGCATCAAAAATGTTTTACCAGAACCAGCGCAACCTTGTAAAATGAAAACCCGCTTTGAGTCATCATTAAGAAAATCAGCCATGGCACGCACAAATCCTTTTTGGTCTTCATTCAGTTCAAACCAGCGTATTGGCTTAATAACTTTGTATACTCATTTTCTTTTAAAATATCTGTTTCTACGTTCATGTTGTATTCTTTCCTATTTCTCTGCTGATAAGTCTATAATTTGCTTTAATTCATCCATTACTGTAAGCTTATCCCAACGTTTATCCTCTACAGCATGTATTAGGTCTTTAATTCTTGATATGATTTCTTGACTGGAAATATCATAATCTTCTTCACTCGCATGATTGATGGTATTTCGCAGCTGTTTAATATAGTGATATTCGACGATAAACTGTAACGCCTGTTCCTGTGGTAAGTCTGTTTTCGCTTCACCTTTGGCTAGCATTCTATAAAACAATACAATTTTTATTCGCTCTATCATCGGCTATTTCATCAGATTTATGTAATTGAAGACCTGTATCTTTCATAGATTTGAGCAACTCTTCTAACATTTGATCTTCTGGAATAGATATAATGATACGTGATAAAAAAATTTTTCCAAGAATATGACTATGGTCAATCAAAAAAACTTTTCATATGATCCGATAGCCGGATTATTTTTGTTTCTTATATATATTGCGCAAATATTGATTAACATCAGGGAATCGATTTTGAAAAGAATCCACATCACAAATGTATGTCACCATTTTAGATTTCTGGCGAGTTATAGGGTTTTATCTCTTGCTTCTTTTTTTATTAACAACTGCAACAATTCATGCGCCTCTACACATCTAATTATGAATTTGTACAAACTGGAATCCGTAATTCCCAGTCCTTCTAAAAAGATTCCTTACATCTTCTTTTTGTAGTAACTTGCGATATTTTTTTCCGGATAAACTTAATAATAATTTTAGGGTTCCTAAAATTCAACTGCTTTTTTATATTTTATTGTATATCTATCAGATGTATCAGTTTGTCTTCCCACATACGCCATGACAAAACTTTCTTTATCAGACCGTTTCATCTGCCTTGATACTACACTTAAAGCTGATTCTATACTTTGTAAGTCATTATGATAGTATATGTTTTCATCAAATAAAATAGACGGTAACCATTCTGTACTTAAGGTTAATGCTTGTTGTAATAAATCTTTTCTACACACCAATGTATAATAGCTAATTTTTAGTTTCCCATCATTATCAACATCCTGTAGCAGTGCTTTATATTCTGTTTCAATGGTATTGATCATGTACTTGAAAGTGGATTCTTTCACAGATCTAATTGTGCTTTGTTGGAATATAGCAATTTTTTCTTGTAAAAGTTTGACCGCCTTAACCATTTTGTACGGAATACATAACCCCACTGCCATGGAGAACTCATTCATTGCCTCTAGCAATTCTCGGCAAGAGTCACTCATTACATCACCGTCTGTTCCATGGCCTTTAAAATACTCATGTAAGGATCGAGTACTTCCATAATTGGTAAATTCCTCGATACACGCCACCAAGGTATTGATATCGAATAGTTCACTCATATCATCTACTGTATTTTTAGTGAAATCTGAATATAATACATACCCAATATTTACTTTGGAATTTTTTTAACAAATATAATAAAGAGGTCATCATCTGCGTTGCTGTGCGCAAACCTCCGGTCATATCAAAGTGTACTTTTACATTATCTTGATATCTATTACTCTTACGAGTTCATCCGCCAAGTCTAACAGAGATTCCATATTTGTATCAACTGGTTCATCTTCATCATAATCAATATACTCGAATTATTCCTCTTGAATCCCGATTGTATCTTCTAACCGCTTCTTAAACAGTTCCACATGGGATACACGCATTTCTTTTCCATTGTAGAAAAAAAGTCTGCTTCTTGTTTTACACCTTTACTAGCAATGATATATAACTTGTCGATGGATTCTCCCTGTTTAGCTAGTTTTGCTCGCAAAAAGCGTACCGCTGATTCATTAGTCTGAACACAATCCACCTCAGGTTTTTCCGAATCCACAGACGATTCTTCAATATTCTTATATTTTGTGTGTCTAAGATTATCATCACCATTTAGAGTTGGTGTTGTCGCAAAGGTACTTAAAAATAGCACTATAGAATGTTTCATGTTGGGTCCTTTCTGGGGGATAGGGTTTGTGAAAGAGGCTATAAGTTTTGGGACTTGTAGCCTCTTTTTAAAAATATATTATTTCAGGCTATTTTGTAATGTTTTTATCCACTTAACACTCTTTCTCCAATAATTCAATTAGCTTATCCTTATTAATCATTTCATTTCTTTCAATTCTAGCATGTACTGAATCATTTCTAACTTGCTTAAAAATCTATAAGGTACAAAAATACTTCTTAGAATTAATAAATCCAAATATGAAACACCATTTTGATCTTTTTCCTCTAAATCACCATTTAAACTTTTTCGGTGATAGGGTTTTCCAGTTAGCATCTTGTTCTATGCCCCGGTACATCTTTCATCAATATACTCTTTATCTCAGAAAAAAATTTCTTTATCTTTTTGCGACCATTTCTCGCTATTTAATTCAACTTTTTAGCACACAAATAACTATACAAAGACTTGATTAAAGTATTTTTCATCTAGATGACTTAATTTATAAGGAAATAGTACCTTTCTTTCATACGTAGAAGGCATAAATATATTACCAATGGTCTTATTCTTAATTTGACTAAATTGAATATACTTTTTACGATTAACCCATGCTTTCCCATTGATGAGCCATTCTTTAATGACTTTATCCACACTACCATTTGCTGTAATCTTACTTTCAAGAATATATGCCGTTACCAATCGATCATAATAATCATCCACTGCGCTATTATATTTTTTTACATATTCAATAATTTGTTTTCCCTTTTATAGTACCTTCTAACTCTTTTTCTGTTGAGTTTTCACTTAACTCTTTTTGTATTTCCACCAAAATATCATACATTCTATTAGGATATGCTGTAATTTTAGCTAATGAAGTAATTAGATTTTTCTGTGCTTCTTTATCAATTAAAGCATTTTTAGCTTGTTTACATCTAAAATATCTGCATCTTTTTACATCTAATTTCTCTTCTAACAATTTTGCATTTCTTTCAGCAAGACATGAAAGTTTTTGCATCATCAAAGTTAATAATAGTACAAATCTGTTGAATGTAGCATTCATAAATTTCTTTAGGATCTTTACTTTCAAAATCATCAACCATTGATTTCAATGTCGACAGAAACTTTTTCTTCTCCATTCACTTCATCTAATATAGGCTGAAGTATTGTTGCCATTTTGTCTTGAATCTTTAGAATAGCATCTTCAACATTCTTACGACTGTTTGACCATGGCATTTCTATATAGTCTACATTAATAGATTCTCGCAATTCATCTAAAAGTCTGCATCCGATTTTGATTGCTTTGTCTTCTCTTCTGATGGCTTTTTCTCATCACTTGTTTTCTCTTCAACAGTGTTTTCTTGATTATTTTTATTAGTCCCTTTATCCCAGTTAAAATGGTTTAAAACCCAAAAATGAAATCCATATGTATCCTCAGTCTTAGTGTGTAGATCCAATAATTCCTCTTCAAAATTTATACGAATAATAGGATTTTCTCCTCCTAATACTGCTTTCAGGTAATATTTCAGAATATAAAAGTTAATGCTTGTTGTACAAAGTTATGATCTAAGCACCATAAAATATAATCTAATTCATTATCTGTTTCCCATAGTTGTTCATATTCTTTTTTAATTCTTGGAGAGAAAGTCTGTAATAATCCTAAATTATTGTCAATAGCTGAAGGGCTTTTTTTCTTTTCATTATTTTTCTCATTTTCTTCCCGTTTTTGTTGTTCTAATTTTTTTGCTTTATCATACTCAGAAATATCTGTTTCTAAGTTTTTTCCATGCCTTTTTCGATTCCTTTTACTGCCTTCCGAAACTCATTTCTATCAGATAATGTAATAGCATTTGAAAAACCATTAACCGCATCTGTAAAGTCACTAATTTTTTTATCATAGTCAGCACTAGAGTCTTCTAAGTCTGTTTTCGCTTTACTTAATTTATAGAATTTATCTAGTTCAATTCCACTACCAAATTCAATAAATTCATGTACACCATTTGTAAATCTTTGCATATCAAAAATATCATTAATTTGCTCTATTTTTACTTCGCCATCTAATAACATTGTATACATAATTTTACCAATATTATGATTGGTGCGTTGCAAAAATATTCAATACCATCAATAAGATTAGTGGGATATGACGAAATCCCCGCTCATATCCACATGAATAGTAACATCATCACTTTCATGATCTTTTAATATAAGATTCTACTAGTTCAACCATGTTTAATACGCTTTGAATACTTGCAATGGGATTAACGCTATTTTTCCTCTACCAACAGATGATCAAATTCAAGTTTCTCTATACCATTATCTGCAAATTTATGAATTGCTTTTAAATCTGGACTCTATAAACTTCTCATTTATCATTCCGACCGTTACATTTTCATTATCTACGCTGATTATCTCATCACCACTATGATCATAAGTATCTTTTTAAAGTAAACGTCCTCACTTTTTGTTGTAAAAGGCAAATACCTTATCTATTTTGCATGCTTCATGTTCTTCAATTTCTTTGCCATCAACCCATTCTCTTTTATTATAAGGTATCACTAACTCTTTAAAAAGCAGATTCCGATGTGGTATAAGCATGATTTAGGTGTAAGCACTCAAACTCAGCGCTCTCAACTTTAGGTCTCCAAACTTTATTAACCGTATCAAACAACACTCGCCCTTCTTTATTTGGGTTATTTTTCGAATTTATCTTTTGCTTTGATTTAGTTTACTCTGTATTCCTTTTAATCTCTCATCTCTTCACAGTTTTTTTACTAACTTATTTTCCTCTTTCTCTATTTCATCTAAGTTATTTGATCCTTTCTTTAATTCTTCTATTTTTCATTTATACTTTTCTCAGCTTTCTGTAAGTTAACAATGCTCTTTTCAATCTGATTTAATCTTTCTTTAAATGTATTGTCGCTCACTGGGCTATATGCAGTTAACAATATTTCTCTCTTCGCCATCATGTTTCTCCTTAAAAATTCTCTAAACTGTACAAAGTTAAACTCAACTTGCTTAGTCTTTCCATCTTCAAGCGTTTTCACAAGTCGTTCGCTAGTTGTCTCACTACCTTAATCTGATGTTTTTCAAAAAATCTACCATTTTTGTATGTGTAGGTAAATTCTCCTTGCACCATAACAACCGACGGCTTTTCTTTTCAAAAATCCTTTCACCATTTTGGTTCACCATGTCTTGCACTTCGTCTGATGTGTGTTTTCGGATTCACCGTCGGAAATGGCATATCCAAGATCGGTCCATAAGACTCCGCTTCTTTTTCGTTGTGCTTCATCCCATTGTTCGCTCGGATGGTTGCTGTGATTAATAAACACGTTTATTCCCCCTTTGAAAAATAAAAATATTCTTATCTATATCTTAATTTATTTACTTTTATTTTTCTAGTGCAAATTTCTGTTTTTTTGCATATTATTTATATGTAAATATCATGCAGTTTAATTCTCCGCCTTCCTATGTTATGATACAGTATAGATATTTCATTTTTACTAACCATTTACAGCACGTAGTAAGGAATCGTATGCATCCTATTTTATCTTTTACTTTATCCACAGATCATTCTCCCTGCTCCATGAATCAGGCGATTCGCGAGCAAAAGGTGTCGCAGGCTATGCGCCGTCGTCTTCGTCGTGAGGGCTCGTTCCTTGTGAATGAAAGCCCTGCCACTTGGGATACGTTGCTACATCCCGGCGACTCTGTGGCGATCCACTTAACTAAAAACATCCCACATCGAACCCACGCCCATGGACCTAGATATCGTCTTCGAGGACAACCATCTATTGGTCATCAATAAACCTGCGGGCATGCTCATGCACCCTACTTCCTCTGAAAGATTCCACACACTTGCCAATGGGGTGTTAGCTTACTTTCAACAGCATGCCATGAATGCTAGCTTTCACCCAATTCACCGACTCGATAAAGACACATCCGGTCTAGTCATCATCGCCAAAAATGCTCTGGTTCAGCATGCTTTCACAAAGCAACATACACGTATGCAAAAAGTGTACGATGCCATCACGGATGGTGTCATTCCCACATCTATAGTGACAATTCATTTTCCGATTGCTCGTTTAGAAGGTAGCATCATTGAACGTTGTGCACATCCAACGGGGCAACCTGCCCATACGGATGTCACAGTGGTAGAGCGACATCCGCATCACACCCATGTGCGTTGTTACTTACACACAGGACGGACCCACTCAAATTCGAGTCCACCTTTAGTGCACTAGGATATCCATTAGCGGGCGATGATTTATATGGGGGCTCCTTAACGTGGCAAAGTAAGCAATGCTTGCATGCGTCAGAACTGTACTTTGTACATCCTATGACACAAAAGTGGATGGCATTGCAGGCGCCATTACCAGAATATTTTAAGCAAATTCCTTAAAATACCCTTTTCCCTATTGACAAATCTCGTTTGCAATAGTATCTTATTACTACGGTATATCGAAAAGCGAGAAGCTATATGAGAGCGGTGATTCCCACCGAAGATGTATGTATGGTACATCGAGAAGCGAGAAGCTATATGAGAGCGGTGATTCCCACCGAAGATGTATGTATGGTACATCGAAAAGTGAGAAGTTATATGAGAGCGGTGATTCCCACCGAAGATATACAACTAATCGTAAACAAAGGATCTGTATGACATGCCTAGGGCATGTTGTACAGTCCTTTTTCATATATTATAAATATTTCATTTCTTCCTTAGATAGCACGATACCTAATTCCGTTAACCCCCTTACATCCCCATCTCCCATCATTTGTATATACCGACTCCCCATTTCTTTAGGAATGATAATCGGCGGTATATTTTGTTGTAAACAGGAATGCACGATTAGGGCTCGGCCCGTTCTACCATTGCCATCAGAAAAATGGATGTATTCTTTCAAAAACGAATGTGTTGTTCCATGATGGCCTCTATTGTTTCTTCTAAGGTCTTAGCAATCTCTAATCGATAGGCTAATGTATCGCACCAGTTCTTTAATTCAGATATTACAAGATATGGCTCTGTAGGTATAAAGTTCGCCCTAAAAATTACATTATGAATCCTTTTTGAAAGCCCCCCGCATCATGGGCAATATTCTCCATCAAATGGCGGTGTATCTCTTTTATAATCTGCAATGATATCGACTCTTCATGGACGGTCATTAGATACGGAACATAGTCAGTATAATTTCTTACCTCGTAATATTCACGACTATCCATACCATCGGGTATGCGATCAGGTATATCATCAGGTATGCCATCAGATGTGCCCTCATGAATACCCTCGCACGTTACTACTTGGCGAACTTCCGCTTCTGTTAAGGGGTTCCTTCAATAGCTGTACTATGGCGAGCCATTTGTATTAACATGTTCTCTATATACAGTGGTGAAAGTTCCATATTCTCCCCCTTCGTAACTTTCAATACGATTATATAAATTCTCTTATAATGATATAAATCTCTTTTATCACGAATATGATGCTATCCCACTCTTTTTACAACAAATATCATGATATCCTACTCTTTTCATAACAAATATCATGCTATCGCACGCTTTTATAATAAATACGCACGCTCTATAGTCACAATGATACTACTAACATCTATTCGCCTTATTAAAAAACTGACATACCATCAAAGACATGCCAGTTTTTCTCAAACCACATTAAATTTTGTTGTTACAACCTAATACATTTTTAATTTTTATGTTGTACCATTGCTTGAATTGCTTCACGAGTCGGTCCCAAGTATTTACGAGGGTCAAATTCAGCAGGGTTATTTGTCAATACTTCACGGATGCTGGCTGTCATAGCTAAGCGCAAGTCTGTGTCGATGTTAATTTTACATACTGCCATTGTCGCTGCTTTTCGAAGCATATCTTCTGGCACCCCTTGTGCACCTGGGATAGCGCCACCGAAAGAGTTACATTTTTCCACAAATGCTTGTGGTACAGAAGACGCACCATGCAATACGATTGGGAAGTTAGGCAACAATTCGCCTACTCGTTGTAAACGGTCGAAGTCTAAGTATGGAGTGCCTTTAAATTTATACGCCCCATGGCTTGTACCGATAGCAATCGCCAAAGAGTCAACACCTGTTAAGCGAACAAACTCAGCCGCTTCCTCTGGATCTGTGAAGAGCGCATCTTTTCACTAACGTTTACGTCATCTTCCACACCGCTAAACGGCCTAATTCACCTTCTACCACAACGCCATGTTTATGAGCATATTCAACCACACGAGCCGTTAACTCTACATTCTTTTTCAAATGGATGTTTAGAACCATCAATCATAACGGAAGTAAACCCGTTGTCAATGCAATCTTTACAGATTTCAAAATCATCGCCATGGTCTAAATGCAATGCAATTGGAAGGTCTGTATCGAGCAACGCTCGCTTCTACTAATTTCGTTAAATACACAGGTTTTGCATATTTACGAGCCCCCTGCAGAGACTTGCAAAATCAATGGAGCTTGCTCCACTTTCGCCGCATCCACAATCCCTTGGATAATTTCCATGTCGTTCACATTGAACGCACCAATGGCATAGCCGCCAGCATAGGCTTTTTCAAACATCTCTTTCGTAGATACTAATGGCATAATTGGCCTCCTTGTTATATCTCTAACACATAGTATTAATGAGTTTCATACCGTTATTATACCGTATCTATTACAGCGATTCAACAAAAATCTATTTTCTCAAATGTGGTCAATGTTATTGAGAGCAAGCCTATTCTATGGTACAATTAAAAAAATAAGTCTTTATCAGATTCATTCAGATCTTTCAACATAGGAGATATCATGGTTAATCGATTTTTACAAGGTACACTGATCTTGACGATTGCGGGGTTTGTGGTGAAAGCTATTGGTAGCTTGAACTGGATTTTTCTTATCTCGCGTCCTCAGTGGTGAGGGTATCGGTATCTACCAAATGGCATTTCCAAAGGTACTTATTGGCCTTGCGACTATCCGATGCGGGAATTCCTATTGCCATTTCCATTATGACAGCGGAAAAATTAGCAAAATACGATTTGCAAGGGGCAAAAAAAGTATTTTCCATTTCTTTCAAAATGCTATTTGTCCTCGGCCTATTGTTCAGTATCGCCGTCTATGGCTCTGCACAATGGCTCATCGACATCAATTTCATCACAGACCCTAGGGCCTATTATTCCTTAATCGCCCTTTCACCGGCGGTATTCTTCGTCACGCTCATATCCTCGCTATCGCGGATACTTGCAAGGATGGCAAATGATGACACCTACCGCCATCAGCCAAATTGTGGAACAATTGTCGCGCGTTGTGGTCATGCTAGGTCACTACATCTTACTTCCTTACGGACTTGATATAGTCGCCGGCGGGGCTAGCCTAGGGGCTGGTATCGGCGCGGTCGGTGCCTTAGTGGTCCTCATGTATTACTATTATCGCTTGCCAAAACGATTGGACGAGCCTATGGACACGAGTGAACCACCTGAAAGTTCCAAGTCCATCATTCGACGTTTAATCAACTTGTCTCATCCCTATCGCCTTGGCCAGCATGATGCTACCTATCGTAGCCATGCTAGACGTAGCGATTATTCCAAGACGATTGATCGACATCGGCTATCCACTGCACGAAGCCACAGAACTCTACGGCTATCTATCGGGCATGGCGGTGCCTCTTATCAACTTGGCCACCATCATTACCGCGACCATCGCCACAAGCATTGTGCCGCCCGTTTCTAACGCTGTATCTATCAAGGATGTCAAACAAGTCTACTACCGCACAGCGGGATCTATGCGCTTGACCTTCGTGGCTACCTATTCCTTTTACAGTCATGCTATACATCTTAGCTGAACCAGTGGTATCCACCATCTATAACGCACCACGTGCTACTGAGGCCACACAAATCTTAGCATGGGCTATCTTCTTCTTAGGCCTGCACCAAGTGACAACGGGCATCCCATAAGGGCTCGGCAAGTCACGCATTCCCGTGATCAACATGGGGATTGCGTACCATTGTGAAAGTCATTTTAAACTGGGAGCTAACCGCTATTCCCGCTCTAGGCATCGGCGGTGCTGCCTATGCAACAGTAGCTGACATCGGCTTTGCGGCACTTTTGAATCTCATCTGGATCCATCGTCACACAGGATACTTCATCGATATCATCTTGTTGGGTAAAAATATCATCTCCGCCTCCATCATGGGCGTGGCCATGTATTATTTCTATCCACTCTTACAAGGTAGTATCCCAACTTTCTTTAACATCATAATCACCGCTAGTATCGGTGCTTTTATCTATGTAGCTATCATGATTGTACTGAAAGGACTCAATAAAAACGACGGTGCAAGGTTACCTGTAGTGGGACGATTTTTTAGATAATGAAGTATGACCAATTGTGGACGTTTCTTAGATAATTGAATAGCGGTAGTAGTGGAATAGATTTTAGAGAATTTCACATGAATATTATAAAAATACCCTTGAATCATAACATTCGAGGGTATTTTTTTATTGATATGTCACCATATGTTAGTACCACCAAGAGGTTCTTAATAGCACTAAACTATTGAATAGTATAGGATCTTTTTAAACATTCTGAATGAAAGCAAAAAAAAGAACAGCCCCAAAGGACTGTTCTTCTATACACAACCTATCGTATAGGTCGTTATATGTGTGTCTTACGCGTTTTTAGCGATTTCAACTAATTTCGCGAATGCTACTGCGATCATGTACCGCCAAGTCAGCCAACATTTTACGGTTGATTTCCACACCAGCTTTTGTTAAACCAGCGATGAAACGGCTGTAGGATAAACCATTGATACGGCTTGCTGCATTGATACGAGCGATCCATAATTTACGGAACTCACGTTTTTTAGCACGACGGTCACGACGAGCATAGTATAATGCTTTCATTACGGATTCATTCGCTTTTTTGAATAAGCGAGAACGTGTACCGCGGTAACCTTTAGCTAATTTTAAGATTTTTTTATGACGTGCATGCGCTGTTACGCCTGTTTTTACTCTTGCCATTATTGTATTCCTCCAATATCGTTATATGTTACTAAAAATATTTTAATCTTATGCGTATGGTAAGCATTTAACTACGCGTTTGTAGTCGGATTTGCTAACCAATGTAGCTTTTATGAAGATTACGTTTACGTGCTGGAGATTTTTCTCTAAGATATGGCTTTTTGAAAGCTTTTTGCACGTTTGAATTCACCACTACCTGTTACTTGAACGTTTAGTACAGTATGACGAGTTTTAATCTTTGGCATTATTCTTCCTCCCTAATTACCTTTTTAGCTAAAATCATTGTCATGTTTCGGCCTTCTAGTTTCGCTTCTTTTTCAACAACCGCTTGGTCAGTTAATTCACCAAAGAAACGAGTCAGCACATTAAGCCCCAATTCTGGGTGGCTCAATTCACGACCGCGGAACATGATCGTTACCTTAACTTTATTACCATCACCTAAGAATTTAGCTGCATTTTTTTAAGTTTTACATAAAAAATCATGATCTTCGATGTGAGGACGAAGCTTAACTTCTTTCAATGTGAAAGTTTTTTTGCTTCTTCTTTGCTTCTTTTTCGCGTTTTTTTGTTGCTCATAACGGTACTCACCATAGTTCATAATACGACAAACCGGTGGTTTTACCATTAGGGGCTACTCTACTAGATCTAAATGTTGTTCTTCAGCCATAGCTAAGGCATCACGAACAGACATAATACCTAACTGATCATTATCTGCACTTACGACACGAACTTCGCGAGCACGGATTTCTTCATTAATACGCGGTGTATCTTTGCTAATACTAGTCACCTCCAAAGGGATAAAAATCGGATGGCACAAGGCCATCCGAGCATAGTTAATAACTATCTGTACCCAACATTTCATGACATTAGGTGAGAAGCGGATGGCTTCTACTTTAATACTTAATCAGTATACGCTATTACACGAGGAATGTCAAGGGGATTCATCGGGTTTGTTCGTATCAAATGTTACTTCTGTTTCCTCATAGACTTCGCCGTCACCATAGTCAACATTGGTAATCGTCGCTAACTTCCATCCCCGAGCTACCCCTTTTAGAATTATAGGAAGATACTGCAATCCCTTTCACAACGGTCTCATCTACTAACTTATGGTCCCTGATCAACTTCGCGTCTACGTATATATTTTCATCACATATTCCCGTCGAAGAATCTGATTCCATACAGTCTACATCCTGCAAGAACCCATAATTACCCTCTCCCGCTTCAAAGGTTCCTATTACATCAACTTTCAGTTTTTGACGTCTGCATCGTCCGCTAGCACCACATCATACACAGATAATTTCGTGCGATTTTTAGCATCTTTATACTCTGTACAGGTAAAAAGAAACTGCCATTAATTCTTCTAGATGATAGTCGGAGGCCTTTTGCAAAAACACTTCTTTGTGCTTAGTTGTCGTGATATGTGCTACATCTTTCTCGCGATTGATATAGGTAACAAGCCCATACTCAGTGGGCAAGAAATCTTCCCTTGGCTTAATTTCACACATAATCAAAGCTCCAGCCCGGTCTCTCCCTTTACTATCCTTAGTCCATTCTAATTTCGCTCTCACAAATTGACCGTGTTCAAACACAACACCTTGCAAAATCTCGATTCGTTAAGGTCACTCTAGTGGCGACTTTTTAAAATCCAACGCAAAAAGCAATTTTGTAAAACTTTTGTTGGTCATGCGTGAAAGAACTCATCATCTGTCCTGTCACCATTTGTAAAGTACTGCCTAGCTCTGCCAATATGAACCCACGCAATAACATATAAAGTTCTCGATTACTAGTTCTACTTGGCCTATCCACATACCAAGAAGCTTGACTCAATCGTTGCGCTCTCTTCATAATTTTTTTCTTACCCACTTCCGTAGGATTTTGCTAGCAATTTGCTACTTCAATACTAGCCTCTTCGTATTTTTCTTGCTTAAGAAGTTGTTCCGCAAATTTTAACTTTAAGGTCGCTCCTAATTTTAGCTTCGGATTACACCACAAAGCCATAGCATAGCAAGACAAAAACACGTAAATCAGTCAAATCATCTTCCTCTACATAGGTATCGCCTAATGCACTCCACCCCCAGAACTCTCTACTCTTGGATTCAATAGTTTGAAGTATACACTGCCGTGCTTTTTCATACTCTCCGCAGGCTTGTAATACTTTTCCACGCTTCCACCGTATTACCCATACCTCATCCTCATTAAGTTCTGTTTCCTTAGACTCCACAGAACGGCAAATTTGTCGCATTAAGCTAACATCCTTAGAGGTCAATACTTGTTCCAATACATATCTCGCCATTTTTTTCCATACATAGATGATCTATACCGTGGTTTGCTATTATGTTCATCTTTTGCCGTGATAAAGTTATATTTCTCTATAGGTACGTTAGAATACGCGTCCTTAGGTAATTCATGTTCCATAGTCGCTAAATAATACTGCCCTACATTCAGATCCCCCTGCTCATCTTCTAACTTACTAATATGGTTCCATATATGTTGATCAAAAAAAGCACGGCTTTTTCCAGGTAGTCCAAAATACGCATCTACATAGCCTCTCACTGGTCTTGCTTTTGGTTTTGGTTTCTGTGCTTCTTCTTTCACCACATTGAATAGAATTTGGCAGTATAATCGTTCCATGTTTTTCATTGGATCGGTCTGCTTTGTATGCATCTCGTGCTAGAGGCGCCGCTTTGTATCGTTTGGCTTTCACTAGTCGCTCTATCTGTTGGTATCCACGGTCACAGAGACGAAGAGATTTATTCTTGTTATTTTCAAATACCTCGTCATCCTCTACTTGTAAATTCCGCAACGCCAATACATAGGTACTAATGTGATCATCATGACCACGTTCTACATCACGTTTAATCAAGGACATCAGTACATATCCGTAGGCCTTTATATCCCAATCGCTTAGGTTTGGTTGCTCCATCAATTGCAACGCCTTCGTATAGGCTTCGTCTAGCTTGCCTGCTTTACGCAAATCAAACACCTCTTTAGACGTTACCTCTGGATGGTTGTCTGTTACCTCTTGATATCCGTCCACAACAAATCCAAAATGGATTCGTTTCTCTTTGTCACCACTATCAAATGGATTTGTTTCCTCTTCATAACGACCAAACGGGAAGTCATCTCTGCTTATTTCTACAAATGGAACATCATTATCGCTTGTTTCTCCAAAAGGGTACTGTTCTGTGTCTTTCATCTCAATCTCCTTATTTCTCTCACAGCCATAGCCATATACTTGTATTGTAACGGCTATGAATTAACTTGTCATATACTTTTTACGCAATTTGCTAACCATATTGGACCCAATTTGGCGCTCACCTAATACGTCTTTTTAAGTGTATCTAAACGCTATTCATATTCCTTTTCAGGTGCCCACACGATAGGTCTTTACATTTGTCATAAACCCTACATGTTTCCGTTTAGGTGCTCACCCAATAGGTCATCTGATTAGGGCTAATGATATCTAACACGGTGTCTACAAACTCTAGACTGGTCGACTTTTTGATTCCAACGGAATGGCGCGCGTCATCTGCCCCAACCGATTATAGTACAGGTTAAACACTGCTACTTCACGGCCTTTGGCAAAGGTGGTTCGAATGTGGAATTGACCTTGCTCCATGCGCACAATTCGAATTTCCTGTGGACTCAGCTCTTCCTCAATCCATTTCATGTACACTTTCATCCCTTCCACAGGTCCTTTCGGATAGGTGAAAGTATCCACTGCACTGGCACCACCATCCACCTGTGATGTTAAGGTTGGCATGTGTCTCGCCACATGGTATTCATCCTGTTTTCCTGACGGCATAGTACTTGATTCTGGTTCTGAGACTGTAATATCTCTAGACATAGAGCTACGAGTGCGAAAGTTGCCTGTACTTTCAGGGGTATAAAAGATAGAACATCCCTCTAACCCCATGATAATCACATCTAGTTCCTCGTCGAGGGTCGATTCCTGTGGCATTACACGAGAGACCTTGCCATTTTTTTCTTGTAATACACCATATACGACCCGTAGCCGAGCATCGCCTTGGACGGTGAAAACAATCTGGTAATCGTGCTCTACAATGTGTGAAATCGTATAATATCGTTCTCCCAACATGTGCACTAACAAGCGACAAAATGCATGCCCTGTTTCACGCATACAGTGCCAAGGTGTGAGCACACGGCGTTGTACAAAACTGTCATCAAGAAAATTGTCTACCGGTACTTCTTTGGAGTCATCCACGGTCTGTAACTCTTGTACAATTGTAGGGGAAACTTGTGGTGTAATGCTTTCTCCTGTCGCCTGCGCCACTTGTGTGGTAGAAGATACCATCTGTGCTTCACGGATGGCTGTTCGTATCATCGCCTGCACCTCTCGAATGCATTGCTCTGTCGACTCTCCCTCATAGAGCATACTATCTTGTCGTAACACCTCAATCCCTTCCGAACGATATTCTCGATTGCATTCCTTCCGTTCCTCTGGTGTCATCGTATACGATATACTGCTCTGCACCACTTTCATCTCGCCTTGAATCCGCTCTAATTCTTTCTGCACATTCATAGGTGCCACTGGTTCCGCTGACTCTGAAAGCATAGGAAATACATACGGTGGATACTCGCTTTCACTATCCACAAACAGTTTAAAGAGCCATCGCCCCTAGCAAGTAGGCATCTTTCATCCCTCGTTTCGTATGCCACCCAATAAATGTTGTACCGCACCTGCATCGTCATGTCCCCATATAGCTGTAACAAGCGCAGTTTATTCACAATCTCTTTTGGCACACTGTCCACAAAATCTGATTTTGATACACGCACTTCTAAGGTCTCACCTTCTTGTTTCGGCAGATTTAATTCATCATACAAATAATTGACAAAGGCTTCTGCAAAATACAATAATTTACTATAAAAACACCGTTGCATCTTGATGCATAGCGTTCTCCGCCTCTTGGCCTAATGTCTGCAACATAGGATATTTCTCTTGTAACAACGCAAAATTCATACAATCTCTCCTGTTTCTAACTTAATACATCTCAAATGATAAATACATGGGAACCGTGTTAGTTCGCCATGGCCGACGCATAGGATCGGCATTGACGTTGGATGGAGTCTCGATACGAATAGGGTTCACCCCAATATTGATGCGTAGAACGCAGCTTTTTGTTGTACTGGTACAGCAAGATTTTGCGCCCTTCCTTCGTTAAGTAACAACCATGGTCCACTGTATGAAAATGGTCTGGGGTAATCATATTCCGTGAGATGACACTTAAACATAAGGCATCTACAATCGGTGCACGCCACTCTTCCATCAAATCTGACACCAACGCAAAGATGCCCCTTCGGATGGCATGCATATGCCCTACATAAGGATGTAACCCCACATGCATGACAGCACCTAGCACTTCGTTGAATAACATACTATAGCCCAACCCTAGCATGGCGTTGAAAGGATCTTCCGGCGGTCGTTTCTGTACGTTTCGTGAAAGCAAACGATTCTGGTACAATGCGACCCAATGCCTCAAAGTAACTACGACTCACACTACCTTCAAATCCACGCAACTGATTCACAGAATGAGCTGTACTAATCTTAGGTAGC
The DNA here is from genome assembly GCA_916438745.1 of uncultured Veillonella sp. Classification (GTDB taxonomy): domain Bacteria; phylum Bacillota; class Negativicutes; order Veillonellales; family Veillonellaceae; genus F0422. The sequence goes on along the minus strand of CAKAGN010000001.1, from coordinate 526,122 downwards.
AATGTATTAATCTCCGTAATCTTAGCATTTACAATATCATCCATTTCCTTACGATGATGTCGCTTTAACAGAGTCATCTGATTCCGCGCTTTAGCTAGAATCATCACCTTCGAGATTTGCAAAGAAAAGTCAAAATCCTGTGCCCGTTGAAATTGTATCATATGTTTTTCAATATCTATCGCATCTGGTCCCCACAACGATCCATAGTAGTGTCCATAATTGGATATCCACGTAATCGGTATAGACTGTAACATGCATTCCGTCAGCACTTGCGAAGATACCGTTACAGAGTGCAATACGGTAATATCTTCTACGGTCTCGATTGGTAACTTTTTGCACTATTTCCTCGCCCAACTCTACGACGAAATATCCCCCACTCTTACGAATCTTAGCAGCTGGTTCTGTAATATATAGCGATGCCATGAATAGTCTCCTTTCTATTTGCTATATACCTTTCTTTCAGAAAATACTTCTTCTGAAGTATGTATCATTAGTATATCCTTTTTTTATGATTATCAAATTATAAAAGTCCCGATAGTTAAAAACGATTTACGCATCCATATAATATGATATAAAAAGAAAAATTGCTCTTGATATATTTCCAGAAATATGATATAGTACTACATAGATAAGATTTGCGAACTATTTTTATAAAAACTTTTATAAAGTAAGCTATTTTTATGAAAAAAATTCTAAAGAAAATCAAAAATCTCAGCCGGCCCAGTGACCATGCGGTCTCAGAGGTATTTTTGAAATGTAGTGTTAGCATTATTTTTCAAAACTGCGTTCTCAGCCGGAAAGTGTATTTTGAGAGGCTTGCTATGCGGTTTTCTAAGGGTGCCTTTAGAATTACTTCCCATTGCGGGGACTGAAACTCAAGATTTCATAATGATTAAAGATTAATAATATATTTAGAATTACTTCCCATTGCGGGGACTGAAACTAGATACTAAATTAGCTCAAAAGCTGATACAATTTAGAATTACTTCCCCATTGCGGGGGACTGAAACACCTTCGTGTACTACATCAAAATCCCAACGTTCAATTTAGAATTACTTCCCATTGCGGGGACTGAAACATTAGCCAATGTAATGTAAGCATTCAACTTTGCATTTTTAGAATTACTTCCCCATTGCGGGGACTGAAACATGTTTACCAATATCATTCCAGATAGAAGTCAGCAATATCTAGATATTTAGAATTACTTCCCCACATTGCGGGGACTGAAACATGAGCTCTAGCCTCAAGAATAAAAGTTAATAGAGCTTTTTCTTTAGAATTACTTCCCCATTGCGGGGACTGAAACTCACGATCAGCTTGTAATCGAAGAGCAATATCTTTTAGAATTACTTCCCCATTGCGGGACTGAAACTTCCAACTTTTGTCAAATCTCCGCTTTCGCAGTAAGTTTAGAATTACTTCCCCATTGCGGGGACTGAAACTAGTGCATACTCTTCACGATTGTACCACTACTATCCTTTAGAATTACTTCCCCATTGCGGGGACTGAAACTAATCAACTCCATCAAACCGGCTGCGTAACGTATTTCTTTTAGAATTACTTTCCCCATTGCGGGGACTGAAACGCCCCATTTCTTCATCGATTAAAAAAATTCTTCTTCTTTAGAATTACTTCCCCATTGCGGGGGCCCAGAAATAACATTAGCCTTTTGCCTAGGTCCAGATATCTATGCATAAATAGTGCACCGCACTATTTATGTCCACCATTGCGGGGACTTCAAAATAGCGTTAGCCTGTTCCTAAAAATCCAGATATCCATGCGTAAATGGTACACTGTACCATTTACGTCCACCATTGCGGGACTGAAACACTGTTGCTCGGGCACTGCCGTAGCAGATCCCAACCCTTTAGAATTACCTCCCCATTGCGGGGACTAGCAGAATGATGATTTCCTATACTCATAGCCCAGATATCTATGCGTAAAACACTACACTGTTTATGTCCGACTATTGCTATTCTTTCGTTATGATCTAAATAATTTAAAATAAAAAGAGCACTGTCTCTTCCTTTATAAACAATATAAAATACTGTTTATGTGGGAAGAGCCAGCGCTCTTCTTTTTTATTTCTCTATGCTACTTTCATGATATCAAACTCATACTCTATTCTTATGTATATAAATTAAAAGCACTCTCTCAATGTATCTAAGTAATCTAATACGTTGTTAGTCTCTTCGTTTGCCATACATAATAAAATATCTACACTAATTCCTTCAGGTACGAATTCATTTGTCTCGTATGCGAATATATAGCAAAAGGTATCTACACTTTCATTATGTATAACAATTCCTGTTTTACAATTTGCATTAGCGACATTGTAAAATACACTCTATATCATTAGAGGTTAAATGTCTAGTCTCTACCGGGTATAGGGTATTAAAACATGGTCCTAAATGCTCATCTTCCATAATAATAACTTTTAATGCCTCATAATTATGATACATAAAATATTCTAAGATTAGCTTTCCATTATCGCCCATCTTAGTAACAACATCTTTACCATCACGTACTAATGCCTTTTTCTATTGCTTTCATTAGTGGCACTCCAGAATTACTGTACCATCTCTCAAGCTGCCCCCTTGTCTAATTATTTCTTCTATTCTTTCTTGTCCATCAAATAATCCCATAACTTCTCCTTATTTCTTATTATCATGATAGATCTCATCTCTAAACACAAGATTTATATCAGTGAATACTGTTCAATGTTCCTATGCTATGCATCATAATCCATACTTCTAGCGGTTTCTTTTAAACACATCTAAGGCTATCTCAACCTCTTGTTCAAATAGAGATATAATTTGCTCCGCTAAATCTTCGTAGGGATAGAACTGTTTTCGATGAAAGCGATGCACGTAGTGAACCTCACCTTTTTAGGATTACATGTAACACTACCTAACCCTAAATTCATCGTCTCTTGCAAAACCCCTGCGATTTGGTGCACTAAGTTTACTGGCATGTTACTACAATCTATTGGGTATATCACAAAGGCCGTGACAGATCCATCTTTTTCTTCCACCATTCCTACATTTTGTACAGTACCTTTATGCAACACACAATACACTAGCGCTGTCAGTTTATTCTGTCCATTGCACCTTGTAACTGGATAGCCCTTTTTGTTTTCAATATCCTCTCAAATTCATTAATTAAAGGTCGCTTTATCCCTATAATTACATCTTCGCTTGTTTGCGTACTACCGTCTACTACCGCTTGCAATCCATCAGATAGTTTCATCTTTTCTTCCCCTCTGGCACTTCCGGGCGGCATAAAGCATAGTAAAATTCTCTCTCCTATTTCACGAAATATAAATCTCATATCTTTGTCTTCATTTCGAGATATCTCTACCGGTATAACAAAGCGATGTATGGTTTTGTCATAAAATAAGCTTTCTTGATTCATATTAGTGTTGACGATTTGTAACACTTTCTCTCTTGTTGTTTTGTCTAAATTTCGATACGGAATGATATCAAATAGATGTCCTTGGACTGTATCCTTATCACTTTCAAAGACATGCACCAACATAGAACATTCTCCCGCGAAAGTCAGGTCAAAGAGCATTCCTCGTTTTTCCCGCATTCTTTCCAAAACAAAGTAAAAGGAAATCCTTCTCTTTTAAAAGTTTCCACGTATTCATCGAATACGCTACTTGGCTCTTTTCGTAAATCTTCTGTTCTCATTCTATCCTCCTAACACATATCTCCTATTTTCTACCATATTTCGACCGTATCACAGGCATAATCCTTTTTAAATTTGCTTCTAACTCCCCAAATCGTATGCATCATCATCTCCGCATGTGTAGCTTCATCTTTAGTATAATCTCTATACAATCCAGCAACTATACACATACATTGGTCTTGATCAGAATAATCTAGGTTCACACCGGTATTTCTCCTTCCACATCCCGTTTTATTTGTATCATATCTGATAGATTAAAAGTTCCAGCTTTCATAGTATCCTTAAGTCGTATAGCCACTAAATCCTTACACATATCGACTTCAATAATATGAAGTTCCTTTATCCCCTCATCATCTGTATAGTCTGTCACAATCATATTGGTTTTTCCACTACCAGGAACATCTATCTGCTCACATTTAAAAAGCTTACTATAATCGCCAAAAGTCATTTTTACTTCTTCTAACAATGGCAATTCCATACGATTCACTACTTCCTTCGCAATTACTCTTTCTTCTATAGACTCTTGCTCTACCATAGGACCGTTAGATGAAGTCTTACTAAACAAAAATTCTTTTAAATCTTTCCACATAGGCTCTCCTTTTCACTCAACATACTATAGGCACCACACACTTGGAATTTTTGCAGACAATCCATAACTCCAATAGATTTGACACATCTTTATACCGTCATTTCTGTACACTCTTATGGCGGTATTTATACTTACGACATCATGTACTCCCCCCCTTGTATGATTTGCACGACTACCTTATTTATCTAGTATATACTTTTTGAAAGTTTGCATAATTACAAAACCCCCTGATAGTTAATTTTCTATCTCCCATAGTTTATATAACATAGCAATCATCTCGTTCTATATCGCCTATACCGTAGGTTTTCACATCCTTTTTCATTACGAATCACATAAACCCGAAATGAATCTACCTCTAAGTCTAGGCAATCCAGCGCTCGATCAATCATACGGCTGCACTGATTAATCGTTAACATCGCCTCAAAAGCAGACTCTTGTACACGCAACCCATAATATTCCATAACCTTCACCAGCTTATTCCGCCGCTTATCATCTGCTACATCATAAATCGCTAGAGTTAAATACTGTGACATCATGAACCACTCCTTTCCCACCATGTCTATTGTACGACTTGGGTGGGGTGTGGTGATTATAAAAAACCTCGATAGATATCATATGTTATGCAGGGACTCTGAGAGCATACTAATATTAGCTATGTACGACAAATACCTACATTTATAAAAAAAGGCTCTTTTGTCAAATGTAGAGTCGCTCATATAAAAAGTTCTTAGCGCTAGCTATCTAAATAGCTAGTGCTATTCTTTTTGCTTAATAGAAGTATATGAACTCTGAAACGCTCAAAAATTACGCAACCCATAACTTATTCTCTTTAATACTTTAATGTTATTATTACATCCTTCGGTAAACCCATTGGAGTATGGTAATACAAAGGCATTAACAATTTGAGGGAACCAACTAACAAAGGAGACTTTAAAATTACTAAACTCCGGTAAATGACAGTTTTCTACTGCGTTTAACCATAATTGTAGGTGCCTTTCTATGTTAGGTATGCTGTATGTCTTAAATATCCTCCTAAAAGGCTAATCTAAGCCCATATGCACGTCGTAGGTCATCGGATATACGCAATATTTCCAACAGCTTAATTCGCTCGCTTTCAGTTAATTTGCTAGGATTCTTCATAAGAACTCTTCGATTATATTTGAGGGTTCTAGAGTATGCCACTAGCCTTTTTTGCTCACGCTTACGTACACGCTCGAGAGCCCAATTCACCAAGCGACACACATGATAACGATCTGCCACAATATGTGCGTGAGGGAACATAGTTTGCATCACTAACCTAAATAATGGAGACATATCCATAACGATGTATTTAACCTGTTCTCTAGCTTCTTTAGAAAAAGGTTTTTAAAGTATTGGATAAGAGCTCGCGTATCTCGTTTAGGTAAAATGTCTACGATAGAGTGATTGTTTAAATCGGTTATGATAACTTGGTACATTTGGCCTTCAGCATTCCCTTTATATTCGTCAATACCTAGTACAGTAGGTAATTGAGAAGGCTTTGGAATGGCTAATTTAGAACAATACCGAATAACTGTGGATACAGAAACATCGTCGTGTTTAGCCATCTCCGTGTAAGATCCTTTTTTTCTTCAAGTTGTCTAAATAGATACTCCACATTAGTTTTACTGAGTCGCAAATAACGGCAAACAAAAAGGGTTCTTTTTCTATGAAAGTGTGATTACATTCCCCGGCACTTGTAACGTCTTTGTAAGTAGGTAGCAGTCACTATGTGATGTTGTGTAGCGCCAAACTTAACGTCTCTAGGGCGTTTACCTTTAGACTTTCTAGTATGTGCTCCGCAATGTGGACATACTTGCTCAGCTACTGGCATCTCAAGTGTGAAATGCACAGAACCATCATCATTTACTTTCATAAATTTAATATGTTCCTCTTTAATTTTAAAGACAATTTCTGTATAATTGACGTTAGACATATATGACTCATCCTTTCTTAATGGTTTGGTTGCTTTTTAATGATACGGTTTGAGTTTGTATATGTCTATTTTATTGTAAAAGAATGTTGGCGACTACTCTTATATGAGTAGCCCCAACATTTATTATAGAGTCTGAAAAAGGAAAGTTGACTCAGTATGATCAACTTTCCTAAATTTTTATTGTATTCTTTTTAGACTTTTCTGTTATTTATTTAAGGTTTTAAATTCTTTTGGTTCTAATAAAGCTGTTCGACATACAAATCGTTTATATGGGTCATCTTTTTCTTCTACTCCCATGTGAACAATCCTATTTTCAATTTCATCATTAAACCCACCAGAATCCATCATGTAGTATAGATCATCTACACTAACCCTTAAACTTTCAAAGTGATTATCCATACTTGTTCTTGCGTGCGCTTCAAACATACCAATAAATGAATCTACTATTTCAATATTATACTTTTCTGAACACCCTTCTTTTTACAGTTGGTAAAAATTCCATCTTCAGACCACATACTTTCATTTTGATACAAATCATCTTTATCTAAATATAGTACTGATTTTATCTGAATTGTACCCAAGCCCATAGACTTTCCTTTTCCAATCTTAAATCTCCGTCCTACGTGTCTCCAATTATTCCCTGTAGACTTTCCTGTACCGCAAACAAAAACTTTACATAAAGCACCAAGCTCTAGATCCGTTAAATCCTTAAAGTACACTTTTTCCTTTAAAATGTTACACCTGAATTAACAATATTAGAAAAATAAAGACTTTACTGTAGTATTCTCCGTATTATTCGCATGATATTCATGAATATTTCTTCGTTGCCAATAATATTTAACACCTCTAATAGTAGATTTCGAATAATTCCAATGTACGTCTAGGATCTTCATCTTGTTTTAAATACATTTGGAAAGAAGTTGGATTTGCCCTAGAAGAATAGATTCCCTAGATTCCTTTTTATGAATTAGCTCTTTATTCGTATCAATACATTTTGCATCGCCAAAATAAATGCGTCCGCCCCAAAAATTCTTTTTAGTCCAAAATACTAAATCTGTAAAAATCCACTCGCTTTGTACTGTAGTGTACTTGGAACATGTTCTTCAATAGAATTTAAATAAGGAATTCGATAAAATTTAGTATGTCCAAAATGCTTTACCCTATCACATTTCTCATCAACAACAAAAAGCACGGTGCAATCAAATCAGCCCCTCGGAATACCGATAATCTCAGAAAGATCCGGGGATACATATGCTCCCCTGTGAACCTTTTTGGCATCTTTTACAATCCTTAGCATATAATAAATTAATGCTATTCGTACCTCGTTTTTCATCATTTAAATAATTCTGAATAATTTCATCATCTACTCTATATTCTTTTTGATTCGCAATCTTTTTCCCACGTAAAAGAATATAAGTTTGTTACATTTTTTTCTTTTCCAACTATATTGACTAAAAATAGTACAGGATAAATCTTCTTTAAACTTTGACCAATCTATCTGAGGAAATTCAACAGCACCAGATTTTCTTTCACCTTTCAATTCAATTTTAGTATCTCGTTGGATATACCACTGGCTTTTTGCCCGTCTCATCTTTTTACCCGAACAATAAATCCGAAAGCATATATATTATTTTCGTCATCGTTATAATGATTATTTGAATACTCCTTCTTCAATTCATCATAACCATTTCCACCTGTTATATCTCGATAATATAAAACACGATTATTAAAAATCTTCATTGGTTCTAAAAACTACTAGCTGTCATAATTTTGAAAAGATTACGAGTCATACCGCGTAGGCTACTACACCGGAATCATAGGCTCATTATTTTTTTATTGAGAAAAAGGTACTTTCTTTATCTGTTTTTCCAGGCATTCCAACTAATGTTTCCTGCTTTGTAGTAATCTCTAAATCAATGTATCCTGAATGCTTTCCGTATGTTTGAATGTATGTTTCATACTTTTCAAAAAAATATTCTTTATAGCTTTTTTTGTAGCTTTATCGTCAACCTCTTGTTCTCCTTTTTCATTTTCACACATTACTGAATCTTTTGTTGCTACAATATCTTCCCAAATTGTACCAGGTACACAAATATCAGTAGGCAGGGAAATAAAATTATATGGAGCATCCGCGCTAATCTTCTTACTATCCTTTACAAAATATTTAGGTGGTTTTGTCTCATTATTTTTCTGATTTTCACTCATATGTTACCCTTCTTCATTCCCACGATAGCTACGAATCGATAATCACTATATGTTGCTTGTCCTGTTTCTTCTACATAGTCAATATAGTTTCGTGTTACCAATCCATATGTTTCTCCTACGTTCTCAGGTTTTGGTATGATTTGGCGAATTTTGCGTCCACTATCTTTACATTCAGTGAAGTTTTCATCTATATCACGAACTTGATCACCTAGTAATCTTGCTGTGCTATCTACAGTATCTGTTGTAGGTTCTGATGTACCTTCTAAATCTTTAATATATCTACCTACCCAAGCACCTTGTTTGTTTCTATACACATGCAATTCTTCTGTTTCTGTGAATACACGTATTTCTGTAGCAAAGTCCATATCCACTACCACCCCTTGAGGTAGTGTCACTTGTTTAGCACCATCCCAGATCCCCCAAGTCACTTGATGCAAAGACCATACAACGATAGTAGCTGGAGATTTCACTTTTTTTGCAATATGTTCTAAAGTACTTGTTGCTTCATAGTTAAGCTTAGGCTCTATATCTACAGCTCTTTTTTTGATTGTTAGTGATTTCAAATTGATTTCGTAATTCATATATACTGTTTCCTTTTATTCTAATGCTTATATCAATCCAATACATAGATTTATATCTTCAAAGCCATTTTCCACATCTTCTTTTTCTTGTTTCCCTTGTTAGAATCTGAATCTGCCTTCTTAAGTGGCTTTTTAGTCACAACAGCATATTTAGTTATATTACCATCTGTATCACATTCATTTTCAAAGACATATTTTTGCATTATCATATACAACTTCTGCTCGAACACCATGTAAGCGCCCCCTGACCTATACTAGCTTCTCCGCCAAATGTTAGTTTTCCCATCCACAAATCACGCAGCAATACAAACATAAGGCCCGCTTCTTCTTCTGCACAACTATGAACTTTTTATCTCAAAAAGAAACTAGTCCTTCTTTTGCAATCTTTTTCTACTTGCCAAATTGGTTCACTGTCAAATAAAGCAGAATCAATAGTGCCACCGGTAAAAACGGTCAATGCGATTCCGAGTTTGTTTCATCTTTACGAATCGAATCTGATGTTTTAATATAAGCTTCAGATACAGAAACTCTACTTTTTGTAGATTTTTGAGAAATCTACTCGTACACCATCGATAATATTTTCTTCTTGGTTTTCCTCTTGGTTCTGTTCTTCCGCTTCATCTTTTTTTCAGGTTTATCCATCATGCCGCTGAATAGATGAATGAATCGATTAACCCCACCTTCTTTTTCTTCTGATGGCTTGACCCATCCGTCCCATACACCCATTTTTCCAAGATATATTGGCTATGATGTCGTAATACACCTTTTAATGGAAGATCCGGGTATAACATAGTCGTCACCACTCTTTAACATAGTAGAATCTATATCTGGATCAGAACTTACAGTTCTTACAATTAAAGAAGAGTCAATATTAGCCCATACTTTCATCGTGAACATATCCTTCGTAGCCGGCACTACATTTCTACCCTCGTGCATAACATCACCGTTTGTCGCTTTTAGGTTCACGCATTAGCCATTTTGATACAGAGTCTATTGTTTTTAATTGATACACATGAGCTGTCATGTTATCGCTTTGTATCTGACCAAGGCCTTTGGTTGTATATCTACCTACACTAATACCTGTATGTAGAATATTAACCACCGTATAGATTGCCTCTCTAATCATCTTCAAGGCGCTCTCATCTTCTAAGGACGTGTTAGCCTTTTTCAACACATCGAGATGACCCTGACGAATCACGCCTTCCATCTCTACAGAACCTTTAGCACCTTTTTCAATAGCTTCATAATCAAATTTATGACCATCTTTAGCCACACGACAGTAATGCTCCAATCTTACACCATCACGTGTCACTATGGATACATCAGACTTATCATCTGCCCCTGTTAAAATCACATCATATACACGAAGGATACTTTGATGATCTCCTGTTTTAACTGTTGCCCCTTGGTTTAAGGATCCAAAAATAATATTGCGTAACACCTCATTCGTTTTCGCATCCGTAGCAAGATAATTAACTATCTGATGGCGCAATACCCCAGCCAAGCTAGTAGCCGGAATATAGGCTTGATCCTTGCGATTACGTAATACTAACGCATCCACAGCCCTCATTATTTTTTTCTCCATCTCCAATTAACAAAGGAGATGTCACCTTAATTTCACCGATTATCTGTATTGTCTCTAAAATTTTTGCTTTTTTATTATCACTCATATGGATTCCCTCTTACACAACTTTTCTCGCATATCTAAAGAACCATGTCCAATATTCTTTTCGTACAGTTTTATCAGAAATAGCGTCTAACGTATAGTCATTTATTAATTGATTAATATCTGTATTACTTGTTTGAACCCACTCTGGTACTTTTTCCATGCGCTAGCAATACTTCCGCAATACTTTCAGATTTTTACGCCGATTTTATTTCCTAAGAAAAAAATCCATAATAGCCCCAGTTTTTTTGCATAATGCGATTTATACCATCTGTAATATTTTTATCAATTTTAGATGGTTTGGATGTCTCTACTAACGGTTTAATATAGGACTCTAATTGTGCATACACATGGCGATCCGCCTTGCGCAATTGTGTAGCATTATACTGTACATCTTGATAAGCTTGTTTACGAATCGATTCCACAATTTGATTGTCTATAATCGTTTGCAACAACTCTTTTGTACTATCAGATATACTTCCAGGAGCTTGTGCCTCATTCTTCACATCTTCATTGGATTCAGATAGTCTAAGTTTTTCATTTTTGCACCCAGAATCGTAATTGTCCAAAACCTTCTTCACACCGTTCGCCAATCCCTCGATGTAATAGCTTATGCAAGGTGTACAATTCCTCTTTCGTCCATTCACCTTGTGTTTTAATTTGTATAATGGATCCAGCACTAAGTCCCATTGCCTCAGGCCGATATACGCCCCAAATACCTACGAATCCTTGTACTTTTTCCATAGACCCAAATGCTGCTTTACTTGACGTCTCTATAGCAGCTATTTTTTCACCGAATATACTTTTCAGTTCCTCTAGTACTGTTCGCCCAACTCCATTAATACCATACACGGTAGCACCTAAGCGTTGCGCTCCTAGTAACGTGCTATCTAAACGAAGGCATAATGTTTCCTTCTCGGCAATAGATTTTGCAACTGCTTCCACATTACAAGGTATATCTTCAATCTTTCCTTTCCTAATCTGGCAAAGACCATACCCCGTTCGTCTCAGACCGTCCGCGACGAACACTGAGTTGATCATTAGTCCATGATAGCTCCGACGCTAAGCTTTGTAATGCAGCCTCATCACCATAGATATAGGCAATAAAAGTCTGCCCTGCATCGATGGATTCGTAATTATAAATCCCTCCATCTTGGCTTTTCCCTTGAAAGCGCTCTGTATCTCCTTGGCGACTCATGTGAAAGTGGATGGAACTACGTACAGAGGTTAGATAAATTTCATTCTCCTTTATAATTCCCATTCCAGAAAAATCCTTTTGAATCCAGTCGCCTGACTCTTTCACTAAATCTATAATTTCACCAGTTGTTTTTGAGCGTTGCAAGGATTTTGGTAATGGATATGCGCGTTCCTCACCTACTGTAGGATAGGCATTAGTAAATACAAGCTTACTTAGAAATAAATCTCTAAATATCTCATTTTTATGCGCTTCCTTACCTACATCATGAGTTTGAATAAATAACTCTGCCAACATACCTCGAATCATGGATCCTGTAAAATATGTTTTTGTCCCTATTAATACTTGTGCGCTATCTTCAGAAGTAATAATAACAGGTGATTTTGTTGTAATTTCTAGTCGTAATTGTTTCATATCTTCCCCAACTTACTTCATATTCAATACTTCATTCACAAGTGCCTTCTGCGCCTCTATATCCATGCCCATCGTACATTGAATTCTACCAAATCCACGATTTCGTTTATATCCAATATTTTTTTAGTATTTTTGCAGAGCCACAGTTAGTAAACTCTCATGGTTTTTATTGCCATTGTGAATGATAATGTGCCCCTCAAATACTTGATCTTCTCGATCCATAACACGAATCGTGCGCAAGCTACCATCTTTTACAACACCAGTTGTTTCATCGATAGCCGTTTCATATCGTAAAGATATATAGGCATTGCGAATCGATTTTTGTCACTACCGAAGGGAATGACGTATGTAACAACTCTATCTCTTGTTTCAAGGAGTCATATCCCTCAATGTGAAAGTCATCTACTTCCAATGCTACATGAGATTCTTCAGTTCCACGATTAAATAATTCATTTAATAATCTACGATTTAATACTGGATGCTCAACACCTGTATTTGCGGTCTCCACCATTTCAATCACTTCTAAAGCACTTTCATAGAGCACACCTCGAAACCGTTTAGGCTGGAATATAGGGAATACCAATAGAATCTACTAGCATATCCACATCTACATTGACATCAGCTTGACCACCACTAAGTTGTAATGGGGACAGCAACTTAATCGTTACTGTATGTGCTACTTTTTTACTCTCTTCTGCATTCATACTCTTTTCTTTATTCATACTCATTCCTCTATACTCCCTACTTGTTAGAATAGATTTCGTTCACGTAATTAAACGCTTCTTCCATCTCTTCATATATTTCTTTTTGGAAACTTTCTTGAGGGACATATTCTAACATCTCAATAGCATCAATATATGGTGTGGTAAAACATGTACCCTCTTTGCGAGTCGCATGAATATACTCTTCTTTTCCAACCATATGTATGATAATCATTCCATCCTTCTGTTGTTGGTAATGGTGTGTTGCGATACTTTAACTGTTCGATGGTATCATTTAACGTATGCAAATCTGCTTGCAAGGCATGACGCAATCCTTTAATTTTTATTATGTCCCATACCTTTATCACCTTTTTTTCATACTGTCTCTAAACAAACGAATTGTCTCTGAGCATAGCTGTGTAGCGTTTCTCTGGTTTTTCTTCTTCCACAACTACAACTTGTTTATCTGTATCGCCAACCACCATTTTTTTGAGATACTATATACGGTCCAAAGTGCAAGTGACCACCTAATTCCGATGTATATTCTTGTTCACGAATTTGTTCTAATGTAGGTGATTGTTCCCTCATGTAAAAATAGCGAAATCTATCCAACTAGAACCATTCGCGCGAGATTCTTTTTAGCGTTAGCACAAAGCTGTTCCGCTAATTCATACCCCCGGAAAAATGGATAGGATGTGTTCAAGATTGCTATACCGCCACACGAGTACATGGCACTATCACCCAGCGTATCTAAGTGCGCCATTTCTTCACGACTAATTCGTTCTAAGGCATTCATAAAGACGTGGCTTAATATCGTTGCCATCCGTGCATGACAGACAAACGTCACATCATCACCGCCGATGATAATTGGACGAATTGGCAAATAGTTGACACTCTTTGTGCCTTGATTATTTTCTTGAGTATTTTCATTCTCACACTTTTCTTTACGGTTGACTTGAATATTTTCTTTTCGTATTTATCTTCACTAATACTACTGCCACTTGTACCATTACAGCAAAAGGCTCTTTTCTGTGATACTTTTTACTTGTTTAGATAAAGCACTCCGCTCTGCTAAAGATTTACATCGTTGGAACCGTTCGCCCATATTATTCCCGTCAATATGAACAATGGCAAAGTAGTCATCCCCTGTTACTTGTCCTAAATCTTCAAATTCTTTAGGGAATGTATATCCTGATACATAGTCCCTATATACTTTATGCAAATGCTCTGTCGATTCATCAGCCATTTTATTTTTAGCAACCACTTCTTGTGATACATACCGACCATATCTACTTTTTTTAGGGTCAAACGACTCTAATTCCCCATTAGCACTTTCACCATTGATACTGCATGGTAATGTAAATCCCGTCATCGGTACATTCACAATCGGATGAATTTCATTTTGATGTTTTTTCAAAACGGCATATAGCTCTTTTAATTCATCTTGGAATACAGTTGTAGTTTCGCCTTTTACAGTAATCACTGTATCATCTAGTGACAAGGTCCCTAACGCTGCATTCGTTTTTAAACCTGGATATTCCACTAAAATATGTTTAGTAAATGCGCGTACTACTACCTTTCGAGGATCATTAGTCGCTGTTACTAGTGTTTCGTCAAATAGGACTAATGCATTACCACCACCAATATAGGCTACATACGTATTATATGCCTGATTAGTAAAGCCTTTTTCAATTTCATCATTTCCTTTAGGACTTTCCCACGTTTCCTCATTAGGTAATATCAATCCTAACTCGCTACCTATATCACCTTTTAGAACCTTTTTCACTAAATCATTTTTGAAATAGCTGTTCTACAATATACGAGGCCCCAATATTAGTTCGTAATGTCGTTCCAGAAAAATATATTTTTGAATCGACCTCGTATCCATTAATAATGTCGCTACTTTCATAATTACCTCATTTTACACATAACAATGATTATAAAAATACTCTTACACGTATAGTTTAACGATGATGTCCTCCCTCTCTTTTCTACAAACCCGAAGGCTATCTATTACTATCCTACTATAAATAGGAATGTACTATTTTGATATACTCTACTTAATAAAGTATGTTATGATAATAGTAACCTATTTATCTCATAGAATGTATATACGATTTGTTAAAATATCTCACTTATATAATATTCGACATAAATCAGAAAACTCCTTTTTAGATAGTTATTCTCATGTCATATAGTACACACTCAATAGGAGGCTCACATGCTACATCCCATAACAACATTTGATATTACCGTAAAATTCGAAAAACGATTTACCTATTCATCAATCCATGGGCGTTGTTTTTCACGGCATTATCATGCAAAAGACATTGACACAAACTATGCTACAGAACTACACCGCAGTCAGGTCCATCCATATCGTCAATTTATATTTTTTTCGATGAACGAACTAAATCATATATCTGGCGTATTATTACTTTTACTGAAACCTGTGAAAGTCAAATGAGACATATGATGCAAGCACTTCCAGAGTCCGTATATGTTCGCCAAAAAAACAAATGCATTTAAAAAATTCTGCATATTTCAGCATCAACAACCTCTCATGATGCCTTATGTGAACTTATATTAGGCCCTAATCTAGATGAGCCTGCAGAGATTCATGAACTTAAATTACTCTTTACTACATGTACGAGTTTTAAATCCCAAGATGCATACCAACCATTCCCAGATTTAGAACGTATCTTTCAAATTTTATTAAAACGTTGGAATACCTTCTCAAATACATACACCTTTACGTCACCGGTCTAGCCAAAGAACTATGCAAAGCTACAACCCTTGTAGATTATCAAGTAAAGTTTTAAACCATATCGTGTAGAGAAAACTCAAATTCCCCGCTTTTATTGGCCATTACACAGTACGATTCAAAAAGAATCACAGTCTTGCACCCCTAGCAATGCTCTTATTATTCTATTCACAATTCACTGGTGTAGGTATCAAAACATCCCTTGGAATGGGGGGTATTCATGTTATCACTAAATCTTAGATATCTTATTTTTAAACCATCGTTGCTTGATATCTGCTACCGCTCTTTTTCCCTGCATTAATATCACTTGGAGAGCTTGATAAAGTAATCGTATAACGATCTTGACCGCCTAATTTCGCTTTAAAATGGGAGCCCTCTTTAGTAATTTCTGCACCTATAGATGTCAATTCATTTGCCATACGATCTGTAAAACGTCGATAGTTACCAAATAAATTATCCAAAGAATCATACACATCCCGGGCATCTTTTTCGTGGAGCGTTATTTTGTAATAATATCCTCACAAATATCATATATGCGATTGCTAGCATAAATATCTTGTGGTTTATTTTTCTTGACGAACATCTTCTAGTATTTTTAAAAACCGCTGTTCGTATTTCGTCATTATAGATATCGTCTTCTTGTCCATAATACAATAAAAGCTGGGCCTGATTCTGCATGATTCATTCTAGACTGTAAGATAGCTAACTCATTTTGTAAGTTCATATAGTCTACCAAATATTTTTTTCAGCCTTTTTCTTCTACTTCTCTCAGTCTCTTCTCTAATTGTTCTGTTTCATTCACAGCAATTTCCGCTAGTTCGTTGGATTCAGTACGTTCTTGAAGGGACTGTTTCATTTTCTTTTCTATCAACTTTTGTTGTATACCATACCGACTATCCAACGGTTTTCGGTCAATCAGATTCATTTCACCGCACACAATATCTACAATGCGCTGACGAACTTTTTCTGCTTTCACATCTGTATCACTATGATATACTTTCACATCGGGACTCTGGAATTCATTATTATGATGATAAATAGCTACAGAGTTTATCTCACCTTCACCTTCTTTTTAGGAATATCCGTGTAACACCTTCTAAATTAAGTGCCAATTGTTTCATCTTAATCGTTTCTATGAAAGTAGGTGTCCCTGTAATTACAACATTACATACACTGTGCAATGGTTCTTGTAATAATCCTGTTTCAATTGATGGAGTCCATTCCATCACATCTGGACAGATAGGTACACCGTATTCATCTGCAATATATCCACCTTTCATTAAATATTTAGTGATGGACGGCGCCCAAAAATACCGGTTCGTAACAAACATACCTTCATCAAAATTTTTTTATGTAATAACACGCACACTGTATGTTCTTTTTCATTAAAGACAACTTCCGTTTTCCACAATCCAGAATCATCCGGCGCTTGTTCAAACAAGGCTGCTATAATTCCTTCTTCTTCATAATAGTTAACATCTAAGATATGACCATCTTCTTCCCACATTGGATTCATGTCCACACCATCCCATGTAATATGTTGGGAAAATTTTTGATAGTCTACGTTCTGACGCCACTCCAATAACACACGAATAAAACTACGTGGTTTTAATTCCTCAGTAACTTTTAATTTTTGTACTATATACGATCATGTACATACTCCTTTACTTACAACATATGACAAAAACTTTGTGCTAGTTTTAGTTTCTCTGCACCTTCCTCTCTCAATATTTTTCATAAAAAGGCAAATCATTTACCTTCAAGTTCTTTATACTTAGTATATCAAGTCTATAAACATATGTGAACACCATTTTCACTATGCTCCTCATCGTCATAGTACACCACACCTACCATGACCACACACATACCTACTACTGCTAATATTTCCATTGTTTCTCCTTTTTCAAATCACACATCTAACAACAACTAAGCAGTAGTATACCAAAATACGATATAGACGGAATTACAAAAGTCCCGATAGTTCATCACTATCGGGACTTTTTATATACTACAAAAAGGCCCTCCCGAAGGAGAGCCTTTTCATTTTACATTCGCTATTAATCTACTGATTAGCCTTTGTTGTAATTCGTCTTCAAAATCCTTTTTGTAAACGAACATAGGATTGACGACGTTCTTTAGCTAATTGTTTGTTGATTTCTAACAATTCTTTGCTCATTGCAGGAACCGCTTTACCCAAAGATGTGTAACGAACTTCTTTTCCTAAGAAGGAGTCGAATAATTCGTAATCAGGAGCTTTGGAGTCAAGGCTGAATGGGTTTTTGCCTTGTGCTTTTAAAGCTGGGTTGTAACGGTATAGATCCCAGTAACCGGATGCAACAGCTTGTTTAGTTTCAGCTTGTGCATTACCCATACCACCTTTGATACCATGGTTGATACATGGAGCGTAAGCGATGATTAGGGATGGACCTGGATATGCTTCAGCTTCAGCCAATGCTTTCATCAATTGGTTCATGTCAGCACCCATACCAACTTGAGCCACATAGATGTTGCCATATGTCATAGCGATCATGCCAAGGTCTTTTTTGTTTGTACGTTTACCTTGCGCAGCGAATTGAGCAACCGCACCTACGCGAGTAGATTTAGATGCTTGACCTCCAGTGTTGGAGTATACTTCTGTATCGAATACGAATACGTTAACGTCTTCGCCGGAAGCCAATACATGGTCAAGACCACCGAAACCGATATCGTATGCCCAACCGTCACCACCGAAGATCCATTGGGAACGTTTTTACAAGGTATTGTTTTTTAGCCAATACTTCTTTCACAGCTTCTGTTTGTTCTACTTTGGAAAGAGCATCGATAACTGCTTTAGCGCGGTCACGAGTACCTTCGCCTTGAAGACGTTTTTCTAACCATAAGTCAAGAACTTGTTTTGTTGCTTCATCAGCAGTTTCAGCGATGGAAGCTACAGTGTCAGCCAATTGTGTACGGATTTTTTCAGTACCGATGAACATACCGTAACCGAACTCAGCATTGTCCTCGAATAAGGAGTTAGCCCATGCAGGACCTTGGCCTTGTTGGTTTTTAGTGTATGGAGATGCTGGCATAGATGCACCCCAGATAGAGGAACAACCTGTTGCATTGGCAATCATCATACGGTCACCGAACAATTGAGTAATCAATTTAGCATATGGAGTTTCACCACAACTCGCGCAAGCGCCAGAGAACTCAAGCAATGGAGTTTTGAATTGGGAACCTTTTACAGTTTCTTGTTTCATTGGGTGAGATTTAGTTGGTAATGCTACACCATAATCCCAAGTCTGGAGCAAATTCTAATTCGCCATCGATAGGGCGCATTTCGATTGCTTTTCCTTTAGGAGCTGGACAGATGTTTACGCAGTTACCGCAACCCAAGCAGTCTAATGGAGATACTGCAATACGGAATTGCAATTCGCCTTTTTGTCATCATTTCTGGAATTGTTTCGAAGTTTTTCTGGACCTGCTGCTCGCTTCTTCTGCTGTCGCTAATACAGGACGGATAGTCGCATGTGGACATACAAAGGAACATTGGTTACATTGGATACAGTTTTCTTTGATCCAGTGAGGAACGAATAATGCGGCACCACGTTTTTCGAATCTTTGCAGTACCAGAAGGTAATGTGCCATCTTCATAACCTGTGAAAGCAGATACTGGTAAGTCATAACCAGACTTTGTGCGTTAACAGGTTTTAGCAATGTTAGCTACATAGCTTGGGCAAGTTGTGCAAGAAGATTTTTCGAAAGTATCTTCAGAATCTTTTGCATCTTTCCATGTCTGCTGGAACGTCTACTTTTACAAGAGCTCCTACACCTTGGTCAACGGCTTCGTTATTCATTGCAACAATGTCTGCACCTTTTTGCCATATGTTTTTTTCGATGGAGTCTTTTAAGTATTCCACTGCTTTTGTCGATAGGAATGATTGTATCTTCAGTCAATTTGAAGAACGCGACTTGTGTAACCATGTTAATACGGTACTTAAAACCAATTTTCAGCTGCAATTTTCGCTGCATTGATGATGTAGAAGTTCAATTCTTTTTTTCAGCAATTGTACGGCGAAGTTTTGCAGGTAATTTTTTTCTGTCAATTCTTCTGGACCCCAAGTACAGTTCAATAAGAATGTACCGCCGTGTTTAATACCACGAAGAAGGTCGTATTCGTGAACATAAGATTGACGATGACAAGCGATAAATTCTGGTTCAGTTACCAAGTATGGTTTGTTGATTGGGTTTTTTTACCAAAAACGCAAGTGAGACATTGTCACACCACCAGATTTTTTTGGAGTCATAGTCGAAGTATGCTTGTGCATACATATCTGTATGGTCACCGATAATTTTGATGGCAGATTTGTTAGCACCTACAGTTCCGTCAGAACCAAAAGCCCCAGAATTTACATCCAGTTAAACCTTCAGTTTTTACGGATACGCCTTCAGCACGGTCCAAGGACAAGTTAGTTACATCGTCATTGATACCCAATGTGAAGAAACGTTTGCCAGCTTCTGCTAACATGTTATCGAATACTGCTACAAGGTCAGCCGGGATTACGTCTTTAGAAGAAAGACCATAACGACCGCCGAATACTTTTAGCATTGATGTCGTGTTGAACAAGTCGTTTGCTTGAACGTCTAAGAATAAAGGTTCAGCTAATGCACCTGGTTCTTTTGTCCGGTCTAATACTGCAACGCGTTCTACAGTTTTTAGGAAGAGCCGCTACAAAACGATCTGTCGCGAATGGACGGAATAAGTGAATTTGTACGAAACCAACTTTACGGCCTTGTGCATTTAAGTAATCTACAGTTTCAGTAGCTACTTGCGCAGAGGAACCCATTGTTACGATTACGTCAGTTGCATCTTCAGCACCATAGTAGTTAAACAATTGGTAGTTACGACCAGTAATTTTGTTGATTTCATGCATGTAATGTTCTACTACATTTGGAACTTGTAAATAGAATGGGTTAGAAGCTTCACGATGTTGGAAGTAGATATCAGGGTTTTCAGCAGTACCACGAGTTACAGGAGCATCTGGGTTCAACGCACGTTGACGGAATGCTTCTAATGCATCTTGGTCTACTAATGGTTTTAATTCATCATACTCTAATACTTCGATTTTTTTGGATTTCGTGAGAAGTACGGAAACCCGTCGAAGAAGTTGATGAAAAGGAACGCGAGTTTTTAACGCTGTTAAATGCGCAACTGGAGCAAGATCCATAACTTCTTGTACAGAGGATTCTGCTAGCATAGCACAACCAGCAAGCACGAGCTGCCATAACGTCTTGATGGTCACCGAAGATAGACAATGCTTGCGGCTGCGATAGCACGAGCTGCTACGTGGAATACACCTGGAAGTAACTC
Organism: uncultured Veillonella sp.; assembly: GCA_916438745.1. Classification (GTDB taxonomy): domain Bacteria; phylum Bacillota; class Negativicutes; order Veillonellales; family Veillonellaceae; genus F0422. The sequence continues at coordinate 505,013 of CAKAGN010000001.1, read as the reverse complement.
ACCAGACACTTTGTACAAGTTAGGTAACATTAATAACAGACCTTGAGAAGATGTGAACGTAGTTGTCAATGCGCCCGCTTGTAAAGAACCGTGAACTGCTGCTGCAGCTGCCGGCTTCGGATTGCATTTCAACAACCTGTACAGTGTGACCGAACAAGTTTTTTTACGGCCTTGTCCTGCCCATTCATCCACATGTTCTGGCATTGGAGAAGATGGAGTGATAGGATAAATTGTCGCCACTTCAGAAAAAACCATACGCTACGTGTCTGCTGCAGCTTGGTTGCCGTCCATAGTTTTCATTTTTACGCATGTTAAAAATAGCCTCCTTAAAGCAAATAAAAATTAACACTTGTAGTTACATACAAAATAGGGGGATGTATATAGACTCTTATCCGTGCACTCGCAGGACGAGTCTTCCCTCATGAGTATCAAAATGTTTTTGAAATATGAATCATTTATTTCTAAAAGATTGCATATGTTGCAAAAATGTAATAATATATAGTTATATAGTACCTCTTTGCAAATTTGTGAAGTAGCAAATCTACTTCATGAACAAATTGATATAGCCTTATGGTTTCATTATACATTGAGAACGAGAACTTAGCAATACCATTATAGACTATATCCATTGCTAATTATGCGATTATCAATTGACATTTACACATGCATTTGTTGCTCAAATAGCATATTAAAAAAAGAGGGCTTTCGTTATTACCATATTTAAGAGGTGCATTATGGACTTTCATCACTTAAAAATACTTCGTAGAAGTAGCGGATCAAAAAAAGCTTCAGCAAGGTCGCAAGAAATCTTCACATTTCACAATCTGCTATCAGCCGTACTATAAAAAGCTCTGGAAGACGAGCTAGGTGTTGTGTTATTCATTCGTAATGCAAAATCCGTTGAAAATGACTGACGGTGGCACCATCTTTTTAACCCATGCCAAACGCGTGGTATTCATGTTTGAACATTTAAAAATCGATTTTCGAAAAACGAGTTCCGTCTCGAACAAGGTTCCGTTCTCATCGGTTTTACCGCCTGTTACAGATGCGCCAATTTTTCGCGCAACTATTAGGTGAGTTCAAACAAAGCCTACCCTCAAATTGAATTAGAACTTTACGAACATGGTTCTAAAAAAATTGAAATCTCCGTTCAAGAAGGTCTCATCGACGTGGGTATCATCTGTACTAAACCAAATGCAAAAGAGTTTGATTCTTTCTACCTCACTAGCGATCCATTGAGTGTCATCTTGCCAAAAAGACAATCCATTGGCACAAGAAGAAGCTATCTCCCTTGACCAACTGTCGGATCAATCCTTCGTGTTGCACAAAGATGATTTCAACTTGCATGATGAAATCGTGAAATCTTGTAAATCTGTAGGTTTCCAACCACATATCGTATTTGAAACTAGCCAACGAGATCTCATGTTGCAAACCGTAGCGGCTCATCTAGCTATCGCACTATTGCCTAGCCGCCTCTGCCCTACAGAAGATGAAAATACAAAAGTAGGATCTAGCGTGGTGGTTCGACCTCTAGTAAATCCTGAAATCATGCACACCTTGCATGTAATTTGGAAAAAAGGACATTACCTATCTCATGCGTCCCGCTTAGTGGCTTGATTTTCGTGATGGCGCGCCTGCCATTAATTCCTGGCGACACCCTCATGATGAATCTGCTGAATAATCTACTTCTGAAAGTAGGCACCGTCCTACGCAAACCTTGGTTTTGGATCGCCCTTTACGTGCTGAGCAGCACCTATTGGATGGTATCCCAACAACTAGAACTAGACGCTCTGAAAGAACGCATCGATACAGAACATACTATGGAACACAGCGATACCTTTCACTATCGCTTAACCAACCTAGAAAACATCAGTAACTCCCACGGAGATCGACTGAAAGAACTAGAACGTGACAGCTGGCGGCTCAAACGCTTCGCCAACCAACACCAGTTCCGCATCATGCAACTAGAGTGGGAACACCCCAACATAGAGGCCCCCGAACCAAGCAAAGCAACACCAGTAGAAACACCATTCAAAAGCAAACCCAACCAACGTCCCAGACGTGAAACAATAAACAAAGGACTGCAACCTGTGCAACGCACAAGGAGCAGTCCTTTTTATTACGCTTTATCAAATGTGGTGAATGATCATAAAAATCGTGCCATTCTTTCTGCTTAATAAAAAGAAAAAGGGGGATATATGTCTGTAAAAAACATGCTGTCGCAAATCATTTTTACAGACATATATCCTCCCTCAAAAACAAAGCCATTTATCTTTATACTATGACAATATCATATGTCCTTCATAATGTCAGTATATTACTCAACATAATACTTTTACGAATTAATCATGTACCTTATAATTGCTCCTCTTCAAACTCTTTTTAAAGTTTGTCCATTTTTAGCTTCCAATTCGTTCTTCCATTACTATTTATTCCTAATACAAAAGAGGAAGCATATGATGGACTACTGAACAAAATATTCTTGGTAAGCACCCCATCCTTGATGACACCATTTTTTTCTTACAAGATTCTCTCATCACTTTAATTCCCGGAGGAATTGATTCAGCATCAATTTCTTCAATCAAGCTTCCTGACAATAGTACAAAGCCTTCACTAGTTCTTTTACACTTTTGCCGTTATAATTGCATTAGATCGTTTTACTTTTCTAGTAAGATATAAGCTTAGTTCTTCTTCATTATATTCATCATCATTATTAGATTTAATGAGCGGTACAAAAATCTTATACCCTAATACACCAAGAATTATTTTAGAATACTCAACATACTCTTCTAACTCTGATTCTTTCTCTTCCGTAACATTTCCGAGTTCGGATCATTTCCATTTTTACTTTGTATCGGTCTGTTTCAAAGGGCCATATTAGTAAATTTATTTTCTAAATAGCTAATCTCAGTCGGTCCGAATGAATTATTTTGCGTCGTCAAAATAACAACCTCATTAAAATCAAAATTCCCTTTGAGGGTGTTCAGCCACTCGAAACAATACACCTTCACCATTTTTCCTAATACCAGCTTGACCTATATATACAGTCGGCTTATCACCTTCATCATCACCAAACAAAAAATAGACACCACTCTGCTTTAAATCTTGACGTTCCTTACACTTACTTAAGCACGAATTAGGAATCTTATACGCCAATCCAGTCCAATTAGAAAGCGTACATTTAATACGTCCAGTAACCTCACCATCCATAAGGAACAAATTAAAATTCTTACCTTTACCCATAATCCAAGAACTCCATATACTAATTATATATCCCTTTACTCAACACTTCTCAATTTTACTCAACACTCTCCTATTTTACTCAACACTTCCACATTTTACTCAACACTTCCGCTTTTTACTCAACACTTCCGCTTTTTACTCAACACTTCTGCTTTTTACTCAACACTTCTGCTTTTTACTCAACTCCCTTTTACTCAACACTTCCGCCTTTTTACTCAACACTTCCCTATTTTACTCAACACTTCCTTATTTTACTCAACACTTCGCTTTTTACTCAACACTTCCCTATTTTACTCAACACTTCCGCTTTTTACTCAACACTTCCCTTTTTTACTCAACACTTCCGCTTTTTACTCAACACTTCCGCTTTTTACTCAACACTTCCTTTTTACTCAACACTTCCGCTTTTTACTCAACACTTCCTTTTTACTCAACACTTTACTAGAATCTAAGATTATAGTATTGAGTTTTATCATGTACAGAATTTCCATGCCACTCTATTAACCCTTTTTACTAAGATCTCTTAACAAGTTTCTACAATGTGTACTGCTTTTACCTATAACTTCTGTTGCCGACTTTGTTGTTATATGTTTCCCACTATTAAACATATAATATATCAAGGTTTTTTTCATCCTCTTTTTAAGGTTTTCAAAGACGGTTTCAGATATAATATTCTTTATTTTATCTATTGTCCTCATACGTCTATTTAATATATTATTCTCTAAAACTAATAAAACATTTCTATTAGGTTCAGAATATGTAGGCTTATTTAAAAAGTTTTTCCATCTCTGAATAAATTCTTTTAACTCCTCATTCATTTCTTTTACCCAGCCAAATTCGCATAAAGTTCTAGCTATTCGAGGATTTCTAGAATAACGTTCATGTAAAATATTTTCTATAGTTACAATATTAGGCAATAATCCACGGGCTTAATATTTCAAGTCTATCATCAAAAATCTATACTTTAATATGTTCACCACTAATAGAATAATTTCTATGTGTCAAAGCATTCACTATACCCTCAAACCAAGCAAACTCTGGATACTCAGACATTATTTCAAACTTTCCTTCTCGACTTAAATATTGAAAATCTCTGGCTTCTTTGATAACATTTGGAATCAGCCCATCAAAAAGTTTTTTTTCCTTAATAATATTGATGTCTTCTCCCACCTTTTTGATACATACCGTTATATTTTATAACACGTAACCTTGCTGCGGTAAAAACCCTTGAAGGATTTTTACCAAATAATAGAATCCACGCTTTAGTTATTTTTCACCAACTAAAAAGTTTCTTGCTTTCAAAAACCTCTTCATTCGAAAGGTTGTCAATCTTCATTAATCCCTTATATTCATCAAGCAGATTATAATCTATATCCTCCAAAGACGATAACTCGACGACTTCATCTTCAAAAGACCGTTGCCCTCTATCATACTTTTAATTCTAGAGTCTGTTCAAAATTCAACTCTCTAGATGTATCATTTTGTCTAAGATATACCTTGCCATCATATGACTTTTATAACCTTGTCTGAAGAAATCTCTACAGAAATCACTAATATATTATCTTCTTTTCCTTGTAGATTTGTTACAGGAACCACTTCAAATTTTGGATTTATTGGTGTCTCTCTCAATTCTGTCAAAAAAATATTTCTATATTCATCAATACTATGTGCTCCATTACATATAAAACCAGAAATATCACCATTATCTTCAATACCAATAACCAGTTTTTCCACCCTCTGCATTTGCAAACGCTACCAAATGTTTCCAAAAATATCTAAAGGCTTAATTCGAGCACTTTTTCTATCAAAAAATTGATTTTTCTTTTTAATTTAGAATATAAATCTATATCATTTACCAAACGAGCATCCATTAACTTACCTCCACATATAATATTAATTCACATCACCTATAAGTATCTTTTCTTTATTTGCGACGCCAACCTAAGCACTGACTGTATACAAGAGGGGGATATATAGATCCCTGCAAAAAGCAAGAAGAGAGGGCTAGGTCTTATCCAAACAATTTCCGACAAGAAGTTTTTACAGGACATATCTCTTTCTCCCCTTGCGACGCCGACCTAAGCACTGACTGTATACAAAGGGGATATGACTCTGTAAAAAAATGATTTGCGACAGCATATTTTTACAGAGTCATATCCCCCTAAACATTCTTCCTAGCATCAGTGCTTAGTGTATAAGGAGCATCCATTCGAGAAACGTACACAGCACATACGCTATGATAAACTTCACTTTCTGTTTCCGATCCCGATCTTCATCCGCCACTTTCAACCGATGTGCCAAGAATCGTTTATCCCGTATTTGCATTAACATTTCCACGATATGTTCTTGTCGTTTTACCACATTTCTATCATTCTCAATGCCTGTTTCTGCATCGCAATCCGCCGTTGCAATCGTCGCATTTGTATCTTAATATTATTGCTCACAAATACAGATTGCCACTTTTCCTCGTTTCAAAATACATATAAATGTACCGAGGAATATTCATGACGATAAAAGCTGAATAGCAAAAATGCTTAAAGAAATAAAAGAAATACGTAGAGAAGGAAAAAAATCCTGTAATTCTTCATGCGGTAAATAGTGGTTCAAGATAATAAAAGCTCACCCATACCCCTATAGGCATTAACAAGTACTGACCATATCGATGGAACGAACCCAATTTGTCTTCACTGGCATCTCTGGCGCAGAATAGGTTTCTAACTTCTGATGGAATGCATAATACTCCACTTGCAACACCGATTGCCCAGACTTAATCGCCGTCAATAGGACAGGCCCCACACTTTCTTTCGGTCGATGTGGCCAAGGGATAAACTCCCGTACAGGACTATTGGGAGATAAATCAAAAGCGAATAATCCCCTTCTTTTCCAACCGCATAGATGACGTATCATTGCCAATGCTAAAAGATTAAAAAAACATGCCCAATACATGCAAACTCCAATTCCCTAAAATATGGGTAATGACATTTAAGAAAAGTCCTCCCATATCCACATTGGCTACATCTAATTTAATCTGAATCGTAGATGTATAATCATCAAACCAAATATCATCAATATCAAATTCCACATTGATGACATTCCCCAATTTCGTGATCACATTCATAAACACCTTATTATTTGGTTCAAACTCAAATATGATGGAATGAAAGAACCAATGGTTCCGCACCACCGATCGCATCTTACGATTCACCGCTTCTTCTTCAATGGATAACATGCGATGATCATACAAGGCATTCCCATCTTCTAGCGACTCTGGCAATCGTGGTCGTTCTATATGTGTTTGTGTAGTTACAGTATTGGCTAATTTCAACAGCTTTGTAACTAATGGTCCCATATATATCTCCTATCTAGTAGGTTATCTAATTCTAATCGATACACTTTCATAGTTATCATAATTATATCATAGTCCCTAGGCAAATGAAAGAAAAGCCCTACCCATAGCACACGACTATAGGTAGGGCTTTTTATCTGTCCTACACATTGTTGTCCATATATATCCATACATGTATAACCACATCCAATACAGGATATACACCACTGCTGCCTAAGATTAATCTATCTCTAGATTCGTTCCATACTCAATCGATGGTATTCATAGAATCGTCCTTGCAAGGCTAATAAACTTTCATACGTTCCACTTTCTACAATACAGCCCTGTTCTAAGAACAAGATGCGATCCATCTCATGCAGTTGTTCGATATGATGGGTAATGTACAGCACCGTCTTTCCTTGGAACAAGGTGCGCAGTTGATCTTGCACTAGGTGACGTGTCACTTGGTCTAACCCTTCCAAAGGCTCATCCAAGAGCAAGATCTCCACATCGCGCAAGTACAACCGTGCCATGCCTAGGCGCTGTTGTTGCCCTCCACTGAGGCCCATGCCACCTTGCCCTACCATGGTGCGCAACCCTTTCGGCAAGGTCCGTACCCAGTCTGCTAATTGCACCGCTTCCAAAGCTTGCCAAATTTCATCATCCGTTGCGCTCGGCTTAGCTAATCGAGATGTTATCCCCTATGGTGGCGTGGAATACATAGATATCCTGTGTAGCGTATGCCATGTAAGATTGCAATGTGTCCTCTGAAAGTGTCCGCGTATCGACTCCTTCAATAGAGATAGTGCCACTATAGTCATACCATCTCTGTAACAATGCAAACAAAGTACTTTTACCCGACCCGCTAGGACCTACAATAGCAACCTGCTCGCCTTTTTGAATGGACAAGTTGAGGGTCATCATACACAGGCACTATATCATAGGCAAAGGATAGGGATTCCATGCGAATCATAGGCACCGCGGCAGTGGACTTGCCTGTTCATACTGTTCATCAGTTCCTATCTTGTCAAGATTAGACTGTAACTCTTCAGCATTGGTGTCCATCGAAGTATGTGTATCTATGACACCCACTCCTCTCCCCTTGTTCTTATTAGAAACGCTATGTTCCTCACTATCTAACTGCTCCAATCGTTCCATCGCTAAGGCACTTTCATATCCATGTAAGGATGCTTCCGTCATAGGCTGTAAGGTCTCAAAAATAAGACTGTAATCCGATAGCAATGACCGCTACCCACAAAGGTCCATGGAACTGCCTTCAAGGGTCCATAGACCCACTACAACGCCTACAAGTAATGCCGATTGGCTAATCCTAAGACGATAGTCTGGTTCCGGCCGAACCCCACGTTTCCACAATCCTTGCCGAGCGATCAAAGTTGGTAAAGGATGCTTTCATAGACTGCACAAACCGCAGTTCCTGATGGCTCATAATAATGTCGACGACACCGTGGATGGATTCGATGAGGGTTTCTTTCATACGTCCTCTTGTTTCTAGCCGCAACGGTGGTACACGCCGTAATACATAGGTAATGACCCCCGGTAGCACAATCCCTACGAGAATGCTGTACAGCAGAATCACCACTGCTAGCATCGGATGCACTTGGTATGCCAAGATACATCCTAGGACCGTGACACCTAAGAAAGACAAGCTAGGCACTACTGTGCGCAAATAAAAGAACTGCAATGTCTCAATATCTGCCATAATACGCCCAAGTAAATCCCCCATTTTTAGAGACTGAAAGATACGAGGCACTAAGGGTTCTAATCGTTTAAAAAAAGCTACCCGCAGTTCATATAATCCTTGGAACGCCATAGAGTGCGATACATAGCGCTCTCCATAGCGACAAATGGCACGACTAATCCCAAAGAATCGCACCCTACGATGGCCAAGCTAAGAGCCACCATCACAGGATGCTCCGACGCCTTTGTGATCAACCACGTGGAGGTAGTGAGTAGACCAATATTCATGAGCACTGTACTCATAGCAAAGAACACACTACCTACGAGCAATGCTCGATGGCGAGATAGCAAATTCCACAGTGCCAGTATGCCTCTTCGGATATCTGGATCTCCTGTAGCTTCCTATCGTTTCACTTTGTCCCACAGATTTCTTTTGTATTATTCGGCTGAATCATAGTATCTACTAGTTCTATATTAGATGAGGCCCTCTGCTTGCAAGGAACTAACCGTATCATAGGATGCAGTCCTAGTACTATGCCCCTGCTCCATTTCTTGATCGATATCCTCAGACCCATTTAACTTATCTGTTCTCACTGGTATCCTTAGATCTTCTTCTACCTCTGACTCATTTGTCCCATCTATTCTCACCGGTGTCTCTAACTCTACTTCTACCTCTTCCAACTTCCGCATCACCGGATTACTATAGGTATGTACTAAGGACGTAAAATATCCATTCTGAGCCATTAAGTCACTGTAACTACCTGTTTCCACTAAACGCCCTTCGCGCATGACAAAGAGGGTGTCTACATACTTCATGGTCTGCACGATGCCCCACATAGAGAACGATTTTATCACGGCTATACTCACGTAACACTTCCATAATGAGATGTTCCATTTCCACATCTAAATGGGCTGTTACTTCGTCTAGAATGACAATCTGCGCCGGTCTCAACAGTGTCCTACCTAATGCCAATCGTCGGCGCTGTCCCCCGGACAATCCATACCCTTGCTCACCGATGACCGTATCCAGTCCCTCTGGCAAGGTTCTGACGAATTCCGCTAGCTGTACTTGTGCCAACACATGCCATAAGGCATCATCTGCCATCGCTAATCCAAACTGCAAATTCTCCCGCAAAGGTACCACTCATGATATACGGTGTTTGACTAAGGTACGCAATTTGCTTATGATACCATTCACACTCAATGTTTGTAGGTCATGCCCATCCACTGTCACTTGACCTTCTGTCGGCGTCAACAATTGCATGAGCACGTTGGATACTGTCGTTTTGCCGGCTCCACTTTCACCGACTAGCATGTAGGAATGACCCCGTTCCATGGTGCCTGTGAAAGCTTCTAATCCCACATGATCCGCTTCATATTGATAGGCCACCTGTTGAAAGTCAATGCGCCCAATAGGGTGCCTGCAATTGTACCCTGCCCTGTATGAGCGACTTCTACACCAGATGCCAAATACTCCTGTACGGCAGTGAGACTAACTTTACCAGACAAGCCTGTATGAAAGGCGGACCCCTAGTTGTCGCAATGGCGCGTAAAAAAGTCGGGCGCTAACAAAAGAATAAAAAAAGGATGGTAAGAACTCTACTTCTCCATAGACCAAGGAAACGCCTAGATACACGGCAATCATGGCGGTACTGATAGTACCGATTAACTCCAATACTAAGGCGGACAAGAATGCCACTCGTAGTACTTTTTAAGGTAGCGTCACGAAACTCGCCAGACAAACGACCAATAACATGTACTTGTTCTTTGGCACGGCCAAATACTTTCAACGTCGTCAATCCTTGTAAGACATCGAGGAAATGTCCCCCTAAGAACTGCATGCGGTCCCACTGTTGTTTATTTAATTTGTCTGCTTCCTTGCCAATGAGAATCATAAAGAAAGGTATCAATGGATAGGTCAATACTAAGATCCATCCAATCCAAGACACAGAATCGATAATCGCCACCGATATAACAAGAGGAATCAAGACCGCATACAGAGCTTGCGGAATGTATTGGCTCATATAGGCATCCACATGGTCTAATCCATCTGTCAATAGATGTGTCACCGAGCCAGCGCTCTTGGATTGGCGAACGCCTTGGCCGATCATATGATGCAAGACTCGATTTCGCAAATCTTCATGCACAGCGCTAGCAATATGGTCTCGTAGCCACTGCTCGCCATGGGATGTAGCCACACGCAACAGGATCATCGCCCCTAATGAGCAACTAGCCCATAGGGATAGACTTTCACCATGCACGACTAAGTCATCAATGATGTGGGCAAAGGCATAGGCTTGACCTAAGGTTGCCAAGGTGCCTAGCAAAGTCAGTACCAAGAGCCCCCCATAGGAACGGGGATGCAATTTGACTAATTGCCACGCAAAGGAATGAAACATAAAATCTCCTTTCAGAATCATTACCCATTGCTTCCGAGTAGACAAGAAAGGGACGTGAAATCACGCCCCTTTCAAAATCACTACGGATTAATAGTGTAAGTCATCTTGTGATACACGATGACGGAAATAGTAGTATGCCCATGCTTGGTACACCAATACGATTGGTACGAAGATGCACGCTACGATTGTCATCAATGTTAATGTATACGTAGAGGATGCGCATTCATGATTGTTAAGCTGTACGTCGGATCAATGCTTTGGATACCATGATACGAGGGAACAATCCTGCAAAGTACGCAAGGGTTACAAATAGAATTGTCAATGCATTGAACACGAACCCTTTACCTGTTTGGCGAGCACGTGTAAAGCCCCAAGATACTAAGAAGCTAAGAATAGCTAATGCAAATGCTACGGTAGCTAATGTGCTGTTGAATAGATCTGTGTACACATAGGTAGCACCTACCAATACCAACGCACCGACTGCTGTAATCACACCTTCTACTAATGCAGTGCACGAGCGCGTTCAGAGATTTCTCCTGTTGTTTTCAAGGATGCATATAAAGCCCCATGATACAAGAATACGCACACGAAGGCAACGCCACAAAGAATCGTGTATACGCTCAATAAATCTAAGAACCCGCCTACATAGTTCATATGTTTATCGATAGGTGTACCTTGGATCAAGTTACCTACTGTAACACCCCAAAGAAGTGCTGGAATCGCAGATCCGAAGAAAATACACCAATCGAAAGCAGCACGCCATGTTGGGCTTTTATCTTTACTGCGGAAATCGAAGGATACACCACGAGCGATTAATGCTGCTAACATCAAAAACAATGCCAAGTAGAAACCACTGAATAAGGTAGCATATACTTGTGGGAAGGATGCAAACATAGCACCACCAGCGGTAAGCATCCAAACTTGGTTACCGTCCCATACAGGGGCCGATAGTATTGATTAACTGACGGCGTTCACGGTCTGTTCTGCCCAAGAATGGGAGCCACATGCCTACACCATAGTCAAGACCTTCTAAAAATGAAGAATCCGTAAATAGAACACCTACTAAGATGAACCAAATTAATTCTAAGTTATTTGTAATTATTTCCATAATGTAGCCTCCTCTTGTTCAACCACATCATGAGCTGGGTTACCTGCTGGACCCGCTTGAATATGTTTGACTGCCAAGTAGATTGCGGCAATCGCCATGACTACGTATACAGCTGTAAAACCGATGATTGTTGTCCAGATTTCTGGGGCTGTTACCACTTTAGATGCACCATCCGCCGTTTTTGTAAGCCATATACAAGCCAAGGTTGACGGCCCGCTTCTGCTATACCGACCTGTGGAGTTCGCAATGAATGGAAGTGCTAACAAATGATAGATGCTTTTTAGAGCCACTCTATTGTTAAGTAATTTACCTTTCACATGTAAATAGTATCCCACAATGGATGTCACTAACATAATAATGCCAGCTAAAATCATTACACGGAAGGACCAGAACATAGACGTTACATGCGGCACATAATCACCTGCACCGTGTTTTAGTTCTGCTTCTTTTTGAAGGTCATTGATACCTTTCACTTCCCTTTGAAAGAATCATGAACCACGAAAGATAAGGCGCACGGAATACCGACTTCAAAGCTATTCTTTTTACCTTCTTGGTCAATGCCTGCTGCAATAGCAAATGGAGCTGGATCATGTGTTTCCCACAATGCTTCAAAAGCGACTACTTTCATTGGTTGTAATTTGGCTACTGTTTGACCTTGGAAGTGACCTGCACCACTTACTAACAAGTCGCCAATCACAGTCGCGCCTAAACCAAATTTGATAGATTTAGAGTAGAACTCTACATGGTTATTTTTCAATAAATGCCATGCACTGACAGAGGCGATAATCACACCCTGCTGTTAAGATGCCATCTGTAAAGATGTGCAAATATTGACACAGTAAATACCCATTTTGTAGGATAGTAGCAAAGGAATCCATTTCTGCACGGCCATTACGAAGTGCATATCCAACTGGATGTTGCATAAATGAGTTCGCTACTAAAAATCCAGAATGCGGATAAGTTACTTCCGACAGCTACCAACACTGCTACAAATGCATGTGCTTTAGGGGATAATTTATCCCAACCAAAAATCAAGCCCCCATAAAGGTGGACTCTAAGAAGAATGCTGTTAAGGCTTCCAATGCTAAAGGCGCACCAAAGATATCCCCCATGAAACGAGAATACTCTGCCCAGTTCATTCCAAAAATGGAACTCTTGAACGATACCTGTTACAACACCCATTGCAAAGTTAATTAGGAATAATTTACCCCAAAACTTCGCCATTTTTTTGTACACTTCGTTTTTTTGTACGCGTAAGTAATTTCAAAGTATTGCTACTAATACTGTCATACCTAGCGTGAACGGTACGAAGAGCCAGTGATAGATCGTAGTCAACGCAAATTGAAAACGAGCTAATAAGACTGCATCCATCATGCCAATTCCTCCTCACTTGAACATAAATTTAGACCACATGGTGCATTGATATATGAATCGAACGTTCACGTTTTGCTAACGTTTTCGAAATCAACCTTTCGTAATTCTTCTACAAGTCCTGCTTGAATTTTACCGATGGCTTCTTGCACAGCACATTGGCCATGGCACCCACAGGTACAGCTTTCAGAATCGTATGAGACAATGTTGCAAATACGTATCTCCTTCCACCGCTGTCACCACGTCATACAAGCTGATATCCTTCGGTTTCTTTGCCGGTGAAAATCCACCATCTACACCACGATAGGAATGCAGTAATTTTGCATTCACTAAGTAGCGCATAATCTTTAACAAAAACCGTTCTGGAATCTTGCTAGTCCTTGCCAATTCTGCCCCTACTTTGCGCGTACCAAATGGTAGGGTAGACATGTATAATATAATTCGAAATGCATAATCTGTTGCCTGATTAAATTTCAATGGTATCTCCCTTATTAACTATGAATATACTGAAATATGTATGGACGTTGAAAGTACACTCTAATAGTATACTTTACAATTATAAAAAATGCTCGAGTGCAAATGCTCGAGCATCTCTTATCTCTATTATAAGAAATTATTGAGAATGTTGCAATACATTTTTTCATAATTTCTTCATTTTTTATATGTGTGCTAAGGCATCAATCAACACGTAAGCTAAAGGCAGATACACACGCCGATAATGGAATGGTAATAAACCACGCAAATACCATAGAACGGGCTGTACTCCAGTTAACAGCTCTCACACGCATCGCTGTGCCTACACCCATGATAGATCCACTCACTACATGTGTCGTAGATACTGGTAAGTGCAATAAGGTAGCTGTGAAAATGGTAATGGCGGAGTTCAAATCTGCCGCAGCCATTAATACTTTCTAGTTTGAAAATTTTACTACCTACGGTAGCAATAATTTTCAACCACCAGCTGCTGTACCCAATGCCATCGCTGTAGCACAGGCTAGTTTTACCCACAACGGTACATCCAATGTTTGTAAATGACCACTCGCTACTAGGGTTAAGGTAATAATACCCATCGCTTTTTGCGCATCATTCGATCCATGAGAAAAATGACATTAACGTCGCAGACACTAGTTGCATACTCCGGAATCTATCGTTCAAGGCAATCGGTGAAAATCTACCAAATAAGAGTAGGAGAACTTTCATCACAATATACCCTAATACGAGCGCCAAAACTGGAGATGCTACTAAGGAAATAAAAAAATTTTTCCAATCCCACTCACCGCAGTGCCTCTGGCCCTACAGAAATCAATACGGCACCGATAATACCGCCGATAAGAGCATGCGAAGAAGAACTAGGAATCCCATACCACCAAGTCAAAAGGTTCCAGAAAATAGCCCCCACCAAAAGCTGCCACAATGATTTCCCATTGATCATATCTGGCGCTGTGACAATATCACCACCTATAGTTTTTGCTACACCCGTACTGACCATAGCACCTAAAAAGTTCAATGTAGTAGCCATCATAATAGCTGTTTTTGGCGCAATAGCTCTGGTCGATACAGACGTGGCGATGGCATTTGCCGTATCATGGAATCCGTTAATATAGTCAAAGGCCACCGCTAATAAAACGACGGCCCAGATCACCCAACCATCAAGCATACTTCAATACTACCCGGCGGAACGTGCCCACCAAAGTCTCAGAACCATCGATAACTTCTTCCATGGAGCTAAGAATTTCCTTCCACTTAATGATTTCAATTGGATCGCTACACTCTGTGAAGAGTTTCGCCATTTCCACATGATACACATCATCCGCCTCTGCCTCAAGACGCAATACTTCCAAAGCACGGCCTTCTACTTTTAGGTAGTTTTCTTTAAACTACTCATATAGGAAATAGATTTTTTAATGTGCTTACAACATTTAGCCACGATTTCCGCCATGCGAATGGCTCCTGATGTTGGTTCGCTTTGTACTTGGTACATCACCATTTTATCCATAATTTCTTTGATGTTATCAATGGTGTTATCCAACTGGTCAATCAAAAGTTGAATATCTTCGCGGTCCATTGGGGTGATAAATGTTTTACGCAAACGGTCCATCGTAGCGACCACTAACTCATCAGCCTCGTGTTCTTTTTGTTCGATTTGACGAAGTGCTTCTTGTTTTTCCACTTCCCTTCAAACACGGCCTGCATCAATTGAGGCGACCTCATGACAAAGTTCAGCATGATCGTTCAGCATGCTGAAAAAAATTTTTCTTCTTTTCCTTTTTAAATTGAAAGCCATTACATCCTCCAACAACTTACTATGTAATTTATATACCTCCATTATAGCACGTTCCCAAGTAGTTGTGCACGAAAAAAAGCTAAAGACTATGTTTATTTTTTTCTGTTTATCTCTCTTTTCCTTATCATCAATTGCATCAATTAAAAAGAGCTTCACTGTTTATAAAAAAATAGCTATCTCCATACTATATCACTTAGTATCGAGATAGCTAGTATTAGGTTACTATTTAATCAACTCTCGTTTGAGATGTTTTACCTCTGGTAAAATTAACTCTTTCATCGCTAAGGTAACGGCCCCTACCGACCCTGGGATAGCGAATAAGATAGTATGGTCCTTAACCCCCGCAATAGCACGAGATGCCAAAGCTTTTGTTCCAATATCATCACGATAGCTCAAGAAACGGAATAATTCCCCAAATCCCGGAATTTCTTTATCTAGCAGAGGTTGTACCGCCTCGATAGAGACATCGCGTTTTGCAATACCCGTACCGCCAGTGCTAATAATGATATCAGCGGGTCCTACGTCTGCTTTCATAGGGTCCAAGCACGTACTGTATCATCTGTTTCGTGCATCAATACAGTTACGTCTTCTCCATACACGCCTGTGAAAGCCTTCTGAATCGCCCCTTGAATCTCCTCGATAGTATCCGTCACGATCTGCCGAGATACCACAGTGAACCCCGCCTCACGAGCTAGCTCTTCAACACGAGCTCCCCTTTATCTGTTTCCTTCGTTCTTGTATCAGATACAGTAATCACGGCCACCGTTAAAGGCCGGTCTGTAAATTCCATCATTGCCATATGTCTATTCCTTTCTATGTATGTAATACTATATACATTTCCTAATTAGATCTAATAAAACATAATTTTATACATATTCCACTCATCAAAAAAAGCAAAGTCATAAAACTTTCAGCAACCATCGCCATACCTATAAAGCTTTTACTATATATAACTAACAAAAATCTGAGCGTTGTACACATGTATAGTAGCATATCATCTAATATAACTCTATAACAAACATTACTGGGCAAAAAAATTCTTTGACCTCTTTCAGCTGACCTTTCGCACAAGAAACATACAATTCGTCTCCGCACTGCAAGACCGTTGTCGCCACTGGTACAATCGGTTGTCCACCTCGGTCAATACTGACAATCATAGATCCTCGTGGCATTTCAATATCTTTTAACATGCTATCTACATAGGGGCAAACCACGGACAATCGAGTTTGGAAAAAGGTCTGTTCCTCCTCAGCCCCTACAATACCTTGGCTCATACGAAGTAATAAATTGTCGTAAATAGGTAATTCTTTCATAAATTCTGCCGTCAAATAGGCAATGATTGCCACCGTTCCCACTTGATATATGCTGTGAAAGCTATTTTGTCATTTTCTAGTACCCGAGCAAAATAGCCAACAACGGTGTTCGCATAGACGCCGCCAGCATGCCTGCCATACCGCATATGATAAAACTACTACCAAAGGCATTCGGTAGCATATGTAATTCCACTAAGATACTATGTAATAAAGCACCTACTGCAGATCCTATAACAACCATAGGTAGGAAAATACCACCTTGTGCACCATTCCCATAACAAATGGATGTCAATACAATCTTGCCTATCACAATATAGAACAATAACTGTATCGTTTGTTGATGCTCAACCATCATAGTCACCACATCATTGCCACCACCTAGGAGCAATTGTGAGTCCAGTCCTAACAGCGTTACACCTAGGAATGTAAGGGAAATTTTCCATCCCCTAGAGATAGGAAGTCTATCATATAGGGATTTCACGCCCACAATCATACGATTAAATAAGATTCCAAAGAAACCTACGCCCAGACCTAATATAAGAAGAGTGCTGAAGTATTCCATAGGGATACTTTCCATCACTGAAAATCCCAATGAAGGTGTAAGCCCAAACACCAAAGAGGTGATTGCATTCTGCTGAAATAGTGGCGGAAAACGTAGGAATCACAAGTTTTGGATAGAAACTTTTATGCACTTCTTCAAAGACAAAGATCGCCCCAGATACAGGGGCACTGAAAGCAGCGGTTAGCCCCGCAGCAGCACCGGCAGATGTTAAAATGCGTTCCTCACGAAGAGAACTACCAAACCAATTGGATAATAATTTTCCCGTTGCCCCACCTAATTGTACAGAAGGACCTTCCCTACCTACTGAAAAATCCTACTATCCCCGTGAAAGCGCCTCCAAAGAACTTAGACACCAAGGTTGGAAAGGGATTCATGTTAAAAGATACCTTTCATTTCCCCTTCAATTTGAGGAATCCCAGAACCGCCTGATAAAGGGGCCCATTTGAGCAATAGATGACATCCCCATCCGAGGACCATCATAATCAGCGTCCAAATCACGATTTGTTCCGTCGTTGCAACAGCCATAAATTCGTGACGATACTCATTGCCCCAGTGAATAATATATCTGAAAGCAGATCCAATAGTACCTGCTACAATTCCTATGAGAATCCCTTTGAGGATTAAAAGTAGAAACTCCTCCCGATCAAAGGTATTAAAAAAATTCAATTTTAGGTCTTTTGAAAATACTATTACGTTTATGTCTTGTCATGATATTACCTTGTTAAGGTGTAATAAACCTTTGCATTTATAATTACATTAGCCATTCGTGAATGACATAGCACAAATTTCCAGTTAAGATGATCCAACCAAAAAAATACACTAATTCCCTGTACCATCTTCCCATACTTCGTCCATACCGAAGGCCATAATTAAAAGCAATCCCTACGTACAAAAAAACATAAGTGATGTTAACATTATGTGTTTATTGTATCATGTTTATAGGGTAAAGTATATTGTACATTACAAGTGGTTTGATGGGGATCCGGGCCTATGGCATTCTTCCATAGTTGTTACTTGAGACATGTTGGTTGGGAACGGCTTGCAAAAATATCTTTTCATTTGCGACTTCCTGTTCTGCCCTGTGGATTTTTCTTTACTCCCTTCGGTCGTAGAAAATCTTACAGGCCGAACTCCCGATTCACACACTTTCATGCGTCGCTTTGCTCCTATGAAAGTGGTTCACTGGGGATCCCAGTCAACTCTGCTCGTATGTAAACTCACTAAGTAATAAAGAAGAGCACCCAATAGGGTGCTCTTCTTTTATTAATCAGCGACTTCCTATCCTCCCAGGCCGTTTCCAGCCAAGTACTTTCGGCGTTTACGAGCTTAACTACTGTGTTCGGGATGGGAACAGGTGGTTCCTCGTAGCCATCATCACTGAATTTTGTCAGGGTGTTCCCTGAAAACTACATAGAAAGATAATATTTAACTTACAAGTTTTAGTATTAACATACCAGTTCATATCGTAAATCAGCTAAAGTTCGTCGGTTTTGTGGAATTTCTTCACTCCCTTCGGTCGTGGAAATTCTTACAACCGACATACTGATTCACACAACTTTGTGCGTCGCTTACGCTCCTACAAAGTTGGTTCTCTAGTAAAAGCCCTCGATCTATTAGTACCAGTCAGCTCCATGCCTTACAGCACTTCCACACCGGCCTATCAACCATGTCGTCTACATGGAATCTTACTAGCTTATGCTATGAGAAACCTCATCTCAAGGTCGGTTTCACGCTTAGATGCTTTCAGCGTTTATCCGTCCCGAACGTAGCTACCCAACTGTACCCTTGGCGGGATAATTGGTACACCGCGGTTCGTCCACTCCGGTCCTCTCGTACTAGGAGCAGTCCCCTTCAAGTTTCTTTTCGCCCGCGATGGATAGGGACCGAACTGTCTCACGACGTTCTGAACCCAGCTCACGTACCACTTTTAATCGGCGAACAGCCGAACCCCTTGGGACCTACTTCAGCCCCGGTGATGTGATGAGCCGACATCGAGGTGCCAAACCTCCCCGTCGATATGGACTCTTGGGAGAGATTAGCCTGTTATCCCGTGGTAGCTTTTATCCGTTGAGCGATGGCCCTTCCACTCGGCACCACCGGATCACTAAGCCCGACTTTCGTCCCTGCTCGACTTGTTGGTCTCGCAGTCAAGCTCCCTTCTGCCTTTACACTCTTCGAGCGATTTCCGTCCGCTCTGAGGGGAACCTTTTGGGCGCCTCCGTTACTCTTTAGGAGGCGACCGCCCCAGTCAAACTGTCCACCTAGGGACTGTCCGGAAGGTCGTTACTCTTCCCGTTAGATTTCAATTAATCAAAGGGTGGTATCCCAACAGCGACTCCACTAAGACTAGCGCCCTCAGCTTCTACGTCTCCCACCTATCCTGTACATTCATTAACTAAAATCAATCCTAAGTTACAGTAAAGCTCCATGGGGTCTTTCTGTCCAGTCGCGGGTAACCTGCATCTTCACAGGTACTTCAATTTCACCGGGTCCCTCGTTGAGACAGTGCGCAAGTCGTTACACCTTTCGTGCGGGTCGGAACTTACCCGACAAGGAATTTCGCTACCTTAGGACCGTTATAGTTACGTAGCCGTTTACTGGGGCTTCAATTCAGAGCTTCGGATTACTCCCTAACCCCTCCTCTTAACCTTCCGGCACCGGGCGGGTGTCAGCACCTATACATCAGCTTTCGCTTTAGCGAGCACCTGTGTTTGTGGTAAACAGTCGCTTGCGCCTCTCTTGTGCCACCCATTCATGCTAGAGCCGTTACAAGCTTTCACACTACATGGGTCATCCTTTTCCCGAAGTTACGGATGCATTTTGCCGAGTTCCTTAACGAGGGTTTTCCCGCGCACCTTAGGATTCTCTCCCCGCCTACCTGTGTCGGTTTTGGTACGGGTAGTATGTCTCTACCTAGAAGCTTTTCTCGGCAACTTAGGATCAATTACTTCGCTCTTATGAGCTCGTCATCACGCCTCAGCTTTCAGTGTAACGGATTTACCTATCACACAACCTACACGCTTAAACATGCACTTCCAATCGCATGCTAACCTACCTGTTTGCGTCACTCCATCGATCAAACAATTCATACTAGTACAGGAATTTCAACCTGTTGTCCATCGCCTATGCTTTTCCGCCTCGGCTTAGGGTCCCGACTTACCCTGAGACGACGATCGTTGCTCAGGAACCCTTAGGCTTTCGGTGGAAAAGGATTCTCACCTTTCTTTTCGCTACTCATACCGGCATTCTCACTTCTTACCAGTCCACAGCTCCTTCCGGTACTGCTTCAATCCAATAAGAACGCTCCCCTCACCCAATGGTATTACTACCATTGCCACGACTTCGGCTCTGCATTTTAGCCCCGGACATTTTCGGCGCAGAGTCTCTCGACCAGTGAGCTATTACGCACTCTTTAAATGGTGGCTGCTTCTAAGCCAACATCCTGGTTGTTTTGGAAACTCCACATCCTTTGCCACTTAATACAGCATTGGGGGCCTTAGTCGGTGGTCTGGGCTGTTTCCCTCTTGACTATGGGCCTTATCACTCATAGTCTGACTCCCATGTATAAGTATAGCCATTCGTAGTTTGACTAGGTTCGGTACCCGGTGTGGGCCCTAGCCCGATCAGAGCTCTACCGCCTATACTCTTTACCATGAGGCTAGCCCTAAAGCTATTTCGGGGAGAACCAGCTATCTCCGTGTTCGATTGGCATTTCACCCCTATCCACAACTCATCCCAAAGCTTTTCAACGCTCACGAGTTCGGTCCTCCACACAATTTTACCTGTGCTTCAACCTGGCCATGGATAGATCACTACGGTTTCGGGTCTACTACCACTAACTCTTCGCCCTATTCAGACTCGCTTTCGCTTCGGCTCCACGTTTTCCGCTTAACCTCGCTAGTGACAGTAACTCGCCGGTTCATTCTTCAATAGGCACGCCGTCGACCTGCAATTATACGGTCTTCGACTGTTTGTAGACATACGGTTTCAGGTTCTCTTTCACTCCCCTCCCGGGGTGCTTTTCACCTTTCCCTCACGGTACTATGCGCTATCGGTCCATACTGGTATTTTGCCTTGGAGGGTGGTCCCCCCTGCTTCCCACAAGGTTTCACGTGTCTCGTGGTACTCTGGATTCTGCTCCACATATGCAGGATTTCGACTACAGGGCTTTCACCTTCTTCGGCCGACCGTTCCAAGTCGGTTCGTCTATCCCATTTATGCTTGTTAGCAGTCCTCAACCCCGGTCTGGCGAACCAGTCCGGTTTGGGCTCTTCCCCGTTCGCTCATGCCGCTACTAAGAGAATCTCGTTTGATTACTTTTCCTCTGGGTACTTAGATGTTTCAGTTCCCCGGTGCCCTCCTCATACTCTCTGGTATGGGTGACAGAGCTTTTCTCTGCCGGGTTCCCCATTCGGATATCTACGGGTCAATGGTCGCTTGCACCTCTCCGTAGCTTTTTCGCGACTTACCGCGTCCTTCTTCGGCCAGTATAGCCAAGGCATCCACCGTATGCCCTTACTATCTTTACTTTGATAGTGACATATGGTTATGTCTTTTTACTTTAGAGTCATCTTTTCAGATGCTCTCACCTTATAAGTTAATTTAGAGAATCTATGTGCTTGGTCTAACCCTTAGAGTAAACTCTAAGAGACCAAATCATAAATAATTTATTATCTTCTATGCAGTTTTCAAAGAACAGCTTTGTTAGTATACTCAAACTTTGAAAGCTTGTCAATACTAACTTTTGAGAGTTGACCTCTCAAAACTGAACAATGTAGGTGACCAAAGTGTCGACCTAGTGTGACATCTAGCATCTTGTGCTAGTGTATGTCTCCCCTAGAAAGGAGGTGATCCAGCCGCACCTTCCGATACGGCTACCTTGTTACGACTTCACCCCAATCATCGACTTTACCTTAGACGGCTGGCTCCCCGAAGGTTACCCCACCGGCTTTGGGTACTTCCGACTTTCGTGGTGTGACGGGCGGTGTGTACAAGGCCCGGGAACGTATTCACCGCAGTATGCTGACCCTGCGATTACTAGCGATTCCGACTTCACGTAGGCGAGTTGCGACCTACGATCCGAACTGAGAGCTTGTTTCTGGGGTTTGCTCCACCTCGCGACTTCGCTTCCCTCTATTAAAGCCCATTGTAGTACGTGTAGCCCGGGTCATAGGGGCATGATGACTTGACGTCATCCCCGCCTTCCTCCGCATTGTCTGCAGCAGTCTCTCATGAGTTCCCACCTTTACGTGCTGGCAACATAAGATAGGGGGTTGCGCTCGTTGCGGGACTTAACCCAACATCTCACGACACGAGCTGACGACAGCCGTGCACCACCTGTTTTCTGGCTCCCGAAGGAGAAAAAAACAATCTCTTGTTTCGTCCATCAATGTCAAGACTGGTAAGGTTCTTCGCGTTGCGTCGAATTAAACCACATACTCCACCGCTTGTGCGGGCCCCCGTCAATTCCTTTGAGTTTCAGCCTTGCGACCGTACTCCCCGGGGCGGGGTACTTATTGCGTTAACTCCGGCACAGAAGGGGTCGATACCTCCCTACACCTAGTACCCATCGTTTACGGCCGGGACTACCGGGGTATCTAATCCCGTTCGCTCCCCCGGCTTTCGCGCCTCAGCGTCAGTTTTCGTCCAGAAAGCCGCTTCGCCACTGGTGTTCTTCCTAATATCTACGCATTTCACCGCTACACTAGGAATTCCGCTTTCCTCTCCGATACTCTAGCCTACTAGTTTCCATCCCATCACGGGGTTGAGCCCCGAACTTTTTAAGACAGACTGGATAGGGCAGCTCTGCGCGCTTTACGCCCAATAATTCCGGACAACGCTTGCCACCTACGTATTACCGTACTGCTGGCACGTAGTTAGCCGTGGCTTTCATTCCGGTACCGTCACTTTTTCTGCATTATTTACACAGAACTCTTTTCGTCCCGATTAACAGAGCTTTACAATCCGAAGACCTTCATCACTCACGCGGCGTTGCTCCGTCAGACTTTTCGTCCATTGCGGAAGATTCCCCACTGTCGCCTCCCGTAGGAGTTTGGGCCGTGTCTCAGTCCCAATGTGGCCGTTCATCCTCTCAGACCGGCTACTGATCATTGCCTTGGTGGGCCGTTACCCTCCAACTAGCTAATCAGACGCAATCCCTCCTTCAGCGATAGCTTATATATAGAGGCCACCTTTCATTCACAAACGATGCCGCCTGTGAATCGTACGCGGTATTAGCAACGGTTTCCCGTTGTTATCCCCCTCTGAAGGGCAGGTTGATTACGCGTTACTCACCCGTTCGCCACTAACTTCAAGAGAGCAAGCTCTCTGTCTGTCCGTTCGACTTGCATGTGTTAAGCACGCTCGCCAGCTGTTCGTCCTGAGCCGAGGATCAAACTCTCCAAGATATCTTGAAGCTATTTGATAGCTCATTTTTGTTTCGTTGTTGCCAATTGCTTGGCTAGAATTTTTTTGGTTGGTTTCAACTATGTGAAACCCGCACTCTGGCTTATGTTTACTTCATTCGAAGTAATTACCTTACATTGTTCAGTTTTCAAAGATCAACTTTGTCATTCACAACACTGTGTTGTGGCGACTAAATTATAATAACAGATTCACAAGTTTGTGTCAACAGTTATTTTAACCTTTTTAATTTTCTTCGTCAATAACTTTTAAGAAAAATTAAAAAGTGCTTGTGTCTCAAGCACTGAATGTATTATATGACATTTCCAAACAAATTGCAACCCCTTATCACAATTTTTTTGAATCATATAATACAGTGCCATCATACGTAGAACATTTTGCCCCGTTCTTACTACCTAACTGTGGAAATGTGGAAACGAGCAACACGCTCAGGAACAAACCTACCGTAGGATCAGTTCGGCTCGGAATATATTGCTCGTTTCCCTTCCACAATATAACACGTTCTATAATCTCCTGTAGCGCCATCATACGTAGAACGTTTTGCTACGTTCTTACTACCTAAATGCCGAGATGCAGAAACGAGCAACATGTTCCGGAACAAACCTACCGTAGGATCAGTTTGTGGAGGAATATGTTGCTCGTTTCTTTCACCAGTCAAGCATTTAAGTAAAACAGACTAGCATTAAAAAGCGAAACCCTTGGGCTTCTGCCATTCGCACCAAGGCGTCGCGTTTTTTTCATCTTTCATTTTTAATCGTCCTACTACTTGGTCTGTAAATTTTGGTAGTGGATAGTTCGGGCTACGAAGATCATAGTATTGATTCATCTCTTCATCGTAATCTTCCAACAATTCATGATAGTTATCAAAGGTACTATACTCATCATCAAATACATTTGCCTCTCTCGGCATGCGAGGTTTTAAAGATGGTTTTTGATCAGCCATGCCAAGACCAAGACCCACCACTGGGAATGTTAATTTCGGTAAATTTAAGATTTCAATCATTTTTTTCTGCATCATTCAAAAATGCTACCCAAATAGACTGTTCCATATCCAGCCAATTCTGCTCGCAGTTACCATATTCTGTGCCGCCAAGCAAGCGTCGGTCCATCCTTGGAAGAATCGATCCGCATCATTTGCTGTATCAAGGTCTAATCCTTTTTCTTTCATAATTTGTGCATTGCGATACGCATCGACCACAAATATAAACAACTCTGGCATATCTTTTTACATAGTCTTGTTTACACACCCTCAGCAATAGCTGCTTTAATTTCCGGCTTTACAATGCGAACGATGCTGAACGTTTGCATTCCCATACTCGTAGCAGTTCGTTTTGCTACATCTAGCAAAATGCTCAAATGTTGCGGTGACACGCGCATTGGTTTATATTGGCGAATACTTTTGTGATCTAACATAATATCAATAGGGTTCATGGTTTTACTCCTAACTTTCATCATACATTCACAATGTTCATGTAGTATAATAACAATACAAGATGTACTGACCTACGTACTTACCATTGTAGGGCACTTAATTTTTATTTGTCAATATATACCTATATTAGAAAGGAAGATCTTTATGAAACATTCATTTCTTTTTGAAAGCTTTTCACTATCGGCGCGTTCATAACATCAGTTGCCGTGGGAACCATGGCCGCAGATATTGAACCCGGAGAAATTTCCGTCACTGGTCAAGCTGTTCGCCAAGTAGCACCATCCTACGCATTACTTAATCTCGGAGTGTCTAGCAAACACATGTCTGTTCAATCTGCCAAATCTCAAAATGATGCGATTATGTCTAAGCTTATCTCATCTCTACAACATCTAGGAGTATCTAAAAATAATATTCAAACATCTAACATCACTATTAATCCTAATTACGATTATATCGATGGAAACTCAAAATTAAATGGCTATAATGTCAACAACACTGTTGTTGTTAGAATCTATGATACATCTTCCATCGGAAAAAGCTATTGATGCGACCCATCGCTAGCGGGGCTTCTGATATAAATTCCCTTACCTTCCAAACAGATCTCTCCCAAGAGATGGAAGATCAACTATCCACCTCTGCTATCAACGATGCTCGTCACCAAGCAGAAGTAATTGCAAAGTCTCTTGGTCGTGTTCTTGGCCCTGTTAAATCCGCAAGCCTAGGAACTACACATACACAGACTATGGAGATAAACCCTAGATATGCTATGCTTGCAGTAAAATCTATGGATTTATCTAGCTCTACACCTGTAGAGAAAGGAGATATGTCTGCTAACAAAACAGCAAATGTTGTATTCTATTTACAATAATATTGATGCATATCTGTACAAATATATCATTGCCTAAACATGTGCATTAACATCCAAATTTAATAACGCTCTAGTGATAGATATTGTAAACCCTACTCACAATTCAATAGAAATACATAAAAGCCGTAACGAATCCCATCTTTGGTCGCTACGGCTTTTTCTCATTTCTTTTTAGGCACTACTTTAAAGCTGTCGTGCATTTGCTTTTTCATATCATCTGTTAATGGACAAGGCCATTCATTAATGTCATTGTGCTTTTTTAATTTTTCCAAATCTTCTGGACTTAATTTTTGTTTTTCTGCATCGTCGAATGTAATCATAATCCTATCACCTCTACTCAAATTAATAGAAACTAGGAAAGACCAACTTCTTTCTAGCTCTATTATATGACGAAAAGCACCTTCTTGTGAAGATGCTTTTCATATGTATACACAATACTTGTATCGTCAACGATCTACCGAGGATCCGTGTATCAGATTCACACAAAAGTGTCTCCATACTATCCTATTTATTTCTGCGATTATGCACGATCTTTTAATTTCTTGTTGGATGTTTGCCAAGAATTCTTCCCAAGGAATTGCCCTTGTTCGCCTACGCCACGTTTACGAACAGCCACTTTTCCTTCTTCCACTTCTTTGTCACCTACAACAAGCATGTAGGATACTTTTTCCATTTGTGCTTGACGGATTTTGTAACCGATTTTTTCGCTACGATCATCTAATTCCACACGCACATAGGCATCTTTAAATGCTTTGCGCAATTTCTCAGCATATTCTACATGTTTTTCACTGATTGGAAGGATTTTCACTTGTACTGGTGCCATCCAAGTTGGGAATGCCCCTGTAAAGTGTTCAATCAGGATACCGATGAAACGTTCCATAGATCCGAAGCACGCACGGTGAATCATGATTGGGCGATGTTTTTGTCCATCTTCTGCGATATATTCCAAGTTGAAACGCTCTGGCAAGTTCATGTCCAATTGGATAGTACCACATTGCCATGTACGTCCGATGGAATCGCGAATATGGAAATCTAGTTTAGGACCATAGAACGCGCCATCGCCTTCATTGATACGGTATGGGATATCTTTAGCTTCAATAGCTTCACGCAACGCTTCTGTTGCCAATTCCCAGATGGCATCGTCGCCGATTGCACCTTCTGGTTTTGTACTCAACTCTACATGATAGGATAAACCGAATTGAGAGTAGATACGACCGAATAAGTCGATAACACTCATTAACTCTTCTTTAATTTGAGATGGAGTCATAAATACATGAGCATCATCTTGTGTAAAGCTACGTACACGGAATAAAACCATGTAAAAGCACCGCTTAATTCATGACGATGTACTAAGCCAAGTTCAGCCATACGAATTGGCAAATCACGGTAGGAATGCATTTCGTTCGCATACACCAAGATACCGCCTCGGGCAGTTCATTGGTTTGATCGCATATTCTGCTCCATCAATTTGTGTTGTGTACATGTTTTTCACGGTAATGGAACCAGTGACCAGATGTTTCCCACAAGTGTTGGCTCAAGATGATTGGAGTACGAACTTCTTCATAATCATAATCATGATGTACTTCACGCCAGAAATCTTCTAAGGCATTGCGCACTGCCATACCTTTTGGCAAGAAGAATGGGAATCCTCGGGCCTTCTTCTTTGATGACGAACAAGCCAAGCTCTTTTGCCCAATTTACGGTGGTCACGACGAGTCGCTTCTTCTAATAAGTGTAAGTATTCTTCTAATTCTTCTTTCTTTTCAAAAAGCAGTACCATAGATACGTTGCAACATTTTATTCTTTTTCATCACCACGCCAGTATGCGCCCTGCAATACTTTGTAATTTGAAAGCTTTCACTTTACCAGTGCTTGCCAAGTGCGGGCCTGCACAAAGGTCAGTGAAGTCCCCTTGTTTGTACGCAGAAATCACTGCATCAGCCGGTAAGTCATTGATCAATTCCACTTTGTAATTTTCATGTTTTGTCTGAAGAAATCCAATGCTTCTTGGCGTTCCATCAATACTTTTTCGATAGGCAAGTTTTCTTTTTACAATACGGCTCATTTCCGCTTCAATTTTTGGCAAATCTTCTGGCACCAATTTATGTTCCATATCGATGTCATAGTAGAAACCATTTTCGATAGCTGGTCCAATCGCCAATTGTGCATCCGGCCATAAACGTTTTACTGCTTGTGCCATCACATGAGATGCAGTATGACGGAATGCATGTTTACCACCGTCTTCTGCAAATGTTAAAAAGCTTACTTTTAGAACCTTCAACCAATACTTCACGAAGATCTGTTAATTCTCCGTTTACATCAGCAGACTAATACTTTTTGCTAAACTGTTTGAAATTTGTTTTTACTGCTTTCACCTAATGTAGTTCCTGCTACAAAGGATTTAGAACTTCCATCAGGTAAAATGATATTTACTTCACTCATAGGTTACCTCCCTAGGTTTACTAACAATGTGCCATCGGGTATGGCATACTTTTTACCAATAAAAAAGACCCTCTCCCACACAAGGGACGAAGATCTTCGCGGTTCCACCCTAGTTAGTCCCTATTGATAGGACTCACTCTACGGACGATAACGGGTCCATACGGATTCAATTACAAGCATAGCCTTCACTGAACCAGTTTGAAGGTGGTAACTCCTAAGTCTACACTAGATACTCACAGCCAAGGTATCTTTCTCTGAAAGTATAGATGATTAAGGTCATGTCCTTCGCATCACTGTTGCTAATATAATAATATAATTATAATAAACAAAAAACCACATCTATGTCAAGGGAATGTTAACTATTGTCCCATGTTTCTTTTGGCCGTTTGCAACATCGACTTCAAACGGGCCAAGCCTTTTCTTCGCAATCGATGGATATAACTATGACTGCATTCCATCGTATCTGCAATACTCGCCACACTGTGATCTTTATAATACACTTCTTCCACTACGTGTTGTTCCGCCAAAGGTAACTGTTTCATAGCCGATGTCACCATATCTCCATACATGCGCTCTTCGCAAACGATTTCTGTTGAAGGGCCTTCCGCAGCAATTGCTCCCACCAAGTTTCACCATCTTCCGTTTCCCTTGTAGCACAATCCCTTCCTTACCTTCTTTGCGAAGATAGTCCAAGATACGTCCGCGAATACGATGTACTGCATAGAGGGAAAAAGGCGACTCCCTTTTTGGAATCATAGCGCTCCACCGCCTCGATAAGACCGATCGTCCCTCTTGAATGCAATCCATCATGTCTATCTTAGAAGATTGATACACATTGGCTTCTTTCAATACTAAAGGCTGGTAATGCTCAATAATCGTCATACGCGCCTGCATGTCGTCTTGCTCTTCATAGGCTTTCCACAGCGCTTGTTCTTCTTCCCATGATAAAAGTTCAATTTTATCTACATTGGCAATATAATCATTGAGCATACTTTCACCTCCTTTAGAATCGATAGCGCCACTGCGCCCCTAAGTAGCGTTTATTATCATTGTTAAACCAACCGGTAGCACTAATATTCCGATTGATATCATACTGAAAGCCATAGGACACATGGTCATTTTTCAAACCTCGTGTTAAAGTAACCATCAAATCTGGCACCACATATTTACCAATGGTCACATTGAAATTATTCTTTTCTTGCATATCTCGATCATCTTTACCATCCAAGGAACCTGTTGTGATATTCACCATATCGAGGCCCAATGCATCTTGTAAAATATCCTCGATATATCCAAATGCCAAGGACTGCAAGCTCGATGTAATGAGCGCATTCGCATCATCCGAAGTAACACCACTATTATTTCCCACATTGCGACCGAAGGTCAAGAGGGAAATAATCTGACGTTCCGACAAGTTTGGTTCTGCAGACAATTTCAACTTCATTTGTGTGGCTGGTCCATTGGCGTGTAAGGACACTCGATAGTTCTTCACATTGGCTGTACTGCGCACATCCAGTTCTGGAATGATACTGCCCGTTACAAACTTAGCCTGTCCTTCTGTGATTTTAAAGCGATTCTTTAAGTACTTCACATAGCCTTTCCTCACATCTAAGTGACCGCTGGCCTTAGGTTCGCTCACAGTGCCTTCGAATTTCACTTTTCCTTGCAAGTTCATATCGTATAGCAATGGATTATACAATCGTACATTCTCCTTCGCATCTACGGTCACATCCAATCCTAATGGTATGGAAGTGGTAGAACTTTCAAAGGATAATGGAATAGACCCAACTACATCATGCAAGGAAATAGCGCCTACTAAGGTTGGTAGTTCCTGTCTATTCACCATGTATAGTTCCCCATCCAGAGGACCCGTATAGAATGGATGAACCACGTCGAGACCTTTCATTTGCAAGGCCCCATAATAGGATGTAATCCGAGATCCCATCCAACCAATGTTACCCGAGATACCCGCATTCCCTTTACCCATCGTCGTACTGCCTACAATGTCTACATGATTGCCACGGAATAACAATTGTCCCTTTAAATCTTCAAATGGTTTTCGCAAGGATTTCACTTGCAATGTGCCCGCTTTCAATTCCACATTACCATTGGCAAGTATATTGTCTACGGTTCCCGTCACATGAACAATACCACGGATATCTCCGTCCGCAGCGGTGACCTCTCTAAACATAAGAGGGAGTACCGACAGATTGGCTTCATTCATATCTACATACATATCAAACTGCTTCGCCGTATCTGTAGTGATATAGTCGGATGTGACGAATGCGGATACTGGCATATTTCCACGAAGTTTTTATGGAAGAATCTGCTTTTTTTAATCATCCCTTGTTGGATACGCAATACATGGTCTTCCATAGTTCCTAATAGGCTCAGTTGATCGAGGCCAATCCCATTGACCACAGCATGTTCTACTTCACTAGAAAACTCAATTTTAGGCGACTTCGTCTGCCCATTCACATTGATGATAAAATTCCAACTCTCAGACCCTTGCATATCTTGTGTGACAAGTGGCAATAGGGTAGCTACTGGCACTTTGGATGCCACCACTTGGATATCTGTACTACCATCAAGGTCAGCTTTCCCTTTTGCCGCAATTAATCCTTGTTGAATCGGCAATGTAAAGGTATGAATATCAACGGTTCTACCGCCATAGGCAAGATCGATGGTGGCAGTCCCCACCACTTCATTTCGAACCGCCACATCCGCGATAGACCCTTTAACCTCTATCCTTGGGTCATCACTAGTGCCACCCTAGGTCGATGGTACCACGCAACTTGCCATTAAGGTCAGGAATTTGTACATTCCCCAAGGAAAGAAGTTGATGTACATCCCCGTCTTCTACGCGAACGTAACCAAATAATCGTTTCTCACCCGTCAACTGAACACCAGCTTTGATGTCATAACGGCTATTACCAGCACCTGTGAAAGATAGTTCTTGTAAATTCACAATATTCGGAGTGATATACACAGAACCCATCACATCTTGCAAGAGTGAGTCTTTGCTGTGCATTTCAGGGGCCAACACAGTGCCTTCAAAAATCGGCAAGTCTAGCGTGCCCCCTAGATGCCCTCTCGTCGTAATGTAACCTTTCAAATCCACCCCTGTATCGCGAATGAAAGGTTCCACTGGCAAATCATCGCCACTAAAGTTCACATCCACATGTTCTTTTCGACACTTGCCCATCCGCTACGATTGTGCCACCATAGGGTATGCATTTCTAGGTGAGGCAAGAATAATGTATCCCCTCATAGGAATAATCGCCTTCAATGGATTCGTAAAGTTTACCATAGATGGAACCATCCTGTGCTTTGAGGTGTCCATGAAGAACTGGATGTTTCAAATTCCTTGCAGACGAAGTTCTGTATCTAACCACCCTGTCACTGGTATATCAGTCACGGACGGCATAATATCTTCTATTCGAACATCTTGAGCTTTTTGCTCGCACATCCATATCCGTCACATCATCTAGACCTACATGGCCTTCCAATGTATATCGACTTTTACGGTATCCCAAGTAGCCGTCCATAATATGAAGTACATGGTCCTTCAATTCTGCTTGTAGGAATCCTCTTTCAAACTGAGTTGGACCATAGCCTAGGGATGTGCCTTCCACCGTGACAGTCCCCTGTTGGATTATCCAAGGACCCTTCTCCATGCAATTGTAAAGAGATAGTCCCTTCCACAGCAGACTGTGACTCATGGATCAGGTCGTGTAACTCTAACTTCGTACCATATAGATCGACAGCGAACTGATTATCTTCCACATAACCATGACCTGTGATTGACCCTGAGCCTAAGTTGCCATTCAGAGAGGGAATCGTTACACGACTTCCATCCCAAACAATACTTGCCGTTACTGCATCAAAATTAAAGGATTCATAGCGAATACGGTCCCCTTGTACTTGACCTGACATACGTGAAATTCCATCACGATTGCCTTCCACGCTTACATAGCCACTAATGGACCCACTGAGATGTGGCGCGCCGCTCATAGGGAGTCCATACAGAGACAGACCTTGTAAGGTGAGATTTCTGCGTAAGTCCCCTTTTCGAGGTCGTAGTCGCCTGTTCCTTCTACCTTACCACCTTGCACAGCTACATCTAAGTCCGATACGC
The DNA here is from genome assembly GCA_916438745.1 of uncultured Veillonella sp. GTDB lineage: Bacteria > Bacillota > Negativicutes > Veillonellales > Veillonellaceae > F0422. The sequence goes on along the minus strand of CAKAGN010000001.1, from coordinate 472,407 downwards.
GAATCATTCCATCACCATAGGCGAGATGTGCCTTGCCTCGATCCACGGTAACCCCATCGTAGGTCACATCACGGACACGTACATCAGCATTGCCTCGTACATTGGACATAGGGCCCGTCAACATAGCATCTGCCGAAACATAGCCACCCACATCGCTAGCAAGTATGCTTGCTAAATTCCACTCTGTCAGGTGCACTCCTAACTGGAGTGTTGGATCTTCGTCAAATACATGGTGAAGAGTACCATCCACCCGTAGGTGTTCTCCCTTAACATCGGCTTGGATATCTTGTAAAAAGACTACATCTCCATGAATTTGTACTTGTCCTTTTCCAGAGGTAATTGTATAGTCCGGAATTGGTACACTCACATCATCAAGTGTTACCTGCCCTTCTCCATACCAGAATCCACCTCGTTTAGACATAGTAATGGCTACATCTTTCAAAGACCCTTTGTGGTTTTTTTAACAAATCTGGCACATCGAGACGTTCCAAAAATAGGATCCATAGTAAGATGATCTGTTTGCACGTAAAACGATTGATTACTATTCTCCCCCATGCCTATAGTCACAACAGAATGTATAGTGTCCGCTCCTAGTGTTCCATCTAGAACTGTTTCCAAGGACTGTCCACCATCACCTCGCAAGGTGGCATCTATATTCCTCATCACCAAGGTACTCTTATGCGGTACTACTAGTGAAAGTGTGCCTTCATCAATGCGAATGAGTCCACTAAATTGACTAGGTTCCTCTGACTCTTGTTCTTTCAGAAGTCCTAACACATTCCATTGGCCCTCTGTATTCTGTACCAAATTCAGATGTGGTGTTGTAATGGTAACCGTCCCAATCAATGCATCTGGTGACACATGACCAAAGGGATATTGTAATACCCGTAACCATTGGATAGAAATTGTCATCCTATCAGCGGTTAACACACGGTCCCCTTGGGCATCATCTACGGCGATGTCCTGCACTTGAATAGATCCATCCCAGTCGACATGAAACGATGAATAGGAAACAGTTCCATTCAATGCAGTATGTAATTTTTCTTGTACATAAGGCCCTATATAGGCATTGCTAAGTGGTTGCAGTCCAAAGCCTACCCCTAAGAGGGTGACTCCGATGCATCCACCTATGAACCACTGCTTCCTTTTTCATACATCACCTCATATGGATTCGATGACTATTATTTCGTAACGATACTTGCTCCACTACCAATGGTCGCCTCTACAGGAATACCCATTGCTTTTTTTCTAGAGTAGCCATATTTAGATTATAAGTATATAAAGCATCTACATAATTGTTACGCGCTGTAGCCAAGGCAGTTTCTGCATCTAGTACATCCACATTCGTGCCTACTCCAGAGCGGTAACGCAATGTTTTTAATACGGAAGTCCTCTTGTCCAGCTTCTACAGCTGCATGAGTACTTTGAATTTTTTGTTCTGCTGCTTTTAAATTTAAGTATGCCTCTTGCACTTGTAATTCTACTGTTTCAATTGCTTGTGCATAGCCTTCTTTTGCTTTTTCTACATTCGCTTTTGCCACACTTACATTGGCTTTTGATTGACCACCGTCCCACAAATTCCAAGACAAGGTAGCTCCTACAGACCAGTCTTTTGCTATCGTTTCCAGCCCATTGAGACCCTTTTCATTCCACGGCTAGCGCTTGCATTCACAGTAGGAATATCTGATGCATCCGCACGGCTCACATTTTCTTCGGCAGACTTCACAGCCATCGCTGCTAGTACAATCGCACCACGATGTGCTACACCATACGATTTTGCTACTTCCAATGAAATACCATAGGGTACATAGGTTAATTCTTTATCAGCTGTTACCACTGGTGTCGACACTGGTAATCCTACATGGTTATTAAACTTTGCCTCAGCAAGACTAGTCTGCATTTTTTTCGCTTCTAACAAGGTAGTTTTGGCATTGGCTAATCGCGTATTTGTTGCCAATACGTCAGACTTAGATACGATACCTACTTCATATTGTAAGTTAGCATTTTTTTAAATGTTCTTCATAGTCACGAACTGTTTGTTCCGCTACACTCACTTTATTGCGAGACATAATAAGGGATAAGTAATTCGTTGCAGATGCTAACTTTTGCTATTTGTGTCGCTTCTGTTAAGGCAAAGACCACTGCCATCACGGTTGTATTTAGCTATTTCAATTTGCGCATCTAAAGCACGATTAAACACAGAAACACCTAACTTTAAGGTATGCAAAAAAGTATTTCCACTTTGACTCATACCATTTACTTCAGTGCCCCCATGTGCCGCACTATACCCGTAGGATAGAGATGGGTTTCTACCACTAGTAACTGCCCCTACTTGAGACGTGGTCGCTTCATAATCCCATTGGGATTGATGTAAAGTTCTATTATTTTGCAATGCTAATGCAATAGATTGTGGCAAGGTCACTGTCACAGTCTGTCCTTTTTGTCTGCACTTGGCTTTGGTAGGCCTTCGTCATCGTTACTGCTTGTGCTGCTGCCTTTTGTTGAAACGCTACTAATTTCACTGTATCTGTCTGCGGTGCTGCGGCTCCTACTGTACATGCATAGGCTGCCAACATCGCCGCTACTGTCATTATTTTTTTGTATTCATGGGTCCTCCTAAAATATCTTTCTTACCCCAAAATAGTTCACACGGCTGTGATCATGACCATACCAAGTCCATTGACCTACCGCATAGGTATCTTTCCATAATTGAATATCCGAACGAATCCGATAGGACCCATGTCGAACATCGAATAGAGCCCCCTGATAAGGACAGTGGTTTACCCTATACCGATATCCGTTCCAATCCCTAGCTTTCCATCAAAGAGACCGCCTCGTAAGTACACTTCATTGAAGATTTGTTTACCATAGGTAAGGTCAATATTAGAACCATTACCTACATTAGAAATCCCTAGAGTGTAAATGCTATCCTTAGTCATGAGACGCACATCTGCATCGGTACGCACCTTTTTATCCTCTGGATTATAGAGCACCTCAGCGCCTATTTGCGTCGTAAGATCCGACTTTTTTTCCATCAGAACTCGCTTTCACATCTCCTCCGGTGAGACGATTTAACTTAGTCGTCAATTGCGCCGTATTGTGCAAGGTCTCCTTGATATCTGCGACGCTCTTTAGGATCTGTCACAACCCCTTCCATGGCGCCTGCCATTTTCGAAATGCTATCTGTGGTCGTTTTTAAATTATTCACAATTTGACGCATTTCTGTGCCCGCTTGACCATCTGCATTAAATTGCTTCATATTAGCATCCATTTGATTTGTCAAAGATTCCATATTTCTAGTAATGCCTACCATGTTCGCTGTCAAGGCAGAAATATTTTCGCTATTGTTCGCCAACATCGTATTCATCTGTGCCGTAATACTCGCCGTATTTTTGAGCGATTAGCTCCGTAGATTGCAAGGCATGTTTCAATGCCATCTGCGTTTTTTTGATCCCCAATAATGCCATTCATAGACTCTAATGTGGTAGTCGCCGCTCCATCAGCTTTGTAGCTTGGCCCATCGTTTTATCTAGCTCGCTTTTACCATCCCCAGTAATCATAGAGCCATCGTCTAAATACAATGTGTCATGACCCGGTGTAATTTGGATGAACTTATCTCCCAATATGCCATCACTTTCCATGGTGAAAGCTGAATCAGTGGGAATTTTTACATCTTTATCAATGTCCATGGTCACTGTCACACCTTTGTCAGTCACTCACCATGGAGGCTACTTTACCTACTTTCACACCGGAAAAATCGCACTGTATTGCCTTCTTTCAAGCCCGTTACAGACTGAAAGTTCCCAGTTACATGCATGGTAGGTGCCGCAAAAATATCAAAGCGCCCTAAAAATATAATACAACTTGCAAATAAGGCAATCCCCAACAGGGTAAATAGCCCCACTTTTGCTTCCGTGGTCCACTTCATCGCCTATCTCCTTCTTCCTGTGCCTCAGTTTTCACTGATTTACGTCCCTCTATAAACTGTTGTACCTTCGGATTCTTAGAATGTTTAAATTCCTCCGTCGGTGATACTTCAATAAACTTTCCTTTATCTAATAACGCAATCCGATCCGCCACAAAAAAATGCGGAGTTCATATCATGAGTGACCACAACAGAGCTACATTGTAAATGGGATTGCATACTTCGAATCAATCGACTAATCGTCCCCGATGTAATGGGATCTAAGCCCGATGTAGGTTCATCATAGAGAATGATATTCGGATCCAAAGCAATGGCTCTGGCCAAGCTAATCCGTTTCTTCATTCTCCCCGACAATTCACTAGGCATGTAATGTTCTGTTTTAGGAAGTCCTACCATACGCAACTTTCTAGCTACAGTTCGGTGAATCTCCTCTTCTGACATGTTCGTATGTCGGCGTAACCCAAAGGCTACATTCTCCCCTACACTCATGGAGTCAAATAGGGCGGAATATTGAAAGACCATGCCCATCGTTTGCCGTAAGCGGTCAAATTCCGCTTCATTAATCTTTGTAATATCGACGCCGTCTACTAGAATAGTTCCACTGGTCGGTTGTAATAGACCAATAATAAGTTTTAATAATGTACTTTTACCAGCCCCCGGAGCCACCTAAAAATAGCTAAGGTTTCTCCGTCGTGAATGGTCAAATCCACATGGTCTAAAAATCGTTCTATCTTCATAGGCAAGGACTACATTTTGTAATTCAATCATAGGCCCTCCTAGTACAATACAACGGATAAAAAGTAATTCAAAATAAAGACTAAAATAATGCTAGTTACTACAGAACTTGTGGTCGCATAGCCTACAGCGGTTGCCCCCATATTGGTATACATTCCTTTATAGGAACCTACTAAAGCAATGACAGCCCCAAATACACAGGACTTAATCAATCCATAGGTAAGGTCCGACACAACTGCAAATATTTGAATCGAATCCACATAGGTCATACCACTAACCCTTTTTACCATGGTGGCTATCAAATAACCGCCACCCGTTCCGATGAGGACACCATAAAATGTTAGTATAGGCACCATGATCATGCAAGCCACAACCCGTGGCACCACCAAATAGCCAATCGGGTTCACCGCCATTACGCGCAGTGCATCAATTTGTTCGGTCACTTTCATCGTACCTATCTCCGCCGTAATCGCTGCCCCCACACGGCCTGCCAATACAACGCCTACCAAAACGGGACCCAACTCACGGCCCATGGCGATGGCCATAATGCCACCCACTGTGCCTTGCGCTCCGTATCGAATCAATACATCCGATACTTGTAATGTCATCACCGCCCCCGCAAAGAACATGGTCAAGCTGAGTATGGGCAAGGAGTTCACACCTAAATGTGCCATTTGTTCAATTGTCATTTTCCATTGTATCTTCGGCAATTGTTGTATGGTATGCCATAATAACAGCATTGCCTCGCCTATTTGTGAAAGAAAAAAGAGTACTCTTTTACCAATCCATGCTAGCCAAGTCATAGTCCCTCCCAATTTTGTATATCATACTTCAGTATAACACAAAACTGAAAGAATGTGCAGTAGTACCACTAGAGATTTTAACAATAATTCCCAATCTATTCGCAGATAGCAAAACAGGAGATAATCACATTTTGAATTATCTCCTGCTAATGACATATATACTATGTTAGTGTTTCTTGTTTGGCTTATTGGACGTATCTGCCTTATCCGGTTTTTGCTCCGTGCTCTTGTGAAACACTCTCTTTCAATTTTGCCATCTTTTCTTTCATGCGTTTTTTTGCGCAAATGGTCACGGTCCTTTTTGTCTCACCACTTGTACTGTAAACTGGCCGTCACCTAAGACAACATAGTCCACTACAACGCGAGTGGCATCATCCTTTTCTTTTTTTCATCGTCATCCGATGCTTTCAGACCTTTTTATGTTTCCTCCATTTGAAGTTCATCATCATCAATGTCTTCATCATCTGCTTCTAGACGTTGCTTTTTTTCGCCTTGTCTCCAGACTCTTCCACCATACTGATGTCGTCAGATAAAAATTCCACTACGATTTGATTATTTTGATCGTCTTCACTTAAATCTTTGAAATAATCTTCAAAGTTTTTTTGTGTACTTTCAATCGTTGTACAATTTCATCCGTCAAATTGTATTTTTGTTTTTTTCAAATAAATACGGTAATGGAATCACTCCGCCGCCACGTACTTCTAGCGTGTAGGTTCCCAATTCTTGATCATCCGGCACTTTAAAAAAATAACTTCTCGTTGTATGCGCCCTTCACGGTAGGCTTGTAAGTTTGCGGTCACCACAATGTTGTCCCCCTGGGACACGATAACTTGGTCGGCGCTAGCATCAATAATAGTGGCAGTCCGTTTCGCCTCTTCCACTTGTACATCTACATCGATATCGCGAATTTCATAGTTTTTTTGAAAGCATTATTCATCAAACTTTCTACAATATCAAAGAGTTCATCAATAGATTTCTCAGATACAGCACTGCCAGAGTACACCATATTACGACGTTCCAAAGTCGGTAACTTAGGATCCACCGGTGTAATTTTTGATAGATATCTTAGCTGTACCACCACCCACTCGGTCCAATGTTTTATTCAGCAAACTGTACACAGAGGTTGCCACTAAGGTAGGTGTCATTTTCGATGATTCCACTACAGTAACCGCCGCATTGCGCTGTACACCACGATCTAAGTCACGAAGTTGCATGCGCACAGGAATCCCTTTTTCCAAATACACCAACTGCTACAGCAATACCGCTCCACGGTCCTCTGTGATGACACCCACTTCACGACCCAAGGACCCGAGTTTAAATCCAGAGTCCATACTTTTCACCACGGTAAAGATACTGGAATTGTTCATGAAATATCCTGTAGAACCACGTTTGTCAAAAGGATGTCCGAATGCTACAACCTTATCCTTATCTACATAGGTAACGGTACCTACCGCCCCCATCTTCAAATCACCTTTCACTAGCAAGGTCGCTATAGATCCACCGAGCACCATAGGTTTCACAATATCATCGGTACTATCGCTAGCCGTAGCATACCCTTTATAACCAAAGTCTTTAAACTTCGTTCCTAAATAGGCTAAGGATGCTTCATCAAAGCCGTCCGCCATCAATGGGGTACCCAAAGGAATTAATTGTGTATCTTTCCATGGATTTGGTAAATCCTTTTTGGTACTTTTTCATCCCATAATTTCACCATTTGATCAATCGGTGTCACCATGCCCAACGTACCATCAGTAAAGCCCCAACCATAGGCTACTGCACCTACTAACTTTCCATCGATGTAGACGGGACTACCGCTCATACCGTGCACGATGCCACCTGATGCGTCGATGATAGGACCCGACACTTTAATCAAAAATTAAATCACCAGACGGTCCGCGTTGTTTCATAACACCCAACACTTCTACCTTAAAGGAGTCAATTTTGTCACCTTGTACTACTGTATCAGCATGACCTACCATGCCTCGATGCAAATCTTCCACTTTCATAAATTCTATTGCATGAGCACTTGTAAAAGTAGCTCCACACAATAAGAGCGCCAGACACTCTTAGTATACCGACGCCAAAAACGATGTAACTTCATCTATATCGCCTCTTCTTATTGACTATTGATAACTGTAATAACTTGGCCTCTCTCTACCGTAGCTCCAGGTGCTACAGAAACAGAGTCTACAACACCATTCACAGTGGCTCTCGCCGCTACCATAGGTCCGCCTAATGTTTGTACAGTAAGGATAGGGTCGCCTTCTTTCACAGTAGCTCCCACAGTCGATACTGTTACCACTTCGCCAGACAAGACAGTTTCTTGATTCACTGGTGCCGCTTGTGCTGTTGCAGTCAATGCCATCACAGCAGCAGCGCCTAAACTAACTATTATATTTCGTTTCATGTATATACACCTCCTACATTGTTACTTTCTATCAGTATACCATATTTCATACATCTCTACATCCATCATTCTATGATGCCTTTCAATGTTTCATCTATATAGTATACCCTGTACATGAAAGTAACATGAAACTACACGGATTATCGTAATTCTTCTAAAGTATCTCGCAATTGATGCAATTCCGACAAAGCTTTGCCCGTTCCCAATATGACAGAGTAACGTGGATGATCCACCACATAGCAGGTCGTCCCGTTCTCTCCGTAATCATACGGTCTAACCCACGCAATAGAGCACCGCCACCAGTCAGGATGATTCCATGGTCATTGATTTGCGCTAATAATTCTGGCGGTGTTTTCTCCAAAATTCCCACAATACCTTCAATGATACTTTTGCACCGGTCGTTCTAGGGCGAACTTCATATCTTTAGAGGTAATTTCGACGGCCCTTTGGCAATCCCGTTACACTATGGCGACCACGGACAATCGCATGTTCCTCATTTGAGCGAGGATCTACTGTACCCACTTCTATCTTTAAATCTTCAGCCGTTAAAGGTCCGATGAGAAGTTTCTTTTTCCGCTTCATATATTGAATGAGGGCTTCATCAAATGTATCGCTACCAGTACGCAAGCTTTCGCTGACAACGACGCCAGAGTCGCATACTACGGCAATATCCGTTGTGCCACCCCAATATCTACTACCATGGCGCCCACTTCTTCCGCTTTATCAAGACCTGTGCCGATAGCCGCAGCTAAGGGTTCTTCCATGAGGACAATTTTTTTAGCCCCCGCCTGTAATAACACTTCTAGGACAGCACGCTTTTCCACAGGCGTAATACTAGACGGCACACAAGCAATAATACGAGATCGAATGAGCCCCGATATAGGCATGACACGGCGCATAAAATGACGCAACATATACGCAGTTGTATCATAATCGGCGATGACTCCCCCCTTCAAAGGTTGAATCACTTCGATGCCATCAGGGGTACGCCCCAAAATGGCTTTTTGCCTCTCGGCCCACCGCAATGACCTCACGTGTTTTCGTATCGCACGCCACACAGCCTGGTTCATCGAGAACAATGCCTCGCCCCTTCACATACATGACCACATTAGTAGTACCTAAATCGATGCCAATATCCGTGGTCCACAATAGAGCTAATTTATCGAGAAAGGATACTTTCTTCACATCTCGTTTTAAGGATGTATGCTTCGTCGTTGTTCCCAGTGGTTTGCGTCGAACACGCCTTTGTTTTCGTTCTTCTTGCGTTGTATCGTTCTTCCGCTTACTCGTCCACCCGAACAATGTTAGCACCTATTCCTTTTTAATTTTGCCACTAAATTATCATAGCCACGATCGATATGTGTCAATTGACCTACTTTTGTTACACCTGTCGCTGCCAAACCAGCACACACTAAGGCAGCTCCACAACGTAAATCCGTAGCTTCTACTTCAGCACCTACTAAGGCCTCTACGCCAGTAACAACCGCTTTACGATCATCTACTTCGATGGACGCACCCATTTTTTGTAGCTCTTTTACATGCATAAAACGATTTTCAAAGACAGTTTCCATCACAGTACTTGTGCCTTTTGCGATCGTAGTCATAGCTATAAATTGAGCTTGCATATCTGTTGGAAATCCAGGATATGGCAATGTTTTAATGGACGTCGCTTTCAACTGTCCATCGCTGATAACACGAATGCCATCGATATCTTCTTCCACTGTAACGCCGACTTTCTTTCAATTTAGCTACCACTGGTTTTAAATGCTCTGAAAGTGCATTTTCCACATACACATTGCCCCCAGCCATAGCTGCTGCAATGAGGTACGTACCTGCTTCGATACGGTCAGGAATCACCGTATGAACAGCACCTTTTAATTCTTTCACACCTTCAATGCGAATCACATCTGTACCGGCGCCACGGATATTAGCGCCCATGCTGTTTAAGAATGTTGCTAAATCAACGATTTCTGGTTCTTCCAGTCGCATTTTCGATGATTGTTTTTCCCTCTGCAAAAGTAGCTGCCATAATCACATTTTCAGTAGCTCCTACGCTTGGGAAATCCAAGTAAATTAAATTGCCTTTTAAACCTTCTGGCGCTGTCGCTTCTACAAAGCCATCTCCCATAGTGATAGTAGCACCCAAGGCTTCAAAAGCTTTCAAATGCAAATCAATAGGGCGACTGCCAATTGCACACCCCCTAGGAAGTGCAATGCGAGCCTCTCCTTTACGAGCCAACAAAGGTCCCATCACCAAGAATGACGCGCGCATACGGCGCACCAAATCATAGGGAGCTTCTGTAGCAGAAATCGTCGACGCATCAAAGGTAATATTTTCTCCATCTTTTGTTACTTTCACACCTAAGGATGCAATAACATCGCAAATTGTGTGAACATCTTCCAAATCTGGAATTTCAAGCGGGGTGCTTGAGTGGACGCTAACAAAGTCGTCGCTATAATCGGTAGCACTGCATTCTTAGCGCTACTTACACGAATACGACCTTCTAGAGGCGTACCTCCTTGAATAATAAGCTTTTCCAACTGAATTCCTCCTAATCTTATCTAGTAGTCTATACAAAGATTGACTATACATATACATTTCTATACTATACGCCTCTCGGCTAAATCTCCACCAAGATAGGCTATCTATATGTGATAAACATTCTATCTTAGTATACTAAATCTTGTTCGTATATGTAACAAAAAGACCGCCCTCAGGACGGTCTTTTGCATGTGATAGATAGATTATTTTACTTTCATAGAAAGTTTTTTTTATCCAATCGATGGATGGTATCTACGAAACGTACAGTTCCCGTTTTATAGCGCATCACCACGGAATGTGTGCGTGCACCACACGGGAAGTATTTAATAGAGCCCAATACATTACCCTCTGTTATGGCTGTGGCAGAGAAAAATAACATCATCTCCGCTTACTAAATCATCAATGGTCAAAACTTTGTTCAAGTCTGTAATACCCATTTCATGACAACGACGAATCTCTTCATCGGTAGTCGGTTTTAGGCGGGCTTGCATATCATCGCCAGTACATTTTAAAGGCGTACGCGCTAAAACCCCTTCAGGTGCTCCTCCAGTACCCACAACCATGTGAATACCGGACCCTTCTAAGCCACATTCCATAGTCGGGTTCACATCGCCATCTGTGATTAAACGAATACGAGCACCCGCATGACGCAGATTCATCCATCAAACCTTGATGGCGTTCACGATCCAACATAACCACTGTTAAATCATCTATAGCACGACCCATTTTATCTGCTACACGACGTAAATTTTCCGTCATGGATTCGTTTAAATCAATCACACCTTTGGCACGAGGTCCTACACATAATTTTTCCATGTACATGTCAGGTGCATGTAATAGACCACCTTTAGGAGCAATGGCCAAGACAGCAATGGCACCATTTTTGACCTTTTTGCAATCAAAATTGGTTCCTTCAATAGGGTCTACTGCAATATCAACTTCTTCTCCACCGGCACCTACACGTTCACCAATGTATAACATTGGAGCTTCATCAATTTCACCTTCTCCGATGACTACAGTTCCGGAAATTGGCACTGTATCAAAGGTTTGGCGCATGCCGTCAACAGCTAATTGATCCGCTGCATCTTTGGCGCCACGGCCACATAAACGACCACTTTTCAAAGCCACTGTTTCTGTAACACGAACAAACTCTAACGCTAATGTGCGATCCATTTTGATCCTCCCACTTGTTCTATATTATTTATTGGTCGCTTCCCCAATCAGCTAGAAAACGAGCTAATCCCGCATCTGTTAATGGATGTTTCAACGATTGTTGTAACACATTGAAAAGGTACTGTTGCAATATGTGCACTCGCTTTAGCACATTGTGTCATGTGCATTGGTGCGAACGCTAGTCTGCAATAATCTCTGTAGAAATATTATGCACCATAAAAAAATTTCTGCAATATCTTCAATCAATTGAATGCCATCCATAGAAATGTCATCAATACGACCTACAAAAAGGGCTCACATACGTCGCGCCTCGCACGAGCCGCTAATAAGGCTTGGTTAGCAGAGAAAAATCAATGTCACATTGGTTTTAATTCCTTCTTTAGAAAGAATAGACACTGCTTTTAAACCTTCTGCAGTCATAGGGTACTTTAATGACTACATTATCACCTAATTTGATCAACTCATGTGCTTCTTGTACCATTTCTGGTGCTGTAGTAGCAATGACTTCTGCACTTACAGGGCCATCAACTAAGTCAGCAATCTGTTGAATCACTTCATGCAAATCACGTTTTTTTCTTTTTACAATTAAGGATGGATTTGTTGTCACCCCTCGCAATAAAGCCCATTTCGTATGCGACTTTAATATCATCAAAATTAGCTGTATCAATGAAGAATTTCATAGTAGACTCCTTTCTACGCTTCTGGATGAATTACGGCTAAGCCTCCCATATATGGTTGTAATGCTGTTGGAATGCGTACAGAACCGTCTGCTTCTTGGTTATTTTTCCAAAATAGCGGCTACCGTACGACCTACGGCTAGGCCGGATCCATTTAATGTATGTACAAATTCTGGTTTACCTTTTGTTCACGACGGAACTTGATATTACCACGACGAGCTTGGAAATCTGTCATGTTTGAGCAAGAAGAGATTTCGCGGTACACGCCTTGACTTGGCATCCATACTTCAATATCGTATGTTTTTGCAGAACCAAAGCCCATATCACCTGTACACAATGTAATCACACGGTGTGGTAATTCCAGCGCTTGTAAAATACTTTCAGCTTGTGCTGTTAATCTTTCTAACTCTGCAAAAGACTCTTCTGGTTTTGCAAATTTAACCAATTCTACTTTATTGAATTGATGTTGTCGAATCAACCCACGTGTATCTCGACCAGCGGAACCCGCTTCTGCACGGAAACATGCTGTGAATGCCGTATAGTATTTAGGCAATTCTGCAGCTGTCAAAATTTCGTTCGCATGGTAATTCGTTAATGTAACTTCCGCAGTAGGAATGAGGAAATAATTTTCCCCTTCCACTTTGTACATATCTTCTGCAAATTTCGGCAATTGCCCTGTGTTTGTCAAGGTTTCACGAGTTACGATGTAAGGTGTCATCATTTCTGTGTAACCTGCACTGCCATGCATATCCAACATAAAGTTGATTAATGCACGCTCTAAGCGGGCCCCGATACCTTTATAAATTGTGAAACAGGGCACCACTTTCTTTGGTAGCTCTTTCAAAGTCTAAAATGCCCAAAGATTCCCCTAAGTCCCAATGCGCTTTTTACTTCAAAGTCAAAGGAACGAGGTGTACCCCAACGGCGTTGCTCTATGTTGTCATTTTCATCAGCCCCTACTGGCACAGATGCATCGCACATATTCGGCAACATCAATGCTACCTCGGACAATTGCACTTCTACTCGCGCAACTTGTTGTCTAAAAGCGCTGATTTCATCGCCTACACGTTGCATCTCAGCAATTTTTCTCATCAGCATTTTCTTTGTTTCGTTTTAATTGACTGATTTCAGCAGTTACTGCATTGCGCACAGCTTTTAATTGTTCTACTTGTTGAATCACTTCACGACGCTCATCGTAAAACTTCACAAAGCTATCCAAATCGCCCGTTGTATGACGACGATTTAAGTTTTCTTGTACCGCATCGATATTCTCACGGACATATTTTAAATCCAACATAATCCTGACCTCTTAACATTCATGTAAGTACTTTATTAATCTACCTTTAATATTAGCACATTTACCACTACTTTTCTACCTTAATAGGCATTTACTTAGCAAGATTTCTCTTCTCTTCCTTCTGAAAGGATAACAAAACAGCGACCAAACTCATTCCTGTTTAGTCGTTGTCCTTCTGCGCATCTCACAGTCCCCTGTAATCTACGCATGCATATCTTATTCTTCTACAGTTTCTTCCTCTTCTGCTTTCACCACTTCTGGTTTCATCAATGGGAATAACAATACATCACGAATCGATGCAGAGTCCGTTAAGAACATCACTAGACGGTCAATACCGATACCCAAACCTGCTGTTGGTGGTAAACCGTATTCCAATGCTGTAACGAAGTCTTCATCCATGCGATGTGCTTCATCGTCACCGACTTCACGCTCTTTCAATTGATTTTCAAAGCGTTGCTTTTGATCGATTGGGTCATTCAACTCGGAGTAGCCATTCGCCAATTCGCGACCATAAATGAACACTTCAAAAACGTTCTGTAGTCAATGGTTTTTCACGATTTTGTTTCGCTAGTGGAGAAATCTCTACTGGATGTCCATACACTACAGTTGGTTGCATCAAGTTTTCTTCTACATGCTCTTCAAAGCACAAGTTCATGATTTTACCAATACCATCTGCTTCTGTATATTCTACATTCAAACGGTCTGCAATAGCACGAGCTTCGCTCAATGTTTCGATAGCATCAAAGTCTTCACCTGTGTATTGTTTGATGCCTTCTTGCATAGTGATGCGATTCCATGGTGGTGTCAAATCAATGTCCATACCTTGGTAATTGATTTTTGTAGTACCCAACACTTCTTGTGCACAGTAAGATACCACACCTTCTGTTAAAGCGATGGCATCTTCAAAGTTACCATAGGCTTGGTAAGATTCCATCATCGTAAACTCAGGGTTATGACGAATAGATACCCCTTCGTTACGGAAGGAACGGTTGATTTCATACACTCGTTCTAAACCGCCTACGATCAAACGTTTTAAATATAATTCAGGAGAAATACGCATGTAAATATCAATGTCCAATGCATTGTGATGCGTAATGAATGGGCTATCGCCGCTCCCCCCGAATAGCATGCATCATAGGAGTTTCCACTTCCATGAATTGTTTGCTGTTCAAATATTCTCTGATTTTCGCTACGATTTTTGTACGTTTTACAAATGTATCACGAACACCTGGGTTAACGATTAAATCTACATAACGTTGACGATAGCGAAGTTCAGTATCTTTCAAACCATGCCATTTTTCTGGCAATGGACGAAGAGATTTAGACAATAAAAGTCAATTTGTTAACTTTAACTGTAATTTCTCCTTTTTTTGTGTTTTAAATACATGGCCCTCGATGCCTACAATATCGCCCATATCAAGCATTTTTTTACATATTTGTAGGCCTCTTCTCCCATCACATCTTTACGGAAGTACACTTGAATGTCGCCAGATAAATCGCGCAAATTAGCAAAGGCTGTTTTACCATGTGAACGAATTGTCATCAATCGACCAGCTAATACGACTGGTTGACCATCAAAATCACGGAATTCATCCTTAATTTGGAGTGCCTTATGTTGAACAACAAACCGTTGTCCAAATGGATAGATATTATCCTCTTCATATTGCGCCAACTTTTTCGCGGCGTACCAACATTTGATCGTTTAAATCCAATTGCTCTGGTACATGTTTTTCTTCGCTCATGAGGGGCCTCCTTATACTGCTTTACCCTTATTGAATATCTAATACTTTAAAACTCACCATACCATCTGGTGTGTTTACTTCTACTTTGTCACCTTTTGCTTTTCCTAAAATCGCAACGCCCACTGGGGATTCGTTGGAAATACGATTGTTGAAAGGATCCGCTTCAGAAGAACCAACGATAGTATACACTAATTCTTCGTCAAACTCTTCATCTAATAAAGTCACCTTGCTACCTACTGTCACTGTATCGCCTTTTACATTTTCCTCAATGATTTTAGCGGTGTTGATTTTATTTTCCAACTCGATAATATGACCTTCAATGAAAGCTTGTTCATTTTTAGCATCATCATATTCTGAGTTCTCGGAAATATCACCATAAGAAATAGCAATTTTAATACGTTCTGCTACTTCAATACGACGTACAGATTTATAATGATTTAGTTCCTCTTCTAGTTTCTTTTAAGCCTTCGGCTGTGAGTAATGTTTCTTTTACTTCTGCCATATGAGTCTCTCCATTTCTATTCCTTCATACACGAAAACAGTGCCACATGACACTGCTTCCCCTATGAATACGTTACATAAATTTCTTATTAACAATAGCTATAATTATACTGACATTCTATAAAAAATGTCAATCTTCATCGCCCTGAATCCCTATATACATCACGGGTATGCCTAAACATACTCCGCTTCATAGTTGCATTTAATTATTCAAATACACTTTCATATAAAGCCTGTGCATCGGCTACTGAAAGATCGCTATAGGCCGTGGCATATCGCACACAGCTAGCTGCAATCTCGCCTAACGCTTCTTTTGGAATACCTACCTCTTTCAAAGTAGATGGGGCTCCAATCTCCTCAAAGTACGCTTCCAATGCTACAATACCTGCTAGCGCATACTCTGCATCAGACATATTGCCTTGTTCAATACCCCACACTTCTTTGGCAAATCGCATGAGTCGTGGTGTAGCCTTTGGTAAAATCCAACGCAAATAGGCTGGATGCATAATGGCTAACCCAGCTCCATGAGGAATGTCGTAAAAAGCAGATAAAGCATGTTCTAAGGCATGAGTCATCCAGTCTTGCCGTTTCCCCAATCCCAAGGATCGATTCAACGCCAAGGTCGCGCCCCACATAATATTGGAACGAGCCTCATAGTCTTCTAAGTTTTCCATAGAGCGACATCCATTGCGCAAGATGTTTTTAAATAGACCCTCAATAAGGGAATCTGTCACATTATCATCATCTGGAGTCGATATATATTGCTCTAACAAGTGAGACAACATGTCTACAATGCCATAGGCCACTTGTTCTCTTGGCAATGTGTATGTATAGGTTGGGTCTAGCATAGAAAAATTGTGGAAACAAGGCTGAGCCATATCCACTCAATTTCTTTTGTGTATCCCAATCGGTAATCACACCACCATTGTTCATTTCACTACCCGTAGCTGCCATGGTCAAAACGACACCAAAAGGAATTGCTTCTGTCACAATTTGATGGTCCAGGAAGAAGGTTTGCCAAAAATCTACCTCTTCTGGTAATTTAGCACCCCCGACAATAAACTTTGTACAGTCGATGACAGAACCACCACCTACAGCCAAGATAAAAATCAACTTTTGTGTTCTCTGCACAGAGCAATCCCTTCTCGTACTTTTGTTGTGCGAGGGTTCGACATAATGCCGCTCAGTTCAACTACTTCTTTACCGGCTTGTTGCAGTACGTCCATCACAGTTTGGTAAATACCATTCTTTTTGATGCTGCTACCACCATAGGTTAATAACACTCGTTTTCCATAGTTTGCCAACTCGCCTTGTAAAGATTCTTTCACACAATCTCGGCCAAACACGATGCGCGTGGGATTGTAATAAGTAAATGATTTCATAGGACCTCCTAGATATGGGTAAAGGTATAGATAATCCTTCTTTCATAGGTAGTGTGCGCCTTCGTTTTGCTCGCTCCTACAGAATGAATATCATCTGGTACAAATTGCGGTTCTATAGCGATTCCCGCATGGGATCCATAGTGGCGTTCACGGCCTTCCTCATCTAGCCAGTTACCAGTGTACACCTGAAAATGCGGTGCATCTGTATGCATTGTCAACTGTACATCACGACCTTGTACCACTGCAAATGGCACGACACCACTCTGCGCTTCACCTTGTAAAGCAGGTAATGGTGATACCACAAAGTCATGGTCATACCCTCTGTACGGGCTCAGTTCCACTTCATACTCCGCCAATGCCTGTTGTACATCTCTGCCATGAGTAAAATCAAAAGGTGTTCCTTCCACTGCTAATGGTGTTGACAATGGAATTTGATGGTCTCCAAACGGCATACACTGAGTAGCTCCCAATTGCAATACATGACCCGTCAAATCTCCTTTACCGTGAAGGTTGAAGTACACATGATTCGTCAAGTTTACAAAAGAATCTTCTGTTGTTTCATACAGGTATGTTACAGTTAACTCTGCTCCCTGCAATTGAAAGATCCCTTTCACATGTAAATCCCCAGAATCCATCTTCCTCTGCTGTAATCGTATGTGTGATACATACTTGATGATCTGAACTTTCTTCTGGTACAAAGTCGCCACAAGCGATGTCCAATATTTCCTTGTCCGCTGTGGAGTAAATTAGGCCCATTATTCGGCGTCAATGTGGGTGGTGCCATTCCAAGAATAGCTAGCGTTAGCAATGCGATTTGCCACACGGCCTACGGTAGCCCCCAATTGACCGTGTTTCACCGCATAGTCCACTACGGAGTCATAGCTCAATGCTAAATGGCGCTCTAACACCTTGTCATAGACAGCCACGATGGTAGCACCATAATTACTGATACGCACCTGTAACATATCGTTCTCTAGCACATATAACTGTGCTTCTCGTCCATCTTGTAAATGTCCAAATGATTGTACCTTCATGATTACTCCTATCCACCAATGCGCCACATTGGTCGTTCTACTTTTTGAATCTCTTCGCCATCATGACTGGCATAACGCCCTTGTAAAGCATCTTCAATGCGCTTCAATATGTCCATTGGTGTAGCTCCCGATTCAATGAACTGTTGTAAATCTAGATCTTCATCTCGCAACAAACACAATCTAAGCGCTCCATCCGCAGTAAATCGAATCCTGTTACAGGATGCGCAATATTGATTCGACAAAGGGAAAATAAATCCCACTTTCTGCCCATCAGGAAGCCTGAAGTATTGCGCTGGTCCAAATCCTAATCGATCTGTAACCAGCTGTAACTCCGCCCCCACGATGCGCTCAATTTGTTCTTTCCATTCTCCAAAAGGTAGGCACATGATTCTGCTTTCCTTGAAATGGCATATATTCAATAAAGCGCCATACAACGCCCCACTCTTTTTCCATAGTGCAACAAGGTTCTCACCTCTGCATCTGTGAAAGGGGCCTGTACCACTGTATTAATTTTTTTATATTTTGAAAGCCTACAGATTTGGCTGTTTCAATCCCTTGTAGGGACAGATGCTAATTGTCCTTCGCGCCCCTACAGCTTTGGCAAAAACCGTCTTCATCCACCGCATCAAGACTGATATTTAAGCGCCGTACCCCTCGATCGTAAATATCTTTTTGCGAATCGATGGAGCAAACTGCCATTGGTGGTCATAGAAATATCTGAAAACCACTGTTGTTCCTGCACTCGCTCTAAGAGTTCATACAAATAGGGATACAACAAGGGCTCCCCACCAGTGAATCGCAAAGCTTTTCACACCTCCTAGATGCAACGCCTCTAGTAATGGCATCCAAAAGGATACTGGCAATACCGGCGCCATCGCTTCTGTGATTTCATGCGTACCTACAATAGGTGCAGACAAAATTACAAGCTTCCGTCAACGAAATACGAGCATATTCAATAATACGCCCTTGGCTATCACGCATCGACTGGTTCCTCTAACACTCTCACCGGGTCGCCTACACGAATCATACCGCCTTCTAAGACACGCCCAAAAATACCTTGGGTTGGCATGATGCGACTTCCCACTTGTTGCATAATCTGCAACCTTGATGACATTCCTTGCCAATTTGTGTCACTTCTACCACCGTAGTACCTAAGGCTAGTTTAGTTCCTACTGGCAATTGGAATAATGTCAATCCTTCTACTGTAATATTCTCTGCAAAAATCGCCGGGATTCACATCGGCACCACTTTTTGCGCATCAATTCGATACTTTCAATGCCCAACAAACTCAACTGACGGTGCCACGGACCTGCATGCGCATCCCCTTCAATACCATGATTCACAAGCAATTCTGCTTCTGGAATATTTGTTTTCTTTTGCCCTTTTGCTCGGCTTATAGAAATTGCAATAATCTTAGCGTTCATTATATCTCCTTAGATTAGTATATTTAAATTTACCTATATGAAGTCTATTATATCACGTTTAGCCAGTAAATCTATAAAAAAAGATACAACTTCATAGATACGGCGCTGTGCATGACCTCAATATAAAAAAACGTTATACTTTCACAGCTCAAAATGTCTTCGAGTCTGTGAAAGATATAACGTTCTTATTTCAACATGTCTGTTACAAACATACTTTATTTTGTTTCTTCGCCTCCATGAACTCCATTGAAGATCAAGTTCAATACAACGGCTAAGACACTACCAAAGGTAATACCACTTTTTAAAAGATGATTTTTAGGCTGCATGGAGAAATTATGATAGAACTCTGGCGCGCAATTGGTATCATCGCTACACCAATACTCATGGCAACAATGACTAAGTTGTGATTGTCATCATAATTCACCTTTCCCAAGGAACGAATACCACTGGCAATAATCATACCAAACATGGCAATCCCCGCACCACCAAGAACGGCACTAGGAATAGCAGCAATAATGGCCGCTAATTTAGGGAACAAGCCAAGCACCATCAAAATAACACCAGAGGTAGCTACCACGAAACGACTCTTTACATTGGTTACTGCAATCAAACCCACATTTTGCGCAAAAAGCTGTGTAGGGAAACTATTTAGGAAGCCACCAATACATGTGGATAAACCATCCGCTTGCATACAAGCACTCAATGTTTTTATCGATTTTTCTTATCCACAATTTCACCAATTGCAATGGCATCACCCGTCGTTTCCACCATACATACGGACATAACCACAAGCATGGCAATGATGGACGTAACGTCAAAGGTGCAGGCACCCCAAACGCCAATGGAGTCACCACTCCAAACCAATCTGCATTCGCCACTTCATTGAAATGAACTTCACCTAAACAGTAGGCGATGAATGTACCTCCCAATAGACCTAGCAATACAGATAGATTACTGATAAATCTTTGGCAAACCGATTCACCAAGACAACGATTAACATAGTCAACCCTGCCAACCACAAACGCATAGGACTGGCGTAATCAGGAGTCGCTGGAGACACACCGACGAATCCACATGACCGCTACTGGCATCAAGCTAATACCGATGATGGTAACAATCGTTCCCGTTACTACTGGCGGGAATAATCGAATCAAGCGACTAAAGTAAGGGGCGATCAAAAAGGTAAAAAGCCGACCACAATAATGGCACCATAAATTGCTGTTAACCCATGTTCAGCACCGATAATAATCATGGGTGCAACCGCCGCAAAGGTAACCCCTTGAATCATTGGAATCCTTGCCCCAATAGGCCCCACGCCTAATGTCTGAATCAATGTAGCAATACCACATGCAAATAAATCGGCATTGATGAGTCGAATTAAATCGGCTGTAGATAATCCCAAAGCGTTCGCCAAGATAATCGGGACCGCCACGGCACCGACGATACATCGCTAACACATGTTGTAATCCATAGGAAAGCAACTTAGATACAGGTAACATTTCGTCAACGGGATGGACTTGTTTTGCCATTTCACTCATGTCATGTCTCCATTTCATTAAGAAGTTATACTAATTATAATACACTTATATTAAATCACACCTTATATAGTTTGTCAAAATAGTTTTTACCTATTTCTTCCCATAACATCTATGGTCATCGAGGATCCTCTGGGGACTTTCAATGTAAAAGAAAAAAATGCCTACTATGGATCAGTAGGCATCTTTTGTAAACCATCTTATATCAAAGGGCTTCTTATTGACCTTGATACACTTGTACCGATGGATTATGATCTTTCATCGCTTGTTCTAAAACCAAAGATAACCATCTCATTCATATACGTACGTAGCTCATTGTTATGAACTCGCTCAGAGTGGCGTTCCAATATGTTTAATAGACCTTCTTTATAAGCATTCACTTCATCACCTTGCACAAAGGTGTGCGCCTGTAAATAAGATTGATAGTCTTCAAACAATCGGTTCAACACAACTCTTCCATAGCTATCTTTTTTCCAACGATGACTTTCAATGTAAAAGTTCTTGCGTACATTCATATAAAATAAGGCATTTTTTACATCTAATTGCCCCGCAGAAATGACTTGATTCGTTTGTAACGCAAATAATTGCTTATGATGGTCTTGACCATACTGAGCAAAAGGTATCTACGATTTGTTTCACTTCCCAGTTAGGGGTTTCTACTGTGACTGGTATCTGCATCTCTGTCACTGCTAGCAACGCTTTATCTTCTGGCAACATCAATGGATCTTGCGCAGCAAATGCAGTTTGTCCCACTGCAAGAGCCCCCAATACAACAGCACTTACCATCCACTTCTTAGTCTTTGTGTTCATGTCAAGCTCCTTTCTACTTTTTGTGTATTATGTGTTATTTATTATACATAGTGTACAAATTTTATTCAATACTATTTCAGTCTTTTTTTCAAATTCTTTTTACGTGGCTATGGTCTATCTTGACTTTTACCTGCCTATCTATTACTATTATAGTAACTATGATAATATCTATCATTATCAAATCTTTGTGATGGAGGTGTCCATGAAATATTTTGAATTAGAACCACTACCTTATTCTGACCAAGCCCTAGAGCCTATTATCAGCAGAGAAACTCTCACATCGTTGTATACTAATGTATACAGCCACGCCGTGACTACTCTAAATGGATTATCAGAAGAATATCCTGACCTTCGTTTCGGCCATATCGACTGTCTATTAGGTGGCTTGAGCCATGTACCGCAGGAAATCCGCCCAGATATTCGTAATTATGGGGGCGCCTATAAAAACCTTACTTTATTTTTGCACACCTTGACAAGCCCTACTACAAGTACTATCAGCGGCCCAGTCAAAGATGCCATCGATCGTTCTTTTGGGTCCTTTGAATCATTCCAACAGCAATTTACTGATGCTGCACGGGCACATCGTCGGTAATGGTTGGACTTGGCTTGTGCTCAACCCAGACAATACTCTATCCATTACTTCCACAACGGAACAAAACAATCCGATTATGGACATGCAAACTGCCCTATTGGGTATCAATCTCTGGGACTATATGTATGCCTCTTCCAACCGCGAAGAGTATATTGCTAACTTCTTCTCCATCGTAAACTGGAAGATTGTAAATCATATCTATGAAGAAACATTAAAAAAATCCAAAATCGCTTTGGACACGAATAAGATAAGAAAAAGCTGTCACCACGTCGCCGTGGATGACAGCTTTTTATGCTTCTGGTACAGTACCAACGTGAACGGCTACGATACCTCCAGTGAGTTCAAAATATTTAGCATCTTCTAAGCCTACGTCTTTGAAAAATCTGCAACACGCCTTCTTGCCCTACATAGCATGCGCAACGATACTGGGAGCCACGCATAGGGACGATTGATCGTGACTTAATTTACCCAATACAGGTAAAAATCTTTTCAAAGTACAAGTAATAGGCCTGCTTAAATCCAAACATGGTAGGTTTTGCCAATTCCAAGGTCACCACTTTACCGCCTGGCTTTACGACCCGTTTCATTTCACGAATGGTTTGCTCAATGCTCGGTACATTGCGCAACGCAAATCCAGATACAGCCCCATCAAAGGAATGACTTTCATAAGGCAAATCCATGGCATCCCCTTGTGTTAAGGTCACTCGATCCGTATACCCTTCTTTCTCTAGGCGATTTTGACCAACTGCTAACATTTCAGGACTAAAAATCAAGGCCCTCCACATGTAAGGACGGAATCACTTCTAATGCTGTTTTTGTCAACATACATGTACCACAGGCAATGTCTGCAAGTCTCATATTGTCTGTTAACTCCAATTGTTCTATGGCAAATCTACGCCACCGTGCATCTTGGTTGAAACTCAACAATGTATTCATAATATCATAATGCTTAGCAATATGAGAAAAATACATCTTGCACATAGGCTTTTTATCATCATGCGTTTTAAATTCCACGGTATACCTCCAGTTATATTCTACCGCTACTCATTATACACGAATGGCTAGGGATATTCCATAATTTGTGATTTTTCTCTTGCCAAAAGTATGTATTCCGTTTATAATGTCTTTATGTCTTTTATGAGTAGATATTTGTACTCGATTTTAAGTATTTATAAGTGTAAGGAGTTTTCTATGAGGGCATTATTTCAGTTCATCAATAAATTTAGCCTCATCCAAACGAAATCTGCGTAGGTCTCCTCATCGGCATCGGTATTGCCGTGTGGTCCCCAGAAAAATGCTGTGAAGTTATCTTTATTGGGCACAATCTTCGTAGGTGCACTAAAAGGTGTGGCACCAGTATTAGTATTTTTCTTAGTTATCGCGACTGGTTAGTCGTCATCGTTCTGGTCAAAAAAACAGGCATGCGCTCCATCATTGTACTGTATTTAATTGGTACATTTGCATCCGCTGCTATCGCCGTAGTAGGCAGTTTCTTATTCCCTACTACATTGTTATTAACAGCGTCTCCAGCGGATACAGCACCTCCTAGCGGTATCACTGCCGTTCTTTCTACATTATTAACAAATATCGTAGAAAAACCCTGTGAAAGCTATCTTAGGTGGTAACTACATCGGTATTCTTGGTCTGGGCTTTATTATTTGGTTTTCGCTCTTCGCCATGCATGGATGAAACAAAAAGATGTAATGGCATCCATCTCTGATGCTATCACGTTGGCTGTACAATGGATCATCAAATTCGCACCACTTGGTATTATGGGTCTAGTTGCTCAATCCATCGGCGAAAAACGGTTTAGGTGCATTACTCACTTACGGTAAATTATTATTAGTTCTATTAGGCTGTATGTTTTGCCGTTGCACTAATCATCAATCCACTTATCGTGGCTATCGTCATGAAACGCAATCCATACCCATTGGTATTCCGTTGCCTTCGTGAATCTGGTGTCACAGCCTTCTTCACTCGTAGCTCTGCAGACGAACATTCCTGTGAACATGGACTTGGCAAAAACGCTTAGGGTATTACACCTGATACATATTCCATTTCCATTCCACTAGGGGCTACTATCAACATGGGTGGTGCCGCCATCACAATCACTGTTATGGCCTTAGCAGCAGTATCTACACTAGGTATCCAAGTAGACCTAGCCACTGCTATCTTACTTAGCATTATCGCTACGATCTCCGCTTGCGGTGCATCCGGTGTAGTCGGTGGTTCCTCATTATTGATTCCTTTGGCTTGTTCCTTATTCGGCATTTCCAATGACGTAGCTATGCAAGTCGTAGGTGTTGGTTTCATCATCGGTGTCATCCAAGACTCCACGGAAACAGCGTTGAACTCTTCTACAGATATCTTATTTACAGTCGCTGTAGATTATGCACGTCACGGCTACCCAGCAGACAAAGTATAAGAGTACAATTCATACATAATGTTTGAAAGGTCTACTTGTTCTTTGGTATGGGATGCCCAATAGAATATGCAATACAATATAGCTTATGAAAGTAGGCAAAAAAGGACTGGTACAATCTGTACCAGTCCTTTTGTTATTTCGTTTCTATTACACTCCTGTGTAACCGTGCACTACATTAGGTGTTACTAGATAGGTCGGTAGCACCGCTTCTACTAATTGGCTCAATTTCTGTGAAAGTTCTTCTTTTGTATAGTTCACACTATGCGGTACTTGTACATCGAATCCGATCTTTCGATTCTCCACATCGATACGAACATCGTACAAGGAGAAACTTTCATCGTAGGCTTGAATCACTGCTATTAACCGTTGCTGTAATGCTATCGTTTGTTCGTTAACTACAATAGGATCCATATGGATAGTCAATTTTAATTGTAATTCTTTCAAGGCTTGTCGTTCCACTCGGTCAATCATATGATGAATGGTCATCGCATCTTGTTTAGCATCCACCTCTACGTGGATAGATGCATATTCATGGCCTGGACCATAATCGTGGATCATTAAATCATGAGTGCCTAACACACCCTGTTTGGATTCAACAAAGTCAATAATCTCTTGCACGCGCTCTGCTGTTGGTTCAAAGCCCAACAAACGGTCAGTAGCTTCTTTCAACACCTCAAACCCCGCTTTTGGCAATGATAAGCGCCACGATTAACCCTAAATATCCATCCACACTCAACTGGAATATACCACCTAGCAATAAGCCTACAGCGATAGACGCTGTGGCCCACACATCAGACAGCGCCTCTTGTCCATTGGCACGCAAAAATAGGGGAATCTATACGATTGCCAATGGAACGCAAAAAAGAAGGACAACCAAATCTTCAACGCCATAGCGCCTAACATAACGGCTAAGGCTGTCATGGAAAATTCTACCACCTCTGGATGTAGAATATGTTCTACCGCTTCAATACCTAATTGGGCTGCCACCACAAAGAGCAATATGGAAAAGCCAATGGATAATAAATACTCAATACGTCCATGACCATAAGGATGCTCGGCATCTGCTTTACGTCCAGATAATTTAAAACTTAAAAAGGATACTAAGGACCCTCCTGCATCAGCTACATTGTGGATAGCATCACTAATCATAGCAATGGATCCAATGAACCAACCCACAATCAATTCGCCCAAGCAAACTAATACATTTACCATAATACCTGTAATACTTGCCATAATGCCATACTGTTGGCGTACACCAAGGTCTTTTACGTCATCTTTATGTTTGACACATAAACGGATTAATAATTCTGTCATACAAACTTCCTTTCTGTAACAGTTTACTACCTATATTCTGAGATCTGTAGAGGAATCACTGTCATGATTCTATGTACAGGCCTCCGTATTCTCAATTACCTTCTCATTATACAATTTTATTTTTTTATTTTATCAACTATATTTTTTTAAATGAGAACGCAAGATTTCAAAATACTTATAACATATGTCATATACTCATACTACACAAAAACTGTAGTGACAGAGCCCCATCACTACAGTTTTTTTATTTGTATATCTCAGATATAGCTTACCATTTCTTTTCGTAGAATACTTGTGTCCACATAGATACTTCCGACAATGTTGGATGCGGTGCCATAGCCTCTCCAATGGAGATGACCGATTGCGGATCCAAGTACCGTGTCAATCCTTGTGCACGTAGTTCTTTTGTTGTGTCAGAGCCAATTTCTTCATGAACAGGTACCAACTTCACTTCACCACTATTCATTAAATGTACATATGGTTGGAACAAGATCGATGCTTGTGGTCCCACGATATGCGCACCTAACAGACGGTTTGTAGCTTTATCTACCACCACTTTGATAAATCCGTCATGCACATCCCCTTTATCGATACCGAGGGCCATACCTTTCGCGGAGTTAGAATAGTGGTTAATACCAACACCCACATCATAACCAGCCTCTTTGGCTTCTGCTTCAGTCATACCGACACGACCTACTTCTGGATAGGTGAAAGTCACCATCGGAATCAAATCATAGCGTGCCCAGCGATAATCCGTTGGAGATGTGGCACGATACAAGTTATGGGAGATAATATCTCCTTCGTAGTTAGCACGATGACGGAATGCCGCATTGCCATTCACATCCCCTAGGGCATACACTCCTTCTACAGATGTTTCTAAAAATTCATTAGTTTTAATCCAACCACCGGCAATTGTTCAATATGCGTATTTTCTAGGTGTAAATCTTCTACAGACGGAGCTATACCAGTAGCCACCAAAATTTCATCTACACGAATTTCAGATACTTCACCGGTAGTACGGTTTTTCACAGTGATTACTTTATCACCATTGTCTACACGGATAGTATCACATACAGTATCTGTCAACACATTTACGCCAATGGCTTTCATTTCTTCTAAAATATGTGCAGAAATAGCTTCATCTTCTTTTCGGCAATAGACGTACATTGCGTTGAATCAATGTCACTTCTGTACCTGCGCCGTAAAAAACACCAGCAAATTCTGTACCGATTGGGCCACCACCAAATACAGCTAATCGTTTATATGGTATTTGTGGATATTCACTGCCAAAGAATTTTTCACTTGTAATATAACCGGCTTCTTCTAAACCATCCACATGATTTACTTTAGAATGACCACCCGTGCCAATGATGATCGTAGGCGCTGTGATCTCTTCTGTTTTTGTACCATCTTGTAATGTCACATATACTACTTTATCGCTTACAAAGGTAGCAGCTCCGTGGTATACATCGGCATTGTCAAAGCTTTCATAGAACTCTTTGACCCCTTCACTTTTATTGATGGCTTTCCATACACGTTCGCTCACAACACTCCAGTTTAATGTAGGTGTTGGCGCTTCCACACCAATCTTCTTCCAACCATGGCTTTCATGTACCACATCAGCTGCCGTAACCATCACTTTTGTCGGAATACATCCGCGGGTCAAGCAAGTGCCGCCAAATCCTGTTTTTTCAATAACTGCTACACGTTTACCTGCTTTTAATGCTGCATCAGCCACTAAACTAGCACCACCAGTACCAATTACTATTACATCATATTGTTTCATTTACGTCATCCTTTCTACTGTCATGGATAATCTTTATTATTAAGTATAGTATATCATATATCGACAAAATTAGATATGATAATTTTTTTACTAATTTCCCTTACTGATGGAATCTAATAATTCAATGTAGGTTTCTTTCGTTAATGGTGCTTCGAAATTCGCTAGCACCTCTTCTGCCACTTGCGCCTCATCATAGAGCAGATCTACAATTGTCATCGCCAAGGCTTGCGCCGTTTTTACATAGGGCCACCTCTGGCACCGTAATCGTGTACTCTGCGCTGTGGAGGCCCCCTCAATACATCCCACCCAGGGATGGATCACTGGCATCAAATGAGATACATCTCCCATATCTGTACTAGCCGTCATATGTGGGCGTTGGCGCACATTGTGTGCCTCAAAGAGAGGCTCTGCATTAGCTCGCAATAAATCATTCATGTCTGGATTATCACGCATCGGTAAATAGCCCGGTAAATCATGAATCACACAGGTCGCACCTACAGCATCACCACCTGCTGTGAGCGCCCGATTCACCCGACGGTTGCCATCCACAATAGCCTGTACATTAGAGGCTCGCACGAAACTTTCAACCTGCACATAATCCGGTACACAGTTCACCAACGTGCCACCTTGGTTAATAATAGGGTGAAATCTAAAATAATCACTTTCTTTGAAAGTCTCTCGAATCGCATGGACCCCCCATCACGCCTAACATAGCAGACATTCAATGCATTGATTCCTTCGTGGGGAGTCAGCTGCAGCATGAGATATCTTACCATGGTATTCAATGAGCTTCGTCACAAATCCATTAGATGTACTGCCTAAGTTCATCTCTCCCTGTTGCCGTATCTGCCACATCCACATGCATTTGCATAGCCATATGAATGTCATCAAAGGCCCCTTCATAGATCAGTTGTTGCTTGCCTCCAAGGTATTGTATAGTCCCTTTTTTTCACGCAACGATTTTCTGTAATCTACTTCAACGAGCTCTTCTGCTCGGGTACTGCAAATAAGACCACATCTCCCCTAGGGATTCTAATACACCCTCTGCTTGGAGCCCCATGGCTACGGCAAACATATTGGCAATCTGCACATTATGTCCACAGCAATGAGTCTGCTCCCGTAATGGGATCTGCCTTCGGATGGCGATGGCAGACGATCGCATCTAATTCCCCAATCATAGCGACCGTTCTATTGGATTGTCTCCCTGTTAGGGCGACCCTTCACACCTGTCAAAGCATGTCCAGTAGTGAAAGGAATCCCTAGCTCTCTAAACATGTGTTGTACTTTTTCCGATGTTTTATGCTCTTTATAGCCTAACTCTGGTTCTTCCATAATGGCCCTTGCCAGTGCTCGCAATCGGTCTTGATTAGCCACAATTGCCTCACAGACACGTTGTTTTACTTCTTCTTTACTTAACATTCAATATCCCCTTTTTATCTATAGAAATCATCTTACTTTTACTAATTCATACTACTCCGATTCCTATTGTACCACGAAACATCTTCTTCACTAGTATATATTTCCTATAGATAATCCAAGATAACGTTAGATGATTCTATATACTCACAGATGACCATCACATATGTTTCTACATATAATAATAGGAGATAGAACAGGTCATCCCCCTCTATCTCCTATTGTTAAGAGCATCTATAACTTTTTTAAAGTGTGTTGCCTAGTCGATTATGCGTTAACCAATGCAGCGCCTAATGCTTCGCATTGTTCTTTACCAGCATCATCAGGTTCACCCAATACCGGTAATTTATCAACAACTACACCATTCGCATCTTCTACACGGCCAGCCCAGTCATCTAACCAAGAACCACCCCAACCGTAGGAGCCGAATAATACCACTTTTTTTACCAGCTAATTTAGGGTTCTAATGCATCATAGAATGGTGCAAATTCTGCATCTTCTAATTCTTCAGCACCCATATCAGCGCAACCTAATGCTAATTTTTCATAGCCAGCTGCTTCGTCAGCAGTGATTTCAGAAACAGATTTTACCACTACTTCTTGACCAGCATCAGCGATACCTTTTACCTACAGCTTCTGCCATTGCAGAGAGTGTTACCAGTTCCAGACCAATAAATTACAGCGATCATAATGTTTACCTCCCTAGCATGCCGTTACGGCAACCAAAGACTCTAAAGATTTTCCTTTATTCAACTGTGCGTGACAGTAGTCACGGCACATTCGAAAACAATGAAATGCGTGCATAGCAGACGATTGATTTCCATATACCTTCCAGTCTCCACAGACTTTGTAGCCTGCCCCACGGAACTGGATAAATGCTTTTACATCTTCTAATGGATATCCTAGAAACACACCGATTTCATGAGGAAATACATCGCTCATTTCAATGCGATGGCATAAGTATAATAACCAATCCGCCAATGTGTCATGAGATTCATATCCATAGCGTTGTAAAAAAGCTAGCACTTCAGGCTGACGCAAATAGTCATCAAGCATTCGTTCTCTAAATACGAGTAATAATTTTCGTCTTTCACAATGGCAAAGTTCATAGAAGAATAAGCCTTTTTTTGATTAAATTTATCATTATACTCATGTGTTTTTTCTACCATATGGGCCCCTAAATGCTGAGGTAAAGCCACTAAATTAGCCACTTTGATACCTCGAATTGCGGGCGCACAATGGTAACCGATAATCTGCTCGATGGATTCCATTTGTTGTACCTGCCTTTTGTTTCTTAGTTTGGGGAGAACACTTGCTCTCTCAGCAAATAGACAATCCGGATATATATCATCTAGAAAGATGAATAGAAATAATGAAAATTATTTCTATTATTATAATACAAATAATCCCTCTTTCTGTCAATAAGTATGATAATTTTTCATTTGTTATAGTAAATAAAAGCACCCTTTGAAAGGCCTAAGACCTTTCAGAGGGTGCTTTTAATTTTTTATAGCAAATATTGTAATTGTTTTCGCAGTGCTTCATCACGAACATGAGTCAATACATATCGTACTGATGGACTACCTGTCCCATTCGCTACAAAGGCAATTTGCGGGTGTACTGGATATTCCACTTGCTTAAACCAAGTGGTCACCACTACTTCACCCTACATAGATATGGGGTTTTACTTCTCGAAATGGTACTACTACAGTAAACGTTTCCTGGTGTTCTTGGACATACTTAGCATAGTCCTCTACCATGGAACGAGCATAGCGTGTTCCTGTGGCAGAACTCGGCAATCGCCACCCTTCCGTCTGTGGGCCAAATCCATATAGTAAAGAGCCTTCTCCATACCTAGCATAGGCATAGTTATTATCCTTTTTATCGAGTATCATATAGGATGTGTGGGTATCGATACCTATCTGGCGCGACCCCTCTTCTACCGATTGTGCCACACCAGTCCCTACTATACTTTGACTCGTACCTTCTTGAACCAACATAGTAGGAGGCCATTGTAATCCCTTTGTATTCGCTGCTTCCACCGTCATAGTAGCGCTCATACACAGAATGCCCACAACTCCTAGTACCCACGAAACATATCTCATCAATCTATTCATCACAGGTCCTAACTTTGTTTCTTTTGCATTTTAGCCCATGTATCGCGCATACCTACAGTACGATTCATCACGATATGATCTGCTGTGCTATCCTTATCGGTTACAAAATAGCCAGTACGCAAGAAATGATAATGGTCCCCTGCTTGTGTCGTACGGAATGCGACTTCCCCTTTAGCAGATTTTTACTTAAAGAATTTGGATTTAACTGTTGCAAGAAATCTTTATCCGCTGTGTCATCATCATCTGCTTTTTAATAGATAGTCATAGAGACGAACTTCCATATCTACAGCCGTAGAGGCTTCTACCCAGTGTAAAAATACCTTTCACTTTCTTTTGACAGCCTGTGCCAGATTTGGTAGTTGGGTCATATGTACAGTGAATTTCAGTGATATTGCCATTGTCATCTTTTTACCACAGATTGACATTCAATGATGTAAGTCCTTTTTAAGCGCACTTCTTTACCAGGTGCTAAGCGGAAGAATTTTTTCACTGGTTCTTCCATGAAGTCACCACGTTCGATGTACACTTTACGACCAAATGTCACTTCACGAGTCCCCATGCCTTCATTTTCTGTGTTGTTTTCAATGACAAGAGTTTCTGTTTGACCTTCTGGATAGTTAGTGATGACCACTTTCACAGGGTCTAGTACTGCCATATAGCGTGGTGCTTTTAATTTCAAATCTTCACGGATGCAGAACTCTAGTAAACCAACCTCTACCATGCTGTCCGCCTTAGCTACGCCGATGCGTTCGCAGAAATCGCGAATGGACTCTGGTGTATAGCCACGGCGGCGCAAGCCAGAAATCGTCGGCATACGAGGATCATCCCATCCACTCACAAGGTTTAATTCTACTAATTGGCGCAATTTACGTTTACTCATCACCATATTCGTTATATTTAAACGAGCAAACTCAATTTGTTTTGGTTTTTTTCTGTATCTTCCCAATCTTCTAACACCCAATTGTACAATGGACGATGCACTTCAAATTCCAAGGTACAAACGGAATGAGTAATGCGTTCTATCGCATCAGACACTGGATGGGCATAGTCATACATAGGATAAATATTCCATTCGGAACCAGTGCGGTGATGGTCTGCATGTAAAATACGATACAACACAGGGTCACGCATGACGATATTAGGGTCCGCCATATCAATTTTAGCGCGCAACACTTTTTCCCCATCTTTGTATTTGCCGTCTTTCATTTCTTGAAAGAGTTGTAAGTTTTCTTCTACGTCATGGGTCACGGTAAGGACTATTCGTACCGGTGTGGTGAAATCGTCGCGTGTGGCACGGATTTCTTCTGGCGTTTGATCATCTACGTAAGCTTTACCTTTTTTGATCAGCACTTGCGCATATTCATATAATTTGCCAAAATAATCAGATGCATAATGCACATCGCCATACCACTCAAAGCCTAACCATTTTACATCTTCTTCAATGGACTCTACATATTCCACATCTTCTTTCACTGGGTTTGTATCGTCAAAGCGCAAATTTGTAAGCCCTTGATAAGATTTACCAAGACCAAAGTTTAAACAAATGGATTTCGCATGACCAATATGTAAATACCCATTTGGCTCTGGTGGGAATCGTGTATGTACACGTTTTCCATAAGTATTTTCTTCATTGTCTGTATTAATAATCGCTTCAATAAAATTAACTGTTTGAGGCGTTGCTTCTTCTGTACTCATCATCGTCTCTTTCGATTCCATGTGATTCTTCCTCTCTGCTATTGATTATACACACGTGCACGCATTGCACATTCTCTTTATTATACCACAGGAATCGCTATCTTTCATCGACTTATTGCGAATGGTCATATCCAATTCCCTAGTATATCTCTACCAATTATTCCTCAGTAGCTGTGTAATTGACACTTTCATTGACACATGTCAACAATGGTTTGCCCTGTACGCCAGCGATTAAATTATTCGCCGTGAGCATAGCCATTTCTTTGCGCGTCCGATCTGTGAAAGATCCAATATGCGGCACTACTAAGCATTTACCAGTTTGTAACAACGGATGATCTGGACCAATTGGTTCAGGGTCCACCACATCGAGGGTCGCATAGTCGATTTGCCCCTGTTTCTAAGGCATGTACCAACGCATCAGTATCCACAATCTTACCACGTCCCACATTGACGAAAAAGAGCCGTTTCTTTCATCATTTCAAAGGCTTCCGCATCGATTAAATGATAGGTTTCCTCTGTCAATGGCGCCATCACCAAGATGACATCACTGGTCGTCAATAATTTACCTAGTGATACATAGGTCGTCATGAGCAAGCTATCATCATTACGGCGATTGCGATTGTGATATTGCACAGTCATACCGAAGGCACGAGCCCGTCTCGATACGGAAACACCAATTTTGCCCATGCCAATAATCCCCCAATGTCATGCGACTCAAATCTTTTCCTTTAATATTAGATGGTCGCTCTAACCATGTACCATCTTTCACAAATTGTGCATTCTCATAGATTCTACGACTAGCAGCAGACCCATCAATGTGAAAGCCAGCTCCGCTGTGGTCTCCGTCAACACATCTGGGGTATTGCCATAGGGGATATGGCGAGCCGTCAAAGCATCTACATCCACATTATCATAGCCTACAGAGGCTTGGGCGATGACCTTCAAAATGCGGTGCCTGTGAAATCAAATCTTCATCTACTGTAAAATGATTAATACTCCATAAGCCATGAGCCTCACGGAGCCATTCTTTCAATAACTCTTTAGGCATCTTTTTCCTTTTCTGTCCATTGGCGCACCGTTACATGTTCGCTTAAATAAGCAATTACATCTTTGCGCACCAATCCTGGTACCACTACTACTGGTTTATCCATGGTATACCTCACTTTCATCAATCACTCTGTCTAGGCAAACAACTGCTCGCCATATACGTATCCATATAGGCAATGGACCCGCCATGCCTCAACAATCTTAATCGTGAAGAAAAAAATAGTTCTTCTTGCTAAATTATATCATATCTAGTTTGGTAATAAAAAAACACAGAACTATTTTCATAGAACTGTGCTTTTCATTTTTGTAGATACTTCAGTTTGCACTCTCAAACGTACCCGAGAGCTTCAACGCTTTCTATACGATGATATGCTATTCCACAAACGTGCCTAGAATAACATGTTTATCCTACCAATTGGATTTTCCCTCATTGAACATATCAAACACATGTGCAATTTGGCGTCTCAATTTTAATCGTTGTGAATCACTTAATACATATTCTACACCATTATGTGCGATGCGCCCATTTTTTACAATGCTACTCAAATCATATAGAATTTCTCTAGCCATGCTTGCATTGCCAGCTAATTCATCAATTGTTACATCATAATAATTGGCTAATCGCTTTAAGGTTTCCAGATCAGGCTCTCTATATCCTGTTTCGTAATTCGACAGGGCAGCATTACTAATGCCGATATCTCGAGCCACGTCTAGCTGACTCCGCCCAATCCGTTTACGGGCATGTCTTAAATTTTCACCTAATGCCATTGTATCACCCCTTATACTACGTGATGCTATAGTATAAATAACCTACACATATTATAGCATGAGACATATAACATTTGCTATAGATACATAGAGATTCACATCTCACGAATTGTGTATCTATCAACATTTTTTTCAGCATTTTTTTGAATCATATTACACGAATTGAATTGTTTAACCCAACCGCACATGTGTATTTTTTTTACTTATTTTTGATTATTAATGATTGTTTTTTTAATCATTTATTATAAACTTTATCTATCTTTGAATGATTTTTAACCATGATTATGTTCTGGACTTGGCAATCGCTCAACTTTAAAAAACAGATGTAATCGTCTCAATTTTAGAATAAATGTATTCCACAATATGCGAAGTCAACACATACACTAATCCTCGGATCAAAGTTAGCATCTAAACTTTGATTGATACAGTCTAGGTATACAGTGCTATCCCGGTCTTCTATATAATATTTAAAGTTTTTTTGTAAACACTATTTTCCCCATTAATAAAGGTTAAGATATCTTGACGATTTTCTTTGGTTACCACTCCTGGTCCAAGCACAAAGCGAATGGTCGCATATAATGTGTCATCCAACAAGACAAAGGCTGCAACATCACCAAAATCAGTTTGGATATATGTGCGATATACAATTGTATGGTCTTCATCTTCCATTTCGCGTTTTTCAAAACACTGAATGTCTTCTTTCACTAAAAATTCTTCAAATCGTCTTGATTTTTTTCGTTCATTCTATCACTCCTTACAAAAAAGGACATTGTGTGTCACAATGTCCTCCTATTTTGTTGTTTTCGTCAATTAACCTTTTTAGATTTTGTTGTCTTACGAGGTTTCTCTTCTTTTTTTGTAGCTTCCTCTTTTGCGGGTTCTTCTACTGCTTCTTCACTAGCGTTTCCAGCTGTTACTTCTACATTCACTGCTTCTAAAGCTTCCACAATGCGAACTAATTCTGTTTGTGTATGTGGATACAACACTTCCCAGATCATGTACTCGATCAATTCTGGATTGAACTCATCTGCAATACCCAATACACTGATATCTAATGCAACTACTTCAAAACCATCTGCTTGTGCAAGATAATGTTTGAAACATTTGAACTCTCCGTTCAACTGGTTAATTACATCTAACACTGCTACGCGTTGCTCTGGAGTGAATACACCAGTGCCACTTCTAATCGAATCGTGCCATAGATACTGTCATCTAAAATAACATACAATGGAAAATACACATCTTTATATTCTACTCGTGCTTCGAATACAACACCATTCGCTGGGTCATTCTCAATCGTGTGTGCTGTAAAAAGATTACTTAACTCATCTTGCTCAATACGTTGTTGAAATAATTCTGCTTTTTTTATTCACGTCTAAACTCCATTTTATTACATATTTAAAACTAAAAACTCATTACCATAATAATAACATAGTTTGCTACCTAATTTCAATCTATATTATTGTTCATCCTCTACATAAATGCAACGATCATCTTCAAAGCGCGCAATACGAACTAAAGAATGTACGTCATAACCAGCTTTTTTTCTAAGCGCTCACGACTCGTTGGAAGGACTTTTTCAATAACGATGGCAATCCCTCTACAGTATCTCCTGCACCTTCTACTAGTTTCGCAAGACCCATAGCCGCTTCACCGCTAGCAAGGAAGTCGTCAATGATCAATACTTTTTCTCCTGCTGGTAAGAATTTTTTAGAAATTGTCATATCGTAATTTTCTTCTTTTGTATAGGAGTACACCACAGAATGATACACATCTTCTGTCATCAAAATAGATTTTTTCTTACGAGCAAATACCAACGGCACATCTAATTCAATGGCTACTTGTAAGGCAATGGCAATACCAGATGCCTCGATTGTCACGATACGCTCAATGCCTTTACCTGCAAATTGGCTAGCAATTTCTTTACCGATTTGAACAAATAATTTTGGATCGATTTGATGGTTCAAAAAACCATCCACTTTCAATACTCGATTGTTAAGAACAATACCCTCTGCATCAATTCGTTGTTTTAGTAATTCCACAATGCTCCTCCTTATGTGTTCTATGTTGTAAAAATATCTATAAATTGTGTGACTCCCTCTGTTAATGCATCCATCCTAGAGCGAACGAGAACAATCCGCCGTTCTGGAATCTGCAAGTTCGTCGGTATTTCTACCATAGATCCTTCTTTAATTTTATCACGTGCCACCATTTCTGGCACTAGGGAAATTCTAAATTAATTTCCACTAAATCCATCAGTACCGCTAGGCTACCTAATTCAAAGGTCTGGTGATGTACATCTGCGGAACGTGACAGCATCGAAAAAGTTTCGACTGCTGGCGCCTGCTGTTAATAACAACAATGGTTCTGCTATGATATCATCAATAGTCCACACCTTATTACTATCCTTATACTTTGAACCACCTACAAAAATATCCTTAAACGGAGCTAAATCAATAATTTCCAAATGATTGTGTTCATACAATCCTTCATAGGCATTGACCACCGCCAACTGCGCTTCCCCAGACTCAATCATGCTGACGCACTCTTGAGAGGGGCGATTCGTAATGCGTAAACTAATATCTAACTCTTTTTCTTGCCACGTTTTAAAGTAGGGCAA
The DNA here is from genome assembly GCA_916438745.1 of uncultured Veillonella sp. Taxonomy (GTDB): domain Bacteria; phylum Bacillota; class Negativicutes; order Veillonellales; family Veillonellaceae; genus F0422. The sequence goes on along the minus strand of CAKAGN010000001.1, from coordinate 434,641 downwards.
TAAAAAGTGTTTACTCAATGTATCTGTAGTCGCTAAGTGTAAACTTTTTATACTCACGGGACAAGCGTTCTTGCAATTTGTGAATGCCATTGTCTAACACAGAAAAAGGCTTCCACCGATGTTTCAAAACAACTCGCGCCCATATTTAGTAAAGGATACAGATTTTGTGGTTCTTTCAAAGAGGGAATCCCTAAATCTTTTTCTAACTGCTTAATACTTTGACTAATCGCCGATTGGGATACGCCATTCGCTTTAGCCGCTTTCGAAAAAGATAAATGTAAACCTACGCTCACAAAGGAGCGCAATAATTCTGTAGATACAGACATAGTTACCTCAATTTCCATTCCATCATTTTTATCTTAACTATTATAGATACTTATAAGTTTACCTATATTTATAACTATTGTCAAACGATGAATAGATATTTTTTTCTATCTATTTCTTATGATTCCTATAAAAATAGTTGCTTTATAGCTTATAAACTAGTAATATATATTTGATAAGAAAAATCTGGGGCATAACAATCCCCCGTATGTATGAAAGGAATATAACTATGCATTGTGCACAAAAATTGACTGATCATATTTATTGGATTGGTAGCAATGATTGGAGTACGGAACGGTTTGAAAAACCTATTCCCAATTCCACATGGGGTAAGCTACAACTCCTACTTTATTGATGACGAAAAAAACTTGTATCGTTGACTCTGTAGATGACAGCATCCGCCAAGAGTTCTTCGATAATGTGGAACATTTATTAAATGGTCGTGAATTGGATTACTTAATCGTAAACCACATGGAACCTGACCACTGCGCTACATTAGTAGAATTATTAGACCGCTATCCAAACGTGAAAATGGTGGGCAACAAAACAACATTCCGCTTCTTTGAACAATTCTATGGTCGTCCAGCACCTAACAATTACTATGAAGTAAAAGAAGGTGACACTATCGACCTTGGTCATCACAAATTACACAGCTATACAATGCCAATGGTTCACTGGCCAGAAGTAACTTGCACATACGAATCCACAACAGGTACATTGTTCTCTGCTGATGCATTCGGTACATTTGGCACTATCAACGGTAATATCTTTGCTGATCAATTGGATTTTGACCATCTATACGAAGATGAAGCTCGTCGTTATTACACAAATATCGTAGGTAAATACGGTGCGCAAGTACAAAAACGCAATGAAAAAAAGCTTTCTCTTTAAACGTCAACCGTATTGCACCTCTTCACGGTCCCTATCTGGAGAACTCCAGAAAGTATCTCCTACATTGTGAATAAATACATGCACTGGAGCACATACAATGCTGAGAAAAAAAGGCGTTGTGATTGCCTTCGGTTCCATGTATGGTAACACAGCGGAAATGGCTCAACAATTGGCCAAATTGTTATCCTTACGCGGTGTGACAGACATTCGCATCCACGACGTATCCAAGTCTAACCCTTCCTACATCATCGCTGATGCATGGAAATATAGCCACTTAGTTTGTATGGCACCAACTTACAACTTAGGCTTATACTTGACTATGGAAAGCTTCTTGCATGAATTACAAGCGTTGAACTTCCATAACCACAAAGTGTCCATCGTGGGCAACCACTCTTGGGCATCTGGCGCTATGAAACGTATGGTTGAGTACTTCACAGATAAATTCAACAACATGGAAATTGTAGGTACTCCACTTGATATTAAAGGTTCCTTACAACCTGCACAATTGCCATTATTCGAAGAATTGGCTGACGCCATCGTAGCATCCATAGACGCAACAGAAATTAAAACTTTCTAATCTAAACAAAAAGCGACTCTACTTAGTAGAGTCGTTTTTTTCTATACTAAATGAGCTGTCATGTCGTGGACTTCCCTAACATGACAGCTCATTTATATTTATATATGCAAACTATGACTGTCGCCGTTTACAACCGATACATTTATCGATGATACCATCGCATCATTTTGGCACCTTTTTGGAGTTTTTCAATATCATGGACCACACCATGCCATATCTCGTCGCTGAGCGCAAGGATTCCTTTCTTGAGGGCCTATGATAACTTGGCACTACCTCTCGTACCTCTTCCCTATATGGAGCCCGTCTTGGCTCCTCTGCTTGTTCATAAGCTGGACGATAGGCTGCAGTAACTGGTTCCTCATAGGTATCTGTACACGTTGGCACCTCGTAGGATTCTACATTCACTGGATCGTATGTAACCTCCAAGGATTCTGCGTTTTTTTCCTCGCATGTAAATCAGCTGGCACTGGCTCAGGCTCTTTCGAATCCCGTGAAAGTGTAATTCCATAGTACTCTTCCATTTCCTCCCAAGTCATATCCTTGGTAGGAACTGGTTTTCCTTGATCCTCCGCAGTAGGCTTGCCCTTTTTAAAAATGAAAGACCCTAAGATAATCAGAATGAGTATCCCTAATTCCATAGTTGGATACCTCCTTGCACCTTATTCATGACCGCCTTTACCATCAATAGTAGTCTGCATAGTCACCTTCAGAAATACTTTCACGCATTTTTGTATCTGCCATAATGTTATTCATAGAATAGTAGTCCATGACGCCTAAATTACCTTCACGCAATGCTTGAGACAAGGCTTTTGGCACTTCTGCTTGGGCTTCTACTACTTTTTGCCTGCATTTCTTGTGTATGAGCGCGCATTTCTTTGTTCTTGAGCCACCGCCATAGCACGGCGCTTTTCCGCTTGCGCTTGGGCGATTTTTTGTCTGCTTCCGCTTGGTCTGTCATCAATTGGGCGCCAATGTTACGTCCTACATCCACGTCGGCAATATCGATGGATAAGATTTCAAAGGCTGTGCCTGCATCTAATCCTTTGTTCAATACAGTGCGAGAAATGTGATCTGGATTTTTCCAATACATCTGTATGCTCTTCAGAGGAACCTACGGTAGTAACGATACCTTCCCCTACACGAGCAATGATTGTGGCTTCCCGGCACCACCGACTAAACGGTCAATATTAGCGCGTACTGTTACGCGAGCACGTACTTTTAACTCAATACCATTTTTAGCCACCGCAGAAATAATAGGTGTTTCAATGACCTTTGGATTGACTGACATTTGCACTGCTTCCAACACATCACGACCTGCCAAATCGATGGCTGCTGATCGTTCAAAGGTCAATTCCATGGTAGCTCGTTCCGCCGCAATCAATGCATCAACTACACGGTCCACGTCGCCACCCGCTAAATAATGGGCCTCTAATTGGTCTACCGTCACATCTAAGCCCGCTTTATTGGCTTTCACCAAAGGGAGCACGATTTGAGAGGGAGATACACGGCGCAGACGCATTCCAATGAGGGTCATAATGCTAACGTTAACGCCCGTCGCTAAGGCAGATACCCAAAGTCCTAATGGGACAAAAATGTAAAAAAATAGAGAAATGCCGATGATGAGAATAATGGGAAAAATAATGAATCCCACAGTTCCAATAATTGTTTCCATAATGCCTCCTATCTTTCTGTAGCTCTCACTACAATACGACCACCTGTAACAGATACAATGGTTACCTCTGTACCAGGTTCATAAAATTCGCCATCAGTGACGGCATCCGGAAAGTACCTTCCACAATAATCGTCCCTGCTGGTCGTAATACCGTTTTTGTATGTCCAATCTTGCCTAACCAACGATTAGGATCCGGATGACTTGCGTATCCTTTTTCCTTAGTAGATTGTAAGCGCAATGTTAATCGCTCTCCCAGTCGTGTCTTAGGGAACACTGACACAATCCACCACAACAAGAGCACGCCCAGTACGGACAGTACAGTCACCGTCACTACCGCCGTAGGGGCCTCCACCCATCCAGTCGTAGATGCCCCCAAAGAAATAGCAATAAACCGGTGAGCCCAAAGATACCAAACTCGGAACCATCATCTCGATGAGGAGTAAAATAATACCACTTAGAATCAGTCCTATCATAATCTCTCCTTTCTTGGTAAATACCTATCTACTTGTATTATAACACACTCTGTATATAGATTCGATGAAATCCATTTCTACTCTAGTCCACCATAGGATGCAAAAAAGAGACTCTCCAAAGAGAGCCTCTTAGTTGTTTAGTGATTAAACGTCTTCGCGGTAAGGAGCTTGACCGATTTCGTAGAAATCGTTTCCTTCGCTATCGATAACAACGATTGCAGGAAATCTTCTACAGTTAATTCTGCCAACGCTTCTGGACCTAAGTCAGCATACGCGATAACATCATATTTTTTTAATGGATTTAGCAATTAAAAGCTGCTTTGCACCACCAACGGCTGCAAAGTAAGTTACGCCGTTTTTCTTCATGGATTCAATAACTTCTGGTTTACGGGAACCTTTACCAATCATGCCTTTGATACCTTGATCAAGCATTGTTGGTGTGTAAGCGTCCATACGGCCAGATGTTGTAGGACCTGCGGAACCAATTGGGTCTCCTGGTTTAGCTGGGCTTGGTCCTAAGTAGTAAACGATTTTTATCATGCCAATCGATTGGCAATTCTTTCGCCACGTGCTAATGCTTCAGTCATTACTTTATGAGCGACATCACGAGCACTGTAGATTTTTACCAGAGATAAGAACCATATCGCCAGCTTTTAATTTACGGGATTGTTCTTCTGTTAAAGGTGTTTGAATACGAATTTGTTCTGCCATGGTTATTCCCCCTCTTAAACTTCACCGTGAGCATGACGGCTAGCGTGGCAGCAGATAGTTACTGCTACAGGAAGACCGAGCGATATGTGTTCTTTGCCCACTCGATATTAACGGAAACTGCTGTTGTGGAACCACCTAATTGAGGTCCGATACCAGTTTTGTTAACCATTGCATTGATTTCTTCTTCCAATTTTGCATATTCAGGATGTGCATTGCGTTCTTCTACAGAGCGAAGAAGAGCTTTTTGGAAAGGAATGTCTGCGTAGTCCATAGTACCACCTATACCAATACCTAGTACCATTGGAGGGCATGGGTTAGGGGCCAGCTTTTTTTAACGATTTCAAGAACTGCTTTTTACGCCTTCAACGCCATCAGCGGGTACTAGCATTTTAACGCCAGATTTGTTTTCAGAACCAAAAGCCTTTTAATTCAACATTAATGTCAACTTTGTCGCCCTGGAACGATTTTTTTGTGTAGATAACTCTTTCGGAGTATTGTTTTTAGTGTTTACACGATTGAACAATGGTTCAGCAACTACGGATTTACGAAGGTATCCATCTACGTAGCCTTTTGCTACACCAGCTTGAATAGCTTCTTCAAGATCTCCACCTTCGAAGTGTACGTCTTGACCAACTTCTAAGAATACGATTGTAAGACCAGTATCTTGGCAGATTGGACGATCTTCAGCATCAGCGATTTCCGCATTTTTAATGATTTGATCCAATACACCTTTACCTACTGGAGATTTCTCACACTCATAGCCTTTTTCAATGCATTATACATATCTTTTGGAAGATGATATGCTGCATTCATACATAATTCTGCTACCTTTTCTGTTACTTTCTCAACGTGAATGTTACGCAAAGTAATCCCTCCTCAACTTAAAACAGAGACCTTTCTCTTGTGTATTATTGTATCACCATTGCCTTACCTTTTTCAATTCCCTAAGAATATGTTCTATAACTGTTTATTATGATAGTATTTATTATCATTTTTTTACAAATAGAGTAATTTATGCATTTCTATATAGTTAATTTCAAAATGGGTAGTTCCTACTCCATTAGACATATATCCACCCTTTACAAACCCTATATCTATCCCTTTATATTTAAACTTTTCTATCCATAAAAATTAAGTCTATTCCTAGTATTTTACTCCCATTTTTATTCTTTTTAAAATGAAAAAACTCTCTCATTAAATGCTAATAAGAGTTTTTTTCACTTCATTTTTCCTGTGTTTTTTTATCACAAACAAGGTCAATTATGCTTTATTGATATACCTATATCCATCTATTTCCATAAAAAGGAGTCACCTTTTTTTCAATAGTTTCCCCCTTTACAGCTGTGCGGCCTCTATCCATTCTTGCAAATCTTCTTCCCCGCTGATGATATCTTCATCATAGGCACCTGCTAAGGTCGGATAGCGACACACTTCAATGGTATACAAGATGGCTTCATCTCGTCCATTGCGAAAGGTACCAATCCAAACACCACGGATAGTAGACTCATACCACTCTACAGGTTGATCTGTATCTTTCAGATGGATTGTCACATCGCCACGTCCCAATGTTTCCAATACTTCCACTTGCTCTTCCATAGTGAGACCTGTATTTTCCACATAAATCGTATAGGTTTCTCCTGTTTGACGCAAGTGCTGCATAGCATTTTTCAATTCTTGAAAGACTGCTTGCACTCGTCCAAATTCATTTTGCATATCGTCTCCTTATATACACCAGCTATGCTAGCTATATCTTATTTCATCGTGTCTTCAGAGGGAGTTGCAGTCACTTTCCAAGAGGCTAAGACAGCTAAAATCCGCTCTTTCACTTCTTTCACCGCCCCTTGTGTAGTTTCACTCAAGTCGAGCCCTAATTCTAAACTTTCAGGTTCTACACCGATGACAACCGCATCCTCTAATGGATCCTCTTGTAAAGCGCGAATGCGTAAAATATCTTGCATCCCCACTTCGTGCACAGAGATAGCCTCTGTAAAATAGGTATTCATTTCATCATGGGAAATTCGTAAACCGTCCCCGGCGTGTCACCACCATTGATGGCATCCACTAACAATAGTTTTGTCATACCTCGCATATAGGGTGAGCAATTCCATGCCCATGGTGCCTCCATCTAGAATGGTAATAGGAGGATTAAATACATAATCCTCCCGTAATTGGTTCACCACATGGACACCGAATCCCTCATCAGTAAGCAAAATATTGCCTACCCCTAATAGTACGATGGGATTACTTTTTTTATTTGGTCCATACAAGTCCTCTATATCTTCTGGGTCCGTAGGGTAGAATTTCATCCCTGAAACCATACTGGATACTTCCCCAGATTCTTCCATAACATCCTCGCGGAATGTCAAATAGACGTGAATAATTGTAAATAGCAAGAATCCCCATGCAATATAATGATGAATCATATGTACTTGGTATTCTGTAAACAACAAGTTCACTGGGTTAAAAATTTGTGCCACCCAAGTATCTGGATACACCTGTGCATACATAGCAAGGCCTGTAGATATTTCCAAGAACATCATCACATAGACCCCTACATAACTAGTACGAGCCAAGGAGTTCCGCAAGAACCGATGCTCCCGTTGTTGCGGTAACATCATGTAATGTTTCATGGTGTCCCAAATACCAACCCAATAGGATTTCTTATGGAATCGTGGAAACAAGCGGTCCCCGCGATAGCGAATACCACCATAAATGCGGAATACGAAAGACGCAATCAAGATAAAGGCTGCAATAAAGTGAATCTTACGAATCATTTCCATGGAGAACCATCCACCTACAGCGATAGTAGGTTCCACGCTACCCGGTGTGGCTTGGAAACCTGGATTGCCAATGTATAAGCCCGTCCAGAATAGAGCGGTTACACAGAGAACCATCGTCCAATGGAAAAATACGGAGCCATAAACTAAATACACGATAAGGCTTTTTTTATTTAATGGTAACATAGATGCGCCTCCTCCCTATTTACATAGGGCATCTGTATTCACAGATACAATTTTTTTCACCTTTTTATTGTACAAGTGGGTCGCACATGCCAAGCAAGGATCAAAGGAATGAATACCTTTCAGAATTTTCCAATGGTTTTTTTCGGCAATTTTTCACTTTCGTATCCATCATATTCGCTTCATATGCACCATGTTCGCCAGCAATTGTTTTTGGACAGGCATTCCAAGTCGTTGGTACGATACATTGATAATTGTCTACACGACCATCTTTGATGACACACCAATGACCTAAACCACCGCGCGACGCATCTAAAACGCCCACACCTTTTGCCTCTTTTGGCCAAGAATTAGGGTCGAATTTACGAGTGTCTGCCACCACAGTATCACCTGTTTTAATATTTTCCACTAAACGATTGTAGAAATGTTGGCTCAAATTCGCTCGCTACTTGTGCATCTAGACCACGAGTCGCTGTACGGCCCACTGTGGAGCACATCCATACATGCGCTGGTACGCCTAGCACTTTGGATACGGCATCAATTTGGTCCACCATCATTTTCTCAGCCCAAGTTGGGTCTTTGATGATGCCTTGTTTTACTTTTTACATAAAACAACGATATATTTCGCCAATGGGCCCACTTCGCGAGCTTTACCTTTGAATGTAGGGGATTTAATCCAAGAATATTTTTTTCTCTTCATCCAAGAATTCCCATTTTTTTATTAGTACCTGTTTTAGGACCTGTGAAAAGTCGGGTTTTCGTTACACCTTCTATTGGATGCAAGGACGTTGCGCCATTTGGATATTCAAACCAAGAGTGATTGATTTCTTCCGACAAGAAGTCAGGATTCATCAAGTCTTCCCCTTCTAAGGCTGTAAAGGTTGCTTTTTCCCAGCCCAAGCTCGAAGTTTTTCTACTACACCATTAGCACGAACCAGAGCTTTTTTTGAAATAATCTCCATTGCTGATGCCAGTGAACGTATCATCTGGATAGCTACCGTAGGCTAAGACGCGTTTTTTTCGCCAAGCCACCGCCGTCTACCATGCCGGCTTTCACATATAAATGACCAATCGCTAGTAAATCTGGTAAATAGAAATAGTTTACTAAATCTTTCGCCAAGGAAATAGATTCATCCACGCTAGCCAAACGAGCACGCATTCACAGGGCGCATTCATATCATCCATGGAAATGGAACAAGGCATACCACCCTACAATGTAATGAGGATGTGGATTTTTACCGCCGAAAATAACATGTGGTGTTACAATATCACGTTGACGATCCAAGATTGTCAAATAGTGAGAAATGGCCATCAAATGTACTTCTGGAGGTAATAATTGGTAATCTGGATGATCCCACCATTGGGCGGAGAAAATGCCCTAATTGACCACTTTCCACAATTTTTTTCACCTTCGTTTGGATCGTCGCATAGTACGTAGCGTTTCCTTTAGGGAACTCCTTAGGGTATGCAGATGTGGAGGATTCTAAATCCTTTGGTTGCAATCCGCTCACATTGTATGTGTCTAGGACTTGTTGTTGCAATTCTGCTGTTTTCTTAGGATCTGCTTTCAACGCCTCTACTGGGCTTACCCAGTCAAGGGCATGCAAATGATAGAAATGCACAATATGGTCATGCACATCTAAACAGCTGTGCATCATATTACGGATATAGTTGGCATTTTTCGGAATTTGAATACCTAATGCATCTTCTACAGCGCGAAGGGTCGCCAAAAGCATGGGTAGATGTACATACGCCACATATGCGTTGTACAAAGGCCCACACATCACGAGGATCGCGATTTTTTGCCACTAATTCAATACCGCGCCAAGCCGTACCACTAGATAGTGCATCTTGGACTTGACCAGTCGCTTCATCCACACTGACTTCTACACGCAAGTGACCTTCAATACGGGTCACTGGATCTACTACAACTCGTTTCATTATTGGTCACTACCTTTCTGTTCCGCTTCTTTTTGTTTTGCTTCTTGTTCTGCTAAATATTTTTTCTCTTCTTGGATGGAATCATATTTATGTTTCGCCAATGTAATACCACCATGAGCAATAACAGCTCCAAAGGCACCGAATCCTGCCACCGTTCCTAATGTATCCACATCAGTGATCGTATTTGGTGTATGAATATGTGGTAATCGTTGGTAAAAGTTGTCATTATCCCAGAAGCCTTTTTCAGAGCAACCAATGCAACCATGTCCCGATTGAATTGGATAAGACAAACCATTCCACCAACGCAAGTTGCCACAAGAGTTATACGTTTCTGGTCCACGGCAACCGACTTTTGTACAAGCACCAACCCGACTTTTGGATGCATCATCATCAAAATGTTCTACGAACAAACCGGAGTCAAAGAAAGGACGACGGTAACAAGTATCATGGATACGGTTACCATAGAATTGTTTTTGGTCTTCCTTCTACATCTAGAGGTGGGATTTCACCAAAATAACGCATAATGCATGATGACCCCAGTCATCACCTCTGGAATGGAGGACAGCACGGAACTTTAATGATTTTTTTACCTTTTACGATAGAAGACACAGATACTGTATTCGTTGGGTTTTGGTTTCAGCTGCTTGAATACCACCCCAAAGCGGCACAAGATCCATATTCAATGATGAAAGCGACCCCTTCGGCACATTCTTTCAGTACATCTACAAATGGACGACCACCCACTTGGCAGTAGGATCCATTTTCATCCAATGGAACACCGCCCTCAACGGCCAATACATATTTACCTTTTTTACTTTCTAACAAGTGATGTAAATGATGTTCAAATGGTTCCCCTGCTGCAGCAGCCAAGGTATCATCATATTCTAAAGCAATCATATTCAAAATCACATCAGATGCGAAAGGCGATGTAGAACGAATGAAAGATTCGTCACATCCTGTACACTCATGACCATGTAGCCAAATGACTGTAGGCAATTCCTTTGTTTCTCGCTGACTACCACTTTATTGGTCAACGTCGGTGGCAATCCCAAAAATAGCCGTCAAGGCTACGCAGGATTTCATAAATGTACGTCGGCTTAATTTACGTTCTTGAAATAGGTTCCAAAGACTATTTAACTTATCTTTCACAAAAAAGCCCCTTTCTTGCAATAACTTTATAGCGTCCATATACAATCCTATAATAGGTATAGTATACCACGAAACACTTGTACTCTATAGAATATAAATCACTATTTTATAAAAATAATTTTATACCCCTAATTTATAGTTTTAATAATTTTACGCACTAGAAGCTACTTTTTATAGCCACCGATGCGATCTTTTTGTTTTCCTTTTTTATAGCAAATGATGGTCGGTACCCCTTGCACATCTTCTTTTAAGACAATCTCTTTCGATTCATCAATATTGATGGCAATCATCCGTGCTACACCTTGCAATTCATCATGCAATACATCTAATTCTTCTTTCATCAGCTTACATGGTTCACACCATTCGGCAATGAAACAAGCTAGCACAATTTCGTCATCCCCTTTGACAATAGATTTAAAAATCTTCATAGGTTTTTAATGGATTCTAATTTCATAACGATACCTCCTACAATAACAAAACCGCTCCGAAGAGCGGTTTTGCCTCAAGCAATCAATAAGCCGAGTTCTGTCCCCGCTTTCGCAGTGGCGATTATCTTTCTAGGGCGCATAGTTGCCTATACGCTCAAGCGGCACAACCCGAAAGGTAGGCGGGCAACCCTTAACCCTTTCCTATTCGGCCTTGCTCCGGATGGGGTTTACCGAGCATACATGTTACCATGTGCACGGTGCGCTCTTACCGCGACCGTTCCACCCTTACCACCCGAAGGTGGCGGTTTACTTTTCTGTGGCACTATTCCCTATGAGTCACCCACGCCGGCCGTTAGCCGGCATCCTGCCCTATGGAGCTCGGACTTTCCTCAAGTCATAGGACTTGCAATCGCCTTTCATACTTACTGTTTTTAGTCTAGCATAGACCGCACCTACGGTCAATAGCTCTTCTTTTTATTATACCTCAAACGGCCTAGACTTCAAAGAAAAAAATCTCCTTGTGATTCACTTTCTATGACTTCTACTTCTCCCTCTGTGAAAGTATCCTCTACAAATCGTTTTTAATATACTTTGGCTCATATATTCCGTACCATAATGACCTGCATCCACCACAAGGATACCAAGTTCCTTCGCCATTTGCATGTCGTGGTACTTCACATCACCAGTAATATACAAGTCGGCTTTTTGTTTAGTTCTCTGCTTTAATAAACTCTGCACCGCTTCCCGTACACAAAAGCAATTCGTCGCACTTGTTCTACCTTAGCTCCACCCCATCGCAATTGGCTGTGAGGAAACACCGTCTGTAGTAACTTTGCCAAGGCTTGTAAAGATAGCGGTGATGCTAACTCACCTATGCGTCCAATATGATGGCCTTCATAGACATTGTGCAAAGGAACTACATCATAAGCTATTTCCTCATAGGGATGAGCCTTTTCCATTGCGGCCAGTACCGTTCCTAGTAATTTCTTAGGCACCACTGTTTCCAGTCGTTCTTCTTGAACAGTTTCGATTGCTCCCTACATGTCCAATGAAAGGATTCGTCCCTTCCAGTGGCAAGAAACGTCCTTCACCGGTGACGGAAAAAAACTACAATGACTGTAGTTGCCAATATGACCCTGCACCGAGCATCACCCATAGCTTGACGTATTTGATCACTATGGGTAACTGGTACATAGACAGCTACTTTATACGCTTCCTCACGATCCGTTTCCACCAAACCACGGATCTCTGTTAAGCCCAACCGTTGTGCCACTTCGTCATTGAGCCCTTCTTTCGTGATATCTAAATTCGTGTGCGCACTATATACACTAATCCCATGTTGCAACAAGTCTCCTATCATTTTTCCTTGCGTCGTTCCTAAGTCTATGGATTGTAATTTCTTAAAAATCATAGGATGATGGGACAAAATACAGTCTACCTCTTTTCGATAGCCTCTACTACTACGTCTGGCGTTACATCTAAGGTCGTCAACACACGGCGCACCTCGCTTGCCATATGCCCTAATTGCAAGCCACAATTATCCCAGGATTCTTGCAAGTGTAGTGGTGCCTTATTTTCAATAGCTATTGCTATGTCTTTCATCGTAACCATATGTACCTCCTGTGTCGTATACATCTACCAAATTTTTACAGTATAGCAAGCGGTATACTGATACATTTCAATCAAGCTTAAGTGTTTACCCACCTTGCCTCTATATTGTATCTGACTTATATCTAACTAACACGCTATACTTCGGATACAAGCGTCTGCGACGCTTGTATTTCCTTCTCCATTCTGCGTATCTCTCCATTATCTGTAGAGGCCTCACGCATATGAACTACAATGGACTGCAATGTATCGATTCTGCGTTGTATATGATCTACCCAAACCTGTGGATGTTGGGCTTTCAATAGAGCTCCATATTCCCAAAGAATAGAGTCCGCGGTAACGTAGAATATACGGAATTGGCCCCTCGTTCTACTACCCATATATCGTAATATTGCTTGCCTTCTTGCAAACATTGTTCCTCTGTAATGCCATACCCTTGTTGGACTAGGAATTTTTTTAATTCCTCACGATGACTTTGGGGCTGTAACACATAAGTCTGTAACCATTCAGGGCCTACGGAGATAATATCTCGCATCAACTCTCCGCCCATACCACAAATAACGGCGCAATCTACTTCACCAACAGCGGTGGTGCCAGTCCATCCCCAATCAGCGGGTAATCTGTTGTTCTAACCCTCGTTCTTTCACAAATCCTTTTTGCCGACTCTAAGGGTCCACGATTGACATCGATGGCAATGACTTGTTGGGCTATTTCTTTGTCAATTAAAGCCACTGCTAAAAAACCGTGATCCGTCCCCACATCAGCTACCGTGTGACACGGCGGAATCATGGTGGCTACTTGTTCTAATCGTTTTGAAAGTGCCATTCTCTATCTCACATTCTAATTACATCATCTATATCTATCGATGCTCATGCAATTTCTAAGTAAGAAATACATAAGCCTTACTCTTCTATTTATATCTTAAGACCTCCGTGTAATTCCGTAGTCAGAAATTACACAAAGTTTACTCTTTTATTATACTATGAACCCTTATAGATAACAAAAAACCACCTCACATTTGTGAGATGGTCTCTTATGGTGGGCCCACGGATTTGAACCGAGGGACCGACCGGTTATGAGCCGGTTGCTCTACCCCTGAGCTATAGGCCCTCGTTTGGTGCGGATGATGGGACTTGAACCCATACGAGCGTACGCTCACCACCCCTCAAGATGGCGTGTCTGCCATTCCACCACATCCGCATGGAATTGCACATGGTGCCTCAGGGCAGAATCGAACTGCCGACACACGGATTTTCAGTCCGTTGCTCTACCGACTGAGCTACCGAGGCAAGCTATATATACTGAAAATAAGAATCTTCCTAAAAATAGGTAAAAATGGCGACCCCGATCAGTTTGAACCGACGATCTTCGCCGTGACAGGGCGACATGTTAACCGCTACACCACGGGGCCGTGTACTTAGTACTCATATAATATACCATAGGTATTACATCTTGGCAATACCTATGGACAATTTCTTATATGCCTAAAATGCATAATACTTCCATTAATAGCAACTAGGTTTTCTATCCCGAAATACATTGATCTTAGACCGGATATCTTTCACCACGTCTAGGGTCAATAGTAACACATTGTATATCCGCTGTGTCACTGCATTCCAAAAAGCACCTCGCCCCATGGATCGACTACCATAGAATGACCTGCCATCGGCAATTTACCAATGCGACCACAACCATTAACACTGCAAACATACATCTGATTTTCTATAGCTCTCGCTTGATTTAATATGCGCCAATCTCGCAATCGCAACGTAGGCCATTGAGTGGCAAAAAGAAGAGTTCCACTCCTTGCAAGGTCGCTTTGCGAATGAGTTCAGGAAAGCGAATGTCGCAACATGTGGCGCTAGAGCAAAGAATGCCGTCGATTGTAAACTGATGAATCTTAGTACCTCCCGTAAAATATATATCTTCCTTAGCGGGGCTAAAGCCATGCATTTTATCATAGGTGAGATAGCAAAGCTCCTTCACGATCATAGACATACGTCCTGTTATAGATATGGTCCCCCTCTTTGACAGCCACAGAACCGCCAAAGATATGAACCTGTTCTGCTCTCGCTAACTCCCTCAACAGTGCCCGTGTCCGCTGCCCACCCTCGTCAGCTAAGATATGTAGGTCTGATCCCGTCATAAATCCTGTATTCCACGTTTCTGGCAAGACTACCACATCCACACCTCGGCGAGCCACCGACTCTATCTGCTTGGCTATGGTTGCAAAATTAGTTTCCACTTGTCCAATCTCGGTGGCTACTTGCACAATCCCCAATGTTAACTCTTTCATCATTCCTCCTAGATATGCCAAGCCATATCATCTGTAAACTCATTCGGTTCTAACGGCAACGCATGGCGTCTTGGTACATAACTATCTGTATTAAAGCGGTCTACCTTAGGTCGACGATACACAATATGATCCGGCTCCGTTTCAAAGATAATCACATTCTTCGGCACATCCCGCTTAATGACAAGATTACAGCCAATCTTAGACCCTTTGCCTACCGTAATATCCCCTAACACTTTCGTCCCAGCTCCGATGAGTACATCATCTTCCACCGTAGGATGGCGCTTTACCTTGCGGGAATCCATACCTCCTAATGTCACTCCGTGAAAGAGGGTCACATTATCGCCTACAATGGCAGTTTCACCGATGACAACACCCATGCCGTGATCGATAAATAACCCTTTGCCAATCTGTGCACCGGATGAATCTCTATACCCGTCACGCGCCTTGCATGTAACGCCACACGCCGAGCTAAGGTAAACCAACCTTTCCTATATAAGCGATGCGCGAAAAATGCCAAAACAAGGCTGTGATATGCGGATATGTCCAGACCACCATAAACCAAGATGTAGGCTGCTGGGTCAGATTGCAATACCCGTTGTATATTGTATCGAATGGACTTCCATAGCTCTCTCATACTACCTCCCTATACAGAGATAGCATGGCCTACACCATGCTATCCTTTGTATTACCATCGATTAGGAATGAATCCAATCTACACTTTCAAATTGAATCATAGATAGATATTTTTCAATTCCATCTGGAGCGATGACAACCACGTCGACATCTGGGGAACTTGCGTCCATATTGACGAGCTACCACAATGGGCTACCATGCCAGAAATGCCAATACCAATGCCAGTTTCACGCATGAAATTGCCTATTTCTTCAATGGCATCTTCATCTGTGACTGTTTGCACTTCATCCATCAAGGAGGTCAAAGTTTTCTGGAATAAAAACCGAGCTCAATGCCTTGAATTTTATGAACTCCACCAGTACCACGAGAAATAACTGGAACCCTTCTGGTTCTGCAGCCACTGCTTTAATGTACGGATGTTGTTCTTTCAAAGCTTTTTGTAATACCTGTGAAAGTGCCACCTGTACCAATGCTGCTACAAATACGCCTACATTCGGTACATCTCGAAGAATTTCTTTCGCTGTTGTTTCATAATGGGCATTGGGGTTCAGCTGGATTTACGAATTGACCCAATGTTACCGCATTTGGGTAGTTATCAAGAATTTCTTGCGCTTTACCAAGAGCCCCTTTCATACCCAATTCTTTTTGGTGTCAAAAATTAACTGTGCCCCATAGGCTTTGATTAACTCACGACGTTCTTTACTCATGCTTTCAGGCATAATAATAATCGTTTTTAATAGACATCATAGCTCTAGCATAGCCAAAAGCAATACCTGTATTACCACTAGTCGCTTCTACGATAATTGTATCATTTTTAATCAAGCCTTTTTCTTTTGCATCTTCCAACATGCCTAGTACAGCACGATCTTTCACACTGCCACCAGACATTGTACTTCTCTAATTTTACATACACATTTGTGTCCGGAATCTGATAGATTGGTGTGTTACCAATTAAGTCAATTGCATTTTTACAACAGCCATAATAATTCTCCTCTACTTAGACTTAAAAAGTATAGCACTAATTAATCCCTATTTTAAAGATGGGATTTGGTTTTGTCAACTTTATTTTTCTCAAAATTATCTTTATTTTGATTGAAAGCCACCATGTCCCATACGAATACAGTCTTCTTTGGTAATTCGCACATCTGCTAACAACCTTGGTGTAATCACGTCGAAGGCACTAGGGCTACTAAATAAAACACCACCTGGCACTCCCATTATAGGAGTACCGTCCGCTAAATAGGCAATGCAAACCATGGATCCTGGTAATACTGGGAGCCCGTAGGTGACTAATTCACTAGCACATCGTGCAATCGCTCCCAGTGTCAAATCATCAGGGTCCACGCTCATCCCCAGTACAGAAAAATAATCTCTGCCCCTTGGGATTTTACCTGCTCAATAGCTGTTACAATTTTGTCCGTATCATCTGGCACTATCTCGCGAGCTACTAATTCTACCCCAAATGGTGCTACTCGTTCTTGAATTACTGCTGTGAACGCATCTTGAATACGCCCTTCATAGACTTCGCTACCAGTGGTGACGATCCCCATCCGCTTCCGAACAAATGGATGTACTTCAATGATAGGTTTCTTATCGGCTCGTAACCGCTTTGCTTCTTCTAATTGCCACGCCTCTAGTAAAAGTGGAATACATCGCATCCCCGCAACAGGTTCATCTTGTTTCACAGGGTACCATGGAATTTCGTGACAATTGTCAACTCCCCAATGCCATTGATTGCATGAAGACCTTCGACATCCACGGTAAGAACTCCATCGCATGATTTGCCAAGGCTTCAATCTTACCTTGTTGCACCGGCGTCGGTCGCAAGGGATGAATTGTCGCAAAAATTCATATAATGCGGTACGCCACTTGCTCTTCATGAATCAAATCATAATCCGCTTCTTCCATCACATAAATATGCTCTTTTCCTAGTTGCAGTAGTAACGCTTCATCTTCTTCACGAATGATATGCCCACGTTTGAAAGGAGTATCTTTCACCTCTCCAATGACGATGCGCACAATATCGTGACAGAGGGCCTGACCAACCGCATCTTTCACATGTATTTCTTTCATATATACCTCAAAACCATAACCGTTTCCCCAGGGTAAACGCTACCCCACAGAGCACAAATCCCAGAATAAGTTGACCTAGCATATACCACAAGGTTTGCCATATTCCTTTTCCAACAGCACATATCCATCAAATATGAACGTGGAAAAATGTAGTCAATCCCCTAAACAACCAGTGATACAGAGCAGTTTCACCCACGGAGGTATGCTAGGATGCCCCTGAAAGTAGGCCATGCCCAGTCCTATCAACATAGAGCCAACCACATTGACTACTACAGTGCCCCATGGATAGAGGATCCCCTTATAGGCTATATATTGCGATATGCCAAATCGTAGGACGGCCCCCAAGGCACCACCAATCGCTACGGCTATATAAACATTCATAGTTAAACTCCTTTATCTTTTTATTATACACCACTCCAAGATGTTTATATACAATAATTGTAGAATTTTACCCTCGATTTATGTATAAGTTGTTATAGTTAAAAACTATATTTGCTGTATAATCACCATCTATTTCCAATACAAGATGAAGGGTATCGGCCAAAAATCTGTGAATCGCAAGCTTTTAATTTCTCCTCTTTATGTACACAAGAAAAGAAAAAGGATTGCCTAATTCTAAGCAATTCCTTTTCCTATAAGATTAGTTTCCAACATGTTTTACAAGGTCTTGTCCTGCAATACCGGGGCGAGTCATTTCCTTAGGAGATAGGATGTAATCCATTTCTTCCTTCGTCAATAATCCTTGTTCTAAAATAATTTCTTTTACACTACGATCTGTTTTCTAGCGCTTCTTTCCTTTAAGGCAGATGCATTTTCATAGCCGATATGTGGCAACAAGGCTGTCACGATACCTACAGAACGCTCTAACCAGTATTCGCATTGTTCTTTGTCTACTTCAAGGTCAATCAACAATTTATCAACGAATGTATTTACCGCATTTTTCAAGTAACACATGGAGTTGAATAAGTTATAAGCAATCACTGGTTCCATAACATTCAACTCAAATTGACCATTTTCTACACCAAGGATATGGTCAAATCATTGCCGATGCTTGGTAACAAGTTTGGTTCAACACTTCTGCAATAACAGGGTTTACCTTACTGGCATGATGGAAGAACCCGGTTGACGTGGAGGCAATTTCAACTCCCCAATACCACAACGAGGACCCGACGCCATCAAGCGGAGTCGTTGGCCATTTTAATCAATACAAGGGCTGTTACTTTCAATCCCGAAGAAATATCTGTAAATACGTCTGTATTATTTGTCGCATCGATTAAGTTATCCGCTGTGATGAACGGTTTCCCCTACGACGCGAGACAATTCATCTACAACAGCTTTTGATGTAGGTTGGTTCCGCATTCAAACCAGTCCCTACCGCAGTAGCACCCATATTCACAGTGTGCGCTTCTAACATAGCCGATTTAATACGGCGAATACCCGACGTACGCCAGATGCATAGGCCCCCATTTCTTGGCCTAATGTAATCGGCACCGCATCTTGTAAATGAGTACGGCCCATTTTTAGAATCGATTTGTATTCGTCTGCTTTTTATCTAATTCCTCAGCTAAACGGCGAAGGCGCCAATAAAGGTTTACTTTTCATAATGGCACAAACCTTAATAGCCGTTGGGAATGTATCATTGGTAGATTGCGCCATATTCACATGGTTATTAGGAGATACAATGTCATATTGGCCTTTTTCATATCCTAAAATTTCCAATGCACGGTTCGCCAATACTTCGTTCATATTCATATTGAAAGAAGTACTCGCTCCGCCTATGGATAGGGTCCACTGGGAATTGATCGTTGAAGTTACCACGCACTACTTCATCAGCGCACGACTAATAGCTTGACCAATTTTTCATCCAATCGACCTGTACTCATATTCGCTAAGGCACAGGGCTTTCTTTACCATTACCATAGCTTTGACAAAATCTAAATCAATTTGTTTTACCTGTAATAAAAAGTTTTTCAATACCACGCAATGTTTGTACACCATAGTACAATTCATCCGCTAATTCTAATTCACCCTAGAAAAATCATGTTCTTTTCTCATAGTATACCTCATTTCATAGAACATTCGATGTATATGCTTCCATTGAATAACCTAGCATCTTACACTTGTATTATATCATGCATTTTGTATACATAATAGAGAAACACAAAAAGCCTAGCGACTAGGACGCTACTAGGCTTATATTTTATGTTAATTATTCTGCTGTGAATGGCAACAACGCGATAGCACGAGCACGTTTAATTGCAAGTGTTAATTTACGTTGATGTTTAGCGCAAACACCAGAAATACGACGTGGAAGAATTTTGCCACGTTCAGTCGTAAAACGACGAAGTTTAGCAATATCTTTATAGTCGATTTGATCAGCATGGTCTACACAGAAGTTACATACTTTTCTTCTTGGTTTTCTGCCTCTATCTCTTCTCATTGAGAAACCTCCTTTTGATATAGTTGTGGAGTTCTTAGCTTATTTCGTTACAATATCTAGATTAGCCTTTAAAATCATCATAAGCACTAGCAGCATCAGTAAATGGGTATTCAGGCTCTGATTCCATCTTTGTATCCAATGCTTGGCCTACAAAATTTGCAACGACTTCAGTCACATAGCGTTTTGTGCCATCTTGAGCTTCATAAGAACGCGTAGAAATACGACCTTCTACAAAGCAACGGCTACCTTTACGCAAGTTTCCTGCAGCTTCTCCTAATTTACCCCAAGCTACACAGTTCACAAACGCAGTTTGTTCTTGAGTCTCGCCATTTTGATCCACATAGGTATTGGATGCAGGCTACAGTAAATGTAGTAACAGCACGACCAGTTTTTGTATAGCGTACTTCAGGGTCACGAGCTAAATTTCCTAAAAGTTGTACAGAATTCATATTCTTAACCTCCTCAGGCGATTATTCTTCGTGTTTTACAATCAGGTGTCTAAGAACGTTATCGTCGATTTTTAAAACGCGGTCGATTTCTTTGATTTCGCCAGGAGCCGCTCAAAGTTAATCAATACGTATACGCCATCAGTATGTTTTATTTACTGCATACGCTAAACGGCGTTTACCCCAAACGTCAACTTTCTCAACTGTACCGCCAACACGAGCAATTAAAGCCTCAATTTTATCAAATGTAGCTTTGTTTGTCTCTTCATCTGCCGGTTTCACAATCACCATGACTTCGTATTTGTTCATACAAAATCACCTCCTCTTTCGGACTAACGCCCCTATCTCACATAGGGGTAGGAAGATGCTTACCATCAATAAGCTTTATTATTTTACACCATTCTTACGAGAATTGCAAGGAAAATATATAATAGGCCTGGCTAAGTTTCCTTAACCGCGCCTATTGTGAGAGTATACCAATTTATTATTACACTACTAGATTATGCTTCTTTTGCTAATTTAGCGTAACTTTCTGCTTCTACTTCTTCTTGTGTACGATAATCTTGTGGTAAGGAGGATAAACGAATCCAGCTACGAACTGCTTCTACTAATACAACAAGAATCATGATAAACATAGCAACGGAGAAGGCTACTAAGATCCATTTTCCTGCTGGTACATAGTTATAGAACACGTTTTCATAGTCTCTGCCAATCGCTGCGATAGCCATCAAGATAGTAGGCACACCAGTTACCCAAGCATAGCGTTTTTTTGCCAAGTCGCATAATGATCGTCGTACTTACAGCCAATGTCATGGTACCTAATAATTGGTTAGATACACCGAATAATGGCCAAATCGTACCGATGTTACCTTGCAATACAAAGGTATCCCCACATGATACAAATCAATGCTAGCACAACCATATACACGGAGCCCAATGTTGGTCATTGAATTTAGGCCAGTATAAACCTAATAATTCTTGTAATAAGTAACGACCTACACGAGTACCCGCATCAATCAATGTCATGATGAATAAAGCTTCAAACATGATACAGAAATGATACCAGTAACTCAATAAATGATCCATATTAGGAAGGCGAGAGAAGATATGAGCCATACCTACCGCCAAGGATACAGCGCCACCAGGACGATGCATTAAATCTTCCCCTACTAAGGCAGATAACGCTGGCAATTCATGAACTTGAAGGCCTAATGCTCTGAAAGATTCTGCTGTAGAGTTGATGGCAAAGTAATCATCTGGATGCAACGCTGTGGGCGCAATCATAGCCATCATGGAAATGAAAAGATTCTGTTAGCATACCGCCGTAACCGATCGGTAACACTTCTCTTTCATTGGTCAACATCTTAGGGTGTTGTACCGGTAGCGATAACCGTATGGAAACCAGATAAGGCACCGCGCATAGTGGTAATGAAGATATATGGGAATACGGAGCCTTTCAAGACAGGACCGCCACCCCAAATATATTCAGTCACCGGCTGGCATTTGGATTTCTGGCATAACGATAAGAATGCCCAATGCCAGTGCGCCGATAGTACCAATTTTTAAGTACGTGGATAGATAATCACGAGGCGCTAATAACAACCATACTGGCAATCTTTGCCAAAGAAACCATAGACAGCCAACATAATTTCGATGGTTTTTAAATCATAAATGAACCAAGATGCATATTCGCTAGCATGCTACATTTGGACCATAGATGATAGTCGCAAAGATAAGGGCTACCCCAATAATTGTAGCTTCTTGAATTTTTCCAGGACGCAACCATTGTAGATAAATACCGATAAAAATAGCAATAGGAATCGTTGCAAATACTGAGAAAAATGCCCAAGCTGAATTATGAAGTGCATTGGCTACAACCACTGCCATACCCGCTAATGTAATCACAAGTAGGAACAAGGTTGCCAACATAGCCCCTAAACCAGCAATTTTACTAATCTCTTCGCGCGTAATATCCGCAATGGATTTACCATCGTAACGGATGGACGCAAATAGAATAACCATATCATGGACTGCACCGGCAAATACGGAACCGATCAAAATCCATAGAGTACCTGGCAAGTACCCAAACTGCGCTGCAATAACGGGACCTACTAAAGGACCTGCCCCTGCAATCGCTGCAAAGTGATGACCGAATGTAACCCATTTGTTAGTAGGCACATAATCGTGTCCATCATTGTGAACCATAGCTGGCGTTAAGCGATATTTGTCTAATGTCAACACTTTCGCCGCTATAAATGCCCCGTAAAAACGATATCCCAACATAAGGATACAGGCTGAGGCAATAACTAAATAAATACCATTCATGACCATACATACACCCCCTAAATGTCTTACCATAGTCACAGCAAAAGAGCTATGACTAGGTTTATGATCTATGCAAAAAAGTAAATTGGTATTTCTGATTTAATTATAGTTACAAAATATCATCCATGTCAATTTACTATTTCTCATAATGGTACCCATTTAGTCTTAAAAACTCCGTATTTACAATACATTCTAGGCTTATGAAGTTTCTTTATTCTCAATATAACAAGATTTCATGCCCTTTCAGAATGCACAAAACGCCTTACATTGTATGCCCAGAACGGCTTTCTAGTAGGTTTTTATAGTCATTTACAACGTTGATAAATGATTCACGTCCCATAGCTACATTGAGAGCATTTCTCCATCTTGCGCCTCTGGCAATCCTTTGATATAAAAAGCTAGCATGCGTTCGAATCTCACGAGTCGCTAATTCTACACCTTTATAGTGGCACAACAAATCATAATGCCGAAGGAGCATGTCAATGCGTTCCGAGCCTGTTGGATTCTGATCATACCGACCCGTTTCTAGATAGTCTTTAATTTGACGGAACAGCCACGGATTCCCCGCGCCGCTCGCCCTACCAAGATCGCATCACATCCAGTGTATTCCAACATCGCTTTCGCACTTTCTGGAGAGTTCACATCACCATTGCCGATGACGGGAATCTGCAAAACAGACTTTACCTCTTTAATATACTCCCAATTGGCCTTGCCACTGCACATCTGTTCACGAGTACGACCGTGCACCGCTACAGCTCGCCACACCTACGGACTCCATACGCTGTGCCATATCCACCACATTGATGGACGTATCATCCCAACCTAAGCGCAATTTAACGGTCACTGGAATCTGTACTGCCTGCACCGCTGCTTCTGCCACTTTCATGGCTAAGTCTGGTGTTTTCATCAAGGCCGAACCATCACCAGAGGAGACTACTTTTTCACGGGACAACCCATGTTGATATCCACAATCAGAGCACCTGCAGATTCCACCACTTTAGCCCCGATGGCAATGGCTTCTGGATCGGATCCAAAAATTTGCATCGATACAGGCTGTTCTATCTCTTCCATATAGAGTAATTCTTTTGTATGTTCATTGTTATATTTGATTCCCATGGCACTGACCATTTCCGTGCAGACCAAGGACGCCCCCATTTCTTTGGCCAATAAGCGATAGGACACATCGCTAAATCCCGCCATGGGCGCTAACCCAATACGGCCGGGAATAGTGACATGTCCTATGTGCGAGATTGATTATTGATTTCTTTTCATCAAAATAAGTCGTAATCCTTCTAATGTCATCATTGGATCAATGTGGTCAATTACATCTGTCTCCGCATTAATGAGTGGCGCTAACCCACCGGTTGCTACCACCTTCGTACCTTCTGGCATCTCTTTTTCATGCGTGCCACAATGCCTTCCACTTGTCCTACATACCCGAATAATACACCTGCCTGCATGGCTCCTACTGTATTTCTACCAATCACAGGGCCTGGATTTTTAATTTCAATACGAGGCAATTTAGCGGTGCGACCAAATAGGGCTTCTGCAAATGCCAATGCCCGGAGAAATAGCGCCTCCTAGATAGATACCACCATCTAATACAGCAGAATACGTCGTAGCCGTACCGAAATCGATGATAATCAAATTGCCACCATATTTATCATAAGCTGCCACAGCATCGACGATTAAATCGGCGCCCAGCTCACGAGGGTTTTCATATTTAATAGAAATACCAGTTTTAATGCCAGGTCCTACAAATAATGGTTTCTTGTGAAAGTATCGTAAACATACCCGTTCCAACGTAGGATTCAAAGGTGGCACAACCGACGAAATGATGACTGCTTCTACATCTTCCTTGTTTACCTTTGGATCGTGCAAGAACAAGTTGCTAAGCAGCATACCATATTCATCTGTCGTTCTCCCACGGTCTGTAGAAATGCGCCAATGGGCCATAATTTCCTTGTCCTTATACACGCCTAATACGATGTTCGTATTCCCTACGTCTACCACTAATAACATCTTAATATCCTCCTCCGCGGAGCGTATCGATACATCTCCTGCAATGATCCGTTCCTCACGTCCATCCTCTAATTGCACAATGAGGTTTCCATCTCTATCTAAATCTTTCGCATACCCTATATATTCCTTGTCCGGCGCTTTCACGAGGACTTCTTTATGCAAGGTAACGCTGTATTGTTTCCACTCTTCTAAGGTAGAATCAAAGCCTTCTTGGCATACTTTTTTCATATTGGTCTTCTAAGGCTTTCAAAATGACAGCAAAGGCCTCTTTACGATCCACATCGATGCTCGCTATAGCAAAGGACATAATCTTATCCTTTAGATCCTCACTGACCTCTTCAATCGTTGTGTGCGTGTTAATGCCAATGCCCAACACAATGTAGTTAATTTCTTCCATAGTGCCGTTCATTTCCGTCAAAATACCCACCAATTTACGAGACCCTACCAAGATATCGTTAGGCCACTTAATGCCCGCCTTTGAAAGTCCCAACTGATGAGAAAGGCTTTCACTAGCGCCACCCCCTGCCATGAGAGTACATTTGGAGCTTCCATAGGCAAAAATTTAGGGCGCAATACCAAACTAAACCAAAGACCTTTTCCATATGGTGAATACCAACTCTAGACAAACGGCCTCGCCCCTGATGATTGCTCCTCAGCACATACCACGGTCCCTTCTGGTACACCGTCCATAGCCAATGCTTTGGCGATACTATTGGTTGATTCTAAACGTTCTTCATATACATAATACCGGCCAAAACTGCGGGTTTGTAAGACCCCTTCCATTTCTTCTGGGCTGATCAGATTTGGCTCTTCCAATAAACGATAGCCCTTCTTCGTAAATGATTCGATCACATATCCTCGCTTCCGTAGCACTTCTATATGCTTCCATATAGCAGTACGAGATACCTTACAGGCCTCTGACATAGCTTGTCCTGATACAAAATTGATTGCGGTTTTTCTTTTTAAAAAGTCTAATATTTCATCTCTCACGGCTTGTCGCCTCCTTACCTTTATCGAGGTTTACAATACGATTGTACAGAGGTACTAGATAAAATGCAAGTGTTTTCTACGCATTTCAAGGCTCTATCTATGCTAATTTGATACATAGTATCGTAGATCCGACACGTACAGATAGAAAAATGACCCTCTATGTCGCAAAAAATACAGTCTATAATGAATCTTAGCATCTTTTTATGGCCCACAAAAAGATTCTAACGCACTCTTATAACGCACAAAAGGTACCTTCCCCTAAGGGAAGATACCTTCGTCATACAACCTATTTATTCTTTTTGGTGTATCAATTTTTATCAGGGCATTACAATGCCTCGCTGCTTCTAGAGGAGATTCCTCTTTAGCTTGTTCCTCTTCTGGACTCATTAATTTACCATAGCGATACAAGTTTTCTACTTGTTTTGCATCAATCGTTTCTTCTTCTAACAAAGCTTGCGCCATATTATGCAAGAACTCGATATTCTCTGTTAACAAGTTCATCACATCACCATAAGCTTCTGCCACGATGCGATGCATTTCATTGTCGATTTTTCAGCTACAGCTTCCCCGTAATTTCGCTCAGAACCTAAGCTTTTTACCGAGGAATACTTGCTCTTGATGTTCACCGAATACCAATGGTCCCAACTCATCGCTCATGCCTAAACGAGTAATCATTTCACGAGCAATGTTCGTTACCATTTGCAAGTCACCAGACGCGCCACTACTGATTTCTTTTCAGAATAATCGCCTCTGCACAGCGTCCACCCAATGCTACGCGAATTTGCGCCAACAATTGGGAACGAGTCATATAGTTTTTCTCTTCTTGCGGTAACATCATAGTGTAACCACCAGCACTACCACGAGGAATGATAGTCACTTTAGTGAACAGGGTCAGCGTTCGGCCACAAATGCGCCACAATAGCACTGACCAGATTCATGGTATGCTGTCAATTCACGTTCTTTTGACTCACCACATGACTTCTGCGCTCTGGACCATAACTTCACCTTTTCACTAGCCTCTTCTAAATCGTGCATGGAAATAGATTTACGGTCTTGGCGAGTCGCTAATAAGGTCACTTCATTTAATAAGTTGCTCAAATCAGCCCCAGTAAAACCAGGTACTTTTTCGCAATAGTTTTTAAATCTACATCAGGATCAAGTGGTTTTATTGCGCGCATGGACTTGTAAAATCGCTTCACGACCACGAAGGTCTGGACGACCTACCGTAACTTGACGGTCAAAACGACCAGGACGCAATAAAGCGGGTCCAAAAATATCTGGGCGGTTAGTTGCCGCAATGGTAATGATACCTTCATTGGCACCAAATCCATCCATTTCTACCAATAATTGGTTCAATGTTTGTTCCCGTTCATCATGACCGCCACCTAGGCCGGCGCCACGTTGACGACCTACCGCATCAATTTCATCGATGAAGATGATACATGGTGCATTTTTCTTCGCTTGCGTAAACAAATCTCGCACACGAGAGGCACCGACACCGACGAACATTTCCACGAAATCAGAACCACTGATGGTAAAGAATGGAACGCCAGCTTCCCCTGCTACGGCACGAGCTAACAATGTTTTACCAGTACCTGGAGGGCCATATAATAAAACACCTTTTGGAATCTTTAGCGCCAATAGCATTGAACTTAGCTGGGTTTTTCAAAAAATTCAACCACTTCTTCCAATTCTTGTTTTGCTTCATCTGCACCAGCCACATCTTTGAATGTAACATTCACTTTGCCCTCTCCTTGCATTTTTGCACGAGATTTGCCAAAGTTCATCACACGACCCGATCCACCTTGTGTAGATTGCATCATAAAGAACCAGAATCCAATAATTAATACGATAGGTAATGCAGATGTTAATAAAGCTAACCCACCAAGCGTGTTGCTCTGGCGGTTTTGCTGTTACATCCACGCCACCTTCTGCTAGTTTATTAAAAATCCACGCATCGCTAGGGTGCGTACGTAGCGAACTCCGTACCGGATTTTAATTTACCACTAATAGAATGATCCCCTGTAATCGTCACACTCTCTACATTTTTTCGTTGTACCTCTTGTAGGAACGATGTATATGTAATTTCTGATGTATTTTTAGTACCTTCAGAAAAACGAGTTGATAGCCGCCACAGCGACTCACAATGATCAACAAATACAGGAGTACGTTTTTAAGCCTCGCTTCAAATTTTTTTCTCCTTTCCTATCTTATAATCTAAATTGATACTTATTAATCATATCAAATTTTCTCGAATATATCAACGATTATTGGTAGACTTCCTCTTTTCAAAAATACCGATATAAGGCAATTGACGGAATTTTTCATCATAATCTAAACCGTAGCCAATGACGAACTCATCAGGAATCACGAATCCTTCATAGTCCACATGCACATCTACCTTGCGACGATCTGGTTTGTTCAACAAGGAGCACAGACGAACAGCTGGCGACTTTACGAGATTGCAAGTTTTCCAATAAATAGGACAAGGTCGTCCCCTGTATCCACAATATCTTCCACGACAATAACGTGTTTATCTTCTACAGGGCGATCCAAGTCTTTCAAAAATGCGAACTACCCCACTGCTCACGGTACTGCTACCATAACTAGAGCAAGAGATAAAATCCATTTTTACATCCCCTTGGATATGGCGTGCTAAATCTGTAAAAATACAATAGCCCCTTTTCAATACACCCACAAGGACAATTTCTTTACCCTTATAATCTTCTGTAATTTGACGGCCCAAATTCCGCCACTCGTTTTTTTGAATTTGTTCTTCTGAAAGCAATAATTCTTTCACTTCTTGTATCATAGTAACTCCTTTTCAGTCAGCTCTATTTATTTTCTATGTCACACATAGAACAACCTTAATTGTATCATATGACGCCAAAACTTGCACCTGACGAAACCGAAATTCTTTTCCTTTCGGTCCTTTCACCAGTGAAAGCAGACTTTCTATCACAGGGTTGGCTCAATTGTTCCGGTCGCACATAGGGGCTCAGTATACGTTTTCCACAATCGGCTTACTAGCGCGTCGTGCGCCTTCCGTAACAGCCATGTTTATCCAACACTAGACCCTCGCCGTCACGGCTCACATAGTTTGACTCTAACCGCGCCACCTCTCGGTCAAAAATAAGACGCATCACTTTGGGCTAAATGCCCCATACGACCCAGCAGCCTGTATCACCTGCGGATACCGTTCTTCGCAAGTGGGCACTAAGACGTGACGAATCCAATTTCGATCATACGTAGTATCTGTATTTGATGCATCGTCCCCATAAAAGCAGTCTAACCACTGGGCATAGTCTTGCAACACTTGTTTCTTCACCGTCAAACAAGGTCGCCAAATATCACCAGAGAACGTACTCATCCCTTGTAAACCTTCTAAACCTGACCCACGCAACAGGTGCGCTAATATGGTCTCCCCTTGATCATCTAAATGATGAGCGGTCACAATATATTCATAGCCCCTGTTCCTCAGCGATGTCACGCAAATGAGCATAGCGCAATGTGCGCCCCATCATTTCAAAGGATACACCTTCTAAATCCGCCTTCGCCGATACATCTTCTTGTACCGTATAGCAAGGCATACCAAATTGCAATGCATACCATTCTACGAGAGCCACTTCTTCTACCGCCTCTGGTCGTAACCCATGGTCCATGGTAAAGACCCCAATATTTGTGAACCCTTCTATATAGAAATAGTGTAGCAAG
Organism: uncultured Veillonella sp.; assembly: GCA_916438745.1. Lineage (GTDB taxonomy): Bacteria > Bacillota > Negativicutes > Veillonellales > Veillonellaceae > F0422. The sequence goes on along the minus strand of CAKAGN010000001.1, from coordinate 404,968 downwards.
GCAATGGAATCCACCCCACCAGAGCAAGCTAATAGTAACGGAGTATCCTTTGTGACACGAGTATCCATAGATTCTGTCATAGCGTTTCTAAGTTGTTGCAGAGTGCACCAAGCATCACCATATAGCGCTTTTTTTCCTGACTCCGTGTCAAAGTCTCTGTGCAATGAAACATGCGTTGTCGATACCTATGATACTGCTCAATACAGCCTTCTTCATACCATTTACTCAACATGTGTTGACTATGGTCCACTTGCTCTGCCAACTCTTCCATCGTCAGCAAAGGCACCACCATCTCCACATGTTTCCGTGTTTCATTTGCTTTTTCTACTTCGATTACCGTTTGAAAGTCACCTTGACTTTCATAGGCATCTAACAGGCTATCTACTAAAGGCGCCCAAGAATAATAAGACTCTCTATTTGCCACCATATTGTGATTGCCACCCTTCTAACCCATCGGCCTCGCTAATGACGATGGATCCAATTTGATACGTATCCATAAGGGACGTAATAATCTCTGCGCCGGGCACAATAATATCTACTCGACCGGCTGTAAGCCTTTCACCGCAATCGTTCCTCGCGACTCATGTAACGAAGTTGCAATACCATAGCCTCGATAGTACCACGGTCTAATCGATGACCTTGGATGCGTTTGGGATTATAGGACTCCATCTGCAAATCCATCGCTCGCCAACGTCGTAGCAGTGCCACCAATACCGATGAACTCACCAAACGCGCCTTCAATCGGCAATGGGTCCCACATAGGAGATGTTTCTTCCCACACACGTTGCGGCCCTCATTAGACATCTCTTGCATGCGCACAGCCCGGCTGGGATAGGATTTTCGTCATATATGCACGATCTCTATGGCCTATGGCAATTTCCGTACTGCCCCCACCCACATCGATGGTAGCATAGTGAAAGTTTCGATCTTCATACACCGTGGCACCTATGAATCCATAGGTTGCCTCTTCATCACCGCTCAATACACGATACTCCATAGGAAACACCGTTTGAGCACGCCCTAAAAAATCCTGTCCATTTCCCGCTTCTCGAATGGCGCTAGTGGCAAGCCCTATACGTATCGTTGCTCCGTATGCATCCATTACGCCTCGTATCTCTTTCAGAGCCTCAAGACCTCGGACCATCGCTTCTTCCGTTAATAATCCTTCAGAGCTCCGCCGACCCTAATTGCGTAGTCCACAACTGCTTTTGGCTCATTCATCCATCGGGTTCCGTCATAGGTCCCCAATAAAAGGCGGAACGAATTCGACCCTAAATCGACAATGCCCAACTTGTCACCTTTTAGTACTTTATATTGCTCCATCTATACCACTCTACTTTCTACTACTATCTACGAAACTGCATCAAGCGCTAACCATGATTGACACAAAAAAAGTGATACAAATGTATCACTTTCCCTTATCGAACATAGGGAACTTCCCAGCTTAACTAGGCCCTAATTCTTCCCTAGCTACACTTTCAATATGCTTATCATCTTCCAACAGCTTTTTCTGTTCAGACAAGTTTTCATTTTCTTGCTTCAACTCTTGCAATTGTTGTTGTAACTGTTCCTTTTCTTGATTCAAAGTGTGTATCGTATACAGTTGTTGTCCTGCAATCACTACAAATACGATTCCTAAAAAGTATCCACGCTTTTCTCCACGTTGTGTTGAGGACTGACGTCGTTTCTTTTCTAGTTACTTCTGACATTGTCATCACTCCTGCCCTGTATTCTATCTTATATTTGTATTATAGCATATCTGAAAGTATCCGTGTACACTTCTTACACAATCCACACCGCCTATTGATCTCGTGAAACACTAAAAAGCGACCCCGAAGAGGTCGCTTTTATATATGAATGTAAGATTAACTATTCACCTTTGTAGTTCAATACTTTTTGAGTTACAGGTGTTGCATGTTTTTCGAAGTATTGAAGTGCTACTTCAGAACATAGCGTATGTTAATACGTCTTCTTCTGTTACGCCAGTGAAGCCTTTAGCTTCAAGATCAGCACGCATTTTTCCATTTCTGGAGCTACGTCATCAGTCTGGACGATGAGTGATAGGAGTTTCGTCGCCAATGATTAATTCTTTGATTTCTGGTTTTACAGTTGCTGGAAGTTGACCGTATTTACCACGAACTAGGTCTTTTTACTTCAGCTGGTGTAGTGTTGTAGCGAGGCAATCCTTGGGATTGGAACAACACGTTCATCATAGCCATTGTACCAACGATTTGGGATGTTGGAGTTACCAATGGAGGGAAGCCAAGATCTTCACGAACGCGAGGCATTTCATCCATTACGTCGAAGAATTTATCAGCCATACCCATTTCTTTCAATTGGTTTTGGTATTGGACAACATACCGCCGAGGATTTGGTAATGACGAACTTCTGGCAATACTTCATGAGTCTGAGTTAAGCCGAATTCATCAGCGATTTCTTTACGAACGCCACGGAAGTATGTAGCTAATTCACGCATTTTAGTAAGGTCTAAACCAGTGTCATATGGAGTGCCTTTTGAAGATTTCTACGATAGATTCAGTTCTTTCGTTGGCTGGTTGCATGACCGAATGGGCTCAATGCAGTGTCGATGATATCAACGCCCGACTTCTACTGCTTTTAAGTAAGTAGCAGATGCTAAACCGCAAGTGAAATGGCTGCGTAAATCGATATCAATTTGTCGCCGAATTCTTTTGCGTAAGTCTTTTTACTAAAGATTCTGCATCATATGGAGCTAACAAGCCAGACATATCTTTGATACAAAGGGAATCGATACCCATTTCTTTTTAATTCACGAGCTACTTTTACGAAGCTTTCATTTGTGTGAACTGGGCTGATTGTGTAAACCATTGTACCCTTGTACATGAACACCGACTTTGTTACCGGCTTCGATAGTCGCACGCATGTTGCGAGGATCATTCAATGCGTCAAAAATACGGATACGGTCCATACCGTTTTTCTTTTTGCTTTGCAACGAACAGCTTCTACAACATCATCTGCATAATGTTTGTAACCCAATAAGTTTTTGGCCACGAAGCAACATTTGTAGAGGTGTATTTTTTTAAGTTTGCTTTTTAAAGTACGAGACGTTCCCAAGGGTTTTCGTCCAAGAAACGAATACAGCTATCAAATGTAGCACCACCCCGAGCACTCTAATGCATCATAACCAATTTCATCTAATTGTTGTAATCTTTGGAAGCATGTGTTTCATGCGCATACGTGTAGCAAAAATAGATTGATGACCATCACGAAGAACTGTTTCAACTAATCTTACTCTTTTTGCACTCATAATCCTTCTCCTTCACATTGACCCTTTCCTATCAAGAGTTTCCTCTCGATGGAGAATTATTAAATACATGAGTCTAAGTTATCTCATGTAAATGTACATAACTATATTAGACTACTAAACGTGATATTTGTCAACCAAATTACATGCTTTTTAGTCATATGAATTTTATCGATATGCTTCCATGTTTTTCCACTATTTTAGGGGGATTTTAAGCGTTTTTTTAACGATATCAATTGTCAACAATGACGACTTATTTAACCTTTTTGGAGATGTCTCTGAGACAATATCCTTCCCATTTCTTTTGACTTGGATAGAAAAATCTTTCACATCTTCTTTGTAGTAATCCATCTTAATAGCTAGTAAGAGCTTGCCAATTTCTGTTTTTATCCGTTCTGTTAAAAACTCTTGATAAAAATCATTATCTGTTTTTGCAGGGTTAGGCTTGTTATTCGCTTTTGCGCACTGTAGTGGCATCATCTTTCAATATAGCCGTTTCAAATGTTTCTTGTTCCTGAAACCCTTTCATCATATCTGCATCGCTTAAGCCTTTTTGAATTTTAAATTTTGCCATTGTATGACTTCCTTTTCATATATTATGTAAAATTTTGTTTTTATTATGACTAATTGTTATAGCTTTTTCTAAAAACAGTGAATTTTCTCATTGCAGAAATCCATCTATTGTTTTTTCTTATCCCCAGATTGGCTATCTTTTCCCGCTTCTTTATCCTTTAAAAATGGATTCAACAGTAATGTCTGTTAATTCTTTTTGGGTTATCGTAGGTATAAATTTTATTAAACCCTACCCCTAGCTTGCCTTCATAGGCTTCTAATGCTCTATTTTTATCATCCACTTTTACAATGTAGATTTGTTGGCCCTGTGTGACGCCGATCAAGCGGAATTTACCCGGTGGGTTGATGGCACGCCAGCCACCTTCTGTGCCGTTGAACATAAACACATCACCTGTACGAGCATTATCATAGAAGAAGCGATCTTCATTATAAAACATGCCAATACGCCCGATATCAGAAGCTTGCATATACACACGGCGAGTATCATAGTTAGCATCCGTCCGGTATACACGGTACGCCCCATCACCGACACGAACTTTCATATACACCACATTGGTCGCTGCAGAGTAAGCCACATCGGTAATGCGAGATCCCGCTGGCACCGAATTAATAGTCGTATCAATTTCATGGTCTGGCGCTTCTGGATCAATACGAGCCAGTACAATATCATTGTGATGACCGCCATATAACCCTACAATGGCTAAATTACGGTCTGACATCCATTCAAAATATGACACTTCACGTTCTTTTAAATCTAACGTCACAGGTGCTTCTTTACCCGCTGTATAAATGTCAACTTTATTTTGCTCTACTACCGCCATATATTTATGGTCATGAGAATAATAGCGAGTCCCCTCTTTTACGTCAGGGAAATTCTTATCTACTTCTTCTCCATTTGTCACCTGAAAGTGCGTGGTGGGCGCCAAATATACTTGATCTAAGTATACATAGATACCACCTTGTAAAACTAAGCCTAACAAAAGGCTGTTGTTACTTTTTCCAAACGTATTCATAGACTCTCCTATTTTACGATAAATACAGTAGGAATCATCCGTTCACCTAATAAATCTGCTGGTTTTGTTCACAGTTTTTCCATTGTAATACAATGTGGTACTGGAACCGCCATCTAAGTTAGTCGCAATCACGGCGCCCTCTTGGTACAAAAATATCCTGCACATCACGCAATGTGGCCCCTGCAGAATAAACTTGACGTCCATCGATGACTAAAAATAATACAGTACCATCTTTCTTTTGAGCAATAGCAGTACGAGGACCAATACCCCAACCACCATCTCCATCAGTGATCATCTTTTTGCCGTTCACAATCAATGGGGGCCCAAATGTAAGGCCTTCTTTGGCTCCCATTTCTTTTAGTTCTCGCTTATTGTAGGTGCCGGCAATTAAGTTACCAGCTTTTGTAAAGCCGATGAAATCTACATCTTCATCAGGTCCTACGTCTTTGCCGATGACATATTCTCCATCATGTAAGATAAATCCATAGGGAGAACGACCTGTGCCCGTTCCGTTCGGATCGTGGAACCCACCGCCATTGATGGCCGCTACGGCTCCATTGAGACGCGCAATATTGCTAGTGGTCTCCCTTTTTCATTCAACTGTGGCGCCGTAGCCACTTGAATGCGTCGAGGGTCTGGAATTTCCAATAAAAAGCCCGTATACCGATTGGACTCGATTTTACGCAAGTTCAAGGATGTATCTTCTTTCACATCGAATTTGAACAGTTCTTGGCTTTCACCAGTGCCCACAGTACCTACAATCTTTTGTATTTCCTCAGGCGTATAGAGCCACGTAATGTAGTGCGGGTGGCGAGACCGCAAAATAGCGCCCACCACGGTACGTTTAATATTGTCAAAGGGACCAAACAACACCACAATAGGGGCTGTAAGGGCCGTAAATATACACATGAGAAGGATAAATTTTACCCATCCTTTTCTAAAAAAAGAACCCATATAATGCTCCTTATATCTTCCTATCTGAATGATACAGATCTGTCTTTCAGACATGTTCCATAAACCTGTACAATAGGCTATGCATAATTCTTCTTAAGTTTCTAATCTTCCTAATGTGTCTAGGCGACTAACAATAGACACCCCTTCATAGGCAAACGTTGGATAGACCTCCTGCAAGGGCTCCAATACAAATTGGCGTTCCCAAAAGTACGGATGAGGTACGACTAAATTAGGTGTGTTCACCTGCACGCATTGGCCCCCTTCATCCTCTACCCAAACCATATCTAAATCCAACGTTCGTGGACCCCAGTGAATCTCTCGCTGTCTGCCCGCTAATCGCTCAATATGTAATATGGTATCTAACATAGCGAGAGGTTCCAAAGTGGACTTCACTTTCAACATACCATTTAAAAACGGTCCTTGTTCCACGGGTCCCCATGGAGGTGTCTCAATCCAGCTAGAATGACTTACACTGCGAATACCGTCTGTGTTCGTCAATTCTGATACAGCGAATGCTAAATACCCTTCTCTGTCACCTAGATTCGAACCGATGCCAATATAATAAGTATACATTATAGTTGACCTCGTGTAATCACAACTTCTACATAGTCCAGACACACCGGTATGGGCGCTTCTGGTTTCCGCACCGTCACTGAAAGTCCCTGTAACCCTTCATAGTGTCCCCAGATGGATTCCGTTATTAGGGTCCCTACACGTTCAATCAAACGATGTGGCGCGCCTTCTACAATCGCTTTTGTGCGCTCATAGACATCCGCATAATTAATAGAGTCTTCTAATTGATCTGATTGACCTGCTTTGGACAGATCTAATGCGAGGGAAATATCTACAAAGAATCGCTGTCCTATTTCATTTTCACTTGGTAAATTGCCATGGTATCCATAAAAATGCCATATTTCGCAAGTTAATTCTGTCCATTACTCACCTCGTAATAGCACATCCGCCACCGTGATGGCCCGCTTATGCATTTCTACATTGTGAACACGCACCATATCCACGCCTTGAATCATACCAGTTATACAAGTAGCTACTGTTCCTTCATCCCGCTGATCCGCTGGCAGTTCATTTAATATGGTGCCAATGAAACGCTTACGGCTAGGCGCTAATAAGACAGGATATTCATAGACTGTAATTTCTCCTAATCGTTGGATAACTTCCACATTTTGGGCATAATCTTTACCAAAGCCAATACGGATCAAGCCAAATATTCTGTGGTTTTACCCCTTCTTTCAAAGCTAAGTCCACAGAGGAGAAAAAAAGAATGCTTTCATATCATCGATGATATCATCATAATCTGTAGTATTTTGGTTGTGCATGATAATGACCGGCACATCGTATTTCCATGCTACTCGTCGCCATATCCTTGTCATATTTTAAACCCCAAATATCGTTTAAAATATGAGCCCCATGGGATAAGGCAAAGTCTGCCGTTTCTGCCCGGTATGTATCCACCGATACAGGGATGGTAGACACCTCTAAGACAGGCAATAGAATGTCTTTCATGCGCTCAATTTCCTCAGCAACAGAAATTTGTGTGTGCCCTGGGCGTGTCGATTCTACACCTACGTCGATGATATCTGCACCCTGCTCAATCATCTCTTTTCGCATGAGCCACAGCGGTGTCAGAAGTATTGTAACGACCTCCATCAGAAAAAGAATCGGGAGTGCCATTTAAAATCCCCATAATCAATGTACGGTCTTTTAGCTCTAATTGTTTACCATCTTGCCAGTTGTACTTGCGGTACTTAAACATGATCGTTACCTCCTAATAACACCAATGCTTCCTCGCGTAATGTCCCCATGGGCTCTAATATACCCGTGGCGACTATCGTTTTTCGCCACCGTTTCTTGTGCCACTTCGCCTTTCATAAGCATACATAAATGAGTGGCTTCCACCATTACCATAGCGCCCAACACGTGACCGTCTTCCACTAAGGATGTGGCAATATCATGGGTGAATCGCTCTTGTAATTGTGGGCGTTTCGCAAAGACATCTACCAACGCTTTCAAACGGCCCAAGCCAAATACTTTGCCATCCCGTGGTTGATACACAATGTGTACTTTTCCATAGAAAGGCATCAAATGATGTTCACATATGGAATAAAAAGGAATGTGATTCACCGATACTAGGCCCGTATGTTCTGTGGGATACACATCGCCTAGAGCCTCTTTGCCCATGCTGTTACGTCCAGAAAACAAGCTTTTCAAATAACGTGGCCACACGCTTCGGCGTATCTGTCATACCGCGCTTCAAGATCGATACCAAGGCCCTCTAATAATTGGCGCACACCGTCTAGAGCTTGTTCTTTCATAGTCATCTCCTAAATAATTTTCGTAGTCCAATCTTCGATGGTCCAAATATCGGTCACCCAAGATTCGTAAAATTCCGGTTCATGGCAGACGAGGACAATCGTCCCTTTGAAAGCCTGCAATGCCCGCGCCAATTCTGCTTTTGCATCCACATCTAAGTGGTTCGTCGGTTCGTCTAAGACAAGTACATTATAAGACTCTTGCATCAATTTACAAAGACGAACTTTTGCATTTTCCCCACCCGACAAGACGCGCATTTGACTCGTAATATGCTCATTGGTGAGACCACAACGAGCGAGGCTGCACGCACCTCGGAATTAGTCAAAGACGGATAGGCATCCCAAATGTAATCCAAGGCAGTTTTTCGAATTATCTCGGCTGTCTTCTTGAGCAAAGTAGCCAATTTGTAAAAACTCCCTTTCTCTATCTTTCCAGATAGGGCAGGAATCATACCTAATAAGGTTTTTAATAAGGTCGTTTTTTTCCCAACCCATTCACACCTTGGATAGCGATTTTTCTTACCTCGTTCGATCACCACTTCCACAGGACGTGTCAATGGCTCATCATAGCCCAAAAACAAGGTCTTTCGCATCCACGATGAAACGACTCGGTGTACGTCCCTCTTTAAACCCAAAGGATGGTTTTTATCTTTTTCTTGTGGTTTCTCTAGGATTTCCATTTTTTTCTAAGCGTTTCGCTCTGGAGTTAGCCATACCACGAGTGGCCACGCGCTTTTGTTGCGCTGAATGAAATCTTTCATATCTGCCACTTCTTGCTGTTGACGCTCGTACGCACGCAAAGCTTGTTGCTTTTTCACTTCGTAAGTCGCCAAGAATTGGTAATAATCGCCAGTATATCTTGTGAGTGCGCTTGTTCAATGTGGTAAATCACGTTGACAACGGAATTTAAAAAACTCCACATCATGAGAGATCAAGATAAAGGCATTTTTCATAGTTTTGCAAATAGTTTTTGCGACCATTTAATATGGTCCACATCTAAATAGTTTGTCGGTTCATCCAACAACAAAATCGTCGGTTGTTCTAATAACAATTTTTGTGAGCAATACCTTCGTCCGTTGACCATCGCTCAAATCCGTGACGTCACGGTCAAGACCGATGTCCATCAAGCCTAAGCCTTGAGCAGTCCGTTCAATGGTCGCATCAATTTCATAGAACCCACGTTGCTCTAACATCTCTTGCCATTCGCCAGTAAGCTCCATGAGCTCATTCATTCTATCCTCAGAACAATCACCCATTTCTAAATAAGCATCTTGCAATTGTTGTTCAATGCCATAGAGAGAATCGAAGGCTCCTCGCAATACATCGCGAATGGTCATCCCTTTCTCTAATACACTGTGCTGATCTAAATAGCCCACCGTCACTTGGTTGGACCATTCCACCTTGCCTTCATCGGGCATCAAATGACCCGTAATGATATTTAAAAAGGTGGACTTTCCTTCCCCGTTGGCACCGATTAGGCCCACGTGTTCCCCTTTCAGTAAACGGAACGATGCATCATCTAATATTTGTCTTGCCCCAAATCCATGGGTTACATTGGTTACAGTTAAAACACTCATATTCATTCTCCAAACTATTGTTATGTATCTCTTTATTATACGTTAACATGACAATAATTTCTAGTTTTTACATATCTGTCCTAATATTTTTATGATTTCTGTGTATTTACGCATGACAATGTGAAAGTGTATACTAATAGTATCCTTAGAATATCCTAGTCGTTTACAATGGTATATAGATGCCACGATGTGAAAGCATATATTACCCTAGCAAGGAGAGTGTCCTATGAATCACGTACCTACTATACTATCCATACAAGATATGAGGCTCCGTCGGCCGTTGTTCACTCACTGTATTCATACCTTTGGTGAGTGCCCTACAGTGCCAACCGATTCCGTTACCAACAGCGGTACTTTTGCAATCATTTAGAATATCCTAACTTTTGAATTGGTGGACATTACGGATCACCTTGAAAGTTTCTACACCTGTTGGAACAAAAACGACATCACCTTCGATGCCATTCAAAGTGGTTTCCTCGCATCACCTGAGCAAATTCGCCTCGTAGAAGATGCTATCGAACGATTCGGCAAAGATAAACTCGTCGTGGTGGACCCTGCTATGGCAGATGACGGCAAGCTCTATTCCATCTACAACGATGAAATGGTGAAAGAAATGCGTAAACTCATTACGAAAGCTTTCATTATCAAGCCGAACTACACAGAGGCTTGTTTCCTAGTGGACATCCCCTATGACCCTACACCACAATCAGAAGAAGTGATCTATGATATGTGTCGCTGTTTGCACGCACAAGGCCCCGAATATGTGGTCTTATCTAGCTTGCCATCGGAAGACTCTGCCCTCATCGCCGTCTATCGTGGTAGCACAGATACCATCACATGGGTATCCAATCCATTAGTACAAGTGAAAGCCCACGGAACGGGGGATACTTTCACAGCTATTCTGACAGCCCTCGTACTACGTGGCTATACCCCAGAAGAAGCATCTCGCATTGCTTTGGACAATTTACTACAGAAGCAGTGAAATTTACCCACGAGGAAATCGGTTCCTTGCGTGATGGCTTAGCCCTTGAACTGCTATTAGATCGTTTAATTTCTATTCCCAATCCATAATTAGGAGGTTTCATGAACTCAACTACAAAAGACATTATTTACATTGGACTATTATCCGCCTTATGCATCGTGTTTTACGACTATTAAAGTACCTTTACCAACAGGCGCTATGGTACACCTTGGTTCTCTGCACTATTCTCCATGGCATCCGTATTCGGCGGATTCTATGCAGAGCCTCAGCTGGTGCCATCGGATCTGGCATCTTTGACCTCATCATGGGCCATTCCCAATACACAGTGTTCTCCATCATAATTAAAGATTAGCCGGCGTTATCGTGGGACTATTAACCGTGGGGTGGAGACCATCTGTGCCAGTTCGTACCGTATCTACCTTGCGTATACTCTTCGCTATGTGCGTAGGTGCCATCTGGACAGCGACGGGTTACTTCGTGGCATGGTGGGTTGTACTCGACAGCTACATCAGCGCCGTCACAAGACTACCGACTTCCTTCCTAACTCAGCGGCATCGGCATCTTAGTAGCCTTGCTATTAATCCCTATCTTGCGTCGCATCCCTCGCAAATAATTTGGCATACCGTTGAAAGTATGGTATACTAGACATAACAAAAGAGAGCCAATAACGTGTCGAAGGCGTTAGGCTCATCTCAGAATGCTATGAAATGAAATGGCCTAACGTATTGAGGTGTGCAAGACCTCATTCGTTAGGCGTTTTTCATTGTTTGATTTACATAAATCAATGATTTGAACTACTAATGTCAAAAATACAAATAGAGCGCGATATATTCCAAATTGAACCTATAATAGGACAAATTCATGTAGGAATATATCGCGCTTTTTCTATATTATCATGAATCTATATTTGAATCAGCAATTCTCTAATTCTTTATATAATTCATAATTTTCTTCAATCAGTTCTTGTGAAAGCTCTCTAAGTCTTTTTTTCTAATTCTTTATTATTTTTCGGTGGTGACGATTTTTAACATCCTTTACATCTTCTGTATTCATCACAACCTCCTTAGTAAAAAAATAATAATTCCTCTAAATTCATATATGAACTACAAAGTGACGATTTTGGCCATGAATTTCTCATTATTAATAATAAAACGTTCATGCGTACCACGACCGATAACTTTTTCACCTTCTTTAGCGACTACCTCAAAGGTTACTTTTCTACCGTCAACAGCTACTACCGTTGCCATTGCAGTTATAGTTGCTCCTAATGGGCTAGTTTGCTTCATGGCTTGTTTCTATGCGAATCCCCACGGATCCTTCACCGTCTCCTAAATCACCTTGAATCCCTGTATAGGTCTGCTTTCTCCATTAATGCTACCATCGCGGTGTGGCAAACACAGGTAAGTACCACTACCCATGTACTCCGCTGTATTGTTAGTTTCCACTACCACCGTAGCCATACCAACTTGTCCAATCTCGATTGCCATAGAAACTCCTTTTCTAACCCATAATTAATACAGAATATCATTTGCTTCCATTCTAGCACTTTTGAGGGATTTTTCTATTATATGAATGAAAGTTCAATATATCTTGTAATAAGAGATGAATAATTGGGTTACATAATAAATGTTGGGATTACTCATATAAGAGCACTCCCAACATCATTTTCGTAAAATAGGCATATCATTCAGCTTGCTTTTACAATATAAGTAACGATACAAATAAGAAAGGACCGAATCATGTGCCTAGATTTAGATTATATTAAATTTTAACAAGGTAATGCTATCATTCCCTCTGATACACCTTCATATTGATTAATATCTTTTTTTACATTGACTTTTTGTGTTTTTCTTTAATGGTTTTGCCTGTCTCGCATATTCTGCCAAAAGTAACTGGGTATAAAAAGAAATAACGTAGGAATTATACATACAACTTTAAAAAATTCCCTCTTTAATGCTTTTTATACAACAACCCTATAGGCATAAGAATAAAATGGACAAAAGGCAACAAAAGTACAATTTTCAAACGACCTTCAAGAACTCCTGCTTCATTCAATTTAATCATGTTAGCAACTACTAAGCCGACATAAGAGGTAATAATGATAGCAAACAATAACCATCCCATAATTTAGCCTCCCTTTGCTTTTATAACCAGTTCCCCATTCTACTATATAAATAAGACTTAAAACAATTACCATAAAATATACAATACTGACACTACTTACGAGAGAATATAACGATTTACCATCACTAATAGTTAAAAAAATAACCTAGCTCGGTCTCTACAAGCATCATTTTTTTCCTAATATGCCAACTAATCCTATAAATAAAAATATTAATATAATTACAACTGACAATAAAGAAATAACTGCTCGTAATGCGGTTTTTAGCTCTAATACTATATGCATAGAGCAACTGTGGAATCGCTATCAATATTAATGACTTAAAAAAATTCATTTTGCTACACCTGTACTAGTCCACAATAGAAACATAGATAACCACATCGCAAATAATTTAGCAGACAACTATTTTTCCATAGTTTATAAACTCATATAAAAGCTTGCTCTTCTGTTGCTTGTTTCTTAGCCACATCGCCCTCCTTATTAGTTACCTATATTATAACAAATTAACTTATTTCACGGAAATACTTTTTATGAAATTTATGATATTCTTTTTCTACCAAAGTAAACATCTCGTAGCCAAAAAGGTATAATCAATGTGAAACCATCTATAAGAATCCCGTCTAGCCTGATTACTGCCATTTCATAGCAAACAATAAGCAAAGTGGGTACCACGTCTTTCGACGTTGGTACCCACTTTTTCAGTATCATAGTTAACCTTTAACTATTGTGTTCAGTTTTAACTATTGTTATTTAGTTTTTATGCCATACCCATGCGTTGCATAAGCATTTTAATTTGTGCTTTCATTTCTGCATTTTCTGCATCTTTTCTAGCATTTTTCTGCTTTCAACGCTGTGATTTCATCTTGCATTACATATACGGAGAGATTGGACCACCTTTGTAACGTTCTGGGATATTGTCATCATCGCCAGTTCCGAAACGATATGTTGCACCGATGTTTGCCATGCTCTTACCAGATCCCATTGTGAACCCTGCATTAACCATGAAGTTTTCATTTGCATAGTGTGCAATACCTAATGCTAATGCTTGATTACCAGCATAGGAACCGATACCAGCCATGATTTGAGATTTTCTCAATGGATCGTAGCTTAATGGGTTCATTCTCGCCAATGCGACAGAGTGTGCACCTACTTGGTCTAGACGTTGAGAAGTTTTTCCACTAATTCAGCAGTTTTACCGATAGCGGATTTCACTTGACCAACGGTTGCTACGTCAGTGTCTGCAGTACCTGGTTGTAAACCACTGATTTTACCGTCTTTGATAGTAATAGTGGATACATTACCGTCTTTATCTTTAGATGTTACGGAGAATCCATCTTTACCCATAGCTACTGATGAAGTACCATTATCTGCGGGGTTACCATCTTTATCTAATGGAACACCGGCTGTGATACCACCATTTTTGATGTCTACTTTAGATACTTTACCGTCTTTATCTTTTGGTTGCCACGGAAGCCATCTTTATCCATAGATGTAGCAGAACACCGCTTTTGTAGGAATGCCGTCTTTATCTACTGGATCACCGGCGCTTACTCGACCGTTGTTGATACCTACTGTAGATACGTTACCGTCTTTATCTTTTAGATGTTACGGAGAAACCTTTATCTCTGTCCATAGATGTAGCAGTACCTTCTTTTTGTAGGATTACCGTTTTTATCTACTGGAGCACCCGCTGTGATACCACCATTTTTGATGTCCACTTTAGATTCTTTACCGTCTTTACCTTTTGTTGCCACGGAGAAGCCATCTTTATCCATAGACGTAGCAGAACCTGCATTTTGTTGGAATGCCATCTTCACCTACTGGATCACCAGCTGTTACACGACCGTCTTTGATACCTACTGTAGCTGGTTTACCATCTTTACCTTTACCTACTACAGAAATACCATCTTCAGTAATTTTTGTGTTATTTTTACCATCTTCAGGCTGGAGCACCATTTTTCAGCTATTGGAGCACCGAACTCACCATCTTTTTGCTGTTACAGTTTTTAGCTGTTACAGCGCCTTTTGTACCATCGATAGTAACTTTATTTCCATCTTCACCATTGCCAGCTGTGATAGTTCCATTAGCACCATTGATTTTAACAGCTGTTTTACCATCTGGATCACCGCTACGATAGTTCCTTCGTGTCCATCAAGTTCTACACGGGATCTCCGGAATGATTTCCATTAGGATCATTTTGCATCGTGTTTACCAAGTGTAACTTTTTTTCACTCAATGTTGCATGGAATGTTTTTAACTCCATCTTCCATTGTAGAAGAAATAGTAATATTTTTATCACCTTTAACATCGACAGCATCGCCTGCTAATTTTTTTGAGTTTCTTTTTCCCCTTCAGGAGTAAGACCTTCTAGGTTTTTCAATTTTTCAATATCCATGCATGCTCCAGTCGCAGTATGGTCTAAGCGATCATTGAGAAGAGTTAACGCATCGCCTACATTATTTTTTTAGCAACAGGTTGACCATCTTTATCTGTCAAGTTGTATGTAGGAGCTGTGATAGTTCCATCTTCACCAACAGCGACGCCACCGCCAAGAGCTTCTGCTAATCCATTAGTACTTTGTGCAATTGGTTACCAGTGACAGCATCTTTGGAATCAGCTTTAATTTTTCCATCTTTTTAAGTTGGATAATGTAGTTGGTTTATCGGAACCATCTGGATTCATTACACTTGCGCGAAGGTCATCGCCAGTAACTGGTGTCAGCTGCACCTTTTTTTATTGCCAGTTTCGTCAACATCGTCTGCCAAGTAGTAATTACCATCATTAGCTTTCACTAGACGTTTACCTTCAGGATTTGTGTACACTACAGCACCAGCTTCGCCATTACGCAATGCATTTACTTTTTCAGTTAATGTTTTGCCATTCAAGCCATCTTGACCAGTGATACCCTTATCAGTCTGCTGTTGCATCTCTTGCATCTGCTACTTTACCAGTCGTCTGCTTTACCATCACGACCTTCAGATGTTGTATCTCCAAGAGTAGCCAATTTAGCCAAAATCATCTTTAACAGCTTTAGATAAACCTACAGTGATTGTATCACCTTTTTGCTGTTGTTTCAATTTCGTTAGCAGTACCTTTTTACTTTTAATGTTTGATCTTTTTAAATTCAAGGATAATTTAGATGCATTAGTGTCATCATCTCCGAGCATCTGCTGTACCTTTGTCATCAACAGTTTTATCGCCGGCCGAAATGTAATACAGTGTTAGCACCTAATTCAGTTTTTAAATTGTCTAATTTTTCTTTTTACAGTTTGCATTAGTTGCAGGTTATTAGCAATATTTTGATTGATGCCATCAATTGCATTTTTAGTCTCTTCAAGTTTTGTCGTATGATCAGCTACTGTATCCGCAATACCATTAACTTTTAGTTGTCAATGCACCAACTTTATCTTTTGTATCGTCTGCAAGAGCTTTTACATCAGTTAACTTTTCATCAAGTTTGCCTAATTTTTTTCTTCGTTAGTTGCTACTTTTCCTTCTAGTGTATCAATCTTACCTTCAGCAGTGCCTACACGAGTGTCTAAAAGCTTCTAATTTAGCTTTGGATGCAACACCTTCAATCACAATATCTTTGCCTGCTTGCTTCTGTTCCTTCACCATTTTCTTGTTTTTAAAGTCACATTGCCATCAGCATCTACTGTATATGGGTTACCAGTTTTTCACATGTAACTCATCAGTTTTATCGACTTTGTTTCCATTCATGTTCGCAATCGCTGTATTAATAGTATCAGCATCCGCTTTTTTTAGCTAATTCTGCTGTTACAGTTCTTTTGCATCAGCTTTTTTTAGCTAATTTTTCAGTTACATCTCTTTGCATCTGCTTTTTGCCTACTTCTGTAGTCAATGCATCTACAGCTGTTTGATCTGCTTTTTGCATTGATTTTAGTTGTTAAATCAGTCACATCTTTTTTAGTTGCAATACCAGAAATTGTGAAGTTTTTATCAACTTTTGGTTCGTTCAAGCCATTTTCTTGGCGCAATGTAACAATACCAGCTGTTTGATCTACTTCGTAATCAGTTGCAACTACATGCAATTCGTCTGCTTTGCTTACTTTTATCAGCTGTTGCATTTGTGATAGCAGTATTTAACTCATCTTTTTCTTTGCCTTTTAATTTTTTTCTGCATTAGCTGTTTCCGCATCTGCTAATTTTTATTTAAATCATCAGTAGATACCTTGTTACTCATACCGTTGATGAATTTATCAGCTGTATCTTTTATCAAGTTTGTTGCCGATAACTTCTTTCAAGGACTCGATGTCATCATGTGTAGCAAGTTTTCCTTTTTCTGCTTCAAATGTAGCCGTATCTAATTTTTTTCCAAGCTCAGTATTCACACGGACTTTCTCATTTGCGAAATCATCGTTACTTACTTTTTTTAGCTAATTCTGTATTAATCGCAGTAATTTCAGCTTTTCTTGCAAGACCTTGGATGATAACATCCTCTGTTGTTGCTTCAGCACCAGTACCATTTACTTTTTTTCAAAGTTACAGTACCAAAGATCAGATACATCGTATGTGCCTTTTTCACATGCAATTCGTCTGCTTTTGCTTACTTTATCAGCTGTTAAGTTAGTAATATCAGAAGCATTTGCTTTTTGCCTAATTCTTCATTTAATTTTGCTGTGCTTACTTTTATCAGCCAACGCCATGGTCAAATCATCTTTTGCTAGCTTTTTGCCAAGCTCAGTGTCTACATAAGATTTGTCAGCTTTACCGTCAACAGCAGTTTTCAATTCATCTAGTTTTGCTTTTGCTTGCTAAACCAGTAATTTTTACTGCTTCATCAGCTTTCACAGTACCTGTGCCATCTGCTTTTTCCAATGTTACAGATCCATCAGTAGCTACAGCATATGTACCTTTTTTTACGTGTAATTCAGCTGTTTTATCTAATTTATTGTTTGTCAAATTAGTTACATCAGCGACATTTGCTTTTTCGCTAATTCTGTATTTAATTTGTCGTTGCTTACTTTGTCAGCTAAGGCTTCTTTTACTTTACCATTGTTACCAATTTATTGGCATCGCCATTGCATTCACGTTAGATGCCAAGTTTGGAGTTACACTTACTTTACCATCTGCACTTGTATTGATAGAGATTGCGTCATTATTAGCACTTTCAATGGAACCTGCACCACCTTTAGCATCGATTGTTACAGAATTACCATTTTGCTGTTAATGTGATATTTTTTACCAGCTACTAATTTCACTTTATTAGCGTCTGCGGCGACCTTCTGTTGTATTGGGTACTAAGTCTGTAGATGTAGCACCATTTACTACTGTTACCGTACTAAGAGATGCATTACGTAATGCTTTCAATTGTTTTTACGTTCACTGCATCATTATCATTTGTACCGCTAGCAACACTTGTGATACGACGAAGGATATTGCTACCATTACCTACGGAGATGATACCATTACCAGTGTTATTCACTGCATCATTTGTTAAGTAACCATTTGTGTTATTACCATCAGCTTCTGTTGTTGTGGAACCTTCCCCTAATGCTACAGAGTGAGCTAGAGCGAGCATTAGAACCTTTTACCAGTGCAATCGCGACTGTTTTCAGTTGCTTTCGCTGTATTACCAAGAGCAATTGTACTATTAGCAGATGCGGTTGTACCATTAGAACCAATACCGATAGCACTTTGACCTGTTACACTTGAATTATAACCAATACCTACTTGGCCACCAGTATCCTCACCCTCTACACCAACAGTCATACGAGAACCAATACCTACGGATTGGTTTACCGTATACTCTTGTGATATAACCAATAGCTGTTGTGCCATCTTGTTTAGATGTAATATCGTAACCAAGACCTACTGCTTTGGCTCCTCCTACATCAACTATACTACCAATAGCTGTAGATCCGTGTTGCTTTGCTGCTACTCCAGCGCCGATAGCTGTTGTCGCTACACCAGATGCTGTTGCTGTGGAACCCATAGCAAGGGCACTAGTAGAATTTGCAGATGTTTTCGTACCAATCGCAATGGATTGTGTGCCAGATGCATTAGGAGCCTCTGCGCCTTTCATAGCACTACCGATAGCAATAGCTTGTACGCCGCTAGCAGATGAACTTGTACCAAAGGAGATTGCGTTTTCAGCTGTTGCTGCTGCAAAAGTACCCATACCGAGAGAGTGTACTCCTTCTGCATGAGTAGATGTACCGATGGCTACCGCGCTTACTCCAGATGCTAATGTTCTACCTGAATCACTGTTACCTCTATTATCATTACTGGAACCGATGGCTACGGCATTTTTAGCAGTTACTTTTTACGAAATAACCTAATGCACTACCATATTGTGCATCAGCTTCAATATTATTTCTGGCACCGATACTAGTAGCTTGGTTCGCCTCAACGGTAGAAATATAACCGATATTCGTTGCACTGCTCTTTGTACACTGATATCGAAACCTACACCAACTGCTTTATTCGTTTCTACTCTAACATTGTTACCAAGTGCAACAGAACCATGTTCTTTTTGCATACGCTCCAGAACCTAGGGGCTACTGCGTCTGCACCTGTCGCTTTGGGAATTATTACCAACCGCTAAAGAGCCACCGCTATTAGCCACAGTATTAGTACCCACTGCAAGAGAGTTAGTTGCTCCTGCTGCTGCTGTTTCACCAATTGCCACAGCACCAGAGCCAGTAGCTGTAGCGCTATTTACCAACGCTAAAGAGCCACCGCCGTTTCTTGTACCCTCTGGAATTGCCGCTTGAATCGTTGCTACTTGGGCACTTACTGCCAATCTTTCGCCAGTACGCTAGCTACAGCAATTTTCTTTTTACCTGTCGTATTTTTTTGCCACTTCAGATACTACGATGTAGCATTGCTTGGATTTGCTCCAAATAACTTTGAATAACTTGTTCATTTGTGATTCTTCCTCCTGTTGTTCTAATCACTAAAAAAATAACTATACGAAATTACTTTTGTTATGCCACTAATACAAACTTTCCTATTAACTGATTTGTTCACATACTTAATGTTTTTCATGTGTTTCACTTATATATAGGTTATAGGCCTATTACATAATCACACATATTGACTAGTTTATTATACCCAATACATCGAAAATTATCAATACCCATTTTTGATTGTTTTATGCACTTTTTACAATAAATATAGGAGATAAGTGTTCACCCCCTATTATTATCACAAATTACACGTTTTGATGATATCATTAAACGCTTATTCGCACCTTTTTACAATCAAGTATATAATTCCTACTGTATTTTTATACATTTAAATTATACCTTTTATATGTATGTTTTTTTCAATGTGGTAATTATCAAAAGTTTATGCATCTTAGTTATAATTAAACCTCACTCATTTAAGAAGCTACGATTTGTTAATTTTATGCAGAATTGTTTATTCATATTTTTCGATGTAGGTATTATGCACTATCTTCATGAAGATAACATGAAGAGATATAAAATTATTTCAAGGGCTGTTCTAATATATCGCAGACAATCGACTGTATATAGTACATACAAAAGACACCCAGCCTTTCGACTAGGTGTCTTTTTGGTGTTTTTTTATTTTTTGTATTCTTCGTTGCTCGTACGTAGACTTAGATCCAGAAGCTTGTTTAGAAAATGCTAGTATCTATGAACCATACTATTTGCCTGTGACTCTAATCATTTACTAGCTAACATATCAATTCGTTGCATAAGCATTTGAATTTGTGTTTTTCATTTCAGCATTTTCGGCTTTCAAGGATGTCACTTCATCTTGTAACACATACATAGACGAAATAGGTCCTCCTTTATAGCGTTCTGGGATGCCATCCTCTCCACCTGTGCCGAATCGATATGTTGCACCTAAGTTAGCCATGCTAGTTCCTTCGCCTACAGTAAAACCTACATTAAACAAGAAGTTTTCGTTCGCAAAGTGAGCTAAGCCCAATGCTAATGCTTGTTGACTACCATAGGATCCGATGCCCCGCCATAATTTGAGATTTCCGCAATGGATCGTAACCCAATGGGTTCATAGCTGCCAATGCTGCGGAGTGTGCTCCTACTTGGTTAACACGTTGAGCTGTTTTTTCTACTACGTTACTGATTCTATTTGTCACTTCTTTTACTTGACCAACAGTGGCTGCATCAGTGTCTAATTCACCTGGAGCCACGTTAGTGATACGGTTACCTCCATTGCTTAAACCGTCTTTCGTCAAGCTTACAGATTGTTTAGGGTCACCAGTGCTTGGAGCGATCATTAGACCTGCACCGTCCATTTTTACAGAGCTTGCTACTTTAGGGTTTCCGTCTTTGTCTGTTACAATTTTACCAGCTTTATCTTTTTCATAGACATTGTATTCAGCACCATTCAAACCAGAAATCTTACCGTCTTTGATCGTTACTTTAGACACATTACCATCTTTATCTGTAGATGTTACGGAGAAACCTTTATCTCTGTCCATAGACATGGCAGTACCTTCTGCTGTAGGTTCTCCTTTTTTTCATTTACTGGAGCACCCGCTGTTAAACGGCCTTTTTTTGATATCTACCCTAGATTCTTTACCTTTTTCATCTTTGTATACTGTGGCCAATCCTTTATCATTGATCGTTGTAGTAGCCACTTTATTCGCTGTAGGAATGCCATCTTCACCTGCTGGAGCACCGAATACACCATCTTTCGCTATTACAGATTTAGCTGTTACGCTGCCTTTTTTTCAGCATTCAATACTACTTTCGTATCGCCGTCTTTTTTTACCTAACGTAATAGTTCCTTCCGGTCCATTTACTTCAATAGCTTTTGCATCTTTGCCTGTTGTAATAGTACCTTTAGTACCATCCATTTTTACGGTTTCAGGAGAATTTTCCTTACCTAACGTTACAGTTTTAGCTGTTACGCTACCGTTTTGACCATTGATACCTACTTGGTTATCACCAGTTCCTGCTGTGATACTTGCTTTGGTACCGTCAACAGCAACAGCGCTTGCACCTGTGCCTGCTGTGATACTTGCTTTCGTACCGTTAACAGCAACAGCATTCGCTCCTGTACCAGCTGTGATAGTACCGTCATCGCCATTTAAGGATACCGCTTTATCATCTTTACCTGCCGTTACTTTGTTAGCTTGTACTCCACCAGTTGTTGCATTAAGTTCAACAAATTTTTTGCCTTCTGGATTACCTACAGTCACTTTACCGTGTTCACCATCTAGCTTAACTTCATTATCGCCTTTACCAGCTGTTACACTACCATTTTTTTACCGTCGATTGTAACGGCTGTATTACCCTCTGATTTCCCGCTGTGATAGTGCTATCTACACCATTAACCCTTACATTAGGATGGTCTTTATCTGGTCCACCCAACTTAAGATCATCGCTCAATGTTGTATAGAATGTTTTAGCCCCATCTTCAGTTTTATAGGTAACAGTGATATTTTTATCACCTTTTACATTGACACCTTGTCCAGCATATTCTTTTGAGTTTCGCTATTCCTTCAGGGTCAAGATTTTCCATTTTTCAACTTTTCAAGTTCACCGTTCGTTGCATTATTAAGGGCACCAAAACGTTCATTGATAGTTGATAATGCGGCGCCTACATCATTCACAGTAACTTCGTTACCGCTTTTATCTTTTAATGTATATTCAGGTGCTTTGAAAGAACCATCAGCATTTACGCTTGCATTACCACCAAGAGCCTTAGCAATTTCATCTTTTGTTGTATGTAATTGGTTGCCAGTCACTGCGTCTTTAGATCCGGCAGCAATTTTTCCATCTTTCAAGTTGGATAATGTAGTTGGATTAGTGGTACCTTCTGGATTCACAACGCTAGCTTTTAGGTTATCTCCTTCTACAGGTTTAGCGGCACCTATTTTATTACCATCTTCACCTACGTCTTTCGCCAAGTAGTATTTACCATCATTGGCTTTTACTAAACGTTTGCCATCCGCATCAGTGTATACAACAGAACCGAGCTTCCCCATTACGCAATGCATTCACTTTATCTGTTAATGTTTTGCCATTCAAGCCATCTTGACCAGTTAAACCAGTGTCTTTTGCTGTACCATTCGCACCATCACGTCCATCAGCGGTTGTATCACCAAGCTTAGCAATTTTAGCTAAATCTTCTTTTTACCTTAGCAGATAAACCAACTGTGATTGTATCACCTTTCGCTGTTGTTGTGATTTCATCTGTGGCACCTTTTACTTTTTAATGTTTTATCTTTTTAAGTTCAAGGACAATTTATTGACACTGTTGTCATCGTCGTCAGATGCCTCTGTACCTTTATCATCGATTGTTGTGTCGCCGACGAATGACAATGTTGTATTAGCACCTAACTCAGTTTTTAAAGGTCGCTAATTTACCCGCCATAGAATCATTTGTTACTACGTTATCGGTGATATTTTTTTCAATCTTAGCGATTTTCTCGCCTTGTGCCGTGATTTTTCCGCCTTGCTCAGCAACTGTGTTACCGATACCTTCAACTTTAGTTGTTAATTTACCAAGATCTTCTTTGGCTTTATTAGCCGTTTTTTTCAACACCTTCCACTTTTTGTTGTTAACCCGCTAAGCCATCTTTATTTTCTTTAACACCGACTTTTTAATGTAGTGATATCACCTTCAGCAGTAGTTACTTTGCCACTAACTCTTCTAATTTAGCTTTGGATGCTACACCTTTGATCACAACATTTTCGCTTGAAACTTCAGCATTTTCGCCATTCGCTTTTTTCAACGTTACATTGCCATCACCATCTACTTCATATTCGCCTTTGACAACATGCAATTCAGCCGTTTTATCAAGTTTACCGCTTTTAAATCATTCACCCCTGTATCAGAGGTCGCTTTAGCAGCGTCTACAGCTTTTTTAATTGCTTTTTGCTTGCTCATCTTTTACAGTATCAAGTTTTTTTGATTTAATTGATCTTCGTCAACTTTATTGCTTAATCGACGACCATTTTATCAAGGGCGTGCATCTACTTTACCGACCAAAACGTCTTTCAATTGGTCAAAAGTCTGCTTTTATCTACTTTTTCGCCAATGCAGTATTCAGATCTGCAGTACTTGCTTTTTCGCCAATTCTGCATTCACTTCATCAATTTTTGACGTCAAATCAAATCGCATTCGCTTTTTTTACCTACTTCTGTTTTTAAATTATCTAATGCAGTTTTGCTTTGCTAAACCAGTAATTGTTACTGCTTCATCAGATTTCACAGTGCCTGTGCCATCTGCTTTGTTCAACGTAACATTACCGTCAGTATCTACAGCGTAAGAACCTTTTTTTCACATGTAATTCAGCTGTTTTATCTAATTTTTGTACTTCCTAAATTGGTAATATCCGAAGCATTGGCTTTTTTTGCTAATTCTTCATTTAATTTTGCTGTGCTTACTTTTATCAGCTAAGGCTTCTTTTTACTATACCGACTGTTACCAATTTATTCGCATCGTCAGACTTAGTCACATCAGTCGCTAGGTTAGGGGTTACACTGACTTTTGCCATCTGCTCCTGTAGTGATAGAGATTGCATCAGTATTACCACTTGCAATAGAACTTACTTCACTCTTAGATGCGATTGTTACGGCATTTCCATCTGCTGTTAATGTAATGTTTTTACCAGCTACAAATTTTTACTTTATGTAATTCTTTTTTTCTAATTTAGCTCTTTCATTCGCATCCGTAACTGATGCAGGTACACTTGTAGTCGGCACTACATCTGTAGATGTACTTCCATTGACAACTGTGAAAGTACTTACCGTTTCATTTCTTAGAGCTTTCAATTGTTTTACATTCACTGCATCATAATCATTAGAGCCACTCGCTAAGCCTACGATACGACGAAGAATTGTTCCTGTATCATTACTTCCATCTGCATTCTTATCATTACGTTTGTTACCGATAGCAACGACACCATTGGAAGTATTATTCACAGCATCTTTTGTCAAGTATCCTGTGGTAGCGCACCATCAACTGCTGTTGTAGTTGAACCTTCCCCTAATGCTACGGAATGAGCCAATGCAGAATTAGCATTTCTACCGATGGCAATGGCAGATGCCTCAGATGCTTTTTGCCGTATTACCAAGGGCGATTGTACTATGACCAGATGCTGATGTACCATTGGAACCAATGCCGATACCACTTTGACCCGTTACGCTAGACATGTAACCAATCGCAACAGCACCACCGAGCATCAGGACCAACTGACATATTAGAGCCGATACCTACAGATTGATTACCTAATACGTTAGTAATATAACCGATTGCCGTAGTACCATCTTGTTTGGAATTTACTTGGAAACCAATGCCTACCGCTTTATTTCCTTCTACTTTCACTTGGCTACCAATTGCTGTGGCCCCATGTTGTTTTGCTAATACATCAGTACCGATAGCCGTTGTAGCTACCCCAGTGGCAAACGCAGTAGAACCCATAGCAATGGCATTGCCACTATTGGCTACAGTTTTTGGAACCAATCGCAATGGATTGTGTACCGGATGCTGTTGGAGCTTCTGCTGCATCATCACCAGCACTACCGATAGCAATGGATTGCACGCCAGTAGCAGACGCATTTTTACCAGTAGCTACTGCACCTACTGCGGTTGCACTAGCACCATTACCAGCTGCCAGAGCACTATCTTGTGTCGCTTCACTGGATTTACCTACTGCTGTAGCATTAGCACCTGAAGCTTTAGATTGATCACCCACTGCTACCGTACTATCTGCCGTTGCTTGTGCTTTGTTACCATAGGCAACTGTCGCTGTTCCACTAGCGTTAGATTCGTTACCAATACTAATGGCTGTATCCTTCGTAGCATTTACTTTGTTACCAATAGCAATGGCAGACAGCGCTGTCGTCACCGCTTCATTACCGATGGCCACGCCTCTTTCACCTGTAACAGCGCGACTCAAACGACCAATGGCGATAGAACTTTGCATGCCTGCTTCCGCCCGAGTACCGATGGCAACACTATCATTACCGGAAGCGACAACTGTGCCATATCGTGCGCCTGATCCTATGGCCACAGCATTATCTGCGGACGCCTTAACGCCAAATCCAGAGAGCTACGGCAAACCGTCGCGTCACTTCAATATCTTTACCAAGGCCGGTAGAACTATCATTGCTGACCTTTACATTCTCCCCTATTGCCAAGGCCGCTCCATTTGATGCAGTCCCTTCTGGAATGGCAGCTTGTACCGTTGCTACTTGTGCACCTACTGTCAATGCTGCCAATACACTAGCTACCACAATTTTTCTTTTTACCTGTCGTATTTTTGCTACTTCAGATACTACAATGTAGCATTGCTTGGATTTACTCCAAATCACTTTAAAGATTTTGTTCATCTCATACATCCCCCTTACGCTAACAACTACTTCACCGGTTATACTATACAAGAGTAAAAAGTCATCCCAACCAACTCCCTAGCGTACCCTATGATTATGTTTTTGAATGACTTCGATTTACTTCAATTTGTATAATACATGCATTATGTTATAACTTAATTATAAACCTCTAAAAATCTAATTTTTCTATAGAATGTTTTTCAAATGCATATATCAATTTGTTATAGTTAGGGACTATATATGAGTGTAGGTCATGTTAACAATGCAAAATGGACACCCAGCCTTTCGACTGAGTGTCCATTTCGTTACATCATAGGATGCATTAGTTCTTCAGTAGAACTAGTTTACCTATGCCATATTATTTTAGTTTCGCTTCTAACATAGCGATACGTTCCATCAACATATCAATTTTGTTGCCGTACTCTGCATCTTTACGTGCATTTTCTGCTTTCAATGCGGAGATTTCATCTTGCATTACATATACAGAAGAGATCGGACCACCTTTGTAACGTTCTGGAATTGTATCATCGCCAGTACCGAAACGGTATGTAGCACCTACATTTGCCATGCTTTTACCTTCGCCCATTGTAAAAGCCTACATTGAACATGAAGTTTTCGTTTGCATAGTGCGCTAGCCTAATGCCAATGCTTGGTTAGATCCGTAGGAGCCAATACCGCCATGATTTGTGATTTATGTGCTGGATCAAATCCCAATGGGTTCATCGCTGATAACGCCGATGCATGTGCCCTCTACTTGATCAATACGTTGAGATGTTCTTTCTAATACACGACCAATCTTAGCTGTTGTTTGAGAAATTACATCATTCACTTGACCCACGGTAGCTACATCAGTAGCATCTTTACCGACTCCTACATTGGTAATACGGTTACCACCGTTGTTTAAGCCATCTGCTGTTAATTGTACTGCCGGTTTTGTCAATGCCTTTTAGCGGGCGTAATAGTAACTCCGTACCATCTACTTTCGTAGTTGCCACTAATGTAGATTTACCATCCACATCCATATAATGATCATAGGATGTAGAGCCTTTACCCATCTTAACATCTTTTGCTAACTTCACGGTCATCGTAGCTGGGGTTATCGCAGTAGCTTCGTTAATTCTACTCCGATATTGCTATCTAACAGTTCGCCTGTAGCACCACCCTGATCGCCAATGTATCGCCTAAGCCAACAGTCGCTTTTTACCTTGTGTATCCGCTTCGTACACACGTCCTTTACTGATAGTATCAGATAGGTCTTTTTACTTGACCTTGTGTCGCAGACTACACCACGATTCTTAGCCGCCGCAGATGTTGGTTCTTTTTGTGCCACTTCTGCAGTAGCTACCTCTGTCGGATTCCATGTCGTATTTGTTAGACCAGATACTTTACCATCTTTGATTTCTACAGAACCAACTTTTGTAGTATCACCCATTTTTACTGTGAAAGTTTTACCGCCTGTCGTTTTTGTTAGGTGCTTCTGTCACAACAATGCCATTTTCACCAACTACACTCACTAATTTAGTAATATTTGCTTTGCCTGTGTCCGATAAATTATCTAAATCTTTCGTTGCAGAGTTTCCTTTTTAGATTTTTGGATATCTTTTGTAACTTGTGTAATGGCAGATGTATTGTTAGCAATGGCTTGCTTTGTTGTCAGCAATGCCTTGTTTATTGTCAGCAATACTTTGTTTATTGTCAGCGATGCCTTTGTTTATTCTCCGCTATCGCTATTTCGTTAACACCGACCTTGCCTTCTACCGTATTCAAACGAGTTTCAAGCCCTCGCTACTTTTGCCAATGGCAGTTTTTGCCGTGTCAGATAAATCGACTGTGTACGCACGAACTTTTGTTGTTTCATCTAGGGTTCCACCAGATACAGTCACTACATCACTACCGCCGTGATTGTCGTATCATTCGCATCTACTGTGTACTTGGTTACACCCGTGTTGTATCGTCAGTTGTTACTGTTGCATTTTTGCCTGCTACTACTTTTTACTGCGGACTGCGCGACTGTTTTTGCTAATTCTGTTACTTTCGCTTCACCAGTTTTAGACAAGTTCGATAAGTCTTTATTGGTCGCGTTATCAATAGCTTTACGTGTATCTTCATGTAAGCCAATATTTACAACACCATTATCAGCTACTGAAATAGCGATACCAGATTTCGTAGTTTCAGCATCTGTGCCTGTTGCTCGGCGTCGCTGTAGTACCTTCTGTCGGCGGAGTTGCAATTGTACCTGTGCCTCGCTACAAACGTGAAACCTGTCGCTAATTTTACAGTTTTAGATTCTGTACCTACCCCCGCTTTATAGGCGATGTCTGCATCTAAACTTTTCACTTTAACCTTTGCATTACCAAAGTCTATTGTTCCAGGGTCTGCTTCTTTACCAGCTTCCGCTGCTACTTGGTGTAATGGTAATTTTATTATCGCCATTTTTTTAATCACAAGGTCTGTGTTGCCATCGCCAGCAATTTCAGTAATACCAGATAATTTTGCATTCAAGTTGAACTTGTATGGATCCGCAGTTGTACCGCACCGCTTTTGTAATGTTTGTACCATTATCAAATGCATCTTTTGCAACAGATACTTTGTAATTAGTGATACCTGTTTCTGTTGCGTCATCTTTTAGTAACAGTTACATTAGTAGAATCACTAGTCACTTTAATGGTTGCTGTGGCTGCTGCTTTTGCTAAATCTTTTACAGCCGTTTTTCCAGTATCACTTAGGTTAGATAAATCTTTATTCGCTGCATTGTCAATCGCTTCACGTGTTGCTTTGTTCAAGCCAAATGTTACTAAGCCATCTGTTCCTGTTGTAATCGCAAGTCCGACTTTTGGTACATCTGTATCTCGCCGCTGTATCAGATGCTCGCTCAGAAGTTGAAACCTTTGCTAGCGCTACTGTAGGTGCAGTAGCTTCTTCGGCGCCATTCGCACGATATTTAATAGGAGTAGTACCCAAATCAGATACATTTGCTTTTTTACTTAAAGCAGTATTTACTGTACCCGCTGTTACTAATTTACCTGCTTGGTTTGTATCTGTTAGATCTGTAGCCACATTTGGTGTAATTGTTACTCCACCATTCGCATCTACTGTAGATACAGTTAATGCTGTTGTATCACCACTTGTAATAGATTTCACACCTACGTTTGCGCTTACAGTAATCGTACCATTGCTGTTTGCTAACGTTACGTTGTCGCCTCGTCGCAAATGTCACTTTTACGAACTGCATCGCTTGTTACATCTGTGGCAGTCGTCGCAAAGACTTGTCTTGATAGCAATATCTGTTTTTCTTGCCATCTACATATTGTTTAGTAGCTACATCGTCATTATCTGTTGGGTGTCCCTACATTTGTAATTTTCATGCTACCAGCATTGATACCTGCATTACCAATAGTGACTGTTTTTGTATCTGCCCCTTTTTACATTGGAGATTGTTACACCCTCTGCACCCATAGTCATAGTAGTACCTGCTGCATTCGCTGCTCCTGTACCATTTGTGATAGAAGTAATGCCAGTCAATGCCGCATTCAAGTTGAACTTGTATGGGTCCGCAGTTGTACCTGTTCCTGCTTTTGTGATGTTTGTACCATTATCAAATACATCTTTTGCAACAGATACTTTGTAATTAGTGATACCTGTTTCTGTTGTGTCATCTTTAGTAACAGTTACATTAGTAGAATCACTAGTCACTTTAATGGTCTGCTGTGGTCTTTGCTTTTGCTAAATCTTTGACAGCCGTTTTTTTCCAGTATCACTTAGGTTAGATAAATCTTTATTCGCTGCATTGTCGATCGCCGCACGTGTTGCTTTGTTCAAGCCAAATGTTACTAAGCCATCTGTGCCTGTTGTAATAGCAAGACCAGCTTTTGGTACATCTGTATCTGCTGCTGTATCAGATGCTGCTGTGAAGTTGAAACCTTTGCTAAGCGCTACTGTAGGTGCAGTAGCTTCTTCGGCGCCATTCGCACGGTATTTAATAGGCGTATTACCTAATTGTGTCTTATCTACTTTTCCGTCAAGTGCTGTGTTGAATGTACTTGTGTTTACTTTTCCAGAAAGTGCGGTATTTACTGTACCTGCTGTTACTAATTTACCTGCTTGGTTTTGTATCTGTTACATCTGTAGCCACATTTGGTGTAATTGTTACTCCACCATTCGCATCTACTGTAGATACTGTTAATGCTGTTGTATCACCGCTTGTAATAGATTTTACACCTACGTTTGCATTTACAGTAATAGTACCGTTATTGTTTGCTAACGTTACATTGTCGCCCTGCTTCTAACGTCACTTTACGAACTGTATCGCTTGTCACATCTGTAGCATCCGCTGTAGCACTTGTTTTGATGGCAATATTTGTTTTGTTGTCATCTACATATTGTTTATTCGCTGCATCCCCATTATCTGTTGGTGTTGCTACATTTGTAATTTTCATGCTACCAGCATTGATACCTGCATTACCAATAGTGACTGTTTTTGTATCTGCCCCTTTTACATTGGAGATTGTTACGCCATCTGCACCTACGGTCATAGTAGTGCCTGCTGCATTCGCTGCTCCCGTACCATTTGTGATAGAGGTAATGCCAGTCAATGCTGCATTTACAGTTGAACTTGTATGGATCCGCAGTTGTACCTGTTCCTGCTTTTGTAATGTTTGTACCATTATCAAATGCATCTTTTGCAACAGATACTTTTGTAATTAGTGATACCTGTTTCTGTTGTGTCATCTTTAGTAACAGTTACATTAGTAGAATCACTAGTCACTTTAATGGCTGCTGTGGCTGCTGCTTTTGCTAAATCTTTGACAGCCGTTTTTCCAGTATCACTTAGGTTAGATAAATCTTTATTTGCTGCATTATCGATCGCCGCACGTGTTGCTTTGTTCAAGCCAAATGTTACTAAACCATCTGTACCTGTTGTAATAGCAAGTCCAGCTTTTGGCACATCTGTATCGGTTGCTGTATCGGACGCTGCGGTGAAGTTGAACCCTTTGCTAAGTGCTACTGTAGGTGCACTAGCTTCTTCGGCACCATTCGCACGATATTTAATAGGGAGTATTTCCTAATTGTGTCTTATCTACTTTGTCAGCAAGTGCTGTATTTACTGTACCCGCTGTTACTAATTTACCTTCTTGGTTTGTATCTGTTACATCTGTAGCCACATTTGGTGTAATTGTTACTCCACCATCTCGCATCTACTGTAGATACAGTTAACGCTGTTGTATCGCCACTTGTAATAGACTTCACGCCTACATTAGCTTTAATTTTACAGTGCCGCGTTATTTTCAAGTGTACATTGTCGCCCTGCTTCTAACGTCACTTTACGAACTGTATCGCTTGTCACATCTGTAGTAGTTGCTGTAGCACTTGTTTTTGATGGCAATATTTGTTTTGTTGTCATCTACATATTTTTATTCGTCGCATCCCCATTATCTGTTGGTGTTGCTACATTTGTAATTTTCATGCTACCGAAAGCATCGATACTGCATTACCAATAGTGACTGTTTTTTTGTATCTGCCCCTTTTTACATTGGAGATTGTTACACCATCTGCACCCACAGTCATAGTAGTGCCTGCTTTGCATTCGCTGCTCCTGTACCATTTGTGATAGAGGTAATGCCAGTCAATGTCGCATTTAAGTTGAACTTGTATGGATCCGCAGTTGTACCTGTTCCCTGCTTTTGTAATGTTTGTACCATTATCAAAAATGCATCTTTTTGCAACAGATACTTTGTAATTAGTGATACCTGTTTTCTGTTGTGTCATCTTTAGTAACAGTTACATTAGTAGAATCACTAGTCACTTTAATGGGCTGCTGTGGTGCTGCTTTTTTTGCTAAATCTTTGACAGCCGTTTTTCCAGTATCACTTAGGTTAGATAAATCTTTATTCTCTGCATTGTCGATTGTCGCACGTGTTGCTTTTGTTCAGCCAAAATGTTAGCTAAAGCCATCTGTTCCCTGTTGTAATAGCAAGTCCGACTTTTTGGCACATCTGTATCCGCTGCTGTATCGGATGTCTGCGGTGAGATTGAACCCTTTGCTAAGTGCTACTGTAGGTGCACTAGCTTCTTCGGCACCATTCGCACGATATTTAATAGGAGTATTTCCTAATTGTGTCTTATCTACTTTGTCAGCAAGTGCTGTATTTACTGTACCCGCTGTTACTAATTTACACCTTGGTTTGTATCTGTTACATCTGTAGCCACATTTGGTGTAATTGTTACTCCACCATTCGCATCTACTGTAGATACAGTTAACGCTGTTGTATCGCCACTTGTAATAGACTTCACGCCTACATTAGCTTTAATTTTTACAGTGCCAGCGTTATTTTCAAGTGTAATATTGTCGCCTGCTTCTAACGTCACTTTACGAACTGTATCGCTTGTCACATCTGTAGCAGCTGCTGTAGCACTTGTTTTGATGGCAATATTTGTTTTGTTGTCATCTACATATTTTTTATTCGCTGCATCCCCATTATCTGTTGGTGTTGCTACATTTGTAACTTTCATGCTACCGGCATTGATACCTGCATTACCAATAGTGACTGTTTTTGTATCTGCCCCTTTTACATTGGAGATTGTTACACCATCTGCACCTACGGTCATAGTAGTGCCTGCTGTATTCGCTGCTCCTGTACCATTTGTGATAGAGGTAATGCCAGTTAATGCCGCATTCAAGTTGAACTTGTATGGATTCGCCGTTGTACCTGCACCTGTTTTTGTGATGTTTGTACCGTTATCAAATACATCTTTTGCTACAGATACTTTGTAGTTAGTTACACCTGTTTCTGTAGTGGTATCTTTAGTAACGGTTACATTAGTTGAATCACTTGTCACTTTAACCGCTACTGCAGCTGCTGCTTTAGCTAACGTTGCTACTTTATTTTCTCCAGTTGTAGACAAGTTAGATAAATCTTTATTCGCTGCATTGTCGATCGCCGCACGTGTTGCTTTGTTCAAGCCAAATGTTACTAATCCATCTGTACCTGTAGTGATTGCAAGACCAGCTTTTGGTACATCTGTAGTTGCTACTGTATCGGATGCTGCAGTGAAATTGAAACCTTTGCTAAGCGCTACTGTAGGTGCAGTAGCTTCTGTTGCACCATTCGCACGATATTTAATAGGAGTATTTCCTAATTGTGTCTTATCTACTTTGTTAGCAAGTGCTGTATTAACGGTTCCCGCTGTTACTAATTTACCCTGCATCTCCATTAGCTGATAAGTTAGTTGCGATATTTGGTGTAATTGTCACTGCACCATTCGCATCTACTGTAGATACAGTTAACGCTGTTGTATTACCGCTTGTGATAGACTTCACGCCTACATTCGCTTTAATTTTTTTACAGTGCCGCGTTATTTTTCAAGAGTGATATTGTCACCGCTTCTAGGACTACACGTTTTTCGTTTCCCCTGTTACAGTTTTTGCCGTTACATCTGTAGCATTTGCATCGCTCGCATTTTTAATTTGTAACAACCATTCGTTGGCTTGTACAGCTTTCAACTGTTTTACGTTAACAGCATCTAAATCATTAGTACCACCGCTACGTTAATAATACGACGTGTAATATTTTTGCCACCCGTTGTATTACCGATAGATACTACACCATTACCACTATTGTTTACAGTATCACCAGTTAAGTAAGATGTACCATTCTGTACCATCATCTTCTACAGACTTAGATCCTTCACCTAATACGACGGAGTGAGCCAAGTCAGATTGTGCCTGCTAAACCAAGTACAGTGGATGAGTTTCCGTATGCTTTGGCACCAAAACCAATAGCAATAGTCGCTGTTGTTTTATTACCCGTCGCTGAAATACCTTTACCCGCTCCACCACGTGTGGCTTGACCAACGTATGAATCTGTACCGATAGCAATGGAGTTTTCACCATTAACTGCAGCATAAGAACCTAATGCCAATGTATTTTCACCATGACCAAATGTAGATTGACCCTAAGGCGATTGCCTGATTACCATTAGCTACTGCACTGCTACCTAATGCGACAGAACTAGGTCCAATACTGTTGGCCCATTGTCCAAGCGCAACGGAGTTAGCTCCACGGGCCCCTTCATTATCATAGTTACCCATAAGAGTGATATTAGATGTAGTTGCCGGTGTCGTAACACTACCATCCGTTCCTGTCACTGCCGGGCTCCCGATAGTCCATGTTTTTATCTGGATAATTTGCTTTTTGTACGATTTCTTTCGCCCCATTAATGGACAAGAATTTTTTTGCACAGATTTTTGTTTCTAATGCTTTCAACTGTTTAACGTTAACAGCATCTGTATCGTTTGTACCACCGCTACGTTGATAATACGACGTGTTACATTTGAATCTGCATTACCGATGGACACCACACCATTACCGGCATTATTAACAGCATCATTTGTCAAAGTAAGCTGTTGTATTCGTATTGTCTCCTTCCTTCGACAAGGAAGATTCACCCAATACAACGGAGTGTAAGCTATCTGCTTGAGCTTGTTTACCCAAAGATACAGATGCATTACCATATGTTTTTCGCATTGAAACCAATGGCAACCGCAAATGTTGTTTTATCTCCGGTTTCTGATACACCTTTTTCATTTGCACCACGAGACACTTTACCTACAAAATGTATCGGTACCGATGGCAAGGGAGTTTTCCCCATGAACAGAAGCATAGGAACCAAGGGCTAATGTATTTTCCCCATTCGCAAAGGTAGCTTGACCTAATGCAATCGCTTGCATACCATTACTTACGGCACGACCACCCAAGGCTACAGAACGAGCACCAATACCATTCGCCCAAGGACCAACGGCTACAGCCCGCTCACCTACGGCCGCTTCATTGTTAAAGTTACCTTTTAACGTTAGTGTAGTAGCAGGTGTACCAGTCGATGTACCAGATGCCGGGCACTCTTTCGGAGTAAGTGTCCATGTTTCATCAGCAAAATCTCTTTGCCGTTTTATTCGTTGCACCGAGACACTGCCAAGAAACGTGTACGAGTTTCCTTTTCCAAAGCTTTTAACTGCTTAATGTTAACAGCATCAAAGTCCTCAGTACCACTAGCCACGCCTACAATACGACGCGTTATCGTACCAGCATCTGTTGCTTTATGTTTATTACCTACAGAAATAACACCATTACCAGAGTTATTCACTGATTCATTTGTTAAATAACTTGTTGTGTTTGCACTATCTGCTGCTAATGCCTCAGAGCCAGTACCTAATGCCACACTGTGACTAGATTCATCTACTTTAGAGAAACGACCAATAGCCACACCATTTGTAGACAAGGATTGTGCTCCCGTACCAATTGCTACAGCATCATTAGCACCTGCTATAGTCCATCTTGTACTTACACCACTAGAACCAATTGCCACGCCATTTTGTGCTGTTGTTTTTGCTTGATAACCAATCGCTTGAGAGTAAGCGACCAGCTTCTACCTCTTTACCAACAGCAGTTGCATGCAAAGCTGTTGCTTTTACTATTTGGACCAACTGCTACTGCAGCACCTCCAGATACAGTACCTTCCGGAATAGTGGCTTGCACATTTACTACTGTCATTTCAGATCCTACTGCTAAGGCTGCTAATACACTAGCTACAACAATTTTCTTTTTACCAGAATGATTTTTAGCCACTTCGGATACAACTACATAACATTGTTTTGCCTTGCTCCAAACTACTTTAAAAATCTTGTTCATTGTGACGATTCCTCCTATATGTCTAACAATTCAACTACTTTGTACATCCTAACAACTATAAAAACTATATACTTTGATTTCCACACTATATGTATATGAATTAGCAATAATAAATGCTTATGCATCTCATTAGGCGGCATCTAACTTTCGCCTGTCATACAAGATGAATAAGCATTTATTAACATGCAGTAACACGAATTATTAACTTTTACGCATGTTCTTCTATTCATATCTTTTAGATTTGCTTATTATACAAGATTTTCATGAAAGAAACATGAAGAATTCAGTATTTCCACTATATACATAGTTCATAATATATTATACATCGATTGCTGCCAACCCTAATACCCCCTATTACACTTATTGTTAAACTTCAGTCTAAATTCATAATCCGTATAATTATATACAAAATGGACACCCAACCTTTCGACTGAGTGTCCATTTTTGTCATACTCTAAGGCATTCACCTCATGTATGGTGTATTATTTTTGCTTCCACAGTTTGTTACACGTTCGATAAGCATTTTTAATTTGTGCTTTCATTTCCTCATTCTCTGCCTCTTTTTTTAGCATTCTCCGCATCTTTGCGAGCATTTTCAGCTTTCAGAGCGGTGATTTCATCTTGCATTACATACACAGAAGAAATTGGACCACCTTTGTAACGTTCTGGGATCATGCTGTCTTCGCCGCCAAATCGGTACGTCATACCTGCATTCACCATGTTTTCACCATTGCCTACGCTGAGCCCTACGTTAAATAGAGTATCTTCGTTAGCATAGTGAGCAACGCCGAGTGCCAGTGCACTGTTACCTTTATAAGCGCCGTATCCGGCCCATGACTTGAGATTTTTTTGAGAGGATCATAGCTCAACGGATTCATCGTCGCTAGTCGCCATCGCGATGAGCCCCAGTTTGGTTCACCTGACGGCTTACCGTGCTGGTTCGCCGCCACCACTTGACCAAGGGTCGCCGCATCATCTGCTGCTGTACCTGGTCCTACATGATGAATCGCATTGCCACCGTTATCCAATCCATCTGCCGTTAAGCTAACTGATGGTTTGTTCAATCCTTTCACTGGAGCAATCGTTATTCCTTCTCCATTCACAGTGGTAGTGACAATGGAAATCGGATTGCCCTTTTTGTCTGTTTGGTATTTCACAGTTCCATCTGCGTTCTTAGCGATGTCCTTCGTACCATCTGGTTTTGTGATTACCTCAGGCAAGTAATAATTGTAGGACGTAGAACCATCTTTCATTTGTACATTTTTGCCAAGCGTACTGTCATAGTAGGCGGTGTTTTGTCGTTAGCTGAAGTTAATTCTACACCAATATTGTGGTCTGTTAGTGCACCCGTAGCTCCACCTTTAATCGCTAACGTATCTCCTAATGCCACTGTAGTAGATGCTACACCAGTATCAGTTGCAAAGACACGACCCTTTTGTAACATGTCAGACACATCTTTCATTTGGCCTTGTGTAGCCGCTTTACCGCGATCTGCATCCGTCACTTTCGCTGGATCCCACTTCGTATTCGTCAAGCCAGACACTGTACCATCTTTAATCATCACAGTGGATGTTACCGTACCATCCGGTTGTTTTGTCGTTACAGTGACACCTTCAGGGGTTACCGCCGTATTTGTTGTATTAGCATCACCCGCTTGAATCGTGTTTGTGTTCACTACATTGATCGTAGCATTTGGCGCCGTAATAGTGCCTGTTGTGCCATCCAAAGTGATTTGTTTAGTTCCTTGACCAAAGGTAACCTTATCATTCAGTTTCGCTGTGAAAGTTTTCACTCGTGATGTTGCATCTATTTCTGGTGTTACAGTAATGCCATTGGTACCTACTACATTCACTAAACCTGTTACTACATCTTTACCGCATTGGTCAAGTTACTCAAATCTTTTTGTCGCTGAGTTGCCTTGTAATGCTTGAATGGCTTGGGCATTCTTGCCAATGTTAGTAGTATTATTCGCAATATTCGATGTGTTAGTTGCAATGTTACCTGTATTCGTAGCTATATTTTTGTATTAGTAGCTATATTGCCAGAGTAGTTGCAATATTCTTAGTGTTCGTAGCGATATTACCCCGCATTAGTTGCAATATTAGTTGTATTTGTTTTGATATTACCGCATTAGTAGCGATATCTCCGCATTTTTGCAATATTTGTTGCGTTTGTTTTGATATTGCTCGCGTTAGTTGCAATATCTCCCTGCATTTTTGCAATATTTCCGCGTTCGTAACGATATCTGCTTTAGCTTTTGTCATATCCCCTTGTAACGTCGTGATATTTCCTTCCGCTGTGGTTAAACGAGTATCGATACCGCAATTTTTATTGATTTCCGCTTTCGCTGCATCCGTTAAATCTACTGTGTATTCTCGTTCTCCTTTAGCATTTAGATCGCCACCTGTTACAGATACGCGCCACCTGTAGTCGCTTTCACAGTGGTATCTCGACCATTCACGGTATACGTTGTGACATTATCTTTCGTTTCTGTACCAATCGTTACGATTGTTGCCAGCGCTACCTTAACTGCTCCTTGTGCTGCATCGGTAATTGCTTTTTTACCTGCTGTAGTCAAGTTACTCAAGTCTTGGTTCGCTGCATTGTCGATAGCGCTACGCGTATCACTATCTAAACCGATATTTACCACGCCATCAACGTCTGTGGAAATAGCAATACCTTTTTTTAGTCGCCACTCCATCTGTCGTCACTGTTGGGCTAGTTGCAGTAGTTGTAGCTCCTGTTGGATTTGTGCCATCTGCTGCTGGAGCTTTAGGTGCTACTGTACCAGTGCCCGCTACGAAGTTGAATCCGTCTGCTAATTTAACAGAGTTTGCGTTTGCTTTTTTTCTGCATTGTTCGCACGGTATTTGATAGATGTATCTAAGTTTTTCGCCACCACATTGCTGTCACCGAAGTCTACGGTAGCTGGTTTTAGTCGGTGTAGTTTCATCTCCTGTATCAGGATCATTTACAGCTGGTTTTTTGTGGTTTCAACGTGATCGTTGCATCACCATTTTTAATAACTAAACTATCTGAGCCATTACCAGATATACCTTTCATGTTACCAAGGTTTTTCTGCCAATTTCACATCGAATCCATCACCTGCGGATTTTTTTCACTACATCAATGTTGTTTTGTAGCTGTTGCTTCACGTTTGAAATTCTCAGCACCTTTCACTTTTTAAAGTTTCACCCAAGTTACAGGGTGTACTTTATCTGTGTCAGCGACGTCTTTATTACCGTAGAAGTCTCAAGCCTTTTTGTAGATAAGGCAGAGTTTGCATTGTTGATACGAGTATCTAATTTAGAAATCGCATCACCTACATTTTTAACAGGTTCAGTCCCATTAGTACCATCATCTTTTGTGATGTTGTACGTAGGGACCTGTGAAAAGAACCGTCACTGTTCACTTTGGAATCACCGCCAAGTGCTGTGGCTAGGGTCAGATTTCACGGTGTGTAATTGACCACCGTTCACAGCTTCTTTAGAGTTGGCTACTACTTGCCATCTGCAATGTTAGATAAAGTCGTAGGAGCTTTTGTATCTCCATTACCATTCACCACACGTGCTTGTGGGTTGTCTACTGCTTGCGGTTCTTTGTTATTATTTTCCACTGCAGTTTTTACAGTACCGTCAGCTTTTACTTCCTCAGCTTTGTAGTACTTGCCATCTTTTGCTTTTACAACACGGTCCCCAGCTTCGTTAGTGTATACCACAGAACCGGCTTCGCCATTACGTAAAGCATTTACTTTGTCATTTAATGTGGCATTGTTTAAAACCATCTGCACCAGTTAAGCCTTTCGATCCAGATACGCCATCTTTGCCATCACGGCCGTTAGATGCTGTATCGCCAACTTTAGCTAGTTGGTCTTTCACAGCTTGTGCCAATTCAACAGTAATTGTGTCACCTTTTGCTGTCGTAACAATGTTTGTATTATCTCCATGAACATGTAATGTACCCTTTGCTAAGGATAAGCTCTCACTTTTTCTGTAGCTTGATCCTGTGCATCTTTTGTCACATTACCAAAGAAAGTTCAATGTCGCGTTATTTGTTAAAGTTTCACCTAACTTATTGATAGCGTTATCTACGTATTGTTTATTCGTCGCATCGCCATCATTTTTAGCTTCTCCTACATTCGTGATATTCATGTTACCGAGATTAATGCCATCTTTACCGATAGTGACCGTTTTTGTTTCACCTGTGGTCGCACTCGCTACTGGAGCTTGCGTATTCGTAATCGTTACGCCGTCTGCACCAATAGTGATTTTTGCTACCGGTTTATTATCTGCATCGGCATTCGTGATAGATGTGATATTTTTCAAATCACTAGCTAATTTTACATTCAATGTAGTCGCATCGGTAGCATCTTTTTTTCACCGTGATATTGTTTTGTCCATGGATATTTAAAGTTTCTCCTAATTTACGAGTCACTGTATCTGCTGTCGCATCATCACCAGCAAACGTCATACCACCATCTACTAAGTTAGTAATTCTAGTACCTAAATTAGTAATTGCTGTATTTTGACCTTGGTTGGCTGCATTCAATTTTTCAATAGCATCTTTCAAGGTAGTTGCATTTTCACTAGTACCGTCTGCTTTTGGTAATATTGAAAATTGGTCCTGTTACAGTACCATTTTCTGCAATCGTTGTGCCACCAATGACAGATGCTGGTTACCTACCGCGCTAATTTTCCTTTCGTAGCAT
The DNA here is from genome assembly GCA_916438745.1 of uncultured Veillonella sp. Taxonomy (GTDB): domain Bacteria; phylum Bacillota; class Negativicutes; order Veillonellales; family Veillonellaceae; genus F0422. The sequence goes on along the minus strand of CAKAGN010000001.1, from coordinate 364,442 downwards.
CAGATAAGTCTAATGTATACGTACGAACTCGATCTGTAGTACCTAAGTCACCACCAGAAATAGCCAATCCATCACCTGTAATGGCTACTTTTGTATCATTTGCATTGACTTTGTAAGTCGTTACACCTTCCGTTGTAGTTACATCTGTATCCACCGTTGAATTGATACCGGGTGCCACTTTAACTACTTCTTTCGCGATCGCTTTTGCTAAGTTAGTAATTTTTATTATTACCGAAAGATCAGATAAATTGCTCAAGTTTTTTTATCGGTCTGCATTGTCTACTTTACTACGAGTATCTTTATCTAAGCCAAATGTAACTTTACCATCATCTTCTGCTGTAATCGCTAAACCAGATTTAGGACCATCTTCAGTTGTAGTTGCTACGTCGCTTGCTACAAAATTTAATCCTTTTTGCAGTTTTACAGATTTTTGCTTCTGTATCTGGTGCACTATTCGCACGATATGTAATAGATGCATCTAAGTTAGAAGCTACTAGTTTCGTATCTCCGAAATCGATACTACCTTTGTTTCCATCTTTAGGTGCTTTTACAGTAACCGTAGTATCGCCATTTTTTTGATCACCAAATCAGTTTTACCATCACCGGCGATTTCTTTGATGTTCGCAAGGTTTTCTGCCAATTTCACATCGAAGCCATCACCGGCAGCGTTTTTCACTACATCGATGTTGTTTGTAGCCGTTGCTTCACGTTTGAAGTTCTCAGCACCTTTCACTTTTAAAGTTTCACCCAAGTTACGGTGTACTTTATCTGTGTCAGCAGCGTCTTTATTACCGTAGAAGTCCAAGCCTTTTGTAGATAACGTGGAGTTTGCATTGTTGATACGAGTATCTAATTTAGAAATCGCATCACCTACATTTTTCGCCTCTTCAGTTGTGTTGCTACCATCATCTTTTGTGATGTTGTACGTAGGACCTGTAAAGGATCCGTCAGTGTTCACTTTGGAATCACCGCCAAGTGCTGTAGCTAGGTCAGATTTCACTGTGTGTAATTGACCACCATTCACAGCTTCTTTGGAGTTGGCTGCTACTTTGCCATCTGCAATATTAGATAAAGTAGTAGGAGCTTTTGTATCTCCATTACCATTTACCACACGTGCTTGTGGGTTGTCTACTGCTTGCGGTTCTTTGTTATTATTTTCCGTTGCAGTTTTTACAGTACCGTCATCTTTTACTTCATCAGCTTTGTAGTACTTGCCATCTTTTGCTTTTACAACACGGTCCCCAGCTTCGTTAGTGTATACCACAGAACCGACTTCACCATTACGTAAAGCGTTTGCTTTGTCATTTTAATGTGGCATTATTTAAACCATCTGCACCAGTTAAGCCTTTCGTTCCAGATACGCCATCTTTGCCATCACGGCCATTAGAGGCTGTATCGCCAACTTTAGCTAATTGGTCTTTCACAGCTTGCGCCAATTCAACAGTAATGGTATCACCTTTTGCTGTAGTAACGATGTTTGTATTATCCCCATTAACATGTAATGTACCCTTTGCTAAGGATAAGCCTCACTTTATCTACCGCTTTATCTTGTCCGTCTTTTTGTCACATTACCCGCAAAGTTTAGATTTGCATTATTAGTAACTGTTGTTTGTAGCTTAGTAATCTCATTATCTACATATTCTTTATTCGGCGCATCGCCATTCTCTGTTGCTTTCGCTACATTAGTGACTTTCATGCCACCAGCATTAATACCATCTTTGCTAATAGTTACAGTTTTTGTGTCCCCTGTTGTCGCACTTTTCTTCTTTGGAGCTTGTGTATTCGTAATCGTTACGCCATCTCCGCTAATAGTAATTTTCTTTGCCTCGGTTTTATTATCTGCATCAGCATTTGTGATAGATGTGATATTTTTCAAATCACTAGCTAACTTAACATTTAATGTAGTCGCATCGGTACCATCTTTTTTCACCGTGATATTGTTTTGGCCATGGATGTTTAAAGTTTCTCCTAATTTGCGAGCTACTTTATCTGTCGTCGCATCATCACCGATAAACGTCATACCACCGTCTACTAAATTGGTAATTCTAGTACCTAGATTCGTAATCGCTGTATTTTTGACCTTGGTTGGTCTGCATCCAATTTTTCTATAGCATCTTTTAAAAGTATTCGCAGGATCAGTACCACCAGTTGCCTTTTGTAATATTGAAAGTTGGTCCTGTTACTGTACCATCTGTAGCAATCGTTGTGCCACCGATGACAGTTGCTAAAGTTACCTACCGCTGACTCTACCTTTTGTAGCATCGGATAAATCTACTGAGTATGCACGCACTTTATTAGTATCTGGAGTTGCATTATTGATCGTTAATGCATCACTACCTACTGCTACTGTTGTGTCAATTGCATTCACTTTGTAGATCGTTGTACCTTCTGTAGTCGTTATATCCGTAGTAACCGTTGTATTGATACCGAGTGCTACTTTTACCACTTCTTTTCGCGACTGTTTTAGCTAATGCACTTGCTTGGTCTTTTACCGACCCTTGTGTCAAGTTGCTTAAGTCCTTGTTCGTCGCATTGTCGATAGCACTCACGTGTCACTATCTAAACCGATATTTACTACGCCATTTTCTGCTGTGGAAATAGCGATACCTTTTTAGTCGCTACAGAATCTGTAGTTGCTGTTGGACTAGTTGCAGTAGTTGTACTCGCTGTTGGATTTGTTCCATCTGTACTGGAGCTTTAGGGCGCTACTGTACCAGTACCGCTACAAAGTTCAAACCTTTTTCAGTTTTACTGTATTTGCAGCTGTATCTTCAGCACTATTCGCACGGTATGTAATAGACGCATCTAAGTTTTTCGCTACCACATTGCTGTCACCGAAGTCTACTGTAGCTGGTTTAGCTGGTGTTGTTACATCACCTGTCGTAGGGTTAGTTACAGCTCGGTGTAGCAGGTGTTTCAACGTGATCGTTGCATCACCGTTTTTAATAACTAAACTATCTGAGCCATTACCAGATATACCTTTCATATTGCCAAGATTTTCTGCCAATTTCACATCGAATCCATCACTGGCAGCGTTTTTCACTACATCAATGTTATTCTTAGCGCCTTCAGCACGAGCAAAGTTTTCTGCACCTTTCACTTTTAAAGTTTCACCCAAGTTACGGTGTACCTTATCTGTGTCAGCAGTGTCGTTATTACCGTAGAAGTCTAAGCCTTTATTTCCAACATTGGTATTGGAATTATTGATAGCATTATTGATAGCATTATCTACATATTCTTTATTTGTTGCATCGCCATTCTCTGTTGCTTTCGCTACATTAGTGACTTTCATGCCCCGACGATTAATGCCATCTTTGCTAATCGTTACAGTTTTTGTGTCACCCAGTTGCTCCATCTGCACCTGTTGCTGTATTAGCAATAGATACACCATCTGCACCTAAGGTAATTTTGCTACCTGGTTTATTATCTGCATCAGCATTTGTGATGGATGTGATGTTTTTCAAATCACTAGCTAATTTCACATTTAATGTAGTTGCATCGGTACCATCTTTTTCACAGTGATGTTGTTTTTGACCATGAATGTTTAAAGCTTCTCCTAATTTACGAGTCACTTTATCTGCTGTTGTATCATCACCGATGAACGTCATACCACCGTCTACTAGGTTGGTAATTCTAGTACCTAAATTCTTAATCGCTGTATTTTGACCTTGGTTGGCTGCATCCAATTTTTCTATAGCATCTTTTAAAGTATTCGCAGGATCAGTACCACCAGTTGCCTTTTGTAATATTGAAAGTTGGTCCTGTTACAGTACCATTTTCTGCAATCGTTGTACCACCGATAACAGTTGCTAAGTTACCTACCGCTGCTAATTTGCCTTTTTGTAGCATCTGTTAAACCGATTGTAACAGCGTCACCTTTTGCGGTTGTTGTAATATCTGTAGCATCACCTTTGATATGTAATGTTTTTGTTGCTAATGGCAATCCTACTTTTTCTGTATCTTGATCTTGTGCGTCTTTTGTTACATTACCTGCAAAGTTTAGATTTGCATTGCCTGTAATTGCGCTATTTAAATTAGCGAGCTCTGTTGCTACATAATCTTTACTTGCAGCATTGTCGATAGCACCACGTGTGTCGCTGTCTAAACCAATATTTACCACGCCATTTTCTGCTGTGGAAATAGCGATACCTTTTTAGTCACCACAGAATCTGTAGTTGCTGTTGGACTTGCAGTACCGCTTCTAAATTTTTGGCGCTATTGTGCCAGTTCCCCTGCCATAAAGTTCAAACCTTTTTCAGTTTTTACTGTGTTTTGCAGCTGTGTCTTCAGCATTATTCGCACGGTATGTAATATCTGCTTCGATATTCTTAGCCACTAACGTCGTATCACCGAAGTTTCACTTCCCTGGAACAGTCGGTTTTCACCCTCTTTTTCTTTTACCGGGAGATACTACAATTTTTAGAGTCACCATTTTTGATGACTAGATCAGTTTTACCATCCCCAGCAATTTCTTTTGATGTTCGCAAGGTTTTCTGCTAGCTTCACATCGAAAACCATCACCTGCAGTATTTTTCACTACATCAATGTTGTTTGTAGCTGTTGCTTCACGTTTAAAAGTTCTCAGCACCTTTCACTTTTTAAAGTTTCACCAAAGGTTACGGTGTACTTTATCTGTGTCAGCTGTATCCTTGTTACCGTAGAAGTCTAAGCCTTTTGTAGATAACGTGGAGTTTGCATTGTTGATACGAGTATCTAATTTAGAAATCGCATCACCTACATTTTTAACAGGTTCAGTCCCATTAGTACCATCATCTTTTGTGATGTTGTACGTAGGACCTGTAAAGGATCCGTCAGTGTTCACTTTGGAGTCACCGCCAGTGCTGTCGCAAGGTCAGATTTCACAGTGTGTAATTGACCACCGTTCACAGCTTCTTTGGAGTTAGTCGCTACTTTGCCATCTGCAATGTTAGATAAGCTAGTTGCTGTTTTTTTGTATCTCCATTGCCGTTCACTACACGTGCTTGTGGGTTCTCAATTCCTTCTGGTGCTTTACCATTATTTTCATCCGCAGCTTTTACAGTACCATCTGCTTTTACTTCATCAGCTTTGTAGTATTTGCCATCTTTGCTTTTTACCACACGGTCTCCGACTTCGTTAGTGTATACCACAGAACCAGACTTCACCATTCCGTAAAGCATTTACTTTATCATTTAATGTGGCATTGTTTAAACCATCTGCACCCGTTAAGCCTTTTCGATCCAGATACGCCATCTTTGCCATCACGGCCGTTAGAGGCTGTATCGCCAACTTTGGCTAATTGGTCTTTCACAGCTTGTGCCAATTCAACAGTAATTGTATCACCTTTTGCTGTGGTAACAATATTTGTATTATCTCCTTTGACATGTAATGTGCCAGTTGCTAATGCTAAACCTATTTTATCCGTGACTTTATCTTGTGCGTCTTTTGTTACATTACCTGCAAAAGTTTAAATTTGCATTCCTGTAATTGCGCTATTTAGATTAGTTAGTGCATTTTTCTACATACTCTTTACTTGTCTGCATTATCAAAGAGTGGTACGTAGCTTTGTCTAAAGTCAAATGTAACCTTCCCATTATCCTCTGCTTTGATCGCTAAACCAGATTTAGGGGCCGTCTGCCGTAGTCGTTGCATCGTTACTTGCTACATAATTAAAAGCCATCAGCTAATTTAACGGATTTAGCATTTCCTACTGCTTCATCGTTTGCACGGTATTTGATAGATGCATCTAAATTAGAAGCTACTAATTTCGTATTTCCGAGTCAATGCTACCTTTTTCTCCATCTTTAGGGGGCTTTTACTGTAACCTTAGTATCGCCATTTTTGATTACTAAGTCATGTGTACCATCCTGCGATTTCTTTGATATTACCAAGGTTTTCAGCCAATTTCACATCAAAGAGCTTTATCATTTTTTTCTCACAACTTTTAATATTGTTCTCATTAGCTCCACGAGGTGAAATTTTCTCCCCTTTGATGGTTAAAGTTTCTCCTAAATCACGGTGTACTTTACCATTGTCTGTTGTATCGTCACCAGTAAAGTTTAGCCCTTTTTGTTGTGGTCTGTTTGCTGTAGTCGCTGTTCCAGCATCAGTAATTTTTAGACAAGTCATTATAATTATTAGTAACTGTTGTTCCTAAATCTGTTACTTTGCCTTCTAAGGTTGTTACTTTCCCCAGAGTTTCAGAGATTTTTGAGTTTTGACCTTCATTAGTTGCATTTTAACTTATCGATAGCATCTTTTAAGGTAGTAGCATTTTTCCCACTAGTACCGTCTGCTTTGGTAATACTAAAAAGTTGGTCCTGTTACAGTTCCATTTGCGTGAATTGTTGTGCCACCGATAACGGTAGCCAAACCGTCTACAGCTTTTTAATTTAGCTTTTGTAGCATCGGATAAATCTAAGGAATACTTACGCACTTTATCTGTACCCCAGATCTCCTCCAGTAATAGCAAGGGCATCTCCTGTAACTGCTACTGTTGTGTCATTTGCATTAACTTTGTAAATTGTTGTACTCGCTGTTGTGGTTGTATCTGTATCCACTGTTGTGTTGATACCAGTGCTACTTTTACAGCTGTTTTTCGCTGCATCTTTCGCTAATTCTTTTACTTTGTCTTTACCATCATCAGATAAATTGCTCAAGTTTTTATCGGCTGCATTGTCTACTTTACTACGAGTATCTTTATCTAAACCGAATGTAACTTTACCATTATCCTCTGCTTTGATCGCTAAACCAGATTTAGGACCTTCTGCAGTTGTAGTTGCATCGTTACTTGCTACGTAATTAAAGCCATCTGCTAATTTAACAGATTTCGCATTTCCTACTGCTTCATCGTTTACACGATATTTGATAGACGCATCTAAGTTAGAAGCTACTAATTTCGTATCTCCAAAATCGATACTTCCTTTGTTTCCATCTTTAGGAGCTTTTACAGTAACCTTAGTATCGCCATTTTTGATCACTAAATCATGTGTACCATCCTGCGATTTCTTTTAATATTACCAAGAGTTTTCAGCCAATTTCACATCAAGAGCTTTATCATTTTTCACAACTTTAATGTTGTTCTCATTAGCTCCACGAGTGAAATTTTCTCCCCTTTGATGGTTAAAGTTTCTCCTAAATCACGGTGCACTTTACCATTGTCTGTTGTATCGTCACCAGTGAAGTTCAACCCTTTTGTAGTGGGTCAGCTGTAGTCGTCGCTGTTGTAGTCGCTGTTCCAGCATCAGTAATTTTTAGACAAGTCATTATAATTATTAGTAACTGTTGTTCCTAAATCTGTTACTTTTACCTTCTAAGGTAGTTACTTTACCTGCAGTATCAGAGATTTTTTGAATTTTTGACCTTCATTAGTAGCATTTAACTTATCGATAGCATCTTTGTAAGGTAGTTGCATTTTTCACTAGTACCGTCTGCTTTGGTAATACTGAAAGTTGGTCCTGTTACTGTACCATTTCCAGCAATATTTGTACCGCCAATAACAGTAGCCAAACCACTTACAGCAGTTAATTTTACCTTTTGTGGCATCGGATAAGTCTAAGGAATACTCACGTACTTTATCTGTACCTAGATCTCCTCCAGTAATGGCAAGGGCATCTCCTGTAACTGCTACTGTTGTGTCATTTGCATTAACTTTTGTAAATTGTTGTACCTGCTGTAGTTGTTGTATCTGTATCCACTGTTGTATTAATACCGGGGCTACTTTTACGGCTTCTTTAGCGACTTTTCGCTAATTCAGAGACTTTATTAGTACCGGCTGTATTTAGATTGCTCAAATCCTTGTTCGATGCATTATCAATAGCACCACGTGTATCGCTATCTAAACCGATGTTGACTACACCATTAGCTGCTGTAGAAATAACGATACCTTTTTTAATGGCTACTCCATCTGTTGTCGCTGTTGTACTTGCCGTACCTGCTGGTAAATTTTTAGGTGCTACTGTGCCAGTACCTGCTACGAAGTTAAATCCATCTGCTAATTTAACCTTATTCTTCGCTGTCTCAGTACCCGCTTTATAGGCAATATCTGCGTCTAAATTAGAGGCTACCACTTTTGCGTCACCAAAGTTAACAGTCCCTTTATCATTACCTTTACCAGGTGTTACTGTCACTGTATTTGTGCCATTTTTTTGATCACTAAATTATCTGAGCCATTACCAGCGATTTCTTTTCATACCAGATAGCTTGTCAGATAATTTAACAAGTAATCCATTGGCTCCATTAGAACCATCTTTTTCGACACGAATGTTCGTATTCGCTGTAGTCGATGTATAATTAGCGCCGCCTTTCACTGTTAACGTCGTATCTAATGCACGAGCTACGCCAGCATTATCGTCGCCTGTGAAAGTAATTGCTTTGCCTTTGAAAGTATTAAAATCAGTTTGGCTAACTTTTCCTCCTACCTCAGTAGTAAGATTGGAGATCTGTGTCGTATGGGTATTCACTGTTGTATTGATACCATCTACTACAGATTTTTGCGCAATGTCCTTAATTACTACACGAGTGCTTTGGTCTTGGTTATTACCATTTTTGTTGAATCAAAGATGCTTTTACCATCAGTACCAACTGTATACTCACCAGTTTTGATATGCATCTCTGCAGTTTTATCAATTTTATTATCAAGGGCAGTTTTCACGATGCCAGAAGTTACCAGTTTACCATCTTTCACCAGTGGCTCCTGACAGAGCTTGCAATATTAGGGGTAATGGTCACAGCACCGTTACTTGGATTCACCGTCAATGCTGTGCTATTTCCACTAGTAATCGATGTTACTACATTCTTAGCCTTAATGGTAACCGTACCATTAGCATTTTCGATGGCAATGTTATCGCCTGCTTTTTAAAGTAACAGCTTTTTCGTCAAACCATTCACAGTTTGCGGTGTAGCCACTGCTGTAGCATTTCCATCTTGTGTACGCAATGTCCATTCATCAGATTTTTCGCTACATCCGTAATTTCAGCTGTTTCTCCAGTAACATCTTCTCCTTTACCGTTTACGTAATTTAGAGTGATTTTACCAGTAGCATCTGGTTTATAGGCAACATTTCCTTTTGGGCTTTAATATGCCGCTCATTGATTCTAATGCTTTTTAATTGCTTGATATTCACCGCATCATAGTCATTCGTACCACTAGCTAAGCCGACAATTCGACGCAATATAGTACCTGTATCATTTTTATCATTGCGTTTATTACCAATCGCAATGACACCATTACCGCTATTACTTACCGATTCATTTGTCAAATAACCAGTCGACGCTGTCCCATCATTGGCCGTTGTAGTAGAGCCTTCACCAAGTGCTACGGAATGTTCTAACCTCGCACTTGTATTGGTTCCTATTGCTACTGCACTAGTTGCACTAGCTTGCGCTCCAGTACCCATAGCTACCGTATTGGTCGACTTGCCGTAGTCTTCTTTACCCTGAAAGTCTGCACCAATACTAATGGAACGATTTCCTGATGCTGTAACTTGATAACCAATACCTACTGCAGCAGCTTTCTGATACAGTCGTATTCGAGCCAGCGCCAAAAGCTTGATTACCAGTTGTATTGACTAGTAACCAATAGCCGTAGAACCACCACCACTGGCTGTGCTGCCATTACCAAATGCATTATCATTTTCTTTACTTGCTTTTGACCCATTGCCGATAGCAATTGTAGTGACCTCTTCTGCCGCTGCTCCAGTACCTAGTGCAATGGCACTATTTTTCTTAGCTTTTGCTCCTTTTACCAATCGCTGTTGTAGAGGTAGCATTACCTTCTGCAGATGTACCAATCGCAATCGCATCTGCAGTACCTGCTAACGCCTCTTTACCAATCGCCGTAGCTGCTACATTATTACTTTGCGCATGTGTACCAATGGCAATCGAGTTTTCAGATGATGCAATTACTTTTTTAGTAGTCTCATCACTAGAACCGATAGCAATGGCATTTTTACCTTTTGCTCTTACATCATAACCTATTGCTGTAGAGTATTGTGCAGCTTTTCTCTGTAGTATTAGTAGAACCAATATTAACAGATTGATTCCCCTTTGTTGTGGAGTTATATCCCAATAACACGCTAGCTGTAGCCTCTTCGCTAGCACTTAGGTTTAGACCTATAGCCGTTGTATAGTTTTTCGAGTTTTGTACGTTTTTACCGATAGCAACTGATCCACTGCCCCGACTGTCGTTGCAGAGCCGATGGCAACGGTATAGGATCCTGTAGCACTAGTTGTATTGTTACCATCATTATTACCAATACTAATGGAGCGGTCACCAGACGCAGTGACCTTATAACCAATGCCTACTGCAGCCGATCCGGACACAGATGTATTGGATCCGGCACCAAAAGATTGGTTTCCTGTGGCATTTACTAGATAACCTACAGCTGTAGCGCCACCACCATTAGCTTTCGCCGCATTACCAAGCGCAATATCGTGATCTTGTTTTGCTTCTGTGCTAACACCTACTGCTACCGCTTCTACCGCTTGTGCAGTGGCACCTTTACCAACAGCAATAGCGCTAGTGCCTCCAGAAATCGCCCCAGTTCCAATCGCTAAAGAATCTGTTTTTTCTGCTTGTGCTCCATCACCAATGGCAGTAGCACTAGACTCTTTTGCTTCTGTTTCACTACCGATGGCAATCGCTTTACTTTTTTCTGCGGTTGCACCCTTACCAATCGCTGTGGCATTTGTTTCTAATGCCGTTGCTCCAGTACCCAACGCTACTGCATCACTTTTTAGCCTCGCTCCTTTACCGATCGCTGTCGCATTGACTTCTGACGCCGTTGCACCAGAGCCCAACGCTAGGGGCATCAGCTTTTTGCGCTTTTTGCCGCTTTTACCTACCGCTGTCGCGCCCTCGCCGCAGAAGCTGTTGCGCTTGAACCCGCCGCCAAGGTATCTTTTGCAGATGCGGACGCACTGGTACCAATGGTCGCCGCATTTTCAGCAGAGGCGGATGCTTTGGTACCTAATGCAGTCGCACTTGTACTTGATGCAGTGGCATTATAACCAATGGCTGCCGCTTTTTGTCCACTAGCTATTGTATTATCTACGTTATCATTATAAGCCTTTCCATCACCGCCACCAATAGCAATGGCATTCGCTCGCTGTTGCATTAGCACCACGACCCTAGGGGCTGTCGCATTGCCACCTGTAGCCATCGCTCGCAAGCCAACTGCCATGTCACCCCATTGTCCATAATTATTAATAGTATTTGCGTTATCGTTATTAATATTATCTCCCGGTCTACCCGCTGTATACACATCAGCACCTGCTAAGGCTTTGCCAACCTACTGCAATGGCACCATTGCCATAACCACGGGAACTAACACCTAGGGTCGTGGCACCTTCTTTAATGGCACGAGCTTGTTCCCCCATGGCAATACCATGTAGTGTAGCTTTTGCCTTATACCCAATACCAACACCATAGTCACCTGTCACTTCGGTATTTCGACCAATGGCCACTGCAAATGAATTGTCTGTGGTAGCATTCATTCCAACTGCTAATGCTGAGTTACCTACTGCATGAGCATTGTTACCGATGGCAATACTTGGATCTACCTTCGACCCAGCATCACCAGGAACCTGTGTCCCTTTAGAATAACTATATGTACCAATGGCTAGAGAACTATCTGTAAAAGCATTCGCTTTATATCCTATTGCTGTCGCATAATACGAACCTATTTGACCGCCATCTAGGGCACCCGCTTGCACCTCAACAACACTCATCTCCGCCCCCACAGCCATAGCCGCCAAGATGGTTGCTACTACGATTTTCTTTTTCCCAGAATGATTTTTAGCCACTTCTGATACAACGATATAACATTGTTTAGACTTGCTCCAGATAACTTTAAATATCTTATTCATTGTGTTTTTGACTCCTATACACACTATTAACTACGTTCCATATATTCTGCACTCGATACTACTACGCGCTTTCACCTTTGAAAGTCCTACTACGACCAGAGCAAATCTTACCTTCTATCTCTCGTCAGCCTACTATTGAATGCTTATGTATATTATTATGTTTTCTTTTACCATCCTACGTAATCCCATAGATAAACATTCACTGCCTGTTACGACATAACTTATAACCTCCTATACGGGCTGTACTCATCTGATTTAAAAACACAAAATGGACATCACTCCACCTTCGAAAAATGATGTCACATAATTACGATTATATACCCAATTAGTATTTTTACAAATTGAAAACATTCAACTTTATTTTAAATTGAAACCATGTTGCAATTATATCAAATTTAGGCACTACAAGTGCGTTGCCTAAAGCACAGATTCACTAATTTGTAATCATTCTAGATTTTATAGACGTGCTTTTTATATTATATCAAAATACTATAATAATAAGCAATCATATTGTTAAATTTTCACCAGTTTTTAAATATCATTAAATCCCTTTTTACAATTATGAATCAACCTATGTCATCAAAAATAATCGCCGATCAGCTATACCATTTCTTTTACAATATGGTATCTACACCTTTCCCCATGAAAGGATTCCTAGTATACACGCCCTACCTCTCGCACAAACCTTAACTTTCTTTCATCGTTAGGACCAATCCCTTCTATAAAATCCCCTATATATGTGATATACTATACATATATACATGTACGCAGCTTGTTCATGGTACGCTAGCTCATCATCAGATATTCGCAAAAAGGGGGTACGTATATCCAACGTTTTCTGTATCCATCGCAAATCAGTAAGAACAAAGAAATAGGAGAGATATGATGAAAGAAGTATCTACTAACACACAACCAATCCGCAAACACTGTACCTTGGCAGCCTCTACTGCTGTCACTGCTCTATTCGCTTCGACTATGCTATTATTTCCGTGGAGCCAAACACAAGCAGCTAATTTAGACAAAGACATCGTATTACATGATGCGACGGGGGTCCTATATGATGCTATGGCTGCCAACACGAGTACCAATATTACGGTAGGCCCTAAAGCAACCGTCATGATGGGCGGTGGCAAGCAAGAAGGAGTCTTATCCTTTGGAGAAACTTTCAGTGGACGAGATATTAGAAATGAAGTAGAAATTTTAAAAATCTACCTGCTGGTATAGCTGTAGGGGCTAACACCTACGCTCGTACGGGGTCCATTGAAATTGGAGACCATACGTTGGAAAAGAATGATATTGCTATCGGTGACAGTTCTCCGAGCAAGCTCAAACAGTTTGGCGTAGCCTCTACTACGGTAGGTACTAACTCTTATACAGGTGGCGGTTTTGCTACTACCTTGGGGAGCTATAATGTGCAGTCTAGTCCGTTCAATGCCAATGGTTTTCGAGACACCCTATCGAATGCGACAAAAATGCCTTCGCCACTGTGGTAGGATCCTTGAACTCCAATGAATCTATGTCTGGTCGTTCTACTGCAGCGTTGCTAATGTGATCACTGGCACAGCCAACTCTGTAAAAACAGTAATGGGGCCATCACTATGGGGGCTGAAACCGCATCGAAAAATTCCTTAGGTGCTTTCAGTACCTCTGCCTATAATACTAATTATGCCTCGGTGAAAGCCATGCAAACTGCGCTACAAGAAGGCGTTGCGAAAAGTGCTGGCAGGGCATGTTAGCCATCGGTGGCGCTAATACAGCCGATTATACTTCACACACAAATTATCGGGGTTGACAACACGGTAACAGGGACTAATTCTAATCCAAGCAAGTACAACATGGTCAATGGTTACAAAACGCTGTAACCAATGCCGACCATCTATCTGTGATTGGTGCGGAGAACACAGTTACTGATACCACATCCTCTATCTTGTTTGGGGACCATCGGACCTTGACCATGCTAATGAAAGTATCCTCATCGGTGGCGCTACCAAGGACATGACTACCAATGTAGCACGAGCGACTGCTATCGGTTTTGACTCAAATGTAACCACTGCAAGTGGTGTTGCCGTCGGCAGTCAATCTGTGAGCAACACAGTCGCCGGTGTGGCAGGCTATGACCCAGACTACGAAACAGGCTTCAAAACTGACAGACCACACGCGGGTATCTACCTTAGGTGCTGTGTCCGTGGGCGATGCGGGCAAACAACTGACTCGCCAAATCACTGGCGTCGCGACTGGTACCAACGATACGGATGCCGTCAATGTGGCACAACTGAAAGCGGTAGCGGCAAAACAGTCAAGATGGTAACGATACCTTGGTGGCTTCCACTACCGGCTTGCAATTACAGGATAAAACGTTGTCTTTGACCGTAACAGATACAGCAGGCCATTCTGTAACTGGCACCGTAGACCTATCTTCTATCGCTGCCAATCCTGAGGCGTTCAAGCGAGTGGAGTCTTCTGTGGATCGTCTAGGCGGTCGTGTCGATTCCTTAGGGGCTAGTGCTGCTGCTCTTGCGGCTTTGCATCCACAAGATTACAACAGTGAAGATAAATGGGACATCAGCTGCGGCTACGGACATTACCAAGGTTCTCACGCCTTAGCTCTAGGTGCGTTTTATCGACCAAATGAAAAAACTATGGTTTCTTTCAGTACAAACCTAGGTGGTAGCGAACGTTTATTTAACGCTGGTCTTAGCCTTAAATTCGGTGAAAGTAACCCCTATGCGACATACAGCAAATCTCAGCTAGTTACATTGGTACAGAAACAACAAGAGCAAATCGCGCAACAACAAGCCGACATGCAACAAGTACAAGAACAGTTGCGTCGCATCATGGAGCGGTTGGAGATTAAATAAGCTATATAGTGTCTATAACCAAAAAGACCATCGGGCTTTTTTTACACTAACTCAGAAATCACAAAAGCGGATAGCTCAATCTGAACTATCCGCTTTTGTGCTTCTATACCTAGTTAAACAAAAAAAGAGCCCCAAGGGCTCTTTTTGCCAACTAGGCGAGGCGTACACACAGCACGCTTAATATATTACATATCACATCCTAGATGTAAACAGTACAAGTTGTCTGTAGTAAAAGTCTATCATATTTTTACGGAAAAATCAATCTTTTTATGATTATCTAGTTCTCTTAGAGGTATATCTTCATCTCTGTAGGAAGTGAAAATTCGATTTGCTAAAAATATCTGATGCCTGTATCAAATAATCATGCTTTTGATTCACAATATTTTACTTTAACCTCAATATCCCATAAAATATAGGTTTATGAATTTTTCCATAATCATAATTAACAATACCGTATTTTTAATTCTTCATAAATAGCTGTTTCTAAGTTATACACTCCACTTGTAGATCTTAATTGTTCATCTACATTTATGTAAACTCTCGTCATCGCCGTAGAATCTAGTTTATTACATTGAATAAAAATCTTTTAACTTTTTCCTTTACTATTAATTTCAAAATATAATCTTTATATCTACATATCGATTTAACATTGCTCAATATACCCTCGTATATACGTTTAATTTTAACAATTGACGATACAGTCTCATATGTTTTCATTACATTAAATAAAGCTCTTTTATGGCTATTCTTAAGTTTACAAGCCTTCAATTCATCTTCCGTGTTTAGACTTAATTGAATTTTTCTTCACTAAACTTTTATATTTACGTTTTTGCACATTCTTTATCAGATTTATTCAAAAACACATATCCCGCATATACAAAAACTCCCGCATCATTAGATGGATGCAGTACTCCAGAATCATCAAAATAGAAATATATTTCCTGCACCACTTCACTTCCTTTTCAAGTTTTTCCAAAAATAAGAACAAGAAGTAGGACTACAATATTAAATACTTTTACCCTAATTCTACTACCTAGCATATATGCTGTAAACCTATTTTTAATAATTGAAACATAAAAAGGATTCTAGAAAACATAGAATCCTTTTGTTAGTAGTGATCCAGGAGGGATACGTAATCGACTTAGTGCGCTAGGAGCATAGCGACGACGCAAACTTAGTCGATACGATGTTCACCCCGTAGCGTAGCGGAGGGCCCTCCAAATGAAAAAGCACCTTGCCGAAACAAAGTGCTAATCGCCGGTGATCCAGGAGGGATTCGAACCCCGACCCACGGCTTAGAAGGCCGTTGCTCTATCCAACTGAGCTACTGAACCATATGTAATTATGTCATGTTATTTTACTGTAAATAATAAAATAACCCATCACATAGACATTGTCTCTGTATGGGAACGTATTAAATACAATCACATGTATAAGTGGAGCGGGTGAAGGGAATCGAACCCTCGCAACCAGACTTTGGAAGGTCAGGGGCTCTACCATTGAGCTACACCCGCACATAAGAAAATGGTCGGAGCGGCAGGATTCGAACCTGCGACCCCCTGGTCCCAAGCCGGTGCGCTACCAAACTGCGCTATGCCCCGATATCTTCTATCCATAGTAACGAATCATCTTAACTGTCCTTGGGAAACACTGTTTCGCTACCGTTTTGTTACGTACCGTAACAACAAATATATAATATCATATCCCTAACAACTATGCAAGTGTTTTTTTATAATTTATTTAATTTTTCTAACTTAAATTGCAAGTAGAAATTGAACACTTGCATATAAATAGTTTAACCCTTACATAGCAATTAGCAATTAGAAATTAAACATATTTGATCCATACTTTAACACAAATAATGTAACTAAGTAAAAAAGGGACATCTAGCTTTCTACCTGTCCCTTTTACTATTCGTCCATTTCTCCTTATGCTTTCACAGCTGATCCACATCAATCTAAAAACTCAAGTTCATATTTGGTAATAATCCACTCGTAGCATTCGTTGATTACCATCATTGCTAGTTACAATAGTAACCTCATGAGGATATCCTTCCTGATCTTGGAAGGTATCTCCTTCCGACAATTGTATATTGTCCCTAATCAGATGACCCACCATCGTTAGTGCATAGTTCTTCATTTTTCTACATCATAAGGAAAGCCTCTCAACTCTAGTTCTAATAGATCATACATCTCTAGCCCTGATGTAACCAAAGACGTGGTTCCATCTCCTTCTTCCTCTATTGTAAACCATACAAGATTCTCTGTCGGCAGTTCTCCTGAGTGTAACAGTTGTGCTCTTTGCTGATACCCCACTTTGTCATACGCACCCCTGATTCGCACACACGCATAGAGCCCCCGCTTGACGACTCAATGAATCCAGTATTTTTACAATTAAGCAATCTTTTTCAAGGTCGGTTCTACCATTTTCTACGGCGATAACCATTACATAAGTCTGATGTTCAGAAATCGCTTTTCTCACTTCTTTTGAAATATTTTCAGTGGCAATTTCTTTGAGTATATGCTCAGGCATAGTATCTAACATGAAAGTAAGAATTACCTCCACACCCTCTATACATAATTCATAGGTAGTTTGTTCTTTTTCCTCCTCTCCTGGCCAAGTAATGTAACCTTCTCCATTATTCTGCTGGACTACATCCACCTTAATATTCCAATCTGATCGTAATCGTGTTACCAACTCTGAAAAAAATTAAAAGCTATGTCCCGCAAAAAGGAACGATACCTAGCATTCCGCTTTCTCCTTTTACGCGTTTTAACTTTCTCTCTGCATCTGCTTCCATCATAGCTAGCCCCTTTTGTATCAGACCTATCGTATCATGTTTCAGTGGTACTTCTTGGCTTTCATATGTTTGTACTAACTCTGTCAACGTTTGTATTATACTCAAACTATATGTATGCCAATCGTTTCCAATCATCGTTGCCAAAAACTTAGCAAAAGATGCCGCTACTACTTGCATTCTCTCAGAGTGACCATCATAGAATAATACTTGCCCTTCTATGCCTTCCTTGGTAGGATGATAGTCAATATACAATCGAGATTCACCCTCTTCTGACTTAGCAATTAAGCAAGCATTCCACTGCGACAAGCGAGCTCGTACCCCTTTTGGTCGTACCGAAGCCTCTAAGGCTGGTTTCAATATATTCAGTCCTTCACTACTATGTGTCATCATCTCCTCTGCTGACAATAAATATAGTGTTTGCTCTTCCACCATAAATAGAGGCACTTTCAGTTGAGGCGAAGAAAATCGTTTATTCCACGTTCCGTCAACCACACTAAGCATATCAAGTACTCCTTGTGGAGTCTTAGGGAACACCTTTTGTAATTCTTGCTGACTGGATTCTTTTACACCTTTCCATTCTTTTGCATTTTCCGCCATATAGGTTGGATAAAGTGGCGATAAGGTCGAGTCATTTGATTCATATAGTATTCTTGGACAGTCATCTTTGAATCAATGATTTGCACATTAGCTTGTAAAACCAAGCGGAAAATCTCTATACACGCATCAATGGCTTCCATAGCTAATTCTTTATCAATAACATAATAATACAAAGCCACTTTTATGAGTATCTATATCTGTGACAAAAAGCACTAAATACCTGCACACTACTAAGCAACGCAAGTGTTTTTTCATGAAACCGCTTTGCAAAGATGTGGGTGACCATAGGATTTTGATCTACCCTAGGGCTAAAACCCACTTTAATCACATGCAATCGCCCTATCCGCTTAATCACCTTATCATTCTGCCACAATCCACTACCCTAACGGAAGTCCATGGTCCGAGAGAGTGGAAATAATACGATCTATAACTTTATTAGTATCTCGTGCACAGAATTCAAGATAGCAATGTTTAAAGAATCCCCGCGAGTCATAGTGTTCGCCATAGCCATACACTTCCCCTCCTTCCTGCAACTCCTCTTCTACAATCTGCACTAATGTTTCTAAGGAAGATTCCTCAATATATGCGAGGAATAACTAATTCATACACCCTGTCAGCCCATCTATCTTGCTGTACCTTCGCTTTTTATTTTCTTTTCCTTCCTCTGTTTTTTTGAGTTCTTTTTTCTTACCCATACCTTTTCCTATCTAGTATTCTATCTTATTAAGCTATTCTATATAAAAGGGGGCATCGCCAACGCCATGCCCCTTTTTCCATTCATTTATTCTTCTACGCCATCAAACAAAAATTTGTATGCTTTGCGTTCCCTCTGCATGGTGCGGTTCATCAATATACACTGTAAATTGTTCTTCTGCATTTCTGCCCACTGTATCGCCATCTTTTAGCTCTTTCCCCGATGTCAGTACATAATCCGCCACGCTAAGGATATAATTCCACGCCCGCTCTGGATCCCACGGGCAATGTAAAAGTTCCACATTTAATTGGTCGAATACTTCCATACCATTGGTGTACAAGGTTAAGGTTCCATCTTCTTCAAAATGGATATCCACCCACACGAGGTTCGCCATGGGTAACTCATCATCTCGTAGGCGCTCTGTTTCTTCGTAGTACTTTTTCGCTTCATAGAGGACGCCATTCGTATAAATAGCGGTAGCTCCTGTTTGTTGTGTTGCCACTGAAAGTAACTTCGACAGCAAAAATACCTTCTTCTAATGTATTTCCCGTACCTTCTACGACACTAATCGCTACATGGCTCGTATGGTTCACAAACACTTCTAAGGCATTGTCGAATAGATAATTTCGCTGTACCCCCGCTTCTACCGCTTGTACAGGCATAGCAAAGGAGAATGGCGCTATGACGACTTTCGCATCGTCAATAATTAAAAAGTGTGCATCTTCCATATCCGTTTCGTCTACGGATTCCACATCTTTCGTAGCCACTGCGTACTCGCACTTTCATCCTCTGGACTCGTTACGGAAACAATATCCCATTGCGCAAGCAAGTCCTTTTTAAATCGCTCCACATCAAAGGTAGCATTTTCTAGCAATACCATGCCCATACATCCACGTCTGCCGATCATAGGACCCATGCCATGTTCCATGATACTTTCAGCTAGGCTAGCCATGGTACTAATCATAAGCTGATTATCTTCACTATCAAAGTCCAAGGTTTCTATGTTTACGTTCATAGTACGTTCCATGACACTCTCTATGATAGAATCTCCTAACCGCCCAGACATATCTGTCATAATCTGTAACAAGGCATGACTGAAAGACGGCGCTAGCACCTCTAACATATGCGTGTCCCCATCGTAGTAAATCACTTGTCCCTACATGACCAGATTTGGTAGGGTTGTAGTCAAGATAGAAACGCGATGCCTGTTCCCCTTCTCCAGTAGTCGCAAATAAGCACAGATTCCAACGAGAAGAGGCAGATCGTACTTGCCCGGGTTTTTCATCTGGACTCAAAATATCTAATGCTCTCGTATCAAAGCCATGTTCATCAAAAATCTAGCATTTGACGCGCAGACAGCAAGTAGAATCGTTTTGCCTTCGTAGAGGAACATAGGAAATGTGACCTTCATGGATGTATATTCCTGTTGGTACGTTCCATTTACAATGTTGAGCAAGAAACTAAGCCCTTCCGGCGTGTCTGGATAGCGGCAACAAGTGCATCCACTCTTGTGAAGAAATGCCTTTCCATTCACTTTGAATGGCAGTCCACAAATCAGGCACTCAACCCACGATACATACGAGATATATCGCTCAGATACCGTTCATGAATGGTTAAGGTGGAGTCAATTACCTGAATAGATGCCCCTTTGCCTAATTTATGTTTTGTGAAGGTGCTTTTCAACAACCTCCATCGCCAAGTCTTTGTCTGCCACATAATAGGTAAAGCGCACTTGTTCTGCCTCAGGTTCAATAAAATTGGCACTAACCACCACATTTTCTCCTAAGGCCTTCATAATCGTCTTATCTAATCGTTTGAACTGTTGTGCTACTCCTAGGGCCCCATCCAATGTAACATACACATGGTGCAAGTTTCCTAGGTCAGCCACAACCTCTCCATCACAACGGAGCTGGGAGCCACAGGGAATACCCAATTCCTCTAAGGAGATTAAAACCTCTTCCAATAATGTCTGGCACATCTTCGAAGGAAAAGTAGAGCAAGCAATGGTCTACTCTCCATTCTCCTTATACACGTTTTTTTCCCTGGGCTCACCTCTCCTACGCCATGTACTTTATGTTCCATCAAGATTTCTAATGATTCTCGACATACCTCATCAAATTGAGCAGGAATATATAGTTCATATTGGATTTGTTTGTTCTTTTCTTCTGTTGCCATATCTCTTAGTTCTCCACTGTACTCATTGTTTCTAACCATGATTACCACTATGTGGTGTCTCTCTTTCACAACTTGCTTCATCCAAGAGAGTCACAGAAATGGGTAGGGATTGCAAAATTTGTACCGCCAATGCACGGGTTGATTCAGTGGTGCGCACCATGCACAATCCCTCTGCATTGACCGTCGTCATGACACCCACATATTCATAGCCTTCTAATATACGATTCACATAATTCGTATGCGTTCGGTCAATCTGAAAGTACACATACTGCGGATCATAGACAATGTCTTGTTCTTGCATCCTTAGCCTCCCTAGTTCGTTACAGACTTATTTTTTTGCTTTGTTTCACGGCGCATCATGGAGAACTCTTCCAATGGTGTGTCGATATATAATCGTAATTTCATTTGTGCATGTTTTGCCACATCAATGTCATTGCCATCTTCATCGGTCATCCGTGTGATAACGTGTTTCACCAATGGTCCATTCGGTTGGCAGAATTCTACTGTTTCCCCGACTTTGAAATTGTTGCGTTGTTCCATGTACGCATAGCCTTCTTCTGCATTGTACCCTTCCACAAGACCGATGAAATCATGGGTTTGTGTATTGGAAGATTTACCGTAGTTTTGCGCTTCTTCTCCTGGTTTTTCCATAGCAAATGCTTCTGTGTATGGACGGTGCGAGATTTTTTTCTAATTCTGCATACCATTCATCACGTACATACCAATCGTCACCTTCTTCTAAGAATGTATCGATAGCTTCGCGATACACTTTAGATACGGTCGCGACGATAGTGCAGATTTCATACGGCCTTCGATTTTCAAGCTATCTACGCCTGCTTTATACAACTCTGGGATATATTTCAACAAACATAAATCTTTGGAGTTAAAGATGTATGTGCCATGTTCATCTTCTTCGATTGGGTAATATTCGCCGGGACGGTTTTCTTCTACCAAATTGTATTTCCAACGGCACGCTTGTGTACAAGCTCCACGGTTTGCATCACGATTTGTCATATAGTTACTTAGTAAGCAACGTCCAGAGTAAGAAATACACATAGCACCGTGAACGAAGGCTTCAATTTCGATATCTGCTTTTTCACGCATTGTTTTGATGTCTTCGATGCTCACTTCACGAGCTACCACCACACGAGCCGCTCCTTGTTCTTTCCAGAACTCCGTTGTCAAATAGTTTGTTGTATTCGCTTGGGTGCTCACATGCAATTCCAATCCTCGAGCCACGCGTTTGGCTAACAAGAAAATCCCTCAAGTCTGCCACGATGATAGCATCTACCTTGATACTTTCCAAGAATTGTAAGTATTCTTCTAAGCCTGTTAAGTCCTCATTGTGAGGAATGATATTACAGGTAACATAGATTTTTTTGCCATGGCTGTGTACAAATTCTACAGCCTCTTTCAATTGATCATTGTCAAAGTTCGAGCTTGCAGCGCGCAATCCAAAGGCACGGCCTGCACAATATACAGCATCCGCACCATAGCGAATAGCCATTTTTAATTTATCCATATTACCACTGGCGCTAGTAATTCCATATGTCGTTTTGTCATCTATTTATCCTTTCCATACACTGACACTCATGCCATCTCCCATAGGGTAAATGGTGGTGTTGTAGTGCTCTTTTTGTTCTACATAGGTTAAGTATTCTTGTAATCGTTTTACAATAGTTTTAAAGCGACGTGGCGGCTCTTTGTCTCCCCGCACATAGCCTCGGAATAAGACATTATCTGCTAATACCACCGCCCCTTCTGCCGACTTCGGCTCAATCATCTCCAACTGTTTTAAGTACTGCCCTTTTCGGACCATCTAAAAATACCAAGTCAAAAGGACCTTCCACAGTCTCTAGTAATTCCGTAGCATCTCCTTTTAGCAACGTAATTTTTCTCTGCATAATCCGATTGGGAAATGAAATGAGTAGCCATACCATGGCGCACATCGTCTAACTCCATAGTGATGAGTGGCCTTCTTTGTCCATATGTTTTGCCAATAACAGGGACGAGTATCCAATAGCCGTGCCTACTTCAAGACCCGTTTCGGCTTGTACAAACCGATTAAGTCTTCAAAGAGTTCTACTTCCGATTCTCGTAAAATTGGCACATCATGCGGGAGTGCATAAATGCGTTGTTCATTTAAAATCTCTTTAATCTTCATAAATTTGATCCACTATTTTTTTAAATGTTCTTCATAGGTTTTCGTGAAATGATGATGCCCCTCTTTATCAGCCACAAAGAATAAATAGTCTGTTGCCGGTGCATAGAGAACAGCCTCCATGGATTTGATACCTGGGTTTGCAATTGGCCCCGGTGGCAAGCCTTTATGAAGGTATGTGTTGTATGGGCTTTCTAGTTTTGTATCTTCAATGGTAATGAGCGGTTTTGGATAGCCTAGAATGTATTGAATGCTAGCGCAAGATTCTAGCGGCATGCCAGTTTTTCAGACGTTGACGGAATACAGTCGCAATAATCGGTCTGTCTTCGTCGAACTTCGCTTCTTTTTCTACCAACGATGCTAAGGTGATGAACTCAAAAATAGTCATCCCTTGGGCTTCAATATCTTGGCGCATTTTCGGTGTCAATTGGCGATTCATTTCGTCCGCCATGATGGCCATTACATCTTCTGCTTTGCTACCTACAGGAATCTCATAGGTACTAGGGAACAGGAATCCTTCCACCCGATAGGGTAACAGGCTTCGTACCTACCATGTACTCGTAAGGCGTATAGGTCTTTCCTTTTTCCATGAAAGCATACTGTGTATCGATACCTTGCTCCTCGATGCGCTTCCCAATTTCACCGATGGTAAATCCTTCGGGAATGGTGAGTGTCACCGTTTGTAATCTTCCTTGTTGGAGCAACCCAATAATCTCGCTCAAGCTAACGTGATGAGGGATTTGGTAATACCCATGTTGTAATTTATCCATGGTCCCTGTTAAACGCAAGGCTGCACGGAATACCGTAGGTGACGTGATAAGACCTCTTTCATAGAGCACATCACCAATCTCTGCACCCGTTTGGTTCTCACTAATGACAACCGTTTCTACCTCTTCCCTTGATCCGCCAGTCCAAGGAATATAATACATACCTGCTAGCACGCCCAGTACGGTCGCCAACAGAATCGCTACACATCCGTAGATGTATTTTACATATTGTTTCACAGCAATCTCCTTTTCAATGAATACTATATTATACCATTTTTAGGAGTGTATATAGCAATTTTTCTATATACATCTGTTTATACAACAAAAAGAGGCTGTTATTAATCTACAGCCCCTTTCATTATTTATTCTTCTTCACTTTCATCAAAGAAAACTTGTATACTTCGCCATCCATCTGCATGGACTGGTTCATCGATATGAACTATCAGCTGTTCTTCCTCTGTTCTACCTACAGAATCACCGTCTGTTAACTCTTTGCCAGATGTTAGTACATAATTCGCCACACTAAGGATATAATTCCAAGCACGCTCTGGATCCCATGGACAATGCAAGAATTCCACATTGAGTTGGCCGAACTCTTCCATGCCACTGGTATACAAAGATGTTGTTCCATCTTCTTCAAAATCGATATCAACCCACACTAGGTTCACCATAGGCAAGACATCATCTCGTAGGCGCTCCGTTTCTTTTGTAGTACATGTCCGCTTCATAGAGGACGCCATTCGTATAGATAGCCGTCGTTCCTTTTTGTTGTGTTGCCACTGCAAGTAACTTCGACAGCAAAATGCTTTCTTCCAATGTATTACCCGTGCCTTCTAGGATACCAATCGCTACATAGCCCGTATGTTTTATAATCGCCTCTAAGCCATTATCAAATAGGTAATTTCTCAGCGCCCCCGCTTCTACTTTTTTTCTACTGCTTCTACCGGCATAGCAAAGGAAAATGGTGCTATCATCACTTTGTAGTCATCAATAACTAAAACGTGTGCTTCCTCCATATCTGCTTCTTCTACAGAGTCCACATCTTTCGTAACCACTCGTCGCTCCCGCTTTCATACCATCTGGACTTGTGAGGGAAACAATATCCCATTGAGCGAGCAAATCCTTTTTAAATTGCTCCATATCAAAGGTAGCATTTTCTAACAATACCATGCCCATACATCCACTTCTAAGGGTTGTAGGACTCATGCCATCTTCCACGGTACTTTCAGCTAGGATAGCCATAGTACTCATCAGGAGCTGATTATCATCGCTATCAAGGTCCAATGCTTCTACATTCAAATTCATAATGCGTTCCATAACGGTTTCTAGAATGGAATCCGCTAAATTATCAGACATTTCATCCATAATTTCTAACAAGGCGTGACTGAAAGACGGCCCCAACACCTCCAAAGCATATGCGTGTCCCCATCATAATAGAGCACTTGTCCTACATGACCGGATTTTGTCGGGTTATAGTCAAGGTAGAAACGCGATGCCTCTTCCCTTCCCCCAGTAGTCGCAAACAGGCACAGATTTCTCTGTTTAGAAGGCGCTCGTACTTGTGACGGCTTTACATCAGGCCCTAATATATCCATGTTCATCACATCTCGTCCGTGAAGATCAAATTCTAACATTTGACGTGCTGACAGCAAGTAGAATTTTTGCCTTCATAGAGGAACATAGGGAATGTGACCTTCATGGATGTATATTCTCGCTGATACGTACCATTCACGATATTAAGTAAGAAACTAAGCCCTTCCGGCGTATCTGGATAAGCAGGGCAACAAGTGCATCCACTCTTGCGAAGAGATGCCTTTCCACTCATTTTTAATGGCAGACCACAAATCAGGCACTACCCCACGATAGATGCTGTATATATCTGTCATAAACCGTTCATGAATCGTAAGGTCCGAGTCTACCACATCGATAGTAGCCCCTTTTCCTAACGTACTTCTGCGAAGATACTTCTCAATGGTCTTAACTGCAAGATCCTTATCTGCTACATAATACGCAAAGATAGCCACTCCCTCTGGAATACGTAGTGTGGGATCACTAACAATGTTATTTTCTTTCAATGCCTTAGAAATTTTTCTATCCAACCGTTTGAACTGTTTCGCATCTCCTAATGACGCGTCCAACACAACATAGATATGATGTAAATCACCTAATTCTGCAATGACATTTCCATTCTGATATAACTTAGCACCATAAGGTATGCCCGCTTCTCTCAAACAGGTGAGTATTTCCTCTACGAATTCATCTCCTTCATCCATGGAAAAGCGAAGTACGCAATGGTCAATGACACCATTTTCTTTATACACCGATTCCCCTTCATGTACAGTCCCTATATCTTCTAACATATCCTCCATCAACGATTCTAATGACTTTCGCATGACCTCGTTAAATTGGGCGGGAATATATAGTTCATACTGAATTTGTTTGTTCTTTTCTTCTGTTGCCATATCTCTTAGTTCTCCACGCATACATAGCATATGAAAAAGGCTGTAACTAACCGTCCTTCGACAATCTGTTACAGCCCTCCTGACTGATTAGTCCATTTCTTCGTACAATTTGATCACTGCATCGAATTCTTCGTCAGTTGGAGCTACATATACTTGTTCTCCATCTTCTTCATCAATGCGCGCAATAATCACTTCTGGCTCATCATGCTCAGTTTCATCTTCTGGTGGAAGAGATACCAAGATAGCAAATGGTTTTCCATCATATTGGATCATCATTTCTTCTTCGTAATATCTTTCGTTTCCATTTTCGTCTTCAATGACAATAACAGACACTTCACCTTCATATCCTTGTTCGATCATAGTATACCTCCTTATGAACGACTATCTAAATAGCCTTGTAAAATGACAACTGTCGCCATCTTATCAATGACTTCTTTCCGTTTTTACGACTTACATCAGCGAGTAATGAGGGATTTTTCTGCCATCACTGTGGATAAACGCTCGTCCCAAAATACAACTGGTGTGGAGATGACTTCTTGCATCTTTTTCCACAAAGGCTTCCGTTTTTTCTGCCCGTTCCCCTTTGGTACCATCTCATATTTTTCGGCATGCCCACCACAATGGTATCTACCTCATATTCACGGATCAATTCCGCAATGCGCTGAAAGTCTTTTTCGTGAGATGTGCGGCGAATGGTTTCGATACCTTGGGCTGTAATATACAGAGCATCACTGCATGCGACGCCCTATGGTCCGACTTCCCACATCAAGTGCCATAATACGCATTATAATTGTTTCGCTTTCCATACTCTTTCACAAGTTCCTCAATGAGTTCATCACGTTCAATGCTGCGAATATCTTTGCGCGCATTGTTGTAACTTGTGATATACGTTGGGTCTCCCGAAATGAGGTACCCCGTAATTTGGCTAATTGGATTATATCCCTTTTCCGCCAACGCTTGAAATACATGTTGAAATACTTCTTCTGGTGTTAACGGTCGCTGCTTGCACCGCTTTTAATCACCATCGTTTTATCTGAAAGATTCATACAATCCCTCCTTATCATGAGTTTTCTACTGAAAGTCTCATCTATCGTAAACTTATCCAACCATGGATTGGATCGTTTCTTTACCTGCTGCTAAGGCTTGGTCCATAGCCGCTGGATCTTTACCACCGACTTTTGTGCCATATCTGGACGGCCACCGCCATTACCACCTCCCGCTTGCTGCTGCCGCTTTTACGATGTTACCACAATGGATACCTTTGCCCACTACATCTTTCGTAGCCATGCAGACAAAGTTTACTTTATCGCCACCAGCTGCGCCCAAAAGAACTACGCCAGAGCCGATTTTGTCACGAACCATGTCCGCCATATCGCGCAATTCGCCCATGTCGGATACTGGTACAGATGCAACCACAGCTGTCACATCACCTACTGTAAATTGACCCGCTAAGACACCATCAAGGTTACCGCTGTTCAATTCTTTTTTCACTTGCTCTAACTCACGCTCTACGGCTTTCGCATGGTCAAGCACTTGTTGTACTTTTGCCTACCACTTCTTGTGGTTTAGCTTTCACAAGAGCTGCTACAGATTTTACCGTGTGTTCTTCTTGTTGTGCTAAGGCAAGGGCTGCTTTACCTGTAACCGCTTCGATACGGCGCACGCCAGAACCGATACCACCTTCGGAAGTAATACGGAATTGACCGATAAAGCCTGTATTTTCTACGTGAGAACCGCCACACAATTCGATGGAAAATTCAGGTACAGATACAACACGTACTTCGGAACCATATTTTTCACCAAACAATGCCATCGCACCCTTTTGCTTTCGTCGCATCAATGGACATAGTTTCTACTTCCAATGTGGAGGCACGAAGAATTTGTTCGTTCACCATGTTTGTGATGGTTTGTAATTCTTCTGCTGTGACTGGAGAGAAATGTGTAAAGTCAAAACGCAAGTAGTCTGGTGTTACTAAGGAACCCGCTTGGTTAACATGAGTGCCCAATACAGAGCGCAATGCAGATGCAATAAGTGCGTAGCTGTGTGGTTTCGTGCCATATGTTGACGACGTTCTATATCTACTGCAAAGGTTACTTCATCGTTTACAGAAATGCTACCTTCTACCACAGTACCTACATGGTACGTAGTGCCTTCTGGTAATTTTTTCGCTGTATGCACTTCTACTTTTACCCAATGGGCCTACGATGAAACCAGTATCACCTAATTGTCCGCCCCTTCTGCATGAAATGGAGTCGTTTTTACTATGATCGTCACATCTTGACCATCTTCAGCACGGTCGATGGCTTTCGCCCTTCACCGATAAGAAGTACTGTAGATGCTGTAGCGCTTTTCATCATCAGAAATATGTTCATTGGATAAATGCGTAATGTCTGAGTTGCCACTTTTGCATCTACATCTTCACGAGCCCTCACGAGCACGAGTACGTTGTTCGTTCATAGCGCTTTCAAAACCGGCTTGGTCGATTGTGAAACCAGACTTCGTGAGCGATTTCTTCTGTCAATTCCCAAGGGAATCCGTAAGTGTCGTATAATTTGAACACGTCTTGACCGTGCACTGTTGTAGCACCATCAGCTTTCAATGTATCCAACAATTGGCTTTAACATATCTAGGCCAGATGCCAAAGTTTGGTTAAAGCGTTCTTCTTCGTTCGCTACAACACGTTTTACAAAAATCTTGTTTTTCCACGATGTTAGAGATCGCACCGCCCAAGATATCTACTACGATATCTACTAATGGCACCAAGAATGGTCCTTGAATGCCCAATAGACGACCATGACGAACAGCACGGCGCAAAAATACGGCGAAGTACATATCCACGGCCTTCATTGGATGGTAATACACCATCAGCAATCAATGCTACGATAGCACGAATATGGTCAGCAATAACTTTTTAAAGAAATGTCTGTGCTCGCATCAGTATGATACGTAACACCGACTTTTTTTCGCTGTGGCCTCAATGATTGGGAAAAATCAAGTCTGTTTCAAAGTTGCTTTCTTTACCTTTGCAACACAGATGCCAAACGCTCTAAGCCAGCGCCGGTATCGATGTTTTTTTCTTAGCCAATGGTTCGTAAGTACCTTCTGCGGTACGGTTGAATTGCGTGAACACAAGGTTCCAAATTTCAAGGAAACGGTCACAATCACAACCTGGCGCACAGTTTGGATCATCACAACCACGTTCTGGTCCTAAGTCGTAGAAAATTTCACTATCTGGACCGCATAGCCTTCGCCGATTTCCCCAGAAGTTATCTTCTAAACGACTGATATGGCTTTCTGGTAAAACTCGATTTCATTATGCCAAGTGTCATACGCTTCTTGGTCATCTGGATATACAGTGACATATAATTTTTCTTTGTCCAATTTGATGACTTCTGTTAAGAATTCCCATGCCCAATGGATGGCTTCTTTTTGAAATAATCACCAAAGAGAAGTTACCCAACATTTCAAAGAATGTATGGTGACGTGCTGTACGTCCTACGTTTTCAATATCACCTGTACTGAATTGACTTTCTTTGGCTTGTCGTAATGCGTGTACAAGGTGGCACTAATTTACCCGTAAAAAAATGGTTTCAACGGCGCCATACCAAAGCACCGATCAATAACAAAGATGGGTCGTTATCTGGAACAAGAGAATAACTCTCTTGCTTTTAAATGTCCTTTACTTTCAAAAAAATTCAAATACGCTTGGCGTAATTCATTTCCTGTCATGGTTTCCTCCTAAAATTGTCTATTGCCTTTATTATACCATATATTTTTGATGAAAGTATGCATTTAGGGTGAGGATATTCGCTGATACACACCATTGCTAGATTAATTATATCGTTGCTTCATCTCTCAAGCCACATACCTAGGTTTTGATTAAACTTAAGTTTATGATGGCCCGGATGGCCCGCTAACGGTTCTATTGCATTTTTAAAAATTAATTGCATTCACTAATTCTTCCTTATTAGGAATATATTCAGGCTCTTTTTAAGGAATATTTATCATACACCTTTTTTTAGAACTGCAAAATTCATCCCCATATTTCTGTCGCATAATCATGTATCTCTGCATCTCTCTTTTGCTCTTTCCATATATAAAAAGGCTTCTAATTTTCCTTGGGAGCTTAATTGATTATACTTTTGGTATTCTGTATATATAAATTCTCGCAATAACTTAGCTTCTTCATAATGTCCCAAATTACTAAATTCTTCTATTTTTCCTCAATTGTATCTGGTATTTCCCCATCAACTGTCTTCTTAATAAGGCTTAAGATATACGATGCATCAATATCTTGTACTCCTACTATAGTACTCTCTCCTTCTAATGGTCTGATAGGAACTTCCTCATCCTCATCATGGTCACTAGGGAATAGATTTTTATAAGCACCGACATACCGTTTTCCAACTCTCTTCACTCATTCCAAAGGCTTCTGAATTCCATTCATAAGCATAATATTGCTTAACAAACCTCAGTTGTTTTCTAGCATTTTTATAGGCTACTTTGAAAGTTCCTTCAGCCTATCATCATTACAGAGCGCGCCCCATCGTGTAGGATCTTTTAGCACTGTTTTCAAGGCTATCATAGCTGTATGTAATTGTCGCACGGCCTCATCATAATAGGGCATAATCACAGAACTACTTTTCACCACCACTACCATATAGCTTTAAAGCCTCATTCACGTTATATTCCGAGATCTCGAGGAAACTTAAAAGTTAATTACACTACCAAAGTCTTTATATTCTCCATAGATCCTATTCGTTCTGGAATAAGCTTTGAATTAACTTCTGTAGCTCTAGCTCTCTATCTACATATAAAGTATTTAAATACTTCGAGTCATACCCAGTCAGCAATCGTTCTGCTACAATAATTAAATCAATATTCTTAGGATTTCACTGCTACCGCCTCTAGTCCCTCGTTCTGTAGAGATCATCATAATAGGCTGATTCATCGTAACTCGCATCATTTATATTAAAACTAATTCCAGTAAAAGTTGCATAATCTTCATAGGTTTTAGTCGATGAACTCTTGTTCTTCTAAAAAAACTCCTTTTGATTTTCTCTCTGAGGGCTAAAAAGTAACTGCTATATTTAATTCAACATTCTTTTTATATAATTGCTTTTTAAACTCTAAATAATAGGCAATGGCACGTTTTTTCTCTGCTACAGTTAAAAATAGCATTAAAGAGTCTTCCATGTGACTGCTTTTCCCAGTTTTGTATGATATCAGATACAACACGAGGAATATGCACTTCATCCCTGATAAATTAAAAAGTTTTCTATCTTTAGCCTCAGTTTCAACTTTCAGTTCATTCCAGTTGCTGACCAATTTTTATTTTTCATGAGAGGATTCTTCCGATTTCAATAATATATCTTCAAGTACTTTTCCCTTAAAGAATCATACGTTTTAAACTCCCAGTGTTAATATATTCTACGTGAAAGCCCAACACATTATTATCTGCAATCGCTTCATCTATAGTATATTCATGCAGACAAGGTCCAAATAACTCCCCGTGTAGTATTTATCTTTTTATTATTATCACCAATTTTTCCTTGCACCTTATTTTCGTCAAATAAAGGAGTGCCAGTAAATCCAAAAGAATAAACTGTTTTTTTCTTAAAATAGCTTATTATACTGCCCATCATATCTCCCATAGTTGTTCGATGGGCTTCATCAACAATAAATACAAAAATGTTTATCCCTCAAGGAACTATCTTGATTCTCTTGTAACAATTTCATTAAGTTATGTAACTTAAAGATTGTGGTAACAATAATTTTACTTAATTTTGACTCTGAAAAATTTTTTTATATCACCGCTATGCTGTGTTTCATCAACATTAATTCCTTCATACATAGCAAATGCCTTAAAACGATCTATCGTCCGAGCATCTAGCTCTTTCCTATCCACTAAAAAATATAACTTTATCATATCCAGATTGGGTTGATAAAAATTGCGCTGTTTTAAATGCTGTTACTGTTTTTACCAGAACCGGTAGTATGCCATATATATCCACCATTACCTTTATATTTCCCATTAGCTTTATCAATGGCAACACCCCTAATGGCTTTGTAACGCATAGACTTGATAAGGTCTCATCAACATATGTCGCTGATCTTCTGCGAGTTTAGCATTATCAATAATAACAAAATCACCCACCATTTGATGAGCCATGGGAATCATCAAAAATTATCTACAATATCTTCCCATGAAGTCATCTTTTTCATTGCACTTGCCATATGCGGTTTTTCCATCATATGACCAATTAAACAAAAAGCTCAGATTAAAATGCATCCACTGACTTAGGGGTGGCAAAATACTGCGTATTTACCTCACTCATGACAATCATCATTTGAGAAAATGCCATAAAATTATTTACAAATTCATTTTTGCATAGTATCGTTGAAACTGATAGAACGCTTCTTCCATAGATTGATCACTTTGTTTTTGTTCAATATTGATTAATGGTAATCCATTAATTAGTAGAACTATATCAAATCGATGGGCTTTTTGTATGACCCCATACTTCTCTAGCAATTTTGTAACTAGAATCACCGCCACTGACCTCTTCTTTTTTTAAAGATTGTCAATGTTATTTTGTGATTTCTGGTCTATCACTTGCACTCGCTGAATAATACCATCTATTTTACCTTTTCCCTGCTTCTGCTGAAAGCAGTTTTATCGCTTCAAAACTATTAGAGATTTGATTAACTCTTATCATCACTTGCTTAAACTCGTTATCTGTTAAAGGAACACCATCTAACTTATCTGCATTAAGACGATTTAACTCTTTGTCTCCAATTATTGATTAAATCATCTACCGTCACTCTTCTTTTATTACCATTTAATTCCTCTGGTGCTTCCCACTTGTATTGTTCCATACGCTTTACAAAATTTTCTTGGAACAACCTTTCTGAGTAACTTTTTTCTCTTCGAGCCATAATTATCTCCTTATTAACACACGTTTATACCATAATCAATCATAACTATAACAAATTATACCTATTTACCTTCATAGTATAGAATAAATATATCTCTAGGCCACTTTTCTAAAAGGAGTTATTATGATTACTCACCATAAAGAAGAACTTTTTGTGATTATTACGAAAAGTGGATTATCACATACAAAGAAGGAGCCATTCGAGAAGTAACTTTAAAAATATCACATTACATTATATTGGTTGCACTTTAATTCCTACATTACGAGTTTGTGACATGACACGCACGGCCTATCAACAATTATTAAATGCCTTTGCTCAATCTCATGAACGCCAAACAACGATGGATTTTCATCATCAACTGAAAGCTGCTATTCTTGATGCCGTTGACGATGGCTAGCATTGATCGTGACCCTACAAGAAAAGCAATCATCAAAGGAAAAACTCCCCGTCCAAAAATCAAATATCTTAATCAGTTCTGAATTGCACACATTATTGTCAAACCTTAACCTTCAAGATTCATTAAATTGGGACTGGCTTATTTTGTTAATTGCTAAAACTGGGATTCGATTTTCAGAAGCACTTGGCATTACGCCAGAAGACTTTGACTTTTCACACCAAACCCTTCACATCAATAAAACCTGGGATTACAAGGAAAATACTGGCTTTCAACCCACAAAAATGCATCATCTGTTAGAAAAGTTCAATTGGATTGGTATACCATTATGCAATTTTCTGAGTTAATTAAGGGGTTACCAGCTGATAAACCTATTTTTGTTCATGGACGAGTATTTAATTCAACCGTCAATGATATCCTTGCTCGACACTGCAAACAATTGGATCTTCCTATCATTTCTATTCACGGGTTACGACACACACATGCATCACTTCTCTTATGTGCGGTGTTTCCATCGCATGCTTGCTAGAAGATTAGGTCATGCCAGTATTAATACAACACAAAAACGTATTTACACATCATCCAAGAACTAGAAAATAGAGATATCGATATTGTAATGCGTTCTCTATCAAGTTTAACCTAGATTATCATTGGCCTGAGATTTCTTTTATCTAACCTCAGGTAGTCATCATACATACTATATATACCACTCACATTTCATTATCAAAAATCTTCGCTTATGCTGATGAAGGGTGATGAGGTTGTCGATTATCTTTAAGAAAAGTCCCTAATCTATTGCTTGTTCATCGTCATGCTTTGGGAAACATTACATATGTATCTCTTAATGCTATCTGAATATTAATATCTTGATTGCGCTTCCAGGGTTAGATCCATTATTACTGCACTTTATACTTTGTGAAACATTTACTAGACCACATAAAATTTGTATAAAATCAATGTACTTTGATTCAAATATTAGATAAACCATGCTATCACTATTGCTATCATTTTCAAAACTGTTTCACTGATTGTCGCATTATTCAAATAGCAACATCTTGATCATTAAAAACATCACTGCTTTTTTCATCCTACTTTGCATCATCCTTTGTTCATAGACTTTTTCAATCGTCTACATCTTATATAGAAATCCACCATACATTCTCAAAGTCAATATCTAGTGAATTATTAGTCAGAACCTATTTTCGATCAGTACAATTGAGTCTTGATGATGTCATACCTTTGCAATGTATCATCTAGCACATCTCACACAACTTACGCTGTTCCCAAAGTATTTGCTATTCTTTACAAATAAATTTTTACATTTATCAAAAACACTAAGATTTTTAATTAATCTTTTTCATGGAAGAGATTTGAATAATATTTTAATTATCTAAAATAGATAGAATTTTTAATAAACATAACTTTTTCAATAAATTATTCATAAAATATATACGTATCCTTATACTGTTCTCATACAAACATTTCTTCTAGGTATGCTTCTTTCAATCTCATCAACTTTTTGAAGCTTTACGCTGGGCGAAGGGGTGATGAGGTCGTCGATGTATTGAAAGTCTCCCAATTAGCATTTGTTCATTTATGACATTTGGGAAACATTACGTATTATCTTTTAATAGCTCCATGAAATTGTAGTCACCTGTAATTCCTGTATATGGGGAATTAATTGTGATGATACGCATAGAGTTATTTATAGTAAAATACATACTTAGGTGATACTATTTCTTTAGGATGACATGGAATCATGTATGTAAACCAGATAGTACTTTTCTATACTGCCAGTTCCTATGATTTCGCATTTTCCAACTGTTGAATCTTCTGCTCGCATCAGCTGATGATAATATCACCATCTTGTAACAATTTCGATCCAGTAAACCTTTTCTACAATTTGTCATCCTCTATGTCATGGTAATTATATCAACAGCTACATCATCAAATCCCCCTATATTTACTCAATACATCCCCTATAGTGAACGTTTTTAACGCACTACCTTGTAAAGTTCATTTTGCTCATCTCTGATAATGTAGTATCTGCAAATGTATCCAAAGACATCACCCCAAACTTACGCTGTTCCCAATCATCTTTAAAATCTTTTAAAACCGTCTTTTGGGCTTACATCTGGTTTCCATCAGCAAACAATTCTTCTAGATACGCTTTTTCAAATTTTCTAATTTATTTTAACTTACGCTGATGAAGGGTGATGAGGTTGTCGATGTTATTAAGAAAGTACTACTAATTAGTACTTGTTCATTTTGATCATTAGGGAAATACATTTGATTATTATCTATTAATATCCGATTTAACTTGAGCTCAGGCTTCCTGATTGTGCATATTTAGGCAAATTTTATACAGTCAAATAAATATTTTATATAATAAACAACTGATGATTCTAATATTAGGTAAAATGCCATCATATTGTATATCTATTATAATTATACTCATTACTAGGCGTTTTTCTACATTTCAATGCAATTGTCGAGCTTACTGTTGCATAAAATAACGGCCGGTCTTTCTATTTACTGATCCAATTATTCTCAGAATCTGTCTTCGTTCATCATAATTATTCGATAGCAACATTTCAAAGTATATTTTCTGCATGATCTCATATCAGAAACTTTTTACACGCATACTTTGAAAGTCCATTTTGTCAAACTCTGGATAATGCTGTGCACCTGAAATATCTCTCAATACTTCCCCAACTTACGCTGTTCCCAAGATGGCGTATTTAAAAACTGTTTGAAACGACGTTTTGGTATTTTTTCATCACTCATTCTATCACCACCAGATTTAGTAATAAAGTTTCTAAACTTTCTTCTAAACGTTCAATTTCTTCATCCATATCATGTAATGTATCTTCATAACGTTCTCTTAACATGGCAATAACATCTATCTCAGATTGAATCGTATTTTTAATATCTTTGTAAACACCCTTCTACGCTATCGAACCATTTACAATATACGAGATGTTCAATTTCTTCATTTGTTAATTCGCTAAATTTATTAGATACTAGCACATTTTAGTTCTGCTTCAGCTTCTTTTATATTTTTATCTATAAAATGATTTTTGTTCTAATATTACCTCAGTTTCTTTTAGCAATACATACTCTTCACTATTTTTTCATAGTTTTTCAGCTCACTTGTTATATTTTTTTCTTTACAAATTTCCGTTTTTGCTTCTCCTGACGCCTCTTTTTTCAAGGCATTCATATAGTACGTCATACTCAAACGTTCCTTCCTCTAGGGCTTTATCGATAGCTTCATTTAATACATCTATGTTCATATCCATCTGAGATTTAATAGAAGTTAAGCGTTCTCTTTCAGCGCTAAATAATTTTTCAGATAGTAACTCATTAGGAATCACTTCTCCCATCCAACCTTCTTGAACCAAATATATTTTTATTCTTTTGTTTTTCACCATGTTAGGCTTAGTTAATTTTGCACCCTCATAGAATCCTTTTTCTAGTATAAGTTCTAAGTCATGTGTCAACGTTCTCTTCCATAATTCAGCAAATGATTTGATAGCCTTCATACGGATCTACAACACTTGTGCCTTTTTAATAACTCTTTCATATCATAAAGCATGCTTTCTTTCACATACATTAAATTTTTATCGCTATTAACATGTAATAATTGCTTCCCACCATTTTTGAATATATTCTTGTAGGCTATCATGCAAATTATTAAATAAAGGCTTGAACATGTTTATTTTTCAAAAAATATCTCTACATGTATATCTTCTGTAGATTTCGTAAAATCAATATAACCACTCTAATTTCTTTATAAGAATTTTTCTAATGTATCTTTTGCTAATTGATTTAACAATGTTAATCCTTCAAAGGTTTTTATGTGGGATCCCTCCATATAAAATGAGCTTCTACATCTTGCGGAATATCCTTATTCACATCTTCTACATATCTTGGAATATTAAGATTATATTCATTCTTTTTTAATTTCATCTATAGTAGTTACATGACTATATCCTGCTATCTCAGTTTTATATATGTAGGCATCAACAATTTTTGCAATATCTTTTTCTTGCAAAACATTATTCTTTCCTACTTTTACAAAGTTTTTAGATGCATCGATAATTTGTATTGGCTCTCCTAATGTGCGATTTTTCTTCAAGACGATAATACATACTGGAATTCCTGTATTAGTAAATAGATTTCCGGTAATCCAATAATTGCATCTATTTGATTTTTATCTACTAACCGCTTTACGAATCTCAGCTTCTGCACCACCTCTGAATAATACTCCATGTGGCAAAACAATGGCCATCGTACCTTTTGTCCCAAATGATATAATCCATGCATTAAATAAGCAAAGTCACCTTTTTGAGCTAGGGTGGTAAAACACCAAAATCAGCAAATCTAGGATCATTTACTTTCAAAGGAATATCTTCTAGAATTCCATTTTTATCAGAATACGGTGGATTCATAACAACTATATCAAACTGAACCCCCTCATTAGGTCTTTCAGGATCTTCTGGCCAATCTTGTGCTAAGGTGTTACCATTTTTGATTGTCATTTTTTCAGGACGAATACCATGCAATAACAGATTCATACGTGTTAAATTGTATGTCTCAGTGTTAAATTCCTGTCCATAATAATGCAAATCGTCTTGCACCCTCACGATTCAAAATGTTTACGCACCGTCAACAATAACGAGGCTGACCCTACTGTAGGGTCATAAATAGATGGTTTAGATTTATGAAACTCTGTAGACTTTGCCACAATTTGTGCCATGACCTCACTAACTTGTCTTGGTGTATAGAACTCGCCTGCTTTTTTTCCTGCATCCGAGGCAAACATACCTATTAAGTATTCATAAGTATCTCCTAATACATCCCCATTTTGTAGGCTAATCATATCTAAATCAGAAAAATAAAGAGATTAAACTCTTAATATTTTTTTACTTCGCTTATTTAAATCCTCGCCTCAACGCTGTATTGCTTACGTCAATAATTGATGATGAAAAATAACCCTTTAAAGTCATTTGCATCTTTTTGTGCCTACAATTAATCTTTCAAATTCACTTAGACTATTGCTTACATCATCTACTTCAAAGGTATTATCTTCAATTTTTTTGTAACCAAGTTTGGTACAAACAGTTTGACTGAATTACATATCCTAAGGTAGTTTTTGATATTTTCTATAAACATATCTTTATATTTATCATTTTCAAAAACAAGCGGTGTATTCTTCTACTACCTTTTTCTTGTGCTACTTCACCTAATTCTGCAAATTTTCTAAAATAGTCTAATGTTCTATCACTTAAAAATTTATAGAACATTAACCCTAACATATAATCTTTATATTTACTTGCATCCATTGAACCGCGTAATTCATTAGCGCCTTCCCACAATATACGCTTTTATTTCTTCCGATGTTTTCATTTTTTTATACTCCTTACGAAACTATTTCAGTATATATTCAGTATATATTCAGTATAGCATATAAGCAGCCTTACAGGCTGCTTATGCAAAATTTATATATATTTGTTACCTACACTTAAACAAGTTCACCAAAAACGTAATGACATAGAGCCCTATCGCTGTCAACACGATGGTTCCCCCTGGTGCAAAGTCTAACCAAAAGGCGCTGCACAGTCCACCAATAACGGATATTACGGAATAGACGGTAGCAATGCCCCATGTTTCTTTGAAACCTCGTTTCCATAGATGCGCAGTTGCTACTGGTACAATCATAAGGGCACTGATCAATAGGATGCCTACTACGGTCATCCCCATGACAACGACTAAGGCTGTTAGAACGGCAAAGATCATATTCACTCGGTTCACATTGATGCCTACGGTGCGAGCGATTTCCTCATCAAAGGATGTGAGCATCAAGGAGTGATACACGAATTTCATAATGATGCCCACCACGATTGCCACAACACCGATACCATAAATATCTGTCATGGTCACCGTCAAGATACTGCCGAATAAAAAGTTCAATAGTCCTGTGCTCGGCATTTTTACCAGCGTGGAAAATACAATCGCTAGGGCTAAGCCTGCATAAAAGAATAATGCCATAATCATATCGGCGTATTGTTTTTGGTAGCGTCGTACCAGTTCTATGCCCATCGCTGAAAGAACGGTAAGCACTACGGCGCCCAATGGTGGGTACACTTTCAGCAAGGATGCCCCCGTCACACCCGCAAAGGCAATATGACCTAAGCCATCGCCGAGCATGGATTGTCGTTTGATGACGATGAACATGCCAATCAAGGGGCACATGAGAGCCACAATGAGGCCTGCTAAA
The DNA here is from genome assembly GCA_916438745.1 of uncultured Veillonella sp. Taxonomy (GTDB): domain Bacteria; phylum Bacillota; class Negativicutes; order Veillonellales; family Veillonellaceae; genus F0422. The sequence continues at coordinate 324,465 of CAKAGN010000001.1, read as the reverse complement.
AAGGCACGTTGCATAAATGTATAGGATAAAATATCCATCTTAACCTCCTAAATGCCATGCCAAACGAGAGCCTTGATGACTTTCCATAAAGCCTTTACAAGGTCCGTAGTAACAAGCATGTCCATCCACACATAAAATTGTATCTGCCACTTGCATGGTTTTCTGTCACATCATGGGTGACCATGATGACAGTAATATTTTTCAGATTTCAGAGACCGCAATACGTCATAAATTTTTACTCGTATCGAAATCGATGCTGCTGGTCGGTTCGTCCAATAAAAATATAGTTCGGTTTGCGTGCCAAGGCCTCGCGCCAACATGACACGTTGTTGTTGACCGCCACTGAGCTCGCCGATGCGCCGTTTCAAAAATGATTGCATCCCCACTAACTCCAAGGCTTCAAGGATCCGCCCTTTTCGGTCTTTTTAGGCACATGAAAGAGGCCAATCCCACCACTTCTTCTACGGTGGCAGGGAAATTGGGCTGCATTTTTATTGTAAATTTGTGGCACCAAGTGAATGAGCCCTTTCATTTGCGCTTCCTTCGGGCTAATCCCGTCTAAGCAAAGGTGACCCGCTGTGGGTTCTAATAAGCCTGCCACCATGCGTAACCATGTGGTTTTCCCAGATCCATTCGGTCCTACCACTAGGACGAACTCCCCTTTCGGTATGGTCATAGTCATATCGTGAATGACTGGTTGCGAGCCATAGGAAAATTGTACATCTTGTATGTGAATCCTGTATGCGTCATAGTAACTCCTGTATGCTCTCATCTGCATTGTATCGTAAAAAAAGCTGTAATGACATCATCATTACAGCCTGTTTGTTATAGTACTCGTTTTGCACCCACATAGCGTGGTCCCCAATAGCCATCGTCGATATCTGCTATCGCCACACCACTACTGGATGTAGCACTGATGAATTGTCCATCTCCGATATAAATGCCAGAATGGGAAATCCCTCGGTTCATAGGTTTCAAAGAACACCAAATCCCCTGGTTGCAAATTCTGCTTTTTCTACTTCTTTGCCTACCCGTATTGTTCATCGGCTTGAGCGAGGTAAATCATACCCTGATTTTTTTGGAATACATAGCGAATGTATCCAGAGCAGTCAAATCCTCGCCGGTGTAGTGCCCCCAAATTTGTAAGGCACACCAGTGAACGTATTAGCATAGGTCAGAACTTCTTTTTACATTTTTAGATGTTGCTTTCTGCTTAATATCTAGTCCCTTTAACTGGTTGTTTTCTTTTTTTGAAAGTCAAACTTTGTGGGACAGCCTTGCCTTTTTGTGCTTCAACGTGGACGTAATCGCCGTAGATTCTACCTCTCGATTGGGATCGATATGAGATAGTAATAAAGCATCTTTTTCAGATATTTCTTTCTTTTTAGACACCGTCTTCGTTGTCGCCGGCAGTGGTTTACCCATCAACTTTTTATAGGTTACCGCTCCCCAATATACCGTCTACGGTCAAGCCTTTGTCCTTTTGAAACAGTCGTACAGCCCACTTGGTGTTCGCATCATATTCGCCTGTTTCTCTCGCTTTGTAGCCACCTCGATCAATTTCTTTTTGAATGGTAATGATCTCACTGCCTCGCATCGCCATATTGGTACGCCCCCTGAACTGTGGCGCCTACCAATCCTAGAAACAGTGCAAATACAAGGTATTGTTTTTTTCTTATCCGTCATAGAGACTCCTCTCTGATGTATACGATTATTTGTCGTGTATATGACAGTTGATGGAATCTTTCACCCAATATAAAAGGTCGTTGTTTTACTTCTTCAAAAAAATACGTCCCACATATTCGCCGATAATGCCTAACCCCACTAGCTGTACACCACCTAGGGAAGAAGATAGCCACCCCTAAGCTAGACCAACCGCTGATGACATTGTCGGAGAAGAAGTGAACAAATAGAATATGTCCAATCATCACGAGGCTCAATAGGCCACAGAGTAACCCTGATATAGAGAGCCAACCGCAAAGGTACTCTCGAAAAATGCGGTGATGCCGTCTAGGGCAAAGCGCATCATTTTTCTTCACGCTGAACTTAGAGGTTCCCGCAAAGCGTGGTGGTGCCACAAAGTGAAATTCATGTTGCACAAATCCTAGGTCCCCACAATGCCACGCAAAAAAATCTACCATGTTCTCGGAAGTGTTTCAGGTTTCCAAAGATTTACGATTCATCAATCGGAAATCGAGCCCCCTTCGACAATCGGTACATTTGCTAATCGATTGAGCACTTTATAATAATATTTCGATGTGAAAGATTTCGCCCAACTGGCGTCTTCTGTAGAATCACGGATGGTACGAACTACATCAGCACCGGCTTCCCAATGTTTCACCAATTCAGGAATCAGTTCTGGTGGGTGTTGCATATCGCCGTCCATGGTGATGACCGCATCACCTTTGGCATAGTCAAGACCGCAAGTCAATGCCAATTGATGTCCAAAGTTACGGGCTAGTAATAGCACTTTCACCTTAGGATCTTCTTGACCAATATGGCGCAACATACCGCACTATCATCGCTTGACCCATCATCAACGAAAAATAATTTCATGATCGTAATCCATAGTCGCTAGGACTTCTTTTGACTGTAGTATAAAATTTTCGAATATTATCTACCTCATTATAGACAGGTACAACGATTGACAGTAACATAGCTCCTCCTTATGATTCTTTACCTATCTATTTTACAGGATTGGAGCCTGTTTTGCAAACTTCAGTATGTATAGGGCGGTCTTTAATATGTATGACATAAAAATACAACAATAGATTAGCAAATATTAGTGACAAATATATTTTATATCCTGTATACTGATGATAGTAGGATCAGCCTTTTTCACTGTACGTGACTATTAAACGCCACAGATTTTCTCGTCATTGAATAATCAAAAACCTCTTTTTATTTAACATTTATTTAGCACTTTTAACGTTCATTTCTTCACAATACATGTAAAGATTGTGATTCTAAACCCATTTAGAGGGTAATTTTTATTTTACATTTATTTAGCACTTTTTGGGGAAAAATACTATGGAATTAACTACATTAGAAGCAATTATATCATTAAAAGAGTCTTCGCACGTTGAGTTCAAAAAAAGCTAAAAATGACTTTCCAAAAGATGCCTGGAAGTCATATTCTGCATTTGCTAATACTGCAGGAGGTTATTTAATTTTTAGGTATTTCTGAAGATGAATATAAAAAAACCTGTTTTGACTGGAGTAAAAAGATGCTGAAAAATAATAACTGATTTCTGTTCCACCCTAGCTGATAGAGATAAAGTTAGCTTGAATCTTATAACGAATGAAGATATAAAAACAAACACTATTGAAGGGAAAAAGTATAATTATTATACGAATCAAAGAAGCTAAAATCACGGATAAGCCCGTTTATCTTAACAATAACCTTGCTCATACTTACATTAGGCTACACTCGCAAGATCATTTAGTGGATACTCAGCAATTAAGTACAATCTTAAGAAATCAATCTGATCAATTAGATTATGAACTACTCCATAATTATGATATATCTGATTTAGATATAGATAGTATCAACAGCTATAAATCTATACTCTCTAAAAGATACCCTAACCTAAATTACTCAAACATGGACAACCAAAGTTTTTTGGAAAGTATCGGTGTATTTCGTAAAAACCGGAATACTAGTACGATACACCTAACAATTGCTGGATTATTATTTTTTGGTAAATACAATGCTATTACTGAACGTTTCCCTCATTATCATGTAGATTTTTTTGATAAACGTGGGAATTCACAGAGATGGAATTTTAGAATTGAGTCAGGCAACTTAGATTTCCCTGACTTGAATTTATTTAATTATTATCGTTTGGTAAATGAAAAAAACTCTTATTATCCATAAACAGAGACTTTGAACTTGATGAGTATACAATTAGAAAAAACCCTACAGATTTAGCAATTGCCTTACGCGAAGCATTTGTCAATATGATAATCCATGCTGACTACTTTTTAAATACAACAGCTTTGATTACAGAAATTCATGAACCGTATTATATTTTTATCAACCCAGGAATTATGAAAATTCCAATACAAGAGTTTTTCACTGGTGGTGCTAGGTCTTTGGTTCGTAACCCGCTTCTCGTTAATTTATTTACAAAAATGGGAGCCTCTGAACATGCCGGTAGCGGTACCAAAAAAATAATTGATGTTGTCGTAAAAAAACCGATTCAAAGCTCCGGAACTAGAAAGCGACTTAGAAAAACATACTTAAAATTATGGGTAGCAGAACCTCTGGTAGATACATCCAATCTAAAAGATGATGAAAAAAAGGTGTATGCATTTATTTGTAATTCTCCAACTTCAAATACGCCATCCATTGGACTCACAAAAAAAGAAATTGCTGATGCATACCCCTGACATAAGCACTGCTCGCTTAACAAGAATACTTTAACAAGTTATCCGAACAAAAAGTTAATCTTAAAAAAATAGGAGGATATAAAAACAGGACTTACACTAGAGCAATTTCCTCATTAGAAATGATTCATCATTTAGGAGAAACTTATGATATTATGAAGCATATATTTTACAAAGATAAATCCGATTCATAACCATTAGATAAAAAAATAATCTTCCTCTTGTATCTGCTACTTATTATATCCCTAAATGTATAAGAAGGTCCCCTTTAGTTTACTTTTGATTTATTTCAAATAAATTCATTGTATTAAAGGATGACCTTCTTTTTCTATTATATTTTTCGACTAACATTCTGCACTAACTGTACATGAAAGTTTTATATGTAAAATCCCGCTATATATATTTCATGAACTCAGACATAACTGCTACGCCTGTGAAAGTGTGCTGTAAGCATTCTACATAATTATGTTCATGAATCCCCCCTAAGGCGATACCTTGCACATGAGGGTAGTGCTCACGGATTTGTTGTAATAAGGTTTCCCCTCTCTCCACTCCAATCCTCGGGTGACCCGCTTTGCAGGCCGTAGGAAAGATAGGACTAATGAGGACACACTCTAAATGGGGAATCTGTAAGGCACTTAAAAAACTGATGTCATCTTCATTGTGAACCGTACTCCATACTGCTAGCCTGGTCCAATATTTCCGAAGTATGTCCCACAGTGCTTGTTGTTCAGCTTGCCAATAGCGCATGAGATTGGTCGGTATATGGATTCGTTTTGCTTTTGCCAAGATAGTACTTAATTGCTCTTGATTCGTAATCACTTTTCCATGATACACTACGGTATCACCGATGGCATCGCAGAGATCTAGATACTCTTCAAAAGACAGGTCTGTGTCACGGCACAGAATGTACAGGTTGGTGTGATAACTTATCCAGTTGTCTTGTAACCCTGGTACTGCTCTTGCCAGTGCCTCGCCATATGTTTCTATACTCATGTGGGCATCCAACAATTCCCGATTGGTAATTCCCACTAAGATGTCTATGCTAGGCTTGTTTATCTTCATAGAGCACATCGATATAATCACTCATCACCACTTGCATGCCTAAGGCTTTCACATCTTCCATGGCTTCTGCTACGGTTCTGCTATCAGCAATTTCAAATTGTGCATCTCCTCCTTCTTGTTTCTTTGTATCCGAAGAATGTTCTCCAATGCCCGTGCTGACCCCCGCTGAAAGTTTCGTCGCTGCCAGTGGCAATACACCATTACGGAATCGTGCCGTTTCTCTAGTAGAGATCGTAATATTCGCATAAGGCAAGAAGAGGCGATACGCTAAAATCACCTGCAATAATTGGGCTTCCCCTACATCCCCTGCGTTGATTGTGTCATCGTTCACAATGGGACGTAGACGAGGACAAGAAATGCTAATCTCTCCATGGGGATAAGCCCGTTGCAATAAGTGTGCATGAAAAGCTGTGGCAAAGGCATCTTTCCGGAAATCATCCAATCCTAGTAAAGCGGCTAAACCCACTCCACGCATGCCACCGCGCAAGGCCCGTTCCTGTGTTTCTAAACGGTACGGGAAGATGCTTTTATTGCCTAATAAATGCAATGTTTTATAGTTCTCCCAATTGTATGTCTCTTGGAATACCGTCACATAATCGCAACCGCATTCTCGTAGATACGTATAGTCTTCTACATTGGCGGGGTAAATTTCTACGCCTACTACTTTAAAATATTTCTTCGCCAATTCGCAGGCGCGACCAATATAGGAAATAGGACTGTGGCGCTCACTTTCACCGGTGAGAATTAAAATATCTTGTAATCCTGTTTTGGCAATATTTTTTAGTTCTTCCTCAATGCCCGCTTCATCTAATTTGGCACGATGAATTTGATTTTTACAATTAAACCCACAATACACGCAAAGATTGTCACAATAATTTGAAATATACAGCGGTGTAAACAGGTATACGGAGTTTCCGAAATAGCGTGTTCTCACCGCTTTTGCTTTCTCTGCCAGTTCTTTCTAAAAAGGCTCTGCCGCAGGGGACAACAAGACTTTTAACCCTTCTACATCGATGGTTTCTTCTTGTAACACACGGCGCACATCTTCTGCTGTGTAATGATCGTATGTATAGCGCTCTCGCTCGCTCAAGACTGTTGTTAAAATGGGACTTTCAATTTGATCCATATGGGGACGATATTTCCAACAGGGATCGTCTATATGGTATCTGGTAGTAGACATAGCTATTCCTTTCCTCATAGTATCAATATCTGTAAAAATATCTTCTCTTATCGTAAAAAAATCCAGTCAACGGAGATGATGCCTTTGCCGCCTACTTCTAATGTAGGCCCTAATTTAGATAGGTATGCTAAACGACCCGCTTGGATGGCCAACCCAAAAGGCTTTTGCCATGCCCCGAATATGTCCTGCGGAGGCTACGGCTGTGTTCGCCATGATAGCGAGAACCCCCATTTCCATGGCTTCCGTCGCTGGGATGGAGCCCCGATGCCCGCATCGACGATGATTGGCAAATCGATTTCATTGACTAAGATTTTTAATGAACTCCTTCGTCTGTAGTCCACGATTGGATCCAATAGGCGCACCAAAGGCATTACCGCAGATGACACTCGGCATTCACCAAATCACGAGCTACTTCCAAAATCTGGATACATGTAAGGCAAGACGATGAATCCTTCCTTTGCCAAGATCTCTGTGGCTTTGATGGTCTCCCCATTGTGCGGTAACAAGTATTTCGAATCTTTCATGATTTCTACTTTCACGAAATCTCCGCATCCTGTGGCCCGTGAAAGTCTCGCAATGCGCACTGCTTCCTCTGCATCTCTAGCACCGCTCGTATTGGGAATTAAAATGGTATCCTTTGGAATAGCATCTAGGATATTTTCCACTTCTCCCCCTACTGCACGGCGTAAAGCTAAGGTAATCATTTCTGCTCCCGCCTCTTCCAGCACCGCCTCAATCAAGTCGATGAAAAATTTCCCCGACCCTAAGATAAACCGTGACTGCAATGTATGGTCCCCTAGGGTCCATGTATCTTGTGTTTCCATATCTTGTACTGAACGTGTCGTGCCATGACCTCCTTAATCAATATCTTCACCATGTAATAGTTGGATAACAGCATTTGCCATATGACCGGCACACCATAACGCGAGTCGCCGTAATTTTTTTCCAATGGAGTCGATATCGCTCACACCGTCACCGCAAAGATACCAACGATGGTGTCTCCGTTCACGGCGGATACCATTACTATCGCCCCAACCAGCCATACCAGAGCATCCTACTAATAAAGGTTCTGTTGGATGAGTCAAGATCACTTCCGTCATCCAAGCCTTGGTTACCGCTTGGTCCACTGCTTCTACGACCATATCGTAGCCCTCTACTAATTCTTCTAATCGTTCTGGCGACAATCGTTCATTGTGGGTAATGACGTCACACTTTGGATTCATCCGGTTCAGATGACCTTTCATGGCCTCTACTTTCAATACGCCTACATCATTCACATCGTAGTACTGACGTCCTAGGTTGCTTTCATCCACTACGTCGAAATCTACAATTTCTAATTGTCCAATTCCGGCACGACACAATGCCACTGCCACATGAGATCCTACACCGCCTACACCAATGAGGAGTACTTTTTTATCTCCTAATGTCTCCATTTAGCCACCTCCTACAAAGGTTACTACTTCCATTGTGTCTGCAGGGCTCACACGAGTAGATTCCCAATCTGATTTAGACAGAATCTTTCCATTGTATTCCACTACAATGCGATCCATGCGAAAAGCTAATGCTTGTAGTACTTCTTGTACCGTTTGCCCTTCAAAATCATAACTAGTTCCATTGACTTTCATCGTATCCTCCTCACTATAGCCTATGCTATATGACACACAGTAAACTAGCATACTAAGAGTTATCCTACATAGTTACTCTTGTTACATCTAGTATAAAAAAACAGCACGAAAAACCATACCCGCGGTGGTATGCCCCTTCATGCTGTAGCACTCTATCGTCTCACTATTCTGTTCCACTAGTACATCCACAGTGATGCACCTCCAGTCTGTATCCCTATGGGATAGACCATCCTATGAAAGATACAAAAAAGGACATCCTCTTGGATGTCCTCGGTATGACGAATCAAACTTATCCTACGTTGGCATTATCCAAATCAGGTTATGGGTCAAAACATCCGTTTACTCTCAGCCATAAGGCTCCCCAAAGTTCTCTTTCAGTATACGCTGATACGCCACAATTTGCAAGTGCGAGTATCATTTTTTTATTGACCACATCATGGCACCATTATCCTCTGCGAGCAGATACAGAAGCATAATTTTTAATCACTACAATCGGCGTCATTTGACTATCGTTGCCAAATGGATTGTCGATTAAGATCTGTGCGATTTGTTGCGGTTTCAATCCACGGCTATGTCCCAAAATCGCCGCTCGTTTCAAGTCGTTCACGTCAGCCACGCAAGCGCCATAGGCGCCTGTTGCTTTCATAATCGCATCTGCCACAGCATGTGGTTGTTTTGGTCCATAGACGATGCATTTTATCGAAAGGAGGCATCGTGCCTGTTACGTCATCTGTTAAAGATGCATGGCGTGCCATTTGGTAAAAGACGCCAGATTTTTTAAACACTTTCGCTACAGCGCCACGAGGAAGGCAAACATCATTTTCCATTCCCCTTCTTTGTCCATCGGCGCTTGCATGCCATAAATGGATGCCATGGATCCGTCTGGATGAATGAAGCGGTTCATCAATTTGGCTTGCCAAGATACGTTCAACTCTTCTGGACGTGTGAACTCCCCTTGTGTTATGGCCACTACAGATTCTGCAACGCACACAATATCTTCTGGTCCAATGTAAGGGCCTGCAAATTCTACAATAGCTTCTACGATATCATCTTTATTCGTCAAAATGCGCGTAGGAATCGGTAAAAGTTCTAATTCTGTCATGGTACTACCTCCCTATTTACGCATAGCAATTTCTAACTCTTCTGCAGTTAGAGTAATTCTAGTTTTAGAAATGCGGTATGCCTCACGGCCCACTACTTGATGATAAAATATCGATCGGCATATCTGGGAATCCTACAATATCTTTGCGGATGTTGCCGTTCTTGCCAGTCAACACAACGCGCACACGAATGGTGCCACCTTTTCTTTGTTTGTAAATCAACGCTTCCCAATAGCCATCATGACGTTCATGATTTGCATCGGTTAACCAAGATTGAATGGATACATTGTCGAATTGCTCTTGTGGCAATAAATGACGTGGAAACATATCCATGATAGTTCCGTATTGTTTTCCTTTATTCACAAAGGGAATATCTGTAGACAACACGACTTGATCAAAACTAATATCTTCCACCACAAATGGAGTACGGCGTTTTGCTAAGATAACAATATCTTCGTTGCCTTGGCGCCACGCAAAGACGCGGAATCCAATATATAGCACTGCTATAATACAAGCAATCCACACTAGGGTATCTATGACTGTGTAAATATACATATTTCCTCCTATAGAGTAATGAGCTTAGCTGTTAAACTAGCATCTTTGAAAAATATCTTGTACGATGGGCGTCACTCGTTCTGCATGACTTGTGACACATACTTGTATGGTCCCTATGCGACCGCTGGTCTGCTCTAGGTCTTCACCATACAAGATAGCACCCACTGCATCCGATGTTTCCCATGCAGGGTCTACAAAGCAAATTCGATCGTCCACTAGTTCTCGCAAGACAGGTTCTACTAATGGATAATGGGTACAACCTAGAATGGCCACTTCTACATTGGCATCTATCAATGGTTGTACATATTCTTTGGCGCACTCCCACAGTAGTTCATCATCTAAATGACCTTCTTCAATGCACGCTGCCAAATCTTTACAACCTTGTTCCACCACTTTTACATGTGGTTTTAAACTGTGCACTGCATCCATATGCTTATGGCTATTAATAGTCGCCACCGTTGCCATAATGCCTAAGGGACCCTTTCGTTTTTGCTTCACTTTGATGCGCAATGCATCGTGAATCCCTTTGGGACATGCCCACGATAGGTACATCAAATCGTTTGGACAATGCATCTAAAGCCACTACGGAGAATGTGTTACAAGCAATGACGATCAGTTTCACCGGCTGAGCCACTAAAAATTCCGCAATCTTTGTGGCGATGGCTTCGATTTCCTCGATAGGCCGATTTCCTACTGGATTATTGGCACTGTCTCCGACATAAATAAAAATCTTCTTCTGGAAATTCCTGTGCCAACACAGATAATACAGATAATCCACCGATGCCAGAATCGAACACTCCAATAGGTAATTCCTTCTGTATGGGCGACATTCCCTATTCCTCCTCTGCTACGGCTTTCATAGGTTTAAAAAAATACATCTGGTAAGCGAATAATTTTACCTGTTTCTTTAGCGGTAAATACATTTTGCGTTTCCCCCAGTACAGATGAGGGCCCCATCACTTTCACGGACAATGCGATAGGGTGAAAGTACATTGAGCCCGCGATAAAGAGGCTACGTTTAATTCCACCCGCAATACATCGTCAAAGCGAGCTACTTCCTTGTATTCGCGACTCACTTTTGTAATAGGAAAGACGATGCCCTCTTGCATCATGTCCCACAGACTGATGCCACAACGGCGGAAATATTCAATTCTTCCCATTTCAAACCATCGTAAGTGATTCGTATGATGGGCAATCTCCATCATGTCCGTTTCGTAAAAGCGGACGCGCAATGATGTGGAAATCATCGTATACTACCTTTCCTATGCAATAAGAGGCTCCAAGGAGCCCCTTTTTACTCATTAATCAATTGATCCGATAGGCACAAATTTTTGTGCTTGTTCTTTATGGCTAGCCTTAATATAGCGATTGGCTACTTTCATAGCAATGCCCAATACAGCTACATCATCTACCCAGCCTAATCACGGCACGCTATCTGGGATAAAAATCGATAGGTAAGATTAAATATCCCAAAGGCACCCTGCGATGACAGCTTTCACAAATGTTGGTGTGTCTGCATCACGTAAACAATAATATAACATAACCGCTTTTCGTGCAAACATAATATTACGTCCCATGCGATTCACAGTGGACATAAAGGCATCAGATGTAAAGGTTTTTTTCCATACTTAAGGATTTGTAAAAATATTCATAGTTTTTGACACCTCTGATTATTGTTTGAACTTATCTTTCGCTTGGTCTGCTAACTCGATGGCTTTTTTTCTTTAGTTTGTTCCGCCAATTCTACAGCTTTTTTTCTTTGGTTTGTTCCGCTAATTCTACAGCATTTTCCTTGACTACTTCTGCCTTTTCGCGAATATCATGGACCGCTTCATGTGCTTGGTCGATAGCTTTCGCTGTGAACTCAGATGCTTTTTCTTCCACTTGTTGTAATCTCTGGTTCTACCACATCTTTTTACTTGTTGCAACGTTGGCTCTACCGCCTCTTTTACGTCTTGCATCACAGCTGTCGCTTTTTCTACCACTGGTTCTACTGTAGTTTGTAAAGAATCATTTAATGTTTGGCGCACAGTGTCTGCTTTTTGCATAGGCGGCTTGTGTATAGGCATTCGCTTTCGATGCCGATGTGCCTACCATAGCCCCTGTTAAGGATAAGGCTTCTGTCGCGATAATTTTTAAGCAAAGAACCTACGCCTTTTCTCTGCATGGCGAGCATTGTCTAGCAATTCTTCATTGCCACTTTTTTTCTATAGTATCTTTCACTGTGGATGCCAAGATAGATACAGCGCCTACGGCTAAGTCTTTCACGGCTCCTACATTCGCCAATACTTCTGGGGATACGAAAGATCCTACAAAGCCTTTTGCCCCCTGCTAAATAGTCGTTACCAGATACATTCACATCGCTCAAGAAATCTGCACTTTCATTGCCTAATGGTTTCTCACGAAGTGGTGTATTCGCTAATGTTACCACCGTTTCTTTATTATGTTCATAAATCTCTACCAACCGTTGGCGATAACTTTCATAGTTAGGACATACTGGCATGCCTTCTTCGATCCATTGCGCGACTAGTTTGCCTACACCGTAAGTAATGGGTGCTGCCACTGGCACACGAAGAACTACGGTTGGCACCAAGGTGCACACCAAGGCTGCTACAGCACTGCCACCAAGGCCCACTAAAAAAAGCTAGTAACTCCCTCTTTGGCGGGGCATACGCCATAGACTTGCGCAATACGACTTACCATATATACATCATTGGCCAATAATCCCGCATAGGTAAAGCTTGGCAATGCGGCAATCCCTGCTGCACGTGCCGCGCCCCAACGGCAAATACTCTCTACTTGATGACTTACATCTGTTGCTTGCACGAATGTGTCGTTATTGTATTCCAACTGTTCCATAATCGTCTCCTATACTTTCCACAAAAACACTAAGTGTCAATGTACTTACTACCCCTATTGTATCAAATTTCCCTAAGAATTACCAACTAGTTAATCCTCCATCTACGGTCCATGCGGCGCCGGTCACAAAGGATGCTTTCTCACTGAGTAAAAAGGCTATGACTTCACCTACCTCTCGTGGTTGCGCAATCCGTCCTAATGGATAGTGTAATGCCATTTCTTCCTTGGCTTTCATAATATCTCCAGACGGTTCATTAGCTAATTGTTTCGCCACTAAGGATGTATCCACATCACCCGGGCACACGCAATTGACGCGCACACGATGGGGTGCCATTTCTAGTGAAAGTGACTTGGTAAAGCTCACTACGGCCCCTTTCGATGCGCCATATACGGTACACGCTACATTGCCTTGCAAACCGGCGTCGCCGGAAATGGTTACAATACTACCATGTACTTGTTTTAAGTAGGGCGCTGCTGCTGGCATAAAAAGACGGTACCTTTTTACATTAGTTCCAAACATTTCGTCAAAATTTTGTTCATCCACATCGTCTAAGAGGCGTTCTTCATAATATCCCGCGACTGTCACGAGGGCATTGAGATTTCCAAATAGGCGAACTGTATCCTCCACAATGCGACGGCAATTCATCACCTTGCTCACATCGCCTTGTACAAAGCGCACTTTCGAGGAAATGCGGCGCAATTTTACCACCGCTTCCTGTCCGTCCCATTCGTTGCTACCATTGATGACCACGCACCAACCTTGTTTCAATAACAATTCTGCTGTGGCAAACCCGATACCCGACGTACCACCGCTGATCAATGCCACTTGATTATCACTAAATGCTTGCATAGTTGCTCCTATTATATAATTCCCTGTGAAAGTAAATAATCATAGGATAATTTAATTAACATAGTCAAGGACATGGAGATAAATAAGAATCGCACCAGTCCTGCGCCTTTCACCATGGCTAATTTAGAACCTGTAGTAGCCCCAATAATTTGTCCTGCTGCGACCGCCAAACCATAGCCATAGTTAACTTGATCCATATAGATGAACACCATTAAGGACCCAAAGTTACTTACTGTGTTCAGCACTTTTGCATTCCCCGAGGACCCTAAGAAATCGTAGCCCATAAAGAGGAAATAGAAAATTAAAAAAACATGCCTGTACCGGGGCCTAAAAATCCATCATATAAGGCGATGATAATAGCCACTGCTACATAAGCCAATAATTTCCATCCTGATTTCCGTTCTACTTGTGCTATGGCACCCCAATCTTTTTTGGTAAGTACCACAATGAATACCGCTAGCAATAATACAATAATAAGTGGTTTTAAAAATGTACTGGCACATAGACTGCGATGTATGCCCCAATCATGGACATGATAAGGGTAAATGGCATAATCCGTTTCACAAAGGACCAGTCCACTAGCTTATTTCTCGCAAAGTTAAGCATCGCCGTTCCTGACCCAAACACGCTAGATAGTTTATTCGTTCCCAAACACATAGCCACTGGCATATTTGTCAGCATTAATGCTGGCAAGGAAATCAGCCCACCTCCACCTACGATGGAGTCAATAAATCCTGCTAGGGCTCCTGCAAAAAATAATATAATACCTATGAGTAAATCGCCTTCCATAGTTTGAGCCCTCCTCTCTTCATCACTTCGATGTGTCCGCTTCTGTTACTTACTCTTCAATACGAGGCAATATTTTATTATATCCATCAGCGCCATAGTTTAAGCACCGTTTCACACGACTAATGGTAGCTGTACTAGCACCTGTTAATTCTACGATTTGATCGTATCCAATACCGTCTTTTAATAACTTCGCCACTTCTAAGCGCTGCGAAATAGATTTCAATTCTCCAATGGTACAAATATCTTCAAAAAATTCATAACATTCTTCTATTGTTTCCAAGGATAGGACAGCACGAAATAATTGGTCGTGCATAGGATTCTTTAATTTCTGATTCAATCTAATTACTCCTTCATCGATTCTATTCAGAATGTACTTTCTTTCACTACCATTATACCATAGGAAGTGATATACATATATCATAATTTCACTTATACCATAAAAAAACAGAGGGCAGTCGATACAATGGCATCAACTAACCTCTGTTTAGTACTGTTGGTGTATTTCAATTCTTAGAAGGCGGGGATGATAGATCCTTTAAATTCTTCTTGAATGAATTTACGCACTGGTTCAGATTGGTAAATAGACAATAACTTTTTTTATAGGTTTCGTTATTTACATCTTCTGTGCGAACAGCGATGACATTAGCATATGGAGAGTCTGTGCTTTCCACCACAACAGCATCTTTTTGTGGATTCAAACCCAGCTGGGATAGCATAGTTTGTGTTTACTGCTTTCGCTACGTCAACGTCGTTCAAGGAGCGAGCAATTTGTCTTTGCTTCTAATTCGCGAATTTCAATGTTTTTAGGATTGCTTGTAATATCCGCTACGGAAGATTTTTACATTACCCCCATCCTTCAATGTAATCAACCACGCTTGTTGTAATAATAACAACGCACGACCGCCATTAGTTGGGTCATTTTGGAATCGCTACAGTAGCGCCATTTGGTACGTCTTTCAAATCTTTATATTTGTTGGAGTAAATTGCCATCGGCAACAAGATAGTTTTGCCGATAGATTGAATTTTCAAGCCTTTATCTTTTACTGTGTTATCCAAGAATGGTTGATGTTGGAACGAGTTTACTTGTAACTCTTTTTGGTCCAACGCAATGTTTGGTTGGATGTAATCGCTGAACTCAGCAACTTCGATGTTTAATCCTTGTTTTTGTCGCTTCTTGTTTTACAAATTCCATAACTTTTGCATGAGGGCTCGCTGTTACACCTACTTTGATCGGTGCATCTGCTGCTGGTTTTGCTTCATCTTTACCGCATCCCCGCTAATAGTAGCACTAGGGATGCAATGGCTAATAAGCCGACTAAAAATACGTTTCATAAGATCTCCTTTATTTTTTTATTCACTTTACGGGATAAGTAGTCACCGCACTTTGGATGACTTGTACTAATACAATTAAGATGACGATAGTCGCTAACATCACATCCCCTTGGAAACGTTGGTATCCGTAACGGATTGCAATATCCCCAAGACCGCCACCACCGATAGCTCCTGCCATGCAGAATAGCTAATTAAGTTAACGATTAGGACTGTAATATTGTCGATTAATGTTGGTAATGCTTCTGGCAACAACACTTTCCAAATGATTTGTAATGGAGTAGCACCCATGGATTGTCTTTGCCTCGATAACGCTGCCATTCACTTCTTTAATGGCTGTTTCCACTAACCGTGCCAAGAATGGAATAGCCGCCAATGTCAATGGCACGCAAGCTGCGGTCGTACCAATGGATGTGCCCGCCACAAATCGAGTGAAAGGAATGATGGCTACCATCAAAATAATGAACGGAATGGACCGTGTAGCATTGACAATAGCGCCTAACACTTTATTTACTGCATCATTTTGCATAATGTGTCCACGACTAGTGATGACTAAAATCACGCCCAATGGAACCCCTAATAGAACGGCTACCACTGTGGAAATCACCGTCATTTGTACAGTTTCCAAGAAACCTTGTAACAATAAATTAATGATTTGCTGTGACATAACCGATCACCTCGCTTCCAATTGGTAAATTATGTAAGTAGTCGATGGCCGCTTCCGATTTAGCGCGCTCACCTTTTAGTTCCACAATCAAATGGCCAAAGCTCATATCTTGAATGTAATCGACACCACCAAATAAGATACTTACATCGGTATCAAATTTACGGATAATACTTGCCACCACTGGTTCGTCTGTTACATTGCCTTTGAAAGTCAATCGTACAATCGGATTGGCACCCTCTACCCAAGTATCATTCAACGTTAAATGGGCAATGGCATCTTCTGGCAAGTCATGGCTGATGATAGCAGACACGAACTCTTTCGTTGTAGCTTGTTTTTGGCTCTGTGAACACGTCCACAACAGGACCTTCTTCAATGATAGTACCGCCTTCGATAACCGCTACGCGATCACAAATCTCTTTGATAACATTCATTTCATGCGTAATCAATACGATGGTTAAGTTCAATCGGCGGTTGATGTCTTTCAACAATGCCAAAATAGATTTCGTTGTTTGTGGGTCAAGCGCTGATGTAGCTTCGTCGCATAACAACACTTTTGGATTGCTTGCCAAGGCACGAGCAATGCCTACCCGTTGTTTTTGTCCACCGGACAATTGAGATGGATAATTGTCCAACCGGTCCGATAATTTTACGATTTCTAAAATTGGTAAAATACGTTCTCTAATTTCTTCTTTTGACAAGCCTTGCAATTCCAATGGAAATGCTACATTGTCGTACACTGTGCGTGATGAAAGTAAATTAAAAATGTTGGAAAAATCATACCAATGTGTTTTCGTTCTTCACGAAGTTCTGCTGTGTTCAACTTCGTCAAATCTACACCGTCCACAATAACGGAACCAGATGTAGGTCGTTCCAACATATTAATACAGCGAATTAAAAGTAGATTTACCAGCCCCAGATTGACCGATAACACCAAAAATTTCGCCTTCTTGTATAGTCACATTAATTTCTTTTCAAGGCTTCCACGCGGACAGCACCTTCATAGACTTTTTGAATCTGTTTAAGTTCTATCATGAAATCCTCTCCTTTTCAAACTAAATAAAATAAGAGCTCTCAGTTACCTAAGAGCTCTTGGGTATGCCTAAATTGTACAATGTGAGTAGACAAACTGTCAACAATTCCTAGTATACCGCTTGCCTATCGTTTGTTATAGTTTAAAGTTATAGCTTTTGCATTTAGAGTTATCCACTCTTTATAACCAGTAGCCATAAATAGGGGCCTCTTACAATAACTCACTATATACTTTACTTTTTTTACCTGCATCATAAAAATGATGAAAGATAGCATTTCTAGTGAGTATATTCGCAATCTAAAGCAAGTATTCTTACTTAGATGTTAACCACATATTACCTATTTTGATTTCTGAAGGTTAATACCGCCACGTTTTGCAATGAAAGCAGCTAAGAAAATGCCGCAACTGCCTGTGATCAACTGTGCCAGCCCATGCTGAATAAGATGCCTTTTTGCATCGCCTCAGGGAATGCACGGCATCAACTGGAATAAAGCTAAGAATAGTCCATAAAGAACTACACTTTTTACAATAGCTCCTGTCACAGCTGTTACCCACACGCGGTTTGTACCTAGAACTTTCACAGTCACTGAGTAAGCCATACTACCAATAGCTACCACAGGCACAAATAAAGGTATGGTCAACATACCTTGTAAAAATGCCATGAGAGGCGTTACACAAGCTACAACGAATCCACTCCACAATCCATAGCGCCATGTGGCAAGCGCCGTACAAGCGCCTACGATGGACCCTACTAAGAATTGCACTAAACCGTGCATAGGAATAATCATGCGAAGAAAAACCTTGGCTTAGCAAGGCAATCGCTAAAGTAAGGCACTTCCTGTTATCGTTTTTACTGACATTATGCTAATCCTTCTTCCATCAAATGTTGCAATTGTTCTGCTAATACTTTCATGCTTTACCCGGTGTACCGTCACCTACAGGTTCACGGTTTAGAGTAGTTATGGGGATGATGCCACCAATGGTGTCAGTGAAGAAGATTTCGTCTGCATC
Source organism: uncultured Veillonella sp. (assembly GCA_916438745.1). Classification (GTDB taxonomy): domain Bacteria; phylum Bacillota; class Negativicutes; order Veillonellales; family Veillonellaceae; genus F0422. Next base: position 306,016 of record CAKAGN010000001.1, on the reverse strand, counting down.
TTGTAAGAAAGCTTCATCAAATTCACGTTCAATCACAGTAATCCCCGCCGTTGGTGCAACACGAGTGACCACTAATTGACGAGTAATACCTTTTAGAATGTGATGATCTCTTTGGATGCGTATAACATACGCCATCTTTCATGACAAATACATTGGAAGTAGCCCTTCTGTAACAATACCATCACGCACTAAAATGGCTGTATAAGCACCTTTTTCTCCGCCTTCGTTTGAGCTAAAAATATTAGGGAATTAAGTTTAACGTTTTAATATCCACACGAGCCCAACGTTCATCCGGTAAGGTTATGGCCTTCACACCTTGTTGCAAAGCCCCCAAGTCCGTTGTAATCGGTTTGATAAACATATACATTTGCGGTTCTAATTTAGAACGTTCAAAGGCATGATGACGAGGTGTGACACCACGAGTAATTTGCAAATAAATATATCCATCGGTAATTTCACTTTGCTCAATCATAATTTCATGCAACTCTTGCAATTCATCCGGTGGCATGCGCACAGGAATATCCATTTCACGCATCGAACGATACAAACGATCTTGATGATAGGAAAGCGCGAAAGCCCGGCCATTATACACACGCACCACTTCATATACACCATCACCAAAACAATAGCCTCTATCATCAAGACTAACCACCTTAGCCCTCGGTTCCAACCATTTCACCATTAAAATAGGTTAATTCTTTCATGTTAACACCTCACTATTTACATAGGAATCAAGTATTACTTTCATTATAGTACAGACAAGTATAAAATTCTATATTTATTTTCCCAGTACATATTCTCGTAGCCCTTTGAGGCATTTGTTCTATCCCCTTTGTCACCCCAAGGACAGAATCACCGCACTCACATACATACACTCAGTTGTCACTGTCGTATATCCTAATCCTGCGATTTTCAACACTGTATCTATAAGAATTAACATAAACGGATGCACTAAATAGATTCCGTAGGACGCATTGCCCAGTTCTGTCCAAAATGTTTCTACTATATCACTCATAGTCGATACTGTGAAAGCCCACACAAAAAGAGACATCCCATCCCTGTGTACACCAATCCTTGCGGGCTCAATTGGTGGACTGTATGAATAACCTCTAACCGAGTATATCCCCACTCTGCCATCACATAGTAATAGGATCCTAGCATCGCCACCAAGGACAAGATAAAAACCAACAGTCATCGCGAATCCATGAGCATCAATCCACTCTAACATGGCATCAAATCGCTCTGCAAACACGCCCCCTAATAGGAAAATCCATATGTAAAAAGCCTACGAAATAATTGGGGCGCATACTGAAGATATACTGCAACCAGTCTTGTGAAAATTGCACAGAACCTGCCATATAAGAGGACCAGTAATTCACTGCCATTTGTAGAAAGAACAATGCTGTCATGGATAGAATAGGAGCTTTCAGTATATGTCGCAAAGCCCAGCGCCAAAGTGGCATGAGTCCATAAAACCAAAGGAGTATGACTAGAAAATATAGGTGATACATGCCATTGCCAAAGAGTAAGGTCAGTCCCAACACATGTGGCATAAGCCCCCATGCACTATGGGCAAGGATGGCATTGTAGGCCGTGTATAGGATAGTCCACACGATATATGGATAGAGCACCACCTGTGTGCGACGGCGCAGAAAATCCGAATAGGAAAAGTCGTCCTCTACCGATGTATGATAGAACAATCCAAAGGCGGATAAGAAGAAAAAGGCTGGCACTGTAAAGCGCGACACAATTTCCAATAGTCCTAATAGATGTATATTAATCGCGGGGTTTGCCAATGCATAGGGACCCCACATGAATACCGATGACCCCCAGCATGCACAGTCCTCGCATGTAGGTGATCGCCGGTATAGCTGGCTTTCTCATAGTTCCTCCAAAAAGAGGGGCTTAGCCCTCTCTCCTTGATGATTATTACTTTATTGAGCCTTAGCTTTGGCTTTAGCCGCTTCTGCGTCGGCCTTTTCCTAGTGCTTTCGCTTCAGCTTCAGCTTTGGCTTTGGCTTCCGCCTCTAGTCTCGCTCGTTCTCTGCTTCTCGTTGTAAGCGTAATTCTTTTTGCAATGGAGCTACTGGCTCACGATAAACCGTAATATCTGTTTCAAATAAGCGTCCCCAAGGGAATCTTGCCGATACGGTACGAGGGTTTACTTTTAAATAGGTTTCCGCAAAATCTTGCACCCGCTCCCTAAGTAGCTTTCTAACTTGTCATTTAAAGTCCCTGTATATTTCACATTGTCTGTACGGATGGAATCCTGCATGCGATACACAGATTTACGGATATTCGCTTGGTATGCCCAATTGTCTAGATATTGTTGGGTCAACATATTACGATGTTCTTGCTCTCCCATATGAACACCTAAAAATACCTTGCGCGATGGCATAACCAATGGTGTTGCTCGCTGTGTTCCAACCGTTATAGGCGCCACACGGTACAGTAAATCTCGTTGGTATAACCCGTACACAAGGGTATTATCTGATCCATTAGAAAGCAATATCTGCAATGCTCACAGGCACTCCTTGTGCCATAGATGCTGAATGTGATCCAAGAACTCATTGGTGCTTCTAGAAATCATTGGAAAGTTCTCAAATGCTTCTGACTCGCCAGTGACCATGCCCAAAGGTGTATTCACTGCCAACAGAACCGTCGGTTTTCCTTTGGCTTTCATCGTGCCACCTACGGCCACCACATGTTCCGCAATCGTTTTCTCTACCTTCTGATCTTCATAGTGAGGCACTGTATCGCCACCACCACCCAATGGGTACATGACCTCAAAGGTTGGTCGTAAGTGATTGCGGTCCACATGGTCACGAGCAATCAACAATAAACCTAGTTGGTCCGCCCCTGGGAAACTGCCATATTGGGTAGGTGAAAGCCCTTTACTATACTTCTGTAAGTACCGACCTTCCATGGCAGATTGTGATAAACTGCTAGTATCATCATGACCTAGAGCAAAAGTATTGGAATACGCCTTTTTTTCGTAATATCAATTAACTCTCGATTAATTTGCATATTCTTTTGACGGCGATGGAACCAATCTTGCAAAAACTCTACAGGCACTGTCGCTTGCAAAGTAAAGAGTTCTTTTTGCTCATCATCTGTTAATTTTTGGCTATCTAGTTTATCTTGCAACGCCGCAATGCGGAATATAGTCGGTCCATATGTATCATAGTACGAAGGCTCTACACCACCTCCACTAGCACGTGGAGACCGCATCACTGTTCCGAAGGCATACATTGGTATGTTCGGATATTGCTTATGCAATTCTTCAATATGATGCACCCGATACTCTAGTGTATGTAACTCTAAATTGTGTTTTCGAGAATCTACTAGTCCTCCGTAAATCAATGAATCTGTACTCAATACGAATACATCTGCTTTACTAGCATTTTCATCAACCCACTTCCAAATGGCATCTGCATTTCCTTGAAAGTTTCGACCAGATATGTAATATTGTGGCGGTGTTAACACCGTATATCCCGCATCTTGGGCTGTTGCCACTGTGTATGCCAAGCTCACAGGTCGGTCATCTTGCGGTACATAGAGCACCGTCGTTGCCTCTGCGGTACTCGCATGACTGAGCACCGCCATGTAGCAAGGGCTGTGGCCACCATAGCAAACTTACGTCGCCATTGTTGTTTACTCATGTTCAATATCTCTCCTATTGCATAGCGTAGTCGCTAATTATCTTCTTAGTTAATCCTGTTCTTTCTGTATTATACTTTCACACAATATATATATCTGTATGTTTGTATATTTGTATATTTGTAGATTTGTATATTGATATATTTTTTTAATATATTGGCATTGCATGGATAATTGATAGTCATGCGTAATCATCGCTCTCAATTCCTATGCCAACCAATATTATCTTTTATATACTACATTAATAGAATCTTTTTATCATCTTTTTAAAATATAACAAACCTGTATCTTATAAACTTTCAACACTAGTGAAAGTCTAGACTGTATATATACTATCAAATATCATAATCATCGATGAATCCGATCGATGCGCGGTAAATTCCAATGATATTCAATAGCCACCATGCGAATGACAAAGACAATTAAAAATGTCACGTAGGACGCCACGATTTGATGTCCCATGCCATAGACCATGAAATAGGCAATACCGCCTAATAAAGCGGGCAGTGCATAGACCTCTTCTTTCAACACACTAGGCGTACGATGGGCTAAAATGTCACGGATAATACCGCCACCTACAGCCGTTAATCCACCAAGCACAACGGTAAGCACCAAGTTACCCTGGATCCGTAGTTATCCCCACCGTCGCACCAGTCACCGTGAAAGATGCTAGTCCCAACGCATCTGCCGTGAGGTATAGTTTAGTCGCCCCCTTGCCTTCAATATAGCGATTCCGAGCCATAGCGATACATGATGAACACAATCCCTACGGTAATCAACGTAATCGACATGTATAAACCAGTCTGCAGAGAAGTAGGCGGGATACGCCCTACCATCAGATCCCGCACAATCCCACCGCCAATAGCGGTGACCCGACGCCAGAATTAGAATACCAAAAATATCCATACGCCGTTGAATCCCTAATAGCGCCCCCGATATAGCAAAGGCAATCGTTCCAATGACGTCAAACAATAACCATAAAAAAGTCCATATAAGCCTCCTCATATGGAATTATTGTACCATTCTTTTGGGTAATATACTAGGGTATATTACAAAAGCAAAAAAAGGACAGTTGCCCCCGTCCTTTTTGTTTGACCCTATAACAAAGGGAACTAAATCTTTATGCCACAATTATATATCATCTTGCCATAGAATACAACGGACATAACAATAAAAAAGTGCCTATGCAACGCATAAACGCTTTTTAAACCTTGGCGGAGGATTAGGGATACACCCTATAAAAACCGCTTATCTCCTAGCTTTTTCCACTTTCCACCCTCTACAGGGGGCAAGATAGGGGGCAGAACTACTATATATAATCACCTCATAAACAAGGCTATCAGCTGTACGGCTTTTAGTCTTGTTTTTCTGTTTTTCTGACTATTTAAGAATATGACTATAAAAAATAACGCTCTTATTTCACCTATACAGGGGCTTTTCCATAGTCACCCTATAGTTTATATCTAGACTACTATAAACACACAATAACGGCGAATATTCGCATACATTCATGGGTAAAATGTGGTATACTCTATGTAACCCTTTAATTAGAAAGGGGTGACTCGATGATCGGGTTTATTCACACATTAAACATTGGCGACTTTCTCGCCCCTGTTCTTCAAGGTATCTTAATTCATGTTATTTCATACATGCTAATTGAGTTCTTCAAGAACAAAAAGTAGAAAGGCAAAAAGGACGGTTGCACCCGTCCTTTTTTTGTTTGACCCTAGATAGGGTTTATTCACACTTTGTACACCACAATTATATACCATCTTGCCACAAAAATACAAGAATTGCTTTTATGCATGCATATAAAGGGTATATGATGATGTATTATATCACGCTATAACCACGCTTGTATACCGTCCCAAATAAAATATATTGTATCAAGTATACCAATAATAACATAAATTTTATAGTTTAGACTCATAGCCCTAAACTCTTTGAATGGTTTTTCTTTCATCAATTTTACCCTTTTATGCGACCTTTCAATACTTCTATTCTTTGTTTTATTTCTTGTAGCTGTATCACAATTTCACCAATTTTCACGATACAGCAAGATAACAAGAAAAATAGCCATAAATACTTTTTTTGTTTCCTTTTTCATCTGCTACCTCCTACACATATTCATAAGGGTTATATATAATGTGTATCCATTTGCGTATACGGTTGCGTATCCATTTGAGTAAAACAGCTTTACACAAATTCATAAGGATCAAGGATAACAATATTATTACAGTTCGCCCACTCCACAAAGATAGGTATATACTTCCTGTTTTTTCTGCTATCCACCTTTTCCATAAAATAGCACATATCAAGTATGTACATTTTCGCCTTTATAGCTATGCCACTATCTAAATCATTTCTGAATTGCTCTACTATTGGCCATAGTATTTCATGCTTGTTATATAACAGGTCTATGCGTTCTTGTAATAGTTCCCTATCTACTATGCAATTGGATAAATCCTTTTTCTTTCCACCTTTTACATGCATAGAAAAATCATGTTTTTTAGGCTCGTAACCATCAATATAGGATTGTAATTTCTCTGTTAGGCGTTCGATGTGTTCGCCAATACGTCTATACCCTTTTAATATCAATAACATTGAATCGTATGTATACATTTGCTTGCCCCTGATCTATCTTTTTTGTAATAAAAGTTCGGAAAAACGTTTTGCACCTGTACACACTTTTTATATGTTTTACTCCGCAAAAATCACAATATAAAAGGCCATCCAATCACATGTTATATTGTACTTTTTCCGTATACCACGACTATAAAAAGGGGGATTGCTCCCCCTCTTTTTTACTGTTCAAGTTGCTTTTTAAATTCCTGTTCAAGTGCTTCTCTTAGTGTAGGTTGTTTCGGTTGTTGTGCTTTCGCTAGTTCTTCATAAGCAAAGTTATAACCTAATACAAAGGCTAGATGGGTGCAATCTACGGCCACACGCTCCACATCTTCCTTATTGGTAGCTAAGTTGATACGCTCTCTTGTAATTTCTTTTAAATGCTCTACAGCTTTCATATTATCACCTTTCTATACTGTTTCTTGGTAGTAAATACCTTTCTTTTTGTTGTTCAATACGAATGCATCATATACGATACGCCCCTCTACTAATACGCCATTAATGCCAGGAGGGTTGATATGATCTTTTACACTTGTTAAGTGTTGAGCAAAAATAGTGGAATGTTTATAGGCCACCATAAAGCCGAATTTTTCAGGCACTCGCACGGATGGTACTTTAATAACGTTTAGGCCATCAAGATTAGAGATAATGCCCGTCATTCGCATATCTTGCCCTTGTGTTGTTTCTAGTACCACCTCTTTTGATTTTTTGAGGATTTGATACACTTCGGGTGTTACAACTAAATTTCTATCAGTGTTAGGCACAAACGCATTATCAAGTTCTTTATTGGCCTTTAAAATCTCATCATAAATGCTTTCAGGGGTTAGTGTTACCGCTGTAGGCTTAATGCCCGCTCCTGTAATCATTTTATTGAGTACATACTTTTCTACAGTAGGAATAACTACCTCGCCCATTTGTCGCCCAATAGATTGGGTTAAAAGCTTCCTCGTATCCTAATGTTTGTTCCATATCTAAATGATCCATTACATATGTAAAGGCTTTATCTTGCGTTAGGCGTTCCGTTTGTGTTGTATGGTCTAAATCTGTAGGCGTACCATAACGGCCGTATTCTCCCTCGCCTAGTTTTTCCGTGGCGGTGGTAGTCTGTTAATTGTGCAGTAGCTACTGTATATACTTTTTACAGCGTCAGCACCCACCCAATAAAAATCTTGTTGGTTTGTAATTGTTCCTAATGGTGTACTCTTTGTAAATCTCTCATCCACTAAAAGTGGTGTATAGGGTTCTTAAATCAATGTTTGGTTCTCCCATATATAGCTCGCTTTCTAGCTATTAAAGGCTTTTCTGTATCGCTCCATTTCGTCAATTCCCATATGGTCTTGATTTCCTCTATTATGACCGCTCCCCGGCTTTTTGTAGACTTTTTATAGCCCATAAGTTAGATTCCATCCATTCAGCTTAGATACTCATCAGCGTTTTTCCATCTAATAATAATTCGCCCTGATCGTCCAAGGTCGCTTTACCATCAAACAAGGGATATATTTCTTTAGGGTGCTACTATATGATTACCTTCTAGCTTTTGTAATAACTTATTTTTTTAAATTCTCATCATACCGAATACGTTCTTTTTCTAAGTATTCAGCTTTGGTTTTTCAATTCTGCTGTTACTAGTGCTACTTGTTCTTGTAATGCTTGCACGTTGTCAGCGTCTTTGTTATATCTTGCCCGTTCCCGTTCTAACCGTTCTTGGACAATCTGATTTACTTCTTCTTGTGTAAACGTCTTTTTCATTTTCCATTGGTAAATCTCCTTTTTCCTGTTAGTTCAGTACACTACGCAACAAGTGATATAGAGAAAAAGGAACTATACCACTTGTTACAGTATCCAATGTACCGCATGGATCAGGGTGCTTTACGTCGGCAGTAAATACATAAAAAGCCGTGAAAACTATTAGCATAATTTTGCCAATAATTCCCACGGCTTTCGCCTTACATTTTCATGCGGTACTTGTACTATTATTATACCATAAATCGCATAATAAAGCTACTTTTTTTAGGGCTTTAGATACACATCATATGACCCATTATTATTTGGTTTAATTCTCAAGGAATGCATAAAGAATTTTTTTCTGTATCAATCCTAGTATATGCTTTTACATCATTAAGTTGATCAATGTTGTCTATCTTCCAATGTAACTTCATCCGTTCCCCTTTGTCGTAACTCGTTTATAACGCTATCTTTCTCACTGTAAAAGTAACCCAATGCATGCATAAATACGGCTAGTGTTAATATTTCTTTAATTTGCTGTTCATCTGCTCCGATATGTAACAGCTTTTCCCTGATCTCTTGTTTAATTACATTAAGATGTTTTTCTTCTGATTTGCTTTTCTGTGGTTATATCAATCATATGTATACCTCTATTTCTTCGATTTTTGACCCTATACAGGGCTTGCAGTTGCTTTTTAGTATCATTTCATCTAAAAAGCAACTAATAAGCCTTTACGCCCTAATTTTCTAAGTTTTTCAATGCGTTATGTATATTTGCTATCTCTTTCATAGCATTTTCAGCTATCAAAACGGCTATATCTTGTATTGATTCAATCTCACCATAGGCCAATACTTCACCTTTTAAACCGTTTTCTTCTAGTTCCCGTTGTAATAGCTTTGCATGTGAATCTATCAAATATACTAGATTGTTTTATATTCAGCCTGATATTTTCAGTAGCTGATTTAATAAAGATCAATTCATTGTTATTCATGTTATCCATCTACCTCTATGCATTCCATAGCTATATTATAAGTGAAAAGTAAACACTGTATAGACGCTATCAATAATCGCCTGTTTCTTTTCTTCGTTCGTTTTTGCTTGTTGCATGTTTACAATCGTTTTCTTTTAGGTACTCAATTTCTATTCTTGATACCACTACCCATACACGCAAGAGATCTATATTCTGATTGTCATCCTCCATCTCTTCAATTGCATTCATAAGGCCACCCATTGAGCCACCATCATGCAAAATAGTTTGAATCTTGCTCACTAGGTCGATACCTTTTTAATGCCAAGAGGTTAGCATATTCATGATGTACTACAGTTTCACAATATTTATATTGCCAAGTATCACAAATAGAGGTCTGCGTATTTATCTTCTTTTGGCTCATCCTTTTTCTTCTCCTCTTCATAGTTTCCTTTCCATGTATTACAGCACGCTTTCCAATTCTTCATTTTATTTTTTTCCAATCATCCAATCTTTAGACTCATAAAAAGTTATAAAAATTTTTTTCTGCTGTAAACGATGTTATATTTTTTTTCATCAAGATAATTTTGTATTTCTTCAATGGTTGGTTTTTAAATCTTTTTCCCCTAATATATATATTAGTATCATTAGTCTTTATAGTCTTTATAGTCTTATGTATAGGCTCATGCCGTGGCTCACGCCGTAGCTCATCTTGTGGCTCATGTTGTGGCTCATTTTTCGTATTGTGGTTCATGTTGTGGCTCATCTTGTGGCTCATCTTGTGGCTCAATAATCCAATAATTCGCCGATTGTTGACCCTCGACTTTCCCACTTTATAAGCCCCGCTTTTTCTAATCTATCCCTTGACCGTTTAGCAGTAGCTATAGAAACTTTTTGCACTTGACGCCAAATTACCTATAGACATATTAAACGGGCTTTTTCCATCTCAATTCATTTGCTCGGCTATATAAAGTCATATATACAGCTACATCTGTATGGATTAGTATATCGCTATATTCATAGGTACGCATAAAAGGCTTTTACACCATCAATAAAAATTCACACCTTGCCCCCTTTCTTGCCCCCTGTTTTAAAAATAGATATATAGAGTACTGATATTACTAATTTTTTTCATGCTTTCCCTCTTCTTTAGTGGATTATTTCAGCATCTAATTCGCCTTTATCTTTGATAGGGGCAACGGCTCGAATGTATGCCAATACCTCACGGCGTTGTGTTCTTGTGATATCCCCGTACAGTTCGATCAGGTAGCTTTCTAGTTCATCCGTTACATTCATATATACGCCATCTTCTTCTATATGCTTATATACTCCGTGTTTTTCTTGCAAGGCCTTTAGGTTCGCCACTATTGCAAATACAGAATAAACCGTGTAAACTAATAACATAGTCGCCTATTTCGTTATGTTTGAATTTTCCTGTATAAGCGTTATATGGTGATGGAATCTCGACCGCTCCAGTAGTTGCAGTTACTAGGGCGGTTTTTTTCTTTATTAATCATTAGTTACCTCTTTCATTTAAAAACTTTTCAAAGTCTACTAGCTTTACAAGCGGTTTTCTTTCACCACCATCAATAAAGCTATCTTTATACTTACTAATCTGTTTCATTTCACGCATTCGCCGTGTAACAGTGGTAGCACTCATAGAATAATGTTGAATGATATAAGCGGGCTGTACGTATATAGGCTTATCATGTTTACGATCATATACCGCCAATACAAGCCCCCTATTACTTAATAACTTTTTGAATCTCTTCGACTGATTGCATATATACCTCTTTTTACTAAATATTTGAGCCGTTACGGCTCTTTTTTTATGTTCCGAATGGTTTTATACCTAAGCCCCTACTTTTTCACCTCCTAAGGCCTTACAATCCTTTTCAGTCATATACACTACTTAACCATTAAGGATACATTTCACCAATTGGCCACTGTTGTATACATAATCTACATCAATAACAAATGCACATGGAATAGGCTCGTTAGATTTAAAAAAATTGGAATATTCTTCATTGTGTTTCTCCTTTCATTCCCTCTTAATGCTGTAGGTGATTATATGAGGTTGGTTAAGCATTAAGAAAAGAATAGTTCTTCAATACCTAATTGCATACCCTAAACGGCTATTTAGTACATTTTGAATTGCTAACATATCACTTTTAGTAAATTCAATTTTTACCTGTTAAGCGTTTAGATAATGCAACATGTGAAAAGGTTTATGCATTCTGCTAATTCTTTTTGTGAGATATTGGCCATCGTCATATAACCCCTAAGAACGTTATAGTCTTTCATTTTATATTTCCCTCCTTTCTTCATTAAACTTAAATAATCTTATCTATTAACATTTTTACTTCTTAATTTTTCTTATGTCAATAGCTTGTTTTTTTAAGATAATTTAATTTATATATACTTTTTATTTACTTTTCATAATATTAAGTGTATTATAAGATTGAGGTGATTATATGAAAAATAAAACTTTAGGCGAACGAATTAATTATTATAGGCAACTAAAGGGCTACACTGCTAAAGAATTAGGGCAAGCTGTTAGGCGTGAGCGGTGCTACTGTTTCGCAGTGGCAAGCAAACAAAAACAAGCCCACGCCCCGATAAAGTACAAGAACTAGCTAATATTTTTTTAATATTGATGTTACCGAACTATTAGAGGGAGAGAAAAATACAACTCTAATACTTAGAAGGGATAATAATGGGCTTACTTTTTGATAAAAAAAGCAATAGAAGAGTTTATACTTCAATCAATCGAAAAAGTCTAATCAAGTCGAACAAATTATAAAAACTATTTGCGACCCTAGATGTACACGATCGACAAAAAGTAATTGATGGTATCATTCCATATTTTAAGGGCAATGATTACAAAAACTTGTTTAAAGCAATCTATGAAAAACTACCATCTAAATTAGAAAGCTAATTCAGTGTATGCCCCTTTCACAAAGAAAGGCGGTATCTATAATGTGGATTGAGGAACACCACACCAAAAAAGGTATCAAGTATAAATACTTTGAACGATATAAAGACCCTGTAACGGGCAATAATAAGCGTGTATCCGTGACTATGAGAGTAACAGCACGCAAGCTACAAAACTAGCTACACGGCTATTACATGAAAAAGATTACAAAGGCTATAGATCAGGCACAAGAAAAAAAGCCACCCGTGAAAAATACAATATACTTTCAACAGGTGGCCAATGAGTGGCGACAATTTAAGGCGTTATCATGCAAGCTATCCACTGATAGCAATAACCGCCTAACCGTCAATAAATTATGTGAGTATATACAGGATACACCATTACACGATGTAAAGGCAATCACTATAGAGGAATTGGCACATACTATGTACCATGTACAGGGGCTATCTTACGATTACACATGTAAAGTAATTACCACTGTAAAAAGTATCTATAGATATGCTAAGAAAAAAGGCTATATTGAGGATATCAGGCACATTGAGGATATCGAACTTATAAAAAAGCCTATGACTATGCAAGAATTGGATAAAAAACAGTCTAAATTTTTAGACCGTGAGGAATTAAAAATGGTACTCCTTGCCTTGCATAGTATCAGCCCTCGTATATCCTTACTTATGGAATTTATGAGCCTAACAGGGTTACGAATTGGCGAACTACTCGCCTTGCGTGTATGTGACTATGATAAACCCAATAAGAGGGTACACATCAACGGTACTATATCACAATATAGGCAAGGGCAAGCCCCTAGCCGTGGCACTCCTAAGAATATCTATAGTGTACGGTATGTATCCTTGAATGACCGTTGTATTAGTATCATTGAAAAGCTGTTACTAGAGAATAAAAGGCTCGCATGGGATACTAGTTACAACGATCAGGGCTACATATTCACAAATAAAAAGGGGAATCCTTACGAACCCCAATACATCAATAAGACGTTACGCAAGGTACATATTGAGGGTAAACACCTAACCACGCATATTTTTAGGCACACACACATTAGTATGCTAACCGAATTAGGCGTACCCTTGAAAGCTATTATGCAACGGGTAGGCCATAACGACCCTAAAACCACACTAAGCGTATATAGTCATGTGACCGAATCCATGCAAGATGAAATAGTAAAAAAAGCTAAACGCTATCTAGTTTTTCACTTTTTCGTGTATTCGTCATATTCTATAGAATTTTCAGGCAACAAAAAATAGCCCCCTTAATTTTTAGGGTTATAGGACAAAAATGAGTTGGTAGACTAATCCCAGTCTTTTGTCAAAGATATATCATAATTATGTAGATCACTCCAGACAATTGCATCTCCCCAAGTAGGTATTTCTTCCTCTAGAGTTTGTCTTTCTGACATTTCTTTATATATTTTGGCTATACTTTTATCTGTTGGCATCGCCTTAATAATCTCATCATATGGAAGTAGGTGTGGAGAATGCATATAACACCACCAAAAAACAGATTTTATTCTACGTTCAATAGATAACCCTCTATGGTCTCGTAACATAGCCCTTAATTGGGCATTAATGCCCCCTTCTATTCTGTTATTCGTAGCTGGTAACGCTCTTTCATTAGCTAATGTATCTTTAAGATAGGTGAACAATACATCCTGCTTTACTAACTGCCAAAGAGATCGTTCTGCTTTTACCAATCTCTCATGTTTAGGGCGTAAGGTGCCATATTCATCTCGCGTCATTTCACTTAAAAATATCTTATGCTTGTTAGACCAGTTCTGTAATCGCTCTTCCCACGCTTTAATTTCTTCCTCTGTATGTATAGCCAATAGATCCTTTGCTAGTACATATAGCTCTATTCCAGCCAATGTTTTTGGCCTAGATGTCGTATATCTCTTAACTTGGCAATACACATGGTATAAACATCTTTGGACCTTAGTCCTTTTCCAGATTTTCTTACAAGCCTTCTTGAAGCCCGTACCACCATCAGTGACAACTATATTGGGCGAAGCAATCCGTTGTAATAAAGCTTCCCATGCTGCTGTATGCTCGTATCTACACACATACCAACCCAATACATGTGTCTCATCACAACATATTAATACACATGCTTTCCGCCCTAAATAAATACCGTCAACAAATACTATATCCTTATGCTCCTCTACCTTAGGAGGCATAGGCCATATCTCCCAAAATTGAGCTGTATTTCGTCTAAATGTGCGACTACTTACAGACATTTCATCTTGTGTTTTACCACTTAACAACCATTGAATAAATTGATGAAAGTGCTTTGTTGTACGATCAATTGCATTTGTAAAAAAACCGTCTTACATTCGGGACACTGCCATCTTTGAGTTCCTTTTCTTGTTTTTCCATATTTATGGCAAGGAAATCCACAATTTATGCATTTTATCTGATTCATTATTCAACCCTCCTAACTATCTACTAGTTAGGAAAATTAAATATCAAGTAGTACAGTAATTGCAAGGGGTATCGGACTTTTTACCAACTCATTTTGTCCTACCTCAAAGTTTTTTTAAAACAACTTTAAAATTCAATAAGTCTAGTTATATACTAGGCTCATCGCTATTAAAAACCAACTCATTTTGTCCTATAACCCTAATTTTTAGGGGGCAAATAGGGGGCAAAATGGGTAAAAAGGGGGCTATACACTTATAAGCAAGAATCAGAAAAGCCCTGTAGAATCACGTTTTATAGTACTTTTCTATTTCTGTTTATAGCATATACACCCTTTAAACCTTGGCGGAGAGAGAGGGATTTGAACCCTCGGTACGGTATCACCGCACACATGATTTCCAATCATGCTCCTTAAGCCGCTCGGACACCTCTCCAAGTGAATACCTAATTATTATAAACCACCAAGCACATTCCGTCAAGCACTTTTTATAGCAAACCTCACCAAAAATATGTGGCGAGTTCAGTTCGGTGCGGAATGTGCGACGATTTTCCAATCCCCCTGAGGAACGCCATTAGGTGTAGTAGCCCTGGGGCGTTTTTACTAACCAAATTACCACAAACGCAAGAAGAGCACGACATGTTCCGGACCGAACCTAACCACTGTATCAGTTCGGTTTGGAATATGTCGTGCTCCTCCAAAACATCCCCTGAGGAACGCCCTATCGCGTAGAATGTCCTGTAGCGCTGTATTTACCTAAATATCGCAAACGTCAGAAAAAGCGCCTGCATATTCCGGAACAAACCTAACCACTGTATCAGTTTGTGGAGGAATGTGCAGCGATTTTCCCTTTGCCCAATGAGCCCCTACAAGACAGAATAGCAACACAAGAGACGACTTAACGAGGTAGGTACCCCAAATGCTGCAACAGTATTTTTACCCCAATGATGATCAAGATAACACCTCCAGCCATTTCCGCTCTTTCACGGAAGGCTTTCATCATATGATACCCGCTGAATATGCCCACCAGGCACACCAAGAAAGTGATGACCCCAATGGTCAAGGATGTAAAGTACACGTCTACATGCAAGAGAGCAATGGTAACCCCTACTGCCAGTGCATCAATGCTAGTAGCAATGGACAGAGCCAACATTTCTTTCCAGTCCACAGTACTTGTATCTTCTTCCTCATCGCTAAGGGAAGCGCGAATCATATTGATTCCCAAATATCCCAAGGTAATAAAAAAATCACCCAATGGTCCCATTCATCAAAGTTCTGAGAAAAATTGCGCCCCACAGCATTCCTATAATGGGCATCAAGCACTGAAAGGCACCAAATAAAAAAAGCCAAGGTAATTTTTTCCCTGTTCCGTCCTCTTTCATTTGAGAAGATTTACAAATCGAAACAGCAAAGGCGTCCATGGCAAGGCCTACAGATAAGATCAATATTTCAAGGTACGACACAAGCCCCTCCTGTAAACAACAACAAAAAGTGCTTGGCAATTCCAAGCACTTTTTCTCATACTACAAATCATATAGAGAATTGTAATTATTTTTAGCACTAATTCTATTATTATACATCACTTAAGGCTAATAGGGAATAGGCTTCTAACCCCATTGTCGCATCATTTTTCAATCTGTATAGTTTTCTGTAATTCTGTACACAACGATTCCGAGACTCGGTTCGTAAAAGAATTGTCCCACCTCAGGATGCACCATGATGGCCACATCGGTTTTCAGTCTCCCAAATCGATAGAGCTCCCGCAAGCGTCGCAAAATCTGCAAGTATACCGTTTCCCCTTTTCAACACATGCCCTGTGCCACCACAGCTAGAGCAAGCATCAAACAAGATGGAAGGCACACTTTGGCGTTCTCGTTTGCGGGTGATTTCCAATAAACCTAAAGACGTCATGCCGCACACCACCGTCTTAATTGGATCCTTTTTCACAAGTTGATTCATCAATTGCACTAACTCATCCATGTCGGGCTTCGGCATATCGATAAAGTCACAAATGATGATTCCCCCAAGGTTGCGCAGTCGCAATTGGCGGGCAATCATATGAGTCGCCTCTTGGTTGACTCGTTTCGCCACTTGTCACGCTTGTTCATTTTTACCGCTGTAATGGGCAGAGTTCACATCAATCACTGTGAGTGCTTCTGTTTGGTCAATTTGCAAGGAACCACCTGAGGGCAAGTCGATGCGATGGTTTAACAAAGCATCGATTTGCTCTTCAATACCATGGACCTTGAAAAATATCTTCCTTCTGATTCCACAAACTCACTTCCACAGGTTTTCCAAAGCGACCGCTTGTAATAGTTGTTGTAATTCATCATAGGCCAATCGATGGTCCACCATAATGGCATCTACGGAAGGTCCCATGTAATCTCGAATCACTCGATACCATAAGTCTGCATCTCCATAGATTTCTGTGCCATTTTTGAGCCACCTTATATCGCTTTTTGTAAATGCTCCCGTGTCTGGTGCAAATACGCCATATCCACGGCAATTTCTTCCTGACTAGCTCCCATAGCGGCGGTGCGCAAAATAAATCCTACGCCCCCGTTGTAAATATGGCTCTGCCATATCCTTCAAGAGATTGGCGACTCTGGATCCGTAATTTTTTTAGAAATATGGATTTGCTTATCTTCTGGCAAGAGCACCATATAATGGCCAGCTAAAGCTCACATCCGTTGTAACTCGAGCACTTTTGCCGAGCATGGCGTCTTTCACCACCTGCACCATGAGAACTTCTCCAACATGGACCTTTTTCTGTTGCCCTTGTTCTTTCAGATTCAAGTACACATTTTGACCGATGCCAATGTCTAAAAATGCGGCGCTCATACCGGGCAACACATTTTTTTACAACTCCTTTGTAAATATGATTCACACGGTTCGACAGTTGTGGTCTTTCATAGATAATTTGTTGCAATGCCCCCGTCTCGTCCACAATAGCGAGGCGCGTTTCTTCCGGCATTACATTGGCATATAATCGGTTCATAGTATCTCCTTATTCCACTTCTAAAGGTGTTATACACGTACCTTCTGTTTCAATCAAAATAGCTTCACGATGGATGGAATAACTATCTGTCACTGGCCAGCCATATTGATTTTTCCCTAACTTCCACATATCGCTCTGGTTTTCATCGTCCCTTCTGGGTACACTCCGATAGCCATACGTATGGTTACCATATCGCCGTCAACGGTTGCCCCTCAACGGCTCTTTGATGAAAATGTTTCACGTCAATGGTTCTCGTCTTTTTCGGTGTTACCTTTTTCGTAGAGCACTTCTTCAGCGCTGTTGAAAGGATCCAACAACGCCTCCCAATTCGCCACTTCCGTTACAGGGTCCTGTCACCTCATACACAGCATAGTTACAGATGGCCATCATCTTTTTCACTTTGTCCGGCATGAATCGACCATCTAACACTTCTAGCCCTTTCGGTGCGGCCTGTGAAAGTCGACTCATCAATTCCTCCAAGGACCCTTCTTCTAACACATCCATATCACAATATTCGGCGCTGGCTGTAATCCCCAAGGCGAGGGCTGAAGAGAAGCTGATTTTCATATGCGGATTGAAACCTTCTGAATAGGCCATTTTGATACCACTGCGACGAATCATACGCTCGATGGCAGAGGCATAATCTAAATGGGATAAGAATCAGTTCTTCCCCTTTATGTAAGGCCAAACGTAACTTTCTCAACACGTCCACCCTCCTTATAATCAATAATCGGTGTGCCCAACTCTGGACACGCATTACAACCATTGCACGGTTTGCGACGGCAATCCCATGTCAACGTACCATCTACAGCACGTTCCCATTCACGTTGTAAGAACACTTTACTTACCGTATCGTCAATGTGTTCCCATGGCAAGGCCTCTTCAAAACTACGGTCACGACGAGCATAGTAATCCGGATCAATATTTGTATCTTTGAAAGCTTGCATCCACGTGTCGTATTTAAAAATACTCCGTCCAACCATCAAACTTACAACCTTGTTTCCAAGCTTCAATCACAGATGGCGCCAATCTCCTGTCTCCACGAGCAAAGATAGCCTCTAAGTAACCTGTATGCCCATCATGGTAATGATAGGAGATATTGCGGTTGTTGATGAGGGATTTTTAAATAGCGTTGCTTCCGGTGAATTTCCTCCACATCTTGCTGTCCATACCATTGGTACGGAGAATGTGTTTTCGGCACAAAGAAGGAACAACTTACGGTCACCTTACCATTGCGTTTGCCTGTAATATCACGATGTAAATCTAATACTTTGTATGCTAAATCAGCAATACCCGCAACGTCTTCATCGGTTTCCGTCGGTAAGCCCATCATGAAATAGAGCTTCACTGTATTCCATCCCGATTTGAAAGCATTTTCACAAGCTGCCATTAAATCTTCTTCGCTAACACCTTTGTTGATAACGTCACGCATGCGTTGCGATCCCGCTTCAGGGGCAAAGGTTAAACCGCTTTTTACGCACTTGTTGTACCTTTTTAGCGATATCAATAGAGAAGGCATCGATACGCAAGGATGGCAAGCTAACGCTGACCTGTTTATCTTTGAACTCTTCCATCAACATGTCTACTAACTCAGGCAATTTAGAATAGTCTGCGGAGCTCAAAGACATCAAGGAAATCTCATTATATCCCGTATTGGCGATGATATCTTTCGCCATTTGCAATAGCCGTTCTGGTGTTCTTTCACGAACAGGACGATAGAGCATACCCGCTTGGCAGAAACGACAACCGCGCAAACAACCGCGGAACAATTCTAGCACCGCCCGATCATGAACCACATCTAAATACGGCACAATAGGCGCCGTTGGATAGTAGGAGTTTTCTACATCTTCGACGATGCGTTTTTTCACCACTGGTGGCGCTTCTTCTGCTAATAATCGCAAGCCTTTAAAATGACCTTCCTCTGTATATTCTGGTTCATACAAAGCAGGCACATAGGTACCTTCGATTAAAGGCGCCTTGCGCAAGAATGCCTCCTTGCCTCCTGGGAATCCTTTCGCTTTTTCTGCTTTGAATAGTTCTACAAATTCCACGAGCCACTCTTCAGATTCTCCGATAGATACAATATCAAAGAAGTCTGCAATAGGTTCAATATTATACACACATGGTCCCCCTGCTAACAGCAAGGGGAAAGACATATCACGATCTTTGCTATAAAAAGGAATATCCGCCATATCTAGCATATTTAAAATATTGGTATAGCTCATTTCATATTGCAAAGTGAACCCTAACAAATCAAAATCTCGAATGGGTGTCTTTGTTTCCAAGGAGAATAAAGGAATATTGCGATTACGCATTTCCTGTTCCATATCGTGCCAAGGCGCAAATACACGCTCTGCTACCACATCTTCTCGTTCATTCAACAAACCATATAAAATTTTTATGCCTAAATGGCTCATACTAACTTCGTACACATCGGGAAATGCCAATGCCATCGTTACATCCACCGTACTGTGGTCTTTCACAATGCTATTCCATTCCCCACCCGTATAGCGAGCCGGTTTTTCCACATGTTGTAACCATGATGGATCTAAGTGAATCATACAACCTCACAAGAGGCACAAGCCTCATTTCTACTACTTAAAAACATGCGCTTTTTCTGACGCATTACAATATTCAATAATAAACCTATACTTAATAGGTTGGTGGTTAAAGCGCTGACACCATAACTGATAAATGGTAAAGGAATCCCTGTAACAGGCATGATACCTGTGGTCATACCTACATTGACCAACACCTCAAATAACAGCATAGACCCAATCCCCGTTGCCATCAACATGCCGAAGGGGTCCACCGCACGTTTGGCAATGAGAAAGCTGCGGTACACCACCACCAATAGTAAGCCTAGTACCACACAGCAACCGATTAATCCCAACTCTTCTCCTACGACGGAGAAAATAAAGTCCGTATGGTTTTCCGGTAAAAAGTTTAGCTGACTTTGCGTCCCTTCAAAGAGACCTTTCCCAAAGATCAACCCTGACCCGATGGCAATCTTGGATTGGATGATATGATATCCCGCTCCAAATGGGTCAATATTCGGATTCAAAAACACTTGAATCCGTTCTTTCTGGTACTCTTGCAAGGCAAACCATCCCAGCGGCATCAAAGCGATCAAAGTGCCCACCATAATCTGTACAAGGCGCATGCGGATGCCGCTCACAAAGAGCATACCCGCCAATATCGCCACATACACCAAGGATGTCCCCAAATCTGGTTGTTTAAACACTAATAGTGCAGGGATTCCTAAAAATAGGAATACGGGAGCCAATTCCTTAAACGTATTCAACTTGCCAACACGACTTTCTAATAGATTGGCAAGGCTAATGATCATCATTAATTTTTGTAAATTCTGACGGTTGGATCGTGATCGGTCCTATTTGAATCCATCGTTGTGCCCCTAGTGCTGAAGTACCTACCAACATAACTGCTAAGAGCATGATGATGGTAGCCCCATAAATCCATTTCGCATAAGGGCGCAACCGTTCATAGTCAAGCCATTGCATCCCTACAATAGCCAGTATATTGAACCCAAAAAACAGCAATTGTTTCGCTACTAAGTCAGTGATTTTCAGCCCTTCCCGATTGATGTGGGTGGCGCTACCAATCACGATACAGCCGATGACAATGAGGCTTATGGTGGACAATACCAAGATCCAATCCCATTCCCGTACAATTCTTTTGCCACATAGTATACTCCTAGTCCTTCTTCTGTTCTTTCGTAGATGCTGTATCTGGCGTACCATCTGGTTTCTTGTCATTCGTTGGTACTACCACCGGTTTTGGAATGTGAAAATATTCTTCCAAAATAGGGCGCACAATGGACCCAGCGGACACAGCACCAAAGCCTCCTTGTTCTACCAAAGCTACCACAACGATGCGCGGTTTGTCATACGGTGCATAGGGCCACAAACCAACCGTGGTCTCGACCTGTCGCATTTTCTGCAGTCCCCGTTTTACCAGCTACTGACAAGGATAGACCTTTGAAAATTTCACCTGCCGTACCGCCTTCCAACGTTACATCTCGCAAAGCATTGCGCACTATATCCATGACGCTTTTTCGACACTTGTAGGATGCCTAATTTTTTTCGGTCCGAAAAATTTCCTCCGAGTTCCATCTGCATTGTCAATTCGGCTCACCACATACGGTTGATACCGTATACCACCATTGGCAATTTCAGACATAACAACTGCCATCTGGATAGGCGTTACCAATGTGAAAGACTGCCCTATAGCAGAGCATCGAAGGTTTCCCCTAAATACCAATCTTGATCAAAGACTTTTTTTCTTATAAGCCGGGCTCGCTAAATTACCGCTGCCCTCATCATATAACTTGATACCCGTTTTTTTCACCAAGTCCAAAGATTTTAGCATACTTATCGATATTGTCAATACCCAAGCGGTTGCCCATTTCATAGAAATACACATTGTCCGACTTCGCTAAGGCTTTGTTAAAGTCCAGCCAACCCAAGGCCTCACCCTCGGCATTTCGCTTATCGATCAACCAGTGTTTCCCACTATCGTAGATCATTTCATTAGGAGTTACTTTTTTTAACTCCAATGTCACTGCGCCTGTAATGATTTTGAAAGGAGATCCAGGGCGGATATTCGCCGGTTACTACTTTATTTTCAAAAGGATGGTTCGCATCTGTATTCAGCTGATTCCACTGTTCGGTAGTAATCCCTTTCGCAAACCAGTTCGGATTAAACCCTGGGGCACTGACCATGGCCAGCACTGCACCTGTATTGGGATCCATAGCTACCACAGCGGCCCCTTTGGCAGGAATCCCTTGCTTTCTAAGGGCTGCTAATTGGTCATACACCGCTGCTTCCGCCACCTTTTGCAAGTTTAAATCGATGGTCAGGTGAATATTGCGACCTGGGAATTGTATGTTTACGGCCCACTTCTTCTACGGGACGTCCACTGGCATCTACCTCTACTTGGCGACCGCCGTCGACACCACGAAGTACAGAATCATACATTTTTTCTAGCCCAGAACGCCCCAATATAGTACCGGGTCCGATGGTACCTCCTGTATGCGTGCCAGCCAATTCCGCTTGCTTGGCCGCTTCCATTTCCTCTTCACTGACTTCCCCTACATAGCCTAGTAGCTGCGATGCCATCATATCATGCGGATAATAGCGAAGTGGCTCCACATCTATCGTGACCCCGGGTAACTCATGGCGATGTTCTTCAATTTTTGTGACTTTGTCCAACGTCACATCACTAGCTCAGGCGAATCGGTTCATACCCACCTTTGTGGGCCTCAATCTTATCTGCCAATGTCTTTACCGGAACTTGCAAATAGGATGCCAGTTGTTCTAATTCCTTGGGGTCCGCCTGTTTGCCTGTGGGTAACATGGACACCATGTAGGCAGGGTCTTGATCCTACCACAATTTGACCATTCCGATCGTACATCAAGCCACGAGTCGCCGTCATGGACAATATGCGAAGGCGATTCCTTCCGCTTTACCTCGGTAATAATCACCTTCGATGGCCTGCAAATAAAAGACACGTCCTAACAATACAGCAAAAACGATGACGACTATGATTAGCAACACATCAAAGCGTGTAGACTTTTTCTTTTTATATAGTGTTTGTAACATAGCCTCTCCTTTCTACCATAAATATTCATCTTTTTCTTCCCAGCGCCATAGTAATTTATGGACCATAATGCCTAGTAAGGCATCGATGCCAATAGAAGGAATCCGTGATTCCAAATATATGTCAGTATATCAACAGGTTCTTGTACAATCCACAAGAGCCCCAGTTGTACGAGCATTACAGTAGCGGCACCTAAGCCTGTCCACCAAGCCGTGGCATACCATTGTTCTTCATAAATCGTATACTGCAAGGATCCTAAAATATATGCCACTAAGGCATAGGACACAACGTGTAGGCCAAAAAAGTTACCTATAATCACGTCTTGCACAATACCTCCTAGAATCGCTAAGGTCATCCCTGTGGAACGCCCTTTTCAAGACTGTCACCACCAAGGCTATGGTCAGTAACAAGTGCGGTGTCCACGGTAGAAACCACCTAGGAACGACCAAGGATTGCGACAAAACAACAGCAATCATCATCAATGTGAAAGCAAACTTTTTCATTGTTGCACCGTTCCTTTAGCCCCTTCCACTTGGTCCCGTTGTGTACGAGGGATGAGCTTCGTTCAATTTTGGTACTTCTGGTAAAGATGTCAAGGACTTAGTGATGACGAATACTTCCTCTAAACTTTGAAAGTCTACCGTAGGTTCAATGATACCATGCTTTACAAAGCCTTCTTCATCGGTCACAATATCTTTCACATGCCCTAGAAGCAATCCTTTTGGATACATCCCACCAAAGCCAGATGTGACGATGGTGTCACCTTTCAATACATCTCCATTTAAAGCAATGTTAACCATTTGCGGTTCCATAGGGATGATTCCCATTTCCTTTCAGAATCGATGCAATTCTCGATTCCGGTCGTTGCACAATAACACCAGTGGCAGATCTAGGGGTCCAATATAGTTTGTACCCGTGCAGAATGTTCGTATACATCTGACACAAATCCTACTACACCACGCGGTGCGATAACTGCCATATTGGGCTGTACCCCATCCGCTTGGCCCCGACTGATGGTAAACGTATCTGTCCACGCCCCTCTATCGCGCGTCACAACCGATGCTGCCAATAAAGAAAATTGCGGTTGTTCCCCTTGAAATTTCACTAATTGGCGCAACCGAATATTTTCCGCCACTAGCTCATCATAGGCCACTTGTTTTTGTTCTAATTCTGCATTGCGCGCCTCTAGGGTCGGCGGTATCTTTCACACGCAAAAATACCCTCATCGATAATGGTGATACCCGTATGCACCCTTCTAGGAGTCGACTAGCCCCATAGGTAAAAGGAGCCATTAGATTCTCTAAAGTGACCGTCACAATAGGGACTTGGGTTCGTTGTTTCCACACATACCCAAATGCGCCGAGAATGGCGCATAAAAGGACGATCATCGTAATCCACCGTCGTTCAGATTGTTGCATTAGGATCGCCCCTTTCGTAATTTACTAGCTACTAAAAGCCGTTCCATGCGCTGTACATCTGCGGTCGCACGACCCAAGCCAAAGGCTACCGTATGGTCCGGTACATCTGCAATGCGCACGGGAATCCCTAATTCCCCTTGTATATGTCGGTCTAACCCTTCTAATAATGCAGTGCCACCAGTTAATAGCATGCCTGTTTCCATAATATCTGCCACTAACTCTGGCGGAGTCCGTTCCAATATACTGCGTATGACGGCGAGCATATCAGAAATCGGTTGCCGTAAAATTTCATAGACTTCACTTTTGCGAATCATGCAGCGTTTCGTTAAGCCCGTTTCCGCATGACGACCTACAATGGTATATTCTCCCTCTGTAGCCGGCGCAATGGCGGTGCCTAAGGTACGCTTAATATCTTCTACTGTTTCATCGGATACCATGATGGAAAACTCCGTACGAATGTAGTGGTAGATGGCTTCATTCAGCTCATTGCCACCTACACGGGAGGTAGCACTTGCCACCTTACCTCCCATGGATACAATCGCCACATCTGTCGTACTGCCACCAATATCGACGGCCATGCTACCACGAGCTTCGAAAATCGGTAAATTGGCCCCCAGTCCTGCCGCCACTGGACTTTCTAACAAATAGGCCTCACGAGCACCCTGCCTGAATGATAGCATCTGTCATCGCTTTACGTTCTACATCGGTAATCCCACAAGGGACTGCCATGACTACACGAGATCGGCGAACTGCCTTTGGAGGCTTTATTCATAAAAATACTTCAACATGGACAACACAATGCGATAGTCCACGATAAAGCCCTCTTTCAGAGGACTCATAGGCGCCAATGTTTCTGGATTGCGCAACAACAAGCGGTGCGCATCTTCTCCTACGGTCACAATTGTCTCTTGCTTAGCATCCGTTGCCACCAAGGATGGTTCTGACACCACCACACCCTCGACCTTCCACATAAATATGAGTATGAAAAGGGTTCCAATATCTATTCCTAAATCTCTTCCTAGCGAAGAAAATAATCTCATCGAATCTCTCCTTATAAAGAATTCCGTATTCTATTAATTGTACCATACTTTATAGAGATTATAAACCACATCGCCGTCTGCTATGGGAGATATCCTCCACGAATCGTAGCCTATGAAAACAATAAGACTGTAACAAAATTGTAAAAATACATTTTTGTTACAGTCCCATCTATATGATTCTATGATTACAGTCCCGCTTGGCATGTCAAGATCGTGCACCAAGATGTGTGCACGCAACTAGGCACATCAGAAGGTAGTGTGGAAAACAACAGCTAAAAAGCATAGCTCCTGTAATCACCGTTGTCATTTTACTACTAAGTACCGCATCAATTCGTTCTAACATAAGAACACATCCTCTCTAATTCCGACTTTATATTACACCTAGGAAAATCACACCCATAACATGGTAGACTCTCACAGTACATGATACTAAGATACATTCATATGTATATAGATATGAAACATTTTGTTACATATGATATACTATTAGTATAGTGAAATTAAGAAATTTTACAAGAATCAGTTTTTTTCTATTTTTGTTATTTACGAAACATTTAGAGAAAAACTATCCTATATTGAACAACTCTCTCATTTTTGTTTACTTCATATCTGTAAGGAGGAAATATGGATAAACGACAAGTAAAAACTAGAAAAAGCCATCTTTGATGCCTTCGTACGTCTCTTAGAACATAAAAATTACAATGCCATCATCGTGCAAGACATTATCGATGAGGCACTCATTGGACACAGCACCTTTTATGCGCACTTTGAAACGAAAGAGGATCTACTAGAGGCATTGTGCCAAGAATTATTCTCTCACATCATCGATACTGCCTCGGACTTCTCTCATGCTCATGGCCTGTATAAAAACAGCCATATCAAGGAGGCGATCTTCCTTCACATCTTGCAACATTTAGAGGACAATGACAATAACATCTTGGGCCTTCTGTCCTGTGAAAGTAACGAACTCTTCTCGCGCCATTTCAAGAGCAGTTTAAAAGAACTCATCCAAAGTCACTTTCTAAACAATCAGACTTGCCCGCACAACAACATCCCTCATGATTTCATTTCCAATCACATTGCGGGATCCTTTGTGGAAATGGTTCTTTG
Source organism: uncultured Veillonella sp. (assembly GCA_916438745.1). GTDB lineage: Bacteria > Bacillota > Negativicutes > Veillonellales > Veillonellaceae > F0422. Next base: position 279,489 of record CAKAGN010000001.1, on the reverse strand, counting down.
GTGGTTAGAAAACGATCGCCAATACTCTATTGAAGATATGTCACGGTACTTTTACCATATTACAGAGCCATTGATCTTAGAACATCAACACGAATAATTTTCATATACAACAAAGCGCTACCCTGAGCAGACTCGCTCATAGGTAGCGCTTTGTTCTACTAACATCAACTGTATAGCTTTTTACTTATCATTAAGATATTCTTCATAGTATGTGCCAACTAGAATATAAAAACACCCATCTACTATCGATTACGATATTTTTGTAAAATAGCAACCTTCATTAGAAATATACTCAGACCGCCAAGGAAAAATCGTTTCTTTGCCAACGGCAAGAACAACACTAAGATGATGGATTCTACTAAGTATGTCAACACATAGGTCGTCCACAAGCCATCATTGCCCAATTGGGGGATGAGTAATTCTTGCATACCCACAAAGAAGATGACCTGCAATGAACATCATGTTCCGGACTGATGCAGTTTGCCCAATGCCATTATACATACCGTACAACAGTAATCCAACGGCGGCACAGATAGGATAGATGAGTAGGTAATGGGAGTATTCCATAGCCATCGTATAAATCAGCGGTACCGAAGTCATAACCATAATCAAATCATTGCGGAATAGACCTAGTAGAGCTTCTACTATCACAACATATACGGCTAAGCAGACTAGGAAAATCTTCAACGTATCTTTCCAAAGCACCAAGTCTCGTTTACCAAAAAGCTTTGCCTGTAAATACGCTGACCCCGTTAGCCTGTCCATCTGTGAAGTATGCCATGATGAAGATAATCTCCAAGATGACTGCATTCGTGGCTAACACATCACTGCCCATAGCACTGCCTGCTTTAGCAAACAAATTGTTGATAGTGAGCAAACAGAAGGTACGCAACATAAGGTCTGTGTTGACTTTCATAATGGATAGGAATGGTTTCACCCGTTTTAGAGTATTCCACATGTGGGACGTTAGTTCTAATCGGTCACGGACTAAGTACATAGCACCCAGTCCTACTAAGGATGCATAGATTTGGGAAATCAAGGAGGCCCAAGCGACCCCTTTTACACCAAAACCAAACCCAAATACAAAGAGAAACGATAAGGCGATATTCAGCAAATTCATAGAGATTTGCATAATCATGGTAGCACGAATCATCATCTGCCCCATGAGCCGACCCTAAGGTAACGTAATTCACCAATACAAAGGGAGATCCCCAGATTAAAATGTCAGTGTAGTCCGCCATCAACGCAATGACCTCTGGGTCGGGATGCATAAAGCTAGCGTAGTAATCGAATATCCAAGGATATCCAATGATAAAAGGTGCGCTAATGAGTAAGGCAATGATAAGAGGTCGGAAGAAACTGAGTGATGTACTTTCCTTCGATTGTTCTCCCAAAAGCTTGTGCGGAAAAACTACCGTCGTAGCTACCCGCAAGAATCCGAAAAAGCCAATACATATTGTTGAATAAGATGACTCCTAGAGCCACCAGCTGCGATGTACATGGCATTATCCATATGTCCCATAATCGCTGTATTCATCACCCTAGTAAGGGTTGTGTCACCGTAGAAATCATAAAATGGAATTGTCACTTTTAAATAGTCTTTATGGGTTAATCGTTCTTCCATAGTACCCTCAAAAAGAGGAGCCCCTTACGGTGCTCCCCTTGAAACATTCTATTCTAACACCTTTTGATGTAATTATTATATCAAAAAGTTGTTCATGTATAACAAATATCCATTATTCATAGATTTTGTACTACTTTTGCAAAACAATCTATTCAGTTGTTGAATATTACCATCACCAACTGATTACCGATCTAGGTTATAAACGGCGCTCAATAATTGTTTTGTATATGGATCTGCGCTTCTGCTAGAGCATCTCCATTGAGGCGTTCCACTACTTCCCCTTTATACATAACCACAACTTTGTGGCAGAATAAATGGACTAATGCCAAGTCATGGCAAATAAATAAGTAGGTAATGCCTTTTTCTTTTTGTAAGCGCACCAATAGTTCAATGATCGTATCTTGTACAGATACGTCAAGAGCACTAGTGGCTTCATCGCAGACGATAATTTCTGGCTCCAATGCCAAAGCTCTAGCGATGGCCACACGTTGACGTTGACCGCCACTCATGTTGTTTGGATAACGGCCCGCAAAATCTTCTGGTAGGTCTACCATTTTTAACAGCTCGCGAGCTTTTGCATCTACATCAGCTTTGTTGATCAACCCAAAATTGCGCAATGGTTCACAAATGATGTCACGTACCTTCATCTTAGGGTTAAATGCTGCTGTTGGATCTTGGAATACCATTTGAATATGACGATAATTTTGGCGTTTTTCTTCACCTTTCAATTTCGTAATATCTTTCCCACGGAAGATAACCGATCCAGACGTAGGTTCATGCATGTTCATGATCGTTTTTACCAAGGTGGACTTACCACAGCCAGATTCCCCTACAATAGCTAAGGTTTCACCTCGCTCTACATCGATGGAAATACCATTACAAGCACGCAACGTAGAACCGTCAGCGAGAGGAAATTCTTTCACAATATCTTGAATTTGCATAATAATATCAGACATAGCGTTTTCCTCCAATTTCTGGCACTGCATTGAGCAATTGTTTCGTATACTCAGCTTGTGGGTTGCGAATGATTTCCTCAGCGCACCATATTCCACCACAGCCCCTTGTTTCATAACCATGATTTTATCAGACATATGAGCTGCGACGCCAATATTGTGGGTTACAATGATCATGGATGTTTTATTTTCGCGGTTGATGCGCAATAATTCTTCCACAATTTGCGCTTGTGTTGTTACATCTAGGGCCGATGTAGGTTCATCTCCCAATAATAACTTAGGGAGAGAATGTGATGGCCATAGCAATCCCTACACGTTGGCGCATGCCACCACTGAGTTCAAATGGATAGGACTTCATGATGGCCTCAGGATGTGGCAAATTGGTGAGCGCCAACATTTCGATAGCTTTTGCCTCTGCCTCTTGTTTAGACATAGTGCTATGTAATTGAATGAACTCTACAAATTGCTTCCCGATAGTTTGGATAGGATTCATCATATTGCCGCTATCTTGGAAGATCATAGCAATGTGATTGCCCCGTAGGTCTAACCAATCTTTTGTGGAAAAGGATAGCAAATCTTGACCGTCAAAGGTGATACTGCCTTCAGACACACGACCTGTATTGGGCAATACCCCTAATAGGGCACGGATGACCGTCGTCTTACCACTGCCAGATTCGCCTACAATGGAGACAATTTCCCCTTCTGCCAAGTCCAAATTTACACCCGGCAATCGTAGGATTCGGATTATTTCCGTAGGTAACGGCTAAATTTTTAATACTAAGTAACATATAGATCCTTTCTGACTATTTCGTGAGTATGGTACTGAAAGTTACTGCTACATGCAACAAGGGGAGGCACTGCGCCTCCCGATTGTTGCGGACATCTACAAAGGATTATTTTGCTGGTTTAATATCTTTTGTCAACCAGTAGTAGTCTGTTGGGTACATCACTACATTTGTTAACCATTTGTTATTAACGATATTTGTTTTAGGGTAACCTAAGAATAATGCTGCACCATCATTCAATAAGATTTGTTGTGCTTCGATAATTAAGCTTTGGCGTTTAGTTTTTATCGAATTCAACTGCTAATTGATCCAAGATGGCATCATATTTAGGATTACTGTAACCAGAACCATTTTGAGGGTTTTCACCATTCAAGTTAGTTTTCCAGTACCATTTTAAGAAGATTTCTGGGTCACCAGTGTTCGCTGTTACGGTGTTGGAGATCAACAAGTCATAGTCGCCATCAATACCCATTTTATCGAGTAAGTTATAGTCAACAGTTTCAATGTTTACTTTAATACCGATTTTTTTCATATCCGATTGAACGCCTTCTGCATAGATTGGAAGTTCTTGACGGCTGTTGTATACTACGAAACGTACTTCTAAGTTTTTTACCGTCTTTATCTACATAACCGTCTCCATCAGTATCTTTCCAGCCAGACTTCTGCCAACAATTGTTTGGAACGATCAGGATTGTATGCATTAGGGTCTTTCAAACTATCGAAACCATAATCCAAGCTTGGTGGAATTGGAGCTTTACCGAGGGATGAAGGTACCTTTCAACAATACTTCATTATAGGATTTACGGTCAGTACCACTGATGAAAGCGGCTCGAACTTTTGGATCACCTAATACACCTTTTTGGTTAATACGAGCTAATACTGTACGCAAGGATGCGATTTCTTCTACATTGAATTTTGCTGTCATTACGCATACTTTCAATGTCGCCTGACGCTCGATGTTAACTGCGATATCTACATCGCCGTTTTGCAATGCTAATGCACGAGTTGTAGGGTCATCGATAGATGGAATTTCTACTGTTTTGAAAGGAACTTCCCCATCCCAGTAATTTTCATTAGCTTCTACCACTGCTTTTTCTTTAGTGAAAGATTTCACTTTGTACAGGGCCAGTACCGATAGGGACCTTCTTTCGCGAAGTCACGGCCAGCTTTTTTTCAGCGGACACATCTACGATGATAAATAATGGGTCAGCCAAGAAACCGGTACATTTGGATACGCTTTTATCTGTAGTGATAATCAAGTTTTGACCTTCTGCTTTGATATCTGTGTATTTGAAGAATGTAGCGGCACGTTTATTTTTCTCGTAAGCACGCTCAATGGATTCTTTTACCGCTTCAGCAGTCACTTTATTGCCATTGGAGAATTTAGCTTTGTCGTTGATTTTAAAAGTCCAAGTCATTTTATCGTCAGATACAGACCAGCTTTCCGCCAACCAAGGTTGTGTATTCATTTTATCATCAAATTTAGCTAATGTTTCGCCAACCCCGTAACGCATAACTACCCAACCAAAGTAGTTTTGTGTTGGCTCAATGTGTCTGCGAAGTTTGTCACTCAATTTTTAATACACTTTTTGTCAGTCGGTCCCGCATTGTCGCTACCGCAACCTGCAATCACACCTAATGCCGCTACTGCCATAACGCCAAATGTAGCATTACGAAGCCATTTTTTCCAACTTTGTTTCATGTTAAGTTCCTTTCTACAAAACTTACAACTAACACATTAATGTGAATCTGTACTACGTGGGTCTAAGATATCCCGTAGCGAATCGCCCCATAAATTGAAGATGGTAACCACAATGAAAATGGCCATCCACGGATATAACATCAATTCTGGTGACGATAAAATATATTGACGGTTCTCATTGAGCATTAAGCCCCATTCTGGCGTCGGAGGCTGTGCCCCAAATCCCAAGAATGAAAGTCCCGCAATTTCCATCATCATAGACCCGATATCCATTGCCCTGTAATAATAACCAAAGGCAATACATTCGGTAAAACGTGGCGCCATAAAATGGTCAATTGTTTCGTACCATTCACTCTAGCTGCCGCAATAAAGTCATTATGACGAAGTTTGATTACCGCAGATCGAATCAATCGTGCGTATTTCGCCCGACTCACCACAACAAGAGCTAAGATCGCATTGATGGCACTACCACCCAAGATACCGGCAATGGCAATGGCCAATACCACCCACGGGAAGGATAACATAATGTCCGTAAAGCGCATCAATACAAGTTCTACTTTACCTCCAAAAGAAACCGGACAAAATCCCTATCACTGTACCAACAGTGGCCGTCAAGATAACAAGGATGATAGTCATGGATAAGGAAGTTTGTGTGCCGTAAATGATACGGGAGAACGTGTCACGTCCCAATTTATCAGTGCCCATCAGATGATCTGCAGTGGGCTTTAAGAAAGCTTTTGACATATCTGCATGAAAGGCATCATGTGGTGTGATATAAGGAGCAAATATAGCAATTCCTACTACAATAGCCACTAAGAGGAGTAGAAAGAAAAAGCGTTTGTGTTGCAAAAATAAATTCTTTCATCTTATCCCCTCGCTTTCAATCGTGGATCCAAAAATAGAGTAGGACAGGTCTACCAAGAAGTTGATAGCTGTATAGATAAGGGCCACCCACAATACAAAGCCTTCAATGAGTGGATAGTCGCGCATGGCAATGGCATAGACCGCCATTTTACCCATCCACGGCCAGAGAATACGATTTCAATCACCGCAGCCCCTGCCAAGAGCCAACCAATACCTATACCCATAACCGTAATCAATGGTAATAAAGCATTTGGTAAGACGTGTTTCCATAAAATTTGAGATTCACTCATGCCACGAGCTCTAGCACCCATCACATAGTCTTGATGCAATTCTTCGATAATCACAGTCCGCACTTGGCGCGTAAATTTTGCGACCATGACAAAAGACAATGTAATCGCTGGTAAAATTAAAGCTTTTGCGCTAACAACAGACGTGGCAATGGGTACCCAGTGCAATTTCAAACCGAAGATGTACAGCAGAATCATACCTAACCAGAAACTAGGCATGGATACATTCACAAAGGCAAAGAATCGAATAATAAAATCTGGCAGTTTATTTGCCTTCACAGCCGAATAAATCCCCATTGGTATGGAAATGAGCACATTGAGTGCAAAGGCTGACACTGCTAATAAAAGCCGTACCGCCCAAAGCCTTCTAATAATTTGTCGGTCACTGGTTTTTCCCCTGAATAGGAAGTTCCCAAGTCACCTTGTACGGCACCTGCTACCCAGTGCACATACTGTTCCATAAAAAGGCCGATCTAAGCCCATCTCTTTTCGTGTAGCATCAATCATTTCCTGCGACACAATAGTGTCCCCTGCTTCCAACACCATCAAAGCTGGATCCCCGGGAGCAATGTAGGTTAAGCAAAACGTCAGAAACGTAACACCAATCAATGTAATTAGCAATTGTGACATTTTACTCAGTATGGTTTTCAATCATCCACATCCTTTCCTTAATATTGATGAGCATACATTGATGTAATTAATACTAGCAAAAAGAAAAAAACCACCCTTCGGGGTGGATACATACAGAAAAGTTAGCAAGGGCTACAGCTTAGACAATCTTGCTCCATCTTGCCCATAACCCTATACAACTTTTAGTAATATCTTCCCCAAATTATTCTTCCCTTATACTCGGTATTCATAGTCAATGTCTACGCCCATATTCTAAATATAGATATTACATAAATATGTTAAATTCTTTTTATCAAAAATTGTCAAATGACAAATGCGAATATTGCAAGACATGCAACTCATACTTGTTTGAAAGTGTACATTTATAGTCATTTATCTGTGATTTATATCATTTTTAATCATTATTTTTTTACACAAATTGAAAAATATCTATATAGTAAAATTATTCATTATGAATACTATAATTACATCAAGAAAGAGATATAAAAAATTCATAATTAACCTGAATTGTGACATAACAAAAACACACCCAAGGGCATCCCCTTAGGTGTGTTGTGTCTTACTATATTATTAAAAAGAAATCGTTTTTTTCCAAAGCCAATAACCCGCCAAGGCGAGCAAAGCTAATGCCAATGCCGATGACATACTCAAAGCCATAAGCTGTATCCGCAAATGGGACTGGTACATTGATGCCCCACAAGCTAAAAATCGCAGTTGGCACGGCTAACATAATCGTCATAGCCGCTAGCAGTTTCATGACTAAGTTCAAATTATTAGAAATGATAGACGTAAAAGCATTCATCATATTCATCAAAAATATTGGAATACATTTCGACCATTTCCACAGCACTGCTTGTTCTCGATAATCACGTCTTCTAGCAGATCTTCATCTTCTTCGTACATCTTTAACAAGTACCGCACATCATCATGACGGCGAACCCGTAAGATCCGCTCCATTACCGTACCATTGCCACGTAAAGCGGACGTAAAAGTAGGTCATGGACTTCTGCAATTCAAGAGTTGGAACAAGTCCTTGTTGCGCGTCGTATGACGTAATTTCTTTTTCTATATCGTCTGTACGGCGGTCGATTTGTTGCAAAGTATCGTAAGTATAACACTGCGGTGCGATACATAATTTGGAATAGAAATCTTGTCTTTTTAAAAAGTGTAGAACGTCGGCATTTGGTTGCTCAAGAATGGATAGAGTACCTCTGCTTCTTCTAAACAAATGGTAATAAAAGAAATCTTCCGTCACAAAGATACCCAACGGCACCGCATCATATACGTCAGATCCACGTAGCACCGGTATGTTAATAACGACGAAAATGTACTCATCTTCAATTTCACGTGTGACCGCTCTTCCGTATCTAAGGCCGCTTTCAATACATCTGTTGGAATCTGTGTCATCATATTGACGATAGCCAACTCATCGGGGTCTGGGTTCACCAAATTTATCCATGAGACCTTTTTGTCGCATCTTGTACAGTGGAATCTGTGAACAATTCCCCCTCTACGTGTTTGTGTACCGTTAACATGTGACACCTCCTTAACGTCTTAATAACTCTACCTTCTATCTTAATCAATCGAGGCCAATTCGTCAATTTTTTTATGATTTCTTCTGAAAGTTTCTAACTGCTCATGTACAACAAAAAGGACCTAGCACTTGGCTACGTCCTTTTTGCTGTATAGTTGTTATGTAGTGATATATGCCTTGCATGACTGCAAGGAGGGGAAGATATCACAATCCCTCCTGCCACATAGTAGGGCGTACATTCTAGCAGGAGGGTCTATATTATTTACTGTAGAAAATACGGATGGAGTTCAAGATACACATGATGGATACCCCTGTATCTGCAAAGATTGCTACCCACATGTTTGCAAAACCAAATACACCTGCTACCATGACAATAATTTTCACAGCAATGGCGAAGAAAATATTTTGCCAAGCAATGGATAATGTACGATCTGCAATACTCAAAGAACGCCATACGGAATCTAAATTCGAGTTCATGTATACCACGTCCGTCGCTTCGATGGCAGAGTCTGCACCACTACCCATAGCACCGCCTACATCGGCACCTGTCAATACAGGAGCGTCGTTGATACCATCACCTACGAACATGACAGAACCATTCTCGCCACGAAGAGATTGCACTACTTCTAATTTATCTTGTGGTAATAACTCAGCACGAACGCCTTGGATACCTACTTGTTGAGCAATGTACTTCGCACTAGCTGCCACATCACCTGTGAGCATCACTGTTTGATATCCTTTTCCGTTCATACGACGGATGGCTTCTTTAGAATCAGCTTTTAAAGCGTCCGCAATGATGATACGACCTGCGTATTTACCGTCAATGGCTACGAATACTTCACTACCATACACATAGTCAATCAATGGTGTTGGCACATTTTCTTTTGCTAACAAACGGCCATTGCCAACTAATACAGTATGACCTTCTACAGTGCCTACCATACCATGACCAGAGATTTCTTTTACTTCCTTAGCTGCAGTAAACTCTACGCCTCTACGTTGTACTTCTTCTACGATAGACATAGCAATTGGGTGTGTAGATACAGTTTCTAAAGCCGCAGCATATTGCAACACTTCGTTTTCTGTATAACCACCAGCTATTTCTACTGTTTGTACATTGAAAGTACCTGTTGTGATAGTACCAGTTTTATCAAAAGCAATAGCTTTCACACGACTCATAGCCTCGATTGCTTTGCCACCTTTGAACAAGATACCTTGTCGAGAACCAGCGCCGATACCGGAGAAGAATGCCAATGGCACAGATAATACTAAGGCGCATGGGCAAGATACTACTAGGAATGTTAAAGCTGTGTAAATCCAATATTGCCATTCCCCTGTAAATAGAGGTGGCACAACAGCTACGATAATGGCCAATGCCACTACAATTGGGGTATACACACGAGAGAATCGAGTAATGAAGCGGTCGATTTTTGGCTTGGATGCAGCTGCGTTTTCTACAGCATCTAAAATGCGCATAACCATGGAATCTTTTAATTCATGAGTCACTTCTAATACAATGCGACCATCCACGTTGATACAACCAGACATAACTTCCGTACCTACCGTAGCACTTACTGGAACAGGTTCCCCTGTTACGGCTGCTGTGTCGATACGGGTAGTACCTTCTATTACATGACCATCCAACGGAATACGATCACCAGGGCGAATTTCGATGTGAGATCCTACTTGTACATCCTCTGGATTCACCACTTGCACGCTACCGTCACAAGCGATTAAACGCACTTCTTCTGGGCGAAGATCCACGGCATCCATTACCGCATTACGGCTGCGCTCTGTAGCACGCTCTTCAAAATAAATCCCCACTTGGAAGAATAACATAACACCTACTGCCTCTGCATATTCACCAATGATTAAAGCACCAATGGTAGCAATAGACATCAAGAAGTTTTCATCAAAGAATTTACCTTTCATGCCATTTTTAATAGCAGCCCATACAATGCGCCAGCCTAACACAACAAAGGTTACCACCAACAATGGTATCATATATTGATCTGGCACCCAATTCGTAAGCTCTGCTACTGCCATCACAATAGCGCCGACGATTATGGCAGATAAACTTGCATTATGTTCATGGTCGTGTTCCTCTTGCTTTGCTTTTTTTCGCCGCTCGTACAAATGGTACAACCACAACACCATCTTCTGTAGCATCACAAACCGCTTGGATTTGTTCTTGTAAAAGCATCCGTATCTTCTACGTTAGAGGTAATCCGCAATTGTTTCGTACCAATTGTGAAAAGTCGCTCGCTGACACAGATTCTAATTGATTTAATTTTTCTTCAATGACACTAGCGCAATTTGCACAGTTCAAGTTTTGTAATGTAAAAATGCGTTCCATGGTATCTCCTTATAAATTATAATATATAACCTTACTACTTGTTTTTAACGTTTGTTTTAACACCGCTTTTAATATTTGAGCGTCTGTTCATATGTTTATTATATCTACAATTTTCTATTTTGTCAACACATGATTGTATATTCATTTGTATTTTTTTATCCTATTTTTTTATCTTATATTGATAAGAAAAAAGCACCCTATTACTTTAGAGTGCCAAAAGCGCTGTATGCGGATTCGAACCGCATCTTTATAACATATACAAAAAGCCAGCAGTCCCTATGTTCTGCTCGGCTTTCAGGGATATAGGACAAAATGGGTTGGTAGACCATGTCCCTATACGACAAAGAGGACTTAGCCTAATGGCCAAGTCCTCTTCGCTGTATAGTTGTTATGTAGTGATATATGCCTTGCATAACTGCAAGGAGGGGAAGATATCACAATGCCTCCTGCTACATAGTTGGACGTACATACTAGCAGGAGGACTTATATTATTTACTGTAGAAAATACGGACAGAGTTAAAGATGCAAAGAATGGATACCCCTGTATCTGCAAAAACTGCCACCCACATATTTGCAAAGCCAAATACACCTGCTACCATGACGATAATTTTTATAGCAATAGCGAAGAAAATATTTTGCCATGCAATGGATAAAGTACGTTCTGCAATACTTAAGGAACGCCATACAGAATCTAGGTTAGAGTTCATATATACCACGTCTGCTGCTTCGATGGCAGAGTCTGCACCACTACCCATAGCACCACCTACATCAGCACCTGTCAACACCGGAGCGTCATTGATACCATCACCTACGAACATGACAGAGCCATGCTCGTTGCGAAGAGATTGCACCACTTCTAATTTATCTTGTGGTAATAACTCGGCACGCACACCTTGGATACCTACTTCTTGGGCAATGTGATTCGCACTAGCTTGTACATCACCTGTGAGCATCACTGTATGGTATCCTTTACCATTCATGCGGCGGATAGCCTCTTTAGAATCTGCTTTCACGGCATCAGCAATCACAATACGACCTACATATTGACCATCAATAGCTACGAATACTTCACTACCATATACATGTTCAATAGTTGGTACCGTTACATGTTCTGTTTCTAATAAACGACCATTACCAACCAATACGGTATGGCCTTCTACAATGCCTACCATACCATGACCAGAGATTTCTTTTACATCCTTAGCCGTATTAAACTCTACTCCTCTACGCTGTACTTCTTCTACAATGGACATAGCAATCGGGTGTGTAGAACCGACCTCTAGAGTCAGCGCATATTGCAACACTTCATTATCTGTATAAGTACCCGACTACTTCTACTGTTTGTACGTTGAAAGTACCTGTTGTGATAGTACCAGTTTTATCGAAGGCAATCGCTTTCACACGACTCATAGCCCTCGATCGCTTTGACCACCTTTGAACAAGATCCCTTGTTTAGAACCAGCACCGATACCAGAGAAGAATGCCAAAGGCACAGACAATACAAGAGCACATGGGCAAGATACTACTAAGAATGTTAAAGCTGTATAAATCCAATATTGCCATTCTCCTGTGAATAGAGGAGGTACTACGGCAACGATAATCGCCAATGCCACTACGATTGGCGTATATACGCGAGAGAAACGAGTAATGAAACGATCAATCTTTGGTTTCGATGTCACTGCATGTTCCACAGCATCAAGAATGCGCATAACCATGGAATCTTTTTAATTCATGCGTTACTTCTAAGACAATGCGCCCATCCACATTGATGCACCCAGACATCACTTCTGTACCTACGGTAGCGCTCACTGGAACTGGTTCACCAGTTACCGCCGCTGTATCGATACGCGTAGTACCTTCTACTATACGTCCATCCAATGGAATACGATCACCGTGGGCGAATTTCGATATGAGACCCTACTTGTACATCTTCTGGATTCACCACCCGCACGCTACCATCACAAACGATTAAACGCACTTCTTCTGGACGAAGATCCACTGCATCCATAACCGCATTACGACTGCGTTCTGTAGCACGTTCCTCAAAATAAATACCTATTTGGAAGAACAACATAACCCAAACAGCCTCTACATATTCACCGATGATTAACGCACCAATAGTAGCAACAGACATCAAAAAGTTTTCATCGAATAATTTACCTTTCATAACATTTTTTTAATCGCCGCCCATGCAATGCGCCAACCTAATACAACAAAGGTTACAATTAATAATGGAGTCAGGTATTGTTCTGGCACCCAATTTGTAAACTCTGCCACCACTATCACGATAGCGCCTATAATAATCCCCGCTAAACTAGAATTATGCTCATGGTCATCCTCTACTTGTTGTGCTTTTTTAGGTGCACGCACAAATGGTACCACTACTACGCCATCTTCCGTAGCATCGCACACCGCTTGGATTTGATCTCGTAACATGTCTGTATCTTCTATACTAGAGGTAATGCGCAATTGCTCGGGTGCCAAGCGTGAAAGTTGTCGCTGACACAGATTCCAGTTGATTTAATTTTTGCTTCAATCACGCTAGCGCAATTGGCACAATTCAAATTTTGTAGTTTAAAAAAATGCGTTCCATCGTATCTCCTTATGAATTATAATATAAAAGCACCCTATTACTTTAGAGTGCCAAAAAGCGCTGTATGCGGATTCGAACCGCATCTTTATAACAATATGTTATCGTCGTGCCAGTAGACCAACAGCGATTTTTTATTTATTCCATTATCCCACAAATTTGATAGACTTGCAACTAAAACATTTTTTTATAACCAAAAAAATAGTTTTCGGTAACTATTGGGTAACTATTGGGTAATTATTGGGTAATTATTGGGTAATTATTGGGTAAATTTTCGTTTTTTTAGTTCTAATATCCAGTTAAACCCAAATATCTCTTAATATGCTTACGATTGTTATAGATGTTGTCCTATTTCTCCTTGACTTTGCCTCTCTGATAAGATGTAATATAAGTAAGAGAAAGAGCAGTACATGACACTAAGGAGGCCTACCATGATTCCTATCGATTCTGCTTTACATGGTGATGTGATTATCTACCAATCAGGAGAAGAAAATATTTCTACCAACGTCCTATTTAAAGACGAAACATTTTGGATGACACAAAAAGATATGGCGACGTTATTCGGAGTATCTTTTATCTTCTGTCAGTCGCCACTTAAAAAACATCTTTGAATCTAATGAATTAGATGAATCAGTGGTTATTGTAGAAATTGCAATAACCACTCAACACGGCGCTTTAGCCAACAAAACTCAAAGCTCAGCAGTAAAACTATACAACCTCGATGCCATTATCGCTGTTGGCTACCGTGTAAACTCCAAAGAGGCTACACAATTCCGTATTTGGGCTACAAAGGTATTGCGAGAGTATATTGTAAAAAGGTTTTGCCCTCAACGATGATATGTTGAAGAATGGTACACCATTCGGTCAAAAACTATTTTTAAAGAACTTTTACGTAGAGTTCAATCTATTCGGGCTAGCGAACGTCAAATCTATCAACAAATCACAGATATATTCGCAGAATGCTCCATTGACTACGATGTACAAGATCCTTTCACTCGTCAATTTTATGCTATGGTACAAAAACAAATTTCATTATGCCATCACTGGCAAAACTGCGCGGGAAATTATTTATGATACCGCTGATAGAGATAAACCACACATGGGATTACAAACTTGGAAAAGCTCCCCGCATGGGCGCATTCATAAATCTGATGTAACTATCGCAAAAAAATTATTTAACAGCCGACGAAATACGTAAACTAGAACGAACTGTATCCTCCTTTTTTTGACTATATCGAAGGCATCATCGAACGAAAAACATACTTTCACTATGAAAGCCTTCGCTGAAAGCGTAGATAAATTCCTATCTTTCAACGAATACGAAGTGCTCACTAACAAAGGGCATATTTCAAAGCTACAAGCTGATAAGAAAGCTGTTACTGAGTATAATGAATTTAATCGTACGCAGAAAGTATTTTTCTGACTTTGATAAATTACTTCTAAAAGCAACACAAGTAGATCTATACGCAAAAGCCAGCAGTCCCAAAGTTCTGCTGGCTTTCACTATGTTTATTTTATTCCCACTCAATCGTTGCTGGTGGTTTACTTGTAATATCGTACACGATACGGTTAATGTGGTTCACTTCGTTCACGATACGGCGGGAGATGGTATCCAATACATCGTAAGGGATACGAGCCCAGTCGGCTGTCATGAAGTCTGTGGTTGTAACACCACGCAATGCCAATGTGTAATCGTAGGTACGGAAGTCACCCATAACGCCTACTGTACGTGTGCTTGTTAACACAGCAAAGTATTGATTAATGGAACGATCTAAACCGACTTTTTGCGATTTCATCGCGGAAAATGTAATCCGCATCACGCAATACGTCTAGTTTATCTTTTGTCACTTCCCCCATTACACGGATGGCAAGACCTGGACCTGGGAATGGTTGGCGCCATACTAGGTAATCTGCCAAACCAAGTTCCGCACCTAATTGGCGAACTTCGTCTTTGAACAAGTTGCGAAGTGGTTCGATTAAGCCTTTGAAATCTACTACTGCGGGTAATCCACCTACGTTGTGGTGAGATTTTAATCACTTCTGCTTCACCAGTACCAGATTCAATTACGTCTGGATAAATGGTACCTTGTGCTAAGTAATCAACGGAGCCAATTTTACGACCTTCGTCTTCAAAGACACGAATAAATTCTTCGCCGATAGCTTTACGTTTTGCCTCAGGATCTTCAAGACCTGCTAATTTTGTTAAGAAACGTTCTTCTGCATCCACACGAATGAAGTGCATGCCAGAATCTTTGAATGCCGCTTCTACTTCATCACCTTCGTTTTTACGCATCAAACCATGGTCAACGAAGATACAAGTCAATTGATCGCCTACTGCTTTGGAAATTAGCGCTGCCGCTACGGAGCTATCTACACCACCAGACAATGCCAATAATACTTTGCCATCCCCTACAGTGTTGCGAATTTCATCGATAGCCGTTTTGGCATAGTTTGCCATCGTCCATAGGCCTGTGCATCCGCATACTTCATACAAGAAGTTGTGCAACATTTCTTTGCCGTGTTCTGTGTGCAACACTTCTGCATGGTATTGCATAGCATATAAACGACGCTCTTCGTTTTGCATCGCTGCCACAGGGCAATCTTTTGTATGCGCTACAATTTTGAAACCTTCTGGCACTTTCGCCACATAATCTACATGGCTCATCCATACGATTTCTTCTTCTGAAAGTCCTTTAAATAGCGGTGAGGACACATCTACTTGAGTTGGTGTTTTACCAAATTCACGTGTTTCCGCAGACGTTACATGGCAGCCCTAATGTGTGCGCCATGAATTGCATACCGTAGCACATGCCCAACACTGGAATGCCGAGTTCAAATACTTCCGCTTCCATTTTTGGAGCATTCTCTTCGTATACGCTAGCAGGACCACCTGTGAAGATGATACCTTTTGGCTGTAATTCTTTAATTTTTTCTAATGCCTTATTGTACGGATATACCTCGCAATACACATTATTTTTCACGTACACGACGCGCGATCAGTTGGTTATATTGACCACCAAAGTCAACGACAACAACCATCTCTTTTTTGTTCCATTCTGTCCTCCCACAATCTTCTGTTTATAACTTCAATATATAAACACTATATATTAAATATTATACCTTATGCGCCAAGTTTTTGACTAGAATCGAAGTCACGTTCTCCCTCTTCCATTTGTGCAATATAGGCTTTGGATTTTTCTTTCACCAAATCATTCTTGATGGAGTCTAATTGCACATCGATGACAGCAGCTCCTACCGCCTTCGTTTCATCATCTGCATAGTCCAGTAAGTATTCTTTCAATGTCATCAACGCATTTGGTTGGCAACAGTTGGAAATTTGTCCACTCTTGGCAAGCGCCATGAATCGGTCACCAGTACGACCTTCACGGTAACAAGCGGTACAGAAACTAGGGTACATAGCCTAATTGCAATAACCATTCCACGATTTCATCCAAGGAACGGCGGTCGCTCGTATCAAATTGCGCAGAGTTTTCGTCTTCTGGCTCTTCTTCTACATAACCACCGACGGATGTACGCGATCCTCCAGAGATTTGAGAAATACCCAAGGCTAAGCCCCGTTCACGCATGGATTGACTTTCACGCGTAGACATAATCATACCGCATACGGCGCAGATACACGAATCAATGCAACGATTTTTTTCAAAGATATCATCTGGCACTGCATTGCTAAAATCATCTACATCAATATCATCAGCTGGGCAAATCCGAGGTACACTGATCGTATGCGGACCTACGCCAAATTTAGCTTCTAAATGTTCTGCATGCATCAACAAGCCTACGAAGTCGTATTTGTAATGTTCCAATCCATAGAGCACACCAATCCCCACGTCGTCGATACCCGCCTCCATAGCACGGTCCATTGCCGTTGTATGGTATGCATAATCGCTCTTAGGTCCTGTTGGATGAAGAGCCTCATAATTTTTCTTTTATTGTAGGTTTCTTGGAATAATGTATACGTACCGATGCCCGCCTCATGCAATTTACGATAATCTTCCACTTCGCAAGCGACGATATTTACGTTCACACGGCGAATTTCGCCATTATCTTTTTGATAGAATAAATCGTATCGATACATTCCAAAAATATATTCCAATGGATTTTCCAATGGATGTTCACCAGATTCGATAACAATCCGTTTATGTCCCATCGCCTCTAGAGCCATTACTTCTTCACGAACTTGATCTTGGTTCAATTTCTTACGAGTGATGGTCTTATTTTTTTGCATGGTATGGACAATAGATGCAACCATTGATGCAATGATTGGATAAATATAAAGGAGCAAAGAGCACGATACGATTGCCGTAAATGGCTTGTTTAATTTCTTTTGCTAACGCAAATAATTTCTCCTTATATTCTGGCAATGGACATTCTAACAATACCATTGCTTCACGATGGTTCAAGCCTACACGAGTTTTTCGCCTTTTTCTAATATAGCATCCAACAAAGGACGATTTTTCCTTGTTTTCTTCTGCGTATTGCAATGTGGCTAGAATCTCTTCGTGATTAATAAATTCTTCCGCCTTGGAAGAGTGTACATCATACATAGTAAACTCCTTTTCTACTGACTTAGTAGATCTATTACATTCCCAGACTTAGGTTATCTATTCACAGCGTATCCCGAAGGGGAACTTTCAATATAACATGTGGCAGCACCCTCTAGATGTTGCACCTATCTAGGTATACCGATTTTATTAGATATAGCCTTTCTTTTTATTATACTCCACTTGAGTATCTATGTATACAAAAATTAGTCTGTATGATGAAAGCAATTACTAATACTATCTATGCATAAACAGAAACACACAGATATTCATCTGTTCATTATTCGATAAGCTACATATACTATGACCATACACATATCACCGATTCCATAGTGTATGTCTACCCTCAAACTTTGGCAAAGAACTACTCACAACACAAAAAAGGTCACTAGATATTACTATCTAGTGACCTCTTATATGTGTTATTATTAAGCTTCTACAGGGTATACAGAAACTTTACGGTTATAACGACCGAGACGTTCAAATGCTACACGGCCGTGAACCAATGCAAACAAAAGTATCATCTTTGCCGATACCTACGTTAGCGCTCGGATGGAAATGTGTACCACGTTGACGAACTAGGATGTTACCACTTTTTACAGTAGAACCGTCATGGCATTTAACTCCAAGACGTTTGGACTCGGAATCACGACCATTTTTTTGTACTGGAAGCACCTTTTTTTAGATGCGAATAGTTGTAGTGGATATTGAATAACATGTAGTTCACCTCCTATTGTTCACTCACTCTAACAAAATCACTATATTGATCCGCTACATTCTTGATACCAAGTAGCATGGTTTCTAATATAGTTTGTCCTCTTTCAGTAATGGGTTCTGAAAGTAGGATATCTAACTCACCATCTTCTATGTGATACTCCATAGATTGCTTAGCCACCCTCATGAAGTCCTAAGATCGATGTTTGTGAAAGCATAGATATGGCGGCACATACAATATCTTCTCCGTAGGGACCTGCCTCAGCATGTCCACGAAAAATAACATTCTACGATTTGCCCTAATCGATTCCGCTTCACATCAATGTGAGTCATGACAATTACGCCTCGATTTTTTTCGATGCGAACTTTAGTGAATGGTTGGCGATGGCCTTGACGACGACGATAGTTGGATTTCGCTTTGTATTTGAAAAACCAAGATCTTTTTTTCGCTTTACCATGTTCAAGTACTGTACCAGTAACTTTTTGCACCGTCCACAAGTGGTGTACCAACTTTAACGTCACCGTCTTCAACTACAGTTACAACTTCGTCAAAAGAAACAGTTCCTTCAGCTGCTACATCCAATTTTTCAATAGTGATTACATCGCCTTCGGAAACGCGATATTGTTTTACCACCAGTTTTAATAATTGCGTACATTATGACACCTCCTTGTATTCGTACTCGCTGAATGCGGTTATCTAGCCGAAGCCAAATATTATTGACCTCTTCATGCGACTTGCAATAGTTGGGCGTACCCAAACTATGACTCAATTATTATACATGACAAGAGCTGTTTATGTCAATAAAAAAATACAGATATAGACCAACTCTATACCACATACGCTAGCACTGAAGAGCTATTCATGAGTATTAGTACAATAGTGATATACCCTATATAGTAGGTCACGCAAATCGATAATAACAGAACAACGCCGTTACCGAGCAAACCACCATAGTTACCCCCCATAGGAATCGCCGTATGAGATCCTCCAATCCCCACAATAGGGGCCACAATACCGGCAGACATCATAGAGAAAAAGCCTAATAATGCAGATGCACTACCTGCTAGGTGACCGTAATTGGCCATCGCCATAGAAAAGCTAGCAGCCCCGAATAGAGACACAGTGCCTACGGTAAAGAATAAAAATCGTAGTGACCACTAGGAATGGCATATTCAGTGCCATGGCGCCTAAAAACAAAGTGGATCCTAGGAATAGCACACACAAGCTACCGTGCAACAATTGGTAATCCTTGATAACATTACTCATACGGGAACTAATCATACTAAACAAAAATGATGCCACAGCTGTTGATGCCAAATATATAACTAAATTGTTGTGCATCCAGCCCGAAAAATATTTTGATACACAAAGGATGACCCACTAATGTAACAAAAAGAAGGCACCAAAAAGCAAAGCATTGAATGCCACATTGTCCTAAGAAAGCTTTATCTTTTAGTAGCGTCTTATAGTTTTTGATGGCCTCTTGAATACCCCTCGCTACGCGCTGTTCTGTTGGTAAGCTTTCACGGAATAGAACGGAACCTATCAACAGCACTAAGGAAAATCCTCGCTAACACAACGAAAATAAATCGCCATGTTTCGTAGATTAAAAATTTGTCCACCCAATAATGGCGCAATAACAGGCGCTAATCCATTGACCATCATCAACGACGCCAACAGCTTAATCAAAGCCGGCCCCGATGCATGGTCCCGAGCGATAGCCTTAGAAATCACCACCCCAAAGGAACCCGTCACGCCTTGTAGAAAGCGCCCCTAACAAAAGCACTTCAATGTTCGGCGCATAGGCGCAAATAATCGTAGCTACTACGCAAAGTAGATTCCCCACAATGAGCGGTTTCTTGCGACCCTAGCACATCGCTGATAGGCCCTGCAAAGAGTTGTCCCACTGCAATACCGATGGTCATAATGCCGATGGTCATTTGAATATTCGATGCCGATGTATCCAGTTCTCCAGGCATAATCGGCAAGGCTGGCAAATACATATCCGTCGCCAATGGTGTTACCGCTGTGAGCAATCCTAAGAATATAATTAAAAAAATAATGAAACAGACTTACTTTCCTTCATGCCTTTCCTTTCTAACAATCTCCGCATTGCGAAGCAACACTTTCTTTCCTCGCCAAGCCCATGCCTTGTGTCCGTACTTCGCTTTAAATTCTTTATTCGTCATTCCCTCTAGTTCCTCTGCCTCAATATAGGGCTCAACTATTTGAAACTCTGGGATTGGCGTCATCGGGATACCCTGATTATGAGGGCACACCTCCGGCATACATCACACCCAAAAAATGAGTGGCGTTTTGCCAATAATTTGTTCTTCTTTCTCTGAAAGCTCCCCTTTACACTGGGTGAGGTAACTTTTACAGGTACGGTAATCTAAATGATCTCCTGTAAAGCCTTACCGGGACAGGCACGCAAACAAGCCCCGCATTGAGGCAACTTTCACCAAGAGGCGTGGAAGGCGGTATCACCAAGGTCGTCATAATGGTACCAATCACCGTGTAGGATCCCCAAGTAGGGTTGATAAATGTTTGATTCCACCCATAAAAGCCCAAGCCCGCCAAGTATGCCATATAGCGATCCGCCAAGGGCGACGTATCGCAATGAATCTCGTATATATCATCCGGATAGCGTTCACGCAACACCGCCACCAACCGTTCCAAATACTGACGTACCACAATATGGTAATCATCGCCCCAACAATACCTAGCTACATTCGTAACTCCTTCCCTAGGCACATAATAGGGGAATAAACAGACAATAGCAGACCGCGGTGAAAGCATCGTCGTAGACCCTTGCAAGCGTTCTTCCACCGTACCATTCGTAAACGGACAGGGATAGGGCGTATCCAAATGCACCGACGCCTCAGACGGCAACGGCCAAGGCGCCACACCCAAAGCTGGAATATTCAGTTCATTTGCTAATAATTCAAGTTCTAATCGTGTCATGTACTTATTATACTATAACATGTCCCAGTATTATACATAAGTAAACGCTCATGCATTATACCAATTAAGAACAGAACCTATGCAAACTAGGAAACTAAGATTCATCCAAAAGTTTTCTCCACTTACCACAAAAAAAGTCCTCCCTAAAGGAACGCAGTTTCGTATAGTAGCCTTCGTGGCGTTCCTCACTACCCAAATAACGCAAACCCAAGAAGAGCGCCATATTCCCCTAACCATCCCCTAAGGAACGCCGTTTCGTGTAGTAGCCTTCGTGGCGTTCCTCACTACCCAAATAACGCAAACCCAAGAAGAGCGCCATATTCCCCTAACCATCCCCTAAGGAACGCCGTTTCGTGTAGTAGCCTTCGTGGCGTTTCCTTACTACCTAAATCACACAAACACCAGAAGAGCGCCACATTCCCCTAACCATCTCCTGAGAAACGCAGTTTCGTGTAGTAGCCTTCGTGGCGTTTTCCTTACTGCCTAAATCACACAAACCCTAGAAGACCGTAACATACCCTGAACAAACCTAACCACTGTATCAGTTTGAGAAGGGGTGTGTTACGGTCTTCCCTTTATTACATTTAGTTGCGAACGCCACAGGCTACATAACAAAACAAGAGACGTATTGACGTGAGTTCCTAAAAGTTTTATCCTAGTACATATTACTAATTACTTTCATCATTCAACACAGGAGGAACAATATGTCTATAGAACTACGTAAAGTTGCCATCATCGGCACTGGCCATGTGGGCTCCCACGTGGCATTTTCCCTTGCTACCCAAGGAGAAGTTGACCAATTATACATGGTGGACATCGACAAAGATAAAGCCATCGCCCAAGCCACCGACATCAACGATGCCGTGAGCTACTTACCACATCGTGTAGAGGCTATTGCCTGCGAGCCTGAAGATATCGGACACTGTGACGTTCTCGTCATCTCCGGCGGGCCACTGCCATCCCCAGAACAAGATCGCCTCGACACACTAGGGCTCCACCGTAGAAGTATTGCGTGAATTTCTTCCTCGTGTGAAAGCCTCGGGATTCAACGGTTTCATCGTGAGCATTTCCAACCCCAGACTGACGTAGTGGCGGCCTATGTACAAGAATACTTAGACTACCCGAAACATAAAATTATCTCTTCCGGCACATCCTTGGACTCGGCACGCCTACAACGATTAGTAGCAGAACAAATTCACGTACATCGCCGTTCCCTATCTTGCTACGCTATGGGCGAACACGGTGGCGCCGCTATGGTCCCTTGGTCCCACGTCACAGTAGCAGGAAAACCGTTGAAAGAACTACAACAAGAACTTCCTCACCGTTTCCCCACCTTCGATGAAAACGCCGTAGTCGAACAAATGAAATACGGCGGTTACCTAGTCCTCATCGGCAAAGGATCCACAGAATTTGGCATCGCTGCCTCCGTTACAGAAATCATACGCGCTTACTTCCATGACGAGCAAAAAAGTACTCCCTCTATCGTGCAAACTAGAAGGCGAATACGGCGAGCACAACGTCTTCGCCTCCGTACCGAGCCATCATCGGCAAAAACGGCATCGATGAAATCTTGGAATTACACCTAACACCAAGCGAACAAGAGGCCTTTCACAACTCCACGCGAACGCATCAGAGAGTACATCAAACTAGCCCACACCCTATAACCAATCGAGCCGTTACAAGTAGTAGCCTTTGTGCCACCCCTTTCTACCTAATCACACAAACGCAAGAAGACCTCAACATGTTCCTGAACAAACCTAACCACTGTATCAGTTTGAGAAGGAATATGTTGCGGTCCCCCACCCCTGAGCGGCGTCGTTACGAGTAGTAGCCTTTGTGGTATTCCTTATGCCAAAATAAGACAAATGCAAGAAGAGCACGACATATTCCGGAGCAAACCTAACCACTGTATCAGTTCGGGTCGGAATACGTCGTGCTCTTCCACTCCCTGAGCGGCGCCGTTACGAGTAGTAGCCTTGTGGCGTCCCTTTTTACCTAAGCACACAAACGCAAGAAGACCGCAACATGTTCCTGAACAAACCTAACCACTGTATCAGTTTGAGAAGGAATATGTTGCGATCTTCTATTTACTAGCAAACGCGCCACAGGCTACATAGTGGAATTACTTAGCGAACCATTTGGAATAAATTTTATCATACGTTCCATCTTCACGCATTGCTTTCAAAGCTTCATTCACTTTATCACGTAATGCTGTGTTGGATTTATTAAATCCTAATACGAATGGAGGTGCATCTGTACCTTCTCCAACAAGTTTAAGATCTTTGTCCGCCCCTTGTTTCAAATAGTACATAGCCACCGCTTGGTCGATGATAGCACCATCAATTGTACCCGCTTGTAAAGCCATAAAAAAATATTGCTATTGGAATCCATTTCTTTTACATCTGTACGGGGAATTGCTTTCGCCATTTCTACAGGTACTGTACCAATTTGAACGCCTACACGTTTGTTAGCAAGGTCATCCATTTTTTTGACATCTGTATTATCTTTACGAACGATAGTGATGAAACCACCTTCTTTGAAGTATGGTTCAGAGAATGCCAACGCTTTTTCACGTTCTGGAGTGGCATTAATACCGGCGACGATCATGTCGATATTGCCCGCTTGTGTAGCGAGGAATCAATGCATCAAAACCCATGCTTACAAATTCTAATTTTAAGCCTAAACGTTTAGCCACTTCTTCACTTAAATCTACGTCGAAACCTACATATTTATTAGTATTTTTCTTCTGCAAATTCAAATGGAGGAATGTTGTTTCAGAACCAACTTTCAACACCCACGCTGTTTGTGTTAACTGCACTTCTTTTTTTGTCACTGCCACAACCAGCTAATAAACCTACACTAAGAACAGCCGTGCATAGGATCAATCCTAGCTTTTTCATACTAATCATAATAACCTCCCATAATATATTCATTGCTTATGATTATTTATACATAATTATACCACATAATTATAAAATAGCAAGTGGTTTTTTTATTAATTTTCCTTTTATAAATACACTCTTTTTGTATACTATTCTGTATATTATTCAATCCTTGCACTCCAAATCGTGACAAGCGACACTATAATAGAATATCATCATAGTTTCACCTATACACAATCCATCTTATTAAAACTAAAGGGCACTGATATACGATTCAGCGCCCTCTAGTTTTTCAGCTACTAAGATTTCAATTACCAGTCTATTATAAGAAGTCTTTAATTTTTATCTCGTTTTTCCACGATTGCGTAGTTTCGTCAACGCTTTTCCTTCAATTTGGCGAATCCGTTCCCGTGTAACGCTGAAAAATTGTCCTACTCTTCTAGTGTACGAGGTTTTCCATCTTTCAAACCAAAGCGCAATTCTAGCACTTGTTGTTCCCGTTCTGTTAAGCAAGTAAATACTTCCTTGATTTGCTCACGAAGTAAGATAAAGCTCGCTGCATCATCTGGTGCCACGGCTTCTTTATCTTCTAAGAAGTCCCCTAAGTGTGAGTCTTCCTCTTCACCAATCGGTGTTTCTAAAGACACTGGCTCTTGGGAAATTTTTTTGAATCTCACGAACTCGTTCCACAGTGATGCCCATGCCCGCTGCAATTTCTTCTGGACTAGGGTCACGGCCTAAATCTTGCAATAATTGGCGTTGAATGCGCACTAATTTATTGATCGTTTCTACCATATGAACAGGAATACGGATCGTTCTAGCTTGGTCCGCAATAGCACGAGTAATAGCTTGGCGAATCCACCATGTCGCATAGGTAGAGAATTTATAACCTTTTTATAGTCAAATTTATCAACGGCTTTGATAAGACCTAAGTTACCTTCTTGAATCAAGTCCAAGAACAACATACCACGACCCTACATAGCGTTTTGGCAATACTGACTACTAAGCGCAAGTTTGCATCAATCAGTTTCTGCTTCGCGCTATTACCTAAGCGAATTTCTTGATAGGACGCCTCTTCTTTACTGCCCGCTTCAATTTGTTGGGCTAGGATAATTTCTTCTTCTCCAGACAATAATGGAACACGGCCAATTTCTTTCAAGTACATACGCACAGGATCATCAATATTGAGACCTTCAGGAATAGACAAATCAAGATTAATTTCTTTCTCTTCCTCATCATCTTCCCCGGTTCTATCAATATCGCTAGTCAAATGTTCAACATCCACGTCTACTTCTACTTCAAGTCATGATCTATTAATTCCTCATCATTTATAGGCAAGTCGCACCTGCTACATCATGATCATCTGGGATGACTTCAATGTTCAAATTATTAAATACTGCATACATGCTGTCCAATTGTTCTGCTGTGACTTCCATTTGTTCTGAAAGGGCCTCAGAAATTTGTTTTGCGGAAATGACTCCCTCCTTTTTCCCTTGTTCCAATAGGATCGCTATAATATCTTGCACTTGCGATTCTTTTTTTCTTCTTTTGCCACGGTATTCTTCCTTTCAACACATCAAGACCACTGTTGTATTAACGCTTGTAATTCTTGACATATGCGTAACTCTTCTATAAATCTTGGGTCATTCGCACGACTTAATTTGGGTCTGCCAATCGGCTATGTTCCTTATATTGATGTCGCAAGGACTTGAGTCGTACACTTTTAATTAATCCATGTAGCAACTCTTCTTGCAACTCATGTTCTATTAATACTGACCATTTACCAAATGTATCCCACAACGTCTTATCTAAGGACTCTTCTAGGACTGTATCTGATAGGTGACCTCCGCCCTCTACAATCCCTGTAATAGCCTCGTAAAAAGCTTTTGTTATGGTCGTTGGTGAAATCTTCCGCCCCTATGTATTGATTCACTAAGGCAAACACCTCATTCGATGTACCCATCCAATACAATAGTTCTTCTTCATCTGTGAAAGTTTCCTTCGGCATCTTTGTAGCTTGCCTATTTACCTCCACTTTCCCTTGTCTAAGGAATTGCCTAAAGTGAGCAATGATGGTGCTCATATCCATCCACAACGGCAGGCCCAAGGCCTTTAAATACTCCTCTCTACGAACTTGACTTTCATGGCGAGCAATGAAAGGAAATATATCTTCCAACACGGCTCGTTTTTCCTTCTGTAGAATTTGTATCATGACGGATTAAACTTTCATTCAACAAGAAGTCAAAATCACTAGGCGCTGTATCCACCAGTTCCCGCCAAGCTTGAGGACCATGATTTTTAATATATTCATCAGGGTCCTTACCATCCGGCATGGATAGGACTTTCACAGAAAACTCTGTATTCTGTAACAGTTCGATGGCTCGCTTAGCCGCCGTCCTGCCGGCACCATCCATATCATAGGCCAGAACAATTTCTTCTGCTTGTCGCATCAACAATCGCCCATGATCCTTGGTATAGGCCGTTCCCAGAGAGGCCACCACATTGGTGACACCTGCATTATGGCAACTGAGTACATCCATATAACCTTCTACTAAAATAGCTTGTTTCTGCTCACGAATACTGCGATAGGACTGATGAAAGGCAAATAATAAATGACCTTTATTGAATATGTCCGTTTCCGGCGAATTCAAGTATTTTGGATTGCTGTCATCCAATACACGGCCTCCAAATCCTAGCACCCGTCCCTTACCGTCCATAATGGGGAACATGACGCGCTTTCTAAAATAATCATAAATTTTATTCTGCTCACTTTTACGACATAACCCAAGCTCTAGCAACACATTCGGATGAATGCCACGCTTGGTAAAGGTAGAATATAACCCATCCCACGCATCTGGTGCAAAGCCTAAACGGAATTTCTCGATCGTTTCCCTCGAAAGACCTCTTCGCAATAAATAGTCTAGCCCTTCTTTTCCCATCTCTGTATTAACTAAACAATGGTGAAAGAAATTGGTAGCTAATTCATTGATCTCATACATGGACTCATGTTTCGCCATACGCTGACGTTCTGCGGAAGATACGCTCCGTTCCGGTAATTGAATATTGGCCCGCCCCGCCAATCGTTCGATGGCTTCCGGGAAGGTCAAGTTATCGTATTTCATAAGAAAGCTGATGACATTGCCAGACTCTCTACATCCAAAGCAATAAAAAAAGCCCTTTTCAGGGGTTACACTAAAGGACGGTGTCTTTTTCATTGTGAAATGGACAACAGCCCCAATAGTTTTTCCCTTTTTTCTTCAATGGGATATGCTCAGAAATGACAGATACAATATCATTGGCATTTTTTACTTGTTCAATTATGTCTTCAGAAAAAAATTTGCTCATGTCATTCTCCTAAGCCTGACTCTTTCACATCATCTAAGTATAACTACAAAACTATATAGTCCCTCTATCTATACTTATTCTACATAAACAAAAAAACTCCTACTTATAAATACTTTCTTTTTCTTCACAATACATATGCAAAAAAATATACTCTGAAAAAAGAGTTAGAGCGATCTTAGTCGCTCCAACTACTATGTAGACTATTTTTTTCGCGTAATCAACAACTCGTGTTTCACGAATGACCACTACTTTTAATTTGTCACGGATATTCGAGTTCATTTTTCGATTCGTTTAATAATTTCACGAACTAATAAGTTAGCTTCTACATCATCTACCTTATCAGGTTTTACCATCACGCGGATCTCGCGACCTGCTTGGATAGCAAAGCATTTTTCAACACCTTCAAAGGACTCAGCAATTTCTTCCAACTTAGATAATCGTTTTTAAGTAATTTTCTAATGTTTCACGACGCGCCCGGACGAGTGCAGGAAATTGCATCGGTCTGACCACCAACACGGCCTCAACAGACTTAAATTCTTCATCACCATGATGCGCTCCGATACAGTTTTTGTATCAATGCACTTTCATGATATTTTTTTAGCGATATCTACACCGATTTCCACATGAGACCCTTCGATTTCATGAGTTAAGGCTTTTTCCGATATCATGTAACAAACCGCCTCGTTTAGCCAGTACTACATCGCGACCTAATTCCGCGCCATCATGCCCGCTAAATGAGATACTTCAATGGAATGTTTCAACACATTTTTGTCCATAACTAGTACGATATTTCAATCGTCCCAACGTGCGAATCACTTCTGGATGTAATCCATGAACATCTGCTTCAAATGTCGCTTGTTCGCCGCTTCTTTGATTGTCAAATCCACTTCACGACGAGCTTTTTCCACCATTTCCTCAATACGAGTCGGATGGATACGACCATCTACAATCAATTTTTTTCTAAAGCTATGCGTGCCACCTCACGGCGGATTGGATCAAAGCCAGATAAAATAACTGCTTCTGGTGTGTCATCAATGATTAAGTCAATTCCTGTCAACGTTTCTAAGGCACGAATGTTTCGACCTTCACGTCCGATGATACGACCTTTCATTTCATCATTTGGCAATGTCACTACCGATACAGTAGATTCTGCCACATGATCCGCGCACATCGTTGAATGGCCATAGAAATAATTTCTCTCGCATTCT
Source organism: uncultured Veillonella sp. (assembly GCA_916438745.1). Lineage (GTDB taxonomy): Bacteria > Bacillota > Negativicutes > Veillonellales > Veillonellaceae > F0422. The sequence goes on along the minus strand of CAKAGN010000001.1, from coordinate 250,488 downwards.
TTTCAGCATCTTCTTTTGCTTGTTGTTCAAGATCTTTCAACATCACAGCAGTATCGTGACGAATTTCTTGTTCTACCTTAGACAATAGAATTTGTTTTCGCCTCATCAAATGTCAAACTGGAAATGCGTTCCAATTCTTCCATTTGCTGTTGATGTAATACTTCAATTTTTTTCTTCCGCTTTTTCTAGATTCCGTTCCTTATGGTGTAAGGACTCTTCTTTGCGTTCAATACTGTCTAGTTTTTTTGTCTAATTGCTCTTCTTTTTGTAAAATCCGTCGTTCGAGACGTTGTAATTCATTACGTCGATCTCGATTTTTCTTTATCTACATCTGCTCGCAATTTATGAATTTCTTCTTTTTGCTTCCAGTAATGCTTCTTTTTCTTAGACTCTGCTAAGCGCTCACCGTCCGCAACTATGCGTGCGACCTCTGTTTCAGCTTTATTTAGTTTGCCTTCTGCAATATTGCGTCGCAATAAATAGCCGACTCCAAGACCAATTAATACCATGACTACGGCAATAATGCTGTATTCTAAAATCGTGTTCACCTCCCACTTGCATAAAAAAAGGAGAAGTCGATACATCCGCTTCCCCGGTTTCTCGCCCATTTTGCATTGTTAAATTTTTCTTTTTGCTTATTATTAAGGCTATTATAATTTTTAGTTCATACACCGTGGAATGTCAAGGCAAGCCCCGTATAGAATAAGCTCCTACACGAGGTAGGAGCTCCACTCACTAACTATATACTTTGGATAGTACTTACAGAAAAAGCCTCTATTTTTTTCAGAAAAATAAATTATTTTTTTCTTACTTAGTTTTTCTGTATCCCCCGCTTCGATGGATTCCAACAGTGCTTCATCAGAAATAGAAAAACGTTGTTCCAATAGTGTTACCGCCACGGACCATTCATCATAGTCATCTAAAGCATAGGAAACCTCTAGTCCTCGTTCTCGCATCTTTTTCACGGATGTAATAGGTACTATACTTTTCTGCTTCCATATAGGCTCTCAATGCATCCTCTGCCAGTTGATCATCATCGAGGTAGGCTAAGTCTAATAGTTTCTCTTCTGTTCTTTGAATCAAGTCACTAGGTACGCCTCTCTGCGATAGTTTACGACGCAGTTCCAGCGTGCTTAGCGCACGCGGTCCCAAGAGTCGTAACGCTTGTTCCATCGCAGAAGAGGCGGTCCATTCTTTCACCTTTGATGGGGAGTATGCCATTATTCTATATCCACTGCTTCAGCTGTACTATCTACTTCATCATCATGACCTAATACTGTCAATGGTTCTGCCGCTAAGGTATCGCGAATAATAGAGTCGATTTCTTCTGCAATTTGAGGGTTTTCTTTCAAGAACACTTTTGCCGCTTCTTTACCTTGACCCATACGCTCTCCATTATAGGAGTACCAAGCGCCGGATTTTTGATGACTTCAATACTAGCCCCAATGTCGATCAATGTGCCTTCATAGGACACGCCTTCACCGAACATCAAATCAAATTCAGCCACTTTGAAAGGTGGGGGCAACCTTGTTTTTTTACAACTTTTACTTTTTGTACGGTTACCTACATGTTCTTTAGCAGATGTTAAAGCTTCCCCTTTACGCACATCTAGACGAATCGTAGAGTAGAATTTCAACGCACGACCACCTGTTGTCGTTTCAGGGGTTACCAAACATGACACCAACTTTTTCACGCAATTGGTTGATAAAGATAATAACCGTTCTAGTTTTGCTGATGGAACTTGTCAATTTGCGCAATGCTTTACTCATTAAACGAGCATGAACGCCCACATGAGCATCTGTCATTTCCCCGTCGATTTCTACTTTTGGTGTCAACAGTCGCTACAGAGTCCACTACGATGAGGGTCAACAGCGCCAGAGCGAACCAAGGCTTCTGTAATTTCTAGACCTTGCTCTCCATTATCTGGTTGTGAAAATCAACAAACTATTGATATCTACCCTAATTTTTGTGCATACACTGGGTCTAAGGCATGTTCCGCATCGATGAAAGCCACTACACCGCCATTGCGTTGTGCCTCTCTTCACGCATGCAATGCCACTGTTGTTTTTACCAGAGATTCTGGTCCATAGATTTCAATAATACGGCCTCGTGGAAAACCGCCTACACCGACTGCTAAGTCCAATGCTAATACGCCAGTAGAAATGACTTCAATATTCATTTTATCAGTACTTCACCCATGCGCATAATCGCACCTTGACCAAAGTCTTTTTCAATTTGTTTCAAAAGCCCCTTCTAAGGCTCTCATGCGGTCTTCTTGAGATCCGCCCTTCATATCAATTCTTTCGCTTCTTTCGATTTATCTCGTGCCATGTTGTTTCCTTTCTAATAGTTCTAAATACATATATTGAATCGCTTTCTCCACCACGCTTTGGCGGATACTTTCACGATTGCCTATAAATAATTCTTTATGCACAGTAATCCCATGGGGAGTACCAATGCCAATATATACGAGTCCTACCGGTTTTTCTCGGCTACCACCTCCGGGGCCTGCAATGCCGGTGGTGGCGATGGCATAGTCTGTGTGTAATACACGGAATACACCTTGGATCATCTCCGTCGCCGTTTCTTCGCTGACAGCACCATACTTGCTAAGTGTTTCAGGGCGATACACCTAAGACTTGCTCTTTCACGGCATTGGCATAGGAAATTATACCGCCTTGGTAATAGGCACTACTGCCGCTTAAATCCGTCAATGTTTTGCCTACTAAGCCACCTGTACAAGATTCGGCGGTGCCAATCGTAATACCTTGGCCCAGTGCCAACCGGTGAAAGTCCTCTAACACGGTAGTATCTAAACTCCGAATCGACGCTAATCGTTCATGCAATATAGTTCTCCACGGCGTTAGCAATTGATGACAGGCTTCCAAGTTTTCACCTTTTGCCGTCAATCGAATTTCAATATAACCGGATTTAATCAGCAAGGCTATTGTCGGATTCCCTTGGTGTTCAATGAGATCTCGCAACTTTGTTTCTAATTCCATTTCACGATAGCCGTACACAGCATACCGTTCAGAACTGATGATTCCTTGGTCGCCATAGCGTTCTGCCAAAAATGGTACCACGCTCTCTGTAAAGGTCCCCTGTAACTCGGAAGGAGGTCCGGGCAGTAAAATATATACCGTTCCCTCTTGTTCTACCACTACCGCAGGTGCGACACCTACAGGATTATGCAATACCTTGGCACCCTCTGGTAAATACCGATCTCTGTCGGACTCATAGGGTTTCACACGGCCTTGTTTCTCATAAAAAGAATCCACCTCACGGCCCGCTTCCTCATGATACACTAAAGGCAATCCCAAAGCATCCCCCAAGGCCTTGCGCGTAATATCTCCTTGGGTAGCGCCTAAGCCTCCAGAACTGATGACAATGTCAGCTCGTTCTCCGAGCCTGTTGGAATACTTCCTTCATGCGCTCTGGGTTATCCCCTACCGTCGTCTGATACGATACAGAATAGCCTCGGCGATTTAACTCTTCACTGAGCCACTTTGCATTTGTATTTACAATATGTCCTAGCAATAACTCCGACCCCGTAGAGATTAATTCTACGATCATCCTATCACCACCTATACAGTTTCTACCACCACATCATAAGCAAACCCTTGTGATACTTTCACTGTCACAATGTCGCCTTCTGAAAGTCCCGTTACATCTTCTACATACATATTGCCGTCCACATCAGGAGCCTGCATTTGCAGACGACCTCGCGCCAGAACTTACCGGCTCTACCTCATCGATAGATTCTATCATACCTTGATGAATCGTCCCTCCAAGTCTTGATTATGTTCTTCCGACACTTGTGCTTGAATCGCCATCAACGCATGGTAGCGTTCTTCTTTTACTTCTTCTGGAGTTTGCTCATCCATCATACCTGCTGGCGTTCCATCTTCTTGAGAATACGTAAATACGCCCATGTGGTCGAATCGAATCTCTTTCACAAAGTCTGCCAATTCTTGGAATTGTTCTTCTGTTTCTCACAGGGAATCCTACGATGAGAGACGTGCGAAGTGTAATATGCTCACTGCGATTGCGAATTTTATGCAACAAAGCGACGATATTTTCTCGTGTATCCTTGCGATTCATTCGTTGTAACACAGTGTTATTAATATGTTGCAATGGCATGTCAATGTACTTGCACACTTTTGGCTCCGTCATAATCGTTTCTAACAATTCATCGGAGAAATGTTTTGGATATAAGTACAACATACGAATCCACTCAATGCCATCAATTTTTGCCAATCGACGTAGCAATTCTGACAGCAATGGAGTTCCATTGTTCAAATCTGCTCCATAGTATGTAGTATCTTGCGCAATGAGTACTACTTCTTTTACGCCAGCCTCTGCCAGTTGTCGTACTTCTCGTTCAATAGATTCCATAGAGCGACTACGGTAGGCACCACGCACCTTTGGAATGATACAGAAGGTACAACCATTATTGCACCCTTCGGAAATCTTCACATAGGCGCTGTAATCTGGGGTCGTCATCATTCGTGGCATCCCTTCATCATACATGTTCGTCATGCTATCCATGATACAAATACGCTGTCCATCTTGAATGGCCTCAACAGCTTCCATAACACGATTCCACGATCCCGTACCAATTAAGGCATCAATTTCCGGAATTTCTGTAAATAGTTCCTCTTGGTATTGCTGACTTAAACAACCGGCTACGATTAACCCTTTGCAGTCGCCAAATTGCTTGTATTGACCGACTTCCAAAAATCGTATTAATTGATTCTTCCTTGGCTTTTTTTCGATGAAAGTGCATGTATTAATAATAATAATCTCGGCTCTTTCTAAGTCTTCTGTAATTTCATAGCCATGATCTTGCAAAGCCCCTAGCATCACCTCTGTATCCACCAAATTCTTGGCACAACCTAAACTAATATACCCTAACAACTTACTCATTCTATATCCTTTCTAAAAACGCACTTGTCGTATCCATTCTTGCAATAAATTATGTGCTTCCTCTGGTTTCAATTCGCCAAACCAAAGTGCTAAGGGGTTCCCTTGTCGATCTCGCTGTGTTTCTAATCCCTCTGTAGTCGGCAAATAATAGTGATCTGATTCTTTCAACATCGCTTGTAATCGCTCTGAAAGTAACCAACTCACAAAGGCCTCGCTTTCCGTTACATTAGAGGACCCTTTCAATATCCCCACCCCCATCATCGTAAAAGGTGTGCCCTCTCTTGGATAGAGGATGGTCAGTGGATATTTGTGAACCTCATAGAGTTTCGCATCCGAATAGCGTCCGATGCCTACCTGTACATCTCCAATAGGCGCCATCCTCACGGAGGAAGGCAATGCCTTCGCATATTGCACAATGCGAGGTCGCAGACTATCAAAGTAGAAATCGTTCGTTCCTGTCCGTATATAGCGCCAAAAGGTGTTGAGCAATGTGACCGCTTGTTCATCGGCTACAAAATCTGTTACAGCAATGCGCCACGGCCCTGTATAGGCCAAGGAAAACCAAGTATTCACATACCGTCCCTGTCCCGTATAAAAAGAATCATGCAGGGGCTAGTACATAGGGATCATACCAGATGCCAACCCAATCTTCATTGGCCCCATGAAAAGGTTCTACTACAGTTTCTGTCAGCCTGTAAGGTAATCTATGAAACGCTCCATGGGCTACGCCTTCTTCTAGGTTCGAGGTGGTGGAAATAACTACATCTCCTTGTTGTTCCCCTTCAGGCAATGCCGACCGTGTTCCCATTTGTTTCGGCTGGAATCGGAATGATGTGAACTCTGACTTGGGCTTCCTTTTCATAGGCTTCACCAATGAGCGCCATCAATGTAGGATCTCCATCTGTATAGACGGTAATCTCCGCTCGCGTAGATACTACTAGCCGATCTACTTGATCTTGTTTCATATCGTTTAACCATAGGCCTAGCGTAAACATCCCGACTAGCACCACCAAATAGATAGTCATGATGCGCATTCGTTTCATAGATTCACCTCCTTTATAAATTAGCTATTACCGAGCAAAAATTCCTTTTTCGTTCCTTTATTTTTCTTAGGACCTATGCCAATTTTAGAACCACTGTGTTTCTGTTTCTCCCTTGAGCGGAACGTATCACAGCTACTTCTAGAAGGCTTCGAGCTACCTTGTTTGCGATTTGTATCTGTTCCTTTCGAAGATTTTCCCCTATTATTTTTTTCGAATATTCCGAGGCGGAATTAAACATTCTGGTCCAAAACCCGATTAAGTCTTTACGATTGGCTTTTAATAACGCCTCTTTTACTAAATCGTAATTATCTTCTCGTTTGTACTGCATCAAAGCCCGTTGCATCGCTTTATCTCTGCCTTTTTTTAGCAACGTATACTGGCTCGCCCGTCAATGGATTGATACCCGTATAGTACATGGCTGTCGATAAACTACAGGGGTAGGGAATAAAATCTTGCACCTGTTCTGGCGTCATATTTTGATCTCGTAAAAACTCCGCCAGTTCAATGGCATCTTCAAGGTACAACCTGGATGAGAACTCATAAAGTAAGGTACCAAAAATTGTTGTTTCCCTAATTTACGATTCGCCTCATCAAACCAAGATTTGAATTTTAAGAAGTAACTTTTATTGGCTTTTCCCATGATGGTCGTTACATGTTCCGATACATGTTCAGGAGCCGCACTTTTAACTGACCACTTACATGGTGTTCGCACAATTCTCGTACAAAGTCTTTTATTATTATCATCTAATACATAGTCATAGCGAAGTCCTGACCGAACAAAGACCTTTTTCACGCCTTTCACCTTACGAACTTTTCGCAAAATGCTCACATAGTCATCATGATTGGTATTCAGTTGAGGACAGGCTTTGGGCGCAGCACATGTTTTCCCCTTACAAGCACCTACTTTGAGCTGTTTATCACACGCCACATGACGGAAATTCGCCGTAGGGACCACCTACATCATGAATGTAGCCTTTGAATCCATCCATTGTGGTCATACGATTAGCTTCTTCTAAAAATCGATTCATGACTTCGATTTTGAATGATCCGACCTTGATGGCTCGTTATGGCGCAGAAAGAGCAACTGCCAAAGCAACCTCGATGACTGGTAATGCTAAATTGTACCTCTGCTAAGGCAGGCACACCGCCTGCTGCATCATACATAGGATGCCACTTTCTTGTATATGGCAAGCTATACACATGGTCCATTTCTTTCTGTGTCAATGGCAAGGCAGGGGCTATTTTTGCACAACATAGCGATTGCCATGGCCCTGTGACACATTTTTTTCCATAATATGGGTCTTGTTCATCAAATTGCATTTTTGAAAGCTTGAGCAAACACAGCTTTGTCAGAGGATATCGCCTCATAGGAAGGACATTCGATGGCCTTCTCTGGCACTGTGTTAGCAATGTAACAAATCCCTTTGATAGAAGGTAATCGTTTTGACAACTCCTCTTTATCCAAGGCTTCTGCAATTTCAAGAATTTGCTTTTCTCCCATTCCATAAATGAGGACATCCGCTTTGCTATCAATCAAAATAGAACGGCGCACCGTATCCGACCAATAGTCATAATGAGCAAATCTTCTCAAACTCGCTTCAATGCCGCCGATAACGATAGGCACCCCTTTGAAAGCTTCTCGCATACGATTGGCATAGACCACCGTAGCACGGTCAGGCCGTCGTCCCGATTCACCACGGAGAATAACCATCATCAGCGGCGATGTTTTTTTAGTAGCCGTAAATTTATTCAGCATACTGTCTAGATTGCCCGCCGTGACTAAGGATGCCAAGCGAGGTTTTCCCAGCACTTTAAAGGCATTCACATCATTCCAATCCGGTTGGGCTATAATGCCCACTCGATAGCCATAGGATTCTAGCAATCTGCCAATAACAGTCGGTGCAAATGAGGGATGATCCACATAGGCATCACCACTAATGATGACGAAGTCTAATTCTGCCCACCCTCGTTCTTCCATTTCTGCTTTTTGTAGTAATTAAATATTGTTCTTTCATACGATTCCTTATGTTGTATTACACGAAAAAAATAGCCAACCTAGAAACAAGGCTATCAGCACTGAGTATCACAGCTAGAATGAATCGTTCTCTAATCAAAGTTCGTTGACGTCGCGCTTGACGACCTTGGTACGTCAACCGCTGTTTCAGCTCTTCAATTAACTCTTGTTCCCGCAATACATCTGCTGTATCTTCTTTCACAACCAAGCGACGTTTAGGAATGGTCAAAGATTCGCCCACTTTATTTTTGAAAGTATCCACCAATCTTCGACTATCAAGGCCTAAAAAATCGCTGTAATTTTTAATAAATCCCTTTGTATAAATCGTTCCGGGGAATCTGATTAAATTCATCATGCTCTAAGGCATGAAGGTAAGCTACTTTTATATGTAATACATCTGTTACTTGTTCTAATGTTAAACCGCGTCGTTGACGCTCGCGTCTTAGTTCTTCGCCAATCGATGCCATAGAACCTCCTATACATATAGGTGCCATCTACATAACGCAAATGGCACTCTACACTAATCCACTGTAAAATTAGGGAAATACAATTCTCGAATTTGATCTTCTCCCATTAAAAATATCCCGACCTTTACTACTATTCGTAGGAGGTCCGATAATCTTCATATCCTGCATAGTGTCGATTAATCGACCCGCTCTAGAAAACCCGACCCGCAGTCTACGTTGCAAAATCGATGCAGATGCACTGCGCTGTTCCAGCACAATTTGAACAGCTCGCTCCAACAGCTCATCTTGCTCTTCATCACTGTCCGTTGCATCAGAACTTTCAACACCTTTATCTGTTTCAGCCATCATAATTTCATCATATTCCGGCTGTCCTTGCCCTTTTACAAAAGCAATGAGTTCCTCCACTTCTTCATCAGAAATGAAAGCCCCTTGGATACGAATTGGCTTGTTCGCCCCAATCGGATTGAACAACATATCACCGCGACCTAAGAGGCGCTCTGCCCCCGCTTGGTCAAGGATGGTCCGCGAATCGATTTGGGTCGCCACTGTGAAAGCAATACGGCTCGGCACATTGGCTTTGATTTTACCGGTAATCACATCCACCGATGGACGTTGCGTTGCCAGTACCATGTGAATACCGGTACTGACGCGCTTTGGCGACCAAACGGTCAATCGATTCTTCCACATCTGGATTCGTCATCATCAAGTCCGCTAACTCATCGATAATAATTAAAAATCAGAGGCATCGACTTCGCCGGATTTTTGCTTGTTATAACTTGCCACATTCCGTACACCGCCCGTAGCCAATGTCATATAGCGGGCATCCATTTCACGAACTGCCCAACGAAGAACAGCCGCCGCTTTATTCATATCTGTTACCACTGGCAACATCAAATGAGGAATGCCGTTATAGACGGATAGTTCTACCATTTTAGGGTCTACTAGAATCAATTTCACTTCATCTGGTTTACGGCTAAACAAGATACTAGAAATCAATGTGTTGACGCACACGGATTTACCAGAACCCGTAGATCCGACCACCAATAAATGTGGCATTTTAGCCAAGTCCGTAATCACCGGCATATCTGCAATATCTTTACCGAGGCCTACAGGGATGCCCCGCTAGCTTGTTGGAACTCTTCACAGTCCAACACATCTCGCAGATGAACGGCAGATACATTCTTATTAGGAATTTCAATACCCACTGCTGATTTACCCGGAATAGGGGCTTCCATACGAATGTCTACGGCGGCCAAGCTCATCTTCAAATCATCTTGCAAGCCCATAATACGGCTCACCTTCGTCCCCTTCGCGGGTTCTAGTTCGTACCGTGTTACCGTTGGTCCTTGAGTGGCATTGACCACTTTCGCAGTAATACCGAAATTATCTAGCGTTTCCTCTAACAACACTGCATTATGCGCCACTTCTTCGCTCGTCACAGGATTGGATTTTCCCTGTGAAAGCATGGTCAACGGTGGATATTGATACGGTCGTTCAACAGCTCTCGGGCGAGCTACCCCATCCGTATTCACCGCTACCGGCGCCGTATCTTCCTTCGTCGTTTCAATGGTCGGCACTTCCACTAAAGGCTCTACATAACTAGTAGTTTGTAAAAATGATGGTGGCGTAATCGGTTCTAACTCAGTCTGTCTTTGGTTCGTCATCGTTTGTATCACTGTCTTCATAGCTATCTTTATAACGATCTTTATAGTTGTCGTCATAGCTATTTTCATCTAGATCTGTCGTATATAATTCACCTGATGTATGGTCTAGAATCTCTTCTGCACCATAAGGATGTTCTTCTTCAGTTTCTAGGGTTTGGAGCCTCTGCGGTAGATTCCCGAGCAGTATCCGTTGGTATCCCTTCTTCATCGTCTTCGGCACCTGTCATATGTTGTGTTTCATCCACAACTGTTTGCTCAACATCTGTAGAGGTTTCCAACTGTTCTACAGGTTCTGCTGTTTCTACCTGTGTATGGACTATCTGATCCTCTTGTTCTTCTGCATTTACACCGGAATCATATGTGTCTCATATGATTGTATCCCCGTTTCTGTTTCTGTGGTTTCAATCGTATCTGTACTGCCTATATCTTCCATTTTAGGATAGCGCGTATCTTTTTCCCGATCATAAGCTTTGCGACGTTCTTCACACCATTCTTCTTGCCACTCATGGACTTGTTCACGAATGGCACTGGCCGTTTCTGTGGCTTTTTCTTGTGCCATTTCTAGGCCTACACTGGCCGTATCCTTCGCTTTGTGAATCCCGCTTCGCAAGGATAATTGTGTCATACTCAGCACGCAACCCTAGTCCAAGCATAGCAGACACTAAAATGCCCCCTATATCGCCAAGAAGGTTTCTAAATGCAACACCCTAGCAAGCCACCTAGCACACCGCCATTATCCGCCAATGCAGTCGTTTCTAGTTCGCCGCCACCGTCTACATTCCACAGTACCCGTTGCACCAACACAACTAACAATAGTGTCGTACATAGCAGTCCTTTTTGGTAATCGATGCCAATGACCCTCTATAGAGCAAGCACCATCCATTATATAAAACCCAGATGACAACAACCCAACCACCGAGGCCAAAACCATAGGTAAAAATGCCACTTAGAATACTCCCTATGGCACCCGTATCTACCCCCGCCATGCCAGCCATAGCCAACACCGCCAAAAGTATCACCACACCACCGACGATCTCACTTCGATTCGATGTGGATGCTGCCTTAGAGGCAACCGTACTCGTGCGCTTAGTCCCTTTTTCCAGTAGGCGTCCGTTTTTCTTTTATTTTCTGTCCCCTCGCGGGGCTTTTGCCTTTCTTTTCCTCTGCCATCTTCCACTCCAAATTTCCGTTCTATCATATACCTTAGCACTTCATTATACCATTTTCACCTATGAAAGTATATCGAATATCCTCAAATACCATGTATAGAAATCCCTATTTTTTGCGATCCTTCCAGTCTTTCACAAAAGTACTTTCACAGCCACGATCCACCGGTGTGTAATACCGATCGTTGACTAAGGCATCCGGCAAATATTGTTGGTCCACATAGCCCTTAGGATAGTCATGAGCATATCGATAGCCCACACCGTGGCCCAATTGTTTAGCGCCCCCATAATGGGCATCTCGCAAATGTTTAGGCACCTCGCCTTGCTCCTTATGACGCACTGCCTGAATCGCTGCATCAATCCCTACATAGGCACTATTACTCTTCGGCGCTAGTGCAATATATAAAGCGCCTCTGACAATATAATGCGCGCCTCAGGAAAGCCCACCATATGAGCCGCTTGGGCATCCGCATTGGCCACCACTAAGGCTTGTGGATCTGCCAGTCCCACATCTTCTGCAGCGCAGATGATGATGCGTCGCGCAATAAATACAGGATCCTCTCCCGCTTCAATCATGCGCGCTAAATAGTACAATACCGCATCAGGATCGGACCCACGCATACTTTTAATGAAAGCAGATATCACATCATAGTGATTGTCTCCCTTTTTATCATAGCGATAGACCCGACGGCCCAACACTTTTTCCACCACCTCAATGGTAATTTCCTCATGAGGCCGCACCATAGCTCCCACTTGCTCTAACACATTCAGAGCCATACGAGCATCGCCATCTACAAATCGACCAATATCTTCCAACAGTTCATCTGTGGCAGACAGGTCCTTTTTACCTAAACCATAGTCTACATCCGTTAAGGCCAGCGCAAGATAGCCACTAAGGCACTAGGGGCTAACCGTTCTAGGGTGAGCAAGCGTAACCGCGATAAAAGAGGTCGATTCACTTCAAAAATGGATTTTCTGTGGTAGCACCGATCAAAATAATTTGACCGCTTTCCACAGAAGGAAGTAATACATCTTGTTGGCTTTTATTAAAGCGATGAATTTCGTCTAAAAAATAAAATTGTTCGCTGTTGCAAAGAATTACGAAACCGAATGGCTTCCTCGATGGTCCCGCGTAGTTCGCCAATGCCCACATTCGTTGCATTGAGCATGACAAAGCGAGAGCTTGTCAGTTCAGAAATAATTTTTGCCAACGTCGTTTTTCCCCGTACCTGATGGACCATACAGCAACAGAGAGGGCACTCTATCTTCTTCAATCATAGACCGAAGAAATGTACCGGCCCTACCACTTGTTCTTGTCCGAAAAATGGTCCAACGAACGTGGTCGCATACGTACCGCTAAGGGTTCAAAGGGATCCACCGTCTCTATATTCTCAAACAAATTCATCACTACACCTCCTTATTCCTATGTATGCTAACATGAGTATTCTATGTTAACATCGAGAAACACGCAATATCTGTGTTTCCATTATACCCGTATCTAGTTATATAGTCTATATGTTCTGATAAATACACAAAAAAATAAACCACCAAATGGCGGTTTTATAAAAGCCCCACTATGCCGTATCCATACCGTGTTTTGATCCTGCAAGGGCAGGTGGGTTTCCTCCTTGTAAGATTACAGTCCTCGTAGAGGCAGAGCGCCCTTACAAGAGCAAGAATCCCTAAGTTAAAATGTTGGCTCAAAACTGCGATATAACACGTACATAGCAGGAATTTCTATACCCATAGTATAGCAGAAAGGAACGGTCATTTCAAGAAGAAATACACCGTTCCTCATCTTACAAGTATAACAATTTTCTATTGGTTAATTGTATAATGAAACTGAACAATAGAATATAAAAAATCCATAGTGATTTCGTGGTATGATTATAGTGCTAAATTACAAGATATCACGAGGTAATCACTATGGATAATACTAATCATAACACAGAAACACGGACAAATAAACATCTTTCGTTAAAAAGAGCGATTTTACATTGAAAGACGTCTTCGACTAGGAGCATCAATATCTTCTATTGCCTCTGATCTGCAACGGTCTAGAACGACTATTTATTACGAAATAAAGCGTGGTACAGTCGACCAGATAAAAAGGATAAACTAGTTAGCCTATATTTCGCCGAAACAGGACAACTAGCATATGAAAAAGTAGAGCAGGATCATTTTTCTCGCCTAAAAATTAATAATGCTAGTGCATTTCTAGAATGGGCAAAATATAAGATCCAAGGGGCCGATAAATGGTCTATTGATGCTTGTGTTGGTGTAGCACGTAAAGAAAAGTTATTTACATTAGATATGATGGTTTGCACAAAAAACCTTGTACAACTACGTCACATGAAGGTCTCTTTCTACATATCCTTGACTTTCCTTGTATTGTTAAAAGAAAACGAACCAAGTATATCCAACGTACTCGTAAACGTAATCTTGGGTTAAGCATTGATGATCGTAGCCCTGCAGTAGATGAACGTACGGAATTTGGGCATTGGGAAGTGGATACGATTCGAGGAAAGAAAGGAAAGCATGAACCTGTGCTAGTAACATTGGCTGAAAGAAAAACACGATTTAATGTACAACTGCTAGCAGATAGTGGTTCTGCTAATGACGTAACAAAAGCTATTCTTTGCATGGTTAAGTACTATGGCAATGGGTTCAGTAAAAGAGCATTACCTCAGACAATGGTAGTGAGTTTGCTAACCTTACAGAGGACTGTAGAGTAGCCTGCCCAGTATACTTTGCGCATCCTAATTCACCTTGGCAACGAGGAACAAATGAACGTCACAATGGATTATTAAGACGATTTATACCAAAAGGCAAAGCATTGAGTGATCTTACTACAGAGACACTCGAGATTGTACACAACTGGATAAACCGATTACCAAGAAAGCTTCTTGGATACAAAACACCAGAGGAGATGTTCATACAAGAAATATCTAAGTTATTATGCTAACCCACTTTTAGCTCTACTATGAGATGTTTAATTATTTATATTAAAGTGTTCAATTTCGACTTGCAATTTAAGACAATTTTCTATTGGACAAATTCAGTTATACTAGCTTTTCTTTTTGTTACATCTGTTTTGATGTGTAATTCACGCAATTGTTTTGGCGCAACTTCAGATGGAGCTTGGCTCATCAAGTCGGACGCACTTTGCGTTTTAGGGAATGCAATCACATCACGGATGGATTGACGTTTCGCCATCAACATCACAAGACGATCTAAACCGAAAGCACAACCGCCATGTGGAGGTGCACCGTATTCGAAGGCATCTAACATAAAGCCGAATTTAGAACGGCTTTCTTCTGTGCTCAAGCCGATAGCATTGAATACTTTTTCTTGCACATCAGATTGGTAAATACGGATGGAACCGCCACCGATTTCCACGCCATTCAATACCATATCGTAAGCGATGGCTTTCACAGCACCTGGATCTGTAGCTAACAAGTCCATATCTTCCTCACGTGGAGATGTGAATGGGTGATGCATCGCTACGAAACGTTTATCTTCTTCATCGTATTCGAACATAGGGAAATCTGTTACCCACAAGAATGCCAATTTATTTTCGTCGATTAAACCACGGCGTTTACCCATTTCAAGGCGCAATTCCCCAAGAGCTTTCGCTACTACCGCAGGTTTGTCAGCAATCATCAATACCAAATCGCCTGGTTCTGCGTTCATTTTTCGCACCGATATCGCGCACTGTGTCTTCGCCTAAGAATTTCATAATTTGAGATTTGATCGTGCCATCTTCATTGAAACAAGCCCAAGCCAACCCTTTAGCACCGTATATGCCTACAAAGTTTGTCAAATCATCTAACTCACGGCGAGGAATGCCGACGATAGCCTTTTACGACGATACCTTTTTACTTGACCGCCGTTGTCGATAACAGAGCGGAATACTTTTGAACTCAGTGTCTTTCACGCAGTCTGTCACATCTGTGAAAGTCATATCAAAACGAATATCTGGTTTATCGGAACCATACAAGTTCATCGCATCATCCCAAGTCATGCGAGGCATTGGCAATGGAATTTCTACATTTTGTGCCGCTTTTGAATACGTGGGCAATCATTTGCTCTTGCATCGTCAAGATTTGCTCTTGGTTCATGAAACTCATTTCGATGTCCAATTGTGTAAATTCAGGTTGACGATCAGCGCGCAAATCTTCATCACGGAAACAACGAGCGATTTGGAAAATATCTTTCATAGCCGACTACCATCAAAATTTGTTTGAAAAATTTGTGGAGACTGTGGCAATGCATAGAAAGTACAGGTTAACACGAGATGGCACCAAGTAGTCCCTGTGCCCCTTCTGGTGTACTTTTTGTCAACATTGGTGTTTTCAATTTCCAAGAAACCATTGTTATCAAAGAAATCGCGCATCGCTTTTGTCACTTTATGACGCAACATCAAGTTTGCTTGCATTTCTGGACGGCGAAGGTCTAAATAGCGATATTTTTAAACGAATATTTTCATCTACATCGATATTGTCTTGAATATAGAATGGAGGTGTTTTCAGCGCATTCAATACGCGCAACTCTTCACAATACATCTCATATTTACCTGTTGGTAAATTAGGGTTGATCGTCGCTTCATCACGTTCTGTGATTGTACCACGCACGCACAATACATATTCATTACGAACATCTTCTGCTTTGTGGAAAGAATCCATATTGTGATCTGGAGATGCTACGATTTGCACCACTCCAGAGCGGTCACGCAAATCAATAAAAAAATCAATCCACCATGGTCACGACGGCGTTCTACCCAACCGCAAAAGTACCACTTCTGTTCCTACTTGTTCTGCACCGATAGTCCCACAATGGTGAGTACGGTGTAAACCTTTCATAGTTTCCATTCTAATTTCCTTTCACTAACTCAGTTATACGTTTTGTAATCTCAGCTAAGGATACCGTTTCTTGTTCAGACGTATCCATATATTTTAAGATGACTGTACCTTCAGCTAATTCATTATCACCAATTATAATAACATATTTTGCATTAATTTTGTTAGCATACTTCATTTGACTCTTCATAGATTTGCCAGAGCCTTCCATTTCAGCTTTCACGTAAGCATTGCGCAAGGCATTTGTAATTCTGAAAGCTTCCTTCTGCGCCATCTCACCCAAGGCTACGACAAAGACGGAATCTTCTCGTTCTTGTTCTGGCAATAAGCCTTGTTTTTCCAAAGCCAATAACAAGCGCTCCATGCCCATCGCAAAAACCTACCGCCGGTGTATGTGGTCCATCTAATTCTTCCACAAGACCATCGTAACGACCGCCACCGCGACAGCACTTTGAGACCCCAATGGAGTGTATTGTACTTCAAAGGCAGTTTTCGTGTAATAGTCTAAACCACGAACCAAGCTGTGGATTCAAAGTAAATGACTCACTGCGACCGTTAAGTATTCTTTCACATGATGGAAATGATCTTGACATTCTTCACATAAATTTTCACTTAACTCAGGTACACCCACTGCTAATTGTTGACATCTTTCTTCTTTACAATCAAGAATGCGCAATGGATTTTTGTACAAACGGCTTTGACATAGTTCGCACAATTCTTCTTTTTTCGGTTCAAAGAAAGCGATTAATTTTTCTCTATACGCAGGTCGACATGTTGGGCAACCTACGGAGTTTACTTCCACGTTTAAATCTTTTAGACCCAAATCGCGCAATAATTGCAATACTAGGGAAATACATTCTGCATCAGCACTTGGTGCTTGTGTACCCAACAATTCTACCCCAAATTGGTGGAATTGACGATACCGACCTGCTTGTGGCTTGTCGTGGCGGAACATAGGTCCAATATAGAACCACTTTGTAATGGATTCTTGGCCATAAATTTTATTCTCTAAATAGGCACGCACCGCAGAGGCAGTTCCCTCAGGGCGCAATGTATAGGATTGGTCTTTTTTATCTCCTGTTGGAAAGGAATACATCTCTTTTTGTACGATATCTGTAGTCTCTCCGATACCGCGTAAAAATAAGCCCGTTTCTTCAAACATAGGCGTACGAACTTCTTCAAATCCATAGGTTTTACATAACTTACGAATTGTATTTTCAATATAATACCAATTGCCAAGAACACTAGGCAATAAGTCCTGTGTTCCTCTTGGTTTTTGAATAGCCACTAGCTGTCCCTCCAATGTGTTTCACTTAGTATATTACGTTTCTCTAATAATCGTTCTATGTCTTGTATGTAGGTGTCTACATCTTTCGGCATATATTGCTTTTTGTTGCCTGAAATCTGCGCCCCCAATCCACTTGGACACACTCCCGGTCCTATGGAAAGGATGGACTGCCGTTCCTCTATCATCTGGATATTATAGATACTTTCACAGCCGTCCAAGGTGTAGCCAATATTCTCCATTTGCCCCACCATGTATTGCTGACGGTACATATAATACGGCGTATATCCCAATTGCAACAAAGCCTCATGGGTTTCATCTAGCATGGTTTGAACCACATCCTCCGCGGGAATCTCATGGGCAAAGCGACTGCTATATAAAGGACTGCCCTTTTTCAATGCCAATGTATGGATCGTCACATTATGAGGTCGCAACTGTTCAATGTATTGTACATTCTCATGCATATCCCCCAAGGTCTGACGAGGCAATCCAGCAATAAAATCCATATTGATGGAACAATCGGTGTGACTTGCCACATAGTCATACATGGTCAGGAATTCCTTCACACTATGACCGCGACCAATGATGCGCAATAGCTCATCTTGCATAGTCTGTGGGTTCACGCTCATTCGTGTGACACCAGCCTCTAGGATGGACCGAACTTTATGGGGATTCAACGAATCTGGACGACCTGCTTCCACCGTAAACTCATGGCCTGTAGGAATCAACTCTCCCAAGGCTTGCACGATATGGTGAAAGTCTTCATCACCTAAGCTAGTCGGCGTGCCACCACCCATGTATAACGATTGTACCTCTAAACCATGACTTTTAACAAGTCTTTTCATATGTTCTATATCACGATGGTAGGTATTCACAAAATCTTGTACCTGTCCATAATGCTGAATGAGTCCATAGGGAAAGGAACAATAGGTACAATGGGTTTCACAAAAAGGGATGCCACTATACAAACTGATCGCCTTAGGGTGATTGCTGTACCTTCTCCACATAAGGGCGTTCTGTCACTGCCACTTGTTGCAACAGTTTCCATTTTGCCTCGCTAATCCCATGGGTCGTCACCAATTCCTGTCGAACTTGGTCTAAGTCGCCCTAAGGCATCCCATAATTTATGGGTCAACTTAGTAGGTCGTACACCTACTAGGGTCCCCCATAAGCTAGTGGTAATACCCAGCATCCGTCTAAAGTGAGATAATACTTCACGGCCTATCATCTTGCGACCTTCTACTGTATCTTCTCCTGAAAGAGACCAAATATAGATATAATCAGAATACGATTCTGATGACATCTGTATGTTAGTCTCTAACAATTCATTTTGTATGGTCTTATGACAAAAACAACTTGACTATAATGCACGAATCAACATGATCTAATCTTTCTTCAGCAGCTATCGCCTCAAAAGCTTCAATGTTCTTTATAGTAGTGCTTCTTTGTATAGATTCCCTATGGCTAGAACACTGTTCACATAGGAGAGATGATTCTGTTCCACTATATGATGCATGGATGATAAAGTCCGGCTCCACTTTCGACGAAAACAATCCCACCGCCCCACACTGATGAGCTATGACGGATCCTAATTCCTTAGGGTCCGTCATACCAGTATGTGTTATGCATGTTCTTTTTCAGCTTCTAAGGCTTTTTGCAGCTTCATGGCAGTCCCCACAGAAACCGTATACTTTTAATTGATGGTCTGTAGTATGGAAGTTTAATTTTTTAGCAATGATGGATTCCAATGTTTCCAACATATCGTCTTCGAACTCTTTTACACAGTCGCATTTTACACAGATTAAATGATGGTGGAAGTGAGACAATTCATCACTGTTCAATTCATAGCGATTGCGACCATCACCAAAAATCTAAGCGTTTCACTAAATCCAATTCAGTGAACAAATCCAAGGTACGATAAATTGTCGCCAATCCGATGTCTGGATTGTTCTTTTTCACTAAAAATGTACACATCTTCTGCGCTTAAATGTTTTTTTCTTCTGCTTCAATGAAAGTTTGCAAAAATAATTTGACGTTGTGTAGTCAATTTGTATTTTTTTGTCTTTAATACGTTCTTTTAACTTTTTCCATTGTTGCTTGTACTTCTGTTGCTTTATCCATGATGTTCCTCTTTCTGTAATCTATAATATCTATTAAAAATACCATAAGCGTTTTTGCAATGATTTGTGCAATAGCTGTCAATGGTACGGCTGTCATCATGCCGATTATACCAAAAGAAATAGTCACCCACAAAAAAATCGCTGTAATAATCACTAATGGTGGTAAATTGATGACGTGGCCCATAATTTTTGGGCATAATAATTTGTCCATCTAATACTTGTAATATACCGTATGTAATGGCTACTTTCACCGCCAATGGTCCGCTGATAACCGCCGCCAATATAATGGCTGGTCCGGCACTGATGAAGGGCCCAATGATGGGAATCCATTCTGCAATGCCTGCCAATACCGCCAACACAAGGGGATACGGCAAGTCAAAGAAGTAGCATACGATGAAGGTGAGACAGAACATATTGCTCGCTAATAGCAATTGTCCCCGCAAGTAACCCCCTAAGGTGCGAAGAATATCATTCACCACTTCTTCTAAATGACCCGATGTTTCCGGAGAGAAAAATATTCAACATGCGCGCTTGATACTGCGTCCATCTTTCAGTAAATAGAAGGTCAAAATAGGCACTAACAATAATTGTAGTAGAGTGCTCGCAAAGGACACGATGGCCAATACGCCTCGTTGTGCCAATTCGACACCATAATTGCCAATTTTAATGAGCGTTGTATTGATGATACCTTCAAATTGGTGGGGGAATGATACTTTCACCATCAATGCCTTGCAATCCTTTCACAACGGATACAAATTGATCTAATACGTAAGGCAAGTTAATTAATAACTTCGTCAATTCCCCAATCACTGGGAGCATGACATAGCGCACTAACAAAAACGGACACAAGTCCCACCAAGATAAAGGAAGGAATGATGGCGAGCCACCGTGGACATTCTTTTCCAATATCGTTGTGTGAATCGTTGCGTTGTATTCACCAACGGCCATAAGAGCAGTGTCAATATAATGGCAATGACTAAAGGGTACTACTACCGGCAAGGCAATGGCAAGACCCAAGCTGGCTAACACCAATATGATGCGGCTGGAGCCAATATTGTATGGATTGTTTTCCCATGCTATCACCTATCGCACAAATGGATTATATTGCTTTTCTTCACCAATTGTGGTTTTGTCCCCCATGTCCCGGATACACCTTTGTATCATCTGGTAATGTATAAAGCTTTTCTTTAATCCCCTTACTCAACTGTTCAAAAATTACCATTCGGGAAGTCTGTTCGACCCACTGATCCATGGAACAAGGTATCCCCTGCTAGCAAGGTTCCCTCTGTGTAATAACATACACCCCCGGTGTATGTCCCAGTGTTTCGATAACCGTAAATGTGGTCTCTCCGAGGGAAATGGTATCACCCTCTTTCACATAGCGAACATCGTCCACCGCGCTGTAATAGGGCGCCCATGAGGAGCGCTGAGATTGACCTCTGCATCCGTTAAGCACGTCGCATCTCCTTCATGGATGTATACCGGTACATGATAGGCATCCACTAATGTTTGCACAGCCCCAATATGATCGCTATGACCATGGGTTAACAAGATGGCTTGCACCTTGAAATTATGGCTTTCCAAAATGTCTTTTAACTTTTCCCCTTCATCGCCGGGGTCCGTCACCGTGCACGTATTGTCCGCCTCATTATGAGCAATGTAACAATTCGTCCCATAGGCCCCTAGGGGCAAATAATATAATTTCATTATCCACTCCATTAAAATTCTTTACTACTATCCAGCAAAATCGTGACCGGTCCATCATTCACTAGGGCTACTTCCATGTGTGCCTGAAATTGACCTGTGCTCACAGTGATTCCTTTCTCTTTGAAAGCTTCCACTACCTCCAAATACAATTGTTCTGCCAACGCCGGAGGAGCGCTTTCATAAAGTTAGGGCGTCGACCCTTGCGCACATCGCCATAGAGAGTAAATTGCGATACTACACAAACCTCTCCATTTACATCTAAGACAGAAAGATTCATTTTATCTTCTTCGTCTTCAAAGATACGTAAATGGCTAACCTTATCACAAATGTACTGTACATCAGTTGCTGTATCTGTGTCTGCTACACCTAATAACACCAACAGGCCTTGTTGGGTGCTACCAATGACAGACCCTTCCACCGTCACCGATGAAGAACTTACACGTTGTACTACTGCTCTCATGCTTTTCCTCCTCGATGTACGGAATAGACATCTTTCACTCGCCTCAATTTCGTCATCACATAATCTAACTGTGACAAATCTTTTATATCCAACATCAAATGAATTATCACATCTTTCGTGTCATCTGTTTTGGCATTGATATTGGAAATATTGATTTTCATCTCCGATAAGGCTGCCATGACTTCCATGAGCAATCCACTGCGGTCATAGGCATGCACCGACACGCTTACTTGGAAATGGTCCTGCGTAGCGCCTTCCCATTCCACCTCAATCATGCGATTCATATCATCTGGCGTGTGCCCAATATTCTTGCAATCTGCCCGGTGTACAGATACGCCACGGCCTCTCGTGATATAACCGATAATGTCGTCACCCGGCACAGGATTACAACAACGAGCCATGCGCACCATGACGCCCGCTTCGCCTTTCACTAGGGACACCACTACTGCTCTTTTGGATTTCCCTTGATGCACTTTGAGACGATCGATGACAGCCATTGTGTCTTTTCGCTGTTCTTCCTTAGCCACTTCTTGCTTGTGAATATCCACCAATCTAAGCAATACTGTATTGACTGAAAGTCCACCAAAACCAACGGCGGAAAACAATTCCGCTTCACCACCGGCATTTAAGGATTTGCCAATTTTTTTCTAAGCGACCATTCTTCGTCAAATCTTTCCAATCATAGCCAAGTCGTTTCGCTTCTTTTTCTAATAGCTCACGACCTTTGATGATATTTTCCTCTTTATTTTCACGCTTAAACCAATTGCGAATCTTCGTCTTACTTTCCGTAGATCCTACAATATTTAACCAATCTAAGCGAGGTTTTTCCATTTTTAGACGTAACGATTTCTACAATATCGCCATTCTGCAATTCATAGTCCAAAGGAACGATCTTGCCATTGACTTTTTGCTCCTACACATTTGTTACCTACATCCGTATGAACGCGGTAAGCAAAATCGAGGGGCACCGTGCCTTTCGGCAATTTCATAACGTCCCCTTTAGGAGTAAAGACAAAGACTTCCCCTGTAAAGACGTCTAACTTCAAGGCATTGAGCAGTTCTTTGGGATCACTGCCATCTTGCCATTCCAAGACTTGACGAATCCAACCTACCTTGGCATCGAAATCGGCTTCTGCTTTCCCTTATTGCCTTCTTTTATAGCGCCAATGGGCGACTACACCATATTCCGATACACGGTGCATGTCCCACGTACGAATTTGAATTTCCACTGGTTGCCCCATGGTGCCAATAATCGTAGTATGCAAGGATTGGTACATATTAGACTTCGGCATAGCAATATAATCTTTAAATCGATAGGGCAAGGGCTTCCATAAACTATGGACCGTGCCCAATACAGCATAACAATCTGGTATGGTATCCACAATGACGCGCACTGCATATAAATCGTAAATCTGCGATAAATCTCGATTGTCCTTTTTTTCATCTTTTTATAAATACTGTAAAAATGCTTTGGTCGGCCTTTTACATCCGCTTGGATATGAGCTTTTGGCTAAGGCATCTTTTTAAAGTATTCATCGTATCATTGACAATATCTTCTCGAACTTGTCGCTTTTCGCTCATTTGTTGCACCAAGTCATAATATTTTTTTCTGGTTCTAAATAGCGGAAGGACAAATCTTCTAATTCCCATTTAATATTGAAAAATCCTCAAACGATGAGCCAATGGGGCAAAGATTTCCAAGGTTTCTTGAGCAATGCGCTGTTGTTTATCAGGACGCATATGCTTTAAGGTGCGCATATTATGCAAGCGGTCGCCCAACTTGATCACCACCACCCGTACATCTTTTGCCATGGCTAAAATCATTTTTACGGTAATTTTCAATTTGCTGTTCTTCTTTCGTCTGATACTGAAATTGATTCAGCTTTGTCACACCATCTACTAGGAATGCTACTTCTGGGCCAAATTGACCCTTGATTTCCTCTAAAGTAACCTCTGTGTCTTCCACCACATCATGGAGTAAGGCAGACACTAGGGTAGACCGGTCAATTTGTAATTCGCTCAATATGGTAGCAACTCCTAAAGGGTGCAAAAATATAGGGCTCCCCTGAGGCGCGTTTTTTTGTGGAGCATGAGCTTTATCGGCTAGTGCGAAGGCCTTCTCAATCACAGGCCAATCTTCCTCTGGCAAGTACGATCGCACCTCGATCCATAAATTGTCCATACTCCCGTGCTTTATCAAAGGTATCTTCCTGAAGGTGACTGATCGTACTTACCATTAGGCTCCCCCTGACTATGTTTCATATATGTCACAGATGTATGTAAATCTAATTTCTGCGCACATGAATCCAACGATATAGATGACGCCCATCTTCCATGACTTCTTCTTTTAAAATTCCTAATTCTTTAAATACATCTAAGGCTAGCATCGCCTCTCTAGATGTCATCTCTTGCGGTTTTCCTTCTAGTGCCTCTCGTTCTACCACATATTTTGGCGCTGTAGGCGAGCGGAACACACGTTTCACTACATTGTACATATCTTGCAAGGCTTTCAAGTGCAAATGTTCTCGTTGCTGTGTGAGTGGTTCTAAATCTTGCACCACTAGTTGCGGTGTCACCACCCCTTGCCATTCATTTTTGCAAGGAGAAAGCTACTTTTACAGGGTCATCGGCAAATACCTCTTGCATATAATGCTCCCCCAGCCATGCCACCGCATCTAACGGTCCTTGCTGACCTTGTAAGATGATTTTGCAATGGTTCTTTTGAAAGCCCATAGGGTAGAGGTTTTGTACGCGAATCTTTGGTATAGCAAAGACCGGCGTACTATTTCCCATGCCGTATGGCTCTAGTGTGGCGATTTGATCGATTAATTCAATCGTAATCTCTTCGCTAGACACGGTACCATCAATGTCGACAATAGGAATATAATCTTCTTCTGTTAACGTATTTCTACAGTATTCACTGACCTTTTTCACGAAGAGCGTCAATATCTTCTGCTTGTACGCTAAAGCCCTGCACGCTTGCGCATGGCCCCCAAACTGAATTAAGGTATCTTTGGCAAAGGTTAACATCTCGTACATATTGCAGTGGTCGATACTCCGACAAGAGCCCTTCCCTATGCCATCGTGAATACTGATCACCATGGTCGGTTTATAAAAGGCTTCTACCAAGCGTGATGCAACGATGCCAATGACACCAGGGTGCCATCCTTCGCCGACCACCACAATACATTGATCTGCCAATGGACCTTGGTCCAATACCGATTGATAAGCTTCTTCAAAAATAGTGCGCTCAATTTGTTGTCGTTCCGCATTGGTTTCTTGCAACTCTTCTGCAATCTCCGTCGCCTCTTGCTGATCTCTCGTTATGAGCAATTCTACCGCTCTAGTGGCATGTGTTACACGGCCCGCCGCATTTAGACGTGGTGCCAAGGTAAATCCAATGTGCCCGACTGGACAACACTTTGCCCGTTAAACTCGCTACCTCAACTAAGGCTTGAATCCCCAAATTTGGAGACTCCGTCATCTTGCGCAGTCCTTCACGAACAATGATCCGATTTTCTCCCACCAACGGAACTACATCGGCTACCGTTCCCAAGGCAACAATATCTAAATCTTCTCGATAGTCTTCACCAGTGCGCCGTTTCCACAAGGCTTGGCACACTTTGAAAGCCACCCCTACACCAGATAAATTTTTATCTGTATAAGGACACCCCGGCTGTTTATGATTCACTACCGCTGTAGCTCGCGGAATTTGCGGTGGCGATGTATGGTGATCGGTAATAATCATAGATACACGGTCACGCACAGCTTCCACAATATCGTAGGAACTGATACCGCAGTCTACGGAAATAATTAAATCTATATCTTGGGAAATTAAATACTCTAAGGCTTCTAGATTAAGACCATATCCTTCGCTTTGACGTTCTGGAATATAGTAACTTACATTCGCCCCAATGTGTGAAAAAATCGGTACATTAAGGATGTAGCCGTAATACCGTCCACATCATAATCTCCATAAATCACAATAGATCCATTCATCTCCAAGACTCGTTCAATTTCAATAACAGCCTCAGTCATACCCTTTAACATAAAAGGATCTAATAAATCGTCCATTGTGCTATATAAGAATGTTTGGCCTTCTGCTACAGTGGTAATCCCCCGATTCGCCAATAAATGAGAAACAACGGGATGCACTGCTAATCCAGAGGTCAATTCAGATTCTACTTCATCTTGATTTTTGGCAATATTCCAACGTTTGCCTTTTTGTTTTTCTACTTTCATAAGTACCTCTTGGATGGATTTTTTTCTTTCATTATCATTATCATTATTATACATGAAAGCGTGACTATTTTCAATAAGTATCATTATTAAAAAAATATAATTTTTCCTTTTATTATCATTACTTATTATAAAAATAGCATGCATAATAAAAGGTTGTACCGAAATACCCTGACAGTCTTTCAGTACAACCCTTTTATAGTATTTTTATAATCTCTTATAGTATCTTATGTATCCTAACCCTTAGCCAGTATAGTGCCAACACATGTATATGCTAGCATCCACAGATAGAACCTGTCGCATTTTTTACGTCTTGAATTGTCAAGTCAAATGCAACTCTACTGAATGATAAACCTCGTATGGAGTTTTTCCAATTTAAGCATTTGCGCGGTCTAAGATTTATTTCTTTCATTTTTGCTTCAACATAGCTATCTGATTGATTAATATCCACAGCTTTTTGGGAAATATTCTCTCAACAATCCATTGGTGTTTTCGTTCGTTCCTCTTTGCCAAGGATGATGTGGAAATGGAAAATAAAACTCTACTAGATTCAACTCCTGGCTAATTTCTGCATGTTTAGAAAACTCTTTTCCTCTATCTGGCGTAATTGTCTCTAGAGGTTGATTTTCCAAAAGCTCAATCATCGCTTGTTTGACCAAAAAAATGAATTCTTTTTTGCAATTTTTTTGCATAGTAGATACCTACTTTTTCGATCAGTCAATGTTACTAAGCAAGCCTTACCAGTTTGTCCCATAACTGTATCAGCCTCCCAATCACCTAATCGTTCTCGATTATTTGCAGGATCTGGTCTATCTGTAATTAAATTACTAACTTGAATTTTGCCACGTCTTTCTTCATAGTTTTTTTGTATGACGACTTTTTACCACGATGTCGTAGTTTGCGAATGACTCCTCTATTTCCATGTGATAGTCCTTTTTCATCAAAAACGACCATTATATATTTCCCTGTAAATTGTACTGTAGCTAATAGTGAAGCTTGAATTTTTCAAACTTTAATCGGGATGAAATCTGTTCCGGAGACCATTGATGCCTCAAAAATAAATCCTTTTACACATTCATATAGTCTCGGATTATCTAGCTTTTTCTTGGTTTTACAATTAAAGCGTCTATTTTTTTATATTTATCATGGGCTTCACAAGGTATGTACTCGCCATTTTGACTATTTCTCTTAATTTCTCTTGATATGGACGATTTGTTTTTTTCCCTAGTAAAATTGAAATTTCTGTTTGATTTTTACCTATATCAATAAAATGTTTTAGCATTTCGCGCTCTTTTAGTGTAAAATGAGTATAATGATTCATGGCTCCTCCTGATTTTTTTAGATGTCTTTGCAAATACTATTTTTATCAGAAAGCTATGAATCTTTTTTTAGTTGCACTTAGATTATAAATTCAAGGTGTAAAGTTTAAATAATGCCAAATAGTTTCATACTCAAATTGCCAAAGAAGAAGTGGAAAATATAATTCAACACTGAGATATAGAACCCTACTTTCCACCACGTTACTTGTGGCACATAATGACTGCCAAAGAAGATCGGCGTTACCCCGGAGCTATAATGTGTCAAGGTACAGCCGGGGCTATTCATCAAGCCAAACATCAAAATCGCATAGGGAATCGGCGCTCCTAAGGCAATTAAAATAGACGCAAAGGCAGAAAAATAATGCGGTAATACGAGCGGTACCACTGGCGAAGAAATATTGAGAGTATACAAAGACTAAGGAAATAATCAAGGTCACCCACTCCCAAGACATACCGCCTAACATAGTGCTGACAAATTTCGCAAAAACAGCTACCACACCTAGTTTACCAAGCAATCCAGCCCATACCTACTAAGGTACCCATCCAGATTAAAAATATCCCAACCAGTGGTTTCTTTCAAAATATCATCCCATGTAAGACATTCACTAATGACACAGGCCAATACCGCCATAATCGCAATGACCGTCGCATGTAGGGCCAGTAATTGTCGTAGTAGACCAGAGTAGTATGGCCCCCACAAAGATAGTCTGCTACCTTTTTCTCCATCGTCGTAATTGGCCCTAATTTATCTAGTTCTTCACGAGCCATCGCTGGAGCTTCTGGTGTTTCCTTGATTTCCGGAGGATAAATTTTTGTAAATGAACCAAGGCATGATGACCATACTGAGCAGCCCAGGCAAGGCACCTGCTAAAAACCATTCCCACCAAGTTACCGTGTAGCCAAATAATTTTGCCCCTAAAGATGTAATCAACAAGTTACCACTACAAGCGGTCAAGAATACAGTCACTGTACAGGCATTGACTGTGTGAGCCGTAGTCATTAGGTAGGCTCCCATACGACGAGCCGTTTCTCCCGGTCTTGAATCGAATGCCATAGAAATATTCTGCACGATAGGATAGATAATACCGCCTCCACGAGCCGTATTCGATGGTGTAGCTGGGGAAATAATTAAATCAGTCATAGCTAACGCATAAGCTAAGCGCAAGGTACTTGTGCCAAACCAATGAATTAAGGTATACGCAATACGTCGACCTAATCCTGAATTGATGATTCCTCTAGAAAAGAAGATTGCCGACACGATAAGCCATACATTAGGCTCTGCATAGCCTAATAAGGCTTCGTTCATCTTAATGGAGCTCGTAGCTACTGCTGCCAGATCCCATAAAGGCCATGACCCCTGTCGGGTATGGTCGCAATATAAATCCCACAATAGTAGCCGTAAAGATAGCTAATAAATGCCATCCTTGGTCAGAAATCTCTGGTGTATGTGGCAAAAACCAAATCACAAGCGCTACAGCTACAACGCCCAATAACCTTAGTAGTTTATCCATGTAGTATCATTCCTTTCCGCTTCCACACAGGTTCATAGACAAGAAAAAGCCCAGCACCACAAAGGATACTGGGCTCTGTAATCGCCAAATTAACGTTTGGAGAATTGAGATGCTTTACGAGCTTTTTAAGACCGTATTTTTACGTTCTTTCATACGTGGGTCACGAGTCAAGAAGCCAGCCTTTTTAAGACCTTGACGAAGTTCGCCATCAACTTCTAATAATGCACGGGACACACCGTGACGAATTGCACCAGCTTGACCGGATGGGCCGCCACCAGCTACAGTTGCCACAACGTCGTATTGTTCTAAAGTATTTGTTAATACCAATGGTTGTTTAACAATCAACTCAAGAGTTTGACGACCGAAATATTCATTTTAATTCGCGTTTGTTTACAGTGATTTTACCTGTACCCGGTACCAGACGAACTCTAGCAACGGAAGATTTTCTACGACCAGTGCCGTAGTATTGTGCTACTGCCATTATATGTTCCTCCTCCCGGTATTAACGGATATCTAATTCCAAAACTTCTGGTTTTTGAGCAGCATGTGGATGCTCTGCGCCGCTGTATACATTCAATTTACGGTATTGTTGTGCACCCAATTTATTTTTGGAAGCATACCTTTAACTGCCATTTCGATTACGCGCTCAGGATGTTTTTTTCCAACATCATAGCAAGTGTAGTGAAACGGGATCCGCCTGGATAACCAGAATGACGGAAATATTCTTTTTGTAATAATTTTTTACCTGTTACACGAACTTTTTCTGCGTTCACAACGATAACGTGGTCACCAGTGTCTGCATGTGGTGTAAAAGTTGGTTTATGTTTGCCCCGAAGAACTTTAGCAACTTCGGCAGCAAGACGTCCTAAAGTTTTACCTTCAGCGTCAACAACATACCATTTGCGTTCAATATTGTTCGCATTGGCCATAAATGTAGTTTTCATGCTGCTTTCCTCCTAATAACAAGAATGTATTAACAGAAGCAATTGCCACCTTCCGGGGCTAGTGGAAGTCCGTACAAATTGCTTACCGAAATATTATACTCAAAACACATGGGATATGTCAAGGTTTATCGTAAAGATTTCTTTAACAACCAATCGATATCCGTCTTCTCTGGAGTCACAACAAATTGGTGTTCTCCAAATTTTTCAAACCCATAGCATTTATAAAAATGTTGTGCTTTATAATTTTTCTCCCAGACGCCAAGCCAAGCCCAATCAAAGTCACCAGACTCAGCGATGCGCAAGGCTTTTTCAAACAAGGCTTTGCCCACGCCTTGTCCATGGTACTCTTTGAGCACATATATGCGTTGTACTTCAAAAGCATTCTCTAATTTACGCTCTGTTTGTGCGCCGCCCCAGTTTACTTTCAAATACCCTGCCAACACGTCATCTACGTAAGCAAGATATGTTTCGCTCTCGTCATGGTCCAACTCACGTTTCAATACATCATGGTTATAGGTCTCATCAAAGAAGGCTTGTAATTCCTCTTCCGTATTGTCATGACTGAAAGTTTCTCTAAATGTGTCTGCACACAAGTTGAGACAATCTTTGGAATATCTGTCTCTTGAGCTCTTACAATGGTGACAACAGAACCCGTTTGTTCACGAGATTCCCCTAGGATGCGCACCTCTGGTTCTAACTGCACTCCATGAACTGCATGAATCCGCTTTTTGCACCTCATGAATTACACCTAGCACATCATTCGCAGTAGCGCCACCTCGATTCACCACGAATCCGAGCATGCTTCATAGATACCTCTGCAGGCCCTACGGATAATCCTTTCAAGCCTGTTTGGTCAATCAAAGTTCCTGCATAATATCCCGGTGGGCGCTTGAAAGTAGACCTCGCGGCATGCTCCAATGGTTGTTTAGATTCCCGTTTTTTTCAGTGAGATCATCCATTCGTCCTTGGATATCAGCCGGGTTGCCCTCTTGCAGCTCCATCGTCACCCGTACGATGATTTCATGTTCTTCGTGAAAGCGACTATGGCGATAGGCAAACTGCAATTCTTCGCGACTATAGTGGTGCAAGTTCCCTTGCATATCTACCGCATCCACACCGGTTACTACTTGATCCATTTCTCCATCATAGGCACCTGCATTCATAAATACAGCGCCACCCAAACTACCAGGAATGCCGATGGCAAATTCCAAGCCACTTAAACTTTCACGTTGGGCATATTCGGACACTTCTTTCAAAGTATACCCAGCACTCATAGTAATAGTTGTACCATTGCGGTGTTGCTCCTCTTGCAATTCTTTCAAGCAAAGAACGACACCACGCATACCCCCATCTTGGATGAGCACATTAGACCCCAAACCTAGTACAAAAGGTTCAATGTCATGTTCGCTCAATACATGCATGCAATCTTGCAATTCCTGCACAGAATGAGGTAATACAAGCACATCGGCGGGACCTCCAATTTGAAAGGTCGTAAAAGGAGCCAACATGGCATTTCTTTGGATACGATCCGATGGAACCACCTGTTGCAATGCTTCCCATACAGAGTTCATATTACTGTGCCTTTTCTAAAATTTTCATACCTTCAGTGATTGGTTCGCTAATAATGCGATAAATATCGTTTGCCACTTGTGTCCAACGTGCATGCGCTGTTAAGTACGCATTCGCACCGGAGTTAGCTTGTACCAATGGCAACAAACCTTCTAGTTTTTTTCAACAATTCTTCCGCTTCAGGAGCATCTGCAATTTTTGCATATTCCAATTGCATTTGTAAAGACATAAATTCTTCTACCATGCCTTTGGCGACTTGGTCGTCTTTAATTGCCTCTTGAGTCGCCATCATTTCTTTGTGTTCTTCGCTTTCACGCATTACTTTTTGTAATTCATAAGCTACATCGTAATTCATAATTCCTCCTCTATCCTATTCGGATATCATACACTATCTGTTGTTATAGGCATTATACCTCTATCGATACACTGGTCCAATAGCCTGCAAATCTGAAATCCAGTTGGCGCATAGCTTCATAGGCAATAATTGCCACCGCATTCGATAAATTCAAAGACCTCGCTTCATCAATCATCGGAATGCGAATGCATGTGTCTGGATTGGGTCGCCACAATTTCTTCTGGCAATCCTTTTGTTTCTTTACCAAACACTAACATATCTCCAATTTCATATTGCACTTCTGCGTGGGTATGAGATTTGCCTTTTGTGGTGGCATACCAAAAACCGACGGTCTTTATATTGTTCATACACTTCATCCAAGGATTTATGTACTTTCACATCCACAAGATGCCAATAATCAAGGCCCGCCCGTTTTAAATACTTATCTTCAATGGAAAATCCCAATGGTTCCACCAAGTGTAGTGTCATATGATTCATGCACAAAGGCGCGCAATATTGCCTGTATTACCAGGAATTTCCGGCTCTACTAATACAATTTCCATGAGTCACCTACCACCTTATCGTTTAAAATGTCCACTTTTACCACCTTGTTTTTCCACAAGATACACAGGACCTATGGTCATACTTTTTATCGACAGCTTTCACCATATCGTAGACAGTTAACAGCCCCACTTGGACCGCTGTCAAGGCTTCCATTTCCACCCCAGTAGGGCCCGTAGTTTTTCACCGTGCTACGAATGCACACGGCACGTTGTTCTTCTACTAAGGAACAGTCTACACTCACCTTCGTCAACGCCAATGGATGGCAGAGCGGAATGAGGTTGGACGTTTGCTTCGCCCCCATGATGGCTGCCAATTGTGCCACTGCCAGAACATCACCTTTTTGACATTCCCAGACGCCACAATACTGAAAGCTTCCTCGCTGAGTGTAATAAACCCTTCTGCTACGGCTACGCGTTCTGTGTGATCCTTTTGGGACACATCCACCATATGCGCATTACCGCCTTCATCAAAATGTGTTAATTTCATAGATACCTCCATGTGAAGATTATTATACCATAGAGAAGGGCAGGGACGTCAGTAATCTATACAGTGAAAGGTCTAAGATATGGAAAAGAACCATTCCAAAGCGATTCAGGAATAGTTCTTTTCTAGTATGCTTCATCATGCAAAGATACTTGTATCGCATCTAAACAAATATAAGCTTAGTCATATGTAATTATAGTTCGATCGTTTGCCACGGGTCTACCACCAGTCCCGCTTGTTTATGTTTTTGCTTCTAACAACGCCACGAAAGTTCGCTGGTTCTTTATCGATAACAGGCCATGTTTTTGTAATGAATTGGGATCGTTGTATTCGCTTTTCACCCAAGACGCTGCTGTCACTGCATCTTCCACACCCATCGTAAAGTTATCACCGATTGGCAATAAAGCATAGTCAATTTCACCGTAGCGACTGATCAATTTCATATCGCTAAACAATGCCGTATCTCCAGCAAAGTATACCCGTTTACCAAAGAACTCAATCACTACACTGCGAGCATGTCCACACGGTACACCAGAACCATGGAAGGGCTGGTGTCAAACGGATGGAACCAAATGGGAAATTGAACTTTCCTCCTAAATGCATCGCATGTGCTCTAGCCCCTGCAGACGCCGCTTTACCTGCTACCTCAGCCGTAGAGATGACAAGAGCATCATTCTTCTTGGCAATCAAATCTGTATCACCATAATGATCATCATGACCATGAGATACAAAAATGTATTGGCACTCTATATCCTCTGCCTTTGCTACATCCCAAGTATTACCTGTAAAAAAACGGATCGCACACCAACGTCACATCACCATTGCTCAAAGCAAACGTAGCATGACCATAATACGTTAACGTTACATTGCTCATAAGAATACCTCCCTCAGAATATCTTAATTCCAACAATATTTGTTACTTAAATTATATCATTCAGAGAAAGTTGGTCGCAAGATACTCGAAGTGTATACACAAAAAAACGACTACCCTCACATTCACTGTGAGAAGTAGTCGCTTTCACTAATCACATTTATACTTTTATATATTTTCTGCTTTAACTAACAAGCGTTCCATACCATCAATCAATTCCACACTCGTAGGCATTTTTAATCTTAGGTCGTTTTTTTAACAATACTTTCAATAATAGGTTCTAGAATATTTTCGGCAAATATATATCTACTATTAGTCGCATACATATCTTTCCATTTACTACTTGTCATTACATCTGGTAATTTATTACCTACCTCGGTCGCTTCCTTTGTATTAAGCATATAATCTTCCGCTAAACTAGCAAAAGATTTATTAAAAATTCTTTGCATTTCTTCTGCATCATCTTCAATTATTTCATCCATTACTGCTTTAGTGACTTCACCACCTCCTAGTCCTCCTAATATCCCTCCGATTAACCCAACTACTGCACCGACAACGTTCCCTATTCACGGAACAACACTGCACTGCTACTGCACCTGCGACCATACCACCTAGTACTCCACACGCAATACCGCCTCTTTGCTACAGTCGTATTTTTAAATAGTTGTCCGACCGAAATTCTGCCTCTAAATGCATCAATTACATCTGGTCCCGTGGTAACTATCATCGTTGCTGTAGGCTGCCACTACATTACCACGCAATAATTTTTGCTAAATTTTTTTAGTTCTCATGCCCCATAAATTGGAGCACCATTTCTCAAAGGAATTTACAAGTAAATGACGAACTTGTGGTGGCATCATTTTTACTGCACTCTCAATTGGAGCTTTTAAAAAAGTTACATATTGAGTTCTACTCAGTTGTCCTGCAATAACGGATGTAGCAAATGCTGCCCCACCGACTTTTTAATCCTGATGCAATAGCAGTTTCTATTGCATCTTCAAGATCCTCACCATCTATAATTGCTTTTGCAAATACAACAGCACTAGAAATTCCCATTGCATTAGCAGCCACAACAGTTCCATGAGCTGCATCGTAAACAAGGGATTCCACTGTACCAAATTTAGATATATTAATTGCTTGTCGATATGTAACCTGTCCCTCACGGACTATCTTTTTTTGCCTCTTTGGGATCTGTTACACGGAACTTTACACTGCTTTAATTTTTCTTCCATAATTCGTACCGCTTCTTGATACTGATCTTTCGGTACTTCTATTTGCATAGGCTTCCCACTTGGATCCAAATAACGATAGTTACCATCGTGATTAAACCCCTGCATTAACGCTCTGTTTAGCATTCATGCAATATTTAGTTTGTATTTGTTGTCCATTAACAATCCTGTCTGGGCCATTTTTGCATTATTCTCTCCTGCTAATATCGCTTTTTCCCTTTTAAGTTATCCAAATAATGGTTGGCATTCTCAATTTTGCAAAACCATGTCCTTCTACCATTAAATTTTATATTTTTCTCAACTTGTGCCCCTAAATTAGCTCTAGTACTTTCATATGTCGATTCATTTTGCCATTCGTTTTTTTCTTTTTGTCATTATATCCCCTGTATTTTTTTAAACTAAAGCATAAACTCACATTTGATTCATCAAGTTCATGATGTTCATTAAGTATCTATTACAAGTATATATAATGTCCCCCAGTCAACATTTTTTTAGTGAAACATTCTCTTATAAAAGACAATTTGCCCATACAATTAAAAACGACCACACCTCACATTCACTGTGAGAAGTAGTCGTTTTTAATCTTATATAAACTGACGTAAGCAATCTCTATCCTCTTGTACGGTACTAACCAAATAATTGATATCTTCTAATATATATGTATACTCAGTTCCTTTAGTAGCATTCCACTTACCTGACAGGTTAAAAATCTATATGTTTTTCCATATAAACAGAAAGTATATCACTTAACCCCAACACTTCTTGAGCTAATCCTTCATTACCAGCTACGTCAGCATTATCAATATTCATATACCCCCGCGCCAGATACATATCAATTGCATCCGAGCCGGCGACCACACCTATCAAGACAAATGTAGCACTTTTGATACTCCTTCCTCCAAGTATATCCTACAAGACCACTACAATTATTAACACATTCGAGAATAGCTAATTTTTTTCTTCTAAAGTATTAGGTTCTCTAATATCTACATTAATACATACATAGTACCACCATTTGTATATCATTAACTCAATCTTATCATTTTCAGTTCCAACCAAAAATGGAATTTTAATATCCACATGGGTCTCACCATCTTCTTTTATAATTTCAGCTTCATAACCACTGTTTTCTACAGATAACTTAATCGCTTCTACGAGGCTAATATTATAATCAACATCAATAGTTTCAAAAATGAATCGGCTTCATGCTATCGTTATTTTCTCCATCATCCATACAGTTCATATTTTTCTCTCCTAACTACATATTTCAAAAATAAATGTTCAATTTCACTTGCACTTTAAGAAATAGTTACCTTTATTGTATACTCTGCCCTTCTCGTTGACAAGGTGGCATGAGAAACATTTCTACTTAATTTTACTCACCACAATGCAAAAACGACCACCCCCTCACATTCTCTGTAAGAAGTAGTCGCTTCGCTATGTATTATCCAGTTATAAAGTGCTATACTAAACTTAGAGCAATTGATGTTGCCCCTAGGGCGATATGCGTTTGGCTCATCTCTTAGTAGACTTCGGATTTACTTGTTAAATCCCCCTCGAAAGGAGGTGAGTGCCATGACTGTATTTGAAGCTTTAATGATCGCATTAACTTCATGTACCTTAGTGGTACTTTTAATCACATGTATTGTCATGATCATAACATTGATCAAGTAATATATAAGTTTAAAGGCCTAACGTATATGTAGAGTATTAACGGTACTCTGCACGTTAGGCCTCATCTTACATCCAGAGATGAGCTTGACGCTGTTAGACATCAATTGCTCTTCTTATGTATATAGTAAAACATTGCACTGTAAAAGTCAACATCCCTAGGCCGCCACCTAGGGATGTTTGCTATAACTGAGCATTTTTAGGAAAAAGATGCTATATAGTACTTACGCTTCTGCCCATTCTGTATGGAATGTGCCTTCTTTGTCTGTACGTTCGTAAGTATGAGCACCGAAGAAGTCGCGTTGTCCTTGGATTAGGTTTGCTGGCAATACGCCACGGCGATAAGAATCGAAGTAATCTAAGGATGCACTGAAAGCAGGTGTTGGGATACCATAGCGTTTCGCGAGCAATGATGGCTTCACGCCATTTTGCTTGGTGCGTTTGCAATGCTTCTGCAAAGAATGGATCCAACATCAAATTGTTCAACTCTGGGTTATTCGTAAACGCTTTTTTAATATCTTCTAAGAAGGCTGCACGGATAATGCAACCGCCACGCCACAACAATGCCATATCACCGAAGTTAATATTCCAGTTATATTCTTTTCTGCTTTCGCTTTAATCAATGCAAAGCCTTGTGCATAGGAACAGATTTTAGATGCATATAAGGCAGAATGAATAGCATCTACTAATGCTTCTTTATCGCCTTCGAATACGTCTGTTGGACCTGCTAATACTGGTTCTGCCAACACACGTTCAGATTTGTAGGCAGACATAGCACGAGCGAACACTGCTTCCGCGATAGTTGGGATTGGCACGCCAAGGTCTAAGCCTTCTTGGCTAGTCCATTTACCAGTACCTTTTTGACCAGCTTTGTCCAAGATTTTTTCCACTAATGGAGTTCCATCCGTATCTTTGACTTTCATAATTTTTAGCAGTGATTTCGATGAGGTAAGAATCTAATAATCCCGCATTCCATTTCGCAAATACATCGCCGATTTCATCATCGCTCATACGAAGTAATTCTTTCATCATGAAGTAGGCTTCGGAGATCAATTGCATATCGCCGTATTCGATACCGTTGTGCACCATTTTTACATAATGACCAGCACCGTCATCGCCTACATATGTGCAGCATGGACCGTCTGCCACTTGCGCTGCAATGGAAGTAAAGATTGGCGCCAATTCATTGTAAGACGCTTCGTTACCACCTGGCATCAAACTTGGACCATTCAAGGCACCTTCTTCACCGCCAGATACGCCAACGCCTAAGAAACGGAACCCTTTGGATTCTAAATATTTCGTACGACGGATCGTATCTGGGTAATAGGGAATTACCACCATCAATTAATGTATCGCCTTGGTCTAAATATGGTAAGAAGGCTTCGATCATGTCATCTACAGGTTGACCTGCTTTTACTAAGAACATGATTTTACGAGGTTTTTCTAACATCGCTACAAACTCTTCTGGAGTATGTGCTCCGCCGATTGTTCCTTCATGGCTATAGTTAGCTACAAAATCGTCTGTTTTTTTGTGGTGTACGGTTGTACACAGCAATGCTGAATCCATGACGGGCAATATTGCGGGCCAAGTTTTTGTCCCATAACAGCCAAACCGACTAGACCAAATTGATATAATTTTTTTCACTCATCGTCATACCTCTTTCTTGATTGACTACTGTGCGCGAGCTTGTTCTTTCAAACGAGCCAACATCACTGATGAACTAAACATAATAATACGCGATGACGGTCGCCAAGGCTAGGTTTTTCTCCGAAGACGATAAATCCCCAGAAGGAGTTAAAGAATACCCCTACATATTGCATAAATTGTGCTACTACTGCATTGGTTGCCACAAAAGCTCCTGTTAGGAAGAACTGTGCCACTACGGAAATAGCACCAATAATCCCTAAATACAGTGCTTGTGTTGCGTTAGGCCACACAAAATCTGGTATCATGACGATGCCACCTACTAGCATGGTGGTCACCAAGAAATAAAACATAATTTCATAGGAACTATGTCCACCTTTTAAGCTAATAGTGCGAATCGTTGTATAGGTCATCGCTGATAAGGTCACCTGCAATGGCAATGAAAGAATACCAATGCAAGCCCGATAAATTCCAAGGCTGAATCATATACACAACGGCCAAGAAAATTAGTCCTAGCCATTTAGCAGATCCATTGGGTAATTTTTCTTTCAATACAATGTTGCTGAAAATCAGCACGAATATGCCCGACAGTTGGAATAAAATAGATGCATCTGCCATGGACATGTACACTAAGGCAATGAAATTACTCAAATTTCCTAATCCACCAAAGATACCTCGCAAGGTCAACAACCCTCGATGTTCTGTGGAAAAGGAAATTCTTTTTGTCGCATCACTATGAGTACGGCAATTGTTCCTATCAATCCTCTGAAAAATGTCACCTCTGCCGCCGGCATACCATCACCTAAGAGTTTCACGAATAAATTCATGATACTGAAGGCAAAGGATGACAGTAGGGAAAAGAAAAATGCTTGTACCATAGGTCACCTACTGTTTGAAAGTATCCACAAAGGATAGAATTTCTTCTTTCATAGATTCTTTTGGAATTACCTTAGTAAAACGTAATGGTTTATGTTGCAATTCTGCCAATTGTTTTGGACAACCTACGCCTGTGACAGCGGAAATATTGTCTAAGCTTTCATAAGGAGTTGCTCCTACTTTGATATCCAAAGCTTCGCAAATCGGTGTTGGGAATTTGAAGGGATGTGCCGTGGAGGCAATCACCGTGTGACGATGTCCATCTTCTGGATGAGTTTCCAATTCTTTCATGTAAGCACCCATCGCCACCGCTGTGTGCGGATCCATTACATAGCCATAGGAGTTGTACACTTGCTCGATGACAGCCTTTGTCATGTCATCGTCTACATAGGCGCCGGCAAATTCTTTTTTTGCACCGCTTGTAGTTCTTCTGGAGTGACAGAGAATTTACCATCTGCTTTCAGCGCTTTCATGCGCTCAGCTGTCAATTCTGCATTTTCACCGCTCACATAATAGATGAAACGTTCAAAGTTAGAACTTTCCAAAATATCCATAGACGGAGAGATGGTCGTATAGAACGGACGATTCATATCGTATGTACCAGTGCTGAAGAAATCTGCCAACACATTGTTTTTGGTTCGATGCGCAAATTAATTTACCCACGGGAATACCCATGCGTTTTTGCATAGTAAGCTGCCAAAAATATTGCCAAAGTTACCTGTTGGTACCACCACGTTGAACGCTTCGTCTTCGTGAATCGCCCCTGTATTTACCAATTCAGCATAAGTCGCCACATAGTACACCACTTGTGGTGCTAAACGGCCGATATTGATAGAGTTAGCAGAAGAGAACTTCACCCTTTGTCTGCCACTTCCTTCGCCACATTAGCATCCACAAAGAGACGTTTCAAGAATTGCTGCGCATCATCAAAGTTACCTTCAATAGCGGTCACGTTGACGTTCGCACCCTCTTGCTTTTGCATTTGCTCTTGTTGCATAGGGCTAACGCCGTCTGTAGGGAAGAACACTTGAATATGCGTTCCCGGTACATCTTTTGAATCCTTCTAAAGGTCGCTTTTCCAGTGTCACCAGAGGTAGCCGTCAAGATCAACACGTCTTTGGTTTCTTTCTCAGCTTGTTTCTGTCGCTACTAGCAAATAGGGGAACAAGGATAATGCCATATCTTTAAAGGCTTGAGTGCGACCATGGAACAATTCCAACACGGACACTCGTTCCAACAAGGAATCCATAGGTACCATATCTGGCGTATCAAAGTTCACCGTATTGTAAGCACTGCAAATCATCGTTTCTAATTCTGCTTCTGTGAAAGTCGTAAAATAACTTACTCAACACAACCAGTGCAATTTCTTCATAGCTTTTGTCCGCCACATCGCGGTAGGACAAACATTGTTCCGGAAACGTAGCCGGCACATATAAACCGCCATCACTTGCCAATCCATTGAGCAACGCAAAGGTTTCGCTCACCGTTTCATGACTGCGCGTACTTGTATACTTCATTCTTTCATCCTTTATGTTTCACAATATATTGTATTATCTTCATTCATTATAAATTAATGCTATCTATTTAGCAAGAAAAGGACCGGTGAATCTATTCCTACTCTTATAACTTTCAGAATGGAAAAAGAAGACCAATTATGACATTTAGTAATAAAAGTCATAAATATCTACCTTCAATTACAAAATAGTCATACCCTTTCATCTTGTTCTTGACAGCAACAAAACAAAAGGGTACAATACACACATAAAGTCAAATATTCGGGAATAGGTGCGAAAGCATAATAGAGAAGCCAGTTAAAGTCTGGCACGGTCCCGCCACTGTAAAGCAGAGCAATTCCAAATTATGTCACTGGGAAACTGGGAAGGCTGGAGGCGCGTTGAAGCTGAGTCAGGAGAACTGCCTATTCATCATTCACCACTTGACCTACGAGAGATAGGGAGGAGAATCAAAGGCCTTTTTCTGATACTCCAAAAACACAAGAAAAAAAGGATTTTTATTACACCAATATGCGTAGATGGACTACATCACATATTGATGATCGCCTTATCTGGTCAAGTACAATTACCTTATGGTATTAGCACTCAAAGTGTTGATATAGTTGTCATGATTTTTGTATGGGCGTACATCATCATCCTAAAAAGAACCCTGCCGGCGGGCAGGTTCTTTTTATGTCAATATTAAATAGGGAGACCCCCTCACACAAGAGTAGTCTCCATATTTTTTTATCATATTCTATTTTTCCCTACTATCGTCATCGCCTTTGACATGGTACAATACAATTGCAGAGGGATTCCGGCCCTTGCTCTATACCCTCAAAGGCAGTATGCGTGTCCAGCGCTAGCTTTAGAGGGTTTTTTATTTGTCCATATACATGGCTTTGAAATCTTCATAGTCTTCCACCATATAGTCTGGCATCATGGATAAGGCTTTTTCTTGGATCCACTCTGGGATACCATAATAGGCCCCTGCCACAGCACCGACAATAGCACCTAGCGTATCGCAGTCACCACCGATGTACATCACATTGCGGATAGCCGATTCATAATCTTCACTTTCAAAGAAACATTGCATTCCTTCTGGCACTGTTTTTTGACAGCTTGGCTCAAACTTATATGTCTTGTGTAGTTCTTCTACGCTATACTCCCCAGGATAATAGGATTGCACCATTTCTTGAATTTCTTCTTTTGTCGCTCCATGAAGTGCTTTGAACACGGCTAAAGCCGTCACCTCTCCACCTTTTAATCCTTCTGGATCATTGTGGGTGGTACCTGTTACGATTTGGCTCAACAACTTGACTTCCATTTCACTATTCGCTACATAGGCCACAGGACTAATACGCATAGCTGCTCCATTGCCCCAACTACCATATGGCTCTTCTAGATTATAGATAGCCCAATTAAAGAACTTACCGCCAAAACCGCCTAATGGCAAAGGATTGCAAAGAAAATATTCTTTCATACGATAGACAGTAGCTCGCTGTAAGTGTGTCCCCCTTCCTTTTACATCAATCAAAGCTCGTGCAATAGCACATGTTAAAATCGAATCATCTGTAGGCTCACAAGGCGCCGATAAAAACTCGAAGTCTCTGCTTTTGATATTCTTGAACTCGTAGATTGAGCCCGCCATATCTCCAATGATTGCTCCTAACATAGAACTCCTTTCCGGTGTTTCCACCAAACTCATTGCAGTAATCACATAGAGGTATGCAAAAATTATATACATCTCTATTTTTCCCACAATATACCTCGTTAAATCTATTGATATAACTGAATTGTTACTATTATACACCATGTCTTTTTAAGAGACAATACCCCCTCACATCTATAGACAAGCAATATATATAGTGATAAAATAATATATTACTGTCTATTATATCATATAGGTAAGTTAGTTTTGGGAGGTAGTATGTCTTTAGTTTCTATGATTAAACATTTCCTACTTGTAGCTGCCCCCGTCATTGCTACACAATTTTCTATCATTGTTGGTAGTTTTATAGCGGTCACATTAACGGGGCAATACAGTACTATAGATTTAGCAGCTATTGGTGTGGGGTACAACTTGTGGGTCGCCGCTTTTTTTGGTCTGTCAGGAATTCTCCTTGGTGTGACCCCTATTATTTCTCATGCCTTAGGGGCTAAAAAAACTGAGTCGGTAGCTGCCACTATGTGGCAAAATATCTATTTAGGGCTTGCATTTGCAACAGTTCTTATACTTGCCACCCTACTTGGTTTATCCCCTTTGTTAGATCTATTAGGATTAGAACCGGCGGCAAAATCTGTTTGCATCCAGTATATGAACGCCATGTGCGTCGCCTTTCCAGCTATGATGATTATGTCTGGATTCCGATATATCGTCGATGCTCACGGAAATACACGCTACTCTTTATACATCATTGGCAGTAGTGTGTTATTTCAGTCTATTTTCAATGTACTATTCATACAAGGTTATGGCCCCATCCCCGCTCTTGGGGGCTTTGGTGCCGGTATTTCAACGGCCATCGCCTATTGGTACATGATGCTGTGTTTCCTTGGGTTAATTACATTTCACAAAAACTTTAAGCACTATCGGTTTTGGTCATCTTTCACTGGACCTAGCTGGATATTAATCAGAGACCAATTAGCCTTTAGGTATCCCTATCGGTTTATCTATCTTTGCTGAAATTAGCATTTTCAGTGCTGCCGGTATTGCCATGACAAAATTCGGTACAGAAATTATAGCCGCCCATCAAGCTGCCTCTAGTTTCCTTGGTCTAACCTTTTCCTTTCCGCTTAGTTTAAGTATGGCAGCTACCATCGTTATTGCCTATGAATTGGGGGCTAAACGATATCAAAATGCTATTACCTACACATGGATTACTCGTGGTGTAGCAGCTTTCATAGCACTTTGCATTGGAACCTATTCCTTCACTCATATCGACTTCTTAGCCAGCCTATATACCAAGGAAGATCATATGATTCCACTTATTGAAAGTTTCATTTCTTACTCCGTATTTTTCACCATCATCGATGCTGTAGGCACACCTTTACAAGGGGTTCTCCGAGCCTATCGTGATGTAACTAGCGTATCTATTATTACTATAGGTACTTATTGGGGGTAACCGTTCCTGTTGCGTATCTATGTTATCTATTCACAGATTTTGGCCCCTATTCCGTATGGATTGGGTTGTTGTCAAAGTACCTCTACGGCGGCGTTATGTTATATGCATCGCTTACGGAGAGTGCAACGTAAATTACTATACTTGACGTAAAAAGA
This sequence comes from uncultured Veillonella sp., assembly GCA_916438745.1. Taxonomy (GTDB): domain Bacteria; phylum Bacillota; class Negativicutes; order Veillonellales; family Veillonellaceae; genus F0422. The sequence continues at coordinate 206,752 of CAKAGN010000001.1, read as the reverse complement.
AAAATAACACACTCCAATTCTACAGGACTGTTCACCTAGAACAGTCCTTTTATATGCCTTAGTATCCCTCTTACAAGCGTTTATAATCTCCAATACAAAAACTAGGCTATAGACAATGCATATATCAGACTTCTTTAGATATAACCATTTTTATTTTGACATATCGCTCCAAATACTATAGAATATAGAAATGCAATTTAAGCTATATATAAATGTATCATTATTGATGTATAACAGAAGGAGCTAATATGGCTACTATCAATTCAAATTACGAAAACCTACAAGGTTCTTATTTATTTGCTACTATTGCTCGCAAAGTAGAAGCTTTCAAAGAAAGCCATCCTGAGGCAGACATCATTCGCCTCGGCATTGGTGACGTCACACGTCCTCTTGTGCTCGCTGTTCTGGAAGCTATGCACGCGACGGTGGACGAAATGGGGGTTGCCGAGACATTCCGTGGCTATGGCCCTGAGCAAGGCTACGATTTCTTGCGCAACGCTATCGCTGAAGGAGATTATGCACCATTAGGGTATCACGATCCAACCAGATGAAATCTTCGTGTCCGACGGTGCTAAATCGGATGTTGGTAACATCCAAGAGATTTTCTCTGAAGATAATATCATTGCTATTACCGACCCTGTTTATCCTGTATACCTAGACTCCAATGTCATGGGCGGTCGCACTGGTAAAAGCTGTAGACGGCATCTATGAAAGAGTCGTATACTTACCAACGAACGCTGAGAACAACTTTTCCCCCGACTTTCCAAAGGAACGAGTAGATATTGTCTATCTTTGTTGCCCTAATAACCCGACAGGTACCGTATTAAGTCGTGCTCGCTTAGCAGAATGGGTACAATGGTGCAAAAGACAATGAGGCGATTTTTGATGTTCGACTCCGCTTACGAAGCTTTCATCACCTCTACAGATACGGTGCGTTCTATTTATGAAATCGAAGGTGCTCGTGAAGTGGCTATCGAATTCCGTTCTTTCTCTAAAACGGCTGGTTTCACTGGTACTCGTTGTGCCTACACAGTGGTACCACACGAAGTCACTGCAAAGAACGCAGAAGGCAAGCGTGTTCCATTAAATCCAATGTGGAATCGTCGCCAGACGACAAAAATTCAACGGCGTACCATACATCATCCAACGTGGTGCTGCCGCTGTATACACACCAGAAGGCCGTGCTCAAATCAAAGAAGATGTGGCGTATTACTTAGAAAATGCCCGCATTATCCGAGAAGGATTAGAAGCTATCGGTTTGACTGTATTTGGTGGTGTTGATGCTCCGTACATTTGGTTACAAGCACCAACAGGTATGACTAGTTGGGATTTATTCGACACATTACTAGAACAAGTCCACATCGTCAGCACTCCCGGATCTGGCTTTGGTCCTGAAGGAGAAGGCTATCTACGTCTCACTGCATTCGGCAGCCGAGAAAACACCATTCGCGCAGTAGAACGCATTAAAACATTACAATTTTAATATTCCTCTTTCCTCTATGGGAATTTTTCGCTATAATGGTACATGCGAAAAAACAGCGGACACAGTGTCCCTGTTGTATTTTATCATATACTGTAATCTAACATTACAGTTCGTATAGCATTTAATATTAATGAAAGTATCAACTTTCACGAAAGGAAGTAACAATGAGCAACATTCGTATTGGTATCGTTGGATACGGCAACCTTGGTCGCGGTGTAGAAGTGACTGTAGCATTACAACCAGATATGGAATTAGTAGGCGTATTCTCTCGCCGTTCTGGTTTACAAACTGTTAGTGGCGTGCCTAGCTACACAATGGAAGAAGTAGAATCTTTCAAAGGTAAAAATCGATGTAATGGTATTATCGCAGCGGTAGCGCTACAGACCTAATCGACCAAACTCCGCTTTGGTCGCGCATTTCAATGTGATCGACAGTTTTGATACACATGCTCGCATCCCTGAGCATTTCGAAAACGTGCGCAAAGTGGCACAAGAAGCTGGCACTGCTGCTTTAATTTCTTGCGGTTGGGACCCTGGCATGTTCTCCTTACAACGTGTGTATGCTGAAAGTATCTTGCCACAAGGCGATTCCTACACATTCTGGGGCCGTGGCGTATCCCAAGGTCATTCCGATGCAATTCGTCGCATTGAAGGTGTAGCAGATGCTCGTCAATACACGTGCCTAAACAAGAAATCATCTCCGCTATCCGCAATGGTGAAACACCTGAAGTGACAGCTACTTCTTCTCACCTTCGTGAATGCTATGTGGTATTGGAAGAAGGCGCTGATGCAGCTCGCATCGAAAACGAAATCAAAACTATGCCTAACTACTTCGTTGGCTATGAAACAACAGTTACATTCATTTCCCAAGAAGAATTAGATGCGAACCACAAAGGTATCCCACATGGTGGACTTGTGATCCGCAGTGGCGAAACAACAACTGGTACAAAACATATTTATGAATTCGGCTTACAATTAGATTCTAACCCTGAGTTCACTGGTGCCGTACTCGTTGCCTTTGCTCGTGGCGTACACCGCTTAGCAGCACATGGCGGCCGTGGTGCTTTCACCGTATTCGACATCGCACCGACTTTTGGTTATCTCCAAAAATCTGATGAAGAATTACGTGCCCATTACCTATAAGATATACGTTAGTAGCGTCTTATTTCATAAGATAGTCAGAACTGTAATAACACATCTAAAATAAAGTAGAGGAAAAGTTGGTCAAAAAGCATCAACTTTCCTCTATTATTACATTTTGTATAAATCTATTGGCAGTTAGTATGCAATTATGGTATACTATGACTGTAAAAAGAGAGCCCACAACGTGTACTAGGCGTTAGGCTCATCTCGAATGATGGAACACGAAATGCCTAACGTGTTAAGGTCCGCTAAACCTTATATCGTTAGGCATTTTACTTACTTATTGCGGTAAGTTAAAAATTGCTACAACTAACATTCCAAACTGTATCAATAAAGATGCGATTTCAAATGGTGTCATAGTATCACCTCCTCCCCGAATAGGAAGAGATGAGCCCAACTCACGTTGTAAGCTCTCTTAATTATAGTATATCATAAATTATACAAATCGTTTATATTATTTTGATAATTAATTACAAGAACCAAAGGAGTTATCCATGAGCACAAATTTAGAAGTAGGCATTGTAGGCCTTCCAAATGTGGGAAAAAGTACATTGTTTAATGCTATTACAAAGGCTGGCGCAGAAGCGGCAAACTACCCGTTCTGTACCATCGAGCCAAATGTAGGCGTGGTAGACGTACCAGACGCTCGTTTAGCTGTGTTGGCTGAGATGTTCGGTTCTAAACGCATCTTACCTGCCGCTATGCGCTTTGTAGACATCGCAGGTCTTGTGGCTGGTGCCTCCAAAGGGGAAGGTTTGGGCAATAAATTCTTGAGCCATATCCGCCAAGTTGATGCTATCGCACAAGTCATCCGTTGTTTCGACGACCCTAATATCACACATGTAGCAGGTTCCGTGGATCCTGTTCGCGACATCGAAATCATCAACACTGAGCTTTGTTTAGCTGACCTTGAAAGTGTAGATAAACGCTTGCAACGCATTGCTAAATTAGCAAAATCCGGCGATAAAGACGCTCGCATTGAAGCACCAATCTTAGAAAAAGTATCTGCTGCATTAGGCGATGCTATCCCTGTTCGTGCCCAAGGTTTAACAGAAGATGAGCTAGAGATTTTAAAAGATTTAACCTTATTGACAGCAAAAAAATCTTTATACGTAGCCAATGTGGGAGAAGACGAAGTATCCGACTACTCTGGCAACGAATTTGTCAAACAAGTAGAAGAATATGCAGCGAAAGAAGGCTCTGGCGTAGTCGTAGTATCTGCTCGTATCGAATCTGAAATCGCTGAATTATCCGACGAAGAAGCAACTGCTTTCCTAGCTGATCTTGGCTTAGAAGAAAGTGGCTTAACGAAATTAATCAAAGCTAGTTACTCTTTATTAGGTTTAATTAACTACTTCACAGCTGGCGAAATGGAAGCTCGTGCCTGGACTATCGTGGAAGGCACAAAAGCTCCTCAAGCTGCGGGGAAAATCCACTCCGATATCGAAAAAAAGGTTTCATTCGTGCAGAAATCGTATCCTTTGACGATCTAGAAGCTTGCGGTAGCCAAAATGCTGCCAAAGAAAAAGGTCTTGTGCGCCTAGAAGGCAAAGACTATATCATGAAAGACGGCGATGTAACACATTTCCGCTTCAACGTATAATACTATAAAGCATATACAAGACACTATCCACAGAAAAAGCTAGGCACACTCCTTTGAGTGCACCTAGCTTTTTTCAATGTCCTTATATCGACAACATGTCCAAGAACTTTTGTCCACATCATGAACGCTTATATTCTATCGGTTCTTTCCCCTTTTCATAATCATACATATGAGAAGGGGTTATTTTTCTACTTCAAAGATACGCAACACTTCTTCTATGTATTCTTTTTGCACACCAATAGAAATCCCACAAGCACTAGATAGCTCTGGTGGAACTGGCATTAACTGATGAGGCACTTTATATTGCCCTAACATTTTATCTGCTTTATCTGCAAAATAGTAAGAACTAAATAGAACGAGTACTTTTTTTCGAACCTCATCTGTAGCTGTATCAGGTTTCTTACTATCTACTGCAAAAACGTTCATGTGCATCTACCTCTTTCAATCTTTCCAGTTCTATCTGCCAATGTTACCACGCATCTAATTACAATGTAACAAAAGGCTCTTGCATCATGCTTTCCGTAATGGCATACAAGTTTGTAATGGTCCCTACTTGTACTTTCTCTTTCACCCCATAAAAGTCTAAGCAAATACCACAACCGCCAATACTCACACCCGCTGTTTCTAAAGTTTTGAAGTTCTCGATGTGCTCAGACCCTTCTACAAGCATATTCACAGCACTGTTGATGCAATATATAGCCTTCGGTTTCACATCCGTTTGTGTCAACACATAGAGGAAGGTTTTCATCAAATTACGGCCTAGATCTTCACTGCCTTCGCCTAAATAGTCTTTTGTGAACAACAGCACTTTGCCACCCATAGCAGGTGTTGGCACTGCAGGCGCTACAGCGCCCAGCAATTCAGGTGGCACTATATCTTGTTAATCGGTGCGCCCATGGTCGCTTTTTCGGCTTTTTTGTTTTTTTCATAGTCGCAATACTACGTTCTAAACTGCCCGTACCATCTGTCATGTAAAATGGCGCTTCTCCGCCAAAGAATCGTTGTATTGGTCACTACTTTCCCTAGAGGAGCGAGCAAACTCGTTTTCAAAAAAATATCTTCCAAATCTAGATCCTCTAGATCATTAGACGTTTGAATGTTCACACCGCTCACCGCAGCAATTTCCTCTTTCACCACAGTGGGCGGAATCAAGACTACAATATAGTTGCCTTCTTGCTCCAACACATGGTTCTCATAGCCACGATATTCCCTAATTTTACGAGATTGTCACGACTCACATCATTGTCTACGATGACTTTCACATACACATTCGCATCCGAATCCATCGCTTTTTGCTTCAATCACTGGTTCTGGGCATGCCTTTCCTCGCATATCTAATGTAATTTCTTTATCTAACATACACTTGTTTCCTTCCTTCCTGAATGACACAGCCAATCTGCGCCGCTTTGCAAACCCTCGCTTTTTGTAACTGTGAAAGTAACTGCTTACCGTCACTTTCAGTACAAGTAAATAATAACCCACCTGATGTTTGTGGATCAAAACAAATATCGCTCCACACCGGGTCTAAGGAGTCATCAAATGCTACTTGATCACATAGAGCCTTCCGATTCCCATAAGTAGTACTGGTACCAACCCCATCTTCGCCGCCTCAAGGACCTCTGTAAATAGGGGGATCTTTGTGTATCAATGTCCATAGATACATGGTCGGCTTTCGCCATTTCACATACATGACCGACCAAACTGAACCCCGTAATATCTGTACAGCTGTGAATGGAAAAACTGTACCGCCACATCTCGCGCTGTGCGATTGCTCCTACTCATGCTCTCAATTGCTTCCTGCACCCCTTTTTAGGGAATACACCGCCTTTGGTCGCTGTATTCATAATGCCTGTACCAATCGCTTTTGAAAGTATCACCACGTCACCCAATCGCGCCTCACCATTTGTCCAAATTTGCTGAGGATCTACAAGCCCTGTGACAGCCATCCCGAAGATAGGCACTTCGTTTTCAATACTATGACCACCAAGAAGGGCCACCCCTGTTTCCAGCAGGACTTCATTAGCCCCTGTCTAGGACTTCACGAAGAGCGCCTTCTTTCACGAGAGATACGGGAAAGCCCACAATATTGAGGGCAGAAATCGGCGTCCCCCATAGCATAGACATCGCTCTGCTTTATTGCAGTCATGATGCGCCCAAACAGACGTGGATCTGCTACAGGCGGAGTGAAGAAGTCCACAGTCTGTACAAAGGCTTGGCTATCATTGATTTGATATACCCCCGCATCTTCCATGCCAGACGCATCGGTGAGCACCGCTGGATGGGTTGGCATCTGTATCTGTTGCAACACATCGGCTAATATATGAGGACCAATCTTGCAAGCACAGCCACCTTTGGCTAGACACTTTGTTAAATCAACCATCCCTATCTTCTCCTACCATAATATCCATAAAAAGACCGCGTCCTGTCTTCGTCATTCTTCTGTAGTTTCTTTTCTAGATACGATCTTTTTCACGCTCTTTTCAAACTTAGGGCGCGGTATCATCACTTGATGTCCACAGCCTTCACAGATTGTCACAAAGTCGACTCCCTGTACGTTTAATCTCCCAATTGTGACTGCCACAAGGATGTGGTTTCTTCATTTGCACCACATCTCCTACTCTGTATTTTATAAATCCCATATAGGACCTCCTATTCATAATGATGATACTAGTATATCACCCTAACTTTATATTTCTCCATACTCCCTTATACCTTCTTAGCAACTATACTCATATCTGTCTTAATTTTGACAACGCCCCTTCCCCCTAGGCTTTCATAATCAGTACTAGGATGCTCCATAGCTCTCACAGGCATTCAAATTTCATTGATGACTACTATCAGTAGCTATGTAAAAAAATAAAGCATTCCTATCTATCTCTATGTTGAAAGCCCTTTATATAGATGGTTTTCTATCTATTATCATTACAATTTTATCTTTTTGAGTTCGATTCTCAATTTCTATTTTAGCTAATCCCCTATTTTTTTAACGGGAATTAAAGCGCCATAAATGCGATGATACAGCGGATTGAGAGAGTTTATCAATTTTAAAAATTTTTAAAAATTTTCTAAAAACACTTGCATTTCTCATTTTCATAGTCTATAATGTAATCAACAATGATTATTCGTTAAGTAACGAAGTCAATAGGGAATCACTCAAGTGAGGGATCCCATTATACAAATAAGTATTTATTTTAATAACTATGTAAAGTACATGGAGGAACAAAAATGCCAGAATTAAAAAGGTACACAAACAGAAAAATCTTCGCAAAGGTTCGTCGGTGAATCTCAAGCTAATCGTAAATATACATACTATGCAAGTGCAAACTCGTAAAAGTCTGGTATGAACAAAATCGCTGATTACTTCGAAGAAACAGCAATCAACGAATCCGCTCATGCTAAAGTATGGTTCAAATTGTTACACGGTGGCGATGTAAACGCTGACGTAGCTATCAACTTAAAAAGATGTCACCGCAGTGAACACTACGAACACACTGTAATGTACCCAGAATTCGCTAAAGTTGCGAAAGAAGAAGGCTTCGCTAAAATCGCTTACTTATTCGAACAAGTTGGTGTTATCGAAGCTCGTCACGAAGAACGTTACCTTGACCTTGTAACTGCTGTTGAAGGCGGTACAGTGTTCAAAACGTGAACAACCAGTTGCTTGGATCTGTGCTAACTGTGGTTACATCCACATCGGCGAAGAAGCTCCAAAACTTTGCCCAGTATGTGCTCATCCACAAGCATTCTTCTCTCAACATGGAGAAACTCTTATCTAATATAGCAACCAAGTGGTTCTAATAGATAAGTCCAATAGACTTGTATCAAGTGATACAAACCATCCTATCAATGAACTAAGTAGTTCTAAAGGCAAGTGCCTGATAGACACAATATACTAAGTAGTAATGACATCTACCCAAGTGGGTCAAATTACATATGCATCATCCCAAGTGGGTTAGATTCAGTATAAGATACTAAAGCGACTGTGAAAACAGTCGCTTTTTTTGCATACCGACCCATCTGTTGTTATGCGCCCATTCTTATATACCCATTATCATACACCCTGTTGTTATACCCTTCCCCCATATAGGCATAAAATGTTTTACTATTCATCATCGTATCTTCATCTTAGTAATTTATACTTTATTTACAGGATGTTCGCTGAACTAAACTTGTTCTGAACCTTATACCCCCAATCATATCCTTATTTGATAGGTTTTTACATTTTTAAACCTATTGATGAGATGTACTAAGATCTATAGTACTCTCTAGTATGTTATACTTAATTATCTTACGAACTAATGTATAAAAGGAGACACTCATGAAACGTGCATTACTATTAACAACGCTAGCGATGACAATCGGTTCTTCCGCATTTGCATCATCCATTAACTACCCAAGCTTTCAAGGGGAACACAAACCCATGTCTTTCAAAATGGCATCTACGGAAGAGATGAAAGCCTATACAAAGGATTTAGAGAATTATCTAGCTGACACTGATGCTGTCATTCAAATGTTGATTACGAAAAAACGTGTGCATATCGATGCGTACAACGTAGGTGTACGCGAATATAACAAGGATGATTTCTTCCACAAAGATCGTGTGGAACCATACTCCTACGATGAAAGTTACTCCCAAACGAAACTCGTCGGTAATCATACATACCATACCTTTGGGGACACTGTGATCATCACATCTAACAACACGATTCCTATGATCGAAGAAAAAACAATCCCCAAAAAGGAGGAAGATGATGATTTCGCACGTATGATGCGTCGCATGGAACGCCATCTAGGCATTGACCGTTGGTAAGGTTTCCTATGATACAAAAAAGCTGCAACCTACACTATCTCAGTAGGTTGCAGCTTTATATCTTTTAGTACTTTCACCATAGATACATGCAGTATCTAATGCAGTGCATATACCTTATCGAATGGTCTTAGGATCATTAAATGCTTCTTGATCAAAGGTTCCTTGTAATCGGTCCACCACGATGGCATTCGTCATAGAACCACTTACGTTTAACATAGTACGTCCCATATCAACGATTGGATCCACCGCTAAAATAGGAGAAATGGAACCGAAGAACGCGCCCATGCCTGTACCGGATAGGGATACAGATGCGACCCATCGTCGCTGTACCAGGTACGCCGGCAATCCCTAAGGACCCCAAGGCAATGACGATGACACTCATCACATACATGGTGAAATCCAATGGCACCCCAGATACACGAGCAATGTACACGATACACAAGGCCGGGGAAAAATCCCTGCACAACCTTGCATTCCCTGCTGTAGTACCAAAACTTGCCACCGTATTTGCTGTAGCGAGGTTAACGCCTAATTTTTCGTCAACGTTTCTACAGTCAATGGCAATACGCCCATGCCGGAACGAGATGTGAAAGCTAAAAATTAACGCCTCTTTCGCTTTGCGGAAGTACATAATAGGGCTTTACACCGAATAGTGTTAACAGAATCGCTTGCACCACTAACATAATAACTACACCAACATAGATAAGGACAATGAACAGTCCCATGTCGGCAATGGCACCAAATCCTTTTTGTGCTAACGTCGTCGCCAACAAAGCAACCACGCCGTACGGCATTAATCCAATGATGAAATCAGCTACCCAGAAAATAACCGTGTAAGCTTCATCAAACAACTTCGTCATCACTTCTAAATCGCTAGCCCCATGTTGTTTTTACTAGACGAGCAATACCACCGATGATAACACCAAATACAACGATGGCAATAACATTTGTGTCCGCCATAGCATGAATTGGATTGGAAGGAATCAACGCACGAAGTGTATCCACTACTGGTTTTACTTCTCGCATTTTAGAGTCCCTTGCGGCCACTAGTGTACCATCACCAAGACCTGCTATAGAGCCCAATGCTAAGCCTACGATAGTCAGTAATGCCGACCATGATCAATGCCACAATTCCTGTGGAAGACACTAAGCGTTTTAAATTCGCATTTTTCATCCATATGCAAGATAACATGTACAATAGAAATAAATACAACGGGAATGACAAGCATGCGAATCAAATCAATAAAGCCGCCCCCTACGAGAGAGAACCACTTCGTGCTTTCCTTGATGAACACCACGTCCATCGGGTTTTTAGGGAAACCGGCGATAAGCTGTACAGCTACCCCCAACACGGCACCTACTACGGTCGCAACCATGACCAATGTTCCAAAATGAATATTTCTCTTTTGTAAAAAATACACGTATCCTAGGGCAATGAGGAATAACGCAAGTATTCCGATTGTCATAGGATCGCTAATCATGAGAAATTGTTTAAAAAATGGCATATCCATACAAATTCTCCACCTTTCTGGACAGTTACAAACGTCCTCTTTACTTCTAAATCCTCGAACTTTACAAGGAATAACATGGATTATTATAGCATTCTCACTATCTATCAGTCAATCTCCTACTTTTATATAGGTTTAATAGCAATTTCCTATATGTATAAAAATATAATATATCGATACATTCTCTAAAGTTAGACAAGACGAATTCTGAATTTTATAGTACAATAGTATGTAAGAGGTTAACAATAAGAGTTCTATTGTACGACGATGTACGCCCATGAATAGAAATGAACTAACATGACATCTGACTACTTTTGTTTAGGAGGATACCATGGATACATCTTACTATTATAATTTTATCATCTTAGTACAAACGGGGGAATATGACGCAAGCAAGAGAGATACTGCATATTACACAACCAAATTTTAAGTAAGCAACTCAAGTACTTAGAAGCAGAATTTGGTACCCCTTATTAGTCATCAAACGCGGTCAACGTGGAGCTAGCTTTCACCTGACCGAAGCAGTGTCGCATTTTCTATGAAAAAGCCCAACAATTATGCTCCATAGAAGAGTCTACCTATGCCGATGTAAAGCGGCTCAGCTCAGAAGTAGAAGGAACCCTACGCATCGCCTCATCCGCATCGAGGTCCACCGCCTTAATCCAACAGTATTTGCATTTCTTTTCTCGCCAATATCCGGTGGTGCGGTATGAAATCTATGAAGGATTAATGACGGATGTGATGGAATCACTGTTAAATGGCAGTGCTGAAATCGGCTTTGTGCAATGAGCAAATGGTAGATTCCAATAAATTTGACATCCTCTATACGCAAACAGAGGACTTATATGCCCTCTTCCGAAAGGATTTATTCTGGACAGACCGTGATTTAGAAAGCATTTCTTGGAAAGATATCTCAAAATGTCCTCTAAGCTTATCTGGCGGCTCTGTGCGTATGTTGATGCAAGCCCATCACAATGACTTTTCCGCCTTAAATGTTATCTCTGTGACCACAACCAAAAGTTCTGCCATAGAGTGGGCTCAATCTGGACGGACCATCGCCATCATCCCTATGGATGATCAAGAAACCGTATCCCATCCGGATATGACACGCATTCGCTTATCGGAATTGACCAATACATTCTACAAAGCTTTCATTACTCATCAAAGGACAACCATTGTCCATGGTGGCGCAACAGTTTTTAGAATTCTATAAAGCTCACGCTGGCGAATAAATCATCTGTAATTACATAGCCTAAAATAAATACCTTGAGGGATGGTTATTGCTGTTCCCCCAAGGTATATTTTATACCTAGAAAAGGAGCCCATGGCTCCTTTTTCTATGTTCTATGCTGTTGTATCTTTCTCTATCTTTTATTTAGCGCCGTTTACGAAGTCTTCAAAAATAACTTTGTTTAACTCTGTATGGCGCATCATTTCTGGATGGAATTGGTATGTGCGCAAGTATGGATAGTCTGTGCCTTCCATGGCCTCTACCACAGTATCTTTGGCACGAGCTACTACACGCAAGCCTTCTCCTACTTCTTTCACAATTTGGTGATGGTGCGAGTTAACCATTACTTCTTCTACGCCAACCATAGCAAATAATTTGGAGTCCTTTTCAATCACCATGGAATGAGTTGGTAATCCCGCTGTTTTGATTTTGGGAATGTTTGATTGTCGCAAAGGCAGGCAAGTCTTGATACAAAGATCCTTTATGAGCAACATTGATAATTTGATGTCCACGACAGATCCCCATAATAGGAATATTGCGTTCTTTCGCAAAGGCTAATAGACGCATATCAAAGATATCTCGTTCTGGCCAAATTGCACCTAATCCACGTTCTGGTTCTTCACCATAGAATTGAGGCGCAATATCATGACCACCAGATAACAGTAAGCCATCAATACGTTCCACTAAAGCTTTCAACACAGCCTCATCCTCTTGGAATGGGATAATCACAGGAATGCCACCGCTTCTAATACAGACTGTACATAATCATCATTTACATAGGATCGTTTGTATCCGTGAAATGGACCGCCTTGATCAATCATGTGAGAACCTGAGATACCGATTAATGGTTGTTTCATAAGTAACACCTCTCCTTACTAACATAGAGTATACATATAGTTCTATGATATAGGGATAACGACTAATATGACAAATATAAATATTTCATAAAATACCTTACTGCTACCTCCGCAGTAAGTGATTTCTATAATGCTACACTCATCTGTATTCCTAGCACTCGATATGGCACTGTAAAACCGTTTGGCACTTGTAACGGTGTGGATAAGAATATATTATAGTTAGCACTTCCATAGTGTCCTTTCATACCAATCGCTCCACCCCATAACGCTGTACCCAATATATCTTCCGTAGATTTTCCGTACACTTTACCATAATCTAAACCTACATACACTGTATGATTCTGATTTAATGATACATCTAAGGTGTTCCGTACATAGAACCCTCGTTCTGCGGCTAGATTTCTATCACCGGTAAAACCACGCACCGTATACCATCCACCAATGGTAAAGAACTCACTACTGTAAAGATTACTATTCGTATACTGTCCTTTTACTTCCATTGTATAGGTTGCTTTCCGCTTCCAAAGAGTCAATGTACGCTGATAGTTCACTTTCCCCGTATATATATGATATTGTGTGGTGGCTTCTCCTAAATGATCAGTAGGACCAGGACTGGCCCCCCAAGGAACGCCCTTTTCATATTGAATTAACCACTCTAAACTTCCATTCTTGCTATATCGTTTTTGATGTATTCCTATAGACCAAGATGTGGTATTTCTCCGTTGCACATCAATTTCACTACCATTGATAAAAGAATGCCTTGTCTTATGCGTAAGGCCTTGCACTAATTCTGTAATCTGTTGGCTATTCCTGTGCAATACGTGTTTCCATCGTAATTCATCGCTAGTAAAGTTACCGCTAGAAATAAACGGTTTAATGGCATAAGCAACCCGTTGTTGATAGTCTGAATTAGAATGGCTAAGGGTAATGCTATCATTTCCAATAGGTATTTGGTATGATACATAACTGGATTTGCTTATATTGATACTATCTGAGTGTCTAGATCTAGTTAAGCTATAGTACAAGGTATCACTACGGTCTAATGGTCTACCTACTGTGATGGACACATTACCTTGAAATCGCCCTGTCCCTTCATTACCGAAATTATCGAATCCTGTGGTGACCTCTACTTTAGACTTATTTTCTATCTGAAATACCACCATAGATGTACCTAACTTACTTCCCGGTTGTAACTGTACCGTAGCCTTCTGATGGGGCACTGTATTTAAATTATCTACAGTTTGTTCTATCTTCCGTATATTTAAGATATGCCCCTTATGAAAGGCTATTGCATTTGTATAATTACCTGCCACTCCCTTAAATTGTATCTCTTCCACGGTTCCCACCAGCAAGGATAACCGAAGTGTGCCACTCCCTATGTTTTGAGGCTCCATATAGACCTTAGAGGTAACGTAACCTCTATCTAGTAAAGCTGTATTCAGTTCCTGCAACAAGGTATTAATTGTTTCTACCCCATACAATTGATGTTCTTTCTTAGCCACCATAGTTTGTAGAAAACTTAACTCCGGTGGAACCTGTGAAAGTTCAATATGATGAATTAAAAATTCTGGTTCGCCATTTGATAGTTGATTCATCTTTTGAGGTACAATTCCCTCTGTAAGAACTGTGAAAGCTGGGGGTGTCTTTTGCTCCACATGAGATATAGAACGCTCCATTTGATCTAGCAGTTTACCTTGCTCGTCTATAGTATTAGCATGAACACTATGAGAAAGCGCCCCTATACACAAACAAGCAAGGACTGTAACTATTTTATATGCTGTCAATCCTAGACTCCTTTACCACAATCTGTTATATCTCTCGGAACGATTTTTCTAATGACTTCTCTCGTGCCTGAGTTTCTAATTTTTTTCATAATTTCATACTTACGTTCATCCAAATCTTTTTCTTCAATAATAGAAATTCTAGGATAGCTTAATCTTTTATCCATACTTATATCATTTAGGCATTGGATTAACTTTTCTTTTTCCTCATCTGTCATATTTTTATTTAATACCACGGTAGTATCACCATTAAATACGAATTGACTTATAAATCCAATTGAGCCGTACGTATATTGAAAAACTTCTAGTAAAGTACTGTGCCTTCACATAAGGTTCTATCACTCTCGAATAGTTTTTTTAGATTCCATGACAGCTACATATTTTCCAGTTACTATATTCTTTTTCAATATTCAAGGATGGAGGGTCATATGGTGTATACATTATCTGAGTCACTAATGACATAATGCCTATATAGGCAAGTATTAAAATAATCTCTACACCATATTTTTTTAATATATCCAATCATCTCTATACCTCCCTTTTTATGGATACACCACTGTATTGATCTGTATACTATACTTATAAGGATGGACTTCTCCACTCTTTTGTAATCCATAACCGATATTATTTAACTCAGCAAGAGCTCCATGTTTTATAATAGAAAAAAATATAGTCAGAATCAAACGATTTATTTTCATCATAATAGTCCTGATGTTCAAAAATTATATGCATCTTTTTGCTAACCCCACAACACCGATTCCTCCATCAGGATTCTTAAAGATACGTACAGCTAATTTAACTTTTCCGAAGGCCAATTTAGCATTGTCCGTTAAAGCTAGTCCATTACTAATAACTATTCCTGTATTAACATCTAACCTCGCTCCTTCTTTCAATATATACTTGTGAAAAGCAGAGTTATTTATCAATAGTTCTGCTTCTTCAGATTCTTTTTTCGGAAAAATATTTCTTATTCCCATCATTAAGTGCTAAGTTAAACATTTTTGCGACTATCTTATATTCACCATCAATATTTTCTAATTCTCCTGAAGCAACTATTGCTGGTATATTTTTTAGTCTAATCAAATTTTTTTCGTATAGGATCTAAATCATTATATCTTGATAAGGCTAACTCAGCTTCTACTTCTTCATCTATATGTTCAATAGCATTTTCCAATTCAGTATATGCATATTGAGTTCTATTTACACTATTCCACTTAATCCCATAATGACTGATGCTCCCACCTAGCTCTCCCGTTCCTCCAAAGCAAGCTTTATCTGTTGCATATCCCAAGGCATACGCTAGCCATTGTGCCCGTGCCGGATCGTGATGAGATGCCTCTAATATAGCTGGTGCTAGGAGTTCAGATAGTCCACCGCTGCAGTGCCTACACGTATATTACCATTCACCATATTAGCACTTATATTGCCTACTATGGCAGTGTAATGCTACCTTTTCTGATGAGCCTTCCTTCCAACCTGCTATATCAGAGATATGATGAATCGCTTCATTGGCATATTTGTTGAATAATTTAGTTAGTTCTTGTCGTTCTTGTATGTCTTGTTTGTTGAAAATAGTATCTAATGCTTGAAGGCTATGATTAATATCTCTATTAATTTGACTCCTATCCACCTTAGAATTCTCTACATCAATCGTTCCAGGTGCAATAGCAGATTTAGTCACACTGTATGCTTCTTTTCTTTCACCTGGCAACATATTTGGTAATAGACCGACTTGATTATGCAAGCTATTAACATACTTGAGGTGGCTTGTATAGTCCTTATCTTGATTCAACTGTTGTAAGCGTTGTATCTTGGCTGGAACGCTAAGATTTTTATCTGTGAGTATAGTATTCTTTCTATCTCTAATATGCTCCAAAGACTTCCTGTATTGTACGTCAGATAGATACGACACCCCTTTAGACCCATAGGTATACTTCGCCCTATTTTCCATATCCTTCATAACTAACTGTTTTGTTTTCAGTGTGTTCGTATCTGTTTTACTAGATAACAGAGCTCCTTCTAATGTGGTCGTATTGCCTACGAATATGTTGAATCCTGTATGTCCTGCATACATTCCAGATGGGTGGATTACTGAGGTGTATTTTGCTATCTATATCAGTTCGTTGCAAGGACCCTTGTATTGAGTTGAATGCACCTTTTTAGATAGGCTAAGTCCCATGCCACTAGATGTAGTATGGTCTGTATAGTCATGTGTGTCTTGTACAGAGTGAATCTCTAAATTTCCGCCAACATTTGCCCTGGATAAACTCTCCTTTGAGAACACCGTCTTTGATGTGTAAATCCTGTTTTGTGTTCACTCCAAGGGTGTTCGTTGCCGTTATGTTTGAAGGATCATGGACTATATCTGTACCTGCTATATTACCTTTACTACCACTGGCATTAACGGATATATCGGAGAATCGATGTTGTAAAAAGATCGTAGGAAACACCTAGGGATGCTTGTTTCTGTTTCATACTCTGGGTCATCTTAGAAGTTGTTTCTTTTGCCCTTCACATAGATACTGTTCGCAGAATCTAAGGTAATATCCTTACCTTGTACATCACTTCCTTCTATGCGAAGATCATCCTTCTTAGTGGTAACACGAATATCTCCATCAGACACAACTGTCGATCCTTTTTGCTATCTTACTATCTATGTTTGTAGAAGCTTCAGCGCTTTCTGTCCCTAGGGATAGATTGAGATGTAAGCTCTTGGCTTGGTCTTTTAAATTAGACTTCTCAAAGGATGCCTTAGTATCATCATAGGTTTTTGTAAGCTAATAGAGCTTGCAATCGTTCGTCTTTTACAGTATTTAAATTTCTTTTCTTTTTCAATACTAACTAATATATTTTACACTGTATTTTTATCATCTGCTAAAGATATAAAAATAGACTATTTAAGGGATAGCTAGTTCATTTATATTTTTCCTTAATTTTTATGGAAATAATTGGAAACTATCTTCAAATGTAGGTTCAACCCTCCAATCTATATTTCGTGACTCTAAGTATTCAAAAATAATCAACATTACGCCATATACTAGATTCTAGGAAAAATGAATTATCAATAGTTGCAAATGTATGCTGTAAAAGCAAACTCTTTTATCTCTTCATATTTTTTTCTCAAACAATAAACCTTTTACAATTATGCCTTCAAATTCCATGCATTAATAATTAAATATATATAAAAAAATGTACGCAATTTTCTTTTATTTGGATTATACGAAAGTATCTTTTTATATAGTTCTATTGCCAAAAATATGGTTGATCTATAAGATTCTCTGACTGAATTACCCTTTCTAATAGACCATATAATTGACTATCAAACTCGATATCAGTAATTAGATTATATAAAAATATAATAGATTCTAGATATTTTTATAACAAAAACTTTTCCAAAAACTCAGTTTTTGTTAAAGTGTGTATCGTTCTCTTATCCCAATATTGGTAAAAAGACAATCAAAAATATTTTTCCCGTCTAGAATACTTGTAAACAGGTATAGCAATATTTTTATATTTTTATACATATAGTTACCTCTACTTAATAAATTCAATAGGATAAAAAAATTAGAAATTACGTAATTATTTTCCTTTTTCTATATACTGAAACTTCAACTTTCACATGCTGAAATTTACCATATTTATCTAAAAAGAAGCATATCTGTATGAAAATACTTCTTTGAATTAACAGATAGGGTCTCATCCGCTATAACATTTAGTGCAAGTCCTATAACAGCTATTAAAAATATCATCTCTATTATTACCTTGAAAAGAAGGTAATCCTTTATGTTTTTGACTCGAATGCAATCTATTAAGCGCATGACCAGTATTTATATCTAAGATATCACCGTCTCCTAAATTAAGTTTCATCCTCTCACTAGGAGTTCCTTTTTTTCCACAATTAAGGCTTCTTTTTATCGCATGTTCAATCCAGCTCTTTTTCGTTACAATTACTGGTTTTTAATTCATGGTAATAATCCTTAAATGCATTCCACTTAACCCCATAATGACTGACAATTCCACCTAGCTCTCCAGTTCCTCCAGCAAGTTTATCTGTAGCATATCCCAAGGCATACGCTAGCCATTGTGCTTTTGTCGGATCACCATTAGATGCCTCTAATATAGTGGTGCTAGAAGTTCAGATAGTCCACCGCTGTAGTACCTACATTGGTATTTCCATTCACCATATTAGCACTTATATTGCCTACTATGGCATGTAATGCTACCTTTTCTGATGAGCCTTCCTTCCAACCTCGCTATATCAGAGATATGATGAA
This sequence comes from uncultured Veillonella sp., assembly GCA_916438745.1. Classification (GTDB taxonomy): domain Bacteria; phylum Bacillota; class Negativicutes; order Veillonellales; family Veillonellaceae; genus F0422. The sequence goes on along the minus strand of CAKAGN010000001.1, from coordinate 188,063 downwards.
TCGCTTCATTGGCATATTTGTTAAATAATTTAGTTAGTTCTTGTCGTTCTTGTATGTCTTGCTTGTTGAAAATAGTATCTAATGCTTGAAGGCTATGATTAATATCTCTATTAATTTGACTTACATCCACCTTAGAATTCTCTACATCAATCTTTCCAGGTGCAATGGCAGATTTAGTCACACTGTATGCTTCTTTTCTTTCACCAGGTAACATATTAGGTAATAAGCCTATTTGATTATGTAAGCTATTAACATACTTGAGGTGGCTTGTATACTCCTTATCTTGATTCAACTGTTGTAAGCGTTGTATCTTAGCTGGAACGCTAAGAGTTGAATCTGTGAGTATAGCATTCTTTTTATCCCTAATATGTTGCAAAGATTTCCTGTATTGTACGTCAGATAGATACGACACCCCTTTAGACCCATAGGTATACTTCGCCCTATTCTCCATATCCTTCATAACTAACTGTTTTGTTTTTAGTGTATTTGTATCTGTTTTACTAGATAACAGAGCTCCTTCTAATGTGGTCGTATTGTCTACGGATATATTGAATCCTGTATGTCCTGCATACATTCCAGATGGGTGGATTACCGATGTATATTTACTGTCTATATCAGTCCGTTGCAAGGAACCTTGTATTGAGTTGAATGCTCCCTTTTTAGATAGGCTAAGTCCCATGCCACCAGATGTAGTATGGTCTGTATAGTCATGTGTGTCTTGTACAGAGTGAATCTCTAGATTTCTACCCACATTTGCCTGAATAGCCTCACCTTTAAGCACACCATCTTTGATGTGTACATCCTGTTTTGTGGTCAGTGCAAGGGTATTCGTTGCAGTTATCTTAGTAGGATCATGGACTATGTCTGTCCCTGCTATACTGCCTTTACTGCCACTGGCATTAACGGATATGTCGGAGAATCGATGTTGTAAGAGATCGTAGGAAACACCTAGGGACGCTTGTTTCTGTTTCATACTCTGGGTCATCTTAGAAGTTGTTTCTTTGCCCTTCACATAGATACTGTTCGCAGAATTTAAGGTAATATCCTTACCTTGTACATCACTTCCTTCTATGCGAAGATCATCCTTCTTAGTGGTAACACGAATATCTCCATCAGACACAACTGTCGATCCTTTTGCTATCTTTGTATCTACGTTTGTAGAAGCTTCAGCTGCTTTCTGTCCCTAAGGATAGATTGAGATGTAAGCTCTTGGCTTGGTCTTTTAATTTAGACTTGGCAAGAGATGTCTTAGCATCGTCATAGGTTTTGTAGGCTAATAGAGCTTGTAATCGTTCGTCTTTTACAGCGCTTGCTCGTGTGAGTGTACCTACTGCATTGCTCGTGGTATCTACTAAGCGGTTCGACAAAGAGAGCGTAAGCCCCGTTTTAGTAAATCTATGTGTTTCTTCGGTATGGGATGTGGTATAGCCATTACGGATTGTCACACCAGAGCCTTGGAGCTGTATATTCCCTTTAGATGTTACATCACTAGCTTCTACTTGTGCTGTGCCTGTAGCACCTAAGGCGACAGAACCAAAAGCGACTACCAATCACACTACCTTTGGCTACACTGCTCTTAGCATCGTAAGTATCTGTTTGTTTTTGTGTACCAATGGTAAAGCTAAGACCGCCATTACCAAAGATACCAGATTTCCGTACTTCCTCACGATGGGTAGCTGTAGATTCTTCCTGTGCTGATGTAATGGTCAAATTGCCTTCACTCTTAACCGTGACATCTGTATCACCCTACTATATGACTAGCTCGGACTTCTACGTCCCGCTTACCCTCTACCTTAACAGTACCACTGGAAATCGTAGAACCTACTACCGTATCTGTACGTTTATGGTCATAAGTATCCCTTGTGGTAGATGACAAGAATCCTCTATCTTTTTGATGGATTTCAGATACTATTTCATGACGCTCAGTACCATGTGCAATGGATACTCGACCTGCTTGTACATCTACAAGGCCCGTTTTACTATGTATAGTACTTGCTTTCATGGATACATTGTTATCCATACGCACCTTAACGCCGGACTCACCTTCAATGGTAGATTCTAGATTCTGTTCTTCTATACCCATCTTACGGTTGAAATAGTCACTACCTCTGGATCCCACAGCGACATCTGACAAAGTTCTATCTGTTACATTCGTAAGGGTTAGAGAGTTCCCGCTAAGGTCCACAGTGTGTCCCATCATACGGGAGCCTTGTAATGTGATCTGTCCCCCTCGGACTTGTACAGTATGACCTTGTACGTTACTTCCTAGGTACTTAGTGGACTCTAAGGTCACTCCACTACCTATATGGCGATTTTGTAAAGCAAGGGCAGAGACTTGTATATCTTTTCCTGCTAGACTGACCGTACTATGTCCCTGTATAGTAGCGCCTACAGAACGTATAGTATCCCCTTGGATATGTATACCGCCGTCACTAGTGATGCTAGCATTTCCATGCGTTGTATCTTGTTGATGTCCCAATGAACTGTTAGTTGTTACTTGTGTTTCGTTACGGATGTCCTTTCCTTCTATGTGAACACCGACTTTACCATGTATACGACCCGACGTATTTTCTAACATATCCGTGCGTATAGAAACTAGATTGCCATTCATAGACCCACTGAGGTTTCGGACATGATTTCCTGTAATAGACAGAGAGCCTTTTGCTTGTATACTACCCGTATTATCTACTTTTTGGCTTGTTACATGGACCTCTTTGCCTAAGACGATACTACCATCTTTACGCAAATCTCCCGGTTGTAACGTGCTGTTAGGTATCCCTGCAAACAAGGACGGATCATGGGCTGTATACTTAGTAAGGCTATGACCACCTTGACGGAGTTCTTCTTTCGCTATTTCTTGGTCTTCATATCCATTGCGTAATCGATTATACACTCCTTCTGGGTCTGCTTGTAATCTAGTGACCATATAATCACTAGATAAAAATTGCTTTTATCTGTATATAAGGGATTTTCTTCTACTCTAGGTACCGCAAGTGGATGATTCGTTATATAGAGTTGTTTTGATGGCTCTAACACTGGGGTCACTAGTTTAGAAACGTCTGTAGGGGTAACGGCGGTTTCGACATCGTTTATCTCGTATGGCATAGGCTGTTCCATCTGCCTCAAGGGTTGTATTAGTAAATGTATGAGAGTGGATACTAGTAGTTCCATGACTGCCTAACACGGCAATTCGTTCACTAGATGGGCTACTTTCAGCATCAAAGATTGTATGATGTTCATAGGGAATATCTGTATGTCCATAGACCCATCTCCATCCCATGTTGATACCGAGAAACCGTTTAGTCTTTTTATATTTCCAATAGTGTCTATCTCGACCTTCATCGTCATAATGAATCGTCCCTTGATATCCTGTGTTGGTAATGGAGTCTGCCGTAACTTGTAAGCCTTCCTTTGCCATAATCTGGCTATATGTATTTTGCACATCTTGCCCCTGTAATGTGTATTGTGCCATCGCTCAGTATTCTAGATGTTGCCGTTTCCTCTTCTATGGTTCCTGTATGAATAACTCTATGATATCGCCTATCTGCCTCATAATAGTTAGGCTGCTCTAGATGCGGTATTCCCTCGTACTTATCTTCTTCTGATATAGTCCATCCGGTCTTAAACACATCCTTATGGTTCCTCACAGTAGGGGCTGTGATAGTGAGATCCCCTTTGACAATGATGTCTGAGGACCTATTTTCAAAGCTCTCTCTTCCTAGTACATAGGCATTGCCTTTTACATAGATATCTGAACCAAAGTAAGACCCACTGTGATTGATGTTCCGAATGTGGCGACCTTGAACACGCAAATTACCTAGTGTATGCCATAATCCGTTAGTATTCGTCACATCTGCTTTCATATCTATCTCTGCATTCTTTTTGGCAAAGAGAATACCCTTAGTATTGGCAAACGTATCTCCTTGTATCTGCAGGGTATCCTCTGCAATGATTGCCCCTGTATTTGTATTTTTCTAAGGCCTTCACTCCCTAAGCGTATCGTACCATGGCTAACTACATGAGATGCATCGTTGTGTAACGCATCTCCCGTGATATGCACACTATTACCAGACTTTCTAACACAGAAGAATTGTTATTGCGAATATGATTCGCTGAAATATGGACAGTCTGATTCGCCTTCATAATGCCCTTATCTTGTACAAGCTCGTTTCCAGTCAATTGGAGCGTGTCTTTACTTTCTACAAAACCTGCATTGTACATTGTTTTGGCAGATATATGCATAGTATGTGCCGCTATGTTCCCTGTATTCTCTAAGATATCTGTGTTAATACGAAGGTGATGACCCCATAGTTCACTGCGACGGTTACGTAGATGGTCGCTGATAAAAGTACTATCTATTTGCTCTCCACCATAGCCTTTGCCTACGATGTCTATGTAATCTTTCCCTTGCAGGGTCATGTGAGTTCCATTGATTACACCCAATCCATTGACGGTCATACCATTCGGGTTTACGATGACTACATCCGCTGGATTCCCTGCTACTTCTATATATCCCTTCAACGTAGATGGGTTCGTAGAGGTAACTTCATTAATGATTGTCTTAGCACCATTCCCAGCTAAGAACATATTTTTATCAATATAACCAGCTAACTGAGCTTTTGTATATTTCGTAGAATTATTGAGAATAAGACCTCGTTCTTTTACATTAAACTGTGTATATGCATTGTGAGAAATACCGTTTCCATCCACACCAAAGAATGTGTAGGATATCCATCCCATTTCGCGTCGTATCTAGGATAGGTTGACGATTCTTGGGACTATTCGTATCTACAACAATAGGTAACTCTTCTTGTGTATCCTCTACGACAACCTTGCTAGGTATGTGAGGGATAGGTTGTATACTTGGTGTATGTAAAGGGTTCTCTAGTGTCGGTTTTGATGTATCTACAGGTATTTCAGGTTTTTGGTGTTTCCGATTCTATATGCAGTTTATCTTTCGATACTACTTGTATATGGTTTCGATCTACTTCTACCTGTTTCCCACGTACCGTGATATCCCCAGACTGAGAGCGTATGCCTCCTTGATACACAATAGAGTCTGTGCCTTGGATCGTTATATTCTCTGCGCCGGAAATCACTCCCTGTCCACGAAGATTGGTGACATTTGCCTCAATCTGTTTTCCTTGTAGATTCCCATCGTTGGTAAGAGTAGCACTTTGTATTCTAACTGTTTCATCACCCACAAGAGTGCCACGATTATGAAAGTCTTGGCTACGAATCTCTACTTCTTTGGCACTGTGAATACTTGTAGGCTCTTGCTCTGAACCACCTTGTTCGATGGTAAGATTTCCCGCTGTATCAATATGTAGAGTACCCGCTATGGCATCCACGGAGCCACTGATATTCACACCTACTCCAGCTTCTGTACCGATTAAAGAAATGGTATTTCCATACATACCACCAAGAGCACCTACATCTAAGGCAACCCCTGTGGGTGTGCTTTCACCAGATTCCATTGCTGTTACAGTTCCATCTGCATAGTTCACTGTATTACGTCCTGTGACAGCACGAATCGCATCTTGTGCCACCACATCTGCATTGATACGTATAGTCCTTGCTAGTAAATCTACCTTTGAAATAGGGGTGTATGCATTAGATCCACTTTGTTCTGTAGGGTGAATTGATGGCTCCTATGACATCAATATTTCCCTTCTCAATGGCAACATTTTCTAACCGACCATCTACCATGTGTGGAACGCCTGTGGTAAACGTAGCTTTTGGAGTATTGATAAAATGAACGCCTTTGATAGAAATCCCGTTGGGATTGGCAATAACCACATCTGCCGGATTCCCTGCTACTTCAAAAGCGCCTGCTAGCTGTGAGGAAGAGGTCCCAACTACTTCATTGACAATAAGATTGGCAGACTCTCGTAAATTAGAGTTGGCACTAATGGGTCCAATCTGAGTGCTAACCGTAGGTGTAGTAGCGTTGTTAAAGATAGCCCCCTGTATCTGTAGAAAAGGACTCATACCGATTATGGGATACACCATGGATAGGATTGGCAATCTGTATAACTGGAACAAACTGACTATTATCCACCATTACCTCTTGACTTACAATGCCCTGCGCCGCATAGGTTCCCAACTGCAAAGACAATGTAATCCATAACGTTAAGAGTTCTTTTCTTTCTTTTTTCATATCAATACCTCTATTACTTAATGACCATATCTCTAAAACCCGATATGTTCCATGTTTTAATCATACCATATATAGGCAACAATAAAAAAGACTAAGCTCGAAAGCCTAGTCTTTTTCATATTCTTGTCTATAAAGTTTATAGCAATGGTTTACGTACTACGTCGATGATGGAACCATCACGATATTCGATGATTGCTACTACATCTTTAGGGTCTTGGGATACTTCAATACCTTCTGGTTTACCAACCATGTCGTACGCCATTTGTTGTAACTCTTCGATTGTGTAAATTGGCGTTAGAATCTTTGAAACGTTCAATTAAATCTTGGCGATTTGGATTGATAGCGATACCACGTTCTGTTACCAATACATCGATACTTTCACCTGGAGTGATCACGGTTTCTACGCGTTCACGAATCATTGGCAATCGGCCACGAATCAATGGGCAAGTGATAACTGTTACTTTTGCTCCAGCTGCTGTATCGGAGTGACCGCCGGATGCACCCATCAAGATACCATTGAGTCAGTCATACAGTTTACGTTGAAATCTGTATCGATTTCTGTAGCGCCCAAGAATACTACGTCTCAAGTAGTTTGTCATGCAGTCTGTGGTAGGGTCTGCATACATGGATGCACTCATTTCGATATGATTTGGATTTGTATCCAAAGATGCCGCTGCTGTTGTATCAAATGTTTGTGTATCATAGATGGCTTTGATGTGACCTTTTTCAAGCATGCTTACTAATACACCTGTGGCACCGCCAACACCGAATCCACCAACAACGCCTTTTTTCTCTAATTTTTCACCGATGAATTTAGCTACTGCTAATGGAGCTCCGCCAGCGCCCAATTGGAAGGAGAAACCTTCTTGGATAATACCAGCTTGATCAAGGAATTCTGCGCCATTTCAGCGATTTTTGATTTGTACAGGGTTTTTTAGTGATTCCCACAGCACCAGATGCGATACCTTCTGGATCACCGATAGCCTCTACTTCTACGATGTAATCTACATCTGTTTGAGGGATGGAGATTGGGTATACATTGTCGATTAAGTTATCTGTTAACAATACAGTTTGATCTGCATAGTGAGAGTCAACCATAGCATAACCCAAGGCACCACAAGCAGATTTGCCTTTACGGCCTGTGGCATTACCACGACGGTCACAAGCAGGTACACCCATGAAAGCTACGTCAATGTGAGCTTCCCCTGTGCAAACGGCGCGAGCACGTCCACCATGGGAACGAATCACTACTGGGCGTTTTAATACGCCTGGGTTCAAGCTTAAGAATTTACCCAACGCATCACGAAGACCAGATGTTTCGATCGCTGTTACTGTGCCATCTTTAATCATATCAATTAAGAACTCATGACAAGGTGCTAAGGAAGAGTTAAGGATTGTAATATCTTTGATTCCTTTGGCTTGTACACGGTCCATTACAAGTTTCATTACATAGTCACCATTACGTAAATGATGGTGGAAGGAAATGGACATGCCATCTTTGAGACCTACTTTTTCGATAACTTCATCGATGGAGCCTACTAATTTATCTTCCCCGGAGTGTGAAGTTTCACTGGTTTACCTGCACGAACTGCAGTGTCTGTCATTGCAAATTGTCCTTCATAGAGACGACGACCTTGAAGGCATTCTAATTCCATAGGAATGTCACGACCAATTTTATTTAACATCGATTTCTGCTCCTTCCTCAAGCTCTACTTTGATACCTGCTGCACGGGCTTTATCTACCACACGTTGTGCACGTACCACGATAGGACCGTCGATCATTTTACCATCTACAGCGATAACGCCTTTTATTGTTGCGAAGTGCTTCTGCATAGGAGTTCAATACTTTTACAGAATGAGCAATTTCTTTTTCATCTGGCGTGAACACTTCATGGATAATTTTGATTTGGCTTGGGTGAATGCAAGATTTTCCATCGTAACCTAAGGCTTTGATAAATTCTACTTCTTCACGGAAACCTTGTGGGTCTTTCACGTCGGAGAATACTGTGTCAAGTACACGGATACCGCTTCACGTGCTCGCATGAAGGATGGTTTGACGAGCAAATAATAATTCATGAGCTGGTTTATGTTTGCCTGTACGAAGGTCTGCACGATAGTCTTCTGCACCAAGAGCGATAGCTACTACGCGAGGTCCTTTTTGCGATTTCACGCACATTGTATAGACCTTTTACAGATTCGATAGCTACGATAATGTTGATCGTACCTTCTTCCCAACCGTTTGCTTTTTCCACTTCTTCAATTTTTAGCTACGATTTCTACTTCAGATACATCTTCAGTTTTTGGAAGACGGATTAAGTCAGGTTTTGCTGGTACAATTACATCAAGGTCAGCATAACCATATGGAGTTTGTGTTGGATGGTTGATACGAACCACGGTTTCACCTTTGAATTTCAAAGTTTTCAAAAGCTTCTGCTGTCAATAGACGCGCTGTATCTTTTTCTGTGACAGCTACGGAGTCTTCAATATCAAACATGATGGAGTCTGCACCGTGGATATCAGCACTATTAATCATTTTAGGTGTGTTACCAGGTACGAACATCATGGAACGAGATAAACGTTTTTTTGCTAATTCAGTTAATTGGCTCATTATGCTTCGCTCCCTCTTTCTAATGCACCCAATACACGGGCTTTAATCGTATAATCCCAAGCTACTTTGTCGATAGCTGTTACTTTCACGCCATCGAACCCCCGCTTCTTTTACAGTGGCTTCGATGAAAGCATCGAATATGCTTACCGTAGGCACGCTCAACTTTTGATTTCAATTCTACTTCGATACCAGATGCAATTGGTTCTACTGTCACCATCACATCATTTTTTTCATCAAAGCCAGCCATAGCTGCTTTCACTAGTTGTTTCATAGTCAATCCTTTCTCTCATAGGAATATGTATGAAAAGTCAGAGACCGGCGATATAGAATCACTGGATTCTGACTTCATTAACCAAAGATACTGTCTATCTACCTGATAGAGCCGGGCTTATTAGATTAAGCCTACGATGGACCACCAAATTGGACCAAAGCCAAGTGTTACCACTAGACCGATGACTGCAATCGCAGCACCTGTTACCCACCATTGGCGAACTTCGTTGTACCCTTCACCGAAGATGATTGGGCCAGGGCCACCACCAAAGTGAGTAACCGCACCACCAAAGGCATTTGTCATGAAGATCACAAGACCCTAATGTCCAAGGGTCGATACCGCTACTTTTACCTACTGTAAAGAATACTGGCACCATCGTCGCAATGTAGGCACTGCCGGACGCGAATAAGTAACGAACCGCTACGGACAATACAGCAATCACAACAAGAGCCAACATTTCATGATGTCCAAAGTTCATTTGTGCTTCTAACACTTTTGCTAACCAGATAAAGAAATCTGCTTTTTGTTAACGCACCGGATAAAACCAAGGATACCACCAAACCAGATCAATGTGTTCCAGCCACCTTTGTTTTGAAGAGCGTCTTCCCATTTGATGGCGCCGAACATATAGCAAGATACCATCGCTACTAATGCTACTGCTGTCGCATCTAATTTGAATTTAATACCTACCATTGCTAGGGATAGATGGCAATGCCCAACCAAGCAAGGATAAGAAGAAGATAGCAATTAATACTTTTTCACCTGTAGATACAGGACCTAATTCTGCCAAACCTTCACGAGCAATTTTCTTATTGTCGATTTCTTTCAATTCAGGTTTGTTTAACATATAGGATACGAATGGAGTGATTAATAACAAGAGTAAAACCGGTACGAATAAAGCGACTGCCCAAGTTACCCAGTCAATGGAGAGGCCGAGGATTTTTTGAAGTAATCCGTCGCTAACGCATTTGGCGCCATAGCCGTTAAGAATAAAAAGGGATGTTACTTTTGTTACCATGTATGTATTAGTCATTAAATAACGACCTACTTTGTTCGCTGTTTCACCAGGTTCAGAACCCAAGGATTTCGCTACGGAGTTCATAATTGGGAATACGATACCACCACAACGAGCTGTGTTAGATGGTGTAGCTGGGGAAATGATTCCGTCCAATAAAGCCGTTACATAACCAAGACGAAGTGTAGTGTGACCGAAGGCATCGATCATATGGTATGCGATACGACGACCCAAACCTGTTTTTACGAAGGCTACAGAAATGGAGAATGCCGCAAAGATCAACCAAGTTGTAGTGGATGCATATCCGGACAATACTTCTTTCGGATTGTTTAAGAATAATGCAGAGGCACCAATGGCAGATAATACTGCTACTGGAGCTCGGGAATGGTTTTAATACCAATCCTACGATAGCAGCTAAATAAAAAGCCAACAATTTCCAAGCGCCGTCAGCTAAGCCTTTCTGGAGCTCGGAGTGAACCAGATTACTAATGGGATAGCCCACGTAATCAAGGCATTAATGATTTTTGTTCATCTTGTGTCTCCTTACTACATAAGATATAAAAAACATTGCCTACGTCGATTGCACTCTTACTTTCTATAAACGTGAAACTGAATATATAAACAAAAATAATATATAAGGGCGGTTCACCACTTACTAGAATACTAGAACGTGCAAATATCTCAGGTCTTTCTACGCTCCCATTATATCCAATCGTTTCAGAAGGTAAAAAATAAAAATCCTTTATATGGTTTATAAAAAAATTTATTTTCTGCAAAAATATGAAAGCATGCATTTTGGTAATGCATGCTAAACTTCATTGTTATGCCATTTCCCGCTTATTCCTACTAAATTGTTCCTATTTTTCATAATAGATATGAGTCATGATTGCTACTTTCATATACATTAACAGTGCGTTAATAATATTCTATACCAATCAAATTTAGTCCTTAGTAGAAACTACGCAGTATATCCCGGTAATGTCACGATAGGGTGATTTTCGTAATAGTCTGTTACATATTCAATAAATGTTTTTACGGCGATCAATTTTGTGCTCACTTCATCGTGGAACAAATAGGTAGACCGCACCAAAGGTTGACCATTTTTCATGCGCAACGATTCCACATAGATGCCGTGTTCCCGACAGCTACCTAGTCCCAAGTATGGCAAAAATAGCCCAACCGAGCCCTTTCTCGTACAAAGTGACGGCAAGTCACCATGGAATCCAGTTCCATGGCAGGTCTCACATCACCTACACTATGTTCCTTCTTCCAATTTTCCACCACCGTCGCAATGGATCCATCCGTACGATAATTAATCATCGGAATGTCTCGTAGTTCCTTGTACTCTACAGGATGTTTATACACAAGGCAATAGGGCTCATCAAATAGACAAATTCCCATTCGCCACATGATTGTATCTCACCCACGGGCGAAGGCTAACATCACTTCCCCAGAATTAAACATTTTGTTCACATGGGAACTATAGCCCGTTTTCACTTCAATGCGAATGTTCGGATATTGCTTGGTAAAATTATTGAGCAAGTGGGGTAATTCATAATCCGCAAAATTGATGGATGCCGCAATTTTCAAGGTGCCCTGAATCTTGCCAGTCACTTTGCCAATGTTTTGTCGCAGTTCTTCTCTAGATCGAATCATACGGCGACAATAGTCATAATATAATTCCCCTTCTGCCGTCAAAGCTATACCATCGTTGGTGCGGATGAGCAGTGGTCGCCCTAGGATATCTTCCACTTGCTTTAACCGATAGCTCAGCGCTGGCTGTGAAAGAAACAGTTTTTCTGCTGCTTTCGTTATATTTCCTTCTTCTACCACAGTGACAAAGGTTTCCCATTCTTTGGCTTCCATAGTATCCCTCCTTACGTTCTATTTTATATTACACAGTTTCTACTTTCACATAGTAAAAGGGGAGCCTCATTGCTCCCCCTACACTAGTAGTATATCATACTTTAGCGGCGGCTGAAAATACGAAGTAAGTTGATGAAAATATTGATGAAGTCTAGGTATAATCCTAAGGCTCCAATCAACTCAACCCGTTCTAGGACGCTTTCATCTTCGTAAGCCACTTCCATAATCGTTCGTTTAATGCGATATACATCATACATTGTGAATAAGGAAAAAATCCCTACCGAAATATAGCTGTATACCAATAGACTGAAATCACTAGCCCCAAAGAACATCATCACTAAGCTAGCAATCACCAAAGCAATCACGGCGCCCATGAGGAATGTGCCGAGACCAGACAAATCTTTTTTCACCACTACCCCCAAGAAGGCAAAGCTACCGAACACTGCCACAGCCCCCGTTAAGGCATACACAACGACCTCAAAGGAATAATGTAAGGCGATAGCCGTCAAGGTCAATCCATTCATGATGGAGTAGAGGAAAAACATAGCTTTCAAAAACGTGTTTGACGCCGTGTATTGACGGAAGGAAAAATAAAAATACCACCGCCACTTCGGCTAATAAAATGATATTAAAGTTAGAATGGGCAAAGCGCAACCAACTTGAGTTCGTCAACGCTAAAAATCCGATGATGGCTGTGGTCAATAAGCCCCATACCATCCAAAGCATAGAGTTGCGCAGTTTGCGGCTCACAATTTCTTCTACCACCACTGCATCTGCTTGTGTAGGAACACGATATTCCATAGGTACCTCCTATCTTGCGTTTGCAATACCTTCATATACATTACCACGAATACCATCCACGGTCACCACTTGACCATTCGTTAATTTCGATTGATCATGAGCTCCCAAGATGACAGGAATGCCAAATTGGATACCGGCAATAGCCGCCGTAGATGTGTATCCTTCTTCCGCCGTCACTATAGCGCCTGCTCGTTTGGCTAATTCCATATATTCTGGTTCTAAATCACGAACCACCAAGATGCTACCATCTGCCATTGGTTCTGTTGAATCTCCGTGATGAATAGGTCCTGTAACAGATAATTTACCTACCCCACGACCTTTAATCAATACATTGCCTGTTACGTGGACGCGAATCATATTCGTTGTTCCCGATAAACCAGATGGCACACCAGCGGTCACAACCACTAGATCACCAGATTGAATCAATCCTTCCCCTAAAGGCAAGCACTCATAGCACAATGTACCATTTCATCCGAGTTGGAGTGGGATGGACCTTGGATAGCTGTCACGCCCCAGTACAACTGCATACGGCGCAATGCGCTTTCATGAGGTGTTACGGCAATGATAGGGCAGTTCGGACGATGGCGAGAGATGCTCATCGCTGTGATACCCGACTCTGTGCAAGTAATGATGGCCCCCAGCCGCCAAGGAGCGCCCTACTTCACCGTAGCGGAGCAAATAGCATCTGTTGTTTTTGCCTCTGCCAATGGCACTGTATGATTGCTATTCACATAAAGATCAGATGTTTCTGTCACCTTCGCAATGCGTGCCATAGTGCTCACCGCTTCTAGTGGATAGTCACCGCCCGCTGTTTCTCCAGACAACATAACTGCATCGGTGCCGTCTAAAATGGCATTCGCTACGTCACTCGCTTCCGCCCGTGTTGGTCTTGGGTTAGATACCATGGACTCTAGCATTTGTGTGGCTGTAATAACTGGTTTGGATGCGACATTACATTTTTGAATCATCATTTTTGTAACACTGGCACTTCTTCTGCTGGGATTTCAACGCCCAAGTCACCACGAGCTACCATCAATCCATCGGACACCTCTAAAATAGCATCTAGATTATTGAGACCTTCTTCATTTTCGATTTTGGAAATAATACGAATATCTGCACCTTTGGATTCTAAAATGCGACGAATCGCCACTACATCGCTAGCGCGCTGCATGAAAGATGCCGCCACATAGTCCACACCCATTTCACAACCAAAAAGTAAATCCTTTTCATCTTGTTCAGACACCGGTGGCAAGGATAAGGATACGCCTGGTACAGCGACGCGTTTACGGTTACTCATCATCCCCTGTGTTCATTACTGTCGTATGAATCTCAGTACCTTCGATGGAATCAATACGCAATGTCACGAGACCGTCCGACAACAAGATTTGTTTCGCCTCTTTCACATCTTCTGGCAGACCCGCATGGTTCACAGAACAAATCTCTTTCGTTCCTTCCACATCTCTCGTAGTCAATGTGAAAGCTTGTCCTTCTTCTAAGCATACTTTACCGTCTTTGAATAAGCCAAGGCGAATTTCTGGGCCCTTTGTATCTAGCATCAAGGCTACTGGAATACCTGTTCTATCTGAGGCTAATCGCACTAATTCCATGCGCTTCGCCTGTTCCTCATGGGTGCCATGGGAGAAATTAAATCGTGCTACATTCATACCGCGCGCAACAAGGACTCTACCATCTCTAAGGTATCTGTGCTTGGCCCCATGGTACAAACAATCTTTGTTTTCTTGTCCATTTCTATCTCCTTATAGTAACTCTACTGCATTCGCACCCAACAAGGCTTGAATACGCCCAATCGACTCTTTCGAAGGGGTAAAATAAAAACTTGGATTCACCGTTAAGGTCCGTTTCTGTTTTTCCAACAATAACACCACCGGTGTCTGTCCCGGCAATTCTTTCAATAGGGTTTGCAACTGTTGACTTGCCTCTGGCGTATCATAACGAGGGGTAATGCGAATCCGAATTTGTCGCACTTGATCGTAGTCTACTTTCAGTGGTTTCACGCTGCTCGCTATGAGCTGTACACCTTTTTCATCCGCATCAATACGCCCGTCGATGGCTACCACCCCATCTCGTTGCAATAGCATATGCGCTGTCTGATAGGTCTGCGGGAATACCACAACATTGACAGTACCCGTGAAATCTTCCAATGTTAAAGTACACATTTTCTCTTGGCGAGCCTTTGTAATTCTATCCACCTTGTCAACGATCAATCCGCCAACGGTCACCGATTTACCGTCAAAGGATTCCGGATTTTCGCTAAGTCGCCCTAACGCAAAGGCATCTTGTAATTCTTCTCGATACGCATCGAGAGGATGGCCAGTGATGTAAAAGCCAGTGTATTCCTTTTCATCTTTCAGTTTTAATTCTTTCGACAAATCTGGCAGGTCCGGCACATGGATGGTCTCCATCTCTTCCACATCTGCAAACAAGCTCACCGCCCCTAGGGCACTACTTTTTTGTTCTTTCGCCCCGATGCCTTGGGCTTGTTCATAAATCTGCAACAATTGGTTGCGATTTTCTTTGAAAGAATCCATCGCCCCACAGCGAATTAAACTTTCTAATAATCGTTTGTTCACCACGCGATAGGAAATGCGTTCACAAAAATCGACAATGGATGCAAATTGTCCATTTCGTCTTCGCTCTGCCAACAATTCCTCGATGGCATTATCACCTACATGCTTAATACCGCCCAATCCAAAGCGAATCTGTCCATCTTGTACGGTAAACATGCGCTCCGAATGGTTGATATCTGGACCCAATACATCGACTTGTTTTGCCTTTGCAGACGTTGATATAGTTCGTCATTTTATCCATATTGCCCATAAAGCTAGTCATCGTGGCGCCATAAATTCTGGGAAATAATGGGCTTTCAAGTACGCTGTTTGGTACGCAATATACGCATAGGCGCGGAGTGAGATTTATTGAATCCATAGCCTGCGAAATATAGCAAGAGATCGAATACTTCATTAGCCAATGTTTCATCAATGCCATTATTCACAGACCCCGCCACAAAGGAGTCTCGCTGTGCTTTCAGTACAGATTCCTTTTTCTTACCCATGGCACGGCGCATCAAATCCGCTTGTCCCAAGGAGAACCCGCCCATAGCGGGAGGCAATCTGCATAACTTGTTCTTGGTACAAGATAACCCCGAATGTATCCTCTAGAATAGGCTCTAAAATAGGATGTAAAGTAGGTCACTTCTTTTTCTTTATGACGGCGCTTGATAAAATCTTCTACCATGCCCGACCCCAACGGTCCTCGGACGATAGAGGGCCACTAATGGAATTAAGTCTTCAAAAATGTTCTGGCTTCAAGTCCATGACTAATTTTGTAATCCCTTCCGACTCTAACTGGAATACCCCTGCCGTTTCGCCACGGCACAAGAGTTCACAAGAGGCCTGATCATCTAGTGGTATCGCATCTAAATCGAGTTCGATGCCATGATTTTCTTTTAATCAGCCGCAATGCCTCGCCCATCACTGTTAAAGTGCGAAGTCCCAAAAAGTCCATCTTTAATAGACCTAGTTCTTCGATATTATCTTTGTCATATTGCGTAACAAATCCATCTTCATTGGAGTTTTGCACCGGTACATATTCATCTAGAGGCGCTGCTGAAATTACAACCCCGCTGCATGGGTAGAGGAGTTACAGGGCAATGCCTTCCAAGCGCAAACAGAGGTCGAAGAGTTCTTTTACCTCTTCATCCGTATCGTACAAATCTTTAAGTTCTTTTTACCTCTAATGCCTTTTTCAAAGTGATTCCCAATTCGTTGGGAATCATCTTAGCCAAGCGATTCACATCGGGCAACGGCATATCTAGCACTCGACCTACGTCACGAATAACGGCACGAGCCGCTTCTGTACCGAAGGTAATAATCTGTGCCACTCGCTCTTGTCCATATTTTTTTCCGTCACATAGTCGATGACCTTATTCCGAGTTTCATAGCAAAAAGTCGATATCGATATCGGGCATGCTCACCCGTTCTGGATTCAAGAACCGTTCAAAGAGCAAATCATACTTGATAGGATCCAGGGCCTGTAATCCCTAGCAAATAGGCTACTACAGAACCTGCCGCACTACCACGACCTGGTCCCACTAATACGCCGTGTTCACGGGCATATTTCACATAGTCCCAGACGATGAGGAAGTAGTCTTCAAAGCCCATACGACTAATAACGCCTAGCTCATAATCCAATCGTTCTTGCAACACTGGCGTTACTTCTGGATAAAATTGAGGAATATAGGACTCGCAGACTTTGCGCAAATAGGTATGTGCCGTTTCTCCTTCTGGAACATCAAATTTCGGCAAATGGTGGGCATCAAAATTGAACTCTACATAGCAACGTTCCGCAATTTTCAAGGTATTATCCAAGGACTCTGGAATGTGCCCAAAGAGCATTTCCATTTCATCGCCGCTTTTCATATAAAATTCATTGCTGAAAAACTTCATGCGGTCCAAATCACTTCGTTTAGCGCCGGTGGCAATACACACTTTAATATCATGAGCCTCTGCATCGTCTGCATAGACATAGTGAAAGTCATTAGAGCAGACAAGACCTACTCCATATTGTTCTGCCATTTCCACTAGCACATCTTGCACGTGCAATTCCTTTGGGTCTCCATGATTCTGAATTTCTAAGAAAAAGTTATCCTTTCCATAGGTCTCCAAATACCATTCCAAGGCACGATGAGCGCCCTCAATGTTGTCCTGCAAAATGAGTTGCGGAATTTCTCCAGCAATACAAGCGCTGAGAGCAATAATGCCTTTGTTATACGTAGACAATAATTCTCGATCCGCACGAGGTTTGCGGTAGAACCCTTCCGTAGAAGACTTGGACACAATTTTTAACAATATTCTCGTACCCTTCCATGGTCTCCGCTAAAAGAATCAAATGCTTTAATCGTTCGTAAGTCTTACCTTCAGGACGGTCGAAACGACTGCCCTCGGTCACATACACTTCGCATCCCAAAATAGGTTTGATTCCTTGCGCTATGGCTTCTTTATAAAAATAAATAGCCCCGTACATATTCCCATGGTCCGTTAAGGCCAGGGCAGGGCATGTTGAGTTCCTTCGCTCGACTCACCATTTGTGGCAATCGACTAATGCCATCAATGAGGCTATATTCACTATGACTATGCAGATGTACAAATGGTCTCATGGGCCCTCCTTACTAACGTAACACGGTATACTTTTCATTCCCTTTATTATATCATACATTGCATATTTCAGTGTACCGTGAAAGCATTTGTCATCTATCAATCCATGGATGCTTACAAAATAAAAACGCCTATGCAATCTGCTTAACAAACTACATAGGCATTTTTTGATACATGTTACTACTTCGTATATCCTTACTAGGCAAATTTATGTATAATATGCCTTCATCTCCATTTTTCATCTGTTGCCAGTTCGGCAACACATCACTCATGACCTTGTAAAAGCGTGACGAATGGTTCGCCTCGATAAAATGAGCAAATTCATGGACCATCACATAGTGGGCAAACTCCGTGGGACCTAGGAGCAATCGAGTATTCATGGTGATAACTTTTTTTACAGGCATACAAGAGCCCCAACGACTCGTCAAATACCTCAAGCGCAAGGTCGGTGTCGGCACCGTATACCCCGCTTGTTGAAATTCCCCACGCACTTGTTGTGCTAGTGTTTCCATGAAGTCCTGACCTAGGGTTTTCCAAAAATTAAGCCACATCCGTTCTACTTTGCTAGCATCCAAGTTCTCATGATCACTTGGATATCGCACTAATACTATATCCTCTGCTATTGTCACTGCATAAGCAGATGATTTCTCTTAATAGTTTACCGTTGGATGCATTGCGTGATAACAGATTCCTCTGTGATGGTTTACCTTGTGACAAATTACCACACATTAAACTATCCTGCAAAGATGTTTCCAAATAGGCTGATACTATATGAGGCTTTTCTAGCACTACTCGATACATCTTGCCCATCACCATGATTTCTGTATCTACAGCAGGTACCATCGGATGACCGCCACTATCCTTTACGGTTTTGTAGCGCTTTTTCTATGAAAGCTCGATGACGGCAGATAAACTCTTCAATCATCCCTAGGGGGACACGAGGGGAGGCAGACACTCGAACCACACCACTAGTGGTGACACGAAGATTCATATTCTTCACTCGTTTTCTATGTAATTCGTATGTAATGCTACCATCTGGCAGTGTGCGGAGTTCTTTCATCCTGTCTCCTATATCATTAATACTATGTTAGTTATATACCTATTATAGGCTTTCACCACTATAAAATACAACAAAATATCAATGCATAACAAAAAGCACAGAATTTGCCCTCTGTGCTTTTTATATATTTTATGAAAAAAATCTGCTACAATAAAACCGTTGCCTACCCCAATCTGCAACGGAAAAGGGGGACCATATGGAATGCATTTACTCTTTTATTCTCTATTTTTGGCAAGTGTAGTAGCTTACTATATTTGCAAATGGTTAGATAGGGAATAATTAGGCAACTAACCTCACTCTAGCATTAGTGTAATAATGCAAGAACCCCCTAAGGTCTTGGACTCCTTAGGGGGTTTGCTTTTTTGACCATACAGAATATATCTGCATTTACTCTTTATCTAGCTACAGTATATCACAATTACCTTACAAACTCCACCCTTGTTTCATTTTTCTTTTTATCTCTCGTATCTCAGATACATGGTCTTTATATTCATCCTTATACTTTCCATGCTCAGTTTCTCTATTTTGAGAGATAGAAGGCAAGTCTTTCAGCGGAATTACTCCATATAGTATATGTAATTATTTACCAGCTTTTGCTGCTTTCGCACGAGCGGAACGATCCAAAATAGCTTTACGCATACGGATGTTTTCTGGTGTTACTTCTACCAATTCGTCATCGTTGATCCACTCTAAGGCTTGTTCCAAGCTAAAGATACGTGGAGGTGTTAAACGAACTGCCTCATCAGAAGAGCTAGAACGCATATTAGTAACATGTTTCTTTTTGTTAGGGTTTACGTCCATGTCGTTTTTCACGAGCATTTTCGCCGATAACTTGGCCTGTAAACTGGCACGTTAGCACCCAAGAATAAAGTACCACGGTCTTGTACAGAGTTCAAACCATATGGTGTAGTTTCGCCGTCTTCGAAAGCTACCAAGGCACCGCGCGTACGGCCTGGGATATCTCCTTTGTATGGTGCATAGCCATGGAATACATGGTTCATGATACCATTACCTTTTGTAGCTGTTAAGAATTGTGCACGGAAACCAATCAAACCACGAGCAGGGACTACGAATTCCATACGTAAGTAACCAGCTAATTCCACCATGTTGATCAACTCAGCTTTACGAACACCCAAGTTTTCCATTACGGCACCCATAAATTCTGTGGCACGTCGATTGTTAAATGCTCCAATGGTTCACATTTTTTTGTCCATTGATGTCTTTGAAAATTACACGAGGTTTACCCACTTGTAATTCATAACCTTCACGGCGCATCGTTTCGATCAACACTGCCAAATGCAATTCGCCACGGCCAGATACTTTGAAAGAATCCGGAGAATCTGTTTCTTCTACACGCATGGATACGTTAGTTTCCACTTCTTTGAATAAACGGTCACGTAAATGACGGCTTGTTACATAGTCACCTTCACGACCGCGAATGGAGAGTTATTAACAGAGAACATCATGGACAATGTTGGCTCATCGATGGAAATTGTTGGCAGTGCTTCTGGATTTTCTGCATCCGCCACAGTTTCACCGATGTTGATGTCATCGATACCTACGAAAGCGATGATATCGCCCATGCCCGCTTCATCAGTTTCTACACGATTCAAACCATTGTATGTGTACACACGGCCGATTTTACCTTTACGAGTGCTTTCACCATTCATCAACACCACTTGTTGATTAGTTTTCATGCGACCACGAACGATACGACCTACGGCAATTTTACCTACGAAATCATCATAGTCAAGGGTCGTTACCATGAATTGCAATGGACCATCGATGTCGCCTTGTGGAGCAGGAATTTCTTTGATCAATACATCGAATAATGCCGTCATATCTGTGGAATCATCTTCCATAGATGCTTTCGCAATGCCATCACGAGCAGATGCATATACCACAGGGAAGTCCAATTGATCATCGTCTGCTTCCAATTCCATGAACAATTCTAATACTTCGTCTTCTACTTCATGAACACGTTGGTCAGGACGGTCAATTTTGTTGATCACCACGATTGGTTTCAAACCTTGTTCCAAAGCTTTGCGCAATACGTATTTCGTTTGTGGCATTGGACCTTCGAAAAGAGTCCACCAATAATAATACGCCGTCAACCATGTTCAATACACGTTCCACTTCACCACCGAAGTCAGCGATGGCCCGGTGTGTCCACGATGTTAATTTTTCACATCGTTATGCATAACGGCTGTATTTTTGGAAAGGATCGTAATCCCTCTTTCACGTTCTAAATCGTTAGAGTCCATTACACGTTCAGCAACTTTTTCATTATCACGGAAAATATGGCTTTGTTTAAGCAATGCGTCTACCAATGTTGTTTTACCATGGTCAACGTGGGCGATAATCGCCACATTGCGAAGATTTTCACGAATCATTCTATACTCCTTTATCTACTTAAGTAGGGATATTCCTAACATTTGTACAAATCGTACTACGACAGTCTATTATATACTTTATTTTAGGATTTTACAAGGAAATAGCTATACTTTCATGACAATATCTCTACAGTAGTCAAACATTTGTAACAATAGATTACTTCACAATATGGCATCCCCAGCCACTATATTCCCCGTCAAATTCTTCTGCTAGATCCATAAGATACCAAACAATTTCATCGATATTTTTCAAAAGCATCTTCCCTACCAATGACAAGTACATATGGATATTCCTTTATCTATATCCTCATTGTCGCTCTGATCTTTCTGATGAAAGTTTTATAAAACCGTCTTCCATTACTTTTGGCTAAAAAAGGCTTCCCCATGTTCTTCTGTTTTTAAAGAGTAGGCAATGTTCGAGTACTCTCGGCACCATACTATCACCATCACTTTTAATATCCTCAATGAGCCTCATATTCATAATACTTTGGTATTCATATCTGTCAGGATACAGTCCCTGAAAATACAGTTCCCAGTCAGGATCATCTACTATTGCCAATGTATAGGCATAGTCAGGGAAGTTTTTTGACATCACCGCAGAAATTTCATCGTAGTACCCCAACTCATTCTTAGTATAGGCAAAAAAATACGTACCCGCTCATCGCATTTCATAACGCCCTACTAACATGTCTCCATGTTGTTTAACAATCTCTTCTACAGCATCTTCTATAGAATATACATATTCCCCTTCTTCTCTTGTAGGAAACCCGCTGTCATTAGCATTCTTATATAATATTTGTAAATGTAATCTTTTAGGGTAGTTTGCAGTATATTCAAAAATCCCTAAAGAGCTAAATTGACTCTAATCACAGCCGGCAAGTCGTAAGCAAATGCGTTGCATAGATAAACGCCCCAGTCTTCATCAATGTCAGCAGTTTCTTGATCGATTACTTTCTCCGTAGCCACATTTGCTCTTTTTTTCTATTTCTTCTTTGACACTCTTTTACCACTAACAATGCATCCTTATCCTCAGGATCTAACTCCGCCCAACGCAAGGCATAAGGAATCGCTCTTTTCCTCCTCATGAGTTAAATATTGATAGGCATATGCCATGCGCATATTCCATTCAGCTTTATCTTTCCCCTCATCTCTAACAGAATTCAAAATATCTATCGATTTTAATAAAAATTTATCGCCAATAAAACTGGGTGTTCCTTTATCATCATTGCCGACAATTGCAAAGTTTTGATAGGTACGAGCAAGCTGATACCATACTTGGTAATCCCGTTCTTCCATAGGGATGCTTTCCAATGCTGCCATACATTCCGTATATGTATCTTCATCCGTAAGCTTTTCTATATACGCAAAAAATTCTTCGCGATTTTCTGAATTCCATTTCATGTTACATTACCTCCACTTTTTATCGTTTATCTAACATTAAAAACACAACACCACAAATGACAAGCAACAGTCCACATATTCCTATAAAGACTCTATATCCTTTCTCACCCCACACTTCAAAAATAAATGCGTGTCGCACCTTATCTCCGACTGTAGCTTGATATACCCATTTCCAGTCTCTTATTGCACCGATTAAAAATAGTAATCCACCTGCTATCAAGACATACTGATAATGTACTTTTAAACATTCAAATACTCCATCCATATCGTTTATCTATTTCCTCTGTCAGACATTTCTCTAATGAAAGCTCTTTTTCACACGCTAAAGATTCTTCACTCAAGCACCATTCTCTCAACTTTTTTTAGAATATTACTTTTTCTTTATTTAACGTCGATTGTAAAAGCTCTCGTATTCTCCTTCAAATACAAACTTTTCTGGGTGAGATTTGATGTAGTTTAGTTCGCTTTCTTCCCCTTCATAATTATAAATGAAATCATCGGCTTCATCTAAAAATCTTAAAAAAATTCCTCTCCGTATTTTTTTCTTCCAATATTTCTAGCATATGGTATCTTTCTTCTCTACCAAAACGATATTGTCCCACCACAATAGTCTACAACTTTTTTTGAAAATTACCTGCATATTCGTTCATTCCAAAATGTTTGAAACCTTTTATTGCATCTTCCCAAACTATCCCTGTAGGATTATATAAAAAACTGATGATGACCTCCATTATTTACTTCTACAAAAATACCAAGTAATGGCTAATAAATATCTTTGCTCTAAAGTGAAAGTCTGCGCTGATTGAATATACTCATCATATCCATCATAAATATTAATTGTTTCCCACATTGGATCAACAACATCATAATAAGAGTTTTCATCCAAACTTTTAATATTTTCTATGGTAATCTTTGCGTATGTTAATTTCTTTTCTGTTTCACCCATTTCAGTTGTCTCCTCTAAATTTTTCATTTTCTTAATTGATGTATTCAAAATATTTCTCCGTTAAAATAGGAGGTTTCATATTTTTACCCTCGTAATTAATAAATTTATGCAAGTTCTAACTCACAAATAACTCTTTTGGTATCCAGTTCGTCTATAGCAGTAATTTTTATATAATCAAATCCATTTCTCTTCACTTCTTCAAAAAGAAATTTTTCTCCGTTAATAGTTTCTGTAAAGTCATCTTCATCAAATTCAAAATCTTCTTTCTCTTCATCAAAAGTCAGTGCTATAGGCAAAATCTATTTCAATGTTAGAGTTTGGAATTTCTAATTTAGAAAGTGAACGTTTTTTGATATCTTCTAAATGTATCTCATCACAGAACATAGGGTTGTATCCATATTTAGCTCCATCATAGAGTAAAAATTTCTTTTCCTGTATGTATACATTTTGCTACTATCATACAAGGATTGCTAATCTCATTTTTCATCATACATACCACAAATCATATGTTCTTCAAAAAGTGAACCAAAAATGAATTTCATACAGTTCATTGGTATCTCCACTTTCTAAGTTGTTGCAAATACTAATACTTGTAAATGTATCATCTATATGTTTTATATTGTAATTTTCTTCTTTAATATAACTTGGTACTCTCACTTTTGTTTGCTCTCTTAATTATTATATCGTTATTAAATACGTCATCATTTCTACAGGATATTTTAAATGTCCGAGGCCTCATATGTTTCCCGAACTAACCTTATGACTAAATCGTATATCTACCATAACTAATTGTCAAGCAATATTCGCTACTGTATCCTTATTATAAATGATACATTCGTTATAGTTATGGCATACCTTTTTGGTTATTCTGCTCCATTATGAGTACGCTACTACTAGCTTTTTTTCTTAACTGTATTTAAATATCATATGTAACCACTATCCCATAACAGTTAATTCACTCATTATACATTATTGCAATACATTGAAGATTATAATATTTTTAAATTTTTTTAACATATTGACGATTTATCCTGTCAATCATATAATTAAATTAACAAATGTACGGATTCCCATTCTTATCAACTGATTTCAAATACAATTAAGTATAAAAAATATTAGGAGGTGTTAATATGGCCACTTCAAGTATCACTCACAACTTCGTTGTATCTACCCCCAGATAGTGTAGAACGTTTTGTTACGGCGTTAGATAAAGCTGAACAGGATCGTATACCAAACCAAATACTTCCCGGACGACAATTAACTGATTCTAAAGAAATCTTAGCTTTAATGTCAAAGAGGAGAAAGTAATATGTCTGATAAATATTTTAGTATCAACATCCGTGTATACTTAGATAAGAAAACCCCTGACATATATCGGAGAGGAAAATCTTTATGACTTACTCTCCGATTTTTTTCTTGCCCTAAAAATCCCGATGTAGAACACTTTTTATTACATAATGCCATTGAGTTTACAAAAAAGGATCAATCCATCACTTATCTTGTATTTGATTCAGAAGATGCTTCATTAGTTGGATATTATTCCATCGCTATTAAAACCACTTTCCATTCAAGCTGAAAAACATTAGCAAAAAGAACAGCACATAAACTATCTCGTGTCAGCATTCTTGATAAATCTATACAATCTTATACAACAGCGAAAGCATATCTGATTGCACAATTAGGGAAGAATTATGCTCTTCCTAAAGAAAAACAAATCCTGGAAATATTCTTTTTAGGTTTCGCCCTTGAAAGTATATCAAAACTAAAAATATTCTGTAGGCGGTGTTATGGAATTTCTTGAATGTAAGACAATGAATTTCTTCTAAACTTCTATATGCAAAATCATTTCAAACCATTTAATACTCGTGTTACAAACTCCTATAATAACAAGCCCCATACACTACATCAACTTTTTAAAATTTATATAATTTAGACTAAAAAGCGACAGAGCCCTGATATACAATATGTAAATCAGTCTGTCGCTTTTTCTATTTCTTCAAACACAGCGCCCTGCTAGGGTAATCAAAACTGCTATTGCTCCCCAAGACATATGCAACTTTTTATAACTTATTCATTTATCATAATTGTTGCAGTACCAACTTCAAATTTTTACAACATTTCATTTAAATTTATGTCTCACACAGTCTACCATGAAGCAAGAAAACTCTGGATACAACTTAAGCCTCACTTTTGGTTTGAAAGTTAGAGATTTTTACACGAGAAATCATTTCTTCATATTCTCTTTTATCTTTTTCCAATTCCTCAATATATTTCTTCTTATCTTCCTCGCTCACATAGTCATCATCAACTATAGCTTCTTTAATAGCATCCATTAAATAGAGTCTATTTTTTTCTTCAAGGACAAAAAAACTTTGCTTTTTTTCATCCTTTAGCCATAAAAGCATAATAATAGTGTTCCCAGTCAGCTAAATAGTATTGACAAAATAACTTCATCGCTATAGTAATGTAAGAATTTGTCGAATTCTTCAAGTACATAATAGGCATCAAAAAAATTTGCTCCGCAGAAATATCATCTGTTTTTAAATTGTAATTTTCATCTTCTCCTGACTTTACTCTTTTCTAGCCGAGATATTGCTTTATCTTTATTACCAAGATATACTTCGCAATATGTAATGCTAAGCAATAGACTCATTCTATCAGGATATTTTTTCAATAGTTCTAAAAATATTTCTTTAGCTTTCTCATATTCTTTGAGTTCATATAAAGAGACTGCATGATTGAAGGAATATTCGTAACTATCATCAATATTTTTAGCTTTTTTTCAAAAATATTTTTTTGACTCAATATAAGCCATTCTTTATCTTCATTAGATTGGCACATACTAAAAGTAATAAAAGCCCCAACCCTGTATATGTTTTCAATAAAAGGAGAATCTAAATCCTTTTGCTTTTTAGTAAATACTCTAATGTTTCTTCAGTATAATCATGGTTACATGCAATATTGGTGTAAACTCTTGCTTTTTTTGAGCATTATCCAAATAAATTTCAAATTTATCAAGAAAAGAATTTAAATATCTTATATACTCACCGCGTCTAAGCTCTAACTTTAAAGAAGCAAGCGTACATACTATATCAATATCTGAAGGATATTCTTTTTGTTTGGATAATCAAGTAGCTTTCCATTTTTAAGGTATTCTGTTGATCTTTCATAGTCCTTTAAAAATGTCACTTTATATCTATCCTCATATTCTTTTTCTGCTTGTCCCAATATGCCTTTATTTCATTTATCAAAAATCTGTATTCCTCATTAGTTAAAATTTAACAAACACTATTTCCACTTTTTATCCTTTCCTACAGCTTCGAATTTACGTATCCACATATATTTATATTTTCTACTATTACAATACTATCCAATTATTACTTATTCATCTTTCTTATAGTAGCTGGGATAAAGAGGGTGTTCAAATAAACCATCATCAATCATTTTTCAATCTTCGCCGGCAAATCAACTTTATATACTTTTGTTATAAATAGCTGTGCTTAAACATTCAAATCCGCCTCCCGAAGAAGCATCACCTAAAAAAATTTTTGAATTGATTCTATATCGGGATAATGATCAGGATTATGTAGATAACGCATATATTCCTCTAAAACTCGTCTAATGTATAGAAAGTCTTTCAGGTTTATTGTTATTTTTCCTTATCAGAAATAGCATCTAATCCATATTCAACGATATCTTTTATACTTGTATATTTCATCATCTTTAAATTCAATACCTCTCATCATGTGTATACTCTTTATAATCTTCTAGTATTCCTCAATGAATTATCTATATCCAAAAAAATAATAAAACACTTTTCAATATCATCATATTCATAAGGAATACTAAATTTATTAAGCATACGCTCTATTTCTGATTTTTTATCAGTAACACATGTCTTTGGCTCAATTAAACGCCCCTGACCAATAACTTTCTCAAATTTACTTTTAATTTTAAACCATTCAACAATTCTCATATTCATATGAAAAAAATGTTCATCAGCATCAATCGTCCAATATATGCTAGGCTCTTCTTCATCAAAAAAACGTCTTATATTGTATCGGGATGTCTCTCATGTTCTCCATGATGGAATCTATCAGTTCTTTCCATTTTGTATTGTTCATAAAAGAGGTTAGATTTCTTTCTTCAAGAACCTGCTTAATTTTTTCTTTTTCAGTTTTTTTGTTGTTATATTTCCCATTTTCAATTTCGTCTATAATGTGTTGCATAACAGATAACGCTCTATTATCTAGTTTTTTTATAAACATAAGATGGCGATATACATTGTTTATCTCTTTGTACATAATACCACCCGTAATGCACCCAACCAGTAACAATAAAATGGAAATCTCCTCCCAACTTATATCGAAATAAATTCTATCGTCATCATTAGAACTACTTATTTTGATAACTCCACTTCTCGGATTTAGTTTTTCACATAAAATATTATGTATTGATTGCATCTATCACTATTTCTCCTTACAACTTTAAATTTACCTGTCTATTTCTAATACAAACATTTTATTCTTCAAACTTTTCCTCAACATTAAAAAAATCACTTCACAATCGCAACCAGACACCATTTTCTCGCAAAAAAATTCTATAACCTTTTTCAATATCTGCATTTTTATCTTTCAAAAACTCATTTGTTAAAGAAAAATCGTGATTACAATCTACTGTTTCTGATTTATCATTTAGATAATCAAATAATTCATAAAATAATTTCTTTTCCATCGGTAAGTTCTCTTCAAATTCTTCCATTTGTTTGACTTGATATTCTTCTAGTAGTTTTCTCTTCTCTAATTTGTTCATGAGCTTTTCTCCTTTATAAAATTATTCTTTTTAAATCATTTATTTTTTTACGTTATACACCATATCTCCGCTATTCCAAACATACATAATTGCCGACACTGGTCGTTTTCCATCTTCCCATGACCAGCCTGTATATGTAGTTGTGTTCCCTAATAGCCTTCAATAATGATTTCAAATTCTGAGTCTATATATTCATCTATAAATTGTTGTAACCCAATAGACTTTCCATTGAAGCGTCCTTCCCTAAGGTTTTGTTAAATATCAATACATCACATAGGTCGATATCACATTTTTCAAAACATATTTCAGCTGGGTATGATCTTTCTTCACCTTCTACAAATTCATATATTTTTATTAACTTGTAACGTCAAAGTTTCGTTGTCATATGTGATTTCTTTTTACCCCTGCTATCATGAAGGCTAAAAAGGATGTTGCTATTTCTATCGTGTATAAATTTCATACTGTTCCTCATAATTTCATCTTAATATGGAATGTTTCAAATAGCCACGCCCCATATCCTTCCCAAACTAATCTCATGACTAAATCGTATATCTACCATAACTAATTGTCAAGCGACATTCGCTACTGTATCCTTACTATAACTTATGCATTCGTTATAGTTATAGCATGCCTTTTTGGTTATTCTACTTCATTATAGGGTTCGCTACTACTAACTTTTTTTCTTAACTGTATTTAAGTATCATAGTAGCCATTACCCAATAACAGTTAATTCATGAATTATATATTATTTCGATACATTAAAAAATTATAACAATTTAGATTCTTAACATATTGACGAGTCATCCTGTCAATCATATAATTAAATTAACAAATAGTACGGCTTCCCATTCTTATTAACTGATTTCAAATACAATAAGTATAAAAAATATTAGGAGGTGTTAATATGGCCACTTCAAGTATCACTCATAACTTCGTAGTATCTAGTCCAGATAGTGTAGAACGTTTTTGTTACAGCTTTAGATAAGGCTGAACAAGAACGTATCCCTAACCAAGTTCTTCCCGGACGACAATTAACTGATTCTAAAGAAATCTTAACTTTAATGTCAAAAAGGAGAAAGTAATATGTCTGATAAATATTTTAGTATCAACATCCGTGTATACTTAGATAAGGAAGCGCCGACATATATCGGAGAGGAAAATCTTTATGACTTACTCTCCGATTTTTCTTGCCCTAAAAAATCCCGATGTAGAACACTTTTTATTACATAATGCCATTGAGTTTACAAAAAAAGGATCAATCTATCACTTATCTTGTATTTGATTCAGAAGATGCTTCATTAGTTGGATATTATTCCATCGCTATTAAACCACTTTCCATTCAAGCTGAAAACATTAGCAAAAGAACAGCACATAAACTATCTCGTGTCAGCATTCTTGATAAATCTATACAATCTTATACAACAGCAGCCTATCTGATTGCACAATTAGGGAAGAATTATGCTCTTACTAAAGAAAAAAACAAATCCACGGAAATATTCTTTTAGGTTTCGCCCTTGAAAGTATATCAAAACTAAAAATATTCTGTAGGCGGTGTTATGGAATTTCTTGAATGCGAAGATAATGAATTTCTTCTAAACTTCTATATACAAAAATCATTTCAACCCATTTAATACTCGTGTTACAAACTCCTATAACAACAAGCCCCATACACTACATCAACTTTTTAAAAATTTATATAATTTGCAATAAAAAGCGACAGATCCCCGAAATACAATATGTAAATCAGTCTGTCGCTTTTTCTAGCTCTTCAAATACTTCTGCAACAGAATATGTTTCCCCTCGTACTGCCTGTAAGTACCCTGTTTCCATCAAAGCATTACATGCACTTTCATCCATATTCTCATGTATTGGTAACTCTTTAGGTATTGTCAATGAAAACGGAATGTTATTTTCTAGTGCCATATCCATCACCTTCCTTTATGCATAGTATACATCAATGTGTCGTATATTGCGACGCGATTTACCATACATTTTGTATGTAACATAAAAAATCCCTCCGCATCGACATATCTTTTAATTCACTTTCTTAGTAAAGTAAAAACGCCACATACTTTCATTCTATAACAGACTATGAAAGTACATGACGTTTCTAGAAGATATTTAATCGTCTAATACCCAAAGTACCCTAACTTTCAGATTAGTGTGTACTTTTAGAATCATTGCGACGGCAAATGCCTGCAAAGATAGATCCTGTAAAGTTATGGATAATGGAGAACACGGCGCCTGCTACGGCTGCTTGTGGTGTAAAGTGTTTCAACGCCAAGCTAGCTGCCAAGGCAGAGTTTTGCATTGCTACTTCGATTTGCATAGCACGACGGTCTGGTACGTTGGAACCGAATAGACGGCAAATGAAATATGTCACCACATAACCGCTCACGTTTTGCACTAAGCAAGCCAAGAAAATCATCACACCATGCGCTAAGATATTATCACGGCTAACGGCAGTAACGCCAGCTAAGATGATCAATACAGCTACGGCACCTACTGTTGGCAAGACTTCTTTCACAGGTTCAATGCGAGAACCGATGAAATAGTTTACGATAATGCCCAATGCAATTGGCACGGCAATGATTTTCACGATGGACATGAACATTGGCCAGAATGCAATATCTACTGTTTGTCCTGCGTATAAGACGATGAAGATTGGTGTTAATACTGGTGCTAATAACGTGGATACTGTCGTCGCAGATACGGACAACGGCACATTACCATTTGCCAAGAATGTCATCACATTGGATGCGGTACCGCCTGAGGGCTGCTCCTAACAAGATAAATCCTAAGGCGATTTCAGGTGGGAATCCAAACAAGTTGCCCACTAACCAACCTGCTAGTGGCATCCACAAGAATTGAATCAAGGACACCAAGATCACTTGCCACGGTTGTTTAAATACGTCTAAGAATACTTTCCCTGTTAATGTTAAGCCCATGCTGAACATAACTAATTGTAACAAAGGAACGGTTTGTTTCGCTGCGCCCATGAATACTTCTGGCACTAAGAATGCGATGACTGCTACAGCCAACACAATCCATGCTAGGTAATCATTGAACAAGCGATTGATACTACGAATAAAAATTCATATGCAACCTACTTTCTATAAAAACATGAGAACTTTTCAATTATAACAAATCTCCGTCCTAAATAAAAGATAATTATAGTAAATTTATAATATATTTGTCCGTTTTATGTGTTACAGTTATAGCACATGTTCCTGTACATGTATGAAACCGTTATACAACAATACATAAAAAGCCATATAAAAAAACAGCACCAATTCCCTATCACCTAAGGTATTGGTGCTGTTTCTTCTAATGAACCGACTACTGTCAATCCAACCTATTCACTTTCCAAAAACATTCGAATCGCAGGATTTTTCATCATCTCAGCTTGTTCTTCTGCAGTGATAACTTGTACTTTATCTCGGTCCACATTAACCAAGCAGAGAAATCCTAAATGATCGCCTTGGTTCGCACGAAATTGGTGTGCCATCAATTTAGGGATTTCAATCATATCCCCTTCTTGGACGTCTTCCACGGTGTCGCCAAGCAAACATTGGCCTTTTCCACGGAAGATCATGACCATATGCGTATGCTCATGGCGCTCCATGGTGCTATATCCACCTGGTTGCACTTCAAAAATAGCGGAACTGACACGGAATATCCCAAGCCCCATCGAAGAGAACTTGACGGGTTACATCTTTAAACGGGCTATTATCTTGCTTGTACACCAAGGTATCTACGCCGTCCCATGTGTATGTTTCTTGATTAAATTTACGTATCATTTGAATATCTTTTTAATGGCTCCTAAAAATGCCGTCATGTTCATGAACATAGTCTTTCACAGATTCCACTTCAAAAACCTGTTTTCGTCGATAGCTGCACGAATGGCTACTTCCTCAATTTTTGTGTGGTCAAAGCGAATACGCACTTCTTTTGTTTTTAAATCTACTGTGGATTCCAAAACACCTGGTAACCCACGAACAGCACCATTCACAGTATTTTCACAATTCACACACATCATGCCCGGAACGTAGAATAATTTTTGTAGTCACATTACCTGTGCTACCACAACCGCAATCTTTACACATAATTCCTCCTAGTTATTTTTGTTTATGACTATTTTTTTGCCCCTGCGTCTACATCAATTGTTTCTGCTTTAGCAGGTTCTTCTTTCGCTACTTTTTTATCACCGCTAACAGCATCTTTGAATTCATTAATGCTTTTACCGATGGCCTTGCCAATTTCAGGCAATTTTTTTAGGGCCAAAAGATAACAAGGGCAATAATTAAAATAAGAAATAATTCTTGTGTGCCAAAAATTAAACATGCCTAATACCTCGTATTTCAAATTAATTATTGTTTATGCAGCGCCTCATCCACATACCATTCCACTGGATCGTGGGTTAGCACTGGCACCTGGCAGAACAATGGTCTACACGATCTTCCCAAGAATATTCTTCATATTCCTTGCGTTGGCGAAGTACACGTGCTAGAGCCGCCTCTTTAGAGGCCCCTACTACTGTAAACCACACAGATTTTGCATGTACCAACATCGGGAAGGTCAATGTTACCCGTTCCCACACTTTGCCATCTTTCACAGCCACGACCATGCGATCACGCTCATAGAGTGCTTCCGATTTAGGGAATAAGGACGCCGTGTGTCCATCGTCACCTAGGCCTAATAGCACTAAGTCGATGTGCTCCTTTTCCGTGCGTTTCAAGACCATTTTCACTTCTTGCTCATATTTATCCGCCGCCTCTTCTACAGTGCCATTATTCGTTGGCACTGGATAATAATGGGCAGCCCCATAATATTGCCGAATAAACGATCTTTTTGCACGCCCAAAATTGTTATCTGGATTAGATTGTGGTACAAATCGTTCATCGACCCAGAGGAAGAAAAATATGCTCCCAATCGATGCGATTCGTGTATTCATCGGAATCCAACAAGGAGAACAGTGCATTCGGTGTAGTTCCTCCAGATACTGCTACTACACATGTCCCCCGTTTCTGCAATACATGTATTGGTATAGGTTAAAAATCGTTCGGCCACCGCTTTTTGCCACGTCATCTCCCTGTAGGAAATGCATGAATTATATCTCTCGCCACCGCCAAGATCCTCCTTCTAATAATTCTTCTGCTTCTTTTTGGTCCTTCACTGAAAGCCGGATAGAAAGCATAATGGTGTTGCTTCGTCATTGCGTTCCCACGCTTCCATCAATGGTTTAAATAAACGCCAAGATTTTTCTACCGCATCATTGCGAACAAATAGCGTTTGGTCACCCAATAAGCCATCTAAAATTAATCGTTCATAGGCATCTGGAATGTTCGCTAACTCCACGGAATCGCTGTAAGAAAAGTCCATTTCCAATGTGTTCACACAGAGTTTAGACCCCGGAGATTTCACTCTAAGGACAATCCCATCCCTTCATTCGGTTGCATGCGAAGAACGAGTACGTTTTTGGTTAAAGTCTTTCGCATGGAATGGTTTGAATATGGAATGTGGAATTGGTTTGAAAAGTATAGTAATCTCGCTAGATTTTTTCGGCAATCGTTTCCCCGTGCGCAAATAGAACGGCACATCACGCCATCTCCAATTGTCAATGAACAATTTCAATGCCACATAGGTTTCCGTCATAGATGTAGGTGGTACATTTTCTTCTGTACGATAGTCTGGCGCTGGTCGGTCTGGATTTACTGATTCCGCATATTGACCACGCACCGCCACATCTGCTAAATTTTGTCGATGTAAGCTACGGATGGAGGAAATCAACTTTAGCAATTTCATCCCGATAGTCATCGGCATTAAAAGCTGCTGGTGGCTCCATGGCAATCAAGGACAAGACTTGGATCATATGGTTTTTGCACCATATCTCGCAAAGCCCCTGCGCCATCGTAATATCCCGCTCGTTTTTTTCTACGCCTAGTTCTTCCGCTACGGTGATTTCTACACGCTCAATATATTTGCGATTCCACAATGGTTCAAAAATAGCATTGGCAAACGGAGCATTAAAATATTTTTGCACCGTTTCTTTTCCTAAATAATGGTCGATACGATACGTTTGCTCTTCTGTAATATATTTCTTTAACGCTGCATCCAAGGCGATAGCACTTTCTAAATCATGACCAAAAGGTTTTTCAATGATCACACGAGACCAAGAACCTACTTCTTCTAATAGCTGTGCGCCATGCAATTCACGAACGATAGGCTCGAACAATTCTGGTGGCATTGCCAAGTAGAACAGCGCATTCCCTGCCGTATCGTGCACCTCTGCTACTCGTTCTAACTCTTCTCGTAGTGCCACATAGGTCGCTGGCTCCGTATATTGCCCCGCCACGTAGGAGAATCGTTCAATGAATTGACGTTCTTCTTCCGTTGGCTCGCGGTCGCCTAGTATGGATACTTTCACCTGTTCCCGAAATTCCTCGTGACTCATCGCTGTACGAGCTACGCCCACCACAGCCACTTTCTGTGAAAGTAATCCCCGTTGAAACAAGGAATAAATAGCTGGCAATAATTTACGCTTTGTCAGGTCTCCGGAGGCCCCGAAAATAACGATAGCCCCCGCCCCTGGTGTATGATCTATAGATAGTTCTTCTCTTACATTATAGGACACATTCATGGTGAATCTCCTTTACATCATTTCCTATTGGAAATACTAATACTGTACCTTTTATTATAAGCATAAACGACGGCCTTGACAATGGTTATCCGATTTTGACTTTTTTCTTTCAATAGTATATAATAAATAGGCACAATTTGTGCAAAGTATTTATTAATCTATAGAGGTGATTATCACATGGCAACGAGAAGAGAAGCACGATTTAAGTTATGCCGTCGCTTCGGCGTGAACGTTTTCGGTCACGCGAAGGCTTTAAAACGTGTAAAAAAAGACCAACGTCAAAAGAAAATGTCTGAATATGGTCTTCAATTATTAGAAAAACAAAAAGTTAAAGCATACTACAACTTGCTAGAACGCCAGTTCGTACGCTATTACGATAAAGCGAAAAAAATGCACGGTGTTACAGGCCAAAACATGTTGAAATTGTTGGAATGCCGCTTGGACAACCTTGTATATCGCATTGGTTTCGGTAACTCCATCCGTCAAGCACGTCAAATGGTAAACCATGGCCACATCCTTGTTAACGGCAAACGCGTTGACATCCCATCCTACCAATGTAAACCTGGTGATGTGATCGAACTTCGTGAAGCTAGCCGTGACAACGAAATGTTCAAAGTGAACTTCCAAGAACTTCGTTCTTTCGAACTTCCTTACATCGAAAAAAATCTTGACGCTTTCCAAGGCACATTAACTCGCCTTCCTGAACGTGAAGAACTTCCTATCGAAGTAAACGAAACATTAATCGTCGAATTGTACTCCAAATAATAGGATACTACAGCAACCAGTCTTCGGATTGGTTGCTTTTTTATGCCCTAATGGTTGAAATTATTGTGAGTAGTTTATATAATGAAAGTATATATCATTTATTATGTTTTTAAGCGAGGTGCGATTATGAAAAAAACTGTTTCTTCTACTAACGATCTTTTTCGCTCTTTACAATGTCAGCATTTGCAGTTTCATTAGATGAGCTGAGAAATACACCTGAAAGATACAAACATATCTATGCAGATCAAACTCTTGATGAATATATAGAAATTCCTTCTATCAATGTCATCAGATATAACCCTCCTTACTACACAATAAATGCAACAACTTACGATATTTCATATGACAAAAAAATTTAATAATAAAAACACGATGAGGTATTTTTTTACAATTACAACCGCTCTATAAACTCTTTAGGATTAAAATTTAGTACAACAGATGCTATAGTTGCTGAATTAAAGAAAGATACTGGTATAACATCTCACCTCAGAGGCGTGGAAACTTATGACTATAATGGACAAGTAGCACTGCCATACCAATATTTTTGATCTTTCGAGTTCTTCATTCCCACCTTTAAAAGCTCATATGTTTTCTCCTAGTTATATGGGTGCTATGTACAGTTTCCTTAAATCCTATAACATGTACTTTAACCCTCCTTCAAAAAATCAATTATTCTAAAGGTAACCACTATGTCACAAATTCTCTTATCAATATTTTACTTTATCTTAGCCGGTATTGCCGAAATCGGCGGTGGCTATTTAGTATGGCTTTATCTTAAAGACGATAAAAGCCCGTGGTATATGCTCGCTGGTGCTATTACCCTCATCATTTATGGAATTATCCCTACTTTACAGGAAGCACCTTTCGGCAAGGTCTATGCAGCCTATGGCGGTATCTTCATTGCCCTCTCTATTTTATGGGGCTATTATGTAGACGGCATCACTCCCGATCGATATGATATCATCGGCGGCATTGTATCCATCATTGGGGTTCTCATTATTATGTATTATCCTAGATAATAGAAATAGTTACATGTTTACGCTTGCCTGTAATCGTGATACAATACGGATAGGCTAAACTAACAAGGAGTATCTAACATTGATACCACCCCCTTTCTGTCACACAAGTGGGTTAGTACAAAAAACTCTAGCACAGTATAAGTACTGCGCTAGAGATTTTTTATTATGTATTAAATTTTTTCACCATAGAAGATCAACTCTTCGTCTTTCACAAGAGCATAGGAACGTGTACCAAGTCCCATGCGGTCCGCACGAAGTAAGATAGCTTGCCATTCGCTGTTAGGAGAAATATCTTTAAAAACAATCCCATGTGCGTTTTTCCACTGTGCTTAACACACCGTTTTCTACTGGTGTTGCTTGGGTAATAATATCGCCCAAAAGCTTCGTCCATAGCCACCATGTCATAGGATACGACAATACCCAAGTTACCTACGATTTCATTGGTCGCACCAGCCTCTTTTAGCTTATCTTGGTTCACATAATCGGCTACGATGTCCATCGCTACCCCTACGTGAAAGCGTTGACGATTTCGAGTGGCTGCTGCTGCATATTCCGCCACCGCTTTATGATGTTCTGTTCCTGTTAAGGATACTAACTCACGACGACCTTCTAGTCGGCAGAATACCAACCTGTATTGTTCACGGCACCAGAGAAACCACTGTATTCATTGGCTTTAATATGGTTTACGGAAATCACTACATCACTAGTAGCAATGCGTTCATCGATGTAAGCTATTTTCACAGATTCACCATCAGGAATGATCACCTCACGAGAATTGTTGCTAGGCTCATCTACATAAACCACCGTGCCCCCTTCGGACTCAATGCGGTCTTTCATGTACGCCACTACCGTTTCATAGGCCTCATAATCACTGTGCAAATCATTGCGTAGTAAGGCCACTCGTTTGCCCTCGCAACCAATTTCCTCAAAGCCAATTTTGCGCAATAAAAATCCCAATCGTTTATAAATTAATTCTTGATTAACCTCTTGCAAAGGGGAGTAATATACTTCCATATCATACCTCCTACAACTATGTCATTTTTGTAAAAAGTCGCATCTACTGATACAGCCCTTACCTTGAGCGGAGAGAGGGGATTTGAACCCCCGCGCCAGTTTCCTGACCTACCGCATTTCGAGTGCGGACTCTTCAGCCACTTGAGTACCTCTCCGTATACGACGGCGTTCTTTGAAAAAATCTTTCATCATCTGACTGCATTCGTCTTGCAATACACCAGCCAACACTTGTGGCTCGTGGTTTAGATTCGGATGTGAAAGTACGTTAAACAAAGATTCTACCGCACCGCCCTTGTAATCGCTACTGCCATAGACAACGCGATCAATGCGACTGTTAATAATGGCACCAGCACACATAGGGCACGGCTCTATCGTAACATAAAGCGTGCAACCGGTCAACCGCCATCTTTCGAGCAGCGCATTTGCCTCACGAATGACCAGCACCTCTGCATGGGCTGTGGCATCATGGTCCACTTCACGACGGTTGTGATGACGGCTGATAATCTTACCTTCATGCACTAACACCGCTCCAATAGGAATTTCGCCCATATCATAGGCCTTACGAGCCTCCACGAGAGCCTCTCGCATATATTCTTCATCTGTCATACTTTCACTTCCTTTCGAACACTCATACACAATAGCATACCATACTTTCATCCAATCGTCACTGTTTCGGCTATGTGTCTGCAGATAGTTACTCTCCTAGGAAAATACATAACATTAGAAATACAAAAGAACCACTAAGCAACATACTTATAGTGGTTCTTTTTAATTTCTCACTCACATCCGTTCTTACACAACAGACTAAGGTTATTTAACTGTCCCCGCAATGGGGTAGTAATTCTAAAGGGGCACCCCTTAGAAAGCGCATAACCAAGCCTCTCAAAATGCACTTTCCGACGATCTCCGCCCATCTTGAATTTTGATGTAACATCGTATTTCAAAAAGTGCTACAAACCGCACAACCACAAGGTCAACGATCTTTTTGATTTTCTTTAGAATTTTTTCAGAAAAAAGCTCACTTTATAAATGTTTTTAGAAAACAGTCCGTTAATCCTATCTAGTTAGTACTATACCATACTTTCACCTATCTATCAAGAGTTTTTTACCTGCTCACATCCCCTTCTAGCTGCCACACGATTACACTCTATTATGTGCAAGGATTTTTTCTTTCAATCTGTGATATAATAAAGGGTATATATACTCTTTTAATAACTCCACTGAGGGTGAACAATTATATGGAACAACGAGCGTTTAGTAAAAATCAATGTGGGCCTAGCTATTACGGGCAAACGTGATGATGGGTACCACAACATAGACACGATTTTTCAATCTATTTTCCTGGGGGATTCCCTCTATTTCGCGCGTCATCATTCGGTTGTGTTCTCCGGCGATGCACCGGATTTACCCTATTATATGACCCACTTAATTCCCTATACTGAAAGTAATATCGCTATGAAAGCACTTCGCATGGTGCAAGACTATACAGGCTGTCAGCAAGGGGCTGCCATCCATCTATTAAAGCGAGTGCCCCCAGCAGCTGGTCTTGGTGGCGGTAGCGCAGATGTCAGCTGCTATGCTACTGGGTCTCAACAAATTCTGGGGTCTTCGCTTAACAGAAGCAGAATTACTCTCCATGGCATCTAAGCTTGGATCCGACGTACCATTTCTATTGAAAGGCGGCACTGCCCGTGGCACCGGTCGCGGTGAAATCTTAGAACCCTTACCTACAGGGCCAGCGCAGTGGCTCCTCATTGTGAAGCCTGAGATTAGTATTTCCACGGCAGAGGCGTACGGTCGTTTCTCTGGTTCTTCTCGTGTCACCACATCCACGATGGATGCCATCACAGAACATATAAAAGCGAAGGAGTTTCGTCAAGCTTTCACAGCTAGCGACAATACCTTTGAAGAGCTTATCTTCCCATTGCACCCTGAACTTGTGGCGTGCAAGCAATTCTTCGTAGACCGTGGATTCCCTACGATCATGACGGGCAGTGGTCCTACAATGGTAGTCCTATTGGAAAAGGCCATGGAAGCCATTCGTTTGCAAGAAGAAATCAAAACAGCTGGTCACAACTGGCTTTCACTAATTACGAAAACACATGATGAGGAGGCACTACCATGACTGTACCACGTTTACAACCCATCCGTTTAGACGCGTACAAACCGCTTCGTGAAATTGTGAGCGATGCCTTGCGCCAAGCCATCCGCGATGGCATTTTACCACACGGAGAGCGCCTCATGGAGATTCCTCTCGCGGAAGAACTCGGCGTCAGCCGCTACACCCATTCGGGAAGCCATTCGCATTTTAGAGCAAGAAGGGCTTGTGGTAATGATTCCCCGCCGTGGCACCTATGTGGCAGATATGAGTTTGAAAGATATCACCGAGGTGTTTGAACTTCGCTCCATCCTAGAAGAATTGGCGAGAGCTCGTGCTGGAACGCATTACCAACGAAGAAATCGAAACTTTGGAACAGCACCTTGTGGAAATCGGGAACTACATGAATGAAAAATCTCGACAAAGTCGTACAAGCTGATATCCTATTCCACGAAATTCTCTATAAGGCTTCTCGCAACGATCGCCTCGTAGAAAATGATTCACAACCTACGAGAACAAACATTGCGGTTCCGTACCTTATCCATGAGTCAAACAGGGTCGCCTCGCCAAGACTTGGGACGAACATCGTCAACTGGTAGAAGCTATCTCTGACCGAGATATAGAACAGGCGCGCCATATTGCTCGCATCCATATGGAAGAGTCAGAAAAAAACATTGCTCGGCGGTATGCAATTACAAAGTCATGAAGAGCAACTTGGATGACACAACATCAAATAACAAAAGGGTCCTTTTCGGGCCCTTTTTGAGTTATATTAGAAGTTGTACGTCATTTGTACGGTAGAGTAGTTGCCTAAGCTAAAGCGTTCTGGTCCGAATAATGTATCTCGTTGTCCGATACCTTTTGCACCAAATGTATAGCTTGCTTTCTACTAACCAGTTTTTCGCCGGTACGTAGGAACCACCTAATGTGAAGCTTTCAATACCATCTAAGTAACGATCGGTTAAACCATTTGTTCCATTGCCACCGAAGAAGGAGCCATGTTCAAAGTGTTTATAGTCCGCATACATAGACCAAGTTTGCGGTCTTGCAATATCCGCCATACCTACTTGTGCACGCATTACCCAGAAGGTAGGAGTGCTACCCATTTTATGACCCAAGATAGCGAAGGCATTCGTAGCTGCATTGTAATCATATGCTGTTTGACCATTCAAATGTTTACCTAAGTTGGACAAGTTTTTACCATAGTCAAAGGATAGCATTGCGCTCTTGCCTAGAGTATATCGTGCGCCTACAGCCAATACATTGGCCACTTGGTTATAGCGATATGTTTCATTGCCTTTTACGCCAGCAGTTTCTTTTGCCGTTTCAAAGACTACATCACGATTACCTTGAGAATGTAAGTACCATGCAGATACGCCTAAATTAGGTTTCACTTGTTGTTTTACTTCCACAAAGAAAGCTCGTTTAATGCTTGGCACTTCTGCGAGATCAAGAACATAGCCTTGTTGTAATACATGAACGCCTGTCGCTTCACCTAACGGTACACGAGGGAATAGACTACCTTTTTCAGTGAATCGTAAATCGGAAGTGATTTTTGTTCGCATAGGCGGCTACTGGTGCTACTAGTCCTTTGTTGTCCACCCCATCAGCGAGGCAATGTATTTTCTTTTTCTAAAGTTGCCCGTAACACCTTTTCATCCACAGTGCCACCTACAATATCGGTAGCCGTAAATGGAGGACGGTTGATATTCTCCGTATCATCTTTAATTTTATCGTTGTAATAATCTACAAGCCAAGATGATAAATCCTGTTTTTCAGTAACTCAAAATGTTCTTTTTCTACATCCGTGAAAAGTGCCATTCGCACTTTCTTTACCTCGATAACTTTCTAATGTGCCTAGGCCTGTTGGATGAGTCTGCTACAAAGTCAGCCAATTTTTTTATTTACTGTATCTAAGTCGCTTTGTTTTTCATCTCGTGAAGCTGTATGAGATTTTAAATCATCCACTGCATAGCCATATTCTTCTTTGGCACTATCTTCTGCACTTTTGATAGCTTCTTTGATATTTTTATTATACCGCTCGATTAAAGTAGCTCCACGCTCTGCTCAAGAATTTTTCACAAATTCACTGCCATCGCCTCGGATTGGTGCATCATCGTCATAGCTATATCCTAAAATATCCTTATTCAATGATGGATATAAATCCGCCGACATGGTTCTAGGGAATGTTTGTGACGCTGTAGCATATTTATCCGTATCTGTACTATAGAATGGATATGTACCCGTTTCTGTCAGATATTTAACCCCCTGCTTCACCTACTTTTTTCAGGTGCTTTTCCAGTAGTTTGGATCATAGGTTTTTGTGTACCCATACACAGCTTTTGGAATGCTGATATAGTATTTTGTTTCCTCAGACTTCAAGTAGTTTGGATACGCTTGTTTCGCCCAATTGTAGTACTTACGAATTGTTTCGTATTGACCTGCTACATCGCCCACTTTTTTTCACGAACCGCTATGTTCATTGGCTTAAATGGTTTTGTTAGTTTCAAGCCTTCTACACTATTCAAGAACTCATTCACTGTCAATGGACGTTCCATAGTTTTGTAGGACATTTGTGTGTATGCGGAATCTGTAATTCCTGTATTTCTAGAGAAATCACCATAGCCGACACGAACTTGCGTATTATCTTTCGTCCAAACGGCACGCACACCATCAAAGGTTTGGTTGAACCAGTAGCCAGTTTCCCTAATTGTTCTGGTAAACGTCCTACAGAGAAATCCCAAGCTTTTTCTTTTCTGGTGATATTTGCTTCTTCTAGTTTCACTTTGTGAAGGCCACGATTAGTTTCCATCGTATCTTCTGTCGCATGGCCGGCGTGACCACTAGCGCTAGTGATAACTTTCACCGCCGTTTTGTCATTAATGCGGCCTTCTACGCCCACTTGTACTTTTTGTTCCCAACCACTTTCAGACGGATCTTGCATATTTTTCATAGCAGAACCAATAGCGGATGTTAACGTAGTTCTTACATCTGGGCGATTTTG
This sequence comes from uncultured Veillonella sp., assembly GCA_916438745.1. Classification (GTDB taxonomy): domain Bacteria; phylum Bacillota; class Negativicutes; order Veillonellales; family Veillonellaceae; genus F0422. The sequence continues at coordinate 145,016 of CAKAGN010000001.1, read as the reverse complement.
GCCTTCCATATAATGGGTGCGCCATGCATAGTCGCCTACAAAACGCAGGTTAGATGCCTTAATATCGTCAAACGGTCTAGTAATGAATGCCGTAAAGTCTACAGGGCCCAAATCGACACTGGATATTTCTTTGCCTGTTTGGTCTTGTAATACTTTGTGAACATGTCCATCACTGCCAATTTTAAAGTTAAGGCCAATGCGATATACACGACCTTGCATAGCTCGGTCATCATCGCGGTAGTTGAACAAGTTGTCTACACCAATATAGGCTTTCATATCATTGCCCCAAGATTTTTGAACAATGAAATTCCATACACTATATGTTTTAGATTGATACTCTTGTTTTTTTACCTTCTTTAAAGTATGTATCAATATGGGAAATATTAGGATTTTCATTCTCTGCTGGGCCATAAGAATCGATGAAGTTACCATTGCCTGCTAAGGAACGACTATCCAACATGTTCATATACAAATTGCCATACAAGGATGCATGCAAACCAGAATCTTTATCATCATAGTTGATGCCTACATCAATTTTATGCTGTGGTTTATCCAACAACTGTTTCGGCAAGGTTGGATCCGATTGGTTTTCGGTATGCAAGAAGGTATATCCCAATTTACCAGACCATTTTTTGTTAAAGTTATGTTTAACTTCTGCCTCTAACCCTGTAATGGATACTTTTCCAATATTTTTAAAGCTGTAGATCATGTCTGGAGAATGTTGATATTTTTCAGACCCCAAATGCGTCCGTTCATTATACTCTGGATAGAAGTCTAATAAATGACCTGTGAAGTAAATGGAATGGTAATCACGGATACGATTATGGAAGGCGCTAGCACGGTAGGATGTCGTTTTATTTTCATGTTCCCAGCCTACATCCACATTGATAGATTTTTCAGGCTTTAAGTCAGGATTGCCAACCCAGTACCACCCCATTCGAGCCGTACCGCCACCGAGACCACCGCTCAATGGGTTACCAGAATACATTTCCCAGTTGTAATATAATTCGCCCATACCTGGCTCATTATAACTCGTGCCAATATTCGCTTTCAAACGATTATGCACGTCCCCACGTAAGTTATGTAGCATCCCTACATTGAAAGTCAAATTACTACCGAATAGACTGCTGTGGTCTAGACGCACAATCGGCGTGATCGTAGTGTTTTTATTCACTTGCCAATCATCTTGTACATATACATATTCTTTTTGAATATCTGCTTCGCCTACCGTCACACGATTGTGTAAGGCATCTCCTTTTTTGAACTGTACATTATTCAGTTTCACATCGTATGATTTACCATTGATTTCCATAGGCTTGCCCGTATAGTAGTAATACACGATGGTACTTTGTCTAATACAGGGATTCACTTGCATTGGCGACTTTTAATCTCAGGATTTTGCTCATACAATTTGTTTTACTAACTCATTAAAACGATCTCTCGTTTCGGGCGTAGTATGATCCAAGAAATAGGAAATGCGGTTATTACTATTCATGTGAGAACCTTCGATTTCTTTTTTGGTACATTATCCACTAAATCAAAGGCATGTTCTTGGCTGAAAAATTCTTCATAGGTAAAGGAAGGTAAATAATCCTTACCTTGTACACCTTTTTCATAGCCATACCACTCTTTTAAACGGTTCCAATATGGCGTGCCGTCTGCATCCTTTTCAATCGGATAATCTTCCACACGAGATGCCACTTCATGCGTGATTGGATCTTCTTTCAGATGTTTTATCATAATCCCATGGGTTGATGAACTGTTTTGTCGTTTTAGGCGCACTTTTTAAACGACTACCACTACCTTTTTCTTTTTGATACCAAATCCAGTATTGACGAAATGCTTGTCATTGACAGCAATGTGAAAGTCCGAATGGACGTCAAATTGGGAATGGTCAATAGTATCCACTTGATTCAATTCATTGGCACCAAAGAAAGGTACATGACCCACTGTATTGGTTAAGGTTACATCATTTTTCTTTTCAATTTTGCGTAGTTTACCTCTACGTCCCAATTGATTTTTCTTGATTTTTAGCATGCCAACCGATACTATATTGATTTCGTTTGATACTCCGTTTAAATTGCACTTCTGGGGCCATTAAAGAGTTAGACCCTTTATTAAAACGATGCAATTCTTCTTTATGTTGGTCTACACGAATGTCTACCCCATGGTTTTTATTCGCTTGCCAATGGGCACTCATACCAATATTAGATTGTTCCCCAAAGTAGCGCAAAGAGTTCTTTGCAAAGACAGTCATATCGTCATGCGCTAATTCCACACGCTTTCTTGGGTTCACTGCATACACAGGCATCACATCACGTTTACTGCCATAAATGGCCATATTAATATTGCCAATTTTACCTGTATCTGCACGCATAAAGAAGTTAGAATATGGCATAGAACCTTTGTCACCTTTTGTGCGCAAAGATTCTATATTAAATTGAAGTCCGCTCTTCTTTGTCGGTTTCTTTGTCACTACATTGATGACACCGCCAATAGCACCCTGAACCGTATTTCGCAGAGGTCGCCTTGAACCACCTCAATGTGGTCTAAATTTTCTGCCCCTAGGCGCATCAACTCATCGCCTTGCCCTGCATATTTAGCAAACTCACCAATAGCTGGTTGTCCATCAATTAAGATCAACGTATGGCGTGGGTCTGCACCACGAATGGATACGCCTACGCGACCCATCGCATCTACCGTACGAGATACACCCGTTTCATGGAACACTACATCTTCTACATTTTTAGCCTGTTTTGCTTCAATGTCTTTTGCGTAATGATCGTCGTATGCTGCGTTTCATATTGCTCCGCCGCTTTCAGTCTATCTGCTTCTACGTATACGGCATTGTCTGCTGCTGCGCCGTGGAACATACCCATCCACGCCATAATAGCGCCGTATAACAATACATATTTACTGGTCTTTCTTTGATACATCGTAACACCTCATATAAAAAATAAGTTTTCCTATATACGGCGAGGCTACCACACCTCACGCATATACCAGATTTTTGATGTCCGCAAGGTTTTCTTTTGCAAATGAAAGAAACTAATTTATTTACCTACACACACTTTAATTTGCCCATTGTAAACCGTTGCAATAGTCTCCCCTTAACTATATCTATAACGAAAAATAAAAGTCAATTAGAATTTCATCTTTTATTCATTTTTATATTAGATAGTATTCAAATTGCCCCATTATAATAGTATCTTTAATTCCATTAAAACCTGCTTATATGTAAGTAACCAAACTATATATTGAAATTATATATCAATTATTTTTTTCTTTTCAACAATTAATACAGAACACAAAAAGAGGAATGGCCCTATTTACTCAGTCCATTCCTCTTTTTACGCACTATGTAATTTACGGATAGAGTTCCCCTATCAATACAGTGTACGTATGGTCTACCCTTTATTTCCCACTCATATATTTCGCTTTAAACGCCGCCAATTGCGCTTCTTCTAATGGCATGCCTTCGCTTTGGAAGTGAGCGATGCTTTGTTGCATTTCTTCGTAGGCTGTTGGCACAATTTTTTTGTAAAGCGATCTTTGTACAATACCCAGTTTTCTAACATATGACGACCTTGTTTGGAGTTCGTATGCAACACATGTTGTTGTACTAGCTCATGAATCCGTGCTAAGTCACTTTCACTAGGTTTGCGAAGTTCCACAAGTCCTGTGTTGCAATAACGTCCATCTAAATCAAGCACGTACGCATAACCACCGGACATGCCAGCCCCAAAGTTACGGCCCACACGGCCAAGGACAAGGACCTCACCGCCTGTCATGTATTCGCAACCATGGTCGCCCACACCTTCTACAACGGCTGTGATACCGCTATTACGAACGCAGAACCGTTCCCCGCGACACCGTTGATATAGGCGCACCAGAGGTAGCTCCATAGAATGCTACGTTACCGATTAAGATATTTTCATGAGCCTCATAGGGTCGCAGCCTTTGGTGGGTACGCAATGATAGTACCGCCAGACAAGCCTTTTGCCAAGGTAATCGTTGGCATCCCCTTCGAGTTCTAATGTCATACCATTCGGAATGAAAGCGCCGAAACTTTGTCCTGCAGAACCAACGAAGTTCAATTTAATGGTATTCTCTGGCAAGCCCGCTTCGCCGTAGCGACGAACCACTTCTCCACCAACCAAGGTACCTACTACACGATTCACATTGCTGATAGCCAATTTAGCACGAATTGGTTTTTGATCATCCAAGGCAGGCCGGCACATGCGAAGTAATTTTTCATATCCAAGGTACGTTCCAATTCATGGTCTTGGTCGATGCTGTGTAAATGTCCCACAGATGCATCTGTATACGGTTTAAACAAGATTCGTTTCAAGTCCACACGAGACAATTTGAAATTATCGTCTTGTGAGCGTTGGCGTACTAAATCGATACGACCTACTAACTCACGAACGCTACGGATCCCTAAACGAGCCATGATTTCGCGCAATTCTTGGGCAATAAACTTCATCAAGTTTTTCCACGTATTCTGGTTTACCCGTGAATTTAGCCCGCAATTTTTTTCATCTTGTGTGGCCACCCCGTACGGGCATGTATTCATGTGGCAAACCCGTGCCATACGACAGCCCACTGCCACTAATGGCAAGGTACCAAATCCGAATAATTCCGCTCCTAACAAGGTCGCGATCGCCACATCATAGCCAGTCGTGAGTTTACTGTCTACTTCCAATTGTACACGGTCGCGCAAACGGTTCAACATCAAGGTTTGATGTGTTTCTGAAAGTCCCAATTCCCATGGCACACCCTGCATGTTTCACTGACGTACGACCTCGCTGCACCAGTACCACCATCATAGCCGGAGATGAGGATACTATCTGCTTTCGCTTTCGCTACCCCTCGAGCAATGGTACCTACCCCAGCTTCTGAAGTCAATTTTACAGAAATTGCTGCACTTGGGTTAACACATTTCAAATCATAAATCAACTCTGCCAAGTCTTCGATAGAGTAAATATCGTGATGTGGTGGAGGTGATACGAGCTCTACCCACCGGTGTGGAATGACGGGCTTTCGCAATATCTGGGTATACCTTTTTGCCCGGTAATTGACCACCCTCACAGTTTCGCACCTTGGGCACATTTAATTTGCAATTCTTTTGCATGCACCAAGTAATTCGTAGTCACCCCAAAGCGACCGGACGCAATTTGTTTTTACTTCACTATTGCGATTATCTCCATTAGCATCGAGAACAAAGCGACTTGTATCTTCTCCGCCTTCCCCAGAGTTCGACGTAGATCCTAATCGGTTCATAGCGATCGCAATCGCTTCGTGCGCCTCTTTACTAATAGCACCGTAACTCATAGCACCAGCTTTTTAAAGCGTTTCACAATGTCTTCCACTGGTTCTACTTCTTCCACAGGAATGCCCCCACCCACAGGAAGTTCAATTCCATCAAGCTACGCAAAGTTACATGGTAATCTTCACGAATCATTTTGGAGTATTCTTTTGTATGTATTGTAATCCCCTTCGATTAAAGATCTTTGTAATAACTTAATCGTAGCTGGATTGAATAAATGCTCTTCCCCATCTTTCATAGGACCGTACCAACCGCCTGGTTCAAGGACTTTCACATCTTCTTTGAAAGCTCGTTGGAATCGTTCCAAGGTTTCATGAGCCACACCACCTAAGCCGATACCCCCAATGCGTGTCGGTGTATTTGGGAAGTAGGTACTAATAAAGTTCGTATTCAAGCCTAAAGCCTCGAAGATTTGAGCTCCATGGTAACTGCGTACTGTAGAGATGCCCATTTTAGACATGACTTTCATAATGCCAGACACAGAGGCCTTGATGTAATTCGCTTCTGCTTCCTCTGGTGTAAGGTCGCCCAAGCGATTCGTTGCTTGTAGCTCGCGAACCGTTGCTAATGCCACGTATGGATTGATAGCCGTTACACCATAACCTAATAATGTACAGAAATGATGCACTTCACGAGGTTCCCCAGATTCCAAGATTAAGCCCATTTCTGTGCGCAACACGGTATTAATTAAGTGATTGTGTACCGCTGCCACTGCCAATAAAGCTGGAATCGGTGCATGGTGTTCGTCCACGCCACGGTCAGACAAAATCAATACATTTTGGTCCGTGCGAGCTGCTTCCTCTGCATCCTTGCACAAACGGTCGAGGGCTTCTTTTCATACCTTCCGCACCTTTGGCGAGGATCAAACAAGATAGACAACGTCACGGATTTCATACGACGGCAGTCCAATTGTTTAATACTTGCCAATTCTTGGTTCGTTATAATTGGAGTTCGCATAGAAACTGCGTACGTACCCACTTTGTTAGGGATCCGTCAAGTTACCGCTATTGCCAAGCATCACTCGTGTGGATGTCACCATTTCTTCACGGATTGCATCGATTGGCGGATTTGTCACTTGCGCAAATAGTTGTTTGAAATAGGAATACAACATTTGTGGTTTGTCGGACAAAAATCGCTAGTGGCGCATCAGCCCCCATAGACCCTACAGGATCTTTCCCATCTTTTGCCATAGGGATAATCATGCGCACCAAATCTTCTTGAGTATAGCCGAATACTTGTTGTTGCATGAACAAGTCCCCTACCTCTGGGATGCTATCTTCCGTAGCTTGTTGAATCTCCGACAAATGAATCACATGCTCTTTTCACCCACTCATGGTACGGCAATTCTGTGGCTACTCGTTGTTTAATTTCTTCATCAGAAATGATTCGACCTTCTTCTGTGTCGATTAACAGCATTTTACCTGGTTCTAGTCGTCCTTTTGCGCGAATCATATCATCTGCTTCGTTCACTACACCTACTTCAGATGCCATAATCACACGGTCATCAGCTGTCACATAGTAACGAGCTGGGCGCAAGCCATTTCTGTCTAACACACCACCGATCACAGTTCCATCAGTAAAGCCCATCGCCGCCGGACCATCCCATGGTTCCATCATGAAACTGTTGAACTCGTAGAAGTCATGTTTTCTTGGCTCATCAAGGTATTGCGCTCCCACGGTTCTGGAATCATCATCATGATCGCATGAGGTAAGCTACGGCCTGTCATATGCAAGAACTCAAGGGTATTGTCGAACATGGCAGAGTCAGAGCCTGTATCATCAACAACAGGGAACACTTTTTTTAATATCTGGGAATAATGGAGATTCTGCTTTTCCTTCACGAGCATTGATCCAGTTTACATTGCCACGGATGGTATTGATTTCCCATTATGTACTAAATAACGGTTAGGATGAGCCCGTGCCCAGCTTTGGGGAATGTATTCGTACTGAAACGAGAATGAACCATCGCCAAGGCAGAGGTAAAATCTAAATCGTTCAAATCTAGGTAAAAGTTACGTAATTGCACTGGTGTCAACATACCTTTGTAGACGATCGTTTTAGAGGACAAGGAGGCAATGTAGAAATCGCTACTCATTTCTTTGCTCAATGGGACGATGCGTTTTTTTCTGCAATTTTACGAATCATATATAATTTACGTTCAAACTCTGCTTGATTTGTCACCTCTGGACCTTTACCAATAAGGATTTGGATCATCCAAGGACGAATTAATGCTGCCTCATGGCCGACTGCCGTAGAATCTACCGGCACTTCCCGCCAGCCCTAATACGATTTGACCTTCCTCGCGAACGACCTCTTCTAGAATGCGCTTTTGCTCATTCCGCAATGTTTCGTACTTATGAGCAAAGACCATGCCCACCCCATAATCACCTGCAGGTGGTAAATGGATGCCTAACACTTCGCACTCACGGCGGAAAAAGTCATGTGGAATTTGTACTAAGATGCCCGCTCCATCGCCAGTATCCTTATCGGCGCCAGCACCACCACGGTGTTCCAAGCGCTCAAGAATACGCAAGCCATCGTCGATAATATCGTGGGACTTTTTACCTTTAATATTCACCACAAATCCCATACCGCACGCATCTTTTTCAAATTGGGAACTATACAAACCATTCGCTTCCAAATGTCGCTGCTCCTCATGTTGTTTTGCAATGGTACTCATTTCCATCATAACCCTCTCCTCCTGTAGGTTCTCTATTACTACACTAGCGTACTTAACACTAGGTATACATATACTGAAAGTTCTAATTCATATGTCAACTGACTGTACTTCACAGTAGTTCGGCTACATGCTGTATTAGCATCCACCTACTATATGCTTACTCTGTAAAGAATTAGCCTCTTATGATAATCAGTAACTACATTTTATAATAATCATAAAAATATAGTTCTAATTCTATAGAATATAGAACTGTATACTATACTAGCAAAAAAATTATAGTATTTTTTTCAATACATATTACTTATGTATACATGTATTCTTAAATAATCCATCTCTTTTTACTTCTTATCCCATGACTTCAAACTCATATATTATTGTGTATCATCTATTAACTCGTCAAAAATTCATATATTTACTTTCATGGGGGCTTTCAACATTACTTTCATCCACATCCTTATATATGCCTACTATGTAAGAAAACGCATAGCTACCCTAAGGTAACCATGCGTTTACGTCATTGTAAAAGTATTCTATTATACGATGCGAACAATCCAGACCTTCTGGCGCTTCGATTTCACCATGTTGAATGCCAAGCAATGTTTCGCGCAATTTTTGTTAATGTTGGACCCATTTCATCCATGCCACTTGGGAAGAAGATATCTTCTTCTTTAGAATGTACCATGCCCACAGGGGAAATAACAGCCGCTGTACCGCAAAGACCACATTCAGCGAAGTCTTTCAACTCTTCTCTGTACACTTCACGATGTTCTACAGTCATACCCAAATAATGTTCCGCCACATACATCAAGGAACGACGTGTAATAGATGGAAGAATACTATCCGATTTAGGCGTTACTAATTTGCCATCTTTCGTAATGAAAATAAAGTTAGCTCCACCAGTTTCTTCAACTTTTGTACGAGTTTGTGGATCTAGGTACATATTCTCTGCATAACCCTGACTTCATGGGTCGCTTCTAGTGCATGCAAGCTCATTGCATAGTTCAAGCCAGCTTTAATATGACCTGTACCATGTGGTGCTGCACGGTCAAAGTCGGAGATTTGGATTTTCAGCGGTTTTACACCGCCTTTGAAATAATCCCCTACAGGAGTACCAAAAAAATACGGAATTGGAACTCATCTGCCGGTTTCACACCGATAACACTGTTAGTGCCCATCAAGAATGGACGAAGATACAAACTACCACCTGTGCTATACGAGGCACAAACTCTTGGTTCTGCTTTTTACCACTTCTTTCACAGCCTCGATAAAACGATCCGTTGGAAATGGTTGCATTACAAGATATTTCGCAGAATCATGCAAACGCTGTGCATTCAAATCTAGGGGGAAACACACAATGTGACCATCCTTCGTGTAATACGCTTTCAAACCTTCAAAAATCGTTTGCGCATATTGGAATACACCAGCACATTCATTGAGGACAATATTCGCCTCATCCGTCAAACCGCCTTCATCCCATTGACCATCTTTTGAAATTAGACACATAACGGAATGGCGTTTCTTTATAACTAAAAATCTAAATTATTCATATCAATCTTTTGCCATACAGTCCTCCTACAATTCCATACCCGTGAAAGCCTATGCCTCTCTGCATTTTTCCACCTTCACATTATATGAATATTCGCTGTTTTTGTACTTTAGATAAAAACTATTATACACCCAACACGGAAAATGTACAAGAGTACATGTTTAAAAGGTAAAGTAGATTCTAATCAAATCTGTTACTCACCATTTTATCAATCCATTCTTTTCCAGCATTTTCTCTTTCATAAATTTTGAAATATAAGATATATCATCGTCTTCATAGTATTTTACGAGCAATCGTTTTAAATTCAGGCACTTCTTTTTCTGGAATTACCAAAAACCCGGAACCATGAGCTATCAAAAAAATGGTTAGCAAAAATAACAGAAGCTCTTTTATTTCCATCAAGAAAAAAACTTGAGTCTTCATACAATATAAACACAACTGGATAGCTGTATCAATTACTTCACACTGACTTGCTGTAATCCGCTGTATAAACTCTTTTTACATCTAATTCATTAGGTAATGGTGGTATATATGATGTTCCTCCAATAGTTACTGGAACACCTCGAATACGACCACCTTCAGAGAAAAATCCTTCATTGACAAGCTTAGCTATATGACAAAGCATATAATAGTCCGAAGCACTGGCACTAACATCTTTATCCAATATAAATTCCCAAGCATGCTTTTAAATTTAAAATTTTTTTGCACATCCCTCGCAGTCATTCCTGTAACTTTTCCATTATCAATGATTTCTTCAGTCTGAGGGAAAGAGGTTGCAACACCTTCTAACACTGCTTGATCATAAATATTCATTTTCATATTGACTCTTGCAAAGGCAATATTTTTTTCATCACATCTACAGGTAACTCATCGTCAGAATATCCTAGACTAGCTAATTCTTTTTTTCTATACGCCTAAGTTCTTTACGTATATCCTGTATTTCTCTACTATTACGAAGTAATATATTATAAAAGCTCTTCTGTATACATGCCTACATAGGTAGATGTTAGCTTACTTGCAACCCGTTTTCTGATATAGAGATACTTCTCATTACCTCGCTCTTTTATTTCTGGGGTACCGTCATAAGGCATTAATTTTAATCGAGCATGCAAATCTGCTCGTGTAATAAGTAGCTCTTGTATTTCATGATATTTTACAGCCATCCTTCTCTTCCTTTGGGGAACTTTTTAAAAAAATATTATACGCAAAAGTTCCCCAATTTTTCAATATGATATTAGGGAACTTTTCCGATATTTTTTTAGCAAAAAAGTTCCCCAATATATATATTACATTGATTGAATACATACAAGATTATCAAGTGATAGTTCCGTGTCTTTTACATCATCCCAACCCACATCCTTATATATCTTCTCCAAGATACTATGCACAATCCAAGCCCCACCTGATAGATATCCAGCATTAGTAGATTGATATACTTCTACATAAGACCATTTTGCTTCGGCCTCCTCGGTCTCTTCATCTACTGATATTTGATGAAGCAACATAGTAGCTAGATCATGAACCTTTTGTATTTTCTCCACATCAATTTTATAAAAAGAATCAGTAATGGTAGGTACGCCTTCTCCATGACCTACCTTTCGTACATGATTCCTCAACGCACTATCATTCCACAAGGTACTTATATCGTTTGCTTTATCCCAACACATTTCATGAAGAATCATCATATCAGCTTTTGCTATGTCCATATGATTAGCATAAAAGCTATACACATATTTTTTCTCATTAGGTCTATCTTCCACAATTTTAATAAGAAGATTATCCATCACTGCTGCAGGATTTTCTATTAGCTTAATCCCCTCTATCCGTTCATAATAGGAATCTATGTATCCCTCAACTTGCCACATCACCAATATAGGAGATTTCCTACATTCTATATTCTTTTGGTCTATCAAATCACTTTCACCTCTATGTGTACCATATAAACTACTGCTCTTATTTCTAAAAGCATTCTAACATTGGGGAACTTTTTTTTGTTCTATTTTTTTCTAAAAAGTTCCCCAATTATTCTAGTCTCTTGAATCTAAGAGTATATTTTAAATCATCTTTACCGTATTCAAGTTATTGCACTACCTCTCCACGTTTTTTTCCTTAACCTTTTTTTAACCGCCTCTACATAAAATATATATATCTCTTGAGATGAAACAGGTATCTCATCTATGTTATGTACATATATGGTATTAAAAATGTCTGGGTTCCTGATAATCATGATTTCTAACTTCTGTACTAGTATTAATCACATGTACAAATTCATTGTAATTCATAATCCTTTCTTTACTAGAAAAAGGGAAATTCTTATCTTCAATGGTATATATTTGTTTCTGTTTCAAATCTATAATCAGAATGCCAACCTGAGTATATACATACACATATTTAGATTGAATCTTTATATATCCCGGATATGCTAATAAACCATATTGCGTTATATCCATTAACACTCCATCATATCTGAAAGGTAGATATGTTAACTCTGATACTATATCTTCACTAGCTACTGTTTGGTCTGAATATTCCTTCATCCACTTTTTCCAACTCTGTTTTCTATATTTTGAAAGTAACATCTCACCTCGTTCAGCAGAATACTCCTTTGTCCACATTCTTTCAGAATAAGTCCCATCATAAGTTTCAGAATACACTAAAGTTTCACCTAAAAAAATATAATATCCATCAAGGGTTACAACTAAGACCTCATTATCATCCTCACTGTAATAATCTAACACTGACTGTAAAATAATCGCATTATCACGATTCCTAACTAAAATTAAAGTCCAATTTTTATCATCCCAAGTATGTATATCTTCCACCTTATAATACTGAAAGTCATGCACCACATCATTACTAAGCATATAAAATATGCCACCAGCAAGAATAGCACAGAGCAATAACAAAATGCCACAAACCGTCAGAACTATCTTAACAACCTTCATTAGCACCTCACAGTTTCAATCAGACATCATCCCGCTAAATACAGTAGCATTATCAGTCATCTAAAATAATATGTCCAACACTATGTATTTACATTCTATCACAACCGTAATCATTTCCCTAGGATTGCCCTCATTCGTAGATCATCTCTTGGGGACTCAGTCCTATACAGGCCACCCCAGAAGAGCACGACATAGTCTGGAGCAAACCTACCGTAGGATCAGTTTGTGGAAGACTATGTCGGGCTCTTCCCTTGCTCCACATAGCAACGAGGCCCGAGATGGAATAGAATAGAAAAAGACTCTCAAGGGAATGTCCCCAGAGAGTCTTTTTCGTCTTGCAGTATGTTGTCATCCTAAGATGACTATATAATAACTTCGTTCAGCGACGAAACCAACTTACACATTCGCTGACTCACCGGAGTTGAAGTTACTAACTAAATTATTCCGGCTTTTTAAATTTTGGAGATGTTGGACATGTTTCAGGAGTCACGTCTTTGCGAGCACCTAAGTCACCGCTGCGATCTACATAGGTAGTATGTAACAATTCATGAGCAATATGTCCTAATGGTTTTTCTAAGAAATTAGCGTATGCATCTTTAATCTCAGGGTTTTCATAAGAAGAACGAAGCTTCATGTTGGAATCCCAGTTATAAAGACCTTCGATACGTTCACCTTTTACTTTATTCGCAACTGGTAATTTAGCACGTGGTTGTCCACCACCGCCGATACAGCCACCTGGGCAAGCCATCATTTCGATGAAATCATATGTTTTACCAGATTCTTTCAATTCATTTAAGAATTCACGGATGTTTTTACCACCATGACAAACCGCCACGTTGATTGTATGTCCACCGATTTCTACAGTTGCTTCTTTCACACCGTCCATACCACGCACGTCTGTTAAATTAAGAAGTGGGGCTGGAGATGGTTCGTCACCAGTGATGAATTTATAGGATGCACGCATAGTGCTTCCATAACACCACCAGTATTACCGAAGATAACCCCGCACGCCAGTAGCGAGCACCGATGAATTTATCGTATGCAGAGTCTTCTACTGCAAAGAAAAATCTAATTCTGCTTCACGAATCCATTGTGCAAATTCACGTGTAGTAATACAGATATCTGTATCTGGACCCAAATCTTCACCAGTGTATCGAGACGCATTGTTTTGCTCAGGACGACGAATTTCTGCTTTTTTAGCAGTACAAGGAGCTACAGATACGGATACGATGTTCTTAGGATCAATATTCATATTTTTTGCAAAATATGTTTTGACCATAGCAGATTCCATGGCAATACAGCTACGAGCTGAAGAAATATGGGATACGTATTCTGGGAAGAATGTTTCACAGAATTTTACCCATGCTGGACAACAGCTAGTGAATTGTGGCAATGGACCTGTGCCATGTAATTTACGTTCTAACAATTCGTTCGCTTCTTCCATGATAGTTAAGTCAGCACCGAAGTTAGTATCTACTACATAGTCAGCACCTAACGCACGAAGAGCTCCTACCATTTTGCCTTCTTGGTATGTACCAGGCTCAAATCCAAATTCTTCACCGATGGATACACGAACAGCTGGCGCTGTTTGGATAACCACGATTTTCTCTGGATCTGCAATGGCTTCTTTTACTTTATCTAATTCTGTACGTTCGTACATTGCACCAAATGGGCAAATTACCGCACATTGACCACATTGGATACAGATAGGATTATCTCCTGTTGCTTCCAAATCATAGTAGTCAAGTACGCTCATAGTGTCAGCACATGCTTTACGACATAGAGTACAGTTCTTACATTTTTCTAAATCATGAATAATCGCCACATTATCCTCAGCAATAGGGGCACGGCGATCAAGATGTTGGAATCGACTTTCGAAACTCATTATTATGCACCTCACATAGTGTAAACAATACTAGTTATGTATTCATTAACTTTCCGTCATATTATAACAAATATTCAGCCTTGTGGAAATAAATAAATGGGCTATTTATTTTCCTATTCTTTTTAAGTTCTAATAAAAATTTTTATACATCCATTTAGAATACACATTTATATCGTTTTTGTGTTACTTTTTATCACACATATAGATTTTTTTATTGTATATTTTTTTCATTTTATATCTTTCAAAAATCCATATACCCTAAAAATTACTAGGATTTCATCTAGATACGCAGAAAACAGGAGAGTTTCCCCTCCCTGCTTCGCTTTTATTTCAGTTCAAACAAAGGGGTGTTCTTCGCTTGATCCCCCAAGGCTGTTTTGTGTGAAAGTATTAATAAATTGTTGCACCGCCAATGTTGGTGTTAAGCGGCCCTCGATGACAGCATCTTCGATGCCACCCCGACAAGCTACAATCTCTGGAGCTCGATAGAACAAGTTTTGCAAATGTTCTTCCACCATAGAGTATACCCACGATAAGGTTTGATCCCGGCGACGTGCTTGTAGCACTCCATTGCCTTCACATTGTTCCATGAATTTTTTCGATAACCCCTTGCCACAATTCCATGATGCCATCCCCTGTGAAAGCAGAGCATGTGTACGCATGGGTTGTCCATTGTTCCGTCGCATCCCGAATGAACCATAAAATACGTTCGTATTCTTGGCGCGTCACTTTGGCACGTTGCAAGTTATCTCCATCGGCCTTATTAACAACGATGGCATCTGCCAACTCCATAACGCCTTTTTTTCATACCTTGCAATTCATCACCAGCACCAGTCAACACAACGAGCAAGAAAAAGTCTACCATGGAACGCACTGTCGTTTCACTTTGACCGACCCCTACGGTTTCTACTAGGATCGTATCATACCCGGCGGCTTCACATAACAACAACGTTTCTCTACTTTTTCGAGTCAAACCGCCCAAAGTGCCACCTGATGGAGATGGACGAATGAATGCATTCGGCTCCCGTGACAATTGTTCCATCCGCGTTTTATCCCCTAGGATAGAACCGCCTGTCACTGTACTCGATGGGTCGACCGCAAGAACAGCCACCTTATGACCATTTTGACATAGCTTTGTACCTAGTGCTTCAATCAAGGTCGATTTACCAGACCCGGTACCCTGTTATCCCAACACGGGTAGATTTACCAGTATATGGCAATAATCGTTGGATTACCTGCTTTGCGCCATTTCAAAAATGAGCTGCTGCATTACTTTCAATTAAGGTAATGGCACGGGATAAAACCATTCGATTACCAGCTAACACCCTTCTACATAGTCATCAACGGTCAATTTTTTTCCGTTTTACTACCTTAGGAGCTACTGGTTTTTGTGGTGCATGGGTATGTGCATCCATCCCATCATGGCCACCATCCACACCGCGCATAACACGGCATGCAAATTTATCATCTTTCTCCTCAGGAACCCAAGAAGGCTTATAGGTATCATCACTCATAAGACACCCTCCTTTCACCGATTCGAATATGACAAACACGCAATCAGTAGCCAGCTACAAAGTAGCACGAGGCACTGACTACGTGTCATGTCTTACCTATTTATGAGTTTAGAATCGTCTATTCAGATTATTCTTCCTCTTCTAAGCGTTCTTCTAATAATTCGAGAACTTTTTTAGCACAAACTGGAATGATTGTACCAGGTCCAAAGATCGCTGCTGCACCATGCTCATAGAGATAATCATAATCTTGAGCTGGAATAACGCCACCGATAACAACCATAATATCTTCACGGCCTAATTTTTTTAAGTTCTTCACACAATTGAGGCATCAATGTTTTATGACCTGCTGCTAAGGAACTCATACCTACGATATGTACGTCATTATCTACTGCATCTTTCGCTGCTTCTTCTGGAGTTTGGAATAAAGGTCCGATATCTACGTCATAGCCCATATCTGCGAAGGCTGTAGAAATTACCTTAGCTCCGCGGTCATGACCATCTTGACCCATTTTCGCTACGAAAAATACGAGGACGGCGACCATGTTTTTCTTCAAATTTTTTTCAGTCATGTCAGCGTACTTCTGTGATGACATCGTCATCGCTGAATTCACTGCTGTATACGCCGGAAATAGAGCGAATGATCGCTTTATGACGGCCACATACTTTTTCTACCGCATCAGAGATTTCACCTTTAGACGCACGAGCACGAGCTGCTTCTACGGCTAATTCAAGCAAGTTTCCTTCTCCTGTTTCCATCGCTTTTTGTAATCGCATCCAAACAGTCACGTACTTTTGTCATTATCACGATTAGCACGCAATGTTTTTCAAGCGTTCGATCTGTGCTAAACGTACAGCTGTATTGTCTACTTCAAGATATCTAATGGATCTTCTTTATCAAGGCGTAAATAGTTAACACCGACGATTTTTTCACTACCAGAGTCAATGTGCGCTTGGCGACGAGCTGCCGCTTCTTCGATACGCATTTTTGGAAGCCCTGTATCAATCGCTTTGGACATACCACCCAAGGCTTCAACTTCTTGGATATGAGCCCATGCTTTACGGATCAATTGGTTAGTCAAGAATTCTACATAGTAAGAACCGCCCCATGGGTCGATAACTTTACATACATTAGTTTCATCTTGGATATACAATTGCGTATTACGAGCAATACGCGCCGAGAAGTCTGTAGGCAATGCAATCGCTTCGTCAAGAGCGTTCGTATGCAAGGATTGCGTATGACCCAAAGGTCGCTGCCATCGCTTCGATACAAGTACGAGTGATGTTATTGAATGGATCTTGTTCTGTTAAAGACCAACCAGAAGTTTGGGAGTGAGTACGCAATGCCATAGATTTAACATTTTTTGGACCAAAGGATTTAACAATTTTAGCCCATAACATACGACCTGCACGCATTTTAGCGATTTCCATGAAGTAGTTTTTACCCATTGCCCAGAAGAAGGATAAGCGCGGTGCGAATTGGTCAACTGTAAGACCCGCTGCCACACCTGTACGCAAGTATTCCAAACCATCGGCCAATGTGTAACCTAATTCGATATCCGCTGTAGCACCTGCTTCTTGCATATGGTAACCGGAAATGGAAATACTGTTGAATTTAGGCATGTATTTGGATGTATACGCAAAGATATCACCAATGATACGCATAGATCTGCTGGTGGATAAATGTAAGTATTACGCACCATGAACTCTTTCAAGATATCATTTTGGATCGTACCGCCATAACAGATTTATCTACGCCTTGTTCTTCACCAGCTAAGATATAGAAGGCCATAACTGGTAATACGGCGCCATTCATTGTCATAGATACAGACATTTGGTCCAATGGAATACCAGAGAACAAGATTTCCATATCCAAGATAGAGTCTACCGCAACGCCCGCTTTACCAACGTCACCTACTACACGAGGATGGTCGGAGTCATAACCACGGTGTGTGGCCAAGTCGAAGGCGATAGACAAACCTTTTTGACCAGCCGCTAAGTTACGGCGGTAAAAGGCATTGGATTCTTCCGCTGTGGAGAAGCCAGCGTACTGACGTACTGTCCAAGGACGTTGTACATACATCGTACCATATGGTCCACGAAGATACGGAGGAATACCCGCTACATATTGTAAATGGTTACATTGATCATAAATAGAGGAATCATACACAGGACCCACATCGATTTGTTCCATAGTACGAATGAAGTTGTCATCATAAGATTTGCCAGTTTCAGCTTGCAATTGCTCTTTCCATGCATCTAAATCGGATGCTTTTGGGCTAGCTAGCTGTAAAGGAATATTTCTAAAATCCGGAATCATCTACATCATTCCTTTCTCGCGTTGCATTGCTAATAATGTTTGATAGCAATTGGAGCGTACACTAATATAATCATCCATGCCTGCTGCATCGCAAAGCTCTTTCAACTCTGCAGATGGAGCCCCTGCCAAGAATACTTTCATAGCTGGTCGAGCAGCTTTGATAGCTTTCGTCACGGCTGGTGCCAATTCTGGATATGTATCGTCAGTGGAACATACAATCGTTACGTCTGCATTAGAATCTAAAGGCGACTGCTACGGCTTCGTCCACAGTTGGGAATCCATCATTAGTAAGCACGTCAAATTCAGCTACTTGCATGAAAGAAGTAACGAAATCGGCTCTCGCTTTATGTTGTGGAATAGGTCCCATGTTAGCCAAGAAGATCTTAATATTGTCCCCATTATGTGTTTCTTTGAAAGTTTCAGTGCGCATACGTAATTCTTCGTATTGTTCTGTCCAACGATGGGATAGAATTGCTTTCACTGTCACACCTTCACTGCCATCTGCTAAGGCTGCAAACACTTGACCGAAGCTTGCCCCAGCTACAAGTGCTGTATAAGTCTGCACTCACCAAAGAGCCCACTTCGCTGAAGTCAGATTCTTGTAATTTTTTAAGAGCTAATTCTGCTGCATCTGTAGTGCCTACATTAGCTAATGCACTGATGCGAGCTTGGCGTAAACCGTCAAAATCTACCGTTGGCACTTCTAACAATTCTTCCGTCATATTTGGATACATGTTACTACCAACAGCGCGATCTTTACGAGTTGCCAAGTTTTTTTAAAAGCGGCTTTTGTAAAATAGCGTCCACAGCGTCTTGTGTTTCGCCAGATGCTAATGTTTCTAAAATGCCACCTTTTACCTTCTAATTCTTGGAATAATGCCCAAGATTTTTCTGTCAATTCTTGTGTTAATGGTTCCAAGTACCAGCTACCGCCTGCTCGGGTCCACTGGTTGGATGAAGTTGAACTCTTGTTGCTCCATGATTTGGATGTTACGAGCAATACGGCGAGAGAATTCATCACTTGGACGAATACAACCGTCAAGAGGACGTACGAACATGCCGTCCATACCACCCACTACTGCGGAGAAGGATTGAGAACCAGCACGCAATAAGTTTACATATGGGTCAAATACAGTTTGCGTGAAGTGAGATGTACTTACGAACAAGTTAATTTTTCTTCGCTTCTTCATCGCCACCGCAATGTTCAATAATTTGAGCCCAAATCATTTTTAATAGCACGTAATTTTGCAATTTCCATGAAGAAATTTGCACCTACGCTCACATGGAAACGGATTTGTTTTCGCAAATGTGTTTACATCAATGCCACGGCGTTCCATAGCACGTAAATATGTCACAGCAGTAGACATAGCAAAGCCTAATTCTTGTACGTCATTACCTCCACCATTGTGGTATACATCTGTATCCACAAGAACTGTGCGCAATTGTGGCGCATGTGCCGATGCCCAAGCAATAGTATGTGCCATATCATCGAAATATTCGTCCATAGGGCGTGTTAAATGTCCATCTTGTGCCAATGTACCAATTGGATCTGCCCCAATCATACCGGACAAGGATTTCACATCCACCCCTTGCGATTCGCAAAGTGCATGTAAAGCAGCCGCCCAGCATACACTACTAGCGCCTGTACGAATATCTAATTCTTTTGTAGACAAGTCCATGCCTTTTAACAAAGCTTCCACTTCTTCTACAGTAGACAAGGATACCCCTACATCAGCCACGTCCTTAGGGTCAGCTGTCGTAGCATCCTGTCCTTTCCGTGTAGCACTATCTAGTGTGAAACTGATAGCTGTGCTACCTTTATCTAATTCAAATTGTAACATGTCATGCATGTCAGCAATTGTTTTTCCGTCACAACGTTGTGCAATTGTCCAAGGTTTGTGGATATATCCACTGGCTTTCGCACCCCGTAAATTGCTATCACGACCAGGATATGTCAAGTTTTGAGTCAATCCTTCTTGGTCGCTCAACCAATACATTGGTTGTAAAGTAATTTCTTCGTATGTTTTTTTGTATACATACTTTTTTTGGAAATCTTTTCCTTTTAAGATACCTTCTACCGTCGTTTTCCACTCCTCGTAGGTAGGGATAGAAAACTCATCAAACGATACATCTGGTAGCTCAAACTGTTCTTCGTGAACTTGTGGTTCATGATGCTTGTCTTGTCCCATAGTCTAGCTTCCTTTCTCTGACCACACAGGCATACGTTCCCTTTATCAAACCATACTTTCCAAGTAGATATGCTTCATCACAGAGATTCTAATAGCTTATGTAATCGTTGCAGCTCTAATAAAAATAAAATAAACCTTAGAAAACGGGTATACCCTACCCAGCCCTATAACTCATCACCCTACCTAGTCTTTTAGTGAAAGATAGTACTACCTTCATAAAAGAAAAACCGTTTTCGATTGAAAACGATAGGTTATGATTTAGCGTATGCTCTAGCGTAAAACCATCTCTACCCGTCTCTCGCGGATCTAACGACATGCTTCTTACGGCAGTTCTTCTGACTCAGGATCTTCGCTACACTTCGCCTTCCCAGTTTCCCAGTGACGTTACATGAAGTTTTGCTCCCCTTTACAGCGGCGGGACCGTGTTGGCTTTTCACCAAACTTCCCTATTAAGCCTTGCGGCACCAGTAAGGCGAATATAAAGTTATACCTTGATTATAAACTGTTTTGTGAAAGAATAGAACGGCATTTACAGACTATAACAATATTTCACGTTGACATAAATTTTCAGTTATTACAAGATATCAATATTGCATTTTTATGATTTCACCACCATAATAGTTAGCATATATCTCATACTAGATCTCCAATTTATTACTAATGGTTATTTTTCTTCATAATTTATATTTATTCTCAATATTGAGGGGGCATTCTAATACATGCAAAAACAGAGGGATGCTATCATAGCACTCCTCTGTTCAATCTGTCATATTCTATTACAATGGATTATTTCTTTTTCCACTCCATCACTTCAAAACCATAATTGCGAATATGTTCTTTCAGTAATTTTAAATATTTTTTCGCAATCGCACTTGGCTCTAACATATGAGGCATTAAATACCCCATAGTCATCGTATCTTCTACATCTAATGGGATGGCGATGATCTTATCATCATTCAACTCACGGCTCAAAAATACCGGAACTGATAGTGTATCCATTCAAGCCAACCATCAAGTTAAAAATAGTAGCACGGTCCGATACTTTTATAGTCATTTTTCTATCCAAAGTACTCAAAATTTCCTCTGAGAAATAGAAGGAATTATCTTCCCCTTGGTCATAGCACAAAGTAAGGGAACTCCTCTAAATCTTCTAATGTAATTTTATCTTGGTTCGCCAAAGGATGTTCTCTACACAAGAATACATGCGGTTCTGCTTCAAACAACGGATAAAAAGGTGAGCTTATACTCTTTAAAACAATTTCTCCATCACTTGGCGATTAAAATTATTCAAATACAGAATGCCCAATTCACTTTTTGAAAGTTGCTAAATCTTCAAAAAATATTTTTGCGTCTCAGTCTCCCTGTAAGCCAAATTGATATTCATCTGTGTCGACACTTTTAATGAGTTCTACAAAGGCATGCACCACAAAAGCATAATGCTGTGCAGAAATAAAGAAGTGCTCCTTCCGCTTCGTATTGGATTTATAGCGTTCTTCTAAAAGCTGTATTTGATCTAATACTTGACGCGCGTATATCATAAACTCTCGCCCATCATGAGTCAAGGTTACCCCCAGACTTCGTACGCAGTAAGAGCTGAACCCCCATTTCATGTTCTAATTCTTTTCACCGCATTGGATAAGCTAGGTTTGGGATAAATATAATTCCTTGGTCGCTTCATTAATAGATCCTTTTCTCTGCAATTTTCTCTAAAGTATTGTAATTGTTGTATTCTCATTTGTATTTGCCTTTTCTATATCTATCATGAAGTATCATATGTATTGTAATTAATTCTTTCCTAGGAATGAAAAACCTAACGAGTAAACTAAGATACTTACACGTTAGGCACTTCATGTTATTAACGATTCCATTGTCAATTCCCCATAGGAAATGACAATCTTGTACACTTATAATACATAAAAAGACTACTCATAGTCAACATATAATTTTACTAAATTTATACTATTTTACTAGTATATAACAGGAATCACTCCTATCATGCCTATACAACTATCTCTTCTATCTCTGGTATCATGCCTATACAAGCATCATTCCTTTACAAACATCACACCTATGCAGGTATCATTCCTATGCAAGTATCACTCATATGCAGCCATCACGCCCGCCAGAATTATGTAATACCCTATATAGTTTTTATTTATAACTGACTATATATATTATGAATTGGTCTATATCGTAAAAATTGGTATTATAAGAACATGTTTGACTGACAAGAAAGGACCTAGCCATGAGCGAAACTATACAACAAAAACGACCAACTTTATCCTATGAAATATTCCCTCCTAACACACAAGTAGGAGACGAAAAAATTATTGCAGTCTTAGATGAATTGAAAAACTTAAAACCAGAGTTTATTTCTGTCACATGTAGCAATAAACAACGCAATATCGAAGAAACGACGATTAAATTATCCAATTATGTGCAAAAATACCTTGCATATCCCTACAAAAGCCCATCTACCAGCAATCTATTTATCCAAAGAACAAGTGAAATCTGTCATAGATAGACTCGACGAACTAGGGATTCATAAGTTATTAGCCCTTCGCGGTGACATCTTAGAAGATTTACCTCCAGTAGGGGATTTCAAATATGCTACAGAACTCGTGCATTTCGTCAAAGAATATGCTCCGCATTTCCAAATTTCTGGCGCTTGCTATCCAGAAGTGCATCCAGATTCACCAAGCCAATTACAAGATATTAAATTCTTGAAAGAAAAAGTAGATGCTGGCTGTGAACTACTAGTGACACAATTCTTCTTAGACAACAATGTCTTCTACGACTTTCAAGAAAAATGTGCCATTGCCGGTATTGAGGCGCCAATCCTAGCCGGTGTAATGCCGATCATCAACCGCAACCAAGCACTTCGTCTATTGACTAGCAATGCTACAGCCATCCCTCGTAAATTTAAAGCGATCTTAGACAAATACGAGCATGATCCTGTGGCCCTACGCGATGCAGGCCTTGCATACGCATTAAATCAGATCGTAGACCTCGTCACAGAAGGCGTATCCGGCATTCACTTATATACAATGAACCAATCCAATACGGCTTTTGTATATCGAAAACGTCGCACGTTCTTTATTTAGTTCACCTATTTACGAGATCTAGCACACTATCTCTAGGGATATACAAATACCTTCACCCATGTTCGTACCTCTCCTATTCTATCTATTAGAAGAGTGATATATAACTGTACATTCTATACTGTACATTGCATGCTGTACATCATACAATACATTTACAACCATATTTAACACATGCAAAATGGATGCCTTCCATAGACTCTCTTTCCATGAAAGAAACTACACAGGGCATCCATTTTGTTTTTATCATACATACTCATATTACATATACAAGAATAATTCTATCCTACATGTCAGCATTACTGTATGTTATATATACTTCTTACTTTCAAATATGCGCCATATTTCACGCAAAGCGTTTATGTATGTTATATATACTTCTTATTTTCAAGCATCCATCATACTTCACGCTACATTCCTTGGATTACATATATCGCATACATATTATGGAATCTCTAAATATAATGCCGTGGCACTCGTTCTGAAAAGTTACAGAATATTTCATACGGGATAGTTCCCACCATATAGGCTAACTCAAGAGCCGTAATACTTTCTTGCCCCTGTTTACCCAGTAATACCACTGCATCACCAGGAGCCACTGTAATATGGTCTGGGACTTTCACCATGAATTGATCCATGCAAATGCGTCCCACGATAGGGCAGCGTGCGCCATGAATCAGCACCGACCCCTTATTGGATAGAGCCCTTGGATATCCATCAGCATATCCAACGGGTATAGTAGCTATGGTCTCCGCATCCGTTGTCATATAGGTGCTACCATAGCCTATGGAGGAACCTTTTGGCAAATGTTGCACATGCACCACTTTGCTATACAAGCTCAAGGCTGGCTTTAATCCCAATCGGTTTGGCACATCCATAGACGGCATAATGCCATATTGAATAATACCGACGTGCATCGTTGAACAAACTATCTTTCACCGCCAATAATCCAGCACTATTAGCCAAGGAAAACCGATAGTCCTCATCACGATGGGCACGAATCGTTTCTACTACTTTTCTAAACTGTGATACCTGAAAGTTTGCATGGCTTTGATCGGCGGCATCTCCATTTGCCAAATGTGAAAAGAATCCGTCCACACGCAAATATTCGTAAGATTCTACTCGTTCTAGAAAAGCCAATACATCTTCTGGCTTACTTCCGATGCGATGCATACCTGTATCTACAGCAATAGCACACTCCACAATCGTTTCATGACGACGAGCACACTCATTCAAGGCCTCTAGATCCGTAGATTCACAAATAGCGGGTCTAGAATGACCTTCAATGACTAAATCAAAAGACTGCGGCAATGTTAAACCCAATAAATAAATCGGCACCGTTATCCCCGCTTCACGTAGCGGAATCGCCTCTTCAGGGAATGCCACTGCTAACGACTCATAGCCTTCCTCTACGGCAATACGTCCTACCATGACACTTCCATGGCCGTACCCATTAGCTTTCACCACCGCCGTACTCGTGCACCACTCTGGCAGACAATCTTTAATTTTTTCGTAAATTACTTCGTATTTGTGCTGTATCTATTTCTACATAGGTAGGTCTCACAAATTCACCTTCTTATTCTTACATATAGGAACACATCATTTGTTGATATGTACTAGAACATCACTCAATAAAACTTATATATTCTAAAAACATTTATTATACTATTATACACCTAAATAGAATCAAATTCTCTACATAATCAAATAATTTCTTATTTTTCTAAAAAGTTAGGTATAATCTAATGTAGGCATAGTCTTCAATCATTTCTTATACTACCTTTCACAAAAAGGACTGACTACAGAATCTAGTGTAAGATTCTAAGTCAGTCCTTATTTATTACCTATGTAATTCTACCGTATACCTAAGAAACGTATATTAGATTATGGCATATTGAAAGGCCATACCATTGGAATCACGATAAGACTTACAACAAAGCAAACCAAGATCAATGGAGTACCTGCTTTCACATAGTCCATAAATTTGTAATTACCAGGTGTTAATACGATTGTATTAGGTGGTGTACCTACTGGTGTAGCGAATGCGCAAGATGCGGCAACGCCAATCGCCATAAGTACTGCATGAGGGCTTGCACCCATCGCTTGAGCAATAGAAATACCAATTGGAGCCAACAATGCGCAAGATGCTGTATTGGACATAAATTGTGTTAATACACAAGATAAGATAAATAACACAGCTGTTGCAAAGTAAGGGCTTGGATTATTACCCATGATACCTACTACTGCATTGGCAATCATTTTACCTGCCCCAGAATCATTCATAGCGGCTGCTACTGGCATCATACCAGCAAATAGGAAAATAGTTACCCAGTCTATCGATTGATATGCTTGTTTTTCTTTCAAGCAACCAGCTAATACGGCTAAAATAGCACCTACGATAGCGGCTACATGAAGAGGAACGTTAATACCAATACTTTTTTTAATGGATCAGACAATGCCATGAATAATACTACGCCTAATAAGATGATACCAGAGTACCACATTTTTTTAGGATCATTAGAAATTTCACTAGCATCTACTTCTTGTTCTACTTCAGCATCTGCATTACCATCATGTTTAGGTAAGAAATGTTTACCAATTGTTACCATGTAGATCATAAATGCAACTGTTAAAGGAATACCAATCCATGCGAATTCAAAGAAACCGAATTGAGGTAGTTTTGCTTGACCTAATGCACCATTAATGATGATATTAGGGAGGTGTACCTACTAATGTAATGATACCACCAATACCTGCCGCAAATGCCATAGGCATCAATTGACGGGATCTTTGGAATTTTAGCAGATGCACAGATACCAATAACTACTGGCAATAACGCTGCTGCTGTACCAGTGTTGGAAAGCACAGAGGACATACCTGCAGTAACAAGCATTAAGGCAATCATAAGACCATTTTCACTTTTACCTGCTTTGTTAACTACGGAAATACCAATTTTTTGTGCTAAACCAGTATGGAATAATGCAGCACCAATAATAAACATACCTGCAAATAATACTACTGTACTATCAGATAAACCGCTAAATACTTGTTTCATTGGAATAACACCTAATAAACCAAGTGCCATAGCACCACCGATAGAAGTAATTGCGAGTGGAATAATTTCTGTTACAAATAATAACGCCATTACACCAAGGACAATTAAGGTTTGTACAGCCGGATCCATAAGAATCAACTCCTCCCTAAGGGATACAATCCTTATTAGCCGCAAAGCACACTAGAAATAGGTGCATATAATATAGGAAGATAGGCTAATAAGAACGAAGACAATCGCCGTCACTCCATACCCTTCTTTTGTGCAAGGGTATCCAAAGTGTAACCACTCACCAAGTAGACCACGACGAAGAAAAAAACTATATCTTGTCCGTTTTTTTGAAACCATTTAGATTTTTCGTTCTTCTCCAATGAGGAGTGCGGTGATAATAAAAATAAAAAGCGCAATACAAATACACGTAAAAACCTTTGTTTCGTCTGATAATATCATAGGCGTCACCTCATGAGAAATAAAAAGTGAATAAAAAGTTTAAGTGTTTGTATAGCGCCGATACAGTACGAAGTACTGCATGTATTTGTAATACGCCTAGGCAAGGCATGTGCAATGCCTAGGCATAGATACAAATTATTTCATCATAGCAAGCATCGTACCAGCCGCTACAGCTGTACCGATAACACCTGCTACATTTGGTCCCATCGCATGCATCAATAGGAAGTTCGAAGGGTTTGCCTGGGAACCAACTACTTGTGATACGCGGGCCGCCATTGGTACCGCAGATACACCAGCAGAGCCGATCAATGGATTTGTTTTACCACCATCTGCCCAGCACATTAATTTACCGAAGATAACACCACCAGCGGTGCCACCGATGAAGGCAACTAGGCCTAAAACGATAATTTTAATGGTTTCTAAATTCAAGAAACTGTCTGCTGTCATTGTAAGACCAGTACCAGTAGCCAAGAAAATTGTTACTGTGTTAATCAAAGCGTTTTCGAAGTATCTGCCAAACGAGCTGTTACACCAGATTCACGGAATAAGTTACCAAGCATTAACATGCCTAATAAAGAAGTGATTGGTGGTAACAACAAGGAAATGGAAATTGTCGCTACTACTGGGAAAACAACTTTTTCAAAACGAGTTACTTCACGCAATTGTTCCATTACGATTTCACGGTCTTTTTGAGTTGTAAATAACTTCATAACCGGAGGTTGAATTAATGGTACAAGGGACATATAGGAATATGTCACTACTGCGATAGCACCTAATAATTCAGGCGCTAATTTTGAAGCTAAGTAAATGGATGTAGGGGCCGTCAGCACCACCGATGATACCGATAGCGATCGCTTGTTTCGCAGTAAATCCAACCATCATTGCTCCACCAAGAGCCACGAATACGCCGATTTGAGCTCGCCCCTAATAACAATGTTTTAGGATTTGCAATGAGAGGACCGAAGTCTGTCATTGCCCCTACCCTAGGAAGATAAGAGGTGGGAAAATTTCGTATTTAATCCCTAATCCAATGAGGTTCATAACGCCTTCATGGAAACCATTGTTAGGAATATTAGCCAAAAATACATCCAAAAGCGATTGGACTCAATAATAGAGGTTCAAAGCCTTTCGCAAAAGCTAAATACAATAAGATAATTCCGACAAGGATCATGATACCATGACCCATTGTGAAACCAATAAAACCACTATCCACCCAAACAGAGTTGAGTGCAACAAGAAAAGCGTCCATATGGAGTTCCTCCTTTAGTACTAGAAGGGTTTAGTTTAAGCAATATAAAGTTAAGATTAGCCTAAAAACAACTAAAAGCGTCGCCAGTTGCTACAGTTTGGTTAGTCGCCACACGAACTTCAGCTACTGTTGCATCATGTGGAGCATAAATTTTCGTTTTGCATTTTCATAGCTTCTAAGATGCAAAGAAGATCGCCTTTTTTAACCGCTTGACCAGCTGTAACTGCTACGGATAAAATTTTACCTGGCATTGGGCATTTTACTGTTTCTGCGCCTGCTGGAACTGGAGCTGCTGCCACTGCTGGAGCTGGAGCTGCTGCTGGAGCTGCTTTAGGAGCTGGAGCTGCGCTTTAGGAGCTCTGCTACTGGAGTCTGCGTCGCCAACTTCATTAACTTCTACTTCATAAACTGTACCGTTTACTGTAACATTGAACTTTTTCATTATAACTTCCTCCTGAATTACCTATTTGTAATGAAACTTTTTCATAAGCTTTAGATTAGCTTATAGGGCCTGTAAACGACTAGCTAGTCGCCAAGAATTAGACACTACTGGGCGAATGGATGCAATTTGATTTTGCGAATAGCCCATAGCAACGATAGCACTGACAATAGCTGCAACAACTTCTGTTTCTTTGTTTGTAGCTTGTGCGTTGGTAGTCTTATTCATTAAGTTCTCCTCCAAACTATCTGGTTACATTTCTACCTAGCAGTCTACCGTCCAATTTCCAACCTGTGCTCACAATCGGTCTTACGGAAGCAATTTGTGATTTGGAATATCCCATCGCACATACTGTCGCCACAATGGCTGCAACCACTTCATCATGTTTTGTTGTGGTACTTGCCACACTAGGAGCTGTGGCTGATGGTACCTCTGCTACCTCAGCCTTAGTTGACTTTTTTTTTGTAGGATCTACTAGATAAATAATATGCATAAGCACGCCTAACAAAATTAGAACGGCAAATACAATTGTCATATTGATGGCCATAATTAGCCACGGATTATCTGTCATACTTTCACCTCATTAATAGAGAACCATGATAGTAGAATCATGCAAGAAGCAAAGTGTGTAGTATGCCTCTAGAGAATATTTTATAGAGGGATATTACCGTGTTTTTTCGGAGCACGCGTTTCGCGTTTACTTGCCAACATTGCTAATGCATTGATGATAGCAGGACGAGTATGTTTAGGTTCAATTACCACATCAACGAATCCACGTTCAGCTGCTTTGTATGGAGTTGCGAACTCTTCTACGTATTTAGCTGTTTTTTCATCTTTATCTTCATCGCGTTTGAAAATGATGTTTGCTGCACCAGCAGGTCCCATTACAGCGATTTCAGATGTAGGCCATGCATACACTTGGTCCGCACCCAAATCTTGGGAACACATTGCAAGGTAAGATCCACCATATGCTTTACGAGTGATAACAGTGATTTTAGGTACTGTTGCTTCAGAGTAAGCATATAACATTTTCGCGCCGTGACGAATGATGCCGCCCCATTCTTGGTTTGTACCCGGTAGGAAGCCCGGTACGTCAACGAAGTTTACAACAGGGATGTTGAAAGCATCACAGAAACGGATAAAGCGGGAAGATTTGTCGGATGCATTGATATCTAAGCAACCTGCCATTACGCGTGGTTGGTTAGCAATGATACCTACGCTTTGTCCAGCAAAACGTGCGAAACATGTAATAATATTTTTGTGCGTAGTGTGGTTGTACTTCATAGTATTCACCATTATCTACTGTTGCACGGATAACATCAAACATGTCATAAGGCATATTTGGATTGTCTGGAAGTAAAGTATTTAAACCTTCATCTTCACGAGCTGGGATCATCACCAGTGTCAACTAATGGAGTATCTTCCATGTTGTTGCTTGGTAAGAAGCTCAATAAGTAACGAATTTGTGCTAAGCAATCATCTTCGTTTTCTGTTGCAAAGTGAGCTACACCAGATACACTGTTATGAGCCATTGCACCACCAAGATCTTCTGCTGTTACTTCTTCTGCTGTTACAGATTTGATAACCGCTGGACCAGTGATGAACATTTGAGATGTATTTTTTACCATGTAAATGAAGTCAGTTAATGCCGGAGAATATACCGCACCACCTGCACATGGTCCCATAATTACGGAAATTTGTGGGATAACGCCAGAAGCGTTAGTGTTTTCGAAGAAGATTTTTACCGTAGCCAGCTAATGCGTCTACTGCTTCTTGAATACGAGCTCCACCGGAGTCATTGATGCCGATGATAGGAGCGCCCATTTTCATTGCCATACGTTGTGCTTTAACGATTTTAGCAGCGTGCATTTCCCCAAGGGAACCACCTTCTACTGTGAAATCTTGAGCAAAAGCAAATACCAAACGTCCGTCTACAGTACCGTAACCAGTAACTACACCTTCACCTGGTAATTCTTTTTTTCTCTTGACCGAAGTTAACACAACGATGTTTAACGAATTGGTCTAATTCAACAAAAGCTATTTTCGTCGAATAATTTTTTTCAATACGCTCACGAGCAGTGTATTTGCCGCTAGCGTGTTGTTTTTTTCTACGCGTTTTTTTCACCGCCACCTTGTTTCACAGTGGACAGTTTTTTTATGCAATAATTCAATTTTTTTCCTGAACTGTTGCCATTTTACACCTCCATAGGATTATTACGGATACAGTTGATTATTTCATGCGTTGGCAAAGTTCTAATAAAACACCGCCAGTAGCTTTCGGATGAAGGAATGCAATCGCAGATCCACCAGCACCGTAACGAGGTTCTTCGTCGATCAATTGAACGCCTTTCGCTTTTAAATCAGCGATAGCTGCTTTGATGTCGTCTACACGAAGTGCTACGTGTTGGATACCATTACGGCCACCATTTTTTTCGATGAAACGACCGATAGGGCCATCTGGAGTTGTAGATTCTAAGAACTCAAGTTCTGCATCTCCGCAAGGGAAGAAACTTACTTTTACTTTTTGTTCTTCAACTACTTCGTCTTCTGGAAGATGTTCGATACCAAGTGCGTTTTTATAAAACTCTTTTGTTGCTGCTAAGTCAGATACACCGATACCGATGTGGTCTACTTGTAATACTTTGAATGCCATAATAACTCTCCTTTCAAATGAGTCGCAACTCGAAAGTGATTTTTGTCATCTTTCGATTACTTATATGATACCACGTTATTAGATTTTTATCATTCTTTTATTATCTTTTTAATGACTTTTTCTAACACCGTGTTAACAACACTATAAGGGTCGTTTGTTCTTGCATTGACAGTCGCTACATCTTGTTTGAAAGCATCGCTTTCTACAACATGTTCATGGACATAGCGCATAATTTGTTCGTTGATCATGGCTACTAACTCGTCATGTGTACGTTCTGCACGGCGAGTCACTAGTTCTCCGCTATCTTCGAGATATTCAAAGTGTTCATCTAGTGCTTCCACTAATTCATCAACACCTACATCTTTACTAGCGATTGTTCTCTTAATTGGAGGCCTCCAATCAAGTTCGCGAGAATCTAGATCTAGCATCATTTCAATTTCTACATTAAGCTTATCACAGCCGTCGCGGTCAGCTTTGTTGATAGCGAACACATCGCCAATCTCCAAGATACCCGCTTTGATTGCTTGGATATCATCACCTAAACCTGGTACTAACACAACCAATGTAGTATCTGCATTTTTAACGATATCTACTTCCGATTGTCCTACACCAACTGTTTCAATGATAACAAGATCCATGCCAAATGCATCCATTAATTTAACAACATCTGCTGTTTTTTTAGATAATCCACCTAAGCTACCACGAGTACCCATGCTTCGAATAAAGACATTTTCATTTAATGTTAAGTCATTCATGCGAATACGGTCACCTAAAATGGCACCACCTGAGAATGGACTAGTTGGGTCAACAGCAACGATGCCGATTCTTTTGCCTTGTTCTAGATAATGCTTAACCACCTTATCTGTCAACGTACTTTTACCAGCCCCTGGAGCACCTGTGATGCCCAAGATACGAGCCTTACCAGTACGAGGATAGATTGCTTTCATGATATCGATAGCATTATCATATTCATTTTCTACAGCCGTAATAGACCGAGCCAAAGCAAGACGAGAACCTTCTAATAATTCTTTGATTAAATCCATATTATCACCGTCCCCAATTGATATACGTCTAGGCTCGAACAAGCATGCCCGAGCCTAGCCCAAGTATATTATTTTACGTTAGCTTTGATGAATTCAATTACATCAGCTGTTGGAGTGCCTGGTGTGAATACTGCGGAAACGCCAGCTTCTTTTAAGCCAGGGATATCAGCGTCAGGAATAACGCCACCACCAACTACTAATACGTCGCCCATGCCTTTTTCTTTTAGCATTTCAACGATTTTAGGGAACAATGTGTTGTGTGCACCGGAAAGAAGAGATAACGCAACTACGTTAACGTCTTCAGAAAGAGCTGCTTCAACGATTTGTTCTGGAGTTTGACGAAGACCTGTGTAGATAACTTCGAAACCAGCATCGCGAAGTGCGCGTGCTACTACTTTTGCACCACGGTCATGACCATCAAGACCTGGTTTTGCTACGATTACTCTGATACGTTTTTCTGCCATGATGTTATACCTCCAAATTAGGATCGATTAATTATAGTGTGGAATGAGCTTGGTATTCACCGAATACGCCGCGCAATACGTTACAAATTTCACCTAATGTAGCATATGTTTTAACGGCAGCCAAGATTAATGGCATCAAGTTTACAGATTCATCTTCTGCACCAGCTTTTAATGTCTGCTAATCGCTGCATCAACTGCGGCTTGATCACGGTCTGCACGAACTTGTTGCGTTTTTTTGGATTGGTTGATACCTACAGAAGCATCGATACGAAGAAGTCCTTCAACTGGTTTTTCTTCTACTTGGAATTTGTTAACACCTACGATTGTACGAAGGCCAGATTCCACTTCCATTTGCCATTTATAAGCGGACTCTTGGATTTCTTTTTGGATGTAACCTTTTCGATAGCTTCAACAGCGCCACCCATTTCATCGATTTTTTTGGATGTATGCTTTAGCTTCTTCATAGATAGCATTTGTCATAGCTTCTACATAGTAGGAACCGCCCAATGGGTCAACTACGTCAGCTAAACCGGATTCGTAAGCCACGATTTGTTGCGTACGAAGAGCGATTTGTACAGATGCTTCTGTTGGAAGAGCCAATGCTTCGTCGCGAGAGTTAGTATGTAAGGATTGAGTACCACCCATTACAGCTGCTGCAGTTTGAAGAGCAACACGAACGATGTTGTTGTCAACTTGTTGTGCAGTCAACATGGATCCAGCTGTTTGAGTATGTACACGTAACATCATGGATTTAGGTTTTTTAGCACCAAAACGTTCTTTCAAAATATGTGCCCATAAGCGACGGGATGCACGGAATTTAGCAACTTCTTCTAATACGTTGTTGTGTGCGTTCCAGAAGAAGGACAAACGACCTGCGAAATCGTCAACTTCTAAGCCAGCTTTAAGAGCTGCTTCGATGTATGCAATACCATCAGCAATTGTGAAAGCGATTTCTTGCGCTGCAGTGGAACCTGCTTCACGAATATGGTAACCGGAGATGGAGATAGTATTCCATTTTGGCACATATTGAGAACAATATTCAAAAATATTAGTAATCAAACGCATGGATGGTTTTGGAGGGAAGATGTAAGTTCCACGAGTCGCGTACTCTTTCAAAAATATCATTTTGAATTGTACCGCGAAGTTCTGTAGAAGGTACACCTTGTTTTTTTCCGCAACTGCAATGTACATAGCAAGTAGTACGGATGCAGGAGCGTTGATTGTCATAGATGTGGAAACTTTACCTAAGTCGATACCTTGGAACAAGATTTCCATATCTTTTAAGGAGTCAATCGCAACACCTACTTTACCAACTTCGCCTTCAGCCATAGCGTCGTCAGAGTCATAACCGATTTGTGTTGGTAAGTCGAATGCGCAAGAAAGACCTGTTGCACCGGACTCGATTAAGTAACGATAACGTTTATTGGACTCTTCAGCAGTTGCGAAACCAGCGTACATACGCATTGTCCAGAAACGGCCACGGTACATAGTAGGTTGCACACCACGAGTGTAAGGATAGAATCCTGGGAATCCAAGATCACGTTCATAATCAAAACCTTCTAAATCAAGCGGTGTGTATACCGGTTGTTCTGGTAAGTTTTGACGAGCAGGTACTTTCTCACAGTTTTTTTAGCGTACGTGCATCATATTCAGCAAGTTTGGCTTTTTAAGTTGTCATTAGCCATGTCATCATCCTCCTAAAAAAATATTAACCTTGTTTTTTTCATGCTTCCTGTTTCAGTGAAGCGTTTATGCCAAGAAAGAGCTTCATCTAATAAGATAGGTGTATGGGCGCCATTTGTCTTTTCAATAGCTCTTTCGAGGTAATCTAGTAATTCTTGTTTGTAGTCTGGGTGAGCACAGTTTTCAATGATTTTGTATGCTCTTTCAATTGGAGCCAAACCACGAACATCGGCAATACCTTGTTCTGTACAGAATACTTGTACATCATGTTCTGTATGGTCAATGTGAGATACAAAAGGAACGATGGAGCTGATGTCTCCGCCTTTTTGCCACAGAGTTCGTACAGAAAATGGAGATATAACCATTTCGAGTGAAGTCCCCGGAACCACCGATACCATTCATCATTTTGCTACCCATGATATGAGTAGAGTTTACATTACCGAAGATATCGAATTCGATTGCTGTATTCATAGTGATAACACCAAGTCTACGAGCTAAGCCAGGGTTATTGGAAATCTCTTGCGGACGCAAAAGAATATGTTTGCTGTATGTTTCGATATTGTCATAGAAGCGTTTCAATCCATCTGGAGATGGGGACAATGCTGTACCAGAGCAATCTGTTACTTTTACCTGCATCGATTAAGTCCAACATACCATCTTGGATAACTTCTGTGAAAATGGATAAGTTTGTGAAAGGACCTTCAGCCAAGCCAGACACAACAGCATTTGCTACAGAACCTACGCCAGATTGTAATGGCAATAAGTTTTCAGGTAAGCGACCTGCTTTTACTTCTTCCAAGAAGAAGTTAATCAAATGTTGACTCATCGCTTTTGCATCGTCATCGATTGGTGCTAGTGGACGAGTTGTGTCAGGTACATCACATGGAACAATCGCTACGATTTTCGCAGGGTCACATGGGATGTAATCCGTTCCGATACGATCGCCAGCTGCTTTGATTGGGAATGGCTCACGGTATGGAGGATCTTGTGGTTCATAGATATCATGCATACCTACCAAGGACATTGGTTGAGATACGTTTACTTCTACGATAACTTTTTTTAGCTTGGCTAACAAATGTTGGAGAGTTACCAACGGATGTACTAGGAACGATACCACCATCTTCACGGATGCAAACCGCTTCAATAATAGCTACGTCAGTGTCACCGAAGAAACCATAACGAATTTGTTGTGCCATTTGGCTAAGGTGCATATCAATGTAACGAATTTTTTTGGCTATTTAAAGCTTTACGAGTATCGTTATTTGTTTGATATGGGAAACGACGACGAATACCGTTTACACGAGTTAATGCTCCGTCTGCTTCATCACCAACTGATGCACCAGTCCAAAGATCGATTTGGAAAGGATCTGTTTCCATGCGTTTTTGCAAGCGCCAATGGCACTGCTTTTGGGTAACCAGATGGTGTAAAACCACTGATACCTACATGGTCTCCTGGATTAATCAATTTAGCTGCTTCTTCTGCTGTAGTAATTTTTGCTTGCAACGCTGCGCCTTGCACGCGATCTAAAATGTCGATCATACTACCATCTCCTTTAGTTTGAATGACTTATTCAACTATCTAAATATACACACCGTATATTCAATTCTTTTTATGTCTGTTATGAAAGAATTTTCTCTTCCATCATATAGTTCAGACATAATTCATTAAATATCTACTCAAAGTGTGATATTTGTTAATTCCCATAAATACTACTCATTTTTCACATTATTGTCAACCACATATGTAATTATATGCATAATAGGCATACAGAACAGACAAAAAAACAGCGTGAGTATAACTTTTTGTTATACGCTTTATCTACCTATATCTATAATTGTTGGTTTACTCTAACTTTTTTTCGATATTGTTAATCCTACATAGTTACCCTATTTATGTTTTATGCATTTCTGGTTGTTATATTATTCA
The DNA here is from genome assembly GCA_916438745.1 of uncultured Veillonella sp. Classification (GTDB taxonomy): domain Bacteria; phylum Bacillota; class Negativicutes; order Veillonellales; family Veillonellaceae; genus F0422. The sequence goes on along the minus strand of CAKAGN010000001.1, from coordinate 108,550 downwards.
TAACTAACAGTTATTTGCTTTTTATTACTTTTTGTTATTTTTCTAATCCCTATACATATTCTATTTCACACATTAAAAAAATATAGAGACAGCATGACTGCCATCTCTATACTTTCAATTTCATTTATTTTTGTTGTGGTTCGTATGATAGCCATAGCAAATCCCAAGAGTTGCCATAGTACGAGGCTTACTTGTTGGCTGTACAAGGCATGGTCGAAGAGACCGCTCACCATAACAGCTACGGTAACGAGGGTCATGCTATAACGAAGAGGAGTTCCTAAGGACGTGTTCTTACGTTTTTGTATGTTTCTGCTATGACCTAAGAGTATCGCCAAAAATAAACACAGCGAAACTGGCCCTGTTTCTGCAGCAATTTGCAAATACAAGTTATGGGCATGATAGATAATCACTGTCGGATCTTGGATGAAATAGTTGTAATCTGGATAGGTCATCCAAAATGCATCCCAACCAATGCCGAAGACTGGAAAGTCTTCTATCATGTACATGGTGCTATCCCAAAGGGCCCATCGGAGCATGACGGATGTGTCTTGTCCGCTAAACAGAGACCACAAGCGACTGGATACTTCCCCATGGTAAAAGAACAGTACTAGCGGCACGATCAACAAAGCATATAACAGCCTACGTTCGACGCAGAGTCCTGCTACAAATACGGTGACTGCTAAACTGAGCCACATCCCTCGTGAGTAGGTTAAGACTAAACACAGGAGCATTACTAGTAGAGCGATCACCATGATGGCAGAGCGTTTCCAATCTTTGGCTTTTCAACACCTGCATTGTCCCTAATCCACCGACAGACAATACAAATAGCAGTATTCTCCTAATAGATTTGGATTCTGTAATGTTCCATACATACGGCGCATGAGCCCTGGAAAATGGACATTATCTACCCATTCATGGATATGCTGGGGCGTCATAAAAAAGTATTGATAGGAAGCACCTAAACACGCTAAGACGCCGGCTATGCAAAACAGTGTGAGAAACTGTGTTTGCCGTTCTACACAGTCCATATAGTAACTCATGAGCCAGTATAGCACTCCATAAATAGCGATATGATAGATCCAACTCATGAAAGACCACTCAAGGTTCACCGAGTTAAACACAGAAATCCCTGTCCAAACTATGAACGCTAGAACGGTCCACTGCAACCAGTGCAAGGAACCGCTAAAGCGTCGTCGATCAAATAGCAATGCCAATATGCCCGCCAATATAATAAGTACATTACCACCTATGGGCAGCAACGGGATACACAAAGTAGCTCCGTATAGGAGGTAGACTATCCATTGTTCTACAGATAGCCTACGTAGGGGCATCCATTAATGCCCCATTTCTTGGGCGAGCCATTGTTGCACGTCACCAAGAATGTATAAGGATCCTACTACAGCGATAATATCGCCTTTCTTAGTTGTTTTTCATAGCATGGTCTAACCCCCGCTTGGATGCTCTCCATAGATTCTGCTTGGACCGGGCATTTGTTTTCGCCAACTGTTCTGGCGCAATCCCTCGTGGTGTTGGCGCCGGAACGGTAATGACACGATCCTTTTTGACCTACTAAATAACTAACCATAGTAGATACATCTTTATCGTCTAAAATGGACAGCACCACAGTTTTCGCTTGTTCTGGATACAATTCATTGAAAGTCATGGAAAAGGCTTCTGCCCCTGCTCGCATTGTGCGCTCCATCTAAAATGATCGTTCGTCCATGTACTTTAAAAATTTCAAAACGTCCAGGGCCGAGTAGCACGTGCTAAGCCTTCACGGTACGTTTCTTCACTCACTGCCGGTTCTTTATCTTTCAAGATTTGTAATACCCTTGCCGCACAGGCTAAGTTTAGAGCTTGATGAATACCATGCATAGATGTGAAGAGCATGTCTTTATGACCTGCTTTATCTTTTACAGTAATCATTTGTCCCATCGCCATGGCACTGCGACTATCAATGGTAAAGTCTTCGTTAAACACATGGTATGTCACACCTAAGGATTTTGCCGTTTCTTTGATTACATCAAGAGCTCCCCCTTGGGCTGCCGTCACAAGAGGCACTCCTTGTTTGATAATACCTGCTTTATGGCGGGCAATCTCCTCTACCGTATCTCCACAGTACGCTTGATGGTCAATGGTCACGTTTGTGATTACCGCCACTTCTGGAGTAATGACATTCGTAGAGTCTAGTAATCCACCTAAGCCCACTTCGATGACAGCATAATCTACGCCTTGCTCTTGGAAAAATAGGAATCTGCACGCCGTTAAGATTTCAAATTGTGTAGGCGCTTCCACACCGCGGTCCATGATGGCTTTCACAGCATGGCTGACACGCTCAATCAAATCGGCAAAGGCCTCTTCTGTGATATACGCCGTATTCACACGCATGCGTTCCGTATAGGATTGCAGATGCGGGGACGTAAATGTCCCCACTCGAAGACCACTCATGTACAATCCATACGTAATATAGGTGGAAACGGATCCTTTCCCGTTCGTCCCTGTTACATGGATGGTTTTGTATGTATTTTGTGGATTTCCCTAGCTCTTCTAATAAGGCGGTAATCCGCTCTAATCCTGGATGAATCCCAAAGGAGGCTACCTCTTCTAGGTAGGCAATCGCTTCCGTATAATTCATGATGGATCTCCTTATGCTAATGTTTTTAAGAATTCTTCACGTTCGTTCAAGGCTTGTTGTTTTTTTGTTTTGTACTCTTCCAATTTTTCTTTTTCTTTCGCTACTACCGCTTCAGGGGCTTTTGCTAAGAATCCTTGGTTGTTCAATTTGCCTTCTAAACGAGCGATTTCTTTCAATATTGTAGCTTGTTCTTTGGCGATACGCTCTTTTTCTTTGTCTGCATCGATTAAATCTTTCAACAACAAGTACACTTCTAAGCCGTTCACCACTGTTACCGTCGCGTTTTTCTGGTTTTGGTGCATCCGGTGAAAGTATTGTTACTTTTTTTCAGCCCAACCTAAGGTATGAAAGTAATCTCCATGTGTTTCCAAAATGCCTTTCAATTCTTCTGTAGCTGGCACTAAGATAACTTCAGAACGTTTACCCATTGGTACATTCATTTCTGCACGCATGTTACGGATACCTTTGATGCCGTCCATCATCACATTCATATGTGCTGCTGCGGAGCTGAAACCGTCCATCGATAATGTACTTGGCCATGGAGCAACCATGATGCTCTCCCCTTCATGTGGCAAATGTTGCCAAATATGTTCTGTTACAAATGGCATGAATGGGTGTAATAATTCCATCATATGACGAAGGATAGATACCAATAAGTATTGAACTGTTTGACGGTCACGACCACCTTCTTTATTGTATAAACGAGGTTTCGCTAATTCAATGTACCAGTCGCAGTACGTATTCCAAATGAAATCGTACACAGCGCTCGCTGCTTCCCCTAATTCAAATTTATCAAGGTTATTCGTAATGTTAGTTACCGTTTTATTGTATTCTTCTAGAATCCATTTATCTGCCAATGTGTAATCTTCTGCGCTTGGTACGAAACTTTCATCAAAACCTTCTAAGTTCATCAGCACAAATTTAGAGGCATTCCAAATTTTGTTGGCAAAGTTACAGTTTGCTTCCACACGTTCCATGTAAAAACGCATATCGTTGCCCGGTGTATTGCCTGTTACCAAGGTAAAGCGCAACGCATCGGCACCGTATTCTTCGATCACTTCTAATGGATTGATACCATTGCCCAAGGATTTACTCATTTTAGCGACCTTGGCTATCACGAACTAAACCATGAATAAATACGTGTTTGAAAAGGAATTTCGTCTTTTAAATTCTAAGCCCATGAAAATCATACGAGCTACCCAGAAGAAGATGATATCGTAGCCTGTTACCATAACGCTAGTAGGATACCAATGTTTCACTTCCTCTGTATTTTTCAGGCCAACCCATTGTGGCAAATGGCCATAACGCAGAGCTGAACCACGTATCTAATACATCTGGATCTTGTTCTACTTTGCCATGGCAATGTGGACATTCAGTCAATGTATCTGCTGTTACGATTGTTTCTCCACAGTCTTGGCAATACCAAGCTGGAATACGATGACCCCACCACAATTGACGAGAAATACACCAATCACGGATAGATTCTAACCAGTTGGTATATGTTTTAGTAAAACGTTCTGGTACAAATTCAATAGATTTGTCACGTACCACTTCTAAAGCGGGGTTTTGCCAATGGCTCCATGGATACGAACCATTGTTTAGATACCATAGGTTCTACGGTTGTGTTACAACGGGAACAATGACCTACGCTGTGACCATGGTCGTCCACTTTTTCTAATAAACCTTGCGCCTCTAATTCCGCTACGACTTGTTTACGCGCCAATTCACGAGGCATGTTCACAAAGTGACCTGCCCCTGCATTCATGGTGCCATCTGGATTCATCACCACGATACTTTCCAAGTTATGACGTTGTCCCATTTCAAAGTCATTAGGGTCATGGGCTGGCGTGATTTTTACACAACCTGTACCGAAGGATTGATCTACGTATTCATCGGCAATGATTGGGATGTGACGGTTCACGAATGGAAGCAATAATTCTTTGCCTACTAAATGCGCGTATCGCTCATCATTAGGGTTCACCGCTACAGCTACGTCACCAAACATTGTTTCAGGACGAGTTGTGGCTACAGTTAAGAATGTATCTTCTTCGCCAATCACAGGATATTTAATATGCCATAAATGACCATTTTCATCTTCGTGTTCTACTTCGATATCAGACAAAGCAGTCAAGCAATTAGGGGCACCAGTTAGTGATGCGTTCTCCACGATAGATTAAACCTTTTTCGTACAATGTTACGAATACTTTTAGGACCGCATCATGGTAGCCTTCATCCAAGGTAAAACGCTCTCTCATCCAATCGCAAGAAGCCCCCAAACTACGGATTTGTTTTACGATGGTGCTACCGTATTCCTGTTTCCATTCCCATACACGTTTCAAGAACTCTTCACGACCTAAATCATGACGAGATTTCCCTTCTGTTTTTCATAATATTTTCTTCTACTTTTACTTGCGTTGCAATCCCCGCGTGGTCTGTGCCAGGCATCCACAACACGTTGTAGCCTTGCATACGTTTCGTACGAATCAAAAATATCTTGCAAGGTGTTATCAAGGGCATGACCCATGTGCAATTGACCTGTTACATTTGGTGGTGGTAACACAATACTGAAAGGCTCTTTATTTGTGTCTACTTCTTCGTGAAAATATCCTTTCTCTTCCCAATATGTGTACCATTGTTGTTCAATCTCTTTTGGATTGTAAGTTGTTAAATTTTTATATTCTTTCATGTGTCCTCCTATTTTTGGATATTATAATTATTTTTAAAAAAAGTAGTTACTTCTTTACAATCCAATATCCGGATCTAGCACTACCTTTATATTCTAACTTACCAAGTTTTTCCAAAAAAGTAATATCTCGTCGAACGGTAGATTTTGATACATCTAACAGGTTCATTAAAATAGTATCCGTTATTGTTGGATCCTCCTCTATCAACCTAAGAAGTGTATCGATACGGATATCTTTATTTTTGTTCTTTACCGCATCTACACTCTTCTCAATACCTTTTTGTGAGTTCATTTTTGGTGTCATTTTTGGCGTCATTTTTGGTGTCATTTTTGGTGTCATTTTTGGTGTCATTTTTGGTGTCACTTTGAAGAACAGTATAATTTCTGTTGTATAAAGTCACGACAACACCATTATTAGATATATTATACACTGGTTGTTTACCAAAACCCTCGTAATCATCAAAAATTCTACGTACACCTGATGCATAATTTTCTATCATGTCAATTTTATCCAATACATTGACAATAATTTTATTTCGCTTTGCTACCATTCCTATCTTGATATTATCAAGTGTTAGTCCATCTGGAATACTACCCGGTGAATAGATTTGAACTCTATCATCATAGAATTCAACCTTTATATCGTCAGCTTAATGTATAATCCCTATGACAATAACAATTGACAATTGCTTCACGCAACGCGCCACTAGGAATATCCATATATTCATTGCGTTCAGGTTTACCACTGATAGTAATCTTTTTACGATTCGATAAATTCGCAAAATAAAGAATCTCATCAATCTGTTTTACAAGAGATCCCTTAAATTCTTTTTTATCTAAAAACACTCGTACATCTAGCCCCTGAAACACCGCAAACTTACTGATACTAGAATTTTGATCACTTAATAGTAATGCAGCATTATTATACGTACCATCTTTTTCCAATCAAAGATAATGCATATGGATCAAACTGTATCCCCTTTTCTTTAAATTTCTGTTCAATATAAGTAAAAGTTAATTTTTGTCTCACCTATACTGATAGATTCAAATTCATGAGACTTCTTTTTGTAAAAATCATCCTCTGAATTTCTTCAAAGCTAGCGACTCGTTTTGTGCTTCCTACCCTTATATATACGCCTTTTGAGTTAAAGCCTTCGCCTTCTTTAATAAAATAAGGCTTATCATCTCCCTCTAATACTTTAATTCTAAAGGGAACTTCATTCGGGTATACATATATTAAGTGCGCCACATTAGGAGTAAATCCATTCACAATCCAATTGGATATCATCTGTTCCCATTTCTGCTTTTTAGATGATGTAATGGATTCATTAATCGTCCCATCATCATTAACACCTAAGCAAATATTTTCCACCTTCGCTATTTAAAAATGCTACGATTTCAGCTTTTAGTTTATTTTGTTTCTCTGGAATATCTAATTTATATTCCACATTATAATCTTCCATATCAATACCTCGTTGATGAGATCTACATGTATATTATTCCTAAAGCTAGTCTAACAGATTCACATCCACACCTCATTATAATCATCATAAACTATAATAAGGTATAGGGTATAACTTAATCTTTGCACGTACAAAAGACCCCTCGTCCATTAGGACGAAAGGGTCTACTACTTCCGCAGTACCACCTAGATTATTGCCGTAGCAATCACTCAATATCGTTAACGCTGATCAGCGGGCACACTTACTCTAGTTCACCATGCCAACTCCGAGGCTACCCTCTTCCTACTACATACATTGTTCCACCAACCCAATGCTCTCTGTAATGCGTTCAAAAGATTTTTCCTCTTCTTAGTTATTATCCATATAGTATTAGTATACGTGAAAGTATGCAGTATCGTCAATATATATGCCTACCATTATTTTGCAAAGGATACATTCATTTCATCTAAGGATTTCGTCAAACTAGGCACATAGACTTTCAAAAAAATAGATCTACTTCTGGTAATTGCATGTGTACCAATCGTTTGTAAATCGTATCGTAAGCGGCATTAAACTCATCATTGCCAGTCGCTTTTTCTGTGACGCATTTCATAAACGCTGACAACGTGTCTGCGCTTTCACAAGCACTTCGTATTCTTCTGGTACGGACACCAACACATCCTCATAGGCTGGTTGCACTGGTTCTGGCAACGTACGCCACAAGGTTTCATTCGCCAATTGTTCCACTTCCCCGTAGAGGGCTCGCAACTTCGGGTTAAAATATTTTACCGGCGTTGGCATATCCCCAGTGAACACTTCACTCACATCGTGATACATAGCCAACACTGCTAGTCGATTCACATCGATGTGCCCTTCAAAATAAGTATTTCGAAGCACTCCTAATTGATGGGCAATCATAGCTGTCTCTAAACTATGTCCTTGTAGATTTTTCTACCTCTGTATTGCGCATCAAGCTCCAACGCTGAATATATTTCATACGCCCCAAAAGGGCAAAAAAATGACTTCCTTCCATAATTCATGCCTCCTCTAGTATCTTATTTTTCTATTATACTAAAATTTTAGGCATTTACCTATATGAACCCGTATTAGGCACACGGGTCATACACTTCTGCCGAAGCAAATACGTCTAAATACATGACATCCTCCTTTTTATTAATAACTACTATGAATGTATCCTGTAACGAACTTGTATCGATATATCTAGGAGCTAACTCTAACTGATGAACTTATTATACACAATCACCGGAACGAGCGATTACAAAAAGTCCCAATAGTTGAGGTCTTAGAAAAAAATAATGCCACAGTTCCCTCCTTTTATGGTACTATAACTATATAACACCAGAATCCACATCATACATGTTGAAAGGAGCCTCTATGGCGGCGAACACGAATTTTTGCCACTAGCGATGAAAACGGAATCTCGTTTCTATCGGTTTTTAGAGTTAATCGCAAAGGGCGGTGTTTATAAAAAGTGCAGATAAAGATTTCCATCCATTCAAAGGAACTTCCTATCAGGAAAAGACTAAGCAAGCTCACTTTTTTATGGATGCTTTGTCACCGCAGTCCTTATCTGAATTTTCCTATGGTCGTGCCAAATTATTGACTTTGCCGGGCCTAAGCTACTCCCCCTATAACATAAACCCTCTCGCCTTCGCTCATGCAGTGCGTAAAATGTTGCCCACAGATATTCGTCGTAGTTTATACTTGTACCATCTCATGACTACCAAGGATGTATCTGACAGCGATGCTGATACATACCAAAATGGATTACAACATCCTCTCCACTATTACGCGGGGCAGAGGATATGGCCCAAGGGGATGACTTTATATTGCAAGAATCCAATCTCAAACGCTACTTAGTAGCAATTAACGAGGACATCCTCATCACACAAGACGATACGAATGAATCCACCGTTAATTCCACGCAACTCTTCGATAGTGCTTTCACCACATTGGAAGCCATGGGCCTACTCACAGCGCATCCAACCATAGAGAATGCGTACTCTATCGTGCCCAATCCTATCGTCGAGGCAGGCCTCACTAAGGAAGAAATCGATGAACTTCGCTATGCCTTAGACTTTCAAAAGCAATTGTCTCCTATTTCGTCCTATGCGCATTATGTACAGTTTAAACTTTCACTGTCAGCCTTGGAAGAGGGATCTGCTCCACAAGATTATATTTCTGAAAGCCAACCAGCCACAGCACAACAGCCATCACCTATCTTGGTTCGTCAAGTGCCACCGTTCAAAAACATTGCTCGATGACACACGATTAGCTACCTTGGCATCTATGAACACGTGGTGCACCTTGACCACCATCGATCGAGATAATCCAAAAACAACCTCTAAATTAGACACCACGAAAACTATCGGATACATTACGAATCTCGAAGAGCGTCAAGACGATTCTAGGGAATACATCTATAGCACTAGCAGACATTTTTAAGCCCATGTCACCCTTACTGTTAGATGCAGTACAGCGCATTGAACAGTACCCCGATATTCCGCATTCCCGTAAACAAGTGAAAGCTCCTAATCTGTGCACCTTATACCTTACCTTTCACACGTGCCCAACTAAACATTGGAAAGAACTGCAACAACACCTCTATGCATTCCAGACCCAACGATTATCAATTACTTTTTATACCACGCGAAGGTAATGCGGGCTGTCCGATCCTCGTGAAAGTCACCTACCCGGAAAAATCCCTAGTCTATCCATTAATCTACCAATGGGGACCATACATTCAATTTGTGAGCGCTACAGGGGAGCCTCTCACAGATGACGCACCAGAGATGGTGCCCCTTAAGGAAGTAACCCCTATTATTGTAGACCGAGTAAGGAGTATCCTATCCCATTATGAATCCTAACACACTGTTACAACGCTATATGAGCTCCCACAACACCTCTGTGGGCGCCTATACCTTCTACTACATTCGCCTCATACAATTATTGCATTTCATCTATATGGACCGTGTTAATTGCGATGATCCCGGTATGGAACTCAATCAATTAACCCCCAAAGATATCACCGCTTGGCTATTGCAAGATTATGAGCACACCATGGACAATGGCAACGCCTCTGAAATGATCGAGAAACTATTAGAACTCTTCTTCATTCCTGCTGCCACTTCTCCTGAGGACTTAGAGCCACTCTTTGTGCCTCACCTACCGGAGCCCTATGTATTGACGGATCGAGAAGTTCTCGCTCTCTACTTGCTTGTGCACGATGATCGAGTGTTTCCATTCTTATCTGAGAAGGTGCGAGAAAAAATTACAACATGCGCTCCAGCAACATCCCTATGCCAGTGCATTCCAAACTATTCAAGAGAACTTTCAGTTGACCCGACCTGACTCCATCAATGATCCCCATGTAGTCAGCACAGTAACCACCTTGTTTCAAGCGATTGTACAAGGCAAGAACACCGTAACGGTCACCACTGCGGACGACACCTATGTGGTCACCCCTTGTCATTTACGCTATTTTGCGAATACTCAAGAGTATCACTTGCTAGGGCCTAACTAGTGAAAGCCAATATATCTACCTTCCTGTGCAAACTATCCAAGCCCTTACCGCCTTAGAGGAGCGCCCATTTCTGATCGGTACACCGTCCTAGAAACATTGCTACAAGCTGATGCCCAAACATTACAACTGCGCATCACCAACGACAGAAACGCCCTCAGGCGGACCTTCCATGCCTTGGCAGATTACACAAAGGAAACGACCTTAGTAGAAACCATCTTAGATGACGAAGAGGAACTACAGGACCATACGTATCAGATTACGATTACCTATTATCCATTCGATGAAGATGATGTATATCAAAAAATACTGTCCCTCAGCGCCATGGTTACTGTGATCAGTCCTCTATCCATGCGCGAACGAGTGGTACAACATTTTTCAATCATTATTAGAGAATTTAGGTGTCCCTCGCTAACTGTGAGCTACACCTAGTATTTCCATACCCTATCCATATTCATAAGGAGACAGTATGTACAGACAAACAAATCCCTATCATGCCCCTCTGCATTGCGCGCTGGTGGCATGTAGATATCCACAAATCCGCCATCACCGTCACCTATGACATGCCTTTTTATGCCATTAGTACAAGCCCCTTTAACGGTGGCTTGCATCATGTCATGGCGGTACGCAATCAACAACTCACCTTTTTTGTCACTACTGAAAGTGAATTACCCGGCGGTTCCACCTCTGCCTATTTGGCAAAAAGAATGCGTGCGATTTGGACTTACCCATCCACTTTTGCACAGCTTTGTTAACCAGTGCTAGCATGGATCGCCATGCCTATACCTGTTTCACAGAAGGCTCCATCATCATCGAAGTCATTGCCACTGCTGGCATCGAGAAAACTGCCCATCGCGCTGGCGATGGATACTCCTATTATGAAAAAGATGGTACCTTTTCACTCTGCGGTACCATCAATCTATTAGTATTTACAAATTGTGCACTCACCGATGGAGCGCTCACGAAGTCCCTCATCACTATCACTGAGGGCCAAGACCGCAGCACTCCAAAGCTTAGGCATTACGAGTATCCTATCTGGAGAACTGCAACAGGCACCTCTACAGATGGTGTCATCATGACCATCGACCCGAACGGGGAACTTCTGACAGACACAGGCACGTTCTCCCAATTCGGTGACACCTTGGCAAAAAGCAGTGCGCTCTGCCATTGAGCATGCCTTAGAGAATGCGGACAACATGGACACTTGATAGTCTACTGTGCCCTAGGTCGTATAACTACCTTGTTCCATTTAATAAGTCTGGAAGATATCTTGTAATTCATCTCGACTTCGTTCCTCTGTAAAGCTAGCATCAACAGGATTCTAGCTTTTACAGGAGAGAAGTCGCTGACGATGAAGCCCTCTTTCACATCTGCTGAATTGCTAGACACAATACCATTTCCAATGCGTGAAGAACGTACTTTGGGAATGGTAATTTTTGAGTCTATCTCGCACCGATTGTGGCAATGTGCCATGTCCAAATCCACCCACGATGAGCCCTTGCGAGCGCTGTGCTACAAAAATCTAGGGACCTCTGTATCCATACCGCATACAAATTCACGATGCCCACTGCGGGCAAGTCCACTTCTTCAGATACGATAAATTCACTATGACGAGTATGTTTGCGACAAGGGGAATAATATAAATAGGCCCGTCCATTTTGTACGCATCCCATATGACCTAATTGGGCATTCCCAAAGGTTGCCACATCCGTCGTATGTAGCTTCGTTACCTCACGGGCACTATCGATGTATCCATTCATCACCACCAATACGCCTTGGTTGTTGGCACTTTCACTACGAGCCACTGCACGGCCTGCAACAAATTGACAGGACCATCTGCACTAAGCGCCGTAGCGGGACGCATGGAGCCCGTCATCACAACAGGTTTGTCCGTGTCCACCGTCAAATGCAAAAAGTAGGACGTTTCTTCCATCGTATCTGTGCCATGCGTGATGACGATGCCTCCTATATCCTCGCGCTGTGCCACTTCGTTCACAAGCTTAGCTAAGCGCACCCATCGATAGGGGCTCATATCCGAGCTATCGATGTTGGAAAATTGAATGCTTTCAAAAGGTCCATACGTATCTAGGGTCGGCACGGTCTGCACCAATTCCTCCACACCAATTGACCCCTGCTCTGTACTCTGTGAGCTCACTAGCCCCATTGCCAGTGCCTGCAATGGTTCCGCCCGTACCTATGATCATAATTTTTGTATCGTTCATACTAGTTCCTCCATCCATGTTATTACTTGTATTATACCATCCTTAGCATTGAAATCGAATATCATCGACTCAATTTGTTATGTATACACGGCACATTTTCTTCATCTTATATTGACCCTATCCGTAGAAAAGAGTATAGTTAATTTATTAATACTACATAATGATTGAGAGGTATTACTTATGAAAGAAAACACATACACAGCCAATGTACTCCATTGGTTCCGACACATCAGCCAAATTCCTCGTGAATCTGGCAACGAACAAGGCATTAGCGACTTTTTGATGCAATTTGCCAAAGACAGAGGCTATGAGGCTGAACAAGACGAAGAATTGAACGTTATCATTCGTGCCAATGCCACTCCACGGATACGAACAACATCCGCCAATTATTTTGCAAGGTCATATCGACATGGTAGCAGAAAAATCGGCGGACTCTACACACGATTTCGCTAAGGATTCGATCGAACTCATCGAAGAGGGCGAGTGGCTCCATGCTAATGAAACGACATTAGGCGCTGACAACGGCATTGCTGTAGCTATGGCATTAGCCGTTTTAGATGACACATCTATTCCGCACGGACCATTAGAATGTCTCTTCACAACTAATGAAGAAACAGGTATGAACGGTGCCATGGCTGTCAAAGGGGATCGTCTTCATGGCAAATATTTACTTAACATCGACACTGAACAAGAGCATGAGTTCATCGTAGCCTGTCCGGCGGTTGTCGCTTAGACCTTACCTTGCCGACAAATCCGGTGCCTACACCTGCTGGACTCACTGCCTTCCGCATCACCGTAGACGGATTACTCGGCGGTCATTCCGGCATCGAAATCGACAAACAATTAGGGCAATGCAGTCACTATCTTGGCTCGTCTAATCGTAGAGGCTCATCGTGAAAGCCCTATCTCCCTTAGCCATTTCACGGGTGGTTCTAAACACAATGCGATTCCTCGCTTTGCAGAAGCTACAATTCTTTGCAAAGCCTCTGATGCTACTGCCGTACAAGCACACATCCAAGCCAACGCCGATATCATTCGTCACGAATTGACTCCGCAAGACCCAGGTCTACAAGTGAAAGTCACTCCTTGTGACACACCTGCTACGATCTACGCAGATGCACAAGCGCAAGCATTCTTGCAATTCTTGTACTTAGCCCCACATGGTGTATTCGGCATGAGCAAAAAGTTAGAAGGTCTAGTAGATACCAGCAACAACATTGCCATCGTAGAAGATCATGACACACAATTAGATATTCTTATCTCCGTTCGTAGCTTGACCATGAGCCAATTAGCCTACCTACGAGATCGTATTATGGCATTAGCCACTACCTTAGGCTTTACTGCCTCCGAGCAAGGTCGTTACCCAGCGTGGGAATACGAACGTGGCAGTCGCTTAGAAGAACAAGCGGTCGCCTTATACAAGGAAGTCATCGGTGTAGACCCCCATGTCACAGCGGTTCATGCAGGCCTTGAATGTGGTTTGTTAAAAGCACAATTACCAAATACACAAATGATTAGCTTTGGCCCTACCATCTTAGGCGCTCATACACCAAAAGAACGGTTACACTTGCCAGCCGTAGACACAGTGTCCAAATTCTTATTAACCTTATTAGAAAAAAACTACAATAATACATTAAACAAGGGGAATCGCCATGCGATTCCCTCTATCATACTCAGTCCATAACACAGAAAAAGAGCTGTATTCACATGTTACATACACATGCTAGTACAGCTCTTTTTTTATCATTTTCTCAAGGGATACCCATAATCTACTGGTAATAAGAAAAGTGGCAACTTATATGCAAGCCATACATATTGTTACTGCTTTTTATCCTAAGTTATTTCCGAGTCTTAGTACCTCTCTAGTTGTTCCGCAAGAAACCAAGTTGCCCTAAATCATCTAATGTACTGTCTACCACAGTACGACCTTTTAGAGGCACCACTTCGCCAGATGGTTTCGTTTCATCTACTTTCAGAATTTCATCTGCCATTTTATAGAGTTCTTCTAAGGTTTTTGGCGTTTCTAATTGTTTCATCATCAGCACATGAGCCGAGTTAAAGCCAGTAATACTATCGTTGTACAAATCAGAGATATTGATGAACTTATCACCGCCTCGATCCACAACAGTTTGTACATAATTAGCCATCTCTTTTTGGCACTTTAGATACGCCTTCTTGGAATGTGTTCATTTCTTTTTCTCCGTCACTGGGGAAATAAATCCGCACAACAAGAAACGAATAAGCATACTGTATAATTCCACAGGATCATACTCCACATCTGATTGTAATTGGTTCAATTCTTCTTTTGCAATCAGCAATGGTGAACATGTCTCCTTTACGACATTGATTTACAATGGCTTGTTCTATCACATTCGTTGTATCCTGCAACTCTTTTCCCTTATTGATCATGCCAAAAATACAACGTATCAAGAGTAGTGATTAAAAACTCTTCATTATGACGTAATAAATGAGCTTGCGATTCATGGCATAACAAGGAGCGACGGAATTGGGTGTCGAAATAGAAATCTAGAATTTGTTCTTTCGTATTCCAATCTCCACCAGACATAGCTTCAATCAATTCTCTGCGTTCTTTTTTTCATCCACGTAATTGCCGATAATTGAAAAATCTGTATCGGACACATACACCAAATCATGCTTCTTAGCTCGGTTAATAAAATCTGTCACATACACCGGATCATTAATAGGTTCTAAATATTCGTGAGCGATATAGTAAGTTTTATGATCCAAGGCAGAGTCAAAGCTATCTGTTTTCCAACCCAATTTAGGAACTACATCCTTAGACTCTTTAATGAGTTCATTCATGTGATGCACAAAAGAAATCCCTTTTTTTCTGTACGAGGCAATAAATCCATATCTTCATCATGCCGTGTAGCAAAGAGCATCATCTCCCGCACTTGGTTCAATCGATGCCAGCCTGGGTATACATTATAGGAAACGTAGGCTACCCTCGTTCGGACAAATTCACATTACAAATCTCTAAAATTTTATCTTTCACCACATCTGGCACCCAAGACCAAATGCCATGAACGATAATGTAATCAGAATGTGCCAAAGTCTTTATCAATTTTTAGAATGTCTTCTTCTATTAATTTTACATTTTTAAATCGATTGCATTGATGATTTCATTGCCGATTTCAATTTGAGATCCGCTAAGGTCAACGCCCACAAAAGACGCCTCTGGATGATACACAGCTTGGCCAATGATGTTGCCCCCATAGAACAACCGAGTTCTAATACGCGAGCCTCTTTTTGCTGGCACTGGATTCAAGCCCCATAACTTCGCCTTTGCCTCTAAACTGTTGATAGAGGTTACACCAAAGGATTTAGACGGATATACTAATTCATTATAGGAGTCCTTTAAATGTTTAATCACTGCCGTTTCTTCTTTAGAAATTGTTGTTTTCTTGTTTACGTTCATTATCAATGCCTTTCTTACTAATTGACGCATCTATATACTGCCATTTGCACTGTTATATTATAACTATATTCAATGTAATCAATTTATTATAACAAATTATTTCTATTTTTTTCTATGATTCTATATCCTACATGAAAAATACCCTAACCCAAAAACTTAGGTTAGGTATTCTATACTGCATCTAATGACGTTCTATATCATAGGAATCGTTCACTAGGTATTATTCTACAATTTGTACAGGCACAACAGTAGTCGCTTGTTTTGGTAATGCATTGCCTACTCGTTTCGGTACCACCGTGTTATCTTGTGCGCGGTACACTGGTTGGTTCGCTTGTACAGGGACTACAGTCGTTGTTTGTTTGAACTCTGTATTACCTGTGCGTTTTGGTACTACTGTATCGCTTTCAGTAGCTTGTGCAGATACTTTCACAGTCGATCTTGCATCTGTATGTTGTACGCGATCTTGGGACCAAACGGCGCCCATCACGCTAGATGTACTAATAATTGCCACTAATATTGCCATAATAAATTTTTTTCATTGTGTTCTCCTTGTATAACTTTTACATATATCTTGTGAATTACTTAATCTATATCTATATCCTTCGATATGCTTATATAATAACATACGTTGAGTAATACTACAAGGGAATTTACAAACCATAATCATTCTTTTTTTATAATAGACATGTTGCAATTATGCTATAGTTCTATGTTTCTGTGAAAGTTGCTTACAAAAATATGGATGTGGCGAGTATGCCATAGCTCCAGATTTCTGTGAAAGTTCCTTACAAAATATGCAAGGTCTGTAAAAGGATCACTATTGTGTAGATACCAAAACCTGCATATAGTACGTTTAAGGTACGTATGACGATAACCTCAAAATCGACACGTCCTTTTTTAAAGAGTCGTTCATGACGAGCCATAAATAGATCAGGTTTACAGGAGTTCGTCGCCCGTAAGATCAATCTATAAATCGTTATCACCATACGAACACCATGAACAATTGTGACACAAACAAGGCCCATAAGCACATAGGAAATCCATTCAGGCGCTTGGACAAATCCTTTCACTAATAAAATACCAAATACGTCGAACGCATTCAAAAATATAAATACCACAAGCGCCATATTGGCGATGCCTTGCCCAGACATATAGTTTAAAATATCATGTAACTCTGTGCCAACCGATTCTGCCGTTACTTTTTCTTCATCTTTTCTCATCCATTTGTGTAAGGACCATAGTTGGTACACCACCCAGGCCGTCATATACGCCAAATAGATATGCAATTCTGTCATACAATCCCTCCCATTCTCGTCTTCACTACATCATCACGTATTACTGCTCTATAGTTAATAGTAACACAGTGCGTGAAAATTTGCTACATACACAAAAAGAGTTGTAACGTCATGTTCATACCTACATATTCCCCTATGCCTTAGCAACGTGGCTGTCATTAGCTCCTCACAGAACATCATAAATCTTATAATGCCCTAAGACCTGCAAGTAATTGGAAAGTTCTCGCACTTCTGCCAACGCTTGTTGCACGTCTGCTTCACGGTCTTCTCCCTCAATATCGATGTAGAAAAAGTACTCCCACGGTGTATGCATGGATGGTCGTGACTTGATGTTGACCATGTTCAATTGATGGTCCTCAAAAACTCGTAGGACTTTCACCAGTGCCCCTGGCGTATTTGGTGTTTGTACGATGATGCTCAATTTGTGCGCATCACGGATTACTACGTCCTTGTGAGTGATGATAAAGAATCGCGTAAAGTTTTCCTTGAAATTTGCAATGTCTGGCGCCAACAGTGTGAGTCCGTATAGTTCTTTAGCAGATGCGTTGGCGATGCACGCTTTCGTCACATCCTTTGTATCGCTTACGTATTTCGCACTCATAGCGGTATTGTTCATCGGTCCCAATTGCCACGAACTGTGGGTTGCCAAAAATTGTGAGCATTGCATGAGGGCTTGTTCGTGGGAATATACCTCTTGAATCGAGTCGAGGCTGGCACTTGGAATGCCTAGCAAACTATGACTAATTCGGTGTCGCACTTCCCCAACAATGTGAATATTCTTATCTTTGATTAAATCCGTGCTGTCCCGCACTTCTCCAACAATGGAGTTTTCAATAGGCAATATAGCATAATCGATACGTCCTTCATGAACAGCCTGTACGAGCTCACGATGGCTTTGACACCGTTCAATCCGTTGCCCTTCCACGGATCCGCCCTTTTTCTATATATTTTTGAAAGCAAATTCTGCAACACTTCATAGGCATAGGCCCCAGGTACGCCTGTATAGCCTAGCACAGAGTGCGCTAACTGTAGATCTGTAACTCTTTCATCTGCCATGGTAAACCCTCCTGTTCCCTATTTTCCAATATTGACATATGTAATCTATTATACACAAAAGTACTGAAAACTTAACTAGAATATACATCTACCCTTTTTATGATTTTCATAGACGTCTCATACGCTAGTACTCTTATTGCCCAAGTTTACTTCTGTGATACCTATGAACTTTCTTAAAAAGACCCTTGCTATCTGAATACGCCTATGCTAGAATATGGTTAGTATATTCGCAAGAGAGGTCCTATAAGGATGGTGCGCCCCACCATGGAATGATGTTGTCATTTCGCAAGAGAGGCCCTATAAGGATGGTGCGCCCACCATGAAATGATGTTATCATTTTGCAAGAGCGGTCTTTAAGTATGGTGCGCCCCACCATGGATATACTAATTTGCAATATCAGCCGAGCTATGTCTCGGCTTTTCTTTTATCTAATAGGAGATTACGTCCAACTGTAAAGGGTGATACTATGCAACGAACTATCTATCTCGGCTGGGGGTTGTTTTTTTGGGGCTTAGAGGCCTATTTCAAACGCATTCCCGGCATTATAACAACCTCTGTAGGCTATAGCAACGGACATCATGCCAACCCTTCTTACGAAGAGGTCTGCCGTGGCAGTGGCCATGGAAACGGTAAAAGTGACTTACGACGATGCAACTATATCCCTGTCCCAAATCATTCAATACTTTTTTTGCGCGTGATTGATCCTTTCAGTATCAATAAACAAGGCCCTGATACAGGCATCCAATATCGCAGTGGCATCTATTATGAACATCCAGAGGACAAAGAGCTCTATTGAAAGTACTTTGACCCTTGCCAATTCCCATTATCGTCAGCCCTTCGTTATTGAAGTACTGCCCCTCGATTCCTTTTACCTCGCCGAAGACTATCACCAAGACTATTTAGACAAGAATCTCGGTGGATACTGTCATATCAACGTTGCCAAAGCCTATGAACCACTCATTGAGGAAGATGGGTATACGAAACGGTCTGATGAACAATTGCGTGATGATCTTAGCCCTATGGCGTATTCGGTGACTCAAGAAAATGCTACAGAACAACCATTTTCTCATCCTTACACTGATGAGTTCCGCCCTACGGCTTGTATGTGGATGTAACTACAGGGAGAACCTTTGTTTATTTCCGCTGAGAAATTTGATTCTGGCTGTGGTTGGCCTAGCTTTGCCAAGCCTATCAACAGCGATGTCATTCGGTATTACCAAGATGATAGCCTCTTCGGACATTCTCGCATTGAAGTGCGCAGTCGCATTGGTGATGCCCATTTAGGTCACGTCTTTGAAGATGGCCCTAGAGATATGGGTGGTCTTCGATACTGTATTAACGGTGCTGCGCTCCGCTTTATTCCCCTCGAAGAGCTAGAGGCACAAGGCTATGGTGCTTTACAAGACATCGTACAAGAGGCAATTGACAAATAGGGCTTCGCACCAATTGACATGCCTATATTTCTGTGATAGGATTGACTCGTTCGCCTATCATGATTCTTGGATAGAAGAGCATCCATAATGCTCTTACAAAAACGCTAGACATACTCCAGTACAAACCTAACGATAGTATCAGTTTGTGGAGGAGTGTGCCGCGATTTTTATGCCTTATATACTCTTAAATCTTACCCTAAGTGCGCGATGACAGCGTCAGTCATGCCTTGGGTATTCACTTTTTTGAATCCTTCACGATACATATCTCCTGTACGATAGCCCGCATCAAGGACAGCTGTTACTGCTTGTTCGATGGAGTCTGCTACTGCTGGTAAGTCCAAGGAGTAACGACACATCATGGCAGCCGACAAAATCGTACCTAATGGATTGGCAATGCCTTGTCCTGCAATATCTGGCGCTGATCCATGGATTGGTTCATACAAGGAAGTACCTGTACCGATGGAGGCAGATGGCAACAAACCAAGGGATCCAGAGATAACAGCCCCTTCATCACTCAAGATATCTCCAAATAAGTTCGTTGTCACTAACACATCAAATTGGCCTGGGTTTGTTACCAATTGCATGGCTGTGTTATCTACATAGTAGTAATCCATGTTGATGTCTGGATTGGCTTCTGCTTTTTTCTTTTCGCAATTTTACGCCATAAACGAGAAGACGCCAACACATTAGCTTTGTCTACGCTCACCACTTTACCGGAGCGTTTACGTGCCGTTTCTACGGCTACGTCCATAATGCGTTCTACTTCATAACGAGCGTATGTCTCTTTGTCCCAAGCAAACTCTGTTGGACCTTCGCCTTGCGCTTCTTTCCGTTCTCCAAAGTAGATCTGCCTGTCAATTCACGAACGATAACGAAGTCAACGTTTTCCACTAACTCTGGTTTCAACGGAGAAAATTCACGCAATCGTTTGGATAGATTTTCACTGGGCGCAAGTTACAGAACAAGCCCAATGCTTTTGCGCAAACCAAGGATGGCTTTTTTTCTGGACGGATGGACGGATCTACATCATCCCATTTAGGGCCACCTACAGCACCTAATAGTACCGCATCTGCTGCTTGGCATGCATCGATGGTATCTTGTGGCAATGGCTCACCAAAAGCATCGATGGGTCGCGCCACCCGACTTTTTCTCAATCCAATTTGCTCTTACAGCAGTTTTGGCAAAGGTCTGCGTCTACCACAGCGCGCGCCGAATTTGTTATCTCTTCCCCAATGCCGTCACCGAGCAATTAGGACAATTTGTTTTTCACTCATAGTATTCCTCATATCTATATTTTTATCATCTAACACACAAACACCATAGGGAGTACCACTAGGCTAATCAATAGTAGCTTTGCCTAGGGTCTCCTATTAGACAGATTAGTTTTGTCTATTTTTTGCAAAGTTTACCAATCCACCTGCTTTGGCAATGTTTTTGCACAAATTGTGGTAGTGCCGTTCCCTGGTAGCTTTCACCGGTAGTCACATTATGGACAACACCTGTGGCCATTTCCACAGCGATTTCGTGACCTTCTTGAATGCGGTCCACAGCCTCGCCAATTTCGATCACAGGCAAACCGATGTTGATGGCATTGCGGAAGAAAATACGAGCAAAGCTATCTGCTACAATGCAAGAAATGCCTTTTTCTTTAATCACCGCTGGCGCATGTTCACGAGAGGAACCACAACCAAAGTTTTTGCCAGCCACCATAATTTCACCAGACTTTTCACATTCGGTGCAAAGGTCGTATCAATATCTTCCATAGCATGTTCTGCTAGTTCCGCCATATCCGCAATCGCCAAGTAGCGCTGGAATGATTACGTCTGTATCTACATTGTCGCCGTAGCGCCAAATCGTTCCTTGAAAGTCTGCCATATTATACCTCCTCAGGGCTTGCTAAATACCCTGCTACTGCACTTGCTGCCGCCACATAGGGGCTTGCTAAATATACTTCACTGTCCACGTGTCCCATACGACCACGGAAATTACGATTTGTGGTAGACACAGTGCGTTCTCCCTCTGCCATGATACCCATATAACCACCCAAGCAAGGACCACAGGTTGGTGTACTTACGGCACAGCCTGCTTCGATGAAGATGTCCATTAAGCCTGCTTTCACAGCTTGGTTATATACATCTTGGGACCCTGGGATGACGATGCAACGCACAAAGTCCGCTACCTTGCGACCTTTAAAAATTTCTGCGCACATTTCTAAATCTTCAAAGCGTCCATTTGTACAAGAACCGATGATAACTTGGTCGATTGAAATGCGGTCTTCTTTCACAATATCTTTCATGTAATGCGTATTGGAAGGAAGATGTGGGTATGCCACCACTGGTGTTAATTCGTCTAATTGGATGGTCACCACTTGGCAGTATTCTGCATCTTCGTCTGCTACAATTGGTTCAATAGGACGTGTAATGCGACCTTGGATGTACTCCTCTGTCACTGCATCGTATGGGAATACCCCGCATTTACCGCCCGCTTCGATAGCCATGTTACAGATGGTCAAGCGGTCTGCCATCGTCATGTATTGCACGCCAGTTCCATGGAACTCAAGGGCTTTATAACGAGCGCCATCCACACCAATTTTACCGATTAAGTCCAACACAATATCTTTACCAGAAATCCATTTAGCAGGTTTTCCTTCTAACACAACTTTGATTGTTTCTGGCACTTTGAACCAAGTTTTACCTTCTGCCATAGCAACCCCTGCATCTGTGGAACCAACGCCAGTAGCAAAGGCATTCAATGCTCCATAGGTACAAGTGTGAGAGTCGGCGCCGATGATCATTTCCCTGGTCCAATCAAACCTTGTTCTGGTAACAATACGTGCTCAATGCCCATACGACCTACTTCAAAAATAGTGCGTAATCTTATGTTGTCGCACAAAATCGCGCATCACTTTCGCTTGTGTGGCAGATTTAATGTCTTTATTCGGTGTGAAATGGTCCGGTACTAAGTAGATGCGATCTGCATCGAATACAGGTTTCCGATTTTTTTCAAACTCTTTTTCGCTGGTGGAAATGTAATATCGTTCATCAAGATGAAATCTAATTGACACTCGATCATTTGACCGGCTTTTTACTTCTGCTAGCCCTACGCATGACGAGCCATATTTTTCTGTTATGGTCATACCCATGACATTAACCCTCCTGGTTTCCAAACTCTTGTTCTAATTCTTTTGCCAAATAAATTGCATTGACTGCGTTAATATAGGCATTTACACTGGATTTTACGATATCTGTGCTCACCCCACGGCCTTGGAATCTGCGACCATTGTAGTTGACTTTCACAACCGCCTCGCCAAGAGCATCCTTGCCCACTGTTACGGAACGGATTTGGAAATCTTCCAATACAAATGGTGTATTCACTAGTCGTTCGATGGCTCTGAAAGAAGCATCTACCGGACCATCACCGACAGCGGCGTCCATACGTTCCCCACTCGGTGTCATTACGCGAATGCTAGCTAGGACATAGCCATTTTGATCGGAATGGTAGTCGTGTTGTACTACGTGGAATGCTTGCTCGTGATGCATAGTATCCATCACTAAGGCATAAATATCTTCATCATAGACTTGTTTTTTTCTTATCTGCTAAGGCTTTTGAATTGAACGAATAATTCATTTACACGTTCTTCTTCTAACTGAAAGCCCTAAATTCACTAGATGATCTTCGAAGGCATGACGGCCAGAATGTTTACCCAATACGATAGACGTTTTTTTCTGCCCCTACGCTAGCCGGTGTCATGATTTCATAGGTGGTTGGATTGTTCAACATACCATGTTGATGAATACCAGACTCATGCGCGAAGGCATTGGCCCCTACGATAGCTTTATTAGGAGATACAGCCACACCGCAAAGTTTGCTCACCAATTTGCTAGTACGTGTGAATAATGGTGTGTCAATATGAACATCAAATGGATAATGGTCATGACGAGTTTTGATGGTCATCACCACTTCTTCAATCGCCACATTACCGACTCGTTCTCCTAAGCCATTCATCGTACATTCTACTTGGCGAGCCCTCGCTTCGATCAGTCGCCAACGTATTTGCATTCGCAAGACCTAAGTCATTGTGGCAGTGTACACTGATGATGGCTTTTTCAATACCTTTCGTATGCTCTTTGATGTAACGAATGCGATTACCGAACTCTTCTGGTGTCATGTAGCCTACTGTGTCTGGTACGTTCAAGATGGAAGCTCCACCTTCGATAGCTACTTCAAAGACACGGCATAGGTAATCTAAATCTGTACGAGATGCATCTTCTGCGGAGAACTCGATTTCATCAATTTACCTTTCGCAAACTCAAGGATGTGTTTCACAATGTCTAGCACTTCTTCACGAGTCTTCTTCAATTTATATTCTAGATGAATATCGCTAGTAGCGATAAACACATGTAGACGACTGCGCTCTGCACCTGCAAGTGCTTCTGCTGCTTTTGTCACATCATTTTCATTGGATCGAGCAAGCGCTGCGATCGTACATCCACGCACCTCTCTCGCAATCGTGGATACGGCTTCAAAGTCACCTTCCGATGCAGCAGGGAAACCCGCTTCTATAACATCTAATCCAAGGCGTACTAGAGATTGTGCAATTTCTACTTTTTCTGGTGTTTGAAGAGACACACCGGTGTTTGCTCCCTCATCGCGTAGTGTAGTATCAAAAAAATAAATTCTGTTGTCCATGATATTCCTCTTTCTAGAAAATAAAAATCGCCCCCAGAGATGACAATGCATCCCTAGGGGCGTTATATGTTGCGTATTGGCTTCATAAAGGTTTTTACATTTTACATACTGTATGTCCTAGTCGTACTACATCATAGATTCTGCCTCTATCTTGTGCGTTGTTTGTCACAGTCAACGGCATATTCTACTATTAGTAAACTGTGCTTAAAACTATCAGAACATTCTAATAGAGTTCACTTGTACTGTATACCTTATACAGATCTCATCGTAAAATGTAAGAAACACTAATCAACCTATGATACAAAAAAGCCCCTCAATGTGCAGTGCACATCAAGGGGCATTATCATTTCAATAACACGGTCCCACCCTAGTTGGTTCTCACAGTTATAACGGAACTACCGTCGATGACTACTTGGTTTCACCATCGCTGCTCACAGGGGAGTTTCAATATAACCGTTCTACTACTTCACACCAACCAGTAGCTCTCTGAAAGCAACTAACTATATCTTTATACCTGTTCATCGCATTTGCTTTATGTAACTGAAGACTATTCTATAGCATTTCGAGTCGCTTGTCAATAGACTAATGTGTTTTTATTTAAGTGTGTACACAATACGAATAAATTCTGTTATATAATACAAATCATTGATTTGTTCAAATAATTAATGATGAAGCCTACAACTCTTTTATTTTTATACAATGTATACCCTTCATAGTAATAACTATGGTCAATGCCTTTCATATAAACGTCCCTATCATCTATCCGATCAGTTAATGCTCTTTTTAAGAGGTACTTGATTTCGGTATCTTTAATAGGGCTTCGTTCCATGGCTAGCAAATAATCATCTTTGTCAACTAAGCTCCAATCTACAACAAAATGTAGTTCTTGTTTCAGCATTAGATCTAGCCAGATTCTAGCACTTCTTCCATTGCCTTCTCTGAAAGGATGTGCTACGTTCATCTCTACATATTTTTCAACAATCTCCTCGAATATAGATTGTGGCATGTTCTCTATACTTTCAAGGGCAGCCTGTAAATACATCACCGGAGCAAATCTGAAATTACCTTTCGCTATATTAACAGACCTAATTTTTCCTGCAAAGTCATAGATATCTTCAAACAAATATTTATGTATCGCGACTAATTGCGCAAAAGAACCTACAGGATACTTCTCTAGCGCAGTAGTATCAAACAGATCTAAAGCTTTCTTCTTACTAATCCGCTCTTCCTCTCTAGCAAGTTCTACAGAGTTAGTGATTCCCAACTTATTTTGCAATACCATACCATCACCACCTTCTAGCACAAAATATGCAGACTTCTCTAACATTCATCATTTTTATAAAAATCTTCTAAGATATATGTTGTCACTGGTGTTACAAACAATTCATATTTTATAATTAGTTCTACAAGATCATCGATATCGATTCATACAAAAGGACTGCAACCAGAATCTATTCTATTCTCGTTACAGTCCTTTCTATGTTACATACTCACTATGTCTTATTTTTTTATTTTCAATGGCCACTTTCACAAACCCTTTGAACAATGGATGTGCATTGTTTGGACGAGATTTCAATTCTGGGTGGAATTGTACGCCTACGAACCAAGGGTGATCTGCTACTTCAACGCATTCTACTAGACGATTGTCAGGGGATGTACCAGAGATAATCAAGCCTGCATCTGTCAATTGTTGACGGTATGCATTGTTGAATTCCCAACGGTGACGATGACGTTCGTAAATTAAGTCTTCGCCGTATGCTGCATGTACTTTGGTACCGGTACTGTTTTACATGGGTATACGCCTAGGCGCATTGTACCGCCTTTTTCGTCTACATCGACTTGGTCGTCCATTAAGTCGATGACAGGGAACTGGCAGCTTTCATCAAATTCTGTGGAAGTAGCGCCATTCATATCCAATACGGAACGAGCAAATTCCATTACAGATGTTTGCATGCCCAAGCAAATGCCAAGGAACGGTACTTTATGCTCACGAGCATATTGGATGGTAGAAATTTTACCTTCTACACCACGGCAACCAAAACCGCCTGGTACCAAGATACCATCCACATCTTTGTACACTTCCGCGAGGTCCGTACCTTCTGCTTCTACCGCTTCAGAGTCAACCCATTTAATGTTCACTTTCGTATCTTCTACGATACCTGCATGGCCCAATGCTTCGGCTACGGAAATATACGCATCATGTAATGCTACGTATTTACCAACGAGAGCGATAGTAATTTCTTGTTTAGGATGTAAGATTTTATGAACCATTTCTTTCCATTCTGTCATATCTCTGCAGGACGGTCTTCTAGGTTCAATTTGCGCACAACAATACTGTCTAATCCTTCGTCTTGCATCATCAATGGTACTTCATAGATGGTGCTGCAAGTGCGGTTTTCCACGATGGCATCTGGGTCTACGTCACAGAATAAGGCCAATTTATCTTTCATTTCACGGGAAATCTCTTTTTCCGTACGGCATACGATGATATCTGGTTGAATACCAATGCCACGAAGTTCTTTTACGCTGTGTTGTGTTGGTTTTGTTTTCAACTCGCCAGCTGCGCTGATGTATGGTACCAATGTAACATGGATATATAACACATCATCACGATTGACTTCTTTTTTCACTTGGCGGATAGCTTCCAAGAATGGTAAGCTTTCAATATCCCCAACAGTACCACCGATTTCAGTGATTACAACGTCCGCATTGTCTTCTTTACCTACGCGGAACACAGCATTTTTAATTTCATTCGTAATATGAGGGATGACTTGCACTGTGGAGCCAAGGTATTCACCTTTGCGTTCTTTATTGATGACAGACCAATACACTTTACCAGCTGTGATATTGGATGTTTTACCTAAGTTAATGTCGATGAAACGTTCATAGTGGCCTAAATCTAGGTCAGTTTCTGCACCGTCGTCAGTGACGAACACTTCACCATGTTGATAGGGACTCATTGTACCTGGGTCGATATTGATATATGGATCAAATTTTTTTGAATTGTCACCTTATATCCACGGTTTTTCAACAAACGTCCCAAGGATGCTGCAGTAATGCCTTTACCTAATGATGATACGACGCCACCTGTTACGAAAATATACTTTTGTTGACATGATGCCTCCCTAATAATTATATGCTTCTGATTACATTTTTTCAGGAGCGGAAATACCTAAGATACCAAGACCATGTTGTAAGACATGTGCCGTTGCTGTAATCAAGCCTAATCGAGCTTGTTGCAATTCTGGGTCGACGCCCATGATACGACCTTGTTTATAGAAGGAATGGAATAGACTTGCTAAATCGTACAAGTACTTCGCTATACGATGTGGAGCTTTATTGTTAGCAGACAACTGCACTTCTTCTGGGTAGGCCGCTAATTTTTTAATCAATTCCACTTCTTGTTCGCTTTGCAATGCTGTGAAAGTTGTATTAGCCCAGTCACCATAGGTGATACCAGCTTCTTTCACTTGCCCAAAAATGCTATGAATACGCGCATGGGCATATTGGATGTAGTACACTGGATTGTCGTTGGATTTAGAGGATGCCAAATTGATGTCGAAGTCCAATTGGCTATCTAAAGAACGCATCAAGAAGAAGTATCTTGCTGCATCTACCCCTACGTCTTCGATTAATTCATCCAATGTAATGGTTTCCCCTGTCCGTTTAGACATTTTCACAAGTTCTCCATCACGGTATAAGAATACCATTTGCAATAACAGAACTTCTAATTTATCTGGGTTAAATCCAAGCGCTTCCATAGCCGCTTTTACACGGGCAATGTAACCGTGATGATCTGCACCCCAAATGTTGATTAATTGTTTATAACCACGTTCGTATTTATCTTTATGGTATGCAATATCTGCTGCCAAGTACGTCGGCTCACCGTTATCGCGAATAACTACACGGTCTTTTGTCATCTCCATATTGCATGGAAGCTAACCAGTAAGCGCCGTCTTTTTCATAAATGGCACCAGATTCCACTAGCTGATTCACCAAAGTACGGATTTCTCCACTTTTATGTAGGCTACGTTCGCTGAACCAACGATCAAACTCTACACGGAATTTGCGCAATGTTTTACGCAAACCATTCATTTTTTTCTGCTAAAGCAAATTCTTTAAAGAATGGAATTCGTTCTTCTTCGGATAAAAGTCGCGAAGAAGTCGCCTCTCAATTGATTAATTCTTGAGCTGTATCGATGACATCTTGTCCACGGTAACCCGCTTCAGGGAACTCGTGTTTCATATCTAATAGTTCTAAGTAACGAGCGTTCACGGAGTCGCTAAATTATCGATTTGTTTGCCCGCATCATTGATGTAATACTCTGCGAATACATTGTATCCCGCAGGACGCATCAAATTCACCAACGCACTACCATAAGCGAGCACCACGGCCATGTCCTACGTGTAATAAACCCGTTGGGTTGGCGCTTACATACTCGATTTGCACCGTATCTTCTTCACGAAGTGGTGCATTCCCGTACGTTTCGCCTGTTGTTAAAATCGTTCTTAATGTGTCATAAATAACATCTGATGCTAGGAAGAAATTGATAAATCCCGCACCTGCCACTTCTGCTCGTTCTAACCAATCATAATTCATATGGGAAATAATCGTTTCTGCAATCGCCCGTGGGTTGGATTTTGCAACCCGTGCAGATTGCATGGCGATATTGGTAGAAAAATCACCGAACTCTTTCTGCGGTGGTACTTCCAATTGTGCCTCTGGATAGGCTCCTTCTGGCAGTTCTCCTTGTTCCAGAGCTATTTGCAAAGCATCCTTAATGGCTGCTTTCAAAACTTCTTTCATGTCCATACTGTACATCCTCCCGAATCTCTACATATAGTTGGTTGTAAAATTGCCATTCACCGCCAACAGAGATATCATATCCTAACTGAATATGGCCCTTGCCATCTTCCAAATCTATGTCTAATTCATGGGTCAACATCGCCAATTCTACAGCCCCATAGGGGTTTCCAAAGTCGGGCAATATTCGTCTTTCCCAGTTGATACTCATGGCGCATAGAAAATTCACCCGTTCGCAAGAGAACCACCGAATCTTCATAAGCCTTGATCGTCGTTTTCGTGTTACCTAAGCCAGTGACCTCGCTTTCATCATAGATGATATGCTTCGCCAAGGCCGTCTCGTAATACTTACCAGAGGATACTAATTCCACTACCGTATCTTCTCCATCCGCATCACGTTGCGTACTTTTTACCGATACAATCACTCGTTTCATCAGCATTCCTCCTCCCCTATTCACGCACTCTCTGTATCATTTAATTATATCACAACTTGCCGCAATGAGGGGCATCTTTTTGGGACCTTTCCATGCGCTTTCACTTGCTGTTCCATGGATTGGGCGTCTTGCTTTCTACTGAAAGCCGTACTCCACACCAAGGTAACCGGTCTACGACCTCGTGTATACTTAGCGCCCCCTTTAATTTCACCATTATGGGCCCGCACGCGTTTATCCAAATCCGTAGTCCATCCCGTATAGAGGGACCCGTCAGCACAGCACACCATGTAGGTGTAAAACTTTTCTTTCATCTTACTCACCGGCTGGAATTGGTGCTACATCAACCGACTGAATCACCACTGGTTCTTTCGGCGCATCCCGCTTATCTCGCGGTACACGACTGATGGCTTCCACCACATCCATACCTTGTACCACCACGCCGAAGATCGTATGCTTATTATCTAACCAAGGCGTTGGTGCCACTGTAATAAAGAACTGAGCATTCCCTGTATTAGGACCCTGCATTGGCCATGGCGAGAATACCCATTTTATTAAAGTGTAAATCATTGCTCACTTCATCAGGAATCGTGTATCCCGGACCACCTTTTTATTGTCTCCACCTTGAATCATGAATCCATCGATAACACGGTGAAAGGTTAAATTATTGTAATATCCTTGTTCAATTAAACTTATAAAGTTTTTCACAGTGATCGGTGCCTTGCTACCATAGAGGCGCACTTTTATGTCACCTTTATTCGTATGAATCGTAGCATACTCATCAGCAATTGGTGTGGCATCAAAACTAGGCATCTTAGTTTCTACTTTCACATCTTTCCCTACTTCAGATTTTTGCTTGCTGAGTCGCATCCGTGCCACAAGCGACAGTCACCACTAGCGTGGCACCCAGTAGAGCGCTCAGTAAGATACGTTGTATATTCATTAGTTATCTCCATTTCTAAAATAAAAACCACCGTTAGATGAAACCTCTAACGGCGGTCTTTATTTATTGTATCATACTTGGCGCAGATGTGCAAAAAAAGAATCTCACTCATCGAGTCAAGACTTGGCGCACAAAATAGCCTCGCTCTTTCAATTCTCCATTCAAATAGATAATCTCATTAGATTTGACGCGAATTAAATATAACGTACCCTCACGATCCAACAGTTTTTCCATGCCAATCTCACGAAGGACCTTGGTATACTCTTCATCATCAGGACCCAGAACCGTTGCCACCCCTTGAATCTGAACACTCTTTGCCGTACGGGACCCTTGTAGTGATCAAACACAGTAAGAGATACATTTTTATTTACCTTTAAATGGGAAAACTTCTCGCCACCTTCAGAAAAAATATCAATGTAACCACCATGCACCGTATAGGACAGCGGAGTACAACGCACACCCTCCTCACTATACGTCGCTAGCGCACAAGTATGACGGGCTTTCAAAAAAATCAACAATCTCCACATGCAACTCACGAGGATCCATCTTCTTCGCCGTTTTGTCTTTCTCAGTCCAAAAATGAGGTTGCTACTTCATAATCCATGATTTCTCCTTTCATCCCCTACACGCATTTACCTAACAGTATTATGCACCAAGAGCCATGTGCATTTCAAGTACCTAAAGGATCATTTTGAAAGTTATTATTAAAATAAACCATATCCCAATCAAATCATACACTACAGCAAAAAGCAAACTAAGCAAAGCGCAAGTTTGCAAATGACACTACCACAAACGTAGAAGACCGCAACATGCTCCTGAACAAACCTAACCACTGTATCAGTTTGAGAAGGAATATGTCACGTTCTTCCAATTCCCTAAGGAACGCCGTTACGAGTAGTAGCCTTATGGCGTTCCCTTTACTACCTAAATCACACAAACACAAGAAGAGCACGGCATGTTCCGAAGCAAACCTAACCACTGTATCAGTTTGCGTAGGGAATATGCCGTAGCTCTTCCTTACGCTAATTAAGAACGCCACAGGCTACATAGCGTCACAAGAGACGCCCCTAGCATCACCAAAAACGCCACATAATCAACGCCCTGTAAGCTCACTTTCCGCATAAATGTATGTTGCTGATTCCCAAAAGCCTCGAAGTTCCAAGGACAATGCCATTGTCTCTGAACGGCTCAATGACTTCAACATCAACGGTTGGATTACCGTCATATAGGACTTAATCTTTGTCAGCCAATTGCCCTCTAAAGACATGCCTCGACATGCTTGTGCCTCTTGAACAGCTTTACTTTCACGTAAAAAGTCAGGCACAAAGCGTAGGGCCGCTGTAAACATAAAGGCATATGCATAGGGAATGCGACATTGTTGAACGAGCGCCACTGTTAAATCCTGCGTTTTCGTCGTCACGATGAGCATCATAAAGATGGTAGTCATCGTCAACATGCGCAAGGCTGTTACCACAGCAGAGTCCACGGACCAGCTACCCAAGTACTGTACGATACCTAAGAATGCAGAAAACCCGATTAAGGCTAATAATGCTTTCCATTGACGGATCAAAAATACCCCCAATCAGCATTAACAGCAATTCTACTCCAAATAATGCTAACAATAATTCTGGAGTTTTTCATAGCGATGGCTAAGATGGACACGAAGATGGTTGCCCAAATTTTTGTTAATGGTACAAATTTCATCGGTCTCCTCCTATCCTTTTACATACTCTGCATAGCGCAGTTCAAATTCCTTCATCGATTTGCAATACCCTAAGGCTGGCACTGTTTCACTGAGCACTACGCTCGGCGGTTTCGTTAAACCAAGTTCCAACAAGTCCTCTCGGCTTGTAAATAATTCTTCCGGAGATCCATCGAAGGCTTTTTGTGCCATATCCCATAATGATCACTCGTGTAGAATATTCTGCCATAATTTCCATATCATGGGTAATGAGTAATATGGTCAAACCTTGGGCTTGTAATTCTTGCAATAATGCCAACAGACCTTTTGTTTCTGTTCCATCTTGTCCACTAGTAGGTTCGTCAAGAATCAACAGTTTAGACTGCATCGCTAACGCTGAGGCGATGGCTACTCGTTGTTTTTTCTCCTCGGCGCAATCCCAATGGATACGCCTCAGCTAGATGGGAGATGCCTACTCGTTCTAGAGCATCTTGTACGATGCGGTCTACCGTTGCTTTGTCATATCCCAATTGTTCAGGGACCAAACGCCACCTCTTCTGCCACGGTTTGGCGGAACATTTGACGATCCGGTTGTTGAAATACATAGCCAATAAAACGTCCTCTTTCAGAGGTAGGCATATGCGTAATATCTTGGCCATCGTAGGAAATCTTACCTTCTACAGGCGTTTCCAAACCCACTAATAAACGGGTTACCGTGGTTTTTCCCACAACCATTACGACCGCCTAATGTAATGAACTCACCATTTCCGATGGTGAAAGTCACATCTTTCATAATATCTTGTCCCGGTACATAGGAAAAGCGCAAATTTTTCAACTGTTAACATATTAGCGTTCTCCTTTCATAAGACTAGATTGAGCAGATGTTAACGACAACCATGGTGTATCTAAATCAATCCCTTTTGCCACTAATGATTTATACGTCACAAACAAGGACGGCAACGCATCTACATAGGTATTGGTATCATACATGTAAGACAACACATCTTCTACAGAACTGTCGATTTTTAACTCCCCACCATCGACTAATACCATGCGGTTTGCATACGGCAATACGGCATGTAAGTCGTGATCGATAACAACCACAGTAATACCATGGTCACGATTCAAGGATCCGACTAAGCGATACAGCTCGTCTGTACCTTCCGGATCCAAAGAACTAGTCGGTTCATCTAAGACTAAAATAGATGCGTTCACTGCTAACACAGAGGCAATGGCCAACCGTTGACGTTGTCCCCCAGACAAGCTGTATACATTGCGGTCTTCTAGGCCCGTCAATCCCACTTGCTCCAATACAATAGCGGTACGCTCTTGAATAGCTTCCGCCGTATAGCCACGATTTTCAAGGGCAAAGGCTACTTCCTCTGCCACCGTCATAGTCACGAGTTGTGTATCATAGTCAGCTAAGACGATACCGATATCATCCGCTACATCTGGAATTTCTAATTGCGTCACCGCTTTTGCCATTGATGAATACCATGCCTTCCATAGTACCGCCGTAAAACTTAGGGTACAGCTCCCGCCATAGCCATACAGATGGTAGATTTACCACAGCCCGCTGGTCCTGTAATGACAAGGAAATCCCTTCATGTACCACTAAGTTAATGTCTTTCACGGCATACTCGCTTTGATTCCCATAGCGATAACTCATATGATCGATGACGATAGGTGCTTTCACAGGCGGTACAATGTGCAAATCACTGTGATCACTGCTGTCCGTCAATTCTTGACCTTTCACAGTTTGGCGAGCCAATAATTTTTGCGCCGGAATGTACAAGAATGGTGCCACTACGGCATTACAAAGGGATACCATCAACACCAATGGCCACATGGCGTTCCAATACACATTGCTCGGCAATCCTAGCACGAGATATAAGCAAGTAATAAAAAGCTCCACCAGATGCTACAGTACTGATGAAAAGCACTCAATATAGGCATCAAATTCAGTTTACCAATTTTTACATTCGATAGGTAATGCACTAACACGGCGCACGTGAAAGCCCCCAAAGGCTCACTAATCAGGTTACCGTAAGGCAATGCTGACTTCGATGTAAATACATTGATCAAAGCCGCTACCAAGCCAATTCCCAAACTTTGTCGAAGTGTAGGACGTGTTAAGTTGATAGCTACGCAATAGGTTGCTATGGTCCAGTTCGGCGTCACTCCCCTGCCACACTTGGCGATACTGCATGCAAAATCGTTCCCAATGCTAGCATGATGGTACTTACCGTTATCCAACGAAACTGACCACCCTGTACATGGGTATAACTCAGTTTCGACACATCTTTGATTTCTTTCATTCGTTCCTCCCTATCTTCTTCTATATCACTTGTATCGTATATTCTAAAATATAATTATACTATTTTTTTACGATTCATGCTATCACTAAGACAACATTTATATCCGATACTCTTACATCACTCTTACATCGTTCTTTATGATTCATAGCATTGCTAATATAAGATTTACATCTATACGATTGAGATGCCTACGTGTTATTCATACCGGTATAAGATCTACAGCATCAAACGACAAAAGACCACAACAACTTCTTTACTAAGAAACTGTTGCGGTCTTTATTATGTCATGGATACAGCCATTTACCCACGGCTAGTCGCCAATAATTGTTTTGTATACGGATGCGTTGCCAATCCCAAGTCTTTTGATGCCAAGGTTTCTACAATCGTACCTTCTTTCATCACAATAATCCGATCGGTAAGCGCTTGCAAAAACGCCTAGATCATGGCTGACGAACACATAGGTAAACGGTTGCTCTTCGTAAACCTCTTGAATCAATTCGATGACCCGTGCTTGATTGCACACATCGAGGGGCACTCGTCGGCTCATCAAATAAGACAAGCTCCGCGCCGACTGCCATCATGCGGGCCAAAAACCAATCGCTGTAACTGGCCTCCGCTCAATTCACTGACGGTATTTCTTCCACACCGATGTATCCAATCCCACTTTTGAAAGCCACCATTCACAGCGCTCTTTCGCCTCTTGTTTTGTGCCTATCCCAAAAATTCACGCAAGGCTCTAGCATAAATTCACCTACTGCCATGCGAGGGCTAATGCTGTAAAAGGAGTTTTGGAACATCACTTGCAAGGAACGATAGAGCTCTCTCTCATTTCCTTTCCATTGAGAGGTAGATTTTTCCAAACAAAGAAAGGTTCCCTGAAGTTGGCTCTTCTTGCAAGGATAGCAATCGCAATAAGGTACTTTTACCAGATCCACTGCCCCCGCAATACCGATGCGCTCTCGTTCTTGCACGGATACACTCACATCTTGCAGTGCTGTCACCGTTTCTCCTTTGCGGGTATATAGTTTGCTGACGCCCTGAACTTCTAGTATCATACTTTCACCTCCTGCAAGGACTGTAAAAGTAATTTTGTATATTCATGTTGCGGATTCGATAAAACCTCTTCGGTCTTGCCGACTTCCACCAACACACCTTCATGCATAATGCCTACGCGATCCGCCAATCTACGGGCTATCTGAATATTATGCGTGATAAACAACAACGTATTCTGCAACCGCTGTTGCACCTCTTCTAGGACTTTCACAATGTCCTGTTGCACCAATACATCAAGAGCGCTAGTCGGCTCATCTGCAATAAGTAGTTGCGGATGTATGAGTAAACTCATAACGATGGCCACACGTTGTTGCATGCCCCCCCACTCAATTGAAATGGATAGGACTCAAGTAAGGCCTTTCCTTGTGGTAAGGAAACAGCCTCTAGCAGGTTCAAAATATCGCCTTCATCGTAGGCCTTTCCATGGGAGGCTAAGATTACTTTCATCTGCTCTCCAATGCGTTTGAATGGGTTTAAATAATTACCTGGGTTTTGATAAATCATGGCTATATGTACACCACGTATATCTTGCCATTCCTTAGGTCCATAAGTGAGCAAATTATCTCCCCCATAGTGGATGGCTCCCGTTAGGTCTGCCTGTTCTAACAAACCTAAGAAAGCTTTCGCTACAGTAGATTTTCCGGACCCACTTTCACCAATGATGGCAAAGATTTCATTCTGTTTTAACGTGAAAGATACCTCTTTCACGACCTTTACTCCATCGTAAGAGACGGATAAATTATCTACGCTTACTAAATCTGTATTAGTCAATGGTACTATCCTTTGTCATTACATAAGAATCAAATTGGGGCCACTATTTCGCCCTTTACACATGCCTACCATCTTGTAAGGCATCGCTAATGTAATTTAATAACACAACAGTGATAAAAATTGCTAACCCTGGATAGATCAACAGCCAAGGCGCTGTTTGCAAGAAATCTCGAGCATTCAGCAAGATAGCACCCCATTCTGGTGTAGGCGGTTGTACGCCAATGCCGATCAAGGAAAAGCTTGCCACCGTAATAATCGTGTCCCCCATATGTTGAATGATGACCAACAATAGAGTCCCCCGAAGATTGGGAATCATGTAGCGACGGATAATGCGCCACAAGGACGCCCCAGACATACGTGCTACAACCACATATTGTGCTTGTTTTTCCAAATTCACCAAGTTCCGCGTAATCTTTGCGTATTCTGCCCAACGAGTTAGGCACAGTGAAATGATAATATTTTCCACAGACGGCCCCAATATACCGATGCAGGCAATAGCCACGATCATGCTAGGGAACCCTAGTATCATATCGATGCAACGAGATCCCAATTCATCAATATACCAAGGACTCATACTTAGCAAACCACCAATACAAATACCGATGATACTACTAATGGCAATGATGGATATGGCTATGAACAACGAATCTTGTCCGCCCCATAATATCCGTGAAAATACATCACGCCCCAATTGGTCCGTGCCTAGTAAATGCGTTGCACTGACATCTTGTAATCTAGCCCCTAAATTTGTCTCATTAGGGTCAAAGGGAGCTAACTGAGAACCAAATAGAAAGAGTCCCATCCAAAGTATAGTCAGTAAAATGGCCCCTAAGAGCATCTTATCTTGTTTCCATATACGAATCATGGGCGCCCTCCATATCTTCTTTCAGGATGAAGTAAGTACATCCATATATCCACCGATGTATTGACCACCACATAGACTAGAGAAATCCATACGATATAACTTTGAATCACAATATAATCACGACTAATAATACCATGCACCATGAGTTGGCCCATCCCTTTGACAGAAAATACCGTTTCAATCACTGCAGAACCGCCCAACATGGCGCCAGTCGTAATCCCTAACATGGATAACAGCACAAGGCGTACTTGAGGAATGATGTAATCACGATAGATATATGCGGTACGTATACCCATCGTTTTTGCTCCTATCACCGGCAACGATGCATACGCTTGCACCACTGCGTTGCGAACGCGACGAATGTATAAGCCACAAAACCAAATTGCCAAGGTAATACTCGGCAACACGTAAGCACTTAACCCCTTCGTATTTGTCACAGAGAAAATAGGAATCTTCACAGCTAGTGCATATAATAACAACAATCCTACCCAAAATGCTGGTACTGCCAATGCTAGAAAGGATACTATACGCACCACATAATCGATCCAAGTATCTTTATAATGCGCTGCCAGTCCTCCTAACCCTATCGATAGGATACTGCCTAAACCAATGGAAACTGCCACCAAGGATAAGGTCCTTGGCAAAGCACTTTGCAACAAATCTACAACGGGCACATTCAGGAAGATAGACTGCCCAAAATCTCCATGTAACATTTGCCACAGCCAACGACCATATTGTATATACCAAGGGTCATTAAGGCCTAACTCTTGTCGAATTTGTTCCACTATAGTGGGATCTGGCGTCATACCTTGCAGATAAAACCGTGCCGACACTGGATCTACAGAAGACATTTGCATTAAGAGAACCGTTCCCAATGTAACTGCCAATAATACACCTACCATAGATGCCAATTTATATAATAATATTCGTACCATATCAATCCACCTTTCTTATATACATTGTCTCTTAAAGTATATAGGATAGGACCTCTCTTTGTAAATATAACATTTTAATTTTTATTCCTCATGTCTGATTAAATATATAATTACAAAAGCATTTAGCAAATTATATACTCCCAATATGCATAATTTTTATGAGAATCATTGTCTTTTATAGAGAAATACAGTATACTATAGTTATTCTTTAGTTTTTATAAGGAGGATATATGAAAAAAATGGGTTGCACTAGCAATGACGCTGTTTGTTGCTATCAGTTTAATTGCTGGCTGTGGTTCTAATGAATCAAGCAAAAATGGTAAGCATTTAAATCTTGGTTTATATTGGTTTGGTGAAACATTGAATCCTACACATGAATGGGATGCGTGGACATTGACACGAATCGGTGCGGGTGAAACATTGGCAACGGTAAGTTCAGATATGAAATTCGAACCTCAGTTAGCCGATTCCTGGGAAGTGGTGGATCCTTTAACATGGAAATTCCATATCCGCGAAAACGTAAAATTCCATAATGGTTCTATGATGACACCTACGGCGGTAAAAGCATCTCTTGAACGTACAATCGCCGAAAGCAAGCGTTCCAAAGAAGCTGTAAAGATAGACTCTATTACAGTGGATGGTCAAAATCTAATTATTAAAACAACAGAACCAAATGTTGATTTACTAGCTAGTTTAACTGAGCCTGCTTTTGTCATCGTAGATGTACAAGGTACAACAGATATGGATAATACGCCAATTTTTGACTGGTCCTTACAAAATTGTAAAACATACAAAAAAAGAAGAAATTCAGTTGGATCAGTTCAAAGAATACTGGGGCGGAACACCTGCTTTAGATTCTTTAACAGTTAAAGATCTAGAAGATAACAATAAACGTGCTATGGCTCTACAATCTAAAGATGTAGATATGATCCAAAAAGGTAGATAGCGCTAATCGAAGTTTATTTGAAAAAGGGTGATTATAACATCATTGAGTCCGCGAGGGTTCGCACATATATGCTACAGTTGAATGTTCGTGAAGGCAATGTATTATCAAATCCAACAGTACGAGCAGCTATCGCAAATATGATCGATTATGATGCATTAGCAAAAGTAATCGGTAATGGTGCCGTTACTGGAGGTGCCCCATTCCCTCCAACAGCCAACCTAGGCTTTGACGAGCTAAAAAATAAACAACATAAAGATTTAGCTAAAGCAGATGAATTACTAAAACAAGCTGGTTACACAAAACAAGGTGATACCTACATGAAAGATGGTAAACCATTACACTTAGTGTTAGCTCTTTTTGGTAAAGATAGTAGCGTTTACGAAAAACTCCAAGATGATTTAAAACGAGCTGGTGTTGAAGTCGAATTAAAACGTGTACAAGGTCCTGATGAATTACTAACTTTAGCTCCTAATGGTTTTGATATGGGAGAAACAAACTGGGTAACAATGTCCACAAATGATCCATATTGGTTCCTTAGCCTAGCTTTCAAAACGTGGTGCCAAATCCAATCGTGGCGACTATTCGAATCCGAAGGTTGATGAGTTAATTGATAAAATGACAACCACATTTAACGAAGAAGAACGCACAGCGATTGTCAAGGATGTTCAAAATGTGTTGCTAGAAGATAACGCTGGTTATTTCTTATACTATCCAAGTGCTAATGTAGTAACAACAAAACGAGTAAAAAATGTGAAAGTATTCCCTATTGACTACTATGTGATTACAAAAGACACCACTGTAGAATAAAGATATACTATATTCAGTTTCTTGCATATAAGAGCTGTATAAAATGTAACTATAATAAAATAAAAAAAGAAACATAAGTGAGATGCATAATGTATAACTGATTTCAGGTATAACAAAGTAGCCTCACTTATGTTTCTTTTTATAGTTTTACGTTTCTCATCAAAAAGGACATCATGAATAAAATTTACTTCGATATTTAGTCAACAGTAATATCCTTCGTCATTAAATAGTAATCAATTGGGAATGCTTGTGCATTGTGAACGCGTTTGCTTGTTACCACAGAGGATACTGGGTAGTACAAGAAGTAGAACGTAAAAAAGGACGGCGACCACCGTCCTTTTTTTGTTTGACAACATGTTTAAGTCAATACTAAGTTTTACTATCCTATTTATATACCATCCACGCTTAAAATACATGGCATCCCTTATTATAATCCAAAGCGCGCCATGATGGTATCTACATGACGTAATAATGGAGTTGGATCAAAGCAAGCATCAATTTCTTCTGCGCTTAAGTATTTTTGCAATTTCTGGATCAGATTTTAATCCTGTTGCAAAATCTTTGCCTTCCAACCAACGAGCCATAGCGTGACGTTGTACCCAACGGTATGCCTCATCACGGACAGCTCCTTTATCCACTAAGTGCGTTAAAAATCGTTTGGCTAAATACAAGACCACCTGTTAAGTTCAAGTTTTTCATCATATTTTCAGGATATACCAATAATTTATCTACTGTGCGTGTAGCTAGATGAATCATGTAATCCAATGTAATCGTTGCATCCGGTAAAATCACACGTTCTACAGAGCTGTGAGAAATATCGCGCTCATGCCATAAAGCCTGATCTTCAAAAGGTCGCTTGTGCATGGCCCCGCAAGATACGTACTAGGCCACAGATTCTTTCACAAGTAATAGGGTTCCGTTTATGCGGCATCGCAGAGGAGCCTTTTTGTTTAGGACTGAAATACTCTTCCGCTTCACGCACTTCTGTCCGTTGCAAGTGGCGAATTTCCAAAGCGATACGATCCAAGGTACCACCGATAACAGCAATCATGGACAATAATTCTGCATGACGGTCACGAGATACCACTTGTGTTGCCACTTTCACAGGTTCCAAGCCCAATTTTTCACATACATATTGTTCCACAAATGGGTCGATATTAGAGTACGTACCTACAGCACCAGACAATTTACCTACTGCTACAGATTGACGAGCCTGTTCTAAACGAGCAATGTCACGATCAATCTCGGACATCCAATTCACCAATTTTACGCCAAATGTGATAGGCTCTCCATGAATACCATGCGTACGGCCAATCATCGGCGTATATTTGAACTCTACCGCACGGCGAGCTAGGACCTCACGGAAATTGCGCAAACCTTTTAACAACAAGTCGCAAGCTTGTTTCATCATGTATCCCAAGGCCGTATCTTTTACATCTGTGGACGTTAAACCAAGATGAATGTATTTCGCAAACTCAGGACCTACGTATTCGCCTACCGCAGTGACAAAGGAAATGATG
The DNA here is from genome assembly GCA_916438745.1 of uncultured Veillonella sp. Lineage (GTDB taxonomy): Bacteria > Bacillota > Negativicutes > Veillonellales > Veillonellaceae > F0422. The sequence continues at coordinate 67,041 of CAKAGN010000001.1, read as the reverse complement.
TCATGATTCGTTTCTCGTTCAATCTCACGAATCCGTTCTACTTGAAAGTCCCCTTTCTCACGAATCGCTACGGCCGCTTCTTTTGGGATAATCCCCAACTCCGCCTGCGCTTCCGATGCCAACATTTCAACTAATAACATCGTATCGAACTCATTACGTTCGCTCCAAATATGTCCCATCTCTTCACGAGTGTAGCGATTAATCATAACATGACTCCTTTATTCATTCTCATGCCCTTGCGGACGAATCGTATTAACCATAGTGAAAGCATACCTAAACTAGGTATGGTGTATTACTTTACTATTATACAAAAATCGTGGGCAACTGTCAGCTATTAGTTCATAATCCCGCAAGTGTAAAGTGGTTGTCAACTAATGGTTTACAACCACTTACCAACAGAGAGCACCCTATCAACTCTCTTACTATTTAGCTTCCTCTACTCCTAACAGAAAAAATTAGTGAAACCGTATTGCTACTGTTATGTACTTTTACTCCATCCAGCCGGAATAGCTCCAACCAGGCAAATGATACCAAATACAAGTAATGCGACAGTGCTATTATATTCCATCATTTTGTAGTGCTGTTCTTCCTTCTATTGTATACGCAAGGATAACCCCAATCAACGCCATACTCAAGGTTTGTCCCAATAAGCGTACAGTAGAAATCGTAGAAGAGGCAAAAGCCAATATATATTTTCGGTACAGAACTCATAATCATGTTGTTATTCGGTGGTGCAAAGCAACTAACCCCGATACCAACAATAGCTAAGCTTACCATGATAGTTGCCATACTTTCAGTGAAAGTACCATAAGCCATGCTAAGTAATCCCGCGCCGATGAGCACCATCCCCCATCGAGCAAATTGAGCTGGATTATGTCGATCTGACAAAGCCCCCATCCGTGGCGCTAAGAATACCATAATTCCTGTTTGGATACACAACGTTAAGCCCGTCATGCGAGAATCAAAACCCATTATCATTTGTAAAAAAACAAGGACAATACGAATCCCACACCAAAGGTAGCGCTAAAATTCATCATCGCTGCAATACTAGACATAGTAAACCCTAGATTTGATGCAAACATTCTGACTGGAATAAGGGGATCCTTGCTATTCCACTCTTTATATCCCAAAATGCTTAACGCTATAATTCCCACCACGATTGCATAGGCGCTCCACCAGAAACGAACCCATTCTGTAATACCAATCATAACTGCACTAATACCGAAGGCATATAAAACTAAACTACTGAAAGATAACCTACTATCGGGGGCATGCACCCACTCTTGTTGCAGCGAACGAAAGGCCATCCCATTTGCCACAATTCCTAATAAAGCAGTAAACACAAAAATACTGCGCCAGCCATAATAGTAATTTAAAAGTCCACCTAATGCCGGCCCCAAGGATAGTCCTAAATACACCATTCCCCCAATCATACCGAACGCATACCCACGTCGCTCCACTGGTACAGACAAAGTTAAAATCGACATAGATGTAGTATATACAATCCCTAAAGCAATCCCTTGCAAAGCCCGATAGAACATTAACATCTCGACAGACCCCACAAAGCACATACACACAGATATAACCGTAAATACAACACTACCTATATAAAATAACTTGCGCTTTCCATACATATCCGCTACCTTACCAGCAGGAATCACCGCCACCGTACAACACAATAAAAAAGATTCCACCACCCATGCCATATCATTCGTAGTAGCCCCAAACTCGCGCATCATATCAGGAAAAGACATAGTAAGAGAACTCGATGCAAAAGGGTTCAAAAACGCCGCTAGCATCATCGTATATAAAAACAGACTTCATCTAATTACCACTCCTTGTTTCAATATACTCTCATTATAGCAATACAAATGAGGTTTTTGAAAGCAACCGAAACGAAACCTACAGATGATGCTAATCTATACCTCAGCATCTATTGTACATAAGCCTCTAGAAGGAGTTTCACATGTATATGACATCACTCTTTACTTATGCTATACTATAGATATAAGCTGATTAAGTTCCATTGAACACCACCCCCTACAGTTCTACTGTGGGGGTTCTGCTTTTTAGATGACAATCTCCTTTTTTTATGATATACTGAACTCATCAAAAGGTTGAGTGTTTCCATCGAAACAAAGAATCCCCACAGTTGCCGCTGTGGGGATTCTGCTTTTTAGAGAGCTACCTCTAGGGCTAATTACCTCTAAACTTTCTATCTAACCATTTACAAATATAGTAGCTGACTATACCGCCACGATAGAAATAATTAGATTGAGCACTAACTCCATCGAAACACCCCCTTCCTGTCACCAGTATCGGGGAGGTAACATCTACAGTATAGCAAAAAAATTCACAGACTATAAAACAAAAATACACGTTACTCATTAAAAATAATCAACCAAGAAAAAGCCGTAGTGCTTACTGAAAAACTTTCACCAGTTTTCAGAAGTGACACGACTTTTTCCTCCCCACTGAGTTCCCCTATAGAAACAACATATCTCATCATACAATATGATAATGTAAAAGAAAATCCGTATAACTTCAAGAAAACTTTCACGCAGGGCAGTTTTCTGAAGTTGTACGGATTTTCGCACGCCTACATCCTCATCAGAGATATGTTGTTTCTATCAAAACGTTACTTAAACTCGTTGCAAAGAGATGCAAACAAGTCTGCATCTGGTTTCACCACGTCATGCACTAATGCACGAGCATGTGGACCACCATTGGTCGCATATAATGCTTGTTCAAAGGATGGTTTTTGTTGTATCTTGATAAATCAAGCCAGTTACAAGACCATTTGTTTCGCCTAACATAGCAAATGCTTCTGCACGGTTTGTTGGATCATAACCTTCTGGCAAGTTCACCAAATTGTCTTTGAAGTAATCATAGCCATTTTGTTTATTGTACGTTACGCAAGGGCTGAACACGTTGATGAAAGAGAATCCTTCATGTTGCATACCTTGTTTAATCAAGTCCACTAATTGCGCACGATTTACCATATAGCTTTGAGCTACGAAAGTAGCACCAGAGGCTATGGCTGTTTCACAAATTGGCAATGGACTTTCAAAAGAACCATGTGGAGATGTTTTTGTCACAAATCCCACGTCAGAACGAGGAGATGTTTGACCTTTTGTTAAACCATAGACATGGTTATCCATAACTACATAAGTAACATTGACATTACGTTTGAACGCATGAATTGTATGGCCCATACCGATGGCAAAGGCGTCACCGTCACCACCACAAACCACTACATTCATATCTTCATTCGCTAATTTCACACCTTGTGCATATGGAAGTGCACGACCATGTGTAGTATGCGCACCATAGGCATAGAAGTAACCACCGATACGGCTAGAGCAACCGATACCAGAGATAACCGCCAATTTTTCAGGCGCGATATCAAGAGCTGCTACTGCATCAGCGATAGCTGCTTGCACCCCATAGTGACCACAACCTGGGCACCAGTTAGGGCGGATGTCATTTCTATATTGATTTGCTGTTGCCATTATAAAACCTCCTTAATTGCCGCTTTTACATAAGATGTTGTAAAATGGATTACCATCGTATTTTTAAGCAACTAGAAAGTTTTTTTCTTTATTCGGCATATTGATGCGGAACAAGTTAGTCAATTGACCCGTTGCATTTTGCTCGCAGATCACAACTTTTTTTAGCACTGTTATAGAATGGTAGCAATTGTTCTTTCGGGAACGGTTTGATCAAGCGAAGTTGTAAGTGGTTCACTTTGTGGCCTTCTGCCTCTAATTCCACCACCGCTTCTTCGATAGCACCACGGCTAGAGTTAATACCGATCACAAGAACATCTGCTTCCTCATGTTTGGCATTGTTCAAGAATGGTTCATATACGTCTGCTACTGTAGATAATTTGCGGAAACGTTTATCTGTTTGTGCCACGTGCATGGAAGGAGCCTCTGCTGGTTTACCTTCTTCGTTATGCTCAAGGCCCGTAGACAAGAATAGACCATTTTTCATGCCCGGATGGTACGAGGGAAATGCCGCTTTCAGTCAATTCAAAACGTTTGAAATACTTTAGGAGCTTCCAATGCTGGCAATTCTTCTTCTTTCATCAAATTACCACGTTCGATGCCAACACGGTTCAAATCAAATGTTGGTACAGATTGTTTATTCAAACCTTGTTGTAAATCAGGCATGAAAATAACTGGACATTGGTATTGTTCCGCCAAGTTGAAAGCATGTTGAATTTCATAGAAACATTCTTCGATGCTTGTAGGAGCGATAACGATATTAGAGTAATCGCCATGCGCATTGTAGCAAGCTGCATCGATATCGGATGTTTCCACTTTTGTAGCCATACCTGTGGATGGGCCAGAACGTTGTACATCGATAACCAACATTGGCAATTCCGCCATAGATGCCATAGACAAGGATTCCGCCATCAAGCTCAAACCCGAGGGCCAGATGTACATGTAAAGCCACGAACACCGGCGTATACGCCACCCATCGCCATCATACAAGCAGCAATTTCATCTTCTGTTTGTACCACTGTGGCACCGATTTTGTCCATTTTCTTAATCATGTATTCCATGACTTCAGAAGCTGGCGTAATCGGATAGGATGCCATGAAACGGGAACCTGCCGCAATCGCACCCAATGCTAATGCTTCGTTACCAAGCAAGAACATTTGGTCTTTTTGGTTCCGGTTTATCTAATGTATCTACCTCTACATCACCCAATTGTTCTTTCACAAGATCATAACCCAATTGGAATGCTTGTAAGTTTTTGTTAATAATATCTTCGGATTTTTTCGCGAAACGAGCTTTGATTGCCGTTAAGAACAACTCTGTTTCAAAACCCAATAGAGCTACGGACATACCCAATGCCACGATATTACGCATCAACAAGGAGCCTTGTTGTAATGCTGTTTCGGAAATTGGTAATGCTAAACATGTTACGCCAGTTCCTTCAAATGCTTCAAAATTAGGATTTACTTTGCTATCGCAAATGATAAAGCCACCTTCGCGCACTTCTTTACCATGCATATCCACAGTTTCTTGATCTAATGCCACCAAGAAATCGATATACTCACCGACTGTCATAATTTGTTCTAATGCGATACGTAATGCAAATGTTGTGTGACCACCTTTGATACGAGATGCAAACAAACGTTGGCTGTACAAGGAATATCCTTCTTTGGCAAGTATAGTAGCTAAAATTTCGCCACAACTTTCAATGCCTTCACCTTGCTGACCGCCCATTTTTCCAGATAAAAATCTTTACGTTTTTGCAAGAGATTCACCCTCCTTAGGATTCTAATATAGGACTACAGAAAGACTGTATTTATTCAGTGTTTTCAATACACATCAATCTCTCAAAGTTCACCTCTTATAATAGCATTTTTTTACTACTTTTCATCAATCATATTCCCTATATTTATAAAAGCATGTTTGCCTCTTATTTCCCATCATTTGCCAAACAACTCTAAGGCTCCCCTCATATAGTTATTACCTATAACCCAAGAAATACAAAAACCCCGGCCAAGAGAATAAAGCCGAGGTTTTTGTATTTGAGAAAAAGAGAGAACATTTGAAATAGCTTCAAATGTTTTGTTGGGGCAATGGGGGGCGCCCCATCGGTAAAAGTAGGGTCTTTTACCGTGGAAGGTGTAAGGTACGCCTTCCTATTGTAAGTTAGGTAGATAAAGAGAGAGATCTTTATCTAGCAAAGGTAGTGTGAACCCTTTGCTTGAGTTATTATAACAAACCACTTCGCAAATGTAAATATCATTTTTTTAAAATTCCTATAATTCTACTATATGTATTATATATAACCCACCTATTTTATACAATTGTATACTATGTTACGAGATTAGCCTTCTTTTTGTTTCGCCAACAATTCTGCATGCGCCTTTTTGAATACAAAGGCGTTCCGCACGTGAGCTCGCATACGTTCTTCCGCAAGCTCTCCATTGCGTTCGTGGATGGCTTCCATAATTTGTTGGTGCTCTAAATCGCAAGAGATGGTTCTCGTTTTTATCAGACGTACTGATATACATATCTCGATTCACCATTTCCCGGAAATCTGCCAAATATTCTGCCACTCGTTCATTACCAGAAAATTCTGCAATCATGGTGTGAAAGCGACTATTGATGGCTACTCGTTCCTCTGGATCTTCTGTATGAATTCCCGCATCACATACATCTTGCAATTCTTCCAATTGTTCTTGCGTGCATCGCTCCGCACACAACCGCGCGCCCAAGCCTTCCATCACTTCACGGCATTGGTACATAGCCACGATTTCTTCCGGAGAATAGCCTTTCACAGTGACACCTTTCCAAGGCTTAATCACCACCAGATTATCTTTTGCCAATTTGCGAAATGCCTCACGCACCGGCGTAGCACTCACATTCAATTGCTCTGCAATGCGCACTTCACTGAGTTTCATCTTTGGTTTTAATGATCCCGTCAAAATGGCTTGCTTCAATGACATATACACTTGTTCGCTCAACGGCAATCGCCCAATTGAATCGATACTATGCAAACGATATTCCTCTACTTTGTCCATTCTACTTGCTCCTTCACATTCGACTGCCTATCCCTCTCCAGGCGCATGGTATATTACTTTCATTATACGGGAAAGACCACAAAAAAATCAATGTATGCATAGGAACTTCCTTTTCCCCAACTAAGTTGTCTATGATATAATAGAACTACCAATACTATGTAATTATTAATTATAGGAATCAACCATGAGTCGTTGTCTAATTATTATAAATCCCGTATCTGGCGGTGGCAGAGCCCGTCGCTATGTGATGGAACTGCAGTGGCAATTAAGCGCCCTCTTCGATCGATTAGAAGTGAAGTTTACGCGCCAAGCTGGTGATGCCACTCAATTTGCCATTGAGGCCTCCAACGAAGGGTTCGACGCTATTTTTTGCATGGGTGGCGATGGCACCATCAATGAAACAGTAAACGGCATTGTGAAAGCCGGCTGTCGCGCCAAGTTCGGATTCATCCCCATCGGCACTGTAAACGACATGAGTCGCGCCTTGGGCATCCCCCTACAACCATTAGAGGCCATTCACGGCTTAAAGAATAGCACCATTCGTCACGTCGATATTGGCCGTTGTAATGACGGCTATTTCTGCAACAATATCGCCATCGGTGTCATCCCCGAAGTTGTGGCATCCGTCACACCAAAAGAAAAACAATTACTAGGCCCCTTGGCGTACTTTGCCAAAGGTGGACAAGCCCTATTTACCACAAAAGATTATCGCTTTAGCATCACTACAGAAGAGGGCACTCAAGAGTTTATGTCCCCCTTGGTGATCGCATTGCTCACCAATGTAGTGTCCAGTTTTGAACACTTCATGCCCACTGCTTCTGTCGATGATGGGTACATGCGCATCATCATTTTTAAAGAATATTTCATCATGAACCTATTCTTTATTTTACCGCTCATCCTAAGCGGTTCCATTTACAATTCCAAATATGTAACAATTTTGAAAGTCAAACGAGCGCGCATCGAAGTCTGCGACACTATGGACGCCACCACGAACATGGACGGAGATATCGGTCCTGACGCACCGGTAGAATTGAAAGTATTGCCTAAGTTCCTACAAGTTTACGTTCCTAACAAACGGCGCAAAAAGGCAACCAATTTATTTCTAAATCCATTACAACCAAAATCCTAAGCAAATAGGGGCAGTCATCATGCCCCTAGCAAAAAAAAGCATGTTCGCGACTACTCTTATAGGAGTAGCCCCAACATGTATTATAGAACTAAAAAGAGGAAAGTTGAGCACACCGCATCAACTTTCCTCTTTGCTATATTCCATAGGTCCAGTCTACTGGATTATTTCGTTTTCCCCCTACATCAATGTGTTGCAACACATCTCGCAACTGGCTCTGCGTGACCACAATATCTCGGATACCACCACCGATGGTCGTCGTTTCTCGCACACGCATAGCTAGGTCCACCCCTTCCATACGCAAGCCTTGTAAGAAGATATGTTGAATCCAAGTATTACCCGTGTTGGAAAACACGATCCCTATACGGCTATGGCGAATCTGAATATCCGACCCGCGCCACTGTTCCGTCACACTGGATCCCACCGGATTGCCCGCGAGTACCACTATGCCTTGTTGCATATACTCCATCGCCAATCCTTGCATATGGAGCCCTACGCCATCCCAGTGTAATCCATCACCGCTGAACATGCCCTCCATCTTCACATCTTGCACATAGAATTGCTGTACCTGTGTGGCTTTCACCATATGCGCTGGTGCATTGCGCAACACAACATTCTCTAGCACAATATCCTTCCCATGATGGATGGATACCAAGGACGAACGCGTACTTAATCCTTTATCATAACTGGCGCCACGTCGCATAGCAGACTGCACTTCTAACTGGCTAAGAGCTCCTTTTTCCTCTAGCTCCTCTGGGTCTACCACTTCTTCCTCTGAAAGTTCCTTGTCGGTCAGTAAACGTGTATTCCAACCATGACCATCGATGGTGCCTCCACGAACGATCACACGTTCCGCAGGCACCGATCCATCTCCTTCTATATTGAGGACACCTAAATAGGATGTTCCCCCAGTAGCCACATAGTTAGGTCGCAAAAAAGCTATACTGTCATCAACCGCCTCTAGCACAGCCCCTTCCTCTAACTCCAAGGTCATATAACTATGCAAAAACAGCGCTCCCGTCCGATACACACCTTTGGACAAGTGCAAAAATACCACCTGCTTTGGTGTATCTCGAATCGCCTTTTGCAAGGCTAGGGGTATTGTCCGTCACCCCATCGCCAATAGCCCCATAGGCAGCGGCCTCAATCTTCGGTTCCTTCGGCAGTGTTTTCATCGGTACCTTCGATGATACAGAGACCACCTGCCCCTGTACATCTAATCCTTTCACTTGCACCATATATACCGTATCTGGTGTTAATCCTTCCAACCGTGTTCGAGGCGACACCGTATCACCTTCACCATGCGGTGCTAGGTGTTCTACTAAGTCTCCATCTACGTACACATCATAGACCTTAGCATCCGCCGTATCCGACGGAGACCATTCTATGTCCAATGTAGTACTACGATGCCCTACTGCTGGTATATGTAAATCAAAATCGCCCGTCTCTGTCACATACGGCGTAACCGGTGTCGTATACGTAACGTACAAGTTCCACCCCAGTCCCACTAAGCCTAAGAGCAAACCTAAGGCAATAGCACCTATCCAATATCGTTTATATGATCGTAATTTCATCATCGTTATCCTTCACATCTCATGTTTCCGTAACACACAAGTTTATCCTATGATTCTAGTGATTCTATATGTATCATTCTACATGATTTCCCCAAATGGTCAATACTCATCTAGGGGATTCACCCGCAGAATGGACCCCCATAGGAATGACGGTCTCCCGTACTGTCATAGTTTTATGCAAAGGATCTATCTTGCGCAACCGTCCTTGTATTCTCACATAGGACCGTCCCGAATAGTATTCTACACTAATCATATCTCCCGTAGAGAGTCGTTGTAACTGATGGTCCAACTCCTCTAATTGTTCCTCTGAAAGTACCTTTCGTCGCTCTACATAGGACGCCTCTTGCTCTAACAAAGCTTCAAACCCTTTTAACGCCGCAAAGGGTATAAACTGTTTCGCCCGTTGTAACAAGGTCATCTTACTTCTCTTATGTTGCATTATGCCCCCCTATTAAAGTATTACGGAACCGCATTGTGCCTTCCTCTTGCAAGCTGCTAGCCCGCAATATGGAGTTGCCACCAAACTTTTCCTTAATCTCCAATACAGTTCGCTCCACTTGATAGGCCTTTTCTTCCTCCCCCTCGTTCGTGGCAAATAAATCCATCTCCCAAGGAATCGCCTCGCGGTTGACGAGGTCTTCTAATCCTACTGAAAGTTGCCGAATCTCCTGCGCCTGATGGGTGGTCTCTCGATATAACCGCAACACGGCTTCCGACAAGACAGCTACAGAACAAGTATACTCCGGCAAAGACCGAGATCCACCCGTTCGGCGTACCTCTCGATTTGCATACGCCACCGACACAGAAACATGCTTCGTCACTGCTCGCTCCGCAATCAATTCTAACACCAAGGATTCCACCATTTCCCGCAAAGGCACAAAGCATTCATCAAAGGTGTAGTTCCGTAGTAAAAATCTGCCCTCGTGATGAGGGAATGCTTCGTCGGTCGATAGGCATGAATTTCTTTCATCGTACACGGTTCTCGCCCCCACGCATGGTCGATGAGTAACTCCGCATTGACACCAAACTCTCTATACAGACGTGCCTCTGGTACTGTAGTAATGCCATGCAAGTCCACCACCCCATACTTGCGCAAGCGATTGGCAATCCCTTTTCCGATCTGCCAAATATCTGTAATGGGCTGATGATACCATATCTTTTCTTTAAATCGCGTCTCGTCCAATAGACCAATCCCCTGTGGTTCATGCTTCGCCAACACATCTAAGGCAACTTTGGCTAAAAAATAAATTCGTCCCTATCCCCACCGTTGAATAAATGCCTGTTTTTTCTAGCACTTTTCCTTGAAATGTAAGCGCCAACTCTGGAAAAGTTTGCTTATATAAACGGCCATAGGGAGTGACATCAATAAAGTACTCATCAATGGAATACACATGAATATCTTCCGGTGCTACATATTCTAATAATGTCCCATAAATAGTGGAAGATACCTCCATGTACCGTCGCATCCTAGGTTTTACCGCCATATATTCTACGGTAGAAGGAATCTCAAATAACCGACATCGATTCTTCACACCTAATTTCTTTAACGCTGGAGAAATAGCCAATGTAATCGCCCCTAGACCACGAGATGCATCCGCTACGACAAGAGGCGTTGTAAAAGGATCTACCCCTAAATCTGCACACTCTACAGAGGCATAAAAACTTTTCAAATCTAAACACATATACACTGCCATACTATCCCTCCTCTATAGGAGTATCATAGCATATTTGTTCTATATTTTCAATATATATGTTCGGTATATTAAAGCTATTATACTATAAGTAGTTACATATTATTTTTTTAAAGATGACTATATAATACTCTCCGCATTTGACTTGGTTTATTATCCTCAACACTTACTAAAGCAACTTTAACATTCAATAAACCAAGCATGTAACTAGGCTCATTGCTATTACAACCAACTCATTTTGGCCTATAACCCCTATAACCCAAGAATAGATGAAGAAAACAGGTTGCCCCTGAAGGACAACCTGTTGTAAGTTTATGTGATATAATTGTACTTCTGATTATAAGAAACGGTTCAAGGAAGCAGTGCTTGCCAAGTGACGATCAGTCATACCCATTTCTGCTGGAGTGCAACCCAATGCAAGACCAATTAATTGGCTCATATGGATGATAGGCATATCACCATTCATTGGAACAGTTGCTTTTTGCTTCTTTTTTTGGAACATATCCAATTGCATTTGGCAAAGTGGGCATGGTGTTACGACACAATCAGCACCTTCTTTTTGCGCATCCGCATTGATAGAACCAGTCATTTGCATTACAGAATCATGTGCAGGGATATACTGCATGGAAACCACAGCAATCTAATTTACGAGAGAAATCGATTGGAGTAGCACCTAATGCTGTAATCAAATCTGCCAAACTTGTTGGGATTTGCATATCTTCGAAGCCCATTTCTTCTTCTGGACGAAGGATATGGCAACCATAATATTCAGCAACACGAAGACCAGTCAATGGACGAGTCACTCTTGCTTTCAAATTATCTAAACCATATTCGCGGATAAGAACCCACAAGAAATGTGTTACTTCGCTAGTACCTTTGTAGTTCATACCGGCTTCGCCAAGAATGTTGTTTACTTTTTGACGAGTTACTTCATGATCGTCAAGCTCTTTTTAGCTTCCCGAAGCATTAAAGTACAAGTGTTACAAACTGTAAGGATATCTAAGCCTTCCTTTTCAGCTAACGCAATGTTACGAGCGTTAGTGGAAAGAGTCAATAATGGATCAATATCTTGAACGTGAGACGCGCCGCAGCAAGTCCATCCGTCTAATTCTTGGATTTCGATACCTAATTTTTCGCTACTGCAACGGTTGCTAAGTAGTCTTCTTTAGATGCGCCTTCTAATACGCAACCTCGGGGAAAAATCCGTATTTCATTATTTTCCAGCCTCCTCTACTGCACGACCGATTGTACGAACACCTTCAATACCATTCACTGGTTTATGTGGAACTACCAACTCGAATGGATTGATTTTGCCATGTTTCCATAAACGAAGAGCGTATAGACCTTGTTTTGCGGAATCCAATAATCCGTCTGTTTTCAAGCTCATTGTTACTTCGTTTAGGCGACCAGTTTTTAACAAGTCTTGTTTGAAAGCGATAGCATGACGAGTACCTTTGTTGGACAAGCCAGCTTGTGTCGCTACACGGCGAAGGTTGGAAATATCTTTTTCTGGTTTCAAATGTTTTAGGGACAACGAGTGATACAGTTCATACAATGTACACATTTCCACAAGCCATGGTTGAAAAGTCGGTGTAGTATGCGCCATTGGGGACACATCACGGGAGTCAGTTACAAAAGCGGTTAGCTTTTGTATATACATATGGATCCAAGAAGTCTTCACGGTTAGCGGACAATTTGTTACATTCGGAAGCACAGCATCCGCAAAGGATACATTCTGTGTTCATAACGAATTTTTTGAAGTCTGCAGCTGTTTGACGAGTACCAGTTTTAGTAGTGAATTCTGGTTTTACGAAGATCCAAGGAGCTACTTCTTTCAAGCTGCTAACTTTTTGCTTCCCAGTCAACAACTAAGTCACGGATTACATCGAAGTTACCGATTGGTGCTACTGTGATTTCATCAGAACCGAAAACGTTCAGTTACTTCGTCGATTTTAGCTTCACAACCAAGCATTGCTTGACCGTTAACTTTCACGGAGCAAGCACCACATACTGCGGAACGGCAAGCTGCAACGAAAGTTAATGTTGGATCGATTGTATCTTTAATTTTTGTAAGCCCCAAAGGATAGTACGGTCTGCTTCGTAATCGAAAGTATAAGACTGTACATAAGCGCGACCTTCGTTAAAGCGGTGGATATGATAAGTAATTTGTCTCATCTTAGTACTTCCTTTCTTGTGGTTCGTATTTAGTGAACACTACATCGCGTTCGGACATTTCGTATTCGCCATTTGCGCCAAGTTTCCAAATTGTATGTTTTTAAGTATTGGGAATCATCACGTTTAGGGAATTCTTCACGAACGTGAGCACCACGGGATTCTTTACGATTTAACGCACCTAATGCGATAGCTTTCGCAACTGTTAACATAGATTTGATTTCTACATAGTTAACGAATGCCATGTTATAAGTACGGTTGGAATCGCCTACGTAGCAAGTTTCATACTCTTTTGTTAAACGTTCGATAACTTCAAGAGCTTCTGAGATACCTGCTTCGTTACGGAAGATACCTACTTTATTCCACATAGCTACTGCCAATTCATCACGAATTTCAGCTACTGGACGACCAGAAGTACGGGATGTAACTTCAACGAATTTAGCTTCCCATTCGTCAGCTTTTTGCTTTTAATTCAGCATCGCAGTCTGCGAATGTGCTAGCTTGTGCATAATCAGCGGCGCCCTGCACCGGATACTTTACCGAATACAACGCCGTCAGCTAAGGAGTTACCACCTAAAACGGTTAGCACCATGGATAGAGATACAAGATGCTTCACCAGATGCGAAGATACCGGGGATTTCTGTTGCACAAGTTTTTGTAGTCAACTACGTCGATACCACCCATGATGTAATGGCAAGTAGGACGAATTGGCACTGGATCAGTTAATGGATCGCAATGTTCGAAGCAAAGAGCCAAATCACGGATACCATGAAGTTTTTTTCGATGATAACTTCTGGTCCTAAGTGACGAAGGTCAGCTACTACGTATGCATCAAGGCCGGAACCATTGAAACCACGACCAGCTGCGATTTCATCTTCGATCGCTTTTTGCTACAACGTCACGAGACGCTAATTCCATTTTGTTAGGAGCATATTTTTTTCATGAAACGTTCGCCCTCAACGTTTAACAAGTATCCGCCTTCACCACGAACCGCTTCGGACATCAAGATACCAGTTTTACCAAGACCAGTTGGATGGAATTGGATCATTTCCATATCTTTTCAAGCCTACGCCAGACACGGAATGCTACTGCCATACCGTCACCAGTGGAAAGGAATGGGTTTGTTGTACGAGTCCAGAATACGCGGCCAGCACCACCAGTGGATAATACGATGGATTTAGCTTTGATAATTTCTACTTTACCTTTTTTCATATTCCAGATAACAGCACCACCAGCTTTACCGTCTTTTTACAACGATATCTAATAGGTACCATTCTTGTAAGAAATGTACGCCTTCTTTAAGACATTGTTCATATGTTGTATGAAGAATAACGTGACCAGTTTTATCCGCACTGTAGCATGTACGTGGATAGGATTGTCCACCAAAGTTACGTTGTGCGATTTTGCCTTCGTCTGTACGAGAGAAAGGAGTTCCCATGAAATCCATTTCTAATACGCCTTCTGGGCAACGTTGACAGAAGAATTCGATTGCATCTTGGTCACCTAAATAGTCAGAACCTTTTACTGTATCGAATGTGTGAACTTCTGTGGAGTCTTCTTTTGCTACATTATTTAACGTCGCATTTACACCACCTTGTGCCATTGCTGTGGCAGAACGTGTTGGGAAAATTTTTGTGATCAACGCTACACGCAAACCGTCGCGTCGTGCGACTTCTAAAGCGACTCGTTGGCCTGCTCCACCACTACCTACTACGAGAACATCATATTGTTCCATACGTACCTCCTCAAAAACACTTGTCTTATTTTGAACTATACCTCTTACATACGTTCCGAAATAAGTGACTATGTTTAACTGCATATATGACTTATACATGCATCAATCTATAGCCTTATTATATACGGTATTCCAAAGTGTTACAATTGTCACAGACAGCGTTAACCCCCTATTTTTTTACAAGGGATTAGCCCGTTTTGATAATCTTTTTCACACCTTTTGCCTATCTATAAAACATTATAATATTTTCAACAAGATTCTCATCTAATATATACTTTTGACAGTGTACATTTATCTTTCCGTTTTAAACATCTTGTTATTACCCTATTTTTGTATGTTCTATAATTTTTGTCATTATTAAATTTTTATTTTTCAGAATACTTTACTAAAATTCTTTTTAAAATATTTACCATTTTCTTATGTGATATTATTTCTCATTAATTATTTTTCATTTCAATATATTAATTTTTGCATGCTTGAGATTACTAAAAAAATCATATTACCATATATTGATTTTTTTATCACAGTTCAACTACAAGTAATATCTATCTATTTCCTTTCTCTGAAAGTATCCATTACCAACTGTCTAAAACAGATAAAAAGACGACAGAGTTTTCCATCGTCTTTTTAGTCTTATCGATTTTATGGTCCCCCTGACAATAGATCAATGCATTTTCAACACCTCTATTTTTGTAAAGTATCTTTTTCCTCATTAAAGCATGCATTTTTTTGACATTGTTAAAGCCGTTGAGAAAAAAACTACCTATATAGTATAATTTTAGAAGATGTTGTATTAATACAACACCTTAGCATACAATATATTGATATTGAGTCTGTGTGAAAACATATCTATGCACTCTCATTTACAACTTGTAAATGGGAGTCCTTTTATGGTCACAGTTTAGTACATGTGGTAGACGGATATGCTTTCACATATATTCAATATATGTGAATACTCTTAGCAATGGATACAATCATCCCTACATGTTTAGGGAAAAAGGAGACACTCATGAGCATTATGATCAAGAAACGGGATGGCCATTATGAGCCATTGTCGGTAGAAAAAAACGAAGAAAAATGGTTGCCTTTGCTTGTTTAGGGCCTAGATTCTTGTGATCCTATCGAGATTGGAAATGGATTGTAAATTACAATTCGTAGACGGCATGACGACGAAACAAATTCAACAAACTCTTGTACAGACTGCCATTGAAAAAGTCATCCAAAAAGGTAGACGACGGTTTCGGCAACATGGTGAACCGCATGAACCAAGACTGGCAATTTGTAGCCGCTCGTCTATACTTATTCGATTTGTACAAGGAAGTCTGCTATTAATCGTAAATACAAAGCATTCGGTTATGGTAATTTTACCAATTTAGTCAAAAACGTTAGTGGACGCTGGTCGCTATGCGGACTTTTTTTCTTAACACAATATACAGAATCTGAGTTAGAAGAGTTGAGGCGACTATATTAAACCAAAACGAGATTACCTATTTAACTATGAAGGTATTAAGTTATTAGCCGACCGCTATTTGGTGAAAGGCTTCAACAAAGAGGTGTACGAACTTCCTCAAGAACGTTTCATGGCTATCGCTATGCACCTAGCTGTTATCGAAGGCGACAAAAAGGTATACTATGCGAAAAAGTTCTATGACTTGATGAGCGAGTTAAAAATGACAACCGCTACACCAACATTGGCCAACGCCGGTACTCCATTCCATCAATTGAGCTCTTGCTTTATCTCTGGTGTAGAAGATAATCTATGGTCCATTTACGATGTGAATGCAAAGTTCTCCCGTGTGTCTAAACATGGTGGCGCTCTTGGTATTTATCTTGGTAAAGTACGCGCCTTGAACTCCGATATTCGTGGCTATAAGAACTCTTCTGGCGGTGTTATCCCTTGGATTCGTTTATACAACGATACTGCCGTTGCCGTAGACCAATTGGGTAAACGTAAAGGTGGCGCTACGGTAACACTTGACGTGTGGCACAAAGACTTCTACGAATTTGTTGAACTTCGCACGAACAATGGTGATGATCGCCGTAAAGCGCACGACATCTTCCCCTGCTTTATCTGTGCCAGATATTTTCATGGAACGTGTTATCAACCGTGAGCATTTCACATTATTTGATCCACATGAAGTATCTCGTGTGATGGGCTTTCAGTTAGAAGATTATTACGATGACGATACGAATAAAGCTTTCACAGAAAAATATTTGGCCTGTGAAGCGCACCCAGATTTACACGGCATCGAAGTGAGCGCCTTGGATATGATGAAAAAAATCATGCGTTCTGCCGTAGAAACTGGTACACCGTTCATCTTCTTCCGAGATACTACGAACCGTGCGAACCCTAACAAACATGCGAGGCATGATTTATGCGTCTAACTTGTGTCATGAAATTGCCCAAAACGTTGGTTTCACCGATTTAGACGAAGAAATTATTCAAAAATGATGGTTCCATCGTGACTCGCACAAAAAGCGGGAGACATGGTAACGTGCAACTTGAACTCTATCAACCCTAGGGCAAACCACTGATGAAGAGTTGGAAGAAAACATCGCTTTACAAGTTCGTATGTTGGATAACGTCATTACTATCAATCAATTCCCGGTGCCTGAAACACGTATAACTAGTGAAAAAATACCGTGCCATCGGCCTTGGCACTAGCGGTTACCACCACTATTTGGTGAAACATAAAGGTACAATGGGAAAGCGAGGCGCACTTGGACATCGCTGATACATTATTTGAAAATATTGCTTACGCTGCTATCAAGGCATCTATGGAGCTGGCGAAAGAAAAAGGAGCCTATCCTGCTTTCAAAGGTTCTCAATGGGAAACTGGGGAATATTTTCGAGCGTCGTGGTTATACCTCTGAAAGATGGCAACAACTGCGAGCAGACGTGGCAAAATATGGTATCCGCAATGGTTATCTAATGGCTATTGCTCCGACTGGTAGTACATCTAACATTGCTAACACTACAGCGGGCATTGACCCTATCTTTAAAAAGTTCTTCGTAGAAGAGAAAAAAGGTAGTTTCACTCCAAAAACAGCGCCAGATTTGAGCAATGAAACGATGTGGTTCTACAAAGAAGCGCATACGATCAATCAACAATGGTCCATCAAGGCTTGCGGTATCCGCCAACGCCACATCGACCAAGCACAATCTTTTTAACTTGTACATTACTCCACAAATGAAAGCGAAGGAAATTCTCGATTTATATGTGGAAGCGTATAAACAAGGCATTAAAACAATTTATTATATCCGTAACCAATCCTTAGAAATGGATGAATGCACTAGCTGTTCCTCTTAATCTTTGGTCGGTGTACTTGAACAGGGAAAAGAGCACCACATGCTCCTCCGCAAACTGATCCTACGGTAGGTTTGCTCCGGAGCATGTGGTGCTCTTCTTTATGTTCTGAGCGATCCCCCTCAAAGATGCGGAATAGCGTCATTTCTTCAGAGGGGAGTGAGATACCTCTTTACGTTAGGCTTTTCATTATTTAGACGATTCCTATTTAACCCTCTCGAATTCGATAGGTTAAAACTATAGTCATATCTTTCAATGGTTTCGAGTATAGTCGAAATAATATACATAAGTGTTAATAATTTCGATTATAGTCGAAATCATCATTGGAATATGTATCTATTTCGAGTATAATAGAATCAATGAAAGCGAGGTGTAAGCCATGGAGTATATTAAACGCCCTAAATATATAACACAAATAGAACCATTCATTGATAAGCCAGTGATTAAGATTCTGACAGGCATGCGCCGTGTTGGAAAGTCTACGTTATTAACCATCATTAAAGATACTATCTTGCAGGGAAGTCCCTGATGAACGCAAAATTTATATTAATTTTGAATCCTTAGAATTTCTAGAGATAAACACTGCAGCACTACTAGCTAAGCATCTCATAGAAACAACGAAACACTTGGATGGAAAACTCTACTATTTTTTTGACGAGATACAATTAGTGGAAAACTGGGAAAAAGTTGTAAATGGTCTGCGCATTGATAGAGATTGCGATATCTATATTACCGGCTCCAACTCCACCTTAATCTCTGGAGAACTTGCTACACTCCTTGTCTGGTAGATATGTAGAATTTGAAATACAACCATTTACATTTGATGAGTTTATTGAAGTGTTCCAAGAGAAACACCTGAGTAAGGAAGAGCTATTCACTAAGTTTATCCAATTAGGGTGGCATGCCTACCTTAAAAATACTTTAACCTAGAAGAAAAACAGTAGTTATAAATATCTAAATGATGTGTATCATACGGTTTTTGATCAAAGATGTGTTGACGCACAATAAGATTCGAGATGTAGATATTTTTAATCGAATCCTATCATTCACCATTCAAAAATATAGGCTCCCCCGTTTCTGCAACTAGTATTAAAAAAGTATTTAAAAAAAGCGAACATCGGGATGTCTCCATTGATACGATTCTAAATTATTTAGACTATTGTCAGCAAGCTTTCATCCTGAAAAAAAGTACCTAGATTCGATACGGTCGGTAAAAATCTTAAAATTGATGAAAAAAATATTACCTTACAGATCATGGATTTCGAGGTGCCAAAGGATATTCTAATACAAAAGATATTGAAAGAGCCACTGGAAAAATATCGTATATATTGAGCTAATTTCCAGAGGATATACTGTACAAATCGGCAAAGTAAAAGATATGGAAATCGACTTTATTGCTACTAAAGACAAAGAGCGCATATACTATCAAGTGTCCTATCTCATGGAAACAGAAGCCACACGACAACGCGAGTTTGGTATATATGCGCATGTACAAGACAATTACCCTAAGTTTGTTCTCTCTATGGATACCGTTGACTTTAGCTGAGGATGGAATCGTTCATAAACATGTTATTGATTTTTTTGTTGGAAAAATGCAGGGGCAGGAAATGTAATTTAATATGAAATATGCAAAAAGCACAGGATTTTTAACTCTGTGCTTTTTATATACTTAATTTTTCTGCTATTATACCATTGCGATTCCATTGTTCTACTAATTCTTTAGCCTTTTTCTTCAGTAGCAACCTCTACTCCATTCATCTGATAATTTAAAAATAAATGATGCTAATTTTAATTTCTCAACATCTGTAAACTCTAATAAATCATTTTTTTATTTAGCTTTTTTTAATTCCATTGTAAATTTTTCTCTTTAGAAATATATTTTTCATATTCATTAACCTCAAGTCGCCATCCTCTACCACTAGTACCCGCCCACCTTGTTGCAAGCGTACAAATAAGTTTAAGCATACTTATATTATTTTCAACAACCTGATTAAAAATACTCTATGGCGACCTCTTCATTAAGTTTTTTTCCCACAAGTGAAAAAAACGACATTAAAAGCACTCTATATCTGAAATCGTTTCTGTTTCAATAACCCGTCTAATATTTAGCATATACATGTTTTTCTAACTCTTGTAAATGCTCTAAACTTATAATCGCTTTAGTATTCACTTCCTCTGAATTTCTTTCGTAAAACAACTTAATTCTATATAAGATGATAGCTATTGCGCCTACGCGATTTTTATCCATCTCTTTTTAGCATAGACTCCAAAAGTTCAAATCGCTCTTCCTCTATCTTGATTCTATATAAAAAGAATTTCTACTAAATCAATAGCCATTTCATATGCGGTTCTTGTAAATATACCTGCACTAATTTCACCTTTGAAGTTCCATTGAGAAGAAAATATCACAGAGACTATTAAACTTATTCGCTCGTAAGGAATATCATCAGTTAAAAGACTGTACTTCTTCTAAAAAAATAAACAATCTTTCCTTCTCGATTAACTTTTTCAAGAATCGTGCCCAACTCTTTCTCATTAAATATAAAAAAGGCAGTCTTTGATTATGCTCCTAGAGACTTCTACGCTATCCAAATCATGTCTAAAGTATATCTCGAACTTTTCATCATCACAGATTCTCATTTTTCTTACCATCTGCATTTGATTGATAAACATCTTGATATTCACCAATCTCTTTTGCAAAAGCTGGAAACATCGTCGAAACACACCGTATAGACTTGTCTGGATCAATATTTATACCTTTAAATTCATTGTAAAAATCTTTCTCGATATTCTACATATGTTCCTGTATTTCTAGAAATATTATATCCTATGCTATTACAAAGAATATCTTTGTTATTATAAATCCATTTATATAACTTTGGCTCTAATACTTCAAGCGTCGTAATTCCAATCATATCCTCAACACTTACCTCTTGATACAATGCCTGATATTTAAATTTAAAAATATTAGTTAATCGGTTGATCGCTCTAAGGTTATCAATATATGGACTTACACAATTAACAAAAGACCTTTCCCCAGTAATTGTCATCTATTATTGTATCATTAGATGTGTCATTAATAATTTTTATCTAGCTGATTAAATAAATACTCGTGCACTTGATTTTTACTAATTTGGGGAATCTCAAATGGAATCTGAATAATCTTTTTCTAAGTATTCATATCCATCTATATTATGGATTTCTTTTTAACGCTCTACAAACAATTTCTCTATCCATAGACAATATATACACTATATTGGGCAAATTACCCACCTGTTTAACTAAATGAAAGATATCTCTAATTTGTAAATTAGTAAGACGATCAATGTCATCAATCATAACAATAATTTTTTTGATTACTCTCTTTCAATATTGTTTCAAGGTCTTCTTTCGCCTTATCTAGATCCGGTACCTCTAACAGCTTATTCACCCAATCTCTAGCAAAACCCTTTTCAGTACCATGACAAGAGCATTGCCAAACACTGGTACAAGTGCTAGCCCATCTAAAAATATTTACATATTTTTTAGTTTTTTTACCTAATTCTTTTTTTCTCTGATTGATTATCTTGTCCTTCTATCCGAGTTATCAATCTATGAAAAACAATCTAGTAAGGTTATCCTTATCAGAATAATTCAAGGTGAAAAATGTAACAATTAACGGCTCATTTTCAGAGTCCTCTCCCATGTTTTTAATCTCGTTCATTGTCATATTGATCACAGATGTTTTCCCAGAGCCCCATTTGCCAAATAAGCCTATCACTAATCCATCTCTAGCATCACATTCATACAATGCCTTTGCTAACTGCTTCGAGAAAAAAATGACCTTCCTAACAAATCTTCCGATCCTGTTTTTGATTGGTTTATCTGCATTATAGTTCATATAATTCTTCTCCTCTCTTCTATATACTTAAAAATTTTTGTTACTTTGCTTTAGTTTTCTTCTAATTTTATATTTTTTTCCTACCAGTACAAAATATAGACTATTCAAATACATTATTCTCTAAAGTATATATTTCGACATCTTCCTCTTAGTTTCCTATATACATTTATACAACGTTCCTGATAAACCAAAAATACATCGTAAAAACAATACTCTTCATACAATTCGTATATAAAAAGCACAGGGTAAAAATACCCTGTGCTTTTATTATCTATATTTTTTTAACACCAATCACAAACTATGTATCTAAGTGGTTCATTAGATTTTCTATATTACGACCTCCGTAAAAAAATACGTACTATGGAAACGACATGCATTATATCATCAACACAATAAAGAACTACATACTTATCAATAGGAACCTTGTACATCCTTTTCGATTTCCAAGGTTCTTCATCAACTCAGACATATGTCTCATTGGAAATATATTTAGAGAAGCAATCATTTTCCTGATTCGCAATGTTTGATGTTCTGTCTGCAATAGGAGCTATTAATATATAACGAATATATTCATATATATCCCTTAAATCTTCTAATGCCATGGTGGAATAAGTCACTGCATAATGATCACTCATATCCCATATTCCTTCGCCAGCAACGCATCTACTTCATCTACACTATAACATTTATCATTCTTTAACGAATCTATCCCTTTTTGCAATTCTGCATCTAGTTCTTCTTTCGATAATGTATTTAAAGATATTGGTCGTTTACGGTTCGGCAATCGAAGCTCAAAGGGCATCCCATTTTGTAACACAATTTGGCTATATAACATTTGTATTGCACTGGACGGAGAAATCCCAAGTTGCCCTAAAATATGCTCTGCATTCTCTTTTAATGTAGAATCAATTCTGGCATATACTGCATTTGTATTCGCCATATATATCACACTCCTTTCTTTTCTCCATCATACACTATAAGGATTGCATATGCAAGTAATTGCAAGTATATATCATCAAATATTACTCTATATTAGTATCTATAGTTATTAGCAATATAAAAAGTCAGCCTATCTTCAGCACACTTTCATCCTTAAAAAATAAGTACAGTATCTAAATAGAATCTCTAAAAAAACATTCTATATCTTACCATTTATTGCCTATCCACCCACCTTTCTAGTATAATAAAGGATAGTAAAACTACAAGCAAATACTAGCATGCATTTAGCTATGCTTTTACATTTCTTTATAGTATTAAATGGTAAAGTGATAGTCATCTCCTATGTTGACTTTCACCTAGACACATAGGAGATCTCTCATGGAAAAGAAACTGATTTTTAATGAACATGGTGACCGCGGCACGCAAAGTATGGTAGGCGGTAATACAACAAATTTACGGGAGTGGAATCGTATTAAATACGATTGGGCGAATATGTTATATCGCACGATGTTGAACAATTTTTGGATTCCTGAAGAAATTTCTTTGAATGAAGACATTAAGCAATTTCCATATTTAACGGACAGCGAGCGTCGTGCTTTTGACAAGATTATTTCTTTTTTTGAACTTCTTGGACTCCATTCAAAGCGAGAACTTGCCAAACTTGAGCCGTTATATTACGGCATCTGAAGTGGCTTCTTTATTGAACATCCAAGCCTTCCAAGAAGAAATTCACGCGCAATCGTATTCTTACATTCTGGATACGGTAACGAATCCAATTACTCGTGACCGTATTTATGATGAATGGCGTACGGATGAGCATTTATTAGCTCGTAACCGCTTCATCGCCGATATTTACCAACGTTTTTAGTGATGAACCATCGGAACACAATTTAATCCGCACGATCATGGCAAACTATATTTTTAGAAGGCATCTATTTCTACTCTGGATTTAGTTTCTTCTACATTGGCTCGCCAAGGTAAAATGACGGCTACTTCCACCATTTTTCAAATACATCAATCGTGACGAAGTAACTCACTTAGTATTATTCCAACACATCATTCGCGAACTTCGTGTGGAACGTCCTGAGCTATTTACTCCTGAACTAGAGGCTGAATTAACGCAAATGCTTCGTGAAGGTACGGAAAAATGAAATCGCTTGGGGTCAATACATTACAGATGACAAAAATTCTTGGCATCAACAACACATTGATCGAGCGCTATATCAAATACTTAGCGAACCAACGTGCTGATTCTATCGGCTTGCAACCGTTATATCCAGACATCAAGGAAAACCCTATGGCTTGGATTGAAAGTTTCTCCAACTTGAATAGCACAAAAACTGACTTCTTCGAGGCGAAAGTTACGAACTATACAAAAGCAGGTGCATTTGACTTCGATGATTTGGAGTAAGAATGCATGTCAGTTATACATAAAAAGCTACACGTAGATACATTCTACTGTGTAGCTTTTTTTGTTTACCCTATTCATCTGTAATTTTGCAATTTTAAAGTTCAATAGGCTTAGTATTTAACTATATGCATCGTTATTGAAACCAACTCATTTTGTCCTATAACCCTTATTTTGTTCTTATCAATATTTTGTATGCATTAAAAGTGCATGCAAAAAGGTCTTCTTTATACCCTTAGGTTCTATAAACCTAAGCCAAAAGAAGACCTTCTAGTAGCTATGTATTACTATATATGTAACTATATCAAATATGATGTAATTATTTACGCTTTCACCAACGCCCGATGGATCAATCCAATCACGAATCCTACGCCGCCGAATACAACCCAGTCCATACCGATGCCATGCATTGGTACTTGTGTAGCAAAGAATTGTCCTACGCTACCTAAGTCTACGCTCGCCGTTTCTAATCCAGATACAAGGGCTGTGATGAATGTTGCCCCCACGGTCCATGCATATACGCATTGGCGACCGTTGAACAACGGATGTAAGAATGCCAACAAAATCAATGCGATGGATAATGGGTACAAGAACATCAACACAGGAATGGCTGCGGTAATGATGGTTTTCAATCCAAACATGCCTACGCCAAAGGAGATTAACACGAATAGCACTGCATAGGCTTTATAGGATAATCCCCCGAATTGTGTGCTAAAGTACTGTGCACAAGAGGTAACAAGTCCGATACTCGTCGTCAAGCATGCCAACAATACGATGACTGCCAAGATCATGGCCCCTAAATCGCCGAACAATAAACGAGCCGATTCTGCTAACACAGGTGCACCCGTGTCTAGGATGCCTAGCTGTTCTACGCTGGTAGCGCCCAAGCTAGCAATGAAGATGTACACCACGCCCAAGCAACCTACGGCGATTAAACCAGCTTTCATTGTGGCACGTGTAATTTCATCACGTGTTTGTGCCCCTGAAAGTGTAACAAATTCGATGACCAAGATACCGAACACAAAGGATGCCAACGCATCTAATGTGTTATATCCATCTAAGAAACCTTGCAAAAATGCTGTTCCGCTAGTAGCATAGGCCTCTGTTGGTGTGCCGTAGCCACCTAATGGAGTAATCAAGGATTTAATGATCAACACCACGATTGTCAGTAGCAAGGCTGGTGTTAAAATTTTACCAATGCGATTCACCAATTTTTGCGGATTAATGGAGAGCCACAATGTGACTACGAAGAATACTACGAGGAACAAGGATAGTGCCGTATCCGAGGCGACCCTGCCCAAGAATGGTTTCACCGCAATTTCATAGGATACCGTTCCCGTGCGAGGAATGGCAAAGGCGAGGGCCAATGGATAAGTATAATGCCAATGTAAATAAGACCCCAAATACTGGATGCACACGGCTTGCTAAACTTTGTACGTTACGGCTCCCGGAGTATCCCATGGCCATAACCCCTAATAGTGGTAAGCCTACACCAGTAACGATAAACCCTAAGATAGCCCACCACACATTGGTACCCGCATGTTGACCCTAATGTGGCGGGAAAGATTAAGTTACCCGCGCCAAAGAATAACGCAAAGAGCATCAGGCCGATAGCAATATAGGCTCGACCCGACAGTTGAGTATGATCTGACATAATATCTCCTTTCAAATACATTCCATAATAACAAATATACACTGTATATAAACATTTTTTATGCTTTAGCCTTTATTATAGCTAATTATAGGCAAAATAAAAAGTCATTTTCCCTAGAGAAAATGACTTTTTCTATACCAATTATGCATATACACCCAACCTATAATTGATAGGTAAACTAAATCTATTACCTATAACCAAGCATTGCTCTTTTTTTAGTCGCACGGTTCTACATCTACTTTCACATCGTAAAATGTACTGCCCCACCCATAATCGGTGAGGCCGTGAGGCAGTCAGCACATTCATGGTATATGCCGGATCATGGGACTGGGATTGCCACCATACACCGATACTCACAATGGTCCCCTTGGGCACCATATCATCGATGCCTAAGGCAATCCGTAAGGATCCACGCTCATTTGACAAGCGCACAAATTCACTGTGTAACACCCCTTTGCGCTCGGCATCATCTGGGTGCATACGAGCCACCATCTGTGGCATAGTCTCTTGTAGCTCACAAAAGGACGAGTCTAGTATGCGCGGGTCCGCCCCATTGATGAGGAAGAACTCCGTCGCATCCCCATGGGCCTCACGATACACAGGATAGGGCTCTCGCTCTAAAGGATTGTAAAGTTCAATCTTGCCAGATGGTGTCCCGTATTCTAGCTTATACGTGTCTGGTAAGTCCATCTCCACTAGTTCCCCTGCCAAAATTCTATCTTGCACAGTGACTGGAATGTTCGCATGTCGCACAATATCTTCGATCATCTCTAGTTCCGACATGGCGAATATTGGATCGTCCAGATGCATCGCTTTCGCAATAC
Source organism: uncultured Veillonella sp. (assembly GCA_916438745.1). Taxonomy (GTDB): domain Bacteria; phylum Bacillota; class Negativicutes; order Veillonellales; family Veillonellaceae; genus F0422. The sequence continues at coordinate 40,183 of CAKAGN010000001.1, read as the reverse complement.
TACAGATAGTATTCCAGTTAGATCGGCTTTCACCAACGGGCGGAATGGCTTGGTATCCGCAACCGATGGTGTAGTGACCGTAGGAATTATAAATATCATTGTGCTCGACGGAGGTCGTCGCAGGGAGCACAATGTCCGCATATTTTGCCGTATCCGTCATAAACCGTTCGTGCACCACCGTAAACAGGGTCCTCTCGTGCCAGTCCTTTGCGCACCACCCTTTGGTCCGGTGATGTCACCGCCGGGTTACTGGAATACACATAGAGGGCATGAATCTTCGGGTTCTCCGCTGTTGTCAGCACGGGCCCCAAACGAATCATCGGGTGTAATCGTGTTTCTTTTCTTTGAAAGCGCTCCCAGCTGATACGTTGTCCCCTACAAATTGACTGCCCGATGCGCCGGACAAGAGCCCGCCCCCTTTGTGTAAATACGCTCCCACTAAGGCTGGTAATGCCACTACGCATCGTACCGTGTTGGCTCCATTTCCATACCGTGAAAGCCCGCTTCCTAAGCGAATGAACGGCGCTACGGCACTCCCATAGGCACGAGCAAACTCGACAATACGCGCTTCTGGCACACCTGTTATCTGTGACACTTTGGATGGTGAATACTGAAAGACCACCGTATCTCGGAATCCTTCATAGCCTTGTACGTACTGTTGAATAAACTCCTCATGTACTAAGCCTTCTGTTACTAGCACATGGGCCACCCCCAAGGCAAAAGCCCCGTCTGTACCAGGTCGCATGAGAATCACTTCATCGGCTAACTTCGTTGTCTCTGTATGATACGTGTCAATGACCCACAGTTTGGCGCCTCGCTGACGAGCTACTTTCACATCATGTAACACATGTATATCTGTGGCTACTGCGTTGAGGCTCCACAATATAACGCAATCACTATGTTGTATGTCTTGTGGTCGATTTCCCAAGGTGGATCCCATCAGGCTCACCCATCCATAGCGTTTTGCGGGAGAGCAAATACCCTTGTCTTGGCGGGTCGCACCTAGCATAGCAAAGAGGGGATCCCCGGCACTTTTTTGTAAAATCCCCATAGTCCCTGCATAGGAATAGGGCATAATACTTTCAGAACCATAGGTATCAATGCAGTATTGAAACTGTTGTGCAATGTCTTGTAATGCTTCGTCCCATGTTATGGGCGTAAACTGACCACTCCCCTTAGGACCCGTACGGCGCAAAGGTGTCGTCAACCGCCCAGGGTGATGCACAGTTCGTTCATAGTGTTGCATTTTCTGGCACAGTGTTCCTCGTGTGAAGTTGTGTTCTTTCATGCCTCGCACCTGTTGCAATTGGTCTCCCTCAATGGTCAAGGTCAACCCACAGGCATCTGGGCAATCATAGGGACATACTGATGTCCTTGTCTGTATGGGCTTCATCTTCATTCATTCCTTACTAGTCATCATCAAAGTCATCAAACAAGTCAAAGTCAACGTCAAAGTCGAAGTCAAAACTATCTCCAGAATCATAAGAACTATCAGCCTCTTGTTGATCATATTCTAACTCATCTTCCATAATATCATTGTAGTTCTTATGGAAAAAAATTGATCCTGTCCTGTTTCGTTTGCACTAGAAAAACCATAATCTTCATGAGAGTCCTCTGGCAATACATCCAATTGGCTATAATCACGAATCGTCATGGTCGCATAAGGGTCTACAGGTCCACTGTTTTCCGTCGAATCTTCAAGCTCTACCATATCCATAGCTCGGTTCAAATCCTTTGATGTCCCCTCTTGTTGCACCATGTCTAGAAACTCATCGGAACTGACTTCACTCACCAGTGTATCCATGTCTTCAACCACTGATGGATCCTTCTGTGCTTCCATGGTCTGTAATTGCCCACGTCGTAAAAAAATCGATTCATTCTCTTGCCCCTTTCACTAAACTCACTCTATGTTATGTATTGTACCACTGGGGCGGACGCTTTCACAATATAGGAATAGCTATGACAGCTCCTAGTTAGGACCTATACTGAAAGAGGACCCTCGCTAGTAGCAAGGATCCTCTTGTATAGTAGTATGTATAGTTAGTTGTATAGTGTAAGTCATGTCAGGATAGAAATCACATATGGGAAATGTGATTGTGTGAAAGTTCTTTGTTACTCTTAGGAGTTAGCCCAAAGTAGCACGTAAGAACCACAATTGTTTTTCATAGTAAGCGATGTGGTCTTCCATGATAGCCACTAATCCAAAGTTACCTTCTTCATCAGTCGCTTCGCGGATCGCACGAGCTTCTTTTATTCAACAATTCGAAATCTCCTACTAAAGTTGTACACTTGCTCTACGGAGAATTTGTTGCTCGGTTCTTCTTTCAAAGAGGCAATTTCCAAATATTTTTGCCACATGTACTACAGGTTCTTCGCCTTGCATTTTTACATGTTCTGCCACTGCATCATAATAGTCGAATGCCACATCATAGACTTCTTCTAAATATTTGTGAGTCGGGCACAAATTGAGAGCCTACTACATTAAAAATGGAAATTGTGAAGTTTAATGTTCCAAATTGCTAAGTTTGCAATATATTGGTTAACTGCTTGTAAGTTTTTTTCATAGCTTTTTTTCTCCTTTTTCTTTAGTTTTATTGCTAATCATTCTGATTAGCAATTAATAATTATTATTTGTTATGTACACATCTTAACACAGTATATTAGAAAATGCAATAGCTTTTCATATAGTTTATCGAAATATTTGAATATAAAAAGTTCCCGTTACCTATAACGTAACGAGAACTTATTTCACTTATCATTCACTTTTCTTAATAAACCCTTGTGTAGCGCTGTACAAGCAGAACCATACAAAGAAACTAGCCCCTGTGATGATCAGGTACATCGTATCTGTTAGTTCCCCGATCGATACATGGCTAAGGTATAAAAGAAAGCTGTCATGGTCATCAGAATGTAGGACAGTACATATCGCATACCTCGTTCTACATCTTCATCAGTGAACATCTCTTTCTTAAAGCGCATCCAATAGATACCACATAATACCAAGCCGCCTAACATATTGGCTGCGAGTAAACTCATATCCGCCCGTCCATTAAAGAACCGAGCACAACGCCAAATGGTTGATGAACAGCATCCACTTGATCATCGTCGTCAAACGAGCTGTCGTAATCGTTGGCTGTGGCTGTGATTGATGTTGTTTTCGTTTCTTTCCTTTTCCCATAGAATCCTCTCTATCTAATCTAGTACCTATGTCCTAGAACAATACATGAGATGTATAAATCAAGCGCAAGGCTAAGATACCAACCCCGATGGACAAGCCAATCAGGATTGTTTTTGCCCGCAATCGTTTGGCAATAAAAGCCCCTAACTGCCCACCTAATAAAAGCACCAATACCGCAAAGGAATGGCCACTTCAAAATGGATATGTCCGCTCAAAAAGTGTGTCAATGTCCCTACTGATGTAGAGGTAGCCAAGATAAAATGACTAGTAGCTGTGGCCATATGCGTAGGGGAACCCCATGACGTAAATGAGGGTCGGCACGTGAATCAATCCACCGCCGATACCAAATAGACTAGATAGGAACCCTACCACTACGCTAATGATAATACCTACCACTTTATTATAGGTCAATTCTTCTAACTGCAAGGATTCTTCTTTTTCGCTCCCCTTTTTCGCATATTTTTGTAGCCAATAAAGCCAGACATAATGAGCAAGAAGGAGCCAAACCAGAATCGGAATCCGCTAGCATCAAAATAGTCTGCCACATGAGCGCCAATGATGGACCCACGGGAAGGTGGCAATACTGAACAAAAATCGTCGTACTGTAGAAAAATTTTTCTTCTGTTTCACATAGGCGATCGTACCAGAAATGGCATTACATGTTACCGTAAACAAGGATGTGCCTACCACCATAGTCGGGTGTCCACTCAGGGAAAAAGTACAAAAATACAGGCACAAAGATAATACCGCCTCCGAGCACCGATGATGGTGCCTAAGGTCGCTACGGCAATCCCTAGTAATATAAATCCCACAATACTGATGATATCCATATCCTAGTCCTCCTTCAAGAGCTTAGCCAAACGATCTAACTTGTGTTTCTTAAAGACCGCTTTCATGCCTCGCTTTTTCTGCCTTTTTCTCCGCCTTTTTAGCTACCTTTTGCAAAACTTTTTTTCTGTCCACGCATCACCATGTTCTTCTGCATAGCGCTCCCATTTGGATAACTTTTTCGCCCACTTGTCGATGCATGGAGCCTCTTTTTTTATGTTTCGACTTATCTTTGTGTTTTTTTCCTTCTTTTTCTTCTTTTCTTGTTTTACAATGCGACATTTTTCCCGTTCTTCTGGTATGGGCGAATCTTCTGTGCAGTGTTTGCAACGTTTTTTCTCTTTCTTCGATGGTTTCTTCTCTGGTTCTTCTGAAAGCACCTCATCTAACTCCACATCGTCCCATGGATCAAGCTCAAACTCCTCATAGTCATACCCTGCTTCCCGCATTTGGCGTTTCCACTGTGTCAAAGAAGTCATCATGGTTGCGCTCTTCCTCTGATTCCTGCGCTTCCGACGTTTCAAAAATCATTATACTTGTAATCATCGTCCGCTTTCTGCGCACCCGATGTGCTAAATAAGCCCATAAAGGAACTACTTTTTACCGTCTGTTTCGGCGGCTCATCATCGACAAATTCTAGCCCCAATGCGACGCCTACGTCATAGCCTTCTACGCCTTCATCGGCCACTGTCTGGGATGTGTCCTCTACGTCTAATTCAGACAGCATCGCGTACAAATAATGGCTCTGCGAAAGCATATCTTGCAAAGTGGCAATTTCTTTCCACTGTTTTCCTAATATCGCCAAGGTATGGGCAAAGTTTTCTAAATCTTCAATGACTTCCATCGCCGTTTCCGGTGCGTCTACGTGCGTTGTCTCTAACTGCGCAATGTATTGTTGTTGTATCTCTTTACAAGTTTGATACTGTGCTTGTAATCCTTCCAACACGGCTGTTAGTAGCTCTGTATCGACTACATATTGTTTCATAATATCCTCCTAAGAAGATGGATCTTCCTCTGTTTCTAAGTGCGACCCCTTCTGTTGTTGTCGTTTCCACATGGCGCCCGTTGTAATGACCGAAGTCCCAAATCGCTCTTCTAGGGCATCTAAGGTCTGCGCCAATACATCGGGACTTTCTTCCTCTAGGGGAAACAAGGAATCTTGCGCCACCTCTGTTTGAAAGCCACTGACGCTGATCCCCAACAATCGGAACGGTCCCTGTATATCAAGTTTATTATATAATAGGGTCGCCACATCGTACAATACATTTTCTCGATCCGTTTGATAGGACAATCGTTTTTGTCGTGTTTTCGTCGTAAAATCAGGGAGCCGCACCTTAATGGAGATCGTATGCCCTTTCAAGCCCTTTTGACGTAAACGTTTCGCCACATGGTGCGCAAAATAGCGCCACTCTCCATCAATCTCATCAGGATCGATGAGGTCTCTTTCATAGGTCAACTCATTGCCGATAGACTGCAATTCTCGGTTCCACTCAATGGGACGGTCATCAATCCCTTTAGATAGCAGATACAAGCGCTCGCTTTGGTGTCCACAATAGGGCACTAGTGGCTCATAATCTGGCAACTTCGCAATATCTCCTATCTTGTGAAAGCCACCACGTCGCAAGTTTTTTTCCATCTGTGGTCCCACACCCCAAAGACGGCGAACCGGCAAATGTCCGATGTATTTTTGCCTCCTGCCCATGGGGAATGAGGTACAGTCCATCTGGTTTCTGTAAATCGGATGCTAATTTTGCTAAAAAAATTTATTTGGACCAATCCCTACGGATGCGATTAATCCTGTACGCTCCTTGATTTGTTCTTTTCACAGCCCGTCCCACTGCCATGGGGAAGTGTATAATTTGCCAAGTCCCGAAATATCTAGGAACGCCTCATCTAGTGACAGAGGCTCTAAATAGGGGCTAAAGTGATGTAAGACCTCATGGATTTGATCCGACACTTCGTGATAGCGCTCTATTCTCGGCACTACGTAGATACCTTGTGGACAGAGTTGTCTCGCTTTCATAATCGGCATAGCAGAGCGCACCCCAAAGGCCCTCGCCTCATAGCTACAGGTAGACACCACACCACGTGAAGAAAGGCCACCCACAATAACGGGGTGACCTTGGTAATTGGCATGATCATGTTGTTCCACAGAGGCAAAAAAAGCGTCCATATCGACATGCATAATCCAACGTTTCATCTTATTTTGCCACCGCCTGTGGAGCATCCTCAATGCGGCAATATTTGATTTGAGCACAAATACACTCATCTTTTGTTTTGTATAATTCTGGCAAAAATTTTACCAATGCATCAAACGCTTCTTCGTTAATAGAATAGCGTGTCCATAAACCGCTACGTACAGAATTTACGATGCCTGCATCGATTAAAATTTTCATGTGATAGCTAAGCGTAGATTGAGATAGCTCAAAAGCTTGCCAAAAATATCACAAGCACATAATTCATTGCAAGATAACATATCTACAATATGCAATCTCGTTTCATCACTTAAGGCTTTAAAAATTGCCGCCAATTGTTCATATGTAACTTCTACCATTCTCATTCTCCTATATCATTTCTAGATGTAACCTTACCCTCTTATTATATACAAAATCTCTCAATTAAATCTAATACTTTGAATGAATAAAGAATGCATTTTTAGTCATACATATATATTGTTAATGAAAGATAAAAACGACAAAGCGTAGCTTTGCCGTTTTTATGGGAAGTAAAGGATCTAAGATGTGTTCTTAGGAAAGTTTACAAAGTATAGTCAACATACTAGTCTGTTAAGACATGCGGGGCTTGCGATTCAAGAGAGGGAGAGGAGTCGCTCAACCCATCGTCCAAACTAGCTGTTTATTTACATTAGATTTTTGCCCACTAAGCCAAGGTCTCTCTGGGTTTAATGTTTTTTTCACCAGAGTCCATTTTTGCTGGGCATACTTCGCCATGTTTTGCAACAAATTGGCAAGCTTGTACTTTACGAACTAATTCCGCCGCAGAACGACCTACACCCATGTCGCAGATTTCTGCTGCACGAACGATGCCTTCTGGGTCTACCACGAAGGAACCGCGGTATGCTTGACCAGATTCTCCGCAGAATGTTTCGAAGAAATCAGCTAATTCATGTTTAATATCGGATAACATAGTGTATTCGATTTTATTGATTGTAGGAGATGCATCAGACCATGCTTTGTGAACGTAGGCAGAGTCAACAGATACAGAGAATACTTCTACGCCTAAGTCTTTCAATTGCGCATATTGATCTTGTAAGTCTGCTAATTCTGTTGGGCACACAAATGTGAAGTCCGCTGGATAGAATACAAATACGCTCCATTTACCTTGGATATCTTTATTACTTACTTTGATAATTTCTGGTCTACGGAATGCATCTAATTCAAATGCGGTAATTGTTTACCGATGATTGCCATTCTACTTTTTCTCCTTTAATATTACAACTATATATAGCACATACCCTGTATGTAACTATAAAAATCAATCTATGTATCTATCATACACTATACTTCCAAAAAAATCAATATAGAATTATTATCATTCTCTATATAAAAATGCATAGATTACTTTTTCTAACATAGTTTCTAAGATAACAACATCAGTTTGTTTCATTCCTTCACGGGCAATAGTAGCCACCGTTTGTACCGTATGGTCGATGTCTTCTTTTCACGATGCCTTGGCCTGGTTTTAAAGCTATTATCCGTTTTTTGCTTGCGTGTAGGCCAGTAGAGAATTGCCCTAAGGACATGCCAATTTTCATAGCGCAAGATGCCTTCGCTCCATCGCAGACAACACCAGATGTACCTGCCAAAGCATTTGATAATGTTTCCCAAACAACCTCTTTTGATTCTTTCATCAAGAACGCCACCCCAGCGGCTGTCGCAGAGGCAGCACTCACCACGCCACAGTAAGCGCTCAAACGGCCAATATATTGTTTGATGTACAATGCCAACACATTCGCCAATGCTAAGGCGCGCAAAGTATGATCTCGGTCTACATTGTATTCTTTCGCATACATCATGATTGGCACCGACAAGGTAATCCCTTGGTTACCGCTACCGCAGTTGATCATAACCGGCATGGAACAGCCGTCCATCCGTGCATCGGAACCAGCCATGCGCATAGGCACTGAGCTCGGTCGGCAATGGACGAAGAGTTGGAGATAATCAATTTCCCAATATTAGATCCATAATTATTTTTTTCATACCTTCTTCAGCGATGGCCATGTTCAAATCTAATTGAGGTCCTAAAAATATCTTCTAATTCCATCGCCTCTACAGTGCTAGCAAAGTCGTAGCAAGAGTCAAAGCACAATTCCATGGAATGTTTTGCCACTTCCTCAGCAGATAAAGCGATTAGCACTTCACCATCTTTTTTTCCGCATAGGAAATCGTGGTGTGCGTATTTTGCACGATGACCTTCGACGTATGGTCCCCCGCCTTTGCAGTCACTTCGATGTATAGGTTTTCTACCCCTTCTGCCAATTCAATATCGCAATAATCGGCTTCGAACAAGCGATCCGCTTCTACCACTTGGTCATGGGTAAGGTCTTCTAATACTTCTAGTTCTTTTCGCTGCCGTACCCACTAAGGTGCCTAAAATAAGGCTATAGTAAATGCCTGTGCGCCCTTCTGAATTAGGGATAGTGACACTCTTCGCATTTTTAATAATATTACCACTCAATCGGCCGTGAATGTGATCCGGTCTTACCCCTAATAATTCGGTCGCTTTCGCTGCTGCAAAAGCCAATGCAATCGGCTCTGTACAACCAAAGGCTGGTTTCACCTCACGTTTTTAATAGTTCTATATATTCGTTCATCATAACCTCCTATTGTCTTGCATACCCTACTAAAAGGGTCCCCATATATAGTACCACGAGTTGTCACACTTGTATAATAACTACTAGTCCTAGCCTAACCTACTGACACACATATATCACATGTTCTCCCTATATGTCCATGTTTCCTTGGCTACGCAATATTGTTCTAGCAACGTTTCTTGTACCGTCGCCCCTAGACCTACTCCATTCGGCACTGTCATATACCCGTCTGTGAAAGTTAACGCGGGGTCTGTCAAATCTTGGTGAAAGTATCGCAAGGAATCTGACAAATCCCCGCCATATAGGCATCGCCCAAAGTCGCTAGTTGCACATGTAACAATTTGGAAATACTGGATTCCACCATGGAACCAATCCAATACCCAATCCCATGATTACGGCAATAGTCGATGGCTTGCTGTGCCATTCGTAAGCCCCCTAAACGGCCTACTTTCACATTCAATACATCGAGTAGTCCATGTCTATGAGCATAGACCAAGTCCTCGAAGGAGAGGATTGATTCGTCCAAGCAAATGTTTGTCCCTATGTTCCACTTTGGTCCTAACCATTGTTTCCACCCATCATAGTCCTGCAAACTTTCCATCTGAAAAAGGCTCTTCCAAGCAAGCCAAATGAAACTCATCATAGGCCCGTACAGCTTCTAGGTCATCATAGGTATAACTTTGGTTTCCATCCACTGCCAATGTAAGTTTTGGAAACGCACTCCGTACTAATGCTACTCGCTCATAGCCATCCTTGGGAGATACTTTCAGTTTAATACGCTCGCAACCTAGATCTACATAGGATGTCACAGCTGCCGCCATTTGGTCCAAAGGGATGTCCCCAATGACGACCCCCATAGGGATGCGTTGTCCCAAGGGCTGACCCATCACATATTCTACAGTATTCACGCCTAGGCTCGTGCATTTCACGTGAAACAGAGCGTTCTCCACGGCTGCCGCCGTCATAGGGCATCCGTCTTGCGCCCAAGGTACCACCACACTCGGATCTGCCTGCCCCCCTAACAAGGTGGGCAAATATCGTTCTTTCAATACACGCCAACAGGACCCGACGGTTTCCGCCGTATAAAAAGGGTCCACAAAGGCTACGCATTCCCCGTAACCGATATGACCCTTATCATCTTCTATACGAATCACGATGGTGTCCCGCACCTTCACCTCGCCCTTTGCAGTTTTGAAAGTAAACTTCATAGGCAATTGCACATGGTACAAGGTAATGTTTGTAATCATAGGATACCTCTCATTTCTACCCTTATAATAGGATGGTATATACCTAGTTATCTTCACAACATCCCGATTACTTCATGACATAGTAAATACTATATCGATTACTGTATGATATAGCACATGACATTTCTTCATGGCCTTATATCCTACTAATATAAATAGTCAACACAGCGATACACGCTATTAATTATGGTACTAGGAAAAACTGTTCTATAATTTGCCGATACGCCGTTGGTGCTTCCACATGTACATTATGCCCCCACCTGTGGCACGATGCGATGGACATCACCAAAAATACCTAGCGCCAATATCTGTATATTTTGTATCTAATTCTCCGCTAATATAACAAACGGGCATAGTTAATTCTGACAAACGATGACCTACGTAAGGCATACTCCCCTGTCCGATTCCTTCCAAGGTGAAAGCCAATGCATGAGGACTATTGAGCAATCGCCGTCCTTGAATCTGCTGTTGTACCTTTGCAGGGCAAACCTTGTTGTGTCTTGAAAATCTCTAGCTTAGCCCACGTCTCACTAAACCAAGTGATATCATGTGCCCGAATCCGCTCCGCCAGCCCTTGATCGGCTACATAGCGGTCTTGTCGTTCTCCTTCCTCTTCTATCCCTACAGAACCACTTTCCAAAACTAAGTGCGTCACTTCCTCTGGATACTCCAATGCATATAATAAAGCCATCCTCGCCCCCATAGAATATCCCATAAGAGCGTATCTTTCACCGGCAACGGCGTAGATAACCGTATGCAAATCGCCGAGCATCTGGGGCAGTGTGTAGGGGTCCTAACTCCATAGGGCGAGCCGACCTACCATGGCCCATACTATCAATGCGTATCAGTCGATAGCCCGGTACCTCAATACCATCCCAAGTAGATCCAGATTCTGAAAAATCCATGAAAACAAACTAAGGGCTTCCCTCGCCCACTATGGATACACCATAGTGGTAGTCCCCTATGTGGATCTGCATGCGTTGTATATCTAAGGTTCGTATATCTTGAATTATTGATCTCATATTATTGCACCCGATACAGCTTGTGCAGTTCACGACTACCTTCTTTGGATGTAGGCACTTCTATGAGGTGAATCCCCTCTGCACCAATGTACTGTTGCATCGCCTGTTCTAATTCTGCATTGGTGGTGACTTTCACATAGTCTAAGCCATATAGGGTCGCTAATCCACTGTAATCGATGCCCTGTGGCGTATTGAAGAGGTAATCAAAAATCATCCGTTCCTTTTTGTGGCAAGTATTGGAAAAATCCCGCCTCCATCATTGTTATGTAATATGATGGTCAAATTCATCCCATGGGTCTTGCCGATGGCTAGGCCATTCAAATCGTGAAAGAAACTTAAATCTCCCGTCACCATGACGGTAGGTTTTCCATTCGTGCTTAGGCCTAAAGCAGTCGACACGGTCCCATCGATACCATTGGTGCCACGATTGCCGTACACCATGGCTTGGGAGCGCCCAGAGGCCCAGAAATAGTCCATGTCGCGAATAGACATACTGTTCGCCACTAGAATTTGCCCCTCATCGGGCATATATTGTTGTAACATGTGGATGGTCCGACCTTCAAATAGAGTCGATTCCTCTTGTACCTTATCTAACTGTTCACGGCTGTTGGATTCGATGTGTCGCCACATCTCTTCATAGGTAGGGCGCATAACTACGCTATCACTCTGTGTGAGCAAATTCAGCTTCTCTAGCTTCTGTAATACAGCCCTTTGTTTTTCTCCGTATTTATCAGTAAAGGGATACCTCTCTTTATTTCCGCTAAAAATGTATCGATATCCGCCATCACATGTATGGTAGTCGTCAAGCTAGGATTCATCACATCTGCAGTAGGGCTGATCGTAATATAATCGATGTCCGTCAAGGTCGCCATCCATTGTTGAATCCGCTTCGACACTGGAATTTGTCCCAATTGGATGACCACATCTGGTCGTAAGTCAACCCATCGTTCATAATGAGCCAAGAATGCATCATAGGTACTAATCACGCCCTCATATTGGCGCAAATTGGACAAAAGGATCCCCAATGACAACAGCACCAATCCGATCTGCAAAGTCGACCACTGCTTTGGGATTTGTCACGCTGGGACCACCCAAGATGAGCACTCGTTTTGCATATAGCAAGGACCCCAAGGATGCTATCTCTTGATGTTTCACAAGTCGAAATGGTTTCTCACTGCGACCCTGTTTAAAAATACTCTTCCTCACGATTGGGGCACCAAGGGCTCAAACAAAGGTACGTTGATGTGTACAGGTCCTAATTTGTGATCATTCGCTTTCAAATAGGCACGGCGTGCCACTTGACGAGGTATGTGTAGTAGTGACTTTCACTAGGCACAGACAATTCCTCATAATAGTTCACGGCGGTGCCAAAATATTTCTGTTGGTCAATGGTCTGCGGTGCCCCCACCTGTTGCAAGGTGTACGGACGGTCGGCGGACAAAATGATCATAGGCACACCGCTGTGCTTGGCTTCCACCACGGCTGGACCATAATGGGTCAACGCAGACCCCGATGTGCACACCAATACGGCAGGCTCACCCTGCGCTTTGGCGATGCCTAGGGCCATAAACCCGACGGACCGCTCATCAATATTCATATACGTGTGAAAGCCCCCATGGCTTTGAAAGAGCATGGCTAATGTAGTAGACCGTGAACCAGGGCTAAACACCGCATGGCGCCCCCCTAATTGGTATAACTCATCCACCAAACTTGCTATATATTCATTCATATCGTATCTCCCATACCAACCTGTGGTATTACGTTATCCTTAATAGTGACTATCTACTAGTATTATACCATTGTTTAAGAGTTCTGTGCGTATTCATATATGTCGCAATGGGTATCTATCTAACTACATTTATAGTTTAAAAACAAAAGTCCTATAAGACCAGTAAACCACTGGCTTCATAGGACTTATCTGACGTTTAAAGTGTTAAACTCAAAAATTATAAATTTATTTCACAAGAATAAAGCGATTGATGCAAGTTATTTAAAAACATAATCCTACATTTGTATGTCGTTCTAAAAGAATGTAATCCCACTGCAATAAACTCCCAAGAGTCTGTATAATTTGTACATACAGAAAAAAATCAGAATTTTTTTACAAACTCTAAAAAAATCCATTTAAATTACCTTTATACCTTTCTGCAAAATCACGAGCCAATCTTTCTTTATCATCTGCGGTGCTTGTCGAATATTCTGTAATACATGCTCGAGATTGCAAGACATATAATATATATGATAAACAACTCCACCACATATACCACTTGTATTTTTAAATAAAGTTTCAATGTTGCTCTTTTTCTGAGCATTTCTATCTACAACTGCCTGCACATCTTTATGATATATCCCATCATCCTCATAATGGAATACATTTTTTGTTATATCTAACTTAATACACGAATCCGAAATAAAGCATCCATCCGTATCAACTAGATGAATCACTTGCAACAAATCTACTTTCTTTAATTTTAACCGCCGTAACTCATCGTTAATACGTCCTCCAACCTTTGCCTTAATGGTGTTTGGATATACACCGTGTTGTGACGTAATATCTGTATATAAAATTTTTGTAACAACTTTATCGCTAGAAAAAAAGTCTTTAAAGTATTCCCATAGTGCAGTTGAATCTGAAGGACCTTCTAACAATATCATAACTACTTTTTTTCTTAGCCATTACTACCTCCCAGCACTACCCAATGCATAAGCAATCTCCTCATTATCTGTTGCGTGATACACCTCTTCTTTTTTTGTTCTCCTAGAATAATATCTCTATAATAGAAACTACGTAAATTATTTGTACTTTTTTTACATTAGTTAATCGAATATATCTATTCTTAGGATTTGTTGTCGTAACAACTATACAACTTTTATGTAAAGTTTCTAATGGGCGCAAATTGTGAGAAGTAAATATTAGTTGACCTTTCCCACGATCAGACAATACTTTTAACAATTCACCTAATAAGTACTCAAAAATCCCAGCATCCAATTCATCAATAGCTACAACTATATTTCTATTGTTATATACTGCAATTAATAAGCTTTAAAATAGAGATAATCTTACGAATCCCTTCTGATTCATTTCGTAAAGGAATGGTTTTATTGGGTTTATAGGAAACTAAAAAAATACGCTTTCCTATTTCACCATCATCTGTTGCTTCTGTTGATAATATTTCTACACCTATCTGCAGCCCTGGAACAATCGTAGATAAAGCGATATTCATTTTTTTGAATCACACAACCAATATGTTCAACCACAAAATCAGGTAACACGATAGACTCATCCAACGGTAAGGTTATAGTCCCAACAGTTTTAGTTCTGCTATCACTATAATGCATCTCCAAAGGTAAAAACATTCAATCCATGTAATGCACTATGAGACGTCTTAACCACAAATAGACTTTTATGTCCGTAGTTTATCAATGTAATATATGGTTTCCAAAGATCTCTAAATTCATTAGGACAATTCTCATCCATACTTCTTTGAGCTATTCTATCTCTAACATACTTTGAAAATATAAACGACCTTGAGTCCAACATAGAAACTCGTTTTTTTGTACTAACAAATCCATCTTAATATCCTCATAGTTCGAGAATAAAAACCGACAACCTTTGTTTTTGGCGTTATCGATTCATTAGCAGGTGTTGCTGTATTCATAATAATAGTTTTTCCTAGTTGTTTCTAGTCCACATTTTTATAAGCTATAGATTCTGATTCAACAGCAATCACTATCTTTTCTACGTCCTCATTAGTTTTAGAATCTATGACATCAACGACTGTACGTTTCAATACTACGTCATAAAATATAGTTGTTGTTTCAGCATCATTATGACAAACTATCTCAAATGAAAGCATGCCTTGTTCTGAATCCACAGAAATCCAACTATTATATTCTTCTGGCAATTTTTGCCCTAATAATAAACACTTTAATACATGTATGGCCTCAATAAACACAGTTTTACCTGAACCATTTTTGACCATATATCCCCATAAGATTGGCCCCTGTAACATGTTTATTTCGTGATAAATCTATATGCCCATAAGTGACATTTTTATATTATGAATGGTTATAGATGATATGTACATGGATGATTGCATAACATTCCCTCCTTATCTTATACTATATCAAATCTACCAAAAACATACAACTGATTTATTAAAAACGATATATTTTATTCCTATTTTTACCATCTCCCTTGTCTATTACGTGTTATTATCCATTCCTTAGAAAGTTACAAAAAAAGGAATGCTGAGCTCTCAACATTCCTTTTCACTCTACAACGCATCCAATATAGTGCCCATTTTATTGATAGTTTCTTCGTACTCTTCATCGCTATTGGATTCGCTCACAATACCGCATCCTGCATAGGCATAGAGTCGATTATCCATAATGAGGGCAGACCGAATGGCAACCACTAGAATGCCATCCCCCATGTCTTTCATAAATCCAAAGGGCGCCGCATACATGCCACGCTCATGGGCTTCGTACTTTGCCAGTAAATCCATCGCCAATTCTCGTGGTTCGCCCCCTAGGGCTGGTGTAGGATGTAACAATTGCCCCCATTCGATGAGGGATTTCGTGCTATCCTTAGCGGTGATAATGGTCCGCAAATGGTATAACCGTGAAAGCTCCATAATCCCCGTTTCTCCTACGGTCACGTCATTCGTCACTTGTCGCATCGTATGCACAATGCGATCTCGCACAATATTGTGCTCCACTCGATTTTTATGATCATTCAGGAATCGTTCTTTCGTCCACGCCTTAGGGCCAAACTTCGGCGCCGTTCCTGCCAAGGCATAGCTTAGAATTTCATCACCCCGATGGCGCACGAGAATTTCAGGGGATGCCCCTACAAAGGTACGTCCCTCTTTCTCATAGCCAAAAAAATAAAGCAATTCGGGTTATTCTCCACCAAGCAATCCAAGATGCTCACCACATCAAACGTTGTAGGGCTAGTAAACTCTACCTCACGAGAAGAAACCACCTTCGTCATGCGCCCTTCGTGAATATTCGTCAAAAATGGCATCCATCAAGGTATCCCAATCTTGTTTATCATCACTGGTTTCTGTGAACGTATGGTCTACGTGCTCAATCCTATGGCGCTGTATATCTACACCCTCCCCTGCATGCAGGTAAAAGGACTCCCCATTTTCTACGATATAGTAATGGGTGAAAGCCACCATTTCATGGCCCATGTTATGCCATTTTTTGTCTTTCACAGTCGGAAAGAACGTACCCCCATAAAATACGTACGCATATTGTTCCCGATCACTGTCGTCTTGTACCACCGCCAATCGTTTAGCGCCTACCACCACACGATCACTTTGACGGTCCACCCAAAAGACCCGTTCCTCGCCCTCGAAGTTTAGCCAAAACTCCAAAGGATTGTCTAATTGTAAAGGCTCTTTAGTATATTTCATATGACTCCTCATCATTCACAATGTATCTACTGCTATCTATGCTCTACATAGCAAGTTATTCCACGTTGTTAGCTTATGCCTATATAAGCACATATCTAGCAATCTACATGTTACTATTCCTAACGCAACTTTTCTATAACCCCTATCCCGTATAGCTAGGAACTACTAGAAAACTTGCCACATCATATTCGCTTATTACAATTATACCACATGCATAACATAGTATAGGCTACATAATAGTCCGAGAGATTACTATTTGACTATATTACAATTATACCACCCTTCAACAGCTGACAGAACTTTAAGATTAGTAGGCCTCATTACACACTTTTCTTAACAGAACCTCGTACAAACAAAGGACCTGTTGCTGGTGTGACAGACGATGTCTCCGATTTCGGTGTAAATAAATAGTTCTCTCGTACACGTTGAATCCGATCTACTTTGATGAAAGTTTTTTTGAAAAACTCCTCCGATGCATCATTGATAATATTCAATTTTTCATTCACCTCAGAATCAGTGCCCTCGCTAGTGTCAAAGGATAACGTATAGGGTCTGCTCGGTGCGATGATCATAGTACTCTGCCTTCGGCACACGCTTATCAAAGGTAATGGTAAAGTCATTATTTTCTTCTACCCACCAAAAGTACCATATAAGATGGCGCATGCGCAAATGATGGCCGGTCACCACTTGTACATCTCCTTTGTCCTCAAAGATCTTTTGTGGTGTATAGCTCACATAATCAGGTACAGTCCCTCCTCTATGAACATACCCTACAATCCAGCCCGGAGACGCTGTTATCGTTTCGACGCCTCGCATACTAAATATCATGCCCACCACAAAGGCAATTATACATATAGCACTGACCCACTTTTCCTTCTTTGTGAAAGTAAACAGGTCTCGCAAGCTTATGCTGCCGATTTCGTTCCACGCCTCTTTCCATTTGTTTTTCCAATTCATGTTCATACCTCTTTCTGTCATCAAACAAACACTATATAACAATTGGTGCTTTCAGTATATCGAAGAGGAGTGACAAAATATGTCATTGGTAAGAAAATTTTGTGATTATAGTCCAAATTTAACAAAAAATACATGCTAGGATACTCCGTGGAGTATACCTAACATGTATTTCTGTCATAATCTTAGTGTCTATACACTAGGAGATACCCTAGCTATCTATTCTCTAAGTTATTTCTTATTTAGCTTGTAATCTTGCATAAAGATCATTCAATGCTGCTTTTACTTGTTCGTTTTCAGCAGTTAAACGATCTACTGCACTTTGTAATTGAGCTACTTTAGGAGACTCAGCTTTTGCCGTTTCACCACTACCAAATCCAATTGTAATACCAGAGATTAGCCATTGTGCCACTACCGTTGCCGAAGCTTACACCGCATGGTACATTAAGTTTTCGCTAGCATAATGAGCTGCACCTAATGCAACTGCACTTTGTCCGCGATATGTACCCACACCTGCCATGATTTGTGTAGTTTGACCGGGGTTGTATTGTAACGGTTTCAATCGCTCAAAATGTCTGCATTCGCACCTACTACTTTTTACGTCTTTTTTTCTACTGTAGTGATACGTGCATCATGCGCTTTTTCAGTAGCTTGAAGAGTCGCGATGTCTTTATCGTATTTTTTTCTAGCTTAACAGTAGTATTGTTTTAAGCCTTGAAGTTTTTCTCCCTAACTCTTGTTTTAGCCTCTGAAATTTTTTTGTAGCTGTATTTTCGCCAGCTTTTTTTAATAGCATCTTCTTTTTGCGACTGTAATTTCGCCTTTTAGCTCAGTTTTCAGCGCACCAATTTTTCCTCAGCTTTTTGCTACTGCCTCAGTTTTTGCTGTTGCAGATTTGTCAGTAGTGACTTGAGGCTGCTGCCATTTCTTGCATTTTTAGCTTCAACTGCTTTATCATCTCTGCTTTTCTTTGCTTTGCTTTAGCTTCAACTGCTTTATCGTCTGCTTAGCTTTTCTGCTGCTTTAGCTTCAACTGCTTTACCATCTGCTGTATCTCTTTGCTTTTTAGCTTCAACTGCCTTACCATCTGCTGTGGTTGCTACAGTTTTTGCTTCTTCGATTTTTTTCCTGTTAATTCTGTTTTTGCGGACCTACTTTTTCATCAGCTTTTTGTACCGGCTTCTGCTACTGCATCATCTTTGGCTTTTTAGTGTCCTCATCAATTTTTTTGTCTAAATCACCAATCGCTTCTGTAACTGCTTTTAAGCCTTCTCCTGCGACTTTTAATTTTTATCTGCATTGTCTTTAATAGCCTCTGTAGTTGCTTTTTTAATCCTTGACCAAAGTAATTGAATTTTTTTCAGCATTATCTTTGACACCATCAGCATTAGTCGCAATATCATCAACAGTATCATCAATAGCAGTTTTTCAGTTCACCGAGTCTTGTATCATGCGCTACAAGGAGCTTTTTAGCCTCATCAATTTCATCCGTGTTTTTATCGATGGCCTTTGTGTTAGCATCAATAGCATCAGCATTTCCATCTACATCACTTTTAAGATCAGTTAGATCACTTTTAACCTTAGCTACTGTAGTATTAATAGTTGTAATTTGTTTATCAAGGTCTTTGTCGTATTTTTCTAATTTTTCGAAACGTTCATTTGTTGCTTTGATATCGGTAGCAGAATTATATTTAGCTTCTAGATCAGTAACTTTGTTAGTTAATTCTGTATCTTTTGCTTTCAAATCATTGATAGCTGTTTCATTAGCTGTTACTTTTTGGTGTTAACTCGTTAATTGCCGTATCATGAGCTGTTACTTTTTTCAGTATTAGCTTGAACTTTTTGGTTTTAGCTCGTTAACTGCTGTTTCATTAGCTGTTACTTTTGGTGTTAACTCGTTAATTGCCGTATCATGAGCTGTTACTTTTTCAGTATTAGCTTGAACTTTTTGGTTTTAGCTCGTTAACTGCTGTTTCATTAGCTGTTACTTTTGGTGTTAACTCGTTAATTGCCGTATCATGAGCTGTTACTTTTTTTCAGTATTAGCTTGAACTTTTGGTTTTAGCTCGTTAACTGCTGTTTCATTAGCTGTTACTTTTGGTGTTAATTCGTTAATTGCCGTATCATGAGCTGTTACTTTTTCAGTATTAGCTTGAACTTTTGGTTTTAGCTCGTTAACTGCTGTTTCATTAGCTGTTACTTTTGGTGTTAATTCGTTAATTGCCGTATCATGAGCTGTTACTTTTTCAGTATTAGCTTGAACTTTTTGGTTTTTAGCTCGTTAACTGCTGTTTCATTAGCTGTTACTTTTGGTGTTAACTCGTTAATTGCCGTATCATGAGCTGTTACTTTTTCAGTATTAGCTTGAACTTTTGGTTTTTAGCTCGTTAACTGCTGTTTCATTAGCTGTTACTTTTTGGGTGTTAACTCGTTAATTGCCGTATCATGAGCTGTTACTTTTTCAGTATTAGCTTGAACTTTTTGGTTTTTAGCTCGTTAACTGCTGTTTCATTAGCTGTTACTTTTGGTGTTAACTCGTTAATTGCCGTATCATGAGCTGTTACTTTTTCAGTATTAGCTTGAACTTTTGGTTTTAGCTCGTTAACTGCTGTTTCATTAGCTGTTACTTTTGGTGTTAATTCGTTAATTGCCGTATCATGAGCTGTTACTTTTCAGTATTAGCTTGAACTTTTGGTTTTAGCTCGTTAACTGCTGTTTCATTAGCTGTTACTTTTGGTGTTAATTCGTTAATTGCCGTATCATGAGCTGTTACTTTTTTTCAGTATTAGCTTGAACTTTTGGTTTTAGCTCGTTAACTGCTGTTTCATTAGCTGTTACTTTTGGTGTTAACTCGTTAATTGCCGTATCATGAGCTGTTACTTTTTCAGTATTAGCTTGAACTTTTGGTTTTAGCTCGTTAACTGCTGTTTCATTAGCTGTTACTTTTTGGTGTTAATTCGTTAATTGCCGTATCATGAGCTGTTACTTTTTTTCAGTATTAGCTTGAACTTTTGGTTTTAGCTCGTTAACTGCTGTTTTCATTAGCTGTTACTTTTTGGTGTTAATTCGTTAATTGCCGTATCATGAGCTGTTACTTTTTTTCAGTATTAGCTTGAACTTTTGGTTTTAGCTCGTTAACTGCTGTTTCATTAGCTGTTACTTTTTGGTGTTAATTCGTTAATTGCCGTATCATGAGCTGTTACTTTTTCAGTATTAGCTTGAACTTTTTGGTTTTAGCTCGTTAACTGCTGTTTCATTAGCTGTTACTTTTGGTGTTAATTCGTTAATTGCCGTATCATGAGCTGTTACTTTTTTTCAGTATTAGCTTGAACTTTTTGGTTTTAGCTCGTTAACTGCTGTTTCATTAGCTGTTACTTTTGGTGTTAATTCGTTAATTGCCGTATCATGAGCTGTTACTTTTTCAGTATTAGCTTGAACTTTTTGGTTTTAGCTCGTTAACTGCTGTTTCATTAGCTGTTACTTTTGGTGTTAATTCGTTAATTGCCGTATCATGAGCTGTTACTTTTTCAGTATTAGCTTGAACTTTTGGTTTTAGCTCGTTAACTGCTGTTTCATTAGCTGTTACTTTTGGTGTTAACTCGTTAATTGCCGTATCATGAGCTGTTACTTTTTCAGTATTAGCTTGAACTTTTTGGTTTTAGCTCGTTAACTGCTGTTTCATTAGCTGTTACTTTTTGGTGTTAACTCGTTAATTGCCGTATCATGAGCTGTTACTTTTTTTCAGTATTAGCTTGAACTTTTGGTTTCAAATCATTGATAGCTGTTTCATTCGCATTTTGATTTTTTTCTGTATTAGCTTGGATTTTACCATCTCGTTCTGTATTAGCTTCTCCACCGCAGTAGATCCCCGCTTCTAAAAGCTTGTACCTTACTTTCCAAAGCCGTTACCTTCGGTGTTAACGCATTAAGCGCCGTTTCATTCTGCTTCGGATTTTTGTTTATTCGTAGCTACTTGTGCATCACTTGTACTATTAACTGTATTATTGATATCTGCAATGGACGTATTAATATTATGAATACTTTCTTCCAATGCATCTACCCTACCTTCTAAGGTATCTCTCGCATTCACCGCACCTACGCCACTTGTTAATACCAACGCGACTACTACGATCGTCGCTTTTTACCATTTGATTTAGCAAATTCAGATGTTACTACATAGCATTGTTTTTTTCGCGCTATAGACAACTTTTGAAAATCTGATTCATGATAATCATTCTCCTTTTATTTATTAACTATTCATTACATATAACACTGATAAAGTGTAGCTGTCATTACAATTAAATCTCTCTACAATTTCATCTTTTTCTTCATAATATCAAATTTATTCCACTAAAGCAATAAAAATATTGATTAAAACTCATGGGTTATACTTTTTAGTTATATAATATATAATTCATTTTTATATAGTAATGAGTATCATTTATTCACGTGTACAAACCAAGCCTATATACTATCTTTCACATCACATCTAAACAGTATATAAATTGCCCTATTTCTGATATACTTATAGGTATATTACTATATGAAATAAACCACTCACGATAACCCATGAGTGCTATGATAACACCTCAGAGAATAAAGGAGTTTTTATGCGATACAACACACGAATGACTAAAGAGCAAGCCAAAGAAATTTATGCTGACTTAGGGTATCTTTCCCAGCCCTTTCCTTATGCATCTGCTCCGTTCCTTGAAAGTTACGCTCGTCTATTAGGTCTTTCACCGGCCCCCTGCTAGTACAGCTCGCATTTTTGGAAATCGGATCTTCCCTACGGCGGTAATTTAATTTCTCAGGCTCTATTCTATCCAAGGGCTACTTTCACAGGTATTGAAATTGCTCCGACCCAAGTGAGCGTAGGCAAGACCTACATCGACCAATTGGGCATCACGAACCTTGCATTGTTAGAAGGCGATGTGAATGAAAGTCACCACCACCTCGGCACTTTACGATTACATCATCGCTCATGGTTTCTATTCTTGCAGACGAGAAAAACGAAAGACAATTTCCTTCGCCTCTGCAAAGAGCATCTAGCAGAGAATGGTATCTTGTACATGTCCTATAACACCTATCCAGGTTGGCATAAAATGGACAGCGTTCGCGCTCTCTTGGAGTTTGCCAACAAAGATATCGACACTTTGAACCATCGCGAAAAAGTGCGCCACGGTAAAACGGTTGCCAGTAAGCTAGGCGCTCTTATGCTTGAGTACGATACAGTAAAAACCCAACAGGCATCATTTTTGCATTCCTTACGTCAAACATTGCAAAAAGCAAGATTGCTATGTGGGTCATGACCATTTAGAGCCAGTGAACACACCAGTGTACTTTCACCAATGCATGGATCATATGGCAAAGCATGGATTTACCTATCTCTGCGACTGCGATTTGAATTTATCTTTCCCCGATGTGTATGATGAAACGTTGCGCACTAAATTGCAAGACTTAGCCCCTCATGACCCATTGGCACGAGAACAGCACATCGATTTCATGTTGAACACAGCCTTCCGCAAATCTTTGTTTACCCACAAAGGGGCTACGCCAAAACGCATCACCGGAACATCTGTCACAGATGTAGACTTCCAACACAGCTTGGAGCAATTCCTATTCACCCTACGCATTCCATCGGAGCATTTAGAGCCAATTTTTGAAGATTTAGCAAAAAGAATGTCTATCTCTGATATACATGGTAGCACAATCAACTCCGATCCAGCTGAGCATCCACATGTAGCAAAGGCAACAATAGACCAGCCTACTAGTACACCTCTATCTCAGGATACTACCATGCATCCTAGCAAACATATGGATATAGCTAATACACATGATACTAGTGAACCTTCTACCGATGAATGTCAGCACTCTATCACAAAAGGTTTAGCCGATTTATTCCAACAAGAGGGCCCGCATTTCTATCTGAAAGACAACACCTTAGTAACCTATACAGGAGAACATCCAATCCCTGATATGTGCTTGCCAGTGTTCTATCAATTCTTGGTGGAACACATTATTCAAGGCGGTATCACCCTATCTGTGTTAGAAACAGAGCATCCTTTCAAACATCATATTTTTGAAGAGAAGAAAAGCTACATCCCTGAGCGTTATATTCCATTCGTAGAGATTATGCCACAAGAAGGCGTGAACGCCTACATCTACCCCGGCAATCGCTACAATGATCCCTATCTCCGATTTCAACGAAGAAGATTTAGAGTTCATGAAACTCCTCAGCCAACCAACCACAAAAACACGATGTAATGTGCAAAATCTACGAGGCTATGACAGAAGAAAAGCATTAGTCCTCTGACTTTACAACAATCCAATAAATACACCATGATCCTAGCTTTCTATGAAGAAATGATTCGACGTATGGAATACTTCGGATTCTTAGAAGTGGACGAAACACAATTTAGTTAATCCACCACAAAGCAAGGTCTACTATATGATTCTATCTTGCTACTAGCCATATGAATTATATACTACGACGATTTCAAATACGATATACAATACAACAGCGACTCCATCCCATGGGATAGAGTCGCTGTTTTCATGTATTCAATTCCTTTTACGGATCTATACTAAGCTTTGCAAGAGCCTAGAAACCTGATATTCGCTTGCAAGCGAGGCTTTATCAGATAATGCCATAGAAAAGCAAAAAAGGCTGCAACAGAATGAGTGAAACTCATCCTATCACAACCAGATTGCTGTTGATTATACAAGCTCAAGAATAGCCAATGGAGTCGCATCGCCTTTACGAAGGCCAAGTTTGATTACACGAGTGTAACCACCGTTGCGCTCAGCATATTTTTGGAGCAATTTCATCAAATAATTTTTACTGCATCTTCGTTCATAAGAAAAGCAAGAACTTGACGACGAGCATGTAAGTCGCCACGTTTGCCCAATGTAATCATTTCATCAACATATTTACGAAGCTCTTTTGCTTTCGCTTCTGTTGTTTCAATGCGTTCATGTACGAAGAGAGATGTTACCATACCGCGGAACAACGCTTTACGAGCGGAACTGTTGCGACCTAATTTTCTGTATGCCATTAGTCTTTCTCCTCTTATTCGCTTTGAGATGTTAGGGATTCACTGCCATCGTTGTAAGATTTTTAGTTTCTCTAGAATTTCATCTACAGATTTTTCCCTAAATTGCGGATTTTTCCCTAGTTCGTCTTCTGTTTTTACCAGTCAAGTCACCGATTGTATGAATGTTAGCGCGTTTCAAGCAGTTGAAAGCACGAACAGACAACTCAAGATCTTCAATAGGAATTGCTGTTGGACCAACAGATTCCGCCTCTTTTTCACCACTTTCAGTAGTGGATGCATTTGCCAATTTCAGCATCACTTTCACCGATATCGATCATATCATAAGAATGAGCCAATCGAGTGAAGTTTCCTAAAGTAGGAAATCATGATTGCTCGGATTTAGCGATAGCATCAGAAGCCGTAATGGAACCATTTGTCCATACTTCAAGTGTAAGCTTATCAAAGTCCATTTCGTTGCCCACACGGACATCGCTGACTTCATATTTTGCTCGTAGAATAGGTGAGAAAATGGAATCGATAGGAATTTGTCCAATCATATCATCTTCTCGTTTATTCTTAGTAGATGGTACATATCCTTTTCCGCGTTCGATACGCACATCCATTACAAGATGAGCTCGCTTCATCCATTGTAGCAATTACTAATTCTGGATTTAAGACTTCCAATTTCTGGTGGCATGAATTGAATCAAATCAGCTGCCGTTAATACTCCATCTTTACGAACATCAATATGTACATCCATCGGTACAGGTGCTTCTTCTTCAATGCGAAGGCACAACTGTTTAAGATTCAGAATAATATCGGATACATCCTCACGAACACCTTCAATCGTAGAGAACTCATGAAGTACTCCGTTAATCTTGATGGAAGTAATTGCTCGCTCCATCTAAGGATGAAAGCAAAATGCGACGCAAGCTATTACCGAGAGTAATCCCATAACCACGATCTAATGGTTCGCAAACGAATTTACCATAGCGACCATCTTCGGTCATTTCTACTTTCTCGATTCTTAGTTTTTTTCTTCGCTCATCTGGTATACCCTCCTCTAAAACATGTCACTATTCTAAGTATATAGCTCAGATTATACGCGACGACGTTTTGGAGGACGACAGCCGTTATGAGGAATTGGAGTCACATCTTTGATGCTTGTTACTTCAAGACCAGCTGCTTGCAACGCACGAATCGCTGCTTCACGACCAGATCCTGGACCTTTAACAAATACTTCTACAGTGCGAAGACCGTGTTCCATAGCTGCTTTTGCTGCTTGTTCAGCTGCCATTTGTGCTGCAAATGGAGTGGATTTACGGGAACCACGGAAACCTAGACCACCAGCAGATGCCCAAGAAAGAGCATTACCGTTTACGTCTGTTACTGTAACGATAGTGTTGTTAAAAGTGGAGCGAATATGCGCTGCACCAGATTCGATATGTTTCTTTTCTTTTCTTTTGGATCTAACTGTTTTCTTAGCCACAATATCCCTCCTTTATTATTTCTTCTTACCTGCGATTGCTTTACGAGGACCCTTACGAGTACGAGCATTTGTCTTCGTACGTTGACCACGACATGGAAGTCCCATACGATGACGTTTACCGCGATAGGAGTTGATTTCAATTAAGCGTTTAATGTTAAGGGCTTCTTCACGACGAAGATCACCTTCTACTTTATACTCTGCATCAAGAAGTTCACGGATTTTTGCTACTTCATCTTCACTCAAATCACGAACGCGAGTATCTGGATTGATACCAGTTTTTGCTAATACTTCTTTAGCAAGAGTAAGACCGATACCGTAAATATAAGTTAAACCAATTTCCACACGTTTGTCACGTGGTAAATCTACACCGGCTATACGTGCCATCTATTCATCCACCTCCTATCAATTATCCTTGTTTTTGTTTATGTTTTGGGTTTTCGCAAATAACCATTACACGGCCTTTACGTTTAATAATTTTACATTTTTCGCATATCTTTTTAACTGATGGTTTAACCTTCATAAGTACCTCCTTTGTGGATCCTATGCTTACTTAAAGCGATAGGTGATGCGACCACGGCTTAAGTCATATGGTGTCAGTTCCATAGTAACTTTATCACCGGGAAGGATACGGATAAAAATTCATACGCATTTTACCTGACACATGAGCCAAAACAGTATGCCCATTTTCCAATTCTACTTGGAACATAGCATTCGGTAATGCCTCAACGACCGTACCTTCCACTTCAATAACGTCTTCTTTTGACATATCTTTTATCCTCCGGTTACTGGTTATTGTATTAACCTCGGTGTATCACGCATAGTAAGTATTTCTGTGCCATGTTCTGTAATGGCGATGGTGTGTTCAAAGTGTGCAGCTGGTTTACGGTCCATTGTCACCGCTGTCCAGTTGTCTTCGAGCACTCTTACTTTGTGCGTGCCCATAGTAATCATTGGCTCAATACAGATGACCATTCCTGGTTTAAGTTCTGGACCTTTGCCCTTAGTACCATAATTTGGAACTTGTGGATCTTCGTGCATACTGCGTCCAAGGCCATAGCCTACAAAATCTCGCACAACGCCATATCTATGACGTTCTGCATGAGATTGTACAGCATGGGAAATATCGCCTATATGGTTACCGACTACAGCTTGTTCAATGCCTTTGAAAAGGCATTCTTCTGTAACTTTTAGTAACGCATATACCTTAGGACTGATCTCTCCTACAGGAACAGTGATAGCAGAATCTCCATGATATCCATCGATAGATGATACTAAATCAATGCTGATTACGTCGCCATCTTTTAGTATACGAGACGCGCTTGGAATCCCATGTACTACTTCATGATTTATGGAAGCACAGATTGTTGCTGGATACCCATAGTAACCTATGCGACTTTGGAATTCCTCCATGACTGCGAATATATTCTTCGGCAAATTGGTCTAACTCAAGCGTTGAAACGCCCGGCTTTACTAATTTAGCAAGCTCGGTTAACGTTGCTGCTGTCAGTTGAGATGCCTTACGGATATGCTCAATTTCTTCGGGCGATTTAAAAATAATCATTGATTATTTCTCCAAGGCCGTAACGATATTTTGCAAATACTGTGTCCACATCCTGTAAGCCGTTGATTTCTACATATTGACCGTTATTGCGATAATAATCGATCAATGGTTTTGTAGACTCTTCGTATACAGCAAGACGTTTCTGTACTGTTTCCGGTTTTGTCATCATCACGATTTTCAAGACGTGCTCTTTCACTGATGCGTCGAACCAACTCTTCAGATGGAACACTCAAATTAAGTACAGCATCAAGAACTATGTTCATTTCTTTTAAAATCGCATCCAAGGAAACAGCTTGTGCTGTTGTTCTAGGGAAGCCATCTAAAATGAACCCTTGCTTACAGTCATCCTTGGATAAGCGTTCACGAACGATGCCAATGGTAACGCTATCTGGAACTAATTGTCCGAGCATCCATATATTTCTTAGCTTCTAATCCTAATGGAGTAGATTCTTTTACAGCGGCACGGAACATGTCACCTGTAGAAATTTGAGGGATACCATATTTTTCAATCAGACGAGCTGCCTGCGTGCCTTTACCAGCACCTGGAGGTCCCATTAATAAAATATACATATCATTATCTCCTATTTCACAAAGCCCTTATATTGGCGTGTTAATACTAAAGATTCTACTTGTTGCATTGTATCTAATGCTACGCCCACCACGATCAAAAGTGCAGTACCACCAAAGTATACACCTTGAATGCCTGTTAATCCACCAATCATATTTGGTAGGATGGCTACAAATGCTAAGAAAAAAGCACCTACTAATGTGATACGAGTCATTACTCGGTCCACATAGTCAGCAGTTGGTTTACCTGGGCGAATACCGGGATGAAACCACCGTGTTTTTTCATATTATCTGCCATATCCGTAATATTGATTGAGATTGCTGTATAGAAGTATGTAAAAAATAAAATCAATACAGCATACAAAATAGTTTGTATCGGCGTTCCCCATTGGAAGTAACTTGCTACTGTTTGTACCCAAGGTACTTGTACAAATTGTGCCAATGTGGCTGGGAACATCAATATGGATGACGCAAAGATAATGGGAATAACCCCTGCTTGATTGACTTTCAACGGCAGGAATGTTGAGTGACCGCCATACATCTTACGACCTACTACGCGTTTTGCATATTGAATAGGAATCCGACGTTGGCCTTGTGTCACTGCAATTACAAGAACGATCATAGCTACCGCAATGATAGCAAATAGAATCGCTTGAAATACATTGATTGTACCTACTTGTAGGTATTGGTAAATGGTTTGAACCCCATCAGGGAATCGAGCCACGATACCAGCAAAGATAATGAGTGAAATACCATTACCTATGCCATGAGCTGTAATTTGTTCCCCCTACCCACATCAATAGGCATGTGCCTGCTGTGAGGATAATGGAAATTAAGATTACAGACATGAAGCTATTGTCTATTAGAGCATTGCTAGCACGCAAGGCATAGGTCATACCAAAGGCTTGGATAAAGCCAAGGATAACTGTGCCATAACGAGTGACTTTCGCAATTTTTACGCCCTTCTTCTCCATCTTTACTCCATGCTTCAAATGTCGGTACTACTGCGCCCTAACAATTGCATGATAATCGATGCATTGATGTATGGGGTAATACTCATTGCAAAGATAGAGAATTTGCTTAATGCACCACCGGCAAACAAATCTAGTAAACCAAAAAGGTTTCCACTGGAGAATAAGCTTTCAATAACAGATGCCTCTACGCCAGGTACCGGAATATGGATACCTAAGCGAAAGACAATGAACATAAGTAATGTATAGACTACTTTTGTTGCGTAACTCCGTTACTTTTGTGATGTTCAAGAGGCTATCTAGCACCCTAGATCACCTCTACTTTTCCACCTCCTTTGCTTCGATTTTTTTCTACTGCAGATTTTGTAAAGCCGTTAGCGATAACAGTTAATTTACGTTCTAAAGTTCCGTTACCAAGGATACGGATACCATCACGTACGTTTTTTTCAAAAATACCAGCTTCAATAAGAGCTACTGGATCTACAGTTGCACCGTCTTCGAAACGATTCAATTGGGATACATTAACTTCTGCATATTGAAGTGCAAAGATATTTTTGAAACCACGTTTTGGTAAACGACGATAAAGAGGCATTTGGCCACCTTCGAAGCCACTGCGCACACCGCCACCACTACGAGAATTTTGACCTTTTTGACCACGACCGGAAGTTTTACCTAATCCGGATCCAAGACCACGACCTACACGAGTACGAGTTTTTTTGGAACCTGCAGCCGGAGCTAATTCATGAAGTTTCATTCGTGCACCTCCTTATCTATTATACTTCTTCTACTTTTTACTAAATGTCTAACTTTGTGAAGCATACCTTCGATTTGAGGTGTCACTTCTTTCACTACTTGGGAATTTGTTTTTTTCAATCCAAGAGCTTTAACAGTCGCACGTTGATCTTCAGGACGACCGATTAAGCTTTTTGTTAATGTTACTTTAACTTGTGCCATTATTGGTCTCCTTATTAACCGTAAATTTCTTCAAGAGTTTTGCCACGAAGTGCAGCTACGTCTTGAGCTCGTTTCAATTGAGATAAACCTTCTAGTGTTGCGCGAACCATGTTGTTAGGATTGGAAGATCCTAAGGATTTAGTCAAGATGTTACGAACACCTACTAATTCCAATACGGCACGAACTGGGCCACCTGCGATAACTCCAGTACCTTCTGCAGCTGGTTTCAAGAATACGCGACCTGCGCCGAATGTTCCTGTTACAGTGTGAGGGATTGTACCATTTTTAATAACAACATGAATAAGGTTTTTCTTAGCATCATCAATACCTTTACGGATTGCATCAGGTACTTCCGCAGCTTTACCTAAGCCAACACCTACATGACCGTTGCCGTCACCAACAACTACAAGGGCGCTGAAGGAAAAACGACGACCACCTTTAACAACTTTGGCTACGCGGTTGATGAATACTACTCTTTCTTTAAGATCAAGAGTTGTGTAATCAATTCTTGCCATGTCTATAGTTCCTCCTTCTTAGAATTTTAAGCCTGCTTCACGAGCACCTTCTGCAAGGGCTGCTACACGACCATGATAAATGTAACCACCGCGGTCGAATACTACTGTATCGATACCTGCAGCAATTGCTTTTTCGCAACAGCTTCACCAACTGCTTTAGCAGCAGCTACGTTACCGCCGTAGGAAAGATTTAATTCTTTATCTTGAGAGCTAGCAGATACTAATGTTTTGCCAGCTACGTCATCAATGACTTGTGCATAAATATTGCTTAAAAGAACGGAATACGTTCAAGCGAGGACGTGCGACCGTACCAGAGATGTGACGACGTAAACGTAAATGACGTTTTGCACGAGCAATTTTGCGTTTGGATGTTCCTGCCAAGATGTCCACTCCTTTCTAATGTAAACTGTTATTACTTACCTTTAGCGCCCGACTTTTACCTGCTTTACGACGAACAACTTCGCCTTCGTAACGGATACCTTTACCTTTGTAAGGTTCTGGTTTTCTCCATTTACGGATATCAGTCGCTACTGCACCAACAACTTCTTTGTCTGCGCCTGTAACAACGATTTTTATTAGGAGCTGGAACTTCGATTGTAATACCAGCGAGGAGCTTCCATCTCAACTGGATGGGAGAAGCCCAATGTTAAAGCAAGTTTGTTACCTTGCTTAGTCGCTCTGTAACCAACGCCATTGATTTCTAAAGTTTTAGTAAAGCCTTCATGTACGCCTGTTACCATATTTTGCAACAAGAGCACGAGTTAAACCGTGCAAAGAACGGTGTTCTTTTCCATCGCTAGGACGAGTTACTGTGATTACATTTTCTTCAACAGCAATGTTAATGTCCGGATGGAAAGTACGAGTTAATTCACCTTTTGCACCCTTAACTGTTAACGTATGCTCGTTTTGAGTTACCGTTACGCCAGCTGGGATCTCGATAGGCATTCTACCGACACGTGACATTCTTTTCTACCTCCCTATTGCTATGATTACCATACGTAAGCAATTACTTCGCCACCTAAGCCTTCTTTACGAGCTTGTTTGTCGCTCATAATGCCTTTAGATGTAGAAATAACTGCGATACCTAAACCACCAAGTACGCGAGGAAGTTCTTCCTTTTTCGCGTATACACGTAGGCCTGGTTTAGAGATACGTTTAATACCGGTAATTACTTTTTCATTATTAGAACCATATTTCAATGTTACTTTTAAAGTAGCATGTTTTTTTCATTTTCAATTGTTTCAACTTCCTTAACGAAACCTTCGTCTTTAAGGATAGCTAAAACAGCAACCTTCATTTTAGAAGCAGGGATTTCAACTGTTTCATGAAGTGCAGAGTTTGCATTACGGATGCGTGTCAGCATATCCGCAATCGGATCTGTCATTACCATCTTCTAAAAACCTCCTCTCGTTATCCTATTACCAACTAGCTTTTTTTCACGCCGGGGATTTGTCCTTTGTACGCCAATTCACGGAACGCAATACGGCTAATACCGAATTTACGCATATAACCATGAGGACGACCTGTTAAGTTGCAACGATTGTGCAAGCGTGTTGGGGATGCGTTGGCAGGTAATTTGGATAAACCTTCATAATCGCCTGTCTGCTTTTAACGCTTCGCGTTTTTGCTGCATATTTTTGCAACGATACGTGCACGTTTTTTTCTCACGTTCGATCATAGATTTTTAGCCATCTATCGTTTCCTCCTAATTATTTTTCAAAAGGCATGCCGAATTGTGCCAATAATTCACGAGCTTCTTCGTCAGTCTTAGCTGTTGTTACGAAGATGATATCCATTCCTGTTACACGTTCTACTTGATCGTATTCGATTTCAGGGAAGATTAATTGCTCTTTTTAGGCCCTAATGCATAGTTACCACGACCATCAAACGCTTTTGCGCTGATACCACGGAAGTCACGCACGCGAGGCAATGCTGCATTAATCAATTTATCGAGGAATTCATACATGCGTTCGCCACGAAGAGTTACTTTTGTGCCAAGAGGCATACCTTCACGAACTTTGAAGTTCGCAATGGATTTTTTTCGCGCGAGTTACAACTGGTTTTGACCAGCGATAATTTCTAAATCTTTTAACAGTCGCGTCCAATGCTTTGAGTTACTAACAGCATCGCCTACGCCGATATTGATTACGATTTTTCTAATTTAGGAATTTCCATTACGTTGCCATATTGGAATTTCTCTTGTAAAAGCCTTCTTAATTTCAGAAGTATATTTTTTTCTTGTAAACGAGACATTTTGTAAAAGACCTCCTTTCCTTATCAATTAAAGTTTAGCGCCACTTTTTAACAGCTACACGAACGAAAGAACCATTTTTCCTCAACTTTTTAGTACGAGTTGGAACTTTTTGTTCAGGATCTAACACCATTACGTTAGATACATGAATTGTACCTTCTTTTTCGATGATGCCACCTTGTGGGTTCGCTTGGCTAGGGTTTTTGTGTGACGTTTAACTAGGTTAAGACCTTTTACAGTTACTCGTTCTTTTTTGATATCAACAGCGATGATTTCGCCTTGTTTACCTTTTTCCTTGCCGGAGATAACAACAACTGTATCACCTTTTTTTAACATGTAGTTTTTGGGACATGTTGAGCTCCTCCTTCTTATAACACTTCTGGAGCAAGGGAGATAATTTTCATGAAGTCTTTTTCACGAAGTTCTCTTGCTACAGGTCCGAAAATACGAGTTCCGCGAGGGCTTTTGTCGTCTTTAATAACTACAGCAGCGTTCTCATCGAAACGAATATAGGAACCATCTTGACGACGGATACCTTTTTAGAACGAACAATAACGGCTTTTACTACGTCGCCTTTCTTGACAACTCCACCGGGTGATGCATCTTTTTACAGAAGCAACGATTACGTCACCAATATTGCCAAATTTTACGGTAAGAACCGCCCATCACTTGGATGCACATAATGCGTTTCGCACCTGTGTTATCGGCAACATTCAAAATTGTTTGTTGCTGGATCATGACTTTTCCTCCTTACATCACAGATTATTTTTGTCTTTCAATAATTTCTACAACTCTCCAACGTTTATCTTTAGATAATGGACGAGTTTCTACGATTTTTACAATGTCGCCAACTAAGCATTCGTTGTTCTCATCATGAGCTTTAAAACGTTTGCTTTGTTACCATTGGCTTGCTATATAATTCGTGAGGTACTTTACGATCGATTTGTACAACAACTGTTTTGTCCATTTTGTTGCTTACAACTTTACCTACACGTGCTTTTCGTACATTTCTTACTTCTGCCACGACTTTTAAGCCTCCTATTCAATCCAAACAAAATTTGTTATTATGCATTACCTTTAATTTCTTCTTCTCGTTGTACAGTTTTGATACGAGCTGATGGTTTTTCTTAACTTCACGGATACGCATTGGATTTTCTAATTGACCAGTAGCGAGTTGAAAACGTAGGGTTAAACAACTCTTCTTTCAATTCGGAAACTTTAGTGTTCAACTCGGCAGACGCTCAAATTGCAGAATGTCATTAACCTTCATTTACGTCACCACCCAATTCTTTACCCTTAACAACGAACTTAGTTTTTGATTGAAGTTTATGGCTTTGCAAGACGCATAGCTTCACGAGCCACTACTTCTGGTACGCCGTTCATTTCAAACATTACACGTCCTGGGCGAACTACTGCTACCCATTTTTCTGGAGAACCTTTACCGGAACCCATACGAACGCCTCGCTGGTTTTGCAGTGATTGGTTTATCAGGGAAAAATTTTAATCCAAACTTTACCACCACGTTTAATGTAACGTGTCACTAGCAATACGGGCTGCTTCGATTTGACGGTTTGTGATCCAAGATGGCTCTAATGCTACTAAACCGAAATCACCATGAGCAACTTTTGTTACCACGCATTGCACGGCCTTTCATACGACCGCGGAATTGTTTTACGATGTTTTACGCGCTTTGGAATTAGCATTAGTTGTCACCTTCTTCCTTTTTAGATGTTTGTTTAGCTTCTGGCAAAACTTCACCTTTGTAGATCCATACTTTAATACCGATGCAACCATATGTTGTATGTGCTTCTGCTGTTGCATAGTCGATATTTGCACGAAGTGTGTGAAGTGGAATGGAACCTTCACGGTAGGATTCGCTACGAGCGATTTCCGCACCGCCAAGACGACCGGATACCATTACTTTGATACCGTTAGCGCCTAGACGCATAGTACGACCTACTGCTTGTTTCATTGCACGACGGAAGCTTACACGGCGTTCCAATTGTCTAGCAATGCTTTTCAGCAACAAGTTGAGCTTCCATATCTCACTTGTTTAATTTCAGCGATATTTACATCGATTTGTTTGTCAGTAAAAACGTTTTAAGGCTTTACGAAGATCTTCGATGCCTTGTCCACCTTTGCCGATAACCATACCGGTTTAGCAGTGTGGATTGTTACTTTAATACGTTTATTTGTACGCTCAATTTCAATGCGGGAAATACCAGCAATGAAAAGTGTTTTCTCTTCAAGAAGTTACGGATTTTGAACGTCTTCATGAAGGTTAGATGCGAAATCTTTATCAGCATACCATTTTGCGTCCCAATCTTTTACGATACCAACACGCAAGCCATGTGGATTTACTTTTTGACCCACTCTGTTTCCCTCCTTCGATTAAGCTCTTTCTTTAACAACTACTGTTACGTGGCTAGAACGTTTCAAAAATTTTTGAAAAGCCTGTCCACGG
The DNA here is from genome assembly GCA_916438745.1 of uncultured Veillonella sp. GTDB lineage: Bacteria > Bacillota > Negativicutes > Veillonellales > Veillonellaceae > F0422. The sequence goes on along the minus strand of CAKAGN010000001.1, from coordinate 4,888 downwards.
GAACGAGGATGAATGCGTTTCATTGTTGGACCTTGATCAACGAAAGATCTCGGACACATAAAGATTTCTCTACATTCATGTCAAAATTGTGTTCTGCATTTTGCGATAGCAGATGTCAAAACTTTAGTTACTACATCGGCGCCAACTTTCGGGAGTAAACTTCAAGATGGCAAATGCTTCGCCGATGTTTTTTTACCGCGCACTAAATCTGCAACGATGCGGATTTTTACGAGGCGCAATACGAATATGTCTAGCGATTGCTTTTGCTTCCATGTTAAATCCTCCTATTTTCTGCCTGTAGTTTTTCGTCCTTACCATGTCCTTTATAAGTACGTGTAGGAGCGAATTCACCTAATTTATGACCTACCATATCTTCTGTAATGAATACAGGTACATGTTTGCGACCATCATGCACAGCAATCGTATGGCCTACAAATTGTGGGAAAATAGTAGATGCACGGGACCAGGTTTTTACTACTTTTTTTATCATTAGTTTCATTTAAGGCATCAATCAGAAGAGATTCTGCAACAAAAGGGCCTTTTTTTAATTGATCTGGACACTGTTATATCTCCTTCCCTATATCCTATTTTTGTACGACGTTTAACGATTAACTTGCTGAAGCTTTTTCTTGTCGCGAGTTTTAACGCCATGAGCTGGTTTACCCCAAGGTGTAACAGGATGTTTACGACCAACTGGAGATTTACCTTCACCACCACCGTGTGGATGGTCACAAGGGTTCATTGTAACACCGCGGTTGCCAGGACGAATGCCTATCCAACGTTGACGACCAGCTTTTACCAATAGTGATATTTTCATGGTCAATGTTAGATACAACACCTACTGTAGCACGGCATTCTACACGTGCACGACGAAGTTCACCAGATGGTAAACGAAGTAATGCGTAGTTACCTTCTTTCGCCATTAATTGAGCGGAAGTACCGCCGGAACGAACGATTTGTCCGCCTTTTACCGATTTTCATTTTCGATGTTGTGTACTTGGTACCCAATGGGATATTAGCCAATGGTAACGCGTTACCTGGTTTAATATCGGATTCAGGACCGGAGTAAACTACATCACCCACTTTAAGACCATGTGAGACAATGATATAACGTTTTTCACCATCTGCATAGTTTAACAATGCGATACGAGCACTACGGTTAGGATCGTATTCGATTGTAGCTACGCGAGCTGGGATATTATCTTTAGTACGTTTGAAGTCAATAATACGGTATTGACGTTTATGACCGCCACCTTGATGACGTACTGTCATTTTTACCAGTGTTATTACGACCGCCTTTAGAAGTTACTTTTTGCGAGCAAGGATTTTTCAGGTTTTGCTTGCTGTAATTTCAGTAAAGGCAGATACTGTCATAAACCGACGACCAGCGGAGTACGGTTTTAAATGATTTAATTGCCATTATTGGGCCTCCTTACTAGACTCTTATACACCTTCAAATAATTCAATAGTATTCGCCTGCTTTTAGAGTTACGATTGCTTTTTTGTAATCGCTACGTTTACCCATTGTGCGACCCATGCGTTTAGTTTTTCCTAATACACGGATAGTGGCTACTTTTTCTACTTTTACGTTGAAGATAGATTCAACAGCTTTACGGATTTCTACTTTGTTCGCATTCAAAGGAACTTGGAAAGTGTATTTGTTTTCTTGCATTAACAAAAGTTGTTTTTCTGTAATGATTGGACGAATGATACATCAAATTTGTTCATTATCCAAGCACCTCCTCAATTTTTGCAATAGCACCTTCAGCGATGAAGAGTTTGTCGTGGTGCAATAAATCGAAGATATTGATGTTCGTGTATGGAAGCGCTTTCACACCTTGAATGTTACGAGCGGATAATTCCATATTTACATCACCGTCAGTGATGAAAAGAACTTTTGCGTCACCTACTTGGAAGTTGTTAAGAATGCTTAATACTTCTTTAGTTTTTGGTGCAGTTAATTTCAATTCGTCGATTACGAACAATTCGCTGTTATTTACTTTATCAGATAATGCAGATTTAACTGCTAAGCGTCTAGCTTTACGAGGCATAGCTTTATAGTAGCTACGTGGTTGTGGACCAAAAAGTGATACCACCACCTACCCAAATTAGGGGAACAGCTAGAACCAGCACGAGCACGGCCTGTACCTTTTTGTCTCCAAGGTTTTTTACCGCCACCGCGTACTTCTCCTCGAGTTTTAGTTGCATGTGTACCAAGTCGTTCGTTAGACAATTGACGAACTACGGCGATGCATAACAGCGTTTACTTTCAACACCGAATACTGCATCATTCAACTGGATTTCGCCGACTTTAGCGCCGGACATGTTGTATTTAGTTACTGTTGGCATTATGTATCCTCCTTTCGACAATTAGTTATTTAACAGGTTTTACTGTGTTGCGAACCATCACTAGGCTACCTTTAGCGCATCAGGGATGCCACCTTAATTAATAAAGGTTACGTTCAGTATCAACTTTTACAACAGATAGACGTTGTACAGTAACTCTGCCACCACCCATTTGTCCGAGGGAAGTTTTTACCTTTAAATACTTTACCGCCGCCACCGGAGATCATTGGACCGATGGAACCTGGTTCACGATGAGATTTGGAACCGTGAGTTTCAGGGACCACGGCTAAAGTTATGACGCTTAATTGTACCGCGAAACCCTTTACCTTTACCTGTACCCACAACATCTACTAGCTCACCTTCTGCGAAGATATCAGGCGCAGAGTTTGGCCCACTGTGTAATCAGTTGCTTCCAGCAAGGCGAAGTTCACGAAGATATTTAACTGGCGCCACGCCGGCTTTTATCGAACTGGCCTTTTACAGGTTTTAGTTAAATGTTTTTCTTTAATGGAACCGTAACCAAGCTGTACTGCATTGTAACCGTCGGATTCAACAGTTTTTACTTGCACTACTACGCTAGGGTGAGTTTCCACTACAGTGATCGGGGAACTAGTTGCCTTCAGTTGTCGAAGACTTGAGTCATTCCTAACTACCCAAAAATAGCTTTAGACATAATCGCACCTCCTTATTTCTTATAATTTTGTTCAACTAGATACACACAGCTGGCAAATCTAAGCGAGTGATTGCATCTACTGTTTTTCGAATTTGGTTCAATAATTTCTACTAAAGCGTTTATGTGTACGCATTTCGAATTATTCACGAGAATCTTTGTTAACATGTGGAGAACGAAGAATCGTGAAAAATGTTTTTCTGCTAGGCAATGGAATTGGTCCAGAAACCAACAGCGCCATTGCGTTTTGCAACGTCTACAATACGTTGAGCACTTTGATCCAATGCTTTGTGATCATATGCTTTCAAGCGAATACTGGATTTTTGTTGTTTTGCCATTGTTATATATCTCCCTTCGTCCATTTCAGAATGAACTGCTCCATAGAAATTCTCCTCGCGAAAGGCAACCTTCTATATCATAGTTTACTACACAACCTAAGAGCGACAGATTTGCCCGCTCCTCGATCACACGGTTTTATATAGATAATCTTTCAGTTAGATTATGCTTCGATAGCTGTAACAACACCGGCGCCTGCACTGTGGCACGCCTTCGCGGATCGCGAAAACGTAAACCTTCTTCGATAGCGATTGGGTGATAAGCTCGATATTCATAGTGATGTTATCACCGAGCATGCCACATTTCTGTACCTTCTGGTAAGATTGTATAACGCCCAGTTACGTCAGTTGTGCGGAAGTAGAATTGTGGACGGTAGTTGGAAGAATGGAGTATGACGGCCACCTTCTTCTTTTGTCAACACGTATACTTCTGCTTTGAATTTGAGTGTGAGGTTTGATGGAACCTGGTTTAGCCAACACTTGACCACGTTCGATGTCTTTACGGTCGATACCGCGAAGCAGTGCGCCTACGTTTGTCACCTGCTACTGCAGATTCCAAGATTTTGCGGAACATTTTCAAGACCTGTCACTGTGGTCGCTGGATGGTTCTTCTTGAGACCAACGATTTCTACTACGTCACCAACGTTGATTTGACCACGTTCTACACGGCCAGTTGCTGCTGTACCACGACCGGTGATTGTGAACACGTCCTCTACAGGCATCAAAGAATGTTTTTGTCTGTGTCACGTTCTGGAGTTGAGGATGTAGCTCGTCAACTTGCCATCAATTCGTTGATTGCTTCAACGTATGCTAGCGTCGCCTTCTAAAGCTTTCAATGCAGAACCTGCCACAACTGGGATGTCATCGCCCAGGGAGATTCGTAGCTGGAAAGCAATTCCGGATTCCATTTCTACTAATTCTAATAATTCTTCATCGTCAACCATGTCTGTTCATGAAATACAACGATGGCTGGTCCAACTTGGCGGCTAACAAGATGTGCTCACGGGTTTGGCATAGGGCAAATCAGGCTGCGGATACAACTAGGATAGCGCCGTCCATTTGTGAGCACCAGTGATCGTGTAACATAGTCAGCATGGCCTGGGCGATCAACGTGCTGCATAGTGACGGGTATCTGTTTCGTACTCTACGTGTGCAGTGTTGATTGACGATACCGCGTTCCACGTTCTTCTGGAACTTTGTCAATCATGCTGTAGTCTTGGAAGTCAACTTGACCTTTTTCAGCAGAACTTTAGTGATTGCTGCTGTTAAATAGTTTTTACCATGGTCAACGTGACCGATAGTACCAATGTTAACGTGTGGTTTAGCCGTTCAAATTTTTGCTTTTGCCATTTTGAATTTGTCGCGGATAATTAAAAACTTTTATGTATAGTAACCCTATGGGAGGCTAAGCGCCCCACTGGGATGTGCACTGATTAGCCATTTTCTTGGCGAATTTCTTCAGCAATTTTCTTAGGCACTTCTTCATGATCGAATGTCATGGGTAGTTACCGCGACCTTGCGTAGAACGAAGGTCAGT